>NZ_JARUBM010000002.1:0-1216250 GCF_029626175.1 Micromonospora sp. WMMD1082 | reverse complement strand
CCGGCCGACGCCGTGCCCCGCTCGCCGGCAGCTACGCTGCACCATCGCTTCGCACTCCAGGAGGTTGCGCTGAGACTCGAACTGCGCGGCATCACCAAACGGTTCGGTGATCTGGTCGCCAACGACCACATCGACCTGACGGTGGAGCCTGGAGAGATCCACGCCCTGCTTGGCGAGAACGGTGCCGGCAAGTCGACCCTGATGAACGTGCTGTACGGGCTCTACCAGCCCGACGAGGGCGAGATCCTGGTCGACGGGAAGCCGCTGAAGCTGCGCGGCCCCGCCGACGCGATCGCGGCCGGCATCGGCATGGTGCACCAGCACTTCATGCTCGTGCCGGTCTTCAGCGTCACCGAAAACATCATGCTCGGCGCCGAGCAGGTGCGCGGCGGCATCGCCGGATTCCTCGACCGGCGCCGCGCCCGGCGCGAGGTCGCCGAGGTCTCCCAGCGGTACAACCTCCGGGTCGACCCGGACGCGGTGATCGAGGACCTGCCGGTCGGTGTCCAGCAGCGGGTGGAGATCGTCAAGGCGCTCACCCGCGACGTCGACCTGCTCATCCTGGACGAGCCCACCGCCGTGCTCACCCCGCAGGAGACCGAGGAACTGCTCGCCGTGATGCGGTCGCTCAAGGCCGCCGGCAAGTCGATCGTCTTCATCACCCACAAGCTGGGCGAGGTCAAGGCGATCGCCGACCGGATCACCGTGATCCGGCGCGGCAGGACCGTGGGCGCCGCATCGCCCGAGGCCAGCCGCGACGAACTGGCCGCGCTGATGGTCGGCCGCACCGTCCGGCTCACCGTGGACAAGGCGCCGGCCACGCCGAGCGAGCCCGTCCTGGAGGTCACCGACCTGGTGGTCGACGACGACCGGCAGATCCGCGCCGTGGACGGCGTCGACCTGACCGTACGCGCGGGTGAAGTGCTCGGCGTCGCGGGCGTGCAGGGCAACGGCCAGACCGAACTGATCGAGGCGATCATGGGGCTGCGCCCGGTGCTCGCCGGCACGGTCACCATCGCCGGCCAGCGGGTCGAGGGCTGGTCGACCAAGCGGGTGCTCCGGGCGGGCGTCGGCTACGTGCCGGAGGACCGCAGCGTCGACGGCCTGGTCAAGGAGTTCTCCGTCGCGGAGAACCTGGTGCTGGACATGTACGACCGGCCACCGTTCGGTCGGGGTCTGTCGCTGCGACCCGACGAGATCACCAGGTCGGCGCGGGAGCGGATCGAGCAGTTCGACGTCCGCACCTCCTCGGCGCAGGCGCCGGTCGGCACCCTCTCCGGCGGCAACCAGCAGAAGGTGATCGTGGCCCGGGAACTGTCCCGGCCGCTGAAGCTCTTCATCGCCGCCCAACCCACCCGGGGCGTGGACGTCGGCTCGATCGAGTTCATCCACAGCCGGGTCATCCGGGAGCGCGACATCGGCACCGCCGTACTGGTGGTCTCCAGCGAACTCGACGAGGTGATCGGGCTGGCCGACCGGATCGCGGTGATGTACCGGGGACGGATCATCGGCGTGGTGGGCCCGGACACCCCCCGCGAGGAGATCGGGCTGCTGATGGCGGGCATCACCCCGGACGTGATGGATGGCTCCCCGGACGGTAGCGAGGACGAGAAGGCATGACCGACAACCCCCAGCCGAGTTCCCCGGACAAGGAACCGGCGAGTGAGGAGCAGGCCGCCCGGACCGCGCTCGGCAACACCGAACGCGCCGAGCCGGCCAGCGCGTCCGGCCCGTCGGCCACGCCCGGCGGGCCGGAGCAACGTCCCACTCTGGGGCGGCTCTTCCTGGAGAACCTCTGGGCCGCCAACACGTTCACGGTGACCCTGCTCTCGCTGGTGCTGGCGATGATCGTCGGTGCCGTCCTGATGATCGTCTCCGACCCGGACGTGCTGGCCACCTACTCCTACATTACGGCCCGCCCGTCGGACGCGGTCAACGCCAGTTGGACGCTGGTCAGCGAGGCGTACGCGAACCTGTTCAAGGGTTCCGTCTTCGACCCGGCCGCGACCACCGTCAACGCGGCGCTCAGCCCGATCTCGGAGACCCTCACCTACACCGCGCCGCTGGTCTTCACCGGCCTGTCCGTGGCGCTGGCCTTCCGGGGCGGCCTGTTCAACATCGGCGCGCAGGGGCAGGCGACGATGGGCGTCATCCTGGCCGCCCTGGCCGGCTTCCTGCTGCCTCTGCCGCCCGGGCTGCACCTGCTGGTCGCGATCCTGGCCGGCGCGCTCGGCGGTGCCATCTGGGGCTTCATCCCGGGCATCCTGAAGGCGCGGACCGGCGCGCACGAGGTGATCAACACGATCATGCTCAACTATGTCGCGGTCTACTTCCTGACCTGGCTGATCGTGCAGAACGGCGTGCGGGACCCGAACCGCACCGACGCCATCAGCCGGCCGGTGGACGCCTCCGCCCAGTTGCCGCGGCTGTTCGGCGACGGGCTGCGGGCCCACGCCGGCATCATCCTGGCCGTACTGGCCACCTGGGCGGTCGCCTGGCTGCTCAACCGCTCCACGCTCGGCTTCGAGCTGCGGGCGGTGGGCGCCAACCCGGACGCCTCCCGCACCGCCGGCATCAGCGTCACCCGGACGTACGTGCTGATCATGGTCTTCGCCGGGGCGCTGGCCGGGCTCGGCGGTTCGCAGATGGTGCTCGGCACCACCGCCGCCGCACTGACCCCGTTGGTGGTGGCGCAGATCGGCTTCGACGGCATCCTCGTCGCCCTGCTGGGCCGGGTGAAACCGTGGGGCGTGGCGTCCGCCGCGCTGCTCTTCGGGGCGCTGCAGGCCGGCGGCAACCGGATGCAGTCGTACTCGGGGATCTCGCTGGAGCTGGTCACCGTGCTCCAGGCGCTGATCGTCATCTTCATCGCCGCGCCGGCCCTGGTGAAGGCGATCTTCCAGCTCCGGGCCGCGCGGGCCGCCCGGCTGCAGACGAGCCTCGCGAAGGGCTGGTGAGGCATGTCCACCATGGCTGTTCCCGACGTCGCGGTCGCGCCGGTCGACGAGGGCTTCTGGACCCGTACCCGCAAGGTCGGCCTGGTGCTGCTGGCCCTCGGCCTGCTGGCCACGGTGCTGTTCGGCGCGCTCGCCACCGGCGAGCAGGCCCGCTTCACGCTCAGCGAGGACGCCGCCGGTGCCGCGCTGGAGGTCAACGGCACGGTCGGGGCGATCGTCTTCGGTTTGGTCACGGTCGCCGCCGGCGCGGCGATGCTCGCCGGCCTGCCGAAGCGCTGGTTCATCCCGGTGCTCGCCGTCGGCCTGGTCGCCTTCGTGCTGTCCTTCCTCTGCTGGCAGGTCTCCGCCGCGCCGACCGGGCAGAACTTCATGCCGCTGGTCAACATCGTGCGGGGCACCTTCCTGCTCGCCCTGCCGCTGATCTTCGGCTCGCTGGCCGGGGTGCTCTGCGAGCGTTCCGGCGTGGTCAACGTCGCCATCGAGGGGCAGTTGCTGATGGGCGCCTTCAGCGGCGCGCTGTTCGGCAGCATCTCCGGCAGCGTCTGGGTGGGTCTGATCGCCGCCGCGATCGGCGGGTCGTTCATCTCGCTGCTGCTGGCCGTGTTCAGCATCCGCTACCTGGTCGACCAGGTGGTCATGGGCATCGTGCTCAACCTGCTGGCAGTCGGCATCACCGGCTTCCTCTACGAGCGGTTGATGCAGACCGACGCCGCGCGCTACAACAGCGCCCCGCGCTTCAGCAACTGGGAGATCCCGCTGCTGTCGGACATCCCGGTGCTCGGGCCGGCGCTGTTCCGGGGCAACATCTTCCTCTATCTCGCCCTGCTGCTGGTGCTCGTGATCCACATCGCGCTGTTCCGCACCCGCTGGGGCCTGCGGACCCGCTCGGTCGGTGAGCACCCGACGGCGGCGGACACCCTGGGCGTGAAGGTGCTCGGGCTGCGCTACCGCAACGTGATCCTGGCGGGTGCGGTCGCCGGCATCGGCGGTGCGTCGTACACGCTGGCGCTCTTCTCGTTCACCAAGAACATGATCGGTGGCAAGGGCTTCATCGCCCTGGCCGCCCTGATCTTCGGCCGGTGGAGCCCGACCGGGGCGCTGCTCGCCGCGCTCTTCTTCGGCTTCGCCGACCAGCTGGCCACCTACCTGGGCGCGATCAACAGCGTGATTCCCGGCCAGTTCCTCGCCATGCTGCCGTATCTGGCGACGATCCTGGCGGTGGCCGGGTTGGTCGGTCGGGTCCGGGCGCCGGCCGCCGACGGCAAGCCGTACATCAAGGGCTGACCGCTACGGTGACAAATCTCCCGGCCGTTGTTCATGATCCACGCAACTTCCCTGATACTGCTGCCTCGGCCGGAGTTGGCGATTTAACGCTTCGTGCGTCTGCGTCGCTTGATGATCGTTTTGTGGCGTGGGGTTGGTTGCTGGTTGCGGCTGCCTCTTGGTCGTCCTGGTCCTGGTCGGGAGGGTTTCGGCGGCTTGGCTGGTGTGGGTAGGTGTGGGTGCAGGCTGCGGAAACCTCGTCGGACCCGGTAGGGAGTCAGGGTGGTGGTGGTCAGGGGTCGTTCCCAGGGCAGGCGTTGGTCGGTGATCAGGGTTCGGGCGAGGCGGAGTTGGGTGTGTGCCGCCGCGACGATCCAGGTCCACAGGTCTGCTTGGCTGGGATGACGCACTGCTGGGGTGGTCCAGGCGAGGTGTTGTTTGATGAACCGGTTGGTGTGTTCGATGGCGAATCGGCGTAGGTAGGCCCGCCAGATCAGGTCAAGATCGATCGGGTCGGGGCCGGCGGTCCACAGCCACAGGGTTTGTGGGGTGCTGGCCTCGACGGTTCGGGGCAGGCTGATCCGTACGACGGTGCCGCGGATGATCGGGGCGGCCAGACCCTTGGTGTTCTTCGCTGCCCACCGGCGTCGGGGGCCGGGTTTGGGGTGCAGCCCGGTCCATGCTTGGACGTGGATCGGGCCGTGGGTGTCATCGACGGTGTGCATCTCGTGGGTGGGGTCCGGCCAGGTCGTGGGGTCAGCGCAGGCGAATCGATCGCCATGCTGTTTGGGTCGGCCGGGACTGCCGGGGGTCTTGGCCGGCGGGTCGGCGTAGAAGACCCGGTCCCGGCGGATGCGTCCGATGATCCGGGCAGGGGCGTGGGGATCGGACGCCACCCGAGCTGTCGCGGTGATCGGGCAGTAACCGGCGTCCAGGCAGAACACCGGCACCACACCCGGCCGCCGGCGGGCCAAGCCCCGCACCACAGCGCTCATCTGGCCACACGCCACCTCGGTGGCGTTGTCCTCAGGGTCCACCCGCACGACATCGACCGGCGCCGTCCAGGAATCCGGCGTCGCGGACACCTGACAAACCCACTGATACGCCCACCCCGGCACCACCCGCCCCCGCCGATCGCCACCCGGATCAGGCACCCGACACATCCCCCGCCGCGGCGAACACCCCGCCTCCGGACGCGGCCACGCCGTCACATCCACCGCGAACACCGGCCACCACCCCGGCAGAGCACCGATCAGCAGATCACGCACCGCCGCGACGTCCACCCGCCCCCTCGACAACGACGCGTACACACTGCCCCACCCCCGACGCAGCGCCGGCTCCAACGTCAGATACGGCAACGACGCCAACGAACCCGGCGTGGTCAACACCGCATCCGTCACCTCGAACAACGTGTCCGCCCACCGCGTCAAACACTGATACCAACCCTGACGGAACTCCACCAACCGGTGACGCTCACCCCCGGTTGCTTCCCCACCCACACCCGCATGACCCACAATGACAGCCACGGCCACCGCCCCACATCGAAGATCTTGGTCGATCCCGATGATCAGGCGGTGGCCGCCCCACGTCACGCCAACACACCGAACGAACCACACGCCACCTCCACCACCCCCAACCCACGAGTTAAATCCTCAGCCGGAGTTGAGGCAGCAACATCCCTGAAACTGTGCGGATCTTGGGCGCGGCTGCCGTGGGTGGCGCCGCGTCGAAGCTGGTCAGCGGGCATGCGGCACAATGTCGGGATGAGTGAGATCGACTGGGAGCGGCTGCGGACCGCCGCGATCGAGGTGATGCGGCACGCGTACGTGCCGTACTCGAAGTTCCCGGTGGGGGCGGCGGCGCTCGTCGACGACGGCCGGATCGTGGTCGGCTGCAACGTCGAGAACGCCGCGTACGGCGTGGTGCTCTGCGCCGAGTGCGGGGTCGTCTCCTCGCTGCACGCCACCGGCGGGGGCCGGATCGTCGCGCTGTCCTGCGTCGACGCCACCGGCGAGCCGCTGATGCCGTGCGGACGCTGCCGGCAACTGCTCTGGGAGCAGGGCGGGCCGGAATGCCTGGTCGAGTCCAAGGGCGACCCACTGCGGATGGCCGAGCTGCTGCCGCACGCCTTCGACGTGGCCGACATCGAGGCGGTCACCGGCGAGCGGCCGGTGCCGGTGGTGCCGGACCGGCTGGCCGCCTGGCGCGGCCGGGGCAGCGTCTTCGTGCACCCCGACCTGTCGGCCGGACAGCAGGTCTGGACGGCCTACTGGGAGCGGTCCGCCGGGGACGACGCCGACGCCGAGACCGGCGTGCTGGAGGAGGGGCCGAGCTGGGACGACCCGGCCGAGGCGATCACCTGGGGGTTGGCGCGTACGCCCCGGGTGGTGGTGGTCGACGCGTCCGGCACGATCTTCTGGGCGGGGGAGGGCGAGCCGCCGCAGGAGATCCCGGTTCGTTGGTCTTGATCTTTGCTTTAGTTGCGCTTGAGGTCGGGGCCGACCGTGCCCGGCTCCGGGCGGTCAGGCTTGATCCCTCCGCCGGGCACGGTCGGCCCCGACCCGTCGTGGTCATGGACCGTGCGTCCGTTACGGAAGGGCCGTCAATCAGCGACTGCGGTCGTCGGTGCGTGAGTGCGGTCGGGGTGGGTCTCGTGCAGGCGCGGATATCGATGGGAAACAGGGATGAGTGGGTTTGCTGCTGTTGACGTGATCCGGGTCAAGCGGGACGGGGGGGTGTTGTCGGACGCGCAGATCGACTGGGTGGTCGACGCGTACACCCGGGGGGTGGTGGCCGATGAGCAGATGTCGGCGCTGGCCATGGCGATCCTGCTCAACGGGATGACCGGCCCGGAGATCGCCCGCTGGACGGCCGCGATGATCGCCAGTGGCGAGCGACTCGACCTGTCGTCGGTGGCCCGGCCGACCGCCGACAAGCATTCCACCGGCGGGGTCGGTGACAAGATCACCTTGCCGCTCACCCCGCTGGTGGCGGCCTGCGGGGCGGCGGTACCGCAGCTGTCCGGGCGCGGGCTCGGGCACACCGGCGGCACGCTGGACAAGCTGGAGTCGATCCCGGGCTGGCGGGCGGCGCTGAGCAACGAGGAGTTCACCGCCCAGCTGCGCGACGTCGGCGCGGTGATCTGCGCCGCCGGGTCCGGGCTGGCCCCGGCCGACCGCAAGCTGTACGCGCTGCGCGACGTGACCGGCACCGTCGAGGCCATCCCGCTGATCGCCAGCTCGATCATGAGCAAGAAGATCGCCGAGGGGACCGGCGCGCTGGTGCTGGACGTGAAGGTCGGCTCCGGTGCGTTCATGAAGTCGGTCGACGACGCCCGGGACCTGGCCCGGACCATGGTGGAGCTGGGCCGTGCGCACGGCGTGCGGACCGTCGCCCTGCTCACCGACATGTCCACCCCGCTCGGGCGGGCCATCGGCAACGGGATCGAGGTCACCGAGTCCGTCGAGGTGCTCGCCGGCGGCGGCCCCGCCGATGTGGTGGAGCTGACCCTGGCGCTGGCCCGGGAGATGCTGGACGCGGCCGGGCTGCCCGACGCCGACCCCGCCGCCGCGCTGCACGACGGGCGCGCGATGGACGTCTGGCGGTCGATGATCCGGGCCCAGGGTGGCGACCCGGACGCGCCGATGCCCGAGGCGGTCGAGGTCGAGGTCGTCCGCGCCGACACGGACGGTTACGTCGCGGCGGTCGACGCGTACGCCATGGGGGTGGCCGCGTGGCGACTCGGCGCGGGCCGCGCCCGCAAGGAGGACCCGGTCAGCGTGCCGGCGGGGGTGCTGCTGCACAAGCGCCCCGGCGACCCGGTGCGGGCCGGGGAGCCCCTCTACGAACTACGGGCCGAGCAGGCGGAGCGGATCCCGGCGGCGCTGGCGGAGGCCGCGCGGGCGGTGACCGTGGCCGCGCGACCACCCGCACCGACGCCGCTGGTGATCGAACGCGTCGAGTGACGAAACTATGGCCCGATCCCATGGTGTCGGAGCGTAAGGGCCGCTATTCTCGCAGGCCAGGGGGGACGGTCGGCGCCTTGACGCCGTGAGCAGACAGGGATGTTGCCGTGATCGTGCCTGCCCCTGACCCCCGTGAGGTGCGTGAGGCGAGCCTGGAGGAGCTGTCCCGGCTGCGGCTGCCGCTCCCGCCGCCGCAGTTCCCGCTGGTCTGGGAGCCGGGCGACGACATCGAGCTGCGACCGACCGCGGAGATCGAGGCGCGGATCGCGGTGTTGCACCTGATCCTGGCCCGCTGTTTCGGCATGCCGCCCCAGGCCGCGATGAGCTGGCTGCTCGCCTCGCATCTGGTGGAGATGGTCACCCCTCCGGAGTTCCAGTTCGTCACCGGGGCCAAGGGCGACCACCGCTCCTTCGTCCTGCACCATGACGCGTTGTTCTCGCTGGCCTGGGTGCTCGGCCTGACCAAGCAGCTCGACCCCACCATGCCGACCGATGACCGGCTGGTGGAGCGGCTGCCGAACATCGCCGAGGGGGAGACCTTCCGGCGGTGGCGCTCCCGGATCCTCGCCGCGCCGCAGCACCCGGCCGACGCGGCCGCCCTGCTCGACCTGCACTACTGCCTGGACTGGGCGTACCTGGAGGTGAGCCGGGCCGGGCGGACGCTGCCGGGTCTGGTGGACGCCAACGCCATCGGTCAGCGGCGGTGGGCGCTGGAATGGGCGGTGATCCTGCGCGGGCCGTACCACGACGAGCCCCCCGGCTGGGAAGAGGTCGACCTCTCCACGTAGGGCCCGTGTCCGAAGCCCCTGGCCGTCAGCGTGGCCGGTGGACGCCGAGCCGGACGGCCACGGTCACCCGGACCGGCTCGCCGAGGGCGGTGATCCGCGCGGCCAACCCCGCCGGGTCGGTGTGCCAGGCGCTGGGGCCCATGCCCACCAGCGTGCTCACCTCCGGGCCGGTCAGGCTCAGCTGCCGCCGGTGCACGGCGGCCGACTCCTCGGTGAAGTGCCCGCCGAGGCTGGCCGCGACCCGTTCGGCCTTGGCCGGGTCGACCCGCAGCAGGCCGAGCGAGTCGACGAGTTCGGTGAGGTGGTCGGCGTCGGGGGTCACCACCAGCAGCCGCCCCGCCGGGTCGAGCACCCGGTGGAACTCGGCGCCGTTGCGGGGTGCGAAGACGTTCAGCAGCACCGCCGTGGCGGCGTCCGCCAGCGGCAGCCGCCGCCAGGTGTCGGCCAGCGCGGCGGTGACGCGGGGGTGTGCCCGCGCGGCCCGGCGCAGCGCCGGCTTGGACACGTCCAGGGCGAGGCCGGCCGCCTGCGGCAGCGCCGCCAGCACCGCCGCCAGGTGCCGGCCGGTGCCCGCCCCGGCGTCGACGACCAGCGGGTACGCGCCGTCGCCGGCCGGGGGAACGACGGGGCGGGCGGCCTCCGCGAGGGCGGCGGAGATGACGTCGTAGTGCCCGGCGGCCAGGAAGTCCGCCCGGGCGGCGACCATCTCGGCGGTGTCGCCGCCGTGCGGGGCGCGGCCGGCGAGCAGGTTCACGTAGCCCTGCCGGGCGATGTCGAAGCTGTGCCCGCGGGGGCAGCGCAACGCCCGGGAGGCGCCGGTGACGGCCTCGGCGAGCGGCTCACCGCAGACGGGGCAGCGCAGCCGGTCGACGACGCGAGGATCCAGCCCGCCTGCCGATCGCGTCACGCATCGAGTTTAGTGCCGGTGACCGGCCGGGTCACCGGCCGGCGGCCCACCAGCGCGGACTAGGGTCTGTGCATGAGCGAGCGCAGCGAGCGAATCATCAGGCTCAGTGCGAAGGTGCCTCATGCCGGCACGCGGCGAAGCGCAGTGCCGGCATGAGCGAGCGAACCACCGGGCTCAGTGCGAACATTCGCTACGAGGACATCGTCAGGGCGCCGAAGGCCCTGCTGCACGACCATCTGGACGGCGGCCTGCGGCCCGCGACGATCGTGGATCTGGCCGCGCAGGTCGGCCACGAACTGCCCGCCACCGACCCGGCCGAGCTGGGGCGCTGGTTCGTGGCGGCGGCGAACTCGGGCTCGTTGGAGCGCTATCTGGAGACCTTCGCGCACACCGTGGCCGTGATGCAGACCGGTCCCGCGCTGCGCCGGGTGGCGCGGGAGTGCGCCCTCGACCTGGCCGCCGACGGGGTGGTCTACGCCGAGGTGCGGTTCGCGCCGGAGCAGCACCTGGAGCGGGATCTGACCCTCGACGAGGTGGTCGAGGCGGTGCTGGCCGGCTTCGTCGAGGGCAGCGCGCTGGCCGCCGAGGCCGGTACGCCGATCCGGGTCGGCACCCTGCTCACCGCGATGCGGCACGCCGCCCGCTCGCAGGAGATCGCCGAGCTGGCCGTCCGACACCGCGACCACGGCGTGGTCGGCTTCGACATCGCCGGCGCGGAGGCGGGCTTCCCGCCCACCCGTCACCTGGACGCCTTCGAATATCTCCAGCGGGAGAACTTCCACTTCACCATCCACGCCGGTGAGGCGTTCGGGTTGCCCTCCATCTGGCAGGCGATCCAGTGGTGCGGGGCGGATCGTCTCGGCCATGGCGTCCGCATCGTCGACGACATCACTCCCGGCCCCGAGCCGAGGCTCGGCCGGCTGGCGGCGTACGTGCGGGACAAGCGGATCCCGCTGGAGCTGTGCCCGTCGTCGAACGTGCAGACCGGCGCCGCGCCGTCGATCGCGGCACACCCGATCGGGCTCCTGCGGGACCTGCGGTTCCGGGTCACCGTCAACACCGACAACCGGTTGATGAGTGGTACGTCGATGTCCCGGGAGATGGCGCTGCTGGTCGACGCGTTCGGCTACGGCTGGCGCGAACTCCAGTGGCTCACGATCAACGCGATGAAGTCCGCCTTCATCCCGTTCGACGAGCGGCTGCGGATCATCGACGAGGTGATCAAGCCGGCGTACGCGAAGCTGCTGGCCTGATCGGGCGGGCGCTCCACCGGCTCAGCGCTCCACCGGCGCGCGGTCGGCGGCGAGCAGGCCGGCCACCCGGCGCAGGACGTCCCGGCCGCGGGCGGCCTCCGCGCCGAGCCCGGTCTGCCGGCGCAGCACCGCCGGCTCGGCGCGCAGCAGCGCCACGCCCCGCAGCAGCAGCACGTGTGGGCCCTTGCGTTGCTCGGTGAGGTCCCGGGCCAGCCGGCGGAGGAAGGTGGCGCTGCGCGGCCGGCGCAGGGCGTACGCCCCGGCGAGCAGGCCGCGTCGCCGGCACTCCCCGACGATCTCGGCGGCGAATATCCCTTCGGCCACGAAAAGTGGCGAACTGGCCAGCTCGAAGCTCCGAGTGGCCACCCGCCGGTCCTCGTTGATCGCATAGACCGGAACGTCTGCCCGGCCGTGCCGGGCCAGCTCGCCGATGACCTCGACGGCCGCCTCGGCGTCCCACGAGGCGGGCGACTCCCAATCGATCTGACCGTTCCGTCGCGGTAACGTTGGGTCATCGCCGTCCTTGTAGAAATGGTCCAAACAGAGCACTGGCAGCCCTGTTTGCTGCGCTATATACGATTTTCCGGAGCCGGACGGGCCCGCCAGCAGGACGACATGGTGCGGATTCTTCATTACTTTAAGTGACTCCGGACAGACGGACCGCGATCAAATTGCATCAACATCTCATCACACCTCCGGCTGCGGCCAACCTGGGCTTTCTCTTTCCGGAGCGGCGTGATGGAATCTCGGATGGTCCGACCCGCCGGGTCGGCTGCTGGGCGTTGTCCGGGGGGCAACGCGGACGCTGCAATCACGAGGGCGGTGACGTGAGCAAACGGCCGAAGACGGCAGGTTCCCTCCTGTCGCGTCTACGCCGGCCGGCAGGTCGGCTCCGCGACATGCCGATCTGGTCCAAGCTCGGTCTCATCATGATCGTGCCGACCATCGCCACGGTCGTCGTGGGCACAAGCGGTCTGGTCGACCACTTGGGCGCCTTGAACGACGCCAACCGGGCCGGCGACCTCGCCGAGCTGATCGGCCACTCCGGCGAGCTGGTGGACGGTCTACAGGACGAGCGGACCGCCGCCGTGCTTCTGCTCAGCGTGGAGCCGCAGCAGGCGGGTCAGGCCGAGTCGGAGGCGAAGAAGAAGGCAACCGCGGTCTACAGCGACACCTCGTCGCGCGTGGACGAGGCCAAGGGCCCCTACTCGCGGCAGCGGGCCGACCTCGCCGACCTGCCCGTCAGCCTGCAGGGGCTGCTCGCCCAGATCGACGAGCGCCTCGGTGACCTGCCGGGCGCCCGCAGTCAGGTGCTCAACGGCAAGTTCCGGGTCACCGACGCCCTCCAGTCCTACGACGAGCTGATCAACCAGCTGCTCACCGTCCGGGATTCGGCCAGCCAGCTGGCCGGTGACAACGACCTGAGCGACCGGATGCGGGCCGCCGCCGCCGTGGCCCGGGAGAAGGAGTGGCTCTCCATCCGCCGGGTGGTGGTGCACCGTGCGCTGGACGCGGGCGGCATGAGCGCGACCCTGCGGACGGACTACATCTCCAGCGAGACCGGACAGCTGCAGGCGCAGCAGAGCTTCAGCGCGGTCGCCACCGAGGAGGAGGAGGAGTTCCACGCCCAGACCATCGGCGGCGGCGACCGCCGGCAGGCGACGATCTACATCAGCCAGGTCAACGCGGACAACTCCCAGAACCTCGCCGGCGTCTCCTTCACCCCGGAGCAGTGGGACGCTGCGCTGGTCGCCAACGGCAAGCTGATCCGCTCGGTCGAGCAGAAGTTCGACTCCGACGTGGTGACCCAGGCCGGCGAACTCCGCTCCGACGTGCAGCGCCAGGTGTTCCTGGAGACCGGCCTGCTGCTCACGATGCTGCTGCTGGCGATCTTCCTGGCGTTCCTGGTGGCCCGCTCGATGGCCCGTTCGCTGCGTGAGCTTCGCCAGGGCGCGCTCTCCATCGCCCAGTACGGGCTGCCCCAGGCAGTGGCCCGGCTGCGCGACCCGCAGGTCACCGGGCAGCTCTCCCCGGTGCAGCTGGCCAACCAGATCGCCGAGCCGCTGCCGGTGCGGAGCAAGGACGAGTTCGGCCAGGTGACCGAGGCGTTCAACGCGGTCCACCTGGAAGCGGTCCGTACCGCCGCCGAGCAGGCCGCGCTGCGGGCGTCCGTCGCGACGATGTTCGTCAATCTGGCCCGCCGGTCCCAGATCCTGGTCGACCGGCTGATCGGCCACCTCGACCGGCTGGAGCGCGGCGAGGAGGACCCGGACCGGCTGGCCGAGCTGTTCCAGCTGGACCACCTGGCCACCCGGATGCGCCGCAACGACGAGAACCTCCTGGTCCTCGCCGGTGCCGACTCGACCCGTGTGCAGCGGGAGCCGGCCGCGCTGATCGACGTGCTGCGCGCCGCGCAGTCCGAGGTCGAGCACTACACCCGGATCGAGTTCGGGGTGATCGACCGGGACATCGAGGTCGCCGCGCACGCCGTCAACGACCTGGTCCACCTCGTCGCCGAGCTGTTCGACAACGCCACCGCGTTCTCGCCACCGGACTCGCAGGTGCTGGTCGAGGCCCGCCGGGTCGGCGACCGTGCCTCGCTGTACGTGGAGGACCGGGGCATCGGCATCAGCGGCGAGCAGCTGGCCGACCTCAACGAGCGGCTGGCCACGCCGCCGCAGGTGGACGTGGCCGTCTCCCGGATGATGGGCCTGGTCGTGGTCGCCCGCCTGGCGTCCCGGCACGGCGTCAAGGTCGAGCTGCGTCCCGGCAGCGACCGCGGCACCGTCGCCGACTGCACGCTGCCGCCCACCGTGCTGGTGCCCCGGGCACTGTCCGGTCGAGGGCTGCCGGCCGCCGCGCTGCCCGCCGCTGCCGGTCCCCCGTCCGGGCCGAACCCGGCGTTCGGCGCGCTGCCCGCGCTCGGCAACGGTGCGTCCGCACCATCGGCCCCGGCCACGCGTCCGCCCGGTGGCTCGGGCAACCAGGTGACCCTCGGCGGCCGCCCCTTCGACCCGGCCAGCCGCAACGGCTCCGGCACGCCGGCCACCGTGGGGAGTGCGGGCAACCTGCCCGCCTGGTCGGACCTCACCGGTGCCAGCGGCACCACGGGGGGCAACAACTTCCCTCCGCGTACGTCGAACGGCCACTCGGTCGACCCGCTGCCACAGCGCCGGTCCACCGACGAGCCGGGCGTCACCGGCCAGCAGCCGACCATTCCTCGCCAGCTGCCGAGCAGCCCCGAGGCCGGGGCGTACGCTCCGCCGGCGATGCCCCCGGTCTCGTCGCCGCCCGTGTCCGGCACGCCGTACTCCGCCCCGCCGGTGTCGGCGGCGCCGGTCTCCGGTCAGCCCGTGTCGTCCGCTCCGGTCTCCAGTTCGCCGGTGTCGACGCCGCCCGGCAGCCCGCTGCCGCAGCGGCCCGTCTCGGCGGCGCCCGCCCCGGGTGGCGCCCCGATGCCGCCGGCCTGGCCGCCGGTGGCCGGGGAACCGGCCGCCCCGCCCGTGCCCGAGCGGCTGGCCGCCGCGCTGGACATGACCACCGAACTGCCCCGGGTGCAGCGTCAGGCACCGGCCGCGCGGCCGGTCTCGGCGCCCCAGCCGACCGCGCCGACGCCGCCCCAGGCGCAGAACCGGCAGCGGTACGCGGACGAGACGATGGAGCTGCCGATCTTCCGGGAGCTGGAGTCGGCGTGGTTCCGCACCCGCCGGCCGGGTCCGGAGGAGTCGGCGGGCGCTCGGCAGCCGGCCACGGCCGGTGCGGCCACCCAGCAGCTCTCCACGGTCGACGTCGCGGGCCGATCCGTCCAGCAGAACCACACCGGGACGACAGGTAACGTACCGATGGCACAGACTCCGACGGCCGCTGGCGGGAACGGCGCGGCGGCGAGCGGCGGGCCCCGTCCCGGCGCCGCCGAGAGCCGGCTCCCGCACCGCCCGGCACCGCAGGAGAACCGGCCCCCGCACCGTTCGGCGTCGCAGGAGAGCGTCTGGCAGACCGCGGCCGACGACGGCTGGCGGGCTGCCTCCGCGGCCAGCCAGGCGCCGCCCAGCGGCACCACGGAGACCGGGCTGCCGAAGCGTACGCCGATGGCGCAGCTCGTACCGGGAGCGGTGGAGAAGCCGACCACCTCGGTACAGCGTCGTAACCCGGAATCGGTGCGCGGTCTGCTCTCCGCCTACCACCGGGGGGTCCAGCGGGGGCGTAGCCACCCGTCGGACAGCAACCCGACCGGCCCGGAGGGAACCCCGGGCGGGCAGCAATCCTCGCAGTCTGGCTCAGGCCCGATGGCCGGGAGCGGGCAGAAGGAGCAAGAAGGATGACTAGTACGCAGGATCTCGGTTGGCTGCTGGCCAACTTCGCCGATCGGGTGCCCGGTGTCGCGCATGCGGTCGCCGTTTCCGCGGACGGCCTGCTCCTGGCGTCGTCACGAGACCTTCCTCGGGACCGGGCGGACCAGCTGGCGGCGATCGCCTCCGGCCTGGTCAGCCTGACCCAGGGCGCGGCCCGCTGTTTCGAGGGAGGCGCCGTGCTGCAGACCGTGGTCGAGATGGACAATGGCTTCCTGTTCCTGATGTCGATTTCCGACGGCTCGTCGTTCGCGGTGCTTGCCGCCCGCAGTTGCGACGTGGGACAGGTCGGTTACGAGATGGCTCTACTGGTGGACCGGGTGGGCGACGCCCTGACCCCGCAGCCGCGTACGGCCGTGGGGATGATGGGCTGATCGTCTCGCCGGCCGGTGGGGCAGGCGGGGCGACAACATTGCATACAACGGGTAGCACCGGTGCGAGCCGGTGCCGGGTACGAAGGAGGTGAGCGGCGACATGGCCGATCGTGACGAGCCGACCGGCGCGTTGGTCCGTCCATACGCCGTGACCCGAGGTCGTACCCGTCCCCGCCTCGACATCGCCCTGGAGGCGCTGGTCGAGACGACGGTGCGCGGTCGGGCCGCAGCCACTGGCAATGGTGGGCAAGGCCGTGAGCACCAGTACATCGCCGCGCTGTGTGACGGACGCGTGCAGTCGCTCGCCGAGATCGCGGCGCGAATGCAACTTCCGCTCGGCGTGGCCCGGGTGCTCATCGCCGATATGGCGACGGACGGCCTGGTCGCGGTCCACGAGCCGACCATCCTGGACGACTCGGACGACGCGGTGGGCACTGAACTGCTGGAGAGGGTGCTGAGTGGACTTCGCAGGCTCTGACATGTCGCACCGCCCGCCGACCCCGAGCGGGCGCGTGACGTCGGCGAAGATTGTTATCGCCGGTGGATTCGGCGTCGGTAAGACGACGCTGGTCGGCTCGGTCTCGGAGATCACGCCGCTGACCACCGAGGCCATCATGACTTCCGCCGGGGTCGGCGTCGACGACACCCGGCAGGTGCCGGGGAAGACGACGACCACGGTGGCCATGGACTTCGGTCGTATCTCGATCGATCGTGACCTGATCCTGTACCTCTTCGGTACGCCGGGTCAGACCCGTTTCTGGTTCATGTGGGATGAACTGGTGCGGGGGGCGATCGGTGCGGTCGTGCTGGTGGACACCCGTCGACTGGCCGACTGTTTCGCGGCGATCGATTTCTTCGAGCACCGGCGGCTGCCGTACCTGGTGGCCATCAACTGCTTCGACGGTATGCAGTACCACGACCCGCAGGACGTTCGGGATGCGCTTGCCATCTCCAGCGACGTGCCGGTGGTGGCCTGCGACGCCCGGAACCGGGAGTCGACGAAGCACGTACTGATCTCGCTGGTCGAGTACGTGCTCACGATGCGTCGCTCGCGCGCCGTCGCGCCCGCCTGACGATCGGTTCCAGCGCCCGGTGACGGCCCCGCCGCCACCGGGCGCTGTTGGCTGCGTCAGCTCAGCCGGTTCCAGGCGCCGTTGTCGACGCGGTACACGCCCAGGGAGTGGCGCTCCATGCCGCTGTGCCGGATGGGCGTGAACGAGTACATCCCCGCCATCCCGTCGGTGACCTGGTTCTGCAGGTACGCCCGCAGCCGGCCACGGTCCACGCTGTCGGCCAACTGCGCCGCCGTGCTGATGAGCAGCAGGGCGTCCGAGGCGTACGGAGCGAAGCCGCGGTAGGCGCCGTGCTGGCGGATGTACGCCGAGACGAGGTCGCGGTAGGCGCGTCCGGCGGCGCTGCTGTTGGCGACCGTGGAGCCGCCCAGCGACGACGGGTGGACCGCGTAGGAACCCTCGACGGCGGGCAGGTTGTGGCTCTCCAGGGTCTCCTCGGCCACCGCCCCGGCGTCGAAGAACAGCTCGCCGCGGTGTCCGGCCCCGCGTAGCGCCCTCGCGGCGGCACCGGAGCTCGGCGCGGTGGCCCACACCACCACGGCCTCGGCCCGGGCCGCCACGGCCTGTTCAGCGGCGCGGGCCACGCCCTCGTCCGAGGCCGGCAGCCGTACGGTGCGGGCCAGGTCGACCCCGGCGGTGCGCAGCGCGCCCGTCATGGCCCGCACGCCGGAGTCGCCGTGCAGCCCGTTCTCGGCCAGCAGCACCACCCGGCGCAGTCCTTCGGCGTCGATCAGCTGGGCGAGCCGGCGAGCCACGTCGCCGGCCTCCGGGGTGACCTTGTAGATGAAGGCCCGCTGGGCCAGCGGTACGGAGATGGAGTCGCCGAACGCCAGCGACACGAACGGCAGCCGTAGCTTCTGCGCCACCCCGATGACCGACATCGAGGTCTCCGCCAGCGTTGCCCCGAGCAGGGCGTGCACGTCGTCGCGGCGGCCCAGCTCGGTCGCCTGCCGGGCGGCGAGCTGGGGATCGCTGCCGTTGTCCAGCACCTCCAGGCGTACCCTCCGGCGGAGGTTGCCGACCGGCACGCCCTTGTCGTTGAGGGCCGCCGCGCTGATGGCCAGCGCCCGCTCCTGGGCGACACCCAGCGCCGCACCGGGCCCGCTCAGCTCCAACGTGGCGCCGACGACCAGCTCGTGCCCGGGGGTCGGCCGGATCACGGCCTCCTCGCGCCTGCCCTCGCGCCCGCAGGCGCCCAGCAGTAGCGTGCCCGCCGCCGCGGCCAGTACGCCGCGTCGGGTGAGCACGGATGGGCCGGTTACCGGTGTCGCCATGACTCGCCTTCCCGCCCGGCGACCTGCCGCCGGCTGTTCCGCGGGTATGCTCCCGGCCCCGCCGACCCGGCGTCAAATTATCCGGGTGTGGGCAGGAACACGCAGGTGGGAGGCCGTGTGGCAGAGGTCAGGAGCGGAAGCCGGCGGAGCGGTACTCGTACTCCCGGTCGTCGTCGCGGTCACCGGTGTCCCGGCTGAAGTCCCAGCCGCCGGCGGCCTCCCGCCCCGGTCGCCCGCCGACCGCGAACCCGCCGATCTCCTGCCCCCGGCGCCAGCCGCGGAAGTAGCCGGTGGTGTTCTCGGCAAGGCTGGCCGCGTCGCGCACGATCCGCAGCGGACGCTCCTCGCGCAGCGGCGACCCGGGCACCAGGTTGGCCTGCGGCACGCGCTTGGGCAGCCCGGCCGTGGTGTCGGCGCCCACCGCGGGGCGGGCGGCCTGCTCGGCGGCCTGCCACCCGCTGTCGGCGGTGGTCGACCAGTCCAGGTCGGCTTCCTCGCCGTGACCGACGAACCAGGCGGACCTGGCCTGGGCGAAGATCAGCAGATCGCCGTCGCCCTCGTCGGAGACCGGCGGCGGTCGGTGCTCGACCGGGGGCTCCGGTCGGCGCGCCGGTGGGAGGTCCAGGCGCTCGGCCGACCGGTTTCCGCGCTCCGGGCCGGCCCGGTCGACGAGCCGCAGCGGTGGGTTCTCCGGCTGCGCCTCGGCGCCGTTGCGCAACGCCCGGTCGGCCAGTGGCGGCGGCTCGACCAGCCGCAGCACCGGTGGCTCCGGCGGCAGGTCGTCCGCGAGCCACGGCGGGGTCACCCGGCGGTCGGCACCGGGCTCCTGGGGAGCCTCGGGGGCGCTGCGCCGGCCCCGGTCGTCGTACGAGCCGACGACGGGGTTGCGCGCGGACGTGTCGGCCGGGTTCGCCGGGTTGTTGACCAGCGGCCAGTTCGACCGGGAGCCCGGGGGAGGCGTCTCCTGCTCCGGTCGGGGCGTCGGCACCGGAACGCTGAGGTCGGTGGCGCTGAAGCCGCCGCTCGGGGCCGGGGGCGCGCCGTTGGTCTTCGGCCGGGGCGGGATCACGGTGCGCTGGCGCTCGGCCCGCGCACTGTTGATCGCCGCCGTGGTGAGGGTCGGCCGGAACGGCTCACCCGCCTCGGCGGGCGGGATCGCCCCACGCTGTGCCGGCGCGATCGGGGTGATCCCGGGCGGCGGCGGGGGCGGCGCGGAGATCGGCCGGTTGGTCGGCCCGTCGATCCGCGACGGAAGTGGCTCGGCGCGGGCCGGCGACGCCGACCGGGGCGGGCCGGCCACGGCGGCCGGTGCCATCGGCGAGGGCGCGACGGGTGGCGGGGCAACCGGGGAGGGAGCCACCGGCGGTGGCCCGAGTGGGCGCGGCGACGGCGGCGGGGCGTTGCCCGGCATCGGTTCCGGTCGGCTGCGCCGCCCGACGGATGGCTCGGTGCCGCCGGGGCGTACCGCACGCAGGCCGGCACCCGTGCCGGCGACGGCGGCCGACAGCTCGCCGACCTGCTCGCCGCGTCGTGCCGCGGCCCGCCGGCCGGACGCCTGCGTCGGCCCGGCGGTGCGGGCGCGCAGCGCGCCGACCAGGGCGTCGCAGCCGGCGTCGCAGGCCCGGACGGAGGCGACCGCCTGCCGGATGGTCTCGGCGGCGGCGGAGGTGAGGGCACGGTTGACCGTGGCCCGGCGTGGCGTCTCGGTGATGGCGACCCGCAGCGCGGTGACCGCCTCGTCGATCGCCTCCGCGTTGCCCGCACCCTCCGCGGCGAGCTGCGCGGCGACGGCGTCGGCGGTCACCGCCGCGTCACGGCCACGGCCGGCCGCGTCGGTGAGCATGCTCGGCTCGGGCAGGGCGTCCAGCACGGCCAGCGGGATCGACTCGGCGGGATCGGGGTAGGCGCGCAACGCGGCCGGGTAGAGCTCGCGCAGCACCTCACGCAGGGCGACCGCCGCGGAGTGCCGCCCGCTGGCCAGCGCGGCGTGCGCGGCGAGCACCTGCTTGTAGCCGGCGAGGTCGCGGGGGGCCGGCAGGGTCACGGCCGACAGCGCACCCGCCTGCAGGGAACGCGCCAGGCCGATGGCCCGCCGGACGGCCGGCGGTGACTGCATCTCCTCCAGCGAGTCGTCGTCGGCGAACCGCTCGGCGAAGTCGTCGACCGAGTCGTCGTCGGCGATCGCCAGCGGACGGCCGGCGGCGCTCAGCAGCGAGGTGACGGTGTGGTCGTCGCTGTCGGCGGCTATCGCCGCACCGCTCGGCCCGCCTGAGCGCTCCACGAGCAGCGTGACCAGCCGGGCGTAGCCCGCAGGGTCGTCGCCGATCTCGCAGACATGCAGCAGACGGCCTGCGTCGTCGACCACCGCGGACGTCAGCGCCGACCCGGCCGAAACCGGTCGGTCGGCCGGGTCCGCCGAGGCCAGACCGCAGTACACGCGCACGAGCGCCACGGCGTCGTCCTCCTCCCGGGACACAGGGCTTTCTCTGCCAGAGACTGATGCTCCCTGGTACGGGTCAGTCGCGCCAGTCCACGACCGCAGAGATCTTTCCGACAATGGTCCGCCAGCCCAGACTTGCGGTTTGTGCCCCAATTTTTTTCAGCCTACGCCGCCCCATGAAGCCGCCGATTCCGCCGTTGACCGAGGCGCGCAGCGCCTCGTCCAGGTCGTCGAGACTGGAGCCGCTGGAGAGCATGTCCAGCACCGCAGGCAGCTGCAACGCGTACGAGAGGTCGCGGGCGACCTCACCGGCCTCGATGAGCAGTGTCGGATCCCAGGTGTCGTGGCCGCCGCGAAGATTCTCCACGACGAGATCGAGTTCGTAGACGTCCTCGTCCCGGGGCGCGATGTCGGCGGGTTCCACCCGTTCGGACAGTTCATTCCAACTGTCCAGCTGGGACAGATCGTTGGGCGCGCCGGACCGGACGAAACTGACCAGGGATTCGGGCGTCTTGAACAGCAGCAGCCGACCCCGGTGGCTCAGGAAGACGGGCACCTCCTCGTCGCCGTCCTTGTCGTCGGCGGACTCGTCGGCGTCCTTCTCGTCGGCATCGTCGTCGCCGGCGGCGTCGCCGCGCGCGGCGCGCTTCTCCTCGTCGTCGCTCTCGGCGAACTCCCGGGCCAGGTCCTCGTCGAGGATGACGACGTCACCCTCGTCGTCCTCCTCGGTCTCCACGACCTGCCGGCGGGCGAGGAACGGATCATCGGCGTCGCGTTCGGCCACGTCGGTCGGGGTCAGTTCGCTGGCCGGCCGGTACGCCCGCAGGGTGAAGCCGGTGCCGGCCGGCAGGGCGATCTCCACCGGGTCGATCCGCAGCTCATCCCAGAGCGCGCGGTCCGCGTCGGCCGGCGCGACGGCGTCCGGCTCGTCGGCGTCCGGTGCGTCGGCATCCGGCTCGGCGAGGCCGGTCGTGTCATCGAGCTCGGGCTCGTCGGCGTCCGGCCGTTGGGGCGACTGGCGGGCCACGGTGACCTCCGGGTGCGTCGGGCTACCACCCGCCGGCGTTGATGCCGGTGAGTGACTCTGGGCACATACCCTAGTTGGCTGCGCTGGGTAACCGGTGGCCGCACCCCGGTGGCGCCACCACCCGGACAACAAGTAGCGTCTCTACGTATGAACGCCCAGGCGCTGCACGGACACCTCGACGCCCTGCTCCTGGCCGTGCTGGAACGGGGCGCCCAGCACGGCTACGCCATCATCGAGGCACTGCGGGCGCGCAGCGACGGCCGGCTCGATCTGCCCACCGGCACGGTCTACCCGGCGCTGCGGCGACTGGAGCGGGCCGGCCACGTGGCCAGCGCCTGGAGCACCGTCAACGGCCGGGAACGGCGGACGTACGAACTCACCGACGCGGGCCGGCGCGCGCTGGCCGACCAGCGGTCGGGGTGGCGTGAGTTCAGCGCGACGGTCGGGCGCTTCCTGGACCCGGGCGCCACGCCCACGACGGCCGGCTGACCCCTCAGCGGGTCGCCAGCAGCCAGACGCGGGCGGCCCGCCCCACCCAGACGTGGGCGGCGGTGGCGGCGACCATGCCGATGACCATCGGCGGCCAGGTGAGAGCCGCGTCCCAGAGCAGGAACGACCAGGTGAACAGCCCCGCGCCGGCCAGCGCGCCCAGGACGGCGGCACCGGTCAGCGCGGTGCCCACCGTGCGTGCCAGGCCGGTCAACGCGGGGCTGGCCGAGCGCGCGGTGGCCGTCACGAGCAGCAGCCCGGCCAGGCCGAGCAGGAACGCACCGGCCCAGATCCACTCCACCGACTGCGACAACAGCAGGTAGCCGTCCGGCGGTCGGGGACCGGCACTCCACGTCGATCCGCGCCAGGTCAGATCGCCGGCCACGGAGGCGGCCGCGGCGAAGGCGCCCACCCGCAGCGACAGCCCGCGCAGCGCCGCCACCGCCAACTCGGCCTGGTAAGCCGGGGCGAGCTGGTCCGGCGTACCGAACTCGGCGACCGCCTGCCGGGACGCCTCGCGGGCGGGCAGGCCGCTGTCCCGGTACGCCTCGACGGCGTCGAGCAGCCCGTGCCGTGCCTCGGTCATCAGGTCGGCGCGCAGCCGGCGCGGCCCACGGAGCCGACCGGCGAGTTGCCGCAGGTGCTCCTCGACCAACACGTCATCCCCGACCGGCATGCCCCCACCCTGCCATGCGCGGCGGTGCCCCGGCGTCGGGGACATCCCGGAGCCGCCCCCGAGGGGTCAGGGAGACAGGGCGAGGTAGCCGTGCTCGGCGGCCTGCTGCAGCACCCACTGCTCGCGGTACCAGCCCGGCGTCGAGACCAACTCCGTATGCCGGCCGCGCTGGACGACCCGGCCGGCGTCCAGCACCAGGATCTCGTCGAGCGCGGCGAGGCCGCTGAGTCGATGGGTGATCAGCAGTACCGAGTGCCAGGCGGGGGTCGCGGCCAGCGTGGCGGCGAGCACCTCGTCGGCCGCGACCGGGTCGAGACCCTCGGTCGGCTCGTCGAGCACCAGCACCCCGGGCGCGGCGAGCAGGGCGCGGGCGAGCGCGAGCCGCTGCCGCTGACCGCCGGAGAGCTGCCCGCCCTCCTCGCCGACCACCGTGTCCCAGCCGTCCGGCTGGGCCCGGACCCAGTCCGTCAGCCCGGCCGCGGTGGTCGCGGCGGCCAGCGCCCCCTCGTCCGCACCCGGGCGGCCGAGCAGCACATTCTCCCGCACCGTGGCGTGAAAGACGTACGCCTCGGCGAGCAGCCCACCGACCAGCCCGGGCAGTTCGTCGGGTGGATACGCCGACACGTCCCGCCCGCTCAGGGTGACCCGGCCATGGTCGGGGCGTACCGCGCCGGTCAGGACGGCGGCCAACGTGCTCTTGCCCGCCCCGCTCGGGCCGACGACCGCCGTCCGGCTACCCGGCGGCAGGTCGAGGTCGAACCCGTCGAGCGCGGCGGGGGCGCCGGGCCGGTAGCGGACGGTCACCCCGTCGAACCGTACGGCCGGCGCGACGGCCGCCTCGCGCGGCCCGGCGGTCGCCGCGCCCTCGGCCGGGTCGGCGGGCCGGGCGGGCGCGGCGCGGTCGGCTGCGGGCCCGGGGCCCGGGGCGGCCTCCAGGAGCTGGGCGATCCGCGCCAGGCCGGAACGCAGCCCGGTCCACTGCCGGGCGGCGCCGACCAGCGCCAGGGCGATCTCCACCGCCGCCAGCGTGCCGACCGCCAGGACGCCGACCAGCACCCCGTCCACGCCGGCGCCCAGCGCGACGAGCACCACCGCGCCGGCGGTGAGCCCGGCCACCAGCACCCCGGCGGCGTCGACGGCGAAGCCGAGCGCGGCGAGCCGCCGTTCCAGCCGGGCCAGCCGCCGGGCGCGATGCCCGGCCGCGTCCAGCGCGTCCCGGGTGGCGCCGAAGGCGGCCAGGTCGGCGGCGCCGTGGGTCAGATCGACCGCGTCGGTGGCGAGCGCGCCCCGCAGCGGCGCCACCTCGGCGGCGGCCCGTCGGGTCAGCAGGGTGGCCAGCGCCGGCAGGACCAGGCCGGCCACCAGCAGCCCGGCGGCCAGCACGAGCGCGGCGGGCGGCGACACGAGCGCGGTCAGGCCGACGGCCAGCAGGCCCACCAGACCGGCCGCGGTGGCCGGGACGAGCACCCGCAGCAGCAGATCCTGCACCGCCTCCACGTCGGAGACCAGCCGGCTCAGCGCGTCCCCGCTGCGAGGCGGGGCACCGCGCCGGGCGGCCAGGGTGCCGAAGACCCGCGCCCGGACGTCGGTGACCAGGCGCAGCACCGCGTCGTGCCCGGCGAGGCGTTCGGTGTAGCGCAGCACGCCCCGACCGACGGCCAGCGCGCGCACCGCGACGATCGCCACGGTGAGCCGGTCCAACGGGGGCTGACCGGCCGCCGTCATCAGCAGCCACGTCGCGGTGGCCATCAGGGCCAGCCCGGCGAACTCGGTGGCCGCGGCGAGCAGGCCGGCGCCGACCAGGCGCCTCAGGTACGGCCGGGCCAGCCGCAGCACGGTCAGCTCGGGTGCGAGGCCGGCGCCCGTGGCCGACGAAGGGTGTCTCATCGCGCCTCCCCGGCCGGCGCTGGGGTCAGCTCGGTGACCCGGCCGTCCTCGACCCGCAGGATGCGATCGGCGTCGGTCAGCAGCGCGGGTCGGTGGGCGACCAGCAGCGCGGTGCGGCCGGCGACCAGCCGGCGGGTGGCCGACAGCACCGCGGCCTCGGCGGCGGCGTCGAGTCGCGCGGTCGGCTCGTCGAGCAGCACCACCGGCGCGTCCCGCAGGAACGCCCGGGCCAGCGCCACCCGCTGCCGTTGCCCGCTGGACAGGCCGTGGCCCCGTTCGCCGAGCCGGGTGTCCAGCCCGTCGGGCAGGGCGTCGACCACGTCGTCGAGCGCGGCGGCATTGACGGCGGCGGCGAGGGCGACCGGAGGGGCGTCGGGGGCGCCGAGCCGGATGTTGTCGGCCAGCGACGCAGCGAACAGGTGGGCCCGCTGCGGTACCCAGGCCAGCTGCCGGCGCCAGCCGTCGAGATCGGCGTGGGCCAGGTCGACCCCACCGACGGTGACCCGCCCGGCGGTCGGGCTCACGAAGCCGAGCAGCAGGCCGAGCAGGGTGCTCTTGCCGGCACCGCTCGGCCCGATGATCGCGATCCGTTCACCGGGCCGGATGGTCAGCGAGACGTCCCGCAGCGCCGTGGTGCGCTCGTACGCGACGGTCACCGACTCGAAGCGGATCTCGTCGCGGCCGTCAAGTCGCACGGCGGCGCGGTGCGGCGCTGCCGGTGGCGCCGAGCCGGAGAGGGTGAGCGCCTCGTCGAGCGCGGTGAGCCCCTCCATGCTGGCGTGGAACCGGCTGCCGGCCGCCCGCAGGGGGAGGTACGCCTCCGGGGTGAGCAGCAGCACCAGCAGCGCGGTCTGCAGGGCCAGCCCGCCGCCGAGCAGCCGGATACCGACCGGGACCGCGACCAGCGCCACCGACAGGGTGGCCACGAGTTCCAGCACCAGCGCGGAGAGGAAGGCGATCCGCAGGGTTTTCATGGTGGCGACCCGGTGGCCGTCGGCCATCCGTCGCACCGCTTCGGTCTGTGCTCGGGCGCGGCCGAACGCGCGCAGCGTAGGCAGCCCGGCCACCATGTCCAGGAAGTGCCCGCCGAGCAGCGACAGCCGCCGCCACTGGCGTTCGGTGGCGGCCTGGGCCTGCCAACCGAGCAGCGCACCGAAGATCGGGATGAGTGGCAGCGTCAGCGCGATGATCACCGCCGAACTCCAGTCGGCGAGGAAGACCCGGCCCAGCACCGCGACGGGCACGGTGACGCTCAGCACGAGCTGCGGCAGGTAGCCGGTGAAGTAGGCGTCCAGCGCGTCCAGCCCGCGACCGGCGAGTGTGGCCAACTGCCCGGCCCGCTGCCCGGCGACCCAGCCGGGGCCGTGCCGGGCGACCGCGCCGAGCAGGTCCGCCCGCAGCGCCGCCTTGACCGTGGCGGCCACCCGCGCCGACACGGCACCCTGCGCCCAGACCACCAGCGAGCGGGCCGCGACGGCGGCCACGAAACCGGCCAACGCGGGCCGGTCCAGCTGCCCGGTGAACGCCGTGGCCAGCAGCAGGGCCAGGGCGGTGGCCTGCGCCACGACGAGCCCGGCGGCGAGCACGCCGAGGAACGCGAGCAGGGCAAGGTCGCGCCGGGCAGCAGGAACCCGGCGCAGCAGCCGCGGGTCGAAGGGGCGGCGGTTCACCAGTACACCGGTGCCCCGCCGTCGGTCCGTCCCCGGAAAATCCACCAGCACATCGCCTGGAAGCCTAGTAGGGCCGGCAGGAGTGGCACCGCCAGCCAGCCCAGCAGGCGCAGGGTTGGTGCGCTCGCCGCCGCGTCGGCGACGCTCAGCGACGCCGCCGGATCGACGGTCGACACCAGCACGTAGGGCCAGAGAGTCGCCCCGACCAGCAGCACAGGCAGGGCAAGCGCCGCCGCGGTGGCGGCGAAGGCCACGCCGGATCGCCGCCGCCCGAGCGCCGCCCGCGCGGCCAACAGGGCCACCACCACGAGCATTCCCAGCAGTACGCCGAGTGACGGGCGCTGCGCGGCGGCGCGTACCCGGTCGGAGAGCAGGCCGACGATGGTGGCCGCGCCGACCGCGGTGATCGCGGTGAGCAGCAGCCGGCGGGCCAACGGCCGGAGCCGGTCGCCCTCGGCGGCGGGCAGCCGGAGCGTGAGGAAGGTCGCACCGTGCGCCGCGACCAGGGCGACCAGGGCCAGCCCGGTGGCGGCCGCGAACGGGGTGAACAGGTGGGTCACCCCGGCGACGTGCCCGTCGGCGCGCAGCGGTACGCCCTGCAACAGCCCGGCGAGCACCACGCCCCAGCCGAGCGCGGCGAGCAGGCTGCCGACCACGATCACCCGGTCCCACCCGGCGCGGGCGCTCCGACTGCTGGGACGGCTGCGCAGCTGCACCCCGGCGGTCACCAGGATCACGCCGGTCAGCGCGGTGGCCACGGCCGGGTAGCTGCCGGCGAGCAGTTCCCCCTCCAGCACCGGGAACGCGCCGAACAGGATGCCGACGGCGGCCACCAGCCACACCTCGTTGCCGAGGAAGAACGGCCCGACCGCGTTGAGGGCGGCGCGCCGGCGGGGTGCGTCGGCGCCCCGGGCGAGCAGCAGGCCGACGCCGTAGTCGTAGCCGCCGAGCACCAGGTAACCGGCGAAGAAGAGGCCCAGCAGGGCGTACCAGGCGAGTTCCATCACGGCTCCTCAGACGAAGGCGGGCTCGGGGCGGGGGTCGTCGGCCGGCGGCTGGGCCGGCGGGCGGCCGAGGGTGGGATCGGCGGCGCCCCGGGCGGCGTGCCGGGCCAGCAGCACCCAGTTGGTGACGGCGAGCGTGCCGAGCAGCAGGGTGAAGCCGGTCAGCGAGGTCGCCATCAACCAGGGGCTGATCGGCGAGACCGCCTGCTCCACCGGCAGTAGCCCGTACGCCACCCAGGGGTGACGGCCGACCTCGCGGGCGATCCAGCCGAGGATCAGGGCCACGAACGGCAGCGGCAGGGTGAGCATCAGCAGCCAGAGCGGGAACCGGAGCCGGATGATCCAGTCCCGCCGGAGCAGCGGGACGAGCAGCCAGAGCAGGCCGAGGCCGAAACCGATGAGGATCATGAAGCCGAGCCCGACGTTGGACAGCACCGGGGGCAGGTAGTCGCCGGGACCGTAGCGGGCGGTCCAGTCGGCGACCAGGGCATCGGCCGCCGGGTTGCCGCCGAACTTGGTGGGCTGCACGGCGCCGACCGGCCCGAACTGGGCGAAGCCGAACCCCTGCACGAGGGTGATCGCCAGCGCGGCGGTGACCAGCCCGATCCGCAGCGAGGTGCGGAACAGCGCGTAGTCGGTGGTGCGGCGGTTCAGGTGCCAGGCGCTGATCGCGGCCATCAGCAGGCCGCCGGTGAGCAGGGCCGCCGACACCACGTGCCCGAACGCCATGCCCAGCGCGGGGTTGCTCAGCAGCGCCGGGAATTCGGTCAGGTGGGCGACGCCGTCGCGTACCTCGTAGCCGACCGGGTTCTGTAGCCAGGAGTTGGCCACCATGATCCAGAACGCCGAGGCGTACGCGGTCAGCGCGACGCCGTAGAGCAGCGCGAGGTGTACGCCCCGGCGCAGCCGGTGCCACCCGAAGATCCACATGCCGAGGAAGGTCGATTCGAGGAAGAAGGCGACCAGGGTCTCGATCGCCAGCGGGGCGCCGAAGACGTTGCCGACGTAGCGCGACAACCCGCTCCAGTTCAGTCCGAACTGGAACTCCATCACGATGCCGGTGGCGATCCCGAGCACGTAGTTGATCACGTAGAGCTGGCCCCAGAACCGGGTCAGCCGCTCCCAGCGCGGGTTGCCGGTGATCACCCAGGCGGTCTGCAACCCGACCAGCAGCGTGACCAGGCCGAGCGTGACGGCCACGAAGAGGAAGTGGACCGAGGCGGTGGCGGCGAACTGCAGGCGGGCGAGGAGCAGGGTGTCCATGTGTCGGCTCTCCTGGGACGGGGACCGATGATGGTAGCGAGGCTACACGTAGAGACGCTACCTATGTGCGCCCGGCCGGGCGGTCCCGCGCGATGGCGCGGATCAGCTCAGGGGTCAGCTTCCGGATCAGCTCAGGGTCAGCTCAGGAAGAGCGAGACGGGCAGGGCGGCCACGGTCGTGGTCACGGTAAGGGCGACGGCGCCGAGCAGCCGGGGCGGGCGTTCGGCGACCAGCAGCCGCTGCACCCGTACGTCCAGGTCCCGGTCGCCCAGGCCGAGCGCGCCCGCCGGGGTGATCCGGTTGCCGGCGGCGGCGAACCGGCGCAGCGCACCGGCCAGCGGGGCCTCGGCGTGCAGCTCGCGGGCCTTGTCGTCGGCGCGCATCTCGACCAGCAGGGAGACCCGCTCGTGCGCCTCGCGGACCCAGCGGAGCCAGGGCAGTGCCCGGCAGAGCGCGGTGAACGGCAGCAGCACCAGATCGTGCCGTTCCTGGGCGTGCGCCCGCTCGTGGCTCAGCACCGCCGCCAACTCGGCCCGGTCGAGCAGGCTGAGCGTGCCGGCGCTGACCACCACCCGGGGCTTCACCCCCGGCAGGCAGTACGCGGCCGCGCCCGGGTGGTCGAGCACCAGCGCGCCGGGCACGGTGGGATCCCGCCGGGCCACCAGCGTGAGCAGGTCCCGGTGCCGGCGCTGGGCGCGTACCGTGCCGTGGATGCTGCGTACCGTCGTGGTCAGCAGCACCGCACCGATGCCGAGCCCGACGCCGACCAGCCCCAGGTGCGCGGCACCGAGGCCCGCCGGCAGGGTGCTGTGCCACAGGTCGTTCGCGAGCGCGAGCAGGGCGCTTCCGGTGCCCCGCTGGTACGGCGCGAGCCCGAGCGCGATCGGCAGGCCCATCGCGGAGAGACCGACCCCGAGGCCGATCGCCTGCCAGCAGAGGATCGCCACCCGAGGGCTGCGCCACGTCCAGGTCGCGCGGGCCAGCACCTGGGCGATCAGCCAGCAGGCCAGCATCGAGGCGGCGAAGTGCAGGGGATGAGCCACGGCGTCGCCCCTACCGCTCCGTGCCCTCGTCGGTCAGGGCGGCGCGCAGCACGTCCGCTTCGGTGCCGGTGACCGAGCGGGCGAACCGGACCAGTGCCGCGTCCCGGCTGCCGCCGAGGTCGAGCGCGTCGAGCATGAGCTGGGCAATGTACGCCTCCCGGCTGGCCGCGGCGCGGTAACGCCAGGCCCGGCCCTCCCGTTCGCGCTGCACCATGTCCTTGCCGGCCAGCCGGTCCAGCACCGTCATCACCGTGGTGTACGCCAGCTCCCGCCCGTCCAGGGCGTCGGCCACCTCGCGCACCGTCACTCCGGACGACGTGGCGGGAACCGTGTCCCACAACACGTCCATCACCGCACGCTCAAGATCCCCCAACCGAGTCACCCCAAAATCCTACCCCCCGTAGTAGACCCCACCCCGCACGCCCACCCCCGCTCCCCGCCGCCCCCACCCCCGCTCCTCGCCGCGCCCGCCCCGCCCCGCCCAAGATCCGCGCAACTTCAGGGATACTGCTGCCTCATCACCCACTCGACCCAGCAACATCCCCGAAGTTGCGCGGATCTTGAACGAGACACACACGACAACCCGAGGACCCGACGCTGGGCAGCACCCCGCAAGCCGTGACCCACGGACGATCCGCGCCCACGTCAGGGTTTCCGGGGAGGCCCGCCCGCGCAGGGATCAAGCCTGACCGCCCGGAGCGGGCGGGCCTCCCCGGAAACCCCCACCGCAAGCAGTGCCGCAGGAAACGCCGGAAACCCCCACCGCAAGCAGTGCCGCAGGAAACGCCGGAAACCCCCGCCGCAAGCAGTGCCGCAGGAAACGCCGGAAACCCCCACCGCAAGCAGTGCCGCAGGAAACGCCGGAAACCCCCACCGCAAGCAGTGCCGCAGGAAACGCCGGAAACCCCCACCGCAAGCAGTGCAGGAGCGTCACACTCCCTTGGGGTGCCACACCGTCTTCGTCTCCAGCAGTGCGGTCATCCGACCAAGGCCGGGATCCGCCGACCAGTCGTGATCCGCCGGCACCGGCCGGAGCACCCGCTTGAGGTTCTCCGCCGCCCTGACCTCCAGGTCGGCCGCCAGCTCCGGGTCGGTGACGCCGGTCAGGTCGATCGCGTTGACGTCCATGTGCGCGGCGAGCGTCGGCACGGTCTCCGACAGGCGGCCGGTGAGGATGTTGACCACCCCGCCCGGCAGGTCGGAGGTGGCCAGCACCTCGGCCAGGGTCACCGCGGCCAGCGGCGCGGCGGGCGATGCGGCGACCACGACCGTGTTGCCGGTGACGATCGCCGGGGCGATCACGCTGACCAGGCCGAGCAGCGCCGGTGCCTCCGGGGCCACCACCGCCACCACGCCCGTCGGCTCGGGCGCCGACAGGTTGAAGTACGGCCCGGCCACCGGGTTCGCGCCCCCGTACACCTGGGGGAGCTTGTCGGACCAGCCCGCGTACCAGACCCAGCGGTCGGTCGCGGCGTCGACCTCGTCGCCGGGCACGCCGAGGGCGACGAACTGCTCGCGCCGGCCCTCCAGCATCTCGGCAACCCGGTAGAGGATCTGACCCCGGTTGTACGCGGTCGCCCCGGCCCAGCCCTTGACGGCGGCCCGGGCGGCCACCACGGCGTCCCGTGCGTCCTTGCGGGAGGCCAGCGACACGTTGGAGTCCTGCACGAGATACGACCGTCCCGACTCGCTACGCGGGAACTTCCCGCCGATGAAGAGCTTGTACGTCTTGCGTACCGCGACCCGCTCAGACATTGAGGTACGCCTCCAGCCCGTGCCGGCCGCCCTCGCGACCGTAGCCCGACTCCTTGTAGCCGCCGAACGGCGAGGTCGGGTCGAACTTGTTGAACGTGTTGGCCCAGACCACCCCGGCGCGCAGCCGGTCGGCCATCCACAGGATCCGGGAACCCTTGTCGGTCCAGATGCCCGCCGACAGTCCGTACGGCGTGTTGTTCGCCTTCTCCACGGCCTCGGCCGGGGTGCGGAAGGTCAACACGGACAGCACCGGGCCGAAGATCTCCTCCCGGGCGACCCGGTGCGCCTGGGTGACCCCGGTGAAGATGGTCGGCGCGAACCAGAAGCCCCGTTCCGGCAGCTCGCACGGCGGCGACCACTGCTGCGCGCCCTCGGCGGCACCGGCCTCGGTCAGCTCCCGGATCCGGGCCAGCTGCGCGGCCGAGTTGATCGCGCCGATGTCGGTGTTCTTGTCCAGCGGGTCGCCGAGCCGCAGCTGGGCCATCCGCCGCTTGAGCGACTCCAGCACCGCCTCGGCGACGGACTCCTGGACCAGCAGCCGGGAGCCGGCGCAGCAGACGTGCCCCTGGTTGAAGAAGATGCCGTTGACGATGCCCTCGACCGCCTGGTCGACCGGGGCGTCGTCGAAGACGATGTTGGCGGCCTTGCCGCCCAGTTCCAGGGTGAGCTTCTTGCGGCTGCCGGCGACCGCGCGGGCGATGGCCCGGCCGACGTCGGTGGAGCCGGTGAAGGCGACCTTGTCCACGTCCTGGTGCTCGACCAGCGCCCGGCCGGTGTCGCCGGCGCCCGTGACGATGTTGACCACGCCGGCCGGCAGGTCGGCCTGCTGGCAGATCTCGGCGAAGAGCAGCGCGGTCAGCGGGGTGGTCTCGGCCGGCTTCAGCACCACCGTGTTGCCGGCGGCGAGGGCCGGGGCGATCTTCCAGGCCAGCATCAGCAGCGGGAAGTTCCACGGGATGACCTGCGCGGCCACGCCGAGGGGCCGTGGGTTCGGCCCGAAGCCGGCGTGCGGCAGCTTGTCGGCCCAGCCGGCGTAGTAGAAGAAGTGCGCGGCGACCAGCGGCAGGTCGACGTCCCGGGACTCCTTGATCGGCTTGCCGTTGTCCAGTGACTCCAGCACCGCCAGCTCGCGCGAGCGCTCCTGGATGATCCGGGCGATCCGGAACAGGTACTTCGCCCGGTCCCGGCCCGGCATCGGACCCCAGACCTTCTCGTACGCCCGGCGGGCCGCGCGGACGGCACGGTCCACGTCCTGCGTACCGCCCTCGGCGATCTCGGCCAGAACCTCCTCCGAGGCCGGGTTGATCGACTTGAAGCTGCCGCCGTCGGCCGGGTCGACGAACTTTCCGTCGACGAAGAGCCCGTACGAGGGCCTGAGGTCCACCACCGAGCGCGACTCGGGTGCGGGTGCGTATTCGAACATCGGGTTCAGTCCAGGGTGAAGTAGTCGGGGCCGGCGTAGACACCGGTCGTCAGCTTGGTGCGCTGCATCAGCAGGTCGTTGAGGAGGCTGGAGGCGCCGAAGCGGAACCAGTCCGGGTCCAGCCAGTCCGGCCCGACGGTCTCGTTGACCATGACCAGGTACTTGATCGCGTCCTTGGTGGTCTTGATGCCGCCGGCCGGCTTGACGCCCACCTGTCGCCCGGTGGCGGCCCGGAAGTCGCGCACCGCCTCCAGCATCACCAGCGTCACCGGGAGGGTGGCGGCGACCGGGACCTTGCCGGTGGAGGTCTTGATGAAGTCGCCGCCGGCCAGCATCGCCAGCCAGGAGGCGCGGCGTACGTTGTCGTAGGTGGCCAGCTCGCCGGTCTCCAGGATCACCTTGAGGTGCGCTCGCGGTCGCCCCTGGCGACCGGCATCAGCACTGCCGCAGGCTTCCTTGATCGCTACGATCTCGTCGTAGACCTCCTGGTAACGCCCGGCCAGGAACGCGCCCCGGTTGATCACCATGTCGATCTCGTCGGCGCCGGCCTCGACGGCCGCCCGGGTGTCGGCGAGCTTGACCTCCAGCGGCGCCTGACCCGACGGGAACGCGGTGGCCACGCTGGCCAGGTGCACCACGCCGGGTCCGGCCGGCGCGACGCCGTCCGCCTGTCCCGGTCCGCCGGTTGGCCGCCCGGACCCGGCGGCGGAACCCCGGAGCACCTCGGCCACGTACGGGACCATCGCGGGGTAGACGCAGACCGCGCCGACGTGCGGGCAGGACGGGTCGGCCGGATCGGGTCGCAGCGCCTTGGCGGCGAGCGCCCGCACCTTGCCGGGCGTGTCCGCGCCCTCCAGCGTGGTCAGGTCGACCATCCGGATCGCGAGGTCGATCGCCTGCGCCTTGGCGGTGGTCTTGATGGATCGGGTGCCGAGTTGGGCTGCCCGCTGCTCCGCGCCGACCTGGTCCACGCCCGGTAGGCCGTGCAGGAAGGTCCGCAGAGCGGTCTCGGATCGTCCCAGCTCGGAGAGGTCCGACCGGGCCGACGTCGCTGTCGCCGTCATGTCCCGAAGTCTACGCAGGTTGACACCGCGTGATCTTGGCCACTGCGCCCGCCGCCGGTCGCTGCCACCGGTCGCCGGAGCGCTCGCGGGTGAGCGGCGTCGCTGGTCCGGGCCGGGGCCCGCGCGTCGACGGCCGGGACGGGTAGGTTGAGCGATCGTGGACGTACTCGTCATTGACCACCCGCTCGCCCAGTCCCGGCTGACCGCCATGCGGGACGAACGCACCGATTCCTCCTCGTTCCGGGCCGCGCTGCACGAACTCACCACCATGCTGGTGTACGAGGCCGCGCGCTCCTTCCCCGTGGAGACGTACCCGGTGCAGACCCCGGTGACCGCCACCGAGGGCACCCGGCTGGCCAACCCGCCGCTGCTGGTGCCGGTGCTGCGGGCCGGCCTCGGCATGGCGGATGCCGCACTCGGTCTGCTGCCCGAGTCCTCGATGGGCTTCGTCGGGCTGGCCCGCGACGAGGAGACGTTCGAGCCGCGCGCCTACATGGAGTCCCTGCCGCGGGAGCTGAGCGGCCTGCCGGTGCTGGTCCTCGACCCGATGCTCGCCACCGGCGGCTCGCTGGAGCACTGCTGCCGGCTGCTCGCCGAGCGTGGCTGCACCGACATCACCGTGCTCTGCGTACTCGCCGCGCCGGCGGGCATCGCGCGGCTGGAGCGTTCCGGCCTGCCGCTGCGCCTGGTGACGGCCGCCATCGACAACGGCCTCAACGACAACATGTTCATCGTGCCCGGCCTCGGCGACGCCGGTGACCGGCAGTTCGGCGGCATGCCCCGGTTCTGACGCCGGCGGCGGTTTGTCCTGCGGGTGGGGACGTCCAGCCGCTAGCGTCTCGGGCCATGACTGGTGTTCCACTCGCCGAGGAACTGCTCCTGCTCGCCTACGACGACGAGACCGGCAGGGCGACCCTGCCGCGGATCAGCCTCGACCTGGGGATGGCCGCCGCCGTCCTGATCGAGCTGGCCCTGGCCGGTCGGATCGCGTACGCCGACGGGGCGCTGACGGCGGCGGATCCGACGCCGACGGGCGAGCCGGTCACCGACGCGGTGCTGGCCAAGATCGCGGGCGACACCCCGCACAGCCCCTCGTCCTGGGTGCAGCGGCTGCGCCACGGCCTCCGCGACCGGATCCTCGGCGATCTCTGCGACCAGGGCGTCGTCCGGGACGTCGACGAGACGGAACTGGGCTTCATCCACGTGCACCGCTATCCGGTGGTGGATCGGTCGGTGGAGGCGGAGACCCGGCAGCGGCTCGCCGAGGCGCTCACCGGGGCCGCCCCGGACGAGCGGACCGCCGCGCTCGCCACCCTGGTCGCCGTACTCCGGATGGAGTCCGCGCTCGGTGTCACCGGTGAGGCCGCCGCCGACGCCCGCCGCCGGCTGGAGGAGATCGCCAGCGGCGCCGGCTTCTCCGGCGAGGTCAACCTGGAGGACTCCGTGGTCCGCCCCTCGGTCAGCCTGGTCGTCACCGCCCTGGCCCGCGCCATAGACCACGCCCTAGGCCCCCGCCCCTAGCCCACCCCTTCCCCCTCCCCGTTCCCCCCGGCCATCTACCCGGTGATCATGAAGTTGTTGTCGCCCCGCTCGGCGTGTCGTGACAACAACTTCATGATCAACGAGGCGAGGGTGGGGGTGGGGGTTAGGGGGTTGGGGGGTGGGTGCGGAGGGCGGTGATGAAGGCGGACCAGGCGGTGGGGGGGACGGTGAGGGCCGGGCCGGTCGGGTCCTTGCTGTCGCGGACGCCGACGACGCCGGGCAGGTTGTCGGCGACCTCGACACAGTCGCCACCGTTGGTGCCGCTGCGGGTGCTGGTGCGCCACCGGGCGCCGGTCAGGTCACTCATAGCACTCTCCCAGGATGGCATCGATCAGCTCCATCGATTGTCGCTCGCCGAGCGCGGCGGATTCCAGCCCCCGCCAGACCCGCTCGTAGGCGGCGATCTCGCCTGGTTGGTCGAGGTAGAGCGCGCCGGTAAGCCCTTCGACGTAGACCGTCGGCGGCTCGGTCGGGCCGCCGAGCGATGACTCCGGAAAGTCGAGCAGGACGAAGGTGCCCGCCTCGGCGGCCAGCGGTGGCCCGGCGGCCAGGGGCAGGACCCGGATCGAGATGTTGTGCCGCTGGCCGACGGCGAGCAGGTGCCGGAGTTGACCGGCCATCACCGGCCGTCCCGGCACCGGGCGGCGCAGCACCGCCTCGCTGAGCATCACGGTCAGCTCCGGGGCCGGCGGGAGGCGCCGGGCCAGCAAGCCCTGCCGCTGGATCCGGAAGTTCACCGCCTTCTTCCGTTCCTCCTCACTCAACTCCGGCCGGTTGTGCAGGAAGAGCGCGGTGGCGTATTCGGGGGTCTGCAAGAGCCCCGGCACCAGTTCGGCGTTGTAGTGACGCACGCTGCTGGCGACATTCTCCAGCCCGATATAGAGCGAGAACCAGATCGGGATGGACCGGCCGTATGCGTGCCACCACCCCTCGGCCCTGCCGACCTCGGCCAACCCGAGCAGCACGCTCGCCTGGTCGGGAGTGGCCCGGTAAAGCTCGCAGAGCACCCGCACGTCCGGACCCCGTGCCGGCGTCAGGCCCCGCTCGATTCGCCAGATCTTCTGCCGCGAGCAGTCCAACTCGTCGGCGGCCGCCTCGATGGTGACCTGGGCGTCCACCCGAAGCTGGGTGAGCAGCCTGCCGAGTTGCCGTCGCGGCACGGTCGAGCCGTTCGTTGCATGCACCGTGCAACACCCCTCAGTCCCATAATGCAACCAATACGGTTGAGGGCGGAAACGCCAAAAACCGTATTGCCCGCCAAAGGCGGAATATGACGATGGTTGATGCGGCGATGCTATTTGGCGGAACCCTGAGTGAGCAAGTGTCGACGGAATGTTGTTCCGGTGGCCGTCGCGCCCTTCCCTACACGCCCAGGGCGTGGGCAATCTCGGCGCGTAAGGTGGCGACGGCGGCCGCCGCGCGGGTACGCGCCGCCGCGACGTCGTCGTCGGTCACCGGTTCCACCACTTCGAGGTACGCCTTGAGCTTCGGTTCGGTGCCGGAGGGGCGGATCACCACCCGGGCCGAGGCGGTACGCATGATCACCACGTCGGCCTCGGGAAGCAGGTCCTGTGCCTCGGTGACCGGCTGCCCGAGCAGTGTCGTCGGGGTGGCGGCGCGGATCCGGGCCATCGCGTCGGCGATCAGGCGCAGGTCGTCGACGCGGACCGAGAGCTGGTCGGTGTGGTGCACGCCGAACTCGGCGGCCAGCTCGTCCAGCCGGTCGGTGAGCGTGCGGCCCTGCGTCTTGAGGCCGGCGGCCAACTCGGCCACGGTCAGCGCGGCGGTGATGCCGTCCTTGTCCCGCACATGGTCCGGGGCGACGCAGTAGCCCAGCGCCTCCTCGTAGCCGAACACCAGCGGCTCGGCCCCACCACCGGCCCGGACGATCCACTTGAACCCGGTCAGCGTCTCGTCGTACGGCAGGTTCCGGGCGGTGCACATCGCGCGCAGCAGCGACGACGAGACGATGGTGGTGGCGTAGAGACCGGTCACGCCGCGCCGCATCAGGTGGTCGGCGAGCAGCACGCCCACCTCGTCCCCGCGCAGCATCCGCCAGCCCGGCCCCGCCGCCGCGTCGTCCGCTGAGCCAGCTCCGTTCGTCGCGTCGGGTCCGCCTGGCCTGGCGAGCCCGCCCGCCACGTCCGATCCGGCGGGGGGCACGTCCGGTCCGTTCGTGCCCGCAGTCGTGTCCCGGACCGCGACCGCGCAGCGGTCAGCGTCGGGGTCGTTGGCGATGGCGATGTCCGCGCCGGTCGATTCGGCGAGCGCGACCAGCCGGTCCACCGCACCCGGCTCCTCCGGGTTGGGGAAGTGCACCGTGGGGAAGTCCGGGTCCGGCTCCGCCTGATCCGGCACGACGCCCGGCACGGGGAAGCCGGCACTCGCGAAGGCGGCGGTGAGCACCGCCGCACCGACGCCGTGCAGCGGGGTGTACGCCACGGCCAGGTCCCGGGGGCCGCCTGGCGGGATGACCTCGACCGCCCGCGCCACGTACGCGGCGGTCAGGTCGTCGCCGAGCACCTGGCCGGCGGGGCCGAGCGGCACCTGCGTCAGCGGGCCGACCGCGCGGATGGCCGCCTCGATGCCGGCGTCGGCCGGCGGCACGATCTGCGCCCCGGCGCCCAGCTCACCACCCAGCTCGGCACCGAGATACACCTTGTAGCCGTTGTCCTGGGGCGGGTTGTGGCTGGCGGTCACCATCACCCCGGCCACCGCTCCCAGGTGCCGCACCGCGTATGCCAGCACCGGGGTGGGCAGCGGGCGGGGGAGCAGCAACGCCGGGCGTCCCGCACCGGTGGCCACCCGGGCGGTCTGCTCGGCGAACTCGCGGGAGCCGCGCCGGGCGTCGTACCCGATCACCAGCGGGCCGGTGCCGCCCTGGGCCGCGAGCCAGGCGACCAACCCGGCGGCGGCCTGGGTGACCACCGCGAGGTTCATCCCGTTGGGGCCGGCGCGCAGCGGCCCGCGCAGCCCGGCCGTGCCGAAGGTCAGCGGCCCGGCGAACCGGTCGGCCAGCTCGGGTGCGCTCGCCGGCAGTCGGTCGAGCACCGCCCGCAGCTCCGCCCGGCCGGCCGGGTCGGGGTCGTCGGCGAGCCAGCGTTCGGCCCGCTCGCGGATGGTGTCGAGGTCAGTGGTCTCCGCCGCCATGGCCCCTTGATAGCACGGCGGCGGATCACCACGGGCGCGCCCCCGGCTCAGCCGGCGGCGGTGAGCTGGAACGACTTCAGCATCTCGTCGTAGATCGGCTTGCTCTCCTCGAAGCGGGAGTCGTTCGAGGTGAGGTAGAACGAGTAGAGCCGCCCGTCGCTGGCCACCCCGTGCCACACGCCGTGCCGCATCGTGTCGCCCTCGCCGCAGGTGTACTCGAACTCGGCCGACGCCTTGCCGGCCAGCTCCTTCTCGGTCATGGAGACTTGGGTGTACGGCTTCGCGCAGGAGGCCGACCGGGTCCTCAGGTTGTTCTCCGCGGTCTGCGCCCAGCGGGCCGAGGTGCCGCTCCACTTCTCGTTGAGGATGCGCACCCGACGGCCGCTGTCCTCCGGGTCGGTGTAGTCGATGTAGACGCCGCCGGCGGGTGCGGCCCGCTTCCAGCCCTTGGGCACCAGCACCCGTACCCCCCGTGCCGAGTGCTCCTGCATCTCGATGCCGGGGCCCTCGTCCGCCGAGTTGGACGGCTCGGCGACCGGGGCGGCGGGCGGCTCGTCGTCGCCGCCGGAGAACGCCACGATGCCGATCAGCAGGAGCACCGCGAGGCCGCCGGCCGCGGCCAGCTGCATCTTGCGTGGCCACCCCTTCACGGTGTCGACCAGGCGGGTGCCGGCGGCCTTCGCCCGATCGACCGGGCTGCCGCCGCCGTCGGGTGGCGGTGCGCCGTACGGCTGGCTGGGCGCGGCCGGCCACTGGTTGCCGCCGTAGCCGCCGAGCTGCTGGGTCGCGTCCGGCTGGCCGTAGCCGAACGCCGCAGGACCGACGCGCTGCGTCGCGTCCACCCCGATGTGCTGGGTGGCGTCCGCACCGATGCGCTGGGTCGCCTCGGCCCCACCGCCGTAGGTGCGACCCCCGGGCGGGGACATCGCGGCCCCCGGGTGCCCGGGCCGGGCCAGCATGTCGGCGCTGGTCTCGTCCATGGCGCCGGTGCGGGCGGCGGTGGCCTGACCGGGGCGCTCACCCCGGCGCAGCGCGGCGAGGCGGTCGGTCAGCGACTCGCCGGGGCCGAGCATCGCCCGGCCGCCGATCTGCCCGGACGGCGCGGGGCTCGCCGGTGCGACCGGCGCGCTGACCGGTGCGGGCTGCGGCATCTGCATTACCGAGTATTGGTCGGTCATCGAGTTGACCCCGGCGGCGGCGCTGCTCAGCGGGCCGGCCAGCAGTTCGCGCAGCAGGGCGCGCGCGGTGTGCACGTCCATCCGGCGGGCCGGGTCCTTCTCCAGCAGGCCCATCAGCACCCGGGTGAGCGGGCCGCTGCGCTGCGGCGGGGCCGGCGGATCCTCGACCACGGCGTGCATGGTCTCGATCGGGTCGCCCCGGTCGAAGGGGGGCCGACCCTCCACGGCGGTGTAGAGCGTCACGCCGAGGGAGAACAGGTCGCTGGGCGGGCCGAACTCCTGCCCCATGGCCCGCTCGGGCGAGATGAAGTGCGGTGAACCCAGCACCATGCCCGGGGTGGTGAGCTGCACGTCGGTGGGCATCCGGGCCACGCCGAAGTCGGTCAGCACGCAGCGCCCGTCCGAGCAGATCAGCACGTTGGCGGGCTTGACGTCGCGGTGCAGCACACCGATCGCGTGCGCCACCTCAAGCGCGCCGAGCAGCGCGATCCCGATCTTGGCGACGACCCGTTGGGCGATCGGCCCGTCCTCGATCACCATGTCGGCGAGGCTGCGGGCGTCGAGCAGCTCCATCACGATCCACGGCCGGCCGGCCTCGGTGACCACGTCGTACACCTGGACCACCGCCGGGTGGGCGATGGCGGCGGCGGCGCGGGCCTCGCGCAGGGTGCGTTCATACATGGCGTCGCGGTCGCTCGGGGCCAGGCCGGGCGGGAGGATGACCTCCTTGACGGCCACGTCGCGGCGCAGAAGTGTGTCTGTGGCCCGCCAGACCGTACCCATGCCACCGTTGCCCACCGCGGAACGCAGCGAGTACCGGTCACCGATGACGGTGCCGGGCGTCGCGCGTCCGTTGGTGGGGATGCTGACTGGTCCGCCGCTCCACGTCGGGATCTGAGTCACAGAAAAGCCACCGGGGGAAGTCGAGAGGGCTGGGACACAACCCCCCTATCTTGCTGGTTCAGACGCCCGATGCGAAAGCCGGCGCGGCGGACGTTTCCCATACTCGACGGTACGTGTGCGGGCGCTCACCTTTGGTCGCCGTGGGGCGACACGGTGTGCGGCACCCCTTACCGGCACCCGTCACCCGGCATCCGCACCGGGGTCCTACCATCCGGTGATGAGCGAACGGCGGTCAAGCGAGTCCGGTTTCCCGATCAGGGGTGTCTACACGGCGGCCGACCTTCCCGGCGACCTGGACGCCCGGCTGGGCGCGCCGGGTGACTTTCCGTACACCCGTGGGGTCTATCCCACCATGTACACCTCCCGCCCCTGGACCATGCGCCAGTACGCCGGCTTCGGCACCGCCACCGAGTCCAACGCGCGTTACCAGCAGTTGTTGCGGGCCGGCACGATGGGTCTGTCGGTCGCCTTTGACCTGCCCACCCAGATGGGCTACGACTCCGACGACCCGATCGCGCACGGCGAGGTGGGCAAGGTCGGCGTGGCCATCGACTCGATCGAGGACATGCGGCTGCTCTTCGACGGCATCCCGCTGGACAAGGTCTCCACCTCGATGACGATCAACGCACCCGGCTCGGTGCTGCTCCTGCTCTACCAACTCGTCGCCGAGGAGAACGGGGTGCCGGGCGCGGCGCTCAACGGCACCATCCAGAACGACATCCTCAAGGAGTACATCGCCCGGGGGACGTACATCTTCCCGCCGAAGCCCTCGCTGCGGCTGGTCGCCGACACGTTCGGCTACTGCCGGGCGGAGGTGCCGAAGTGGAACACCATCTCCATCTCCGGCTACCACATGGCCGAGGCCGGTGCCTCGCCCGTGCAGGAGATCGCCTTCACGCTGGCCAACGGCGTGGAGTACGTCCGGGCCGCGATCGCCGCCGGGCTGGCCGTCGACGACTTCGCCCCCCGACTGTCGTTCTTCTTCGTCGCGCGTACCACCCTGTTGGAGGAGGTGGCGAAGTTCCGGGCGGCCCGGCGGATCTGGGCCCGGCTGATGCGCGACGAGTTCGGGGCGAAGAACCCGAAGTCGATGATGCTGCGCTTCCACACCCAGACCGCGGGCGTGCAGCTGACCGCCCAGCAGCCCGAGGTGAACCTGGTCCGGGTGGCCGTGCAGGGGCTCGGCGCGGTGCTCGGCGGCACCCAGTCGCTGCACACCAACAGCTTCGACGAGGCGATCGCGCTGCCCACCGAGAAGGCGGCCCGGCTGGCGCTGCGGACCCAGCAGGTGCTGGCGTACGAGACGGATCTCACCGCGACGGTGGACCCCTTCGCCGGATCGTACGTGGTGGAGGCGATGACCGCCGAGATCGAGGCGGCCGCGGACGCGCTGATGTCCCGGGTCTTCGAGCACGGCTCGGCGGTGGACGCGATCGAGGCCGGCTTCCAGAAGCGGGAGATCGAGCAGTCCGCGTACCGGATCGCGCAGGAGATCGACTCGGGTGAGCGGGTGGTGGTCGGGCTCAACCGGTTCGCCATCGACGCCGAGGAGCCGTACGAGCCGCTGCGGGTCGACCCGACGATCGAGGAGGCGCAGGCCGACCGGCTGGCCAAGCTGCGGGCCGAGCGCGACGGCGCGGCCGTGGAGCGGGCCCTTGTCGAGCTGCGTACGGCCGCGTCGGGCACCGGCAACGTGCTCTACCCGATGAAGTCGGCGCTGCGCGAGCGCGCCACCGTCGGCGAGGTGTGCGGCGCGCTGCGCGAGGTCTGGGGCCGCTACCAACCCACCGACCGGTTCTGACCCGGTCGACCTCGCCCGTCGCGGGCCGACCGGTCGCGCAGCGTGTCGAGGGGGCCGTACCCGGGTACTCCGCTTCCGGTGATCACGCGAGTGATCACGCGAGGTGCAGGGTGATCACGCGACGCACAGGGTGTGCGGTCGCGTGATGTCCGAACGTGTGAACGTCCACGGGTGTCCGTCGCCCGGAGTGGTCGGGTAATTGTCGTACCGTCAGTTCATCGGCGTGACTAATGCGACAATTCGGAACGATGGCTTCGGCTTTCGACGAGATTATCGCCCTGGGGGCACGATTACGCGTTGTAGGAGGTGAGGAGTGGATGACGGCGTTCGACCGCGATCTACCTGCTGTCCCGCTCACCTACGGGCGCTCTCAGCAGGGCATACGTGACGCTGCGCGGTCCGACCATCACCGGAACGAGGTTGCGCAGAGTCACCGTCGGGGGTCTACGCTGTCTGCTGTTCCCGATGATCCATCCATTTCTAGTGATCGAGAATTTGACGTGACGAGTGCGTTGACGATGCCGAGCGGCCACCAGCTGGCGCCGTCCTGGCCGGAGGTGCCGGCCGGGGCCCGACCGCTGCCCTTCGAGCTGGACCACCTGCTCGCCCTCCGGGTACCGGGCCTGATCGCCACGCGCCGTCACATCCACTCGCATCCGGAGCTGTCCGGCGCGGAGTTCGAGACCGCCGCCCTGGTCGCCCGGGAGTTGTCCCTGGCCGGGCTCCAGCCGCGACTGCTGCCCAAGGGAAACGGCGTCATCTGCGACATCGACGGTCGCCCGGACGGGCCGGTGATCGCGTTGCGCGCCGACATCGACGCGCTGCCGCTGACCGACGTCAAGGACGTGCCGTACCGCTCCACCGTGGACGGGGTCTGTCACGCCTGCGGTCACGACGTGCACACCACGATCATGCTGGGCGTCGGCATGCTGCTCGCGCAGCTGGCCGACCTGGGTGAGCTGCCCGGCCGGGTCCGCCTGATCTTCCAGCCCGCCGAGGAGATCCTGCCCTGCGGCTCGCTGGAGGTGATCGAGGCCGGCGGCCTCGACGACGTGACGCAGATCTTCGCGCTGCACTGCGATCCCAGCCTGCCCGTCGGTCAGGTGGGCCTGCGGGTCGGGCCGATCACCGCCGCCGCCGACAACGTCACCGTCCGGCTCACCGGGCCGGGCGGCCATACCGCCCGCCCGCACCTGACCGTCGACCTGGTCGACGCGCTCGGCCGGCTGATCACCGAGGTTCCCGCCCTGGTCAGCCGCCGGGTGCCGGCGAACAGTGGGCTGCTGCTGGTCTTCGGTCACGCCTCGGCGGGCACCCGGTACAACGTCATCCCGTCCGAGGCGTCCGCCTCCGGCACGCTGCGGGTGATGGACCGCGACGCCTGGGAGCTGGCACCGAAGATCGTTTCGCAGGTGGTGCGTGACGTCATCGCGCCGACCGGGGCCACCGTCGACCTGGAGTACCTGCGCGGGCGCCCACCGGTCTGCAACGACGCGCGCGCCATCGGGGTGCTGAACGCGGCCACCACCGCCGCGCTCGGCCCGGAGGGCATCGCGGAGACCCCGCAGAGCATGGGCGGCGAGGACTTCTCCTGGTATCTGGAGTACGTCCCCGGTGCCCTCGCTCGGCTCGGGGTCGGCCGCTCCGGGCCGAACGTGGACCTGCACCGGGCGTCGTTCGACGTGGACGAACGCGCCATCCCGGCGGGCGTACGGCTCATGGTGCAGACCGCGCTCCAGGCACTGGCGGCGGTGCGCTGACACCCGGCGGCGGTGGCGTGCCCACCGGCGCGACGAGGGCCGGCACCGGGTCGGTCCGGCGGCGTCGGCGGCTCCACCACCACAGGGCCGCCACCGGTACGCCGAACACCAGCAGCCACGGCAGGATCGCCCCGAGCACGGTGAGCAGGACGACCATCGAGGCCAGGAAGACCTTCCAGCCGCCGCTGAGCCCGGCCAGGAAGCCCATCCGGTTCTCCTCCTCCACGGGCGTGACGTCCGGACCGACCAGGGTGACGGTGATCGTGGAGAGTGCGGTGAGGTCGCCCAGCCGCTGCTTCTTCGCCTCCAGCGAGGCGAGGTCCGCCTCCCGGCGGGCCAGCTCGTTCTCCAGGCTCACCAGGTCACTGATCGAGGTGGCCCGGGCGAGCAGCCGCCGGGCGCTCTCCACCCGGGCCCGCTGGCTGGTGATCCGGGCGTCGAGGTCGATGGTCTCCTCGGTGACGTCCTGCGTGGCGATCTCCCGGCGCTCCTGGCGGCCGAGGCCGGCCAACTCCTCCACCACCGCGTAGAACCGCTCCGCCGGCACCCGCAGCTGCAACTCCGCCACCGCGTCGGCGTCGGAGCTGCGGCGTTGGTCCCCGCCGACGAAGCCGCCGGCCCGGGTGGCCGTGGCGGCGGCGTCCCGCGCGGCGGCGTCCACATCGTCCACCTGCACCCGGATCGATCCGGTGTAGATGATGGCCCGCTGGTCGACCCGGGTGTCCACCGCCGTGCCGGCGTTGCCCTGGGCCTCGCCTGGCGCGCCCACGCCGGCCTGGGCCTCGTCCGGCGCACCCGCGGCCCTCTCCCGGGCCGGCGCGGGCGCGGCCGCGTCGCTGACCGTCGCGTCGTCCCCGCCGTCGCTGCCGCTTCCGCAGCCGGCGAGCACCAGCAGCGCCACCAACGCCGCCACCACCCTGGTCCCGTGCCGGCGGCCGCTGTCCATCCTCATCCCCGTTCCCCTTCCTCTGGCCCGAGCGGGCGATAGCTCGGACGGCACGCGCCACCGCACGGGTTCCGGCAGACTGCGCTGAGGACGTCACGATTCGATATGGGAGGCATCACGATGCGGCTCACCAAGTACGCCCACTCGTGCCTGCGCGCCGAGCACGACGGGGGAGTGCTGGTCATCGACCCCGGGATGTTCAGCGAGCCGGCGGTGGCGCTGGACGGGGCCGACGCGGTGCTGATCACCCATGAGCACCCGGACCACCTCGACGTCGAGGCGGTCACGCGGCAGCTGGAGCGGCGCCCGTTCGTCATCCACGGCCCGGCGTCGCTGGCCGGCCCACTCGGCGATGCCGCCGAGGCGCTGCGCCCGGTCACTCCCGGCGAGTCGTTCACCGCCGCCGGCGTCCCGGTACGCGCCTACGGCGGCCGGCACGCGGTGATCCACCCCGACATCCCCGTGCTCGACAACCTCGGCTACCTCGTCAACGACGTCGTCTACCACCCGGGTGACGCCCTGTTCGTGCCGGACGACGTGCAGGTCGACACGCTGTTCGCCCCCATACACGCGCCCTGGTCGAAGTTCTCCGAGGTGGTCGACTTCATCCGGGCGGTGGCACCGCGCCGGGTCTTCGCGCTGCACGACGCCCTGCTCAACGGCAACGGCTACGCGGTGCTGGACCGGCAGTACACGGCGCTGTCGGGCCGCGAGTACCAGCGGCTGGATCCGGGCAGCCGGATCGACGGCTGAGCCGATGCCCGACCCCCCACCCGACCTCGTGGCGCAGCTGTACCGCACGCCGCCCGACCGGTTCGTCGCCGCCCGGGACGCCGCCGCCGCGCAGGCGCGCCACGACGGTGACCCGCGCGCCGCCCGGGAGATCGCCCGGCTGCGCCGGCCCACGGTGGCCGCCTGGCTGGTCAACCTGCTCGCCCTCGAACGACCGGAGTTGGTCGCCGAACTGGCGGAGCTGGCCGGTGCCCTGCGGGAGGCCCAGCGCCAGTTGCGTGGCCCGCGACTGCGGGAGCTGTCCGCGCAGCGGCGGGCCGTGGTCGGCGCGCTCGTCGCCGAGATACGCCGGCTCGCCGCCGACGTGGAGGGGGCCCCGTCGACCGGGAAGTTGCCGCTGGCCGAGGTGGAGGCGACCCTCAACGCCGCACTCTCCGACACCGAGGTGGCCGAGCAGGTGCGCTCCGGGCGGCTGCTGCGGCCGGCCCACTACGCCGGGTTCGGCGAGGTGCCCCGGCCGCAGCTGCGCCTGGTGACCGGCGGGGAGGAGCCGCCGCCCGCCGCGCCGGCCCGCCAACGCGCACCGGACCGGGGGGCGCTCCGCGCCGAACAGGCACAGCGGGCCGCCCGCGCCGAGCGGGCCCGCCGCCGCACGGCGTTGGAGAAGGAACTGGCCCGGGCGCGTACCGACCAGGAGCGGGCCGCGGAGGACCTGGCCGGCGCGGTGACGGCCGAACACGACGGTGCGGCCGCACTGGACGCCGTCGAGACGGAACTGGCCGAGCTGGAGCGCCGCCGGGCCGTCGCCGAGCAGGAGCTGAGCCGGTCCCGGCTGGCCCGCCGGGCCGCCGAACGGGCCGCCAGCACCGCCCGGCGCCGAACCGGTGAGGTAGAGGCCGCGATGGAGGCGTTGGACGCCGAGGAGGGGGATGCCGACGCGGACGGCGGACCGGCAGACTGATCCTTCATGGACGGACCTTCGGGCGGATCCTTCGCGGACAGACCGTCGGGTGGCTCCTGCCCGGACCGGCCTCCGGGTGGGCAGGGATGACACCGGAGCAGGTCGCGGCGGCCAGCAAGCCGGCGGTGCTCGCACTCGGGGAGGCGTACACCCGGTGCCCCATCACGCTGCGCCGGGCACGGCTGCTCGGCATCTCCGGCTGGGCCTTCTACATCACCGGGCGGGCCGGCGCGCTGGGTGACGTGCGGGCGGAGACGGTGGCGGCCGCGCTCGGCTTCGTCGCCCCCGATGCCGTGGCCGACGGCTGGGACGCCGCCGCCCGCACGGTACGCCCCTCCGAGGTGGCCGCCGCCAGCCTGGCCGAGTGCTGCCGTTGGGGCGAGGACATCCTGGCCGACCTGCCCCGCGTCGACCGGCTCGCGGTGCTGGTGGAGCGGGCCGTCGCGGCGGCCGACGCCAGCGGAATGCCGCTGTTCGCGGCGTGGCGGGCCATGCCGTCGGAGGCCGGGACCTCGGGTGCCCGGGCCGCCGCCGGCCTGCGCCTGCTGCGGGAACACTTCACCGGCGCTCACCTGGTCGCCGTACGGGCCGCCGGGATGACGCCGCTGGAGGCGGTGCTGGCCGGCCCGGAGGGAGAGAGCGGCGCGATGGCCTGCGGGTGGTCGCCGCCGTACCCGCCGGTCGGACCGCTGGTGCGACGGCGGCTGTGGGCCGAGGCGGTGACCAACCGGCTCGCCGCGCCCGCCTTCACGGCGCTCGGCCCGGCCGACGGTGCCGAACTGGTCGAGCTGCTGACCGCGGCGCAGGCGCACGCACAGGGCCGGTGAACCGGCCCGTCCTGTGACGGAGCCCCCGAGGTTCGGGGTCGGCGCCCGGTGCCCCGGCGCCCGGTAGCAGACTGGGGCGGTGGGAGACGTGCTACGCCGACGCGGTGCCGGTGGGGCGGGACCGCAGTTCGATGACGTAGTCGTCCGGCGCGCCCGCCTTCTCGGCGGCGTTGGCGATCTCCGACAGGTACCACGAGGTGGGCAGGCCGCCCTCGTAGCCGTCGAAGACGTAGAGCCAGGCCGTCACGTCGCCGTCCAGCGTCGAGATGCGGACGGTCAGCTTCCGGTACGTGCCGGAGGTGACGCCCTCGATCTCGTCCAGCTGCGCCGCGTCGTACGGGTGGATGTCGTAGAGCGCCACGAAGACCCGGTCGCCGGGCGACTCGACCACCGTGCTGACCGCCCCCTCCCAGCCGATGACGTCGTCGCCGGCGAAGGTGAGCCGCCAGCCCTCCAGCCAGCCGATGCCCACCATCGGGGAGTGCGGGCAGTAGGCGCGCATCCGAGCGGGGTCCAGGTTCGAGCCGTAGGCGGCGTAATGACGCACGGCGATGACGATAGCCCGCGCGACGCGCGGGGGAGAATACGACGGTGCGTGTCGGACGCGTCGGGGAGAAGAAAGTCACCGTGAGCATGGACGAGGGGGAGTCGTGGCGAGCCGGATCGTGATCATCGGCGGAGGACCGGCCGGCTATGAGGCGGCGCTGGTCGCCGCCCAACTGGACGCCGACGTCACCGTCGTGGAGGCCGACGGCGCCGGGGGTGCCTGCGTACTGTCCGACTGCGTACCGTCGAAGACGTTCATCGCCAGCTCCGAGGTGGTGACCGGATACCGCGACACCGAGGTGTTCGGGGTGCACTCCGACGGCCTGGAGGCGGTCACCGTGGACGCCCAGGCGCTGCACGAGCGGGTCAAGCGGCTCGCCCTGGCGCAGTCCGCCGACATCCACGCCAAGCTGCTCAAGGCCGGGGTCACCTTCGTGGCCGGGCGGGCCCGGCTGGGCGAGGACACGCTCGGTCACACCCACCGCGTAATCGTCACGCCCGACGGCGAGGAGGCCGCGTACGCGATCGACGCCGCGACGGTGCTGGTCGCCACCGGCGCCACCCCCCGCCAGCTGCCCACCGCCGTGCCTGACGGCGAGCGCATCCTGACCTGGCGGCAGGTGTACGACCTGCCCGAACTGCCGGAGCACCTGATCGTGGTCGGCTCCGGCGTGACGGGCGCGGAGTTCGCCAGCGCGTACCTCGCGATGGGGGTTGAGGTGACCCTGGTCTCCAGCCGGGACCGGGTCATGCCGCACGAGGACGCCGACGCCGCGCAGGCGATCGAGCGGGTCTTCCGGACCCGGGGCATGAGCATCCTGAACAACTCCCGCGCCGAGGGCGTCCGCCGCACCGGCGGCGGCGTCGAGGTCGAGCTTTCCGACGGCCGCACGGTGTACGGCTCGCACGCGCTGATCGCGGTCGGCTCGATCCCCAACACCGCCGAGCTGGGCCTGGCCGAGTACGGCGTCGCGCTGGCCCGGGGCGGATACGTGACGGTGGACCGGGTCTCCCGGACCAACGTGCCCGGCCTCTACGCGGCCGGCGACTGCACCGGCGTGCTTCCGCTGGCCAGCGTCGCCGCCATGCAGGGGCGCATCGCCATGTGGCACGCGCTCGGTGAGGCGGTCCGGCCGCTGCGGCTGCGTACCGTCTCGGCCAACGTCTTCACCGATCCGGAGCTGGCCACCGTCGGTGTCTCGCAGGACGAGGTGGACGCCGGCCGGGTGCCGGCCCGGCAGGTGATGCTGCCGCTGGCCGGCAACGCCCGGGCCAAGATGGACGAGGTGGCGGACGGCTTCGTCAAGCTGTTCTGCCGGCCGGCGAGCGGTCAGGTGATCGGTGGTGTGGTGGTCGCGCCGAAGGCCAGTGAGCTGATCCTGCCGATCACCATGGCGGTGGAGAACAACCTCACCGTCAACGAGCTGGCCCAGACCATCACCATCTACCCGAGTCTCTCCGGCTCGGTCACCGAGGCCGCCCGCCAGCTGATGCTCCACGAGTTGGAGTGATCCCGCCGCAGGTGGAGGGTCACGGCCAGCAGGGTCAGCAGGGCGACCTCGGCGAGGATGAGGACGCGCTCGATCAGGCCGTAGAGGGCGCGGTCGCCGGGGTAGGCGGACCAGACCATGGCGGCGGCCAGCAGCAGGCTCGCCACGGTCAGGACACGCAGCCATCGGCCGGCGCGGGCACCGGTGGGCAGCCGGGCGGCGAGCAGCCAGCCGGCGACCGGCAGCGCCAGGAAGGCGACCACCGAGGCGTACCGGTGCACGTAGGCGGCGGTGCCCATCTCGGTGCCGGGCGGATTGGTCGGCACCAGCCCCGACAGCAGCAGCCCGCCCGCCCAGGCGGCCAGCAGCCACTCGGCTGCCCGACCACGGCGGACGCTACCGGCGGCCGGGTCCGCCGTGCCGGCCGGGTTGGCCGTGCGTGTGGGCACGTCGGAGGCCGGGTGGCCGAGCCGGCTCAGGGCCGGGATGAGCACGGCGGAGGCGACGGCGAGCAGCAGCATGGCCACGTGGATGGCCCCGCCGGAGTCGGAGACGGCATAGTCGCTGACGGTCAGGCTGACCGGATCCAGGTCGTTGACGCCGGCGTGACCGACGACGGCGAGCAGCGCCGCGAGGACGATTCCGCCGAGGGCCAGTACGCCGCTGTTCCGGGTTACAGGCATACCTAAGCCTGCCGTCGGTGGGCCCCCGAACGGATCCGGGACGAGCACCGAAATCCGACCCCGGGACCACCCCTACCGGTCGTCGATCATCCGGCTCGCCGGGGCCCGGTCGTGATCAGTCGGCCGGCACCTCTGCGGCCATGCGGCCCATCCGCGCGGCGAACGGAACGTGCCGAGCCTGACGGCGTGTCCGGCGTCACCATGCCCGACTCCGGCCGACCGTGACCAGCGACACCTTGCCTCCACGGGCAGCCGCAGTCGGCAGTGGCTGCCCGAACGGGCGCACATCGAAGACGGCTGCGGCGCCGATGTTCGCGTGATCCTCCCGTGGCGCGTACCGTAGTCGACGCGCGGCCCGCCGAGCGTCGGGTCACCGTCGCTTGACGCCGGGGCCGCCACCGGGCCGCTGGCAGGTCCCGTGCCAGCGGCCCACCCCAAACTCCCTCCCCACCCTTCTCCTCGCCGATCATGGACTTATGGTCGGTTGGATGCGGCTTTTGTTGGTCTATGTCCCGACGATAAGTGCAAGATCGCGGGTGGGATAACCGGGGTGTGGGGCATGGGGGGCGGGGGTAGGGTCGGTGGGGTGTGCAGTGCGAGGGTGACGACGACGCCGGGGAAGCCTGGCGTGCCGCACTGACACCTTCCGTCAACCGAGGCCCCGGGCGATCCGCCCGGGGCCTCGTGCGTCGTGGGTGAGGGGTCGCGCCGGGGCGTACCACCAAGGAGCGCGACATGATCGACCACCGCCGGCTGGGCCGGGAGCTGGACCTGTTCGCCACCGACCCGCTCGCCGGCGCGGGCCTGCCGATCTGGCTGCCGGCCGGCGCCGCCGCCCGGCACGCGATCGAGGAGTACCTGCGTGAGCTGGAGCGCCGGGCCGGCTACCAGCACGTGCACACCCCGCCGTTGGGCCGGCGCGACCTGTTCGAGGCATCCGGACATCTCGGCTACTTCGCCGCCGAGATGTTCCCACCGATGCGTCCCGCGGGCGCCGACGACGAGCTGATGCTGCGACCGGCGCTCTGCCCGCACCACGCGTTGGTCTACCGGGCGCGCGGGCGCTCCTACCGGGACCTGCCGCTGCGGGTGGCCGAGATCGGCGGCATGTACCGGGCGGAGCGCTCGGGGGTGCTCGGCGGGCTGTCCCGGGTGCGCGCCATCACCCTCAACGACGCGCACAACTTCTGCGCCCTGGAGCAGGTCGGCCAGGAGGTGTCGGAGATCCTGCGGCTGATCCGCGTCGCGCACGCGGCGCTGGGCGTGCGGCCGGCGGGCGTACGACTGTCGCGGCGCGGGCCGGGGGAGAAGTACGTCGGCGACGACGCGGACTGGGCGCGGGCCGAGGAACTGCTCCGCGCCGCACTCGACGGGGTGGCGTACGACGAGGCTCCCGGCGAGGCCGCCTTCTACGGCCCGAAGATCGACATTCAGGTGCGGGACGCCGCCGGGCGGGAGTCGACCATCTCCACCGTCCAGCTCGACTTCGACAAGCCGGCGCGGTTCGACCTGTCGTACACCGACTCGGACGGGGCGCGCCGGCGGCCGGTGATGGTGCACCGCAGCCTGGTCGGCAGCATGGAGCGGCTCTTCGCCTACCTGATCGAGGTGCACCAGGGCGCCTTCCCGCCCTGGTACGCCCCCGTGCAGCTGGTGATCCTGCCGGTCGGTGACGACCAGGCCGGCGCGGCTGCCGAGCTGGCCCGGCAGGCGACCGAGGCGGGGCTCCGGGTCGCGGTCGACCTCGGCGGCTCGCTGGGCGCCCGGGTGCGCGACGCCGCCCACCGGCGGATCCCGTACGTCGGGGTGGTCGGCCCCCGGGAGGCCGCCGACGGTCGGGTCTCGCTGCGGTTGCGCGACGGGCGGGCGCTGGACCCGCTGCCGGTGGCCGCCGCGATCGGCCTGGTCGGCGACGTGGTGGCCGCCCGTTCCGCCGAGTTGCTGCCCGCCGGCTGAGGTCCCGGTGGCCGGTCACCAGCTCGTCGGTAGCGGCATCCCCTCGGTGTACCCGGCGGTGCTCTGCACACCGACCAGCACCCGCTCGTGGAACTCGTCGAGCGTCCGCGCGCCGGCATAGGTGAACGCGCTGCGTACCCCCGAGATGATCTCGTCGATCAGGTCCTCCACCCCCGGGCGGGCCGGGTCCAGGTACATCCGGGCCGACGAGATGCCCTCCTCGAAGATCGCCTTGCGGGCGCGGTCGTACGGGCTGTCCTCGGCGGTGCGCGCGCTGACCGCCCGCGCCGAGGCCATCCCGAAGCTCTCCTTGTACCGCCGGCCGTCCTCGTCGGTGTAGAGGTCGCCGGGGGACTCGTAGGTGCCGGCGAACCAGGAGCCGACCATCACGTTCGACGCCCCGGCGGCCAGGGCCAGCGCCACGTCCCGTGGATGGCGTATCCCGCCGTCGGCCCAGACGTGGCGGCCCAGTTCCCGGGCGGCGGCCGCGCAGTCGAGCACCGCGGAGAACTGCGGCCGGCCCACGCCGGTCATCATCCGGGTGGTGCACATCGCACCCGGACCGACCCCGACCTTGATGATGTCGGCGCCCGCCTCGACCAGGTCGCGTACGCCGTCGGCGGTGACCACGTTGCCGGCGGCCACCGGGACGGCCGGGTCGAGCCCGCGTACGGTCCGCAGGGCGGAGATCATCCGTTCCTGGTGCCCGTGGGCGGTGTCCACGACCAGGGTGTCCACCCCGGCCGCCAGCAGCGCCGCCGCCTTGCCCGCCACATCGCCGTTGATGCCCACCGCCGCCGCGACCCGCAGCCGCTCCTGGGCGTCCACCGCGGGCTTGTAGAGCGTCGCCCGCAGCGCGCCGGGCCGGGTGAGGACGCCGACCAGCCGGCCCTCGCCGTCGACCACCGGCGCCAACCGTCGCCGGCCGGCGGAGAGCCGGTCGAATCCGGTACGCGGGTCCGCGTCGGCGGGCACGGTGTGCAGCTCGGCCGACATCACGTGCCGCAACTGGGCGAAGCGGTCCACGCCGACGGTGTCGGCCTCGGTCACCACGCCCATCGGGCGGCCGAGGTCGTCGACCACGATCACCGCACCGTACGCCCGCTTCGGCAGCAGGTGGATGGCGTCGCCGACGGTGTCGGTGGGCCCCAGCGCGATCGCGGTGTCGTGCACCAGGTGCCGCTGCTTCACCCAGGCGACGACGTCGGCCACCACGTCGATCGGGATGTCCTGGGGGATCACCGCGATGCCGCCGCGCCGGGCCACCGTCTCGGCCATCCGCCGGCCGGCGACCGCCGTCATGTTCGCCACCACCAGCGGGATGGTGGTGCCCGTACCGTCGCCGGTGGCCAGGTCGACGTCGAGCCGCGAACCCACCTCTGACCGGGCCGGTGCCATGAAGACGTCGTTGTAGGTCAGGTCGTACGCGGGAGTCGCGCCGTTGAGGAACCGCACCCGGCCATCATTCCTCAGCCCCACAGCAGCGCAGCGGCCACCGCCACCATCACCACCGCGATCACGCCGTCGAGGACCTGCCAGACCCGGGTGCGGGCGAGCAGCGGGGCGAGCCGGTACGCGCCCGCGCCGAGGGCGGCGAACCAGAGCACGCTGGCCGCCGCCGCCCCGACGCCGAACAGCCAGCGGTGTGGCTGCTGCTGGGCGATGCCGCCGAGCAGCAGCACGGTGTCCAGGTAGACGTGGGGGTTGAGGTAGGTGAAGGCGAGACACGCCAGCAGCGTCGGGCCGAGCCGGCCCGGCGGTCGGTCGGCCGGGGCGAGTACGGCGGGCCGCAGCGCGCGGCGGGCGGCGAGCGCCGCGTACGCGAGGAGGAACGCCGCCCCGCCCCAGCGGATCGCGGTGAGCAGGGCGGGGCGTCCGGCCACCGCCGAGCCCACCCCGGCGATGCCCACGCCGATCAGCAGCGCGTCGGACAGCGCGCAGGTCAGCACGACCGGCACCACGTGTTCCCGGCGCAGACCCTGGCGCAGCACGAAGGCGTTCTGCGCGCCGATGGCGACGATCAGGGCGATGGAGAGCGTGAAGCCGGCGAGGACCGAGGTGAGCACGTACCGACGGTAGGAGAGCCCGGCGGCATGAGTCCAACTAAAGATTCTTGCTCTGGTTAAGCTGAGCTTCATGAGCGGCCTCGACTCCACCCAGCTGCGTACGCTCGCGGCGGTGGTCGCCGAGGGCAGCTTCGAGGCGGCGGCCCGGCTGCTGCACGTGACACCGTCGGCGGTCAGCCAGCGGATCAAGGCGTTGGAGGAGACCGTCGGTCAGGTGCTCGTCCGGCGTCACCGGCCGTGTGACGCCACCGAGGCCGGCCGTCCACTGCTCCGCCTCGCCGGGCAGCTCGCGCTCCTGGAACGGGAGGCGCTGGCCGACGCGCGCGGGCCGCTCGGCGGCGACCCCGGTCGTACCCGGGTCGCCGTCGTGGTCAACGCCGACTCGCTCGCCACCTGGTTCCCGGCGGCCCTGGCCCGCCTGCCCGACCAGCCGGAACTCTCCTTCGACATCCGGCAGGACGACCAGGACCACACCGCCGAACTGCTGCGCGCCGGTGCGGTGACGGCCGCCGTCACCGCACAGCGCGAGGCGGTGCAGGGCTGCCGCGTACGGCGTCTCGGCGCGATGCGTTACCGGGCACTGGCCGCCCCGCAGCTGGTCCAGCGGTGGTTCTCCGGCGGGCTCAGCCGCCCGGCCCTGGCCGCCGCGCCGGTGGTGGTCTTCGACCGCAAGGACCGGATCCAACACCGCTTCCTGCGTACGGTGACCGGGCGCGCCCTCGACCCGCCCGTGCACTACGTGCCGTCGGTGCCGGCGTTCAACGAGGCGATCCGGCTCGGCCTGGGCTGGGGGCTGGTGGCGGAGCAGATCGCCGACGCCGACGTGGCGGCCGGCCGCTGTCAGGACATCGCGCCCGGCCGGGTCCTGGACATCCCGCTGTACTGGCAGCACTGGCGGCTCGACTCGCACGTGCTCACCGTGCTGACCGCCGCCGTCTGCGCGGTCGCCGCCGAAACCCTCCGCTGACGCGGCCCCGACCCGCCCTGACGCGCCCCGGTGTCTCAGGCGATGGTGCAGATGGCGGCACCGGCGGTGATCACCGCGCCGACCTCGGCCGAGAGGCCGCTGACGGTGCCCGCCCGGTGGGCGTGCAGCGGCTGCTCCATCTTCATCGCCTCCAGCACCACGACCAGATCGCCCTCGGCGACGGTGTCCCCGTCGGCGACCGCGATCTTCACGATGGTGCCCTGCATCGGTGAGGTGAGCGCGTCCCCGCTCGCCGCCGCGCCGGCCGTGACGCCGCGACCCCGGCGGGCGGGCCTTCTCGCGGCCGGCGCCGTGCCGGCCGTACCGCCGCCGAGACCGGCGGGGAGGCTGACCTCCAGCCGCTTGCCGCCCACCTCGACCACGACGGTCTCGCATTCGGCCGGACCTGCCGCGGCCCCTGCGGCGGCGGTGAACGGCGGCACCGTGTTGTCGAAGCCGGTCTCGATCCAGCGGGTGTGCACCTCGAACGGCTCGGCGGTGAACGCGGGATCGCGGACCACCAGCCGGTGGAACGGCAGCACGGTGGCCATCCCCTCCACCACCATCTCGTCCAGCGCCCGGCGGGCCCGTTCCAGCGCCTCCGTCCGGGTCTCGCCGGTCACGATCACCTTCGCCAGCAGGGAGTCGAAGTTGCCGCCGATCACGTCGCCGGCCGAGATGCCGGCGTCCACCCGCACCCCGGGGCCGGTGGGCAGCCGCAGCGCGGTGACCGTGCCGGGGGCGGGCAGGAAGTTGCGGCCCGGGTCCTCACCGTTGATCCGGAACTCGATGGCGTGCCCGCGCGGGGTCGGGTCCTCGGTGAACCGCAGCTTCTCGCCGTCGGCGATCCTGAACTGCTCGCGTACCAGGTCGATGCCGGCCGTCTCCTCGGTGACCGGGTGCTCCACCTGGAGCCGGGTGTTGACCTCAAGGAAGGAGATGGTGCCGTCGCGGCCGACGAGGTATTCCACCGTGCCGGCGCCGTGGTAGCCGGCCTCCCGGCAGATCGCCTTGGCACTGTCGTGGATCTGGGCCCGCTGCCCGGCGGTGAGGAACGGTGCCGGCGCCTCCTCGACCAGCTTCTGGTGCCGGCGCTGGAGGGAGCAGTCCCGGGTGCCCACCACGATCACGTTGCCGTGCTGGTCGGCGAGGACCTGCGCCTCCACGTGGCGCGGCTGGTCGAGGTACCGCTCGACGAAACACTCGCCCCGGCCGAACGCGGCGACCGCCTCGCGGGTGGCCGACTCGAACAGCTGCGGAATCTCCTCCATCGTGCGGGCCACCTTCAGCCCGCGCCCGCCGCCGCCGAAGGCCGCCTTGATCGCCACCGGCAGTCCGTGGTCGATGGCGAAGGCCATCACCTCGTCCGGGCTGCCGACCGGGTCGGCGGTGCCGGGCACCAGCGGCGCTCCGGCCCGCTGGGCGATGTGCCGGGCGGTGACCTTGTCACCGAGGTCGCGGATCGCCTGCGGCGTGGGGCCGATCCAGATCAGGCCGGCGTCGAGGACGGCCTGGGCGAAGTCGGCGTTCTCGGAGAGGAAGCCGTACCCGGGGTGCACCCCGTCGGCACCGGAACGGGCGGCGACGTCGATCAGCTTGTCGATGCGCAGGTATGTCTCGGCCGCGGTGTCGCCGCCCAGGGCGTACGCTTCGTCGGCGAGCGTGGCGTGCAGGGCATCCCGGTCGGAGTCCGCGTACACCGCGACGCTGCCCAGGCCGGCGTCCTGGCAGGCGCGGACGACGCGGACGGCGATCTCGCCCCGGTTGGCGATGAGTACCTTGCGCACCTGGTGGCTCCTCCCGGCGGGTTACTGACCGGGAGTTTATCGGTCACCCTGGTGGCCCTAACGATCGCTCAGGGTGTGATGGCGACGATGGCCGACGGAGGCCACGAGCGGGGAGTACGAGATGATCGAGACCAGAGGGCTGCGGAAGTCGTTCCGCAGCCGGGCCGGTCGGGAGACGAAGACCGTCGAGGCGGTCCGCGGCGTCGACCTGGACGTCCCGGCCGGTGAGATCTTCGGGTTCCTCGGCCCGAACGGCGCCGGCAAGACCACCACCCTCCGGATGCTGGCGACGTTGATCGAGCCGGATGGCGGGCAGGCCACCATCGCCGGCGCCGACCTGCTCAAGGACCCGGGCGAGGTGCGCCGCCGGATCGGCTACGTCGCCCAGGGCGGGAGCACGTGGGACGAGTCCACCGCCCGCGAGGAACTGGTGCTCCAGGCCCGGATGTACGGCATCGGCAAGGCCGAGGCGCTCCGGCGGGCCGCCCGCGCACTGGAGGCGTTCCAGCTCACCGAGTTCGCCGACCGTAAGTGCAAGACGTACTCCGGCGGTCAGCGGCGCCGGGTCGAGATCGCGCTCGGCATCATCCACGAGCCGAAGATCGTCTTCCTGGACGAGCCGACCACGGGGCTCGACCCGCAGAGCCGGGCGCACATGTGGGACGAGATCCGCCGGCTGCGTACCGACGGGATGACGGTCTTCATCACCACGCACTACCTGGACGAGGCCGACGCGCTCTGCGACCGGATCGCCATCATGGATCATGGCGAGCTGGTCGCCGAGGGCACGCCGGTCGCCCTCAAGCGGGAGATCTCCGGTGACGTGGTGCAGGTCGGCCTGGACGTCACCGCCACCGGCGAGGCCGGCAAGCTGCTCGACGGCGAGGAGTACGTGACCCGGCTGGAGACGCTCGACGAGGGCGGGCTGCGGCTCTTCGTCGACGACGGTGCCACCGCCATCCCCCGGATCCTGCGCCGCATCGACAGCGCCGGGCTCGACCTCAAGTCGATCGAGCTGCACCGCCCGAGCCTCGACGACGTCTTCCTCACCAAGACCGGCCGCTCGCTGCGCGAGTCCTGACCCGACCAGGAGACTTCATGAAGCTCGCCCGCGACACCTGGCTGATCTTCCAGCGGCAGCTGCACCTGCTGCTGCGCAACCCCGTGTGGGTCTTCGTCGGCGTCTTCCAGCCGGTGATGTACCTGCTCCTCTTCGCCCCGCTGCTCAAGCCCGCGCTGAACGCGCCCACCCAGGCCGAGGCGTACAAGATCTTCGTGCCCGGCCTGCTGGTGCTGCTGGCCATCTTCGGCGGCCTCTTCCAGGGCTTCGGCCTGATCGCCGAGCTGCGGGCCGGGGTGATCGAGCGGTCCCGGGTCACCCCGATCAGCCGGCTCGCCCTGCTGCTCGGCCGTTCGCTGCGCGACGTGGTCTCGCTGCTGGCGCAGGCGGTCATCATCACGCTGCTCGCGCTCCTGTTCGACCTGCGCGTCTTCATCGGCGACCTGCTGCTGGCGTACCTGATGCTCGCCCTGATCGCGTTGATGACCTCGGCCGTCTCCTACGGCGTCGCGCTGAAGGTCAAGAGCGAAGACGCCCTGGCGCCGCTGATGAACACGGTGGCCCAACCGGTGCTGCTGCTCTCCGGCATCCTGCTGCCGCTCGCCTTCGCGCCCGGCTGGTTGCAGGGCGTCGCCAAGTGGAACCCGTTCTCCTGGGCCGTCGACGGCACTCGGGCGCTGTTCAACGGCGACATCGGCGACGACCGGGTCTGGCAGGGGCTGACCATCATCACGGTGCTCGCCGCCGCCGGCGTCTACTGGGCGGCCCGCCAGTTCGCCAACAGCGTCCGCTGACCGGCGGCGACGAGTCGGGAGCCGGGTGGCCGCGTCAGTGCACGTGGGCGAGGGTCAGCCCGTCGGCGATCGGCAGCATCACCGCGTCCACCCGCACGTCGGCCAGGACGTCGTCGTTGAACGCCGCGATCGCCCGGTCGTCGGCGCTCTGCGGCGCCACCACCCGGCCGTTGCGCAGCACGTTGTCGACGGCGATCACCCCACCGGGCCGCATCCGGGGCACCAGCTCCGCCCAGTAGACCGGGTAGCCCGTCTTGTCGGCGTCGATGAAGGCGAGGTCCAGGTAGCGCTCGTTCGGCAGCTCGCGCAGCGTGTCACCGGCCGGTCCGATGCGCAGGTCGATCCGGTCGTCCACGCCGGCCCGCGCCCAGTACCGGCGGGCGATGCTCGTGTACTCCTCGGAGATGTCGAAGCAGGTCAGCCGCCCGCCCTCGGCCAGCCCGCGGGCGATCGCCAGCGAGGAGAGACCGGTGAAGGTGCCCACCTCCACCGCGTGTCGGGCACCGAGCAAGCGGGTCAGGAACGTCAGGAAGGCGGCCTGCTCCGGCGCGACCTGCATCGACGCGTGCTCGGGAAGCAGGGCCAGCGTCTCCCGGGCCAGGTCGCGCACGATCTCGTCCGGCGGCGCGCCGTGCGCGACGAGGTACGTGTGCAGGTCGTCGGTGAGCGGAATCGACTTGAGCGTCATGCTCGAAAGCTAACCGAGTGGTTCGATCGTCTGGTTACCGGGCGCGACCTTCGTCCACAGATCGGTGATCCGCAGATCCAACTCGGCGACCAGGCGCCGCAACAGGGGTAGTGACAGCCCGATCACGGTGCCCGGATCGCCCTCGATCCGCTCCACGAACGGCCCGCCCAACCCGTCGATCGTGAACGCGCCGGCCACCGCGAGCGGTTCGCCGGTCGCGACGTACGTGGCGATCTCGTGATCGCTGACGTCGGCGAAGTGCACCACCGTGGAGGCCACCGCCTCGGCGCGACGCCCCGCCACAATGTCGACGAGACAGTGGCCGGAGTGCAACACCCCGCTGCGCCCGCGCATCCGCTCCCACCGCCGGGTGGCGTCGGCCGCGTCGTCGGGCTTGCCGAGGATCTCCCCGTCGAAGGCGAGCACCGAGTCGCAGCCGAGCACGAGCGTGTGCTCGTCGTCGGTCGGCCGCAGCCGGGTCAACACGGCCTGCGCCTTCAGCCGGGCCAACTCCAGGCAGAGATCCTCCGCCCGCTCGGTCACCACGAGCGATTCGTCGACCCCGCTGACCAACACGTCCGGCTCGATGCCGGCAGACTGCAGGGACTTGCGGCGGGCAGGGCTCGCCGAGGCGAGCACGAGGCGGAGCGGCGGGGCATCAGGCACGCCGCCGACGTTACCGGCTGCCCGCGTACGCCACGCCCACGCCACCCGGAGGTTCCCTTCGCGGCCTTGCGGCGTTTGGGGGTCGAGTTGCCCCGGCCCGGTCGCTGGGACTCGGCGTGGGGCCTTGTTTGGGTGCACTTCTTGTTGCCTGAGCGACAAGAAGTGCACCCAGTACGAGGGTGGCCCCTGCGCGCCGGCCGAGTTACCCGATCGGCGCCCAGTGGCGCAAGATCCGGTGAGCGCCCGCCCCGACGGTGGTAAGCGCTTCACCTGGGCGGCCACCAGGCCCTGCCGGCAGTTAGCCTGGTCAAATAGCGTGATGCACATGGATGAACGCGGGGCGCGAGTTCGTGAGGCACGCCGCCGGCTTACGCAGGACGGTCCACCGTGGACGCGACCTCACGAGCGGGACTTCGAGACGGTCACGTTGCCGGAGCGGGACTGCGACCTGCTGCGAGATCTGTTGATCGCCGAGCAGGCCGAGACGGTCGTCGAGGTCGGTCTGGCCTACGCCAGCTCCGCCCTGGCGATCGGGGAGGCCCTGATCACGGTCGACGCGCCGGATCCCCGCCACGTCATCATCGATCCCTTTCAGGAGAGCGCGTACTCCAACGTCGGCTGGGATCTCCTGCTCGCTGCGGGACTGGACTCGATCGCCAGCCTCGTGCGGGCCTGGTCCTCCATCGCGCTCCCCGACCTTGTCACCGAAGGTCTGGTCGCCGACGTGGCGTTCGTGGACGGCAGTCACCGTTTCCACGAAGTCTTCGTGGATCTCTACTTCCTGCGCAAGATCGTCCGGCCGGGCGGAATGATCGTGATGGACGACGACTGGACGCCCTCGGTGCGCACCGCCGTGCGGTACTACGACCTGAGTTTGGTCATTTCGTTAGTGCCTGAGGTCCGCTCGGCGTGAGGGCGTTGATGATGGCTTGCTGGTCGGGGTCGATTTGGGGTGGGAACGTCTGGGTGGCGTTGTTGATCGCGAGGGTCGCGGATCGTAGTGGGCGTAGTTGACGGAGGACGTTGCGGATCGCGAGTCCGGTGCGGTTCTGGACTTCGCGGGTGACGGCCAGGGCGGTGAAGACGATGGTCAGGTGTGCCTCGATGGCGTCTTTGGTGTGGTGGAACATGGGTCGGGCGGCGAGGTCGGTTTTGGACATGCGGAAGGACTGCTCGACGTGCCACAGGTCGTGGTAGTTGGAGATCACGTTGCTGGGGCTCATCACGTGGTGGCCGATGTTGGTGACGTAGCCCTTGAGCCCGACGAGTTTGCGTGCTCTGGCCAGTGACGCTTCGTCGAGGGTGCGGGTGTTGCCGTTGATGGTGACGAACCTCGGGGTTCGGGTCGTCTTCTCTCCGGCGATGACGGCTCGTGCCTTTGCCTCTTGGGCGTTGAGGGTCTTGTTGTCCCGGACAGCGCGGGTGGCTGAGTAGGCCCACACCGCCCGCCACGAGGATGTATGGGTTCGTGGGTTCCACACCGGTTCGGCTTTGAGGGCGGGGTCGTTGTCGCGGTTGGTGCCGGTGCGGGGGGTGATCGTGTCGATGATCTGCCCGTCGGTGAAGTAGTCCCCGTGCCAGCGGTAGTGGGACTCCAGGTCGATCGGCGCTTTGGTGGTGCGGGAGCCGACGATGAAGCCGAGGCCGGCCTCGTCGAGTTCGCGTAGGTTGGTCGCCGAGAGCATGCCGGCGTCGGCGACGATGACCATGCCGGTGATCTGGTGGCGGGCCTGGAACTGGCGGATGACCGGCAGCAACGTCAGCGTCTCGGCCTTGTTGCCGGCGAAGCAGCCGATCTCCAACGGGAACCCGTGCCGGTCGACGAGCAGCCCGACGACGATCTGCGGGTCTACGCGTCGTTCCTTGGAGTATCCGACCTTGCGCAGGTCGTCCTCCTTGTCGGCCTCGAAGTACAACGTGGTCACGTCGTACAGGCACAGGCTGACATCGCCGCTGCTCATGGCGTGGGCGAAGCACAACTGCGCGATCTGGTCGCGGTATGCGCCTGTGTGGGCGCGGGTCAGGGTGCGGCGCATCGTCTTCTCGCTGGCCGGCTTACAACCCAGGTCGGTCAGCACCCGGCCGGTGTCTCGGATCGAGGTCGGCTCCACGATCCGCGCGATCACCAGGTCCCGGAAGACCCTGTCACCCACCGCGTCGAACCCCAGGGCTGTGAACACCGAGGCCAGCACGTCGTACAGCACCCGCGACGCCGTCGACACCACCCGCGGCGCGGCGACCGCCGCTGGCCCACGCTCCGGTGAACCGTCGGCGTCCAACAGCGCCGCGTCACCGGCCGGGCCGACCAACGTCGCCCTCGGCGCGACCGGCTCGATACCGAGCTCGAACTCACCCTGCCCGGGATCGGCGAGAAGCTCGCGGGCCCGCGACAACAGCAGCCCCAACTCAGCCTCGGTACGCGCCGAGCCCACATGAGCAACGATCCGCCGACGCCCGCCAACGGACTCGGCGATCTGCACCGCCGTCGCGCCCGAAGCCGTCCGCACCCGCCGAATCCACGCCACGAACCCGAGCGTAAGACACCAATTAGTGCCTCAGAAACATCCCACCAGCACCCAACACCCCAGGTCAGAGCGCTACACCCCGTCGCGCCGCGAGGCGGTGACCAAACTCAGGCGCACCGCCGTGCGGTACTACGAGCAGAACCTGGGGTGGATGGCGATCCCCGACGCCTTCGCCGGCGGAACCCGCCGCAACATCGGCGACGACCCCGCAGCCGACACCGTGCCCCGCTGCCGCGCCCTCCGGCTTCCCGCCTCCGTGGTCGAACCGCCGTTCGAGCAGTTTCACCCGTTCTGAACCGCCCCGGCACGCTATGCCGGTCTCACCGATGCCTCAGTGGGTGATCCGGGGCGGCGGATCATCGGACCGGCGCCGGCGGCGGACGAACAGCCCCCACGCACCGCCGGCCGCCAGCAGAATGCCCAGCGTGATCAGGCCGCGTACCGTCGCCGCCGCGTCCTCGTCGGCTGGTGGCCCATCCGCCGCCGTGGTCGGGCCAGCGCCGTCCGGCGTGGCCTTGGGCACCGACTCAAAACCCCTCGGCGGTACGTCTGCCGTCAGCGCCGCCACCAGGTCGATCACCCCATAGCCGTACTGGTCGTCCCGCCCAGGTGGCCCCTTGTCGACCGCCGTCGCAGTCAGCCGATGAACCACCTCGTCAGCCGGCAGGTAAGGATACTTCGCCCGAATCAGCGCCACCGCCCCCGCCACAATCGCCGCCGCCCCCGACGTGCCCGTTCCTTTTCTGTACTTGCCGCGAATACTCGTACTGTAGATATCCACTGCCGGTGCGACGAGGTCTATGCTAGATCCAGAAACGGAAATCGCGGCTAGCTTCCCTCCGTCGTCGACTCCGCCTACTGCAACCACCCCGTCAGCGGCCGCAGGATATGGAACGCTTGAATCCGCAGGGCGATTGCCTGCTGCTGCAACAACGATCACGTTTGACGATCGCGCGGCGTCAAGGGCACGTAGCAAGCGCGAACTTAGGCCGCCGCCAGCGGAAATGCTGATCACATCGGCACCTTCTCCAACTGAGTATTCGACGGCGGCGGCGAGTAGATCAAGTTCGCCCTCCGTGTCTGCATCGAAGCAGCGGACAGGCACAATTTTTGCTCTTGGTGCAATTCCCAATGCTCCAGTGTCCCCAGTTTGGCCGTGGGCGGCAATTATGCCGGCCATTCCAGTGCCATGTCCTGTGGTGTCTTGGTGCCCGGCCCTTGCGTCGCCTGCCAAGAGGTCAATGCCGGGAAGGAGATTGCTCCGAAGGTCTGGATGGGGGTCGACGCCGGTGTCGATCACGGCGACAGTGACTCCCTCGCCTTGGGTGATGCCGTGGACCTTGGTCATGTTCAAGTATGGGAGGTGCCATTGATCCTTCCGTACACGGCTGGCGTGGTCTGGTGTCGTAGTAGCTTGCGCCAGAGCCGGTGATGTCAGCGGCAGCGTGCATAGCACGAGCGCGAGAAGCGCAAGCCTTGCAGATGCCGAGATGACTCTCACCGGTTCAGACCGATGGCGGGACCAGGATCCACTGGCCCTTCCTCATCGGGAGGGCGAACTACGGGATTCACTCCCGGCTCTACTTCCCACGGATGGTCCGGATCCCATCGATGCGTATCGTCCTCGCTGCCTCGATTGTGGCGATTCGCTCGTGGCGGCGGTCCGAGACCCACACCGCTGGGTAATGTGGGCGTTGTTGGGACTCCAATCAGCCCATGGGTTGCCCCGGGTCCCCTTCCTCTGCCTGGCCGGGAACCTGCCCCGCCTGTTGGGGCAGTCCCAGCTGCCCCTCCGCCGATTATGCCGCCGATTGGGTTAATTTGGCGTGATCGCGCACTTTCCGGTCCGGAATGACCAAACCCGAGGCCAGGTGATCCCCCGATTATGCCGCCGGGGGGCATTGCCTTAGGCGGGTTGGTATTTGGAACCGTATTGGCGCCCTTACCGATCGGTCGGCTCTCCTGACCTAGCCGAGGGGAAACCGGTCGGATAATTATGCCTGAGAATGGTGGAGCGCCCTCGCTGGGTGCCGGCCGTAGGGTTGTTGGGCTCGCAGGAGGTGTGCTGGGGGCCATGGGGCTGGCTGGTTGCGCGGCCAGCTGAGGGCCTGCTTCACCGAGAACAGGCCCAACAGCCAGCGCTGTGGGCTTAGGAACCAAAGGCGGCACAGAGCCTGGTTGTTTGGCGATTGATGTGCCTGTCGACGGCAGCGGGACCGGCATAATGGGCGGAATGATCGGCGCTGCGCCACCGCCATAAGCGTCAGGTGACGCCCCATCCCGAACACTTGGCTTGGTGGGTGGGGGGTGGCGGAGGTGGAGTTGGGCTTGTTGGAGTTCGCCGCTGAGTCCGTACATGATGCCGCGCGCCTGGATGTTCAGCCGTTCCAGGTCGGAGTCCGTGACTGGCGGCTGGCTGGCTCGGCTGCCGAGGACGGCCTTCGGGTCGGCTGCCGTCTCTTCCCAGGATCGTTTCTGTTGCAGTTTGCCGGCGTACTCGTCGTAGATTTTCTTGATCTCGGTCCGGCTGCTGCTGATGGCCTGGGTCGCCGCCGACAGCGCGGTCTGGTTGGCGGCGGCGGCGTCGTGCGTACGCTGCACCTGATCGATCAGCGCGTCCAACTCGGCGATGTACGCGCGGGACGCCTCGTTCGTCTCGGGTGGCCAGACCCGGGCGAGACTCTCGCGGTAGGTCCTGAGTCGTCCGAGGTGCTGGCCGGCCAGCTCGCAGACCTTGCGCCAGCCGGCGACGTGTCGCCAGTGGTTGTCGGTGTGGTGGTCCTGCAGGCAGGCCCACATGTCGGCGACGTTCATCAGGTACCAGTCGGTCAGGCCGGCGCTGCGGCCGACGCCCGGATCTCTCATCGCAGCACCACCGGGCCGGAGGCGTCGGGGCCGGTGGGATCGGTGAGCGACGGCGATGGCGATGGCGCGGGTGGCGCGGGCACCGGGCCGGGCAGGCCGAGCGCCCGCCGGACGTCGGCGACCCGGGCTGCGGAGAAGGCGTCGACGTCGTCGTACTGCTCGGCCACGAGCCTGGCGGCCTCCGCCAGGTGGCCGGTGGCGTCGCCGACGCCCCACACGGCGTTGGTTGCCGCCTGCTGGGTCTCCCAGTGTGCGCGCATGAACTGCACCATCTCGACGAACGCGTCGGCCGGGCTGGGCACCGTGGTCAGCATGTCGTCGGCGATGTGACGCAGGTGCGGTGCGTAGCCGCTCTCCACCTCGGCGCGGAGCTTGTCGGCGAACTCCCGCATCTGGCGGATGTCTGCCTCGACGCCGCCGGAGCCGCGTAGCCAGGACGCTGGTCGATCCTCCTCAGGGATCATCGGCTCTCCCCACCTGTCACGACGTCGTTTCCCTGAGTGAGGTTAGACGGTGGATGCCGCCCCCGGCAGCCCCGGGCGGGCGCCATCCCGGGCCGGCGCACGGCAGCGGTGTCGCGTACCGGATCAGCGCGGTAGGCCGGAGGCGCGCCACGCGCCGGTGCCGGGCGCCGGTGCGGTGCCGGCCGGGCGGCCGCTGCGCGCCCACGTCGAGGCGGTCGCCGGTGCGGGCCCGGCCGCGGGACGCGAGCGTACGGCGATCGCGCCCACCAGCGCGGCCAGTTCCTCGGCCGTCGGCGTGCCGCGCACGACCCGGAACAGCGGCTCTTCGACGGACATGACCTCAGCGTACGCGCCGTGAGGTTGACCTTCGTCGCACAGTGGCGTGCCGGCGGTGTGACGGTGAGCGCTGCCGGGTACCGTCTCAGCGATGTCAGAAGCTTCCCCCCAACTCGTCGCCGACCGGTACCGGCTGATCTCGCCGCTCGGCCAGGGCGGCATGGGTCGGGTATGGAGGGCGCGCGACGAGGTGCTGCACCGCGATGTCGCGATCAAGGAGTTGGTGCCGCCGCCGGGCCTGACCAACGATGAGCGCCGCGAGATGCGCGAGCGCTCGCTGCGCGAGGCCCGCGCCATCGCCCGGCTCAACAACATCAACGTCGTACGCATCTTCGACGTGCTCCGCACCGATGGTGACCCCTGGATCGTCATGGAGTACGTGGCGTCCCGGTCCTTGCAGGACGCCATCGCGGCGGACGGTCCGGTGTCGCCGGCCCAGGCGGTGGAGATCGGGCTGGGGGTGCTGAACGCGCTGAGGGCCGCGCACAAGGCCGGCATCATGCATCGGGACGTCAAGCCCGGCAACGTGTTGCTCGGCAACGACGGCCGGGTGGTGCTGACCGACTTCGGCCTCGCGACGATTCCCGGCGACCCGAACGTCACCCGTACCGGCATGGTGCTCGGCTCGCCGGCGTACATCGCGCCGGAGCGGGCCCGCGACGGCACCGCCGGGCCGGAGGCCGACCTGTGGTCGCTGGGCGCCACGCTCTACGCGGCCGTGGAGGGCAAGTCCCCGTACGCGCGGCCCTCGGCGATCAGCACGCTGGCCGCGCTCGCCACCGAGCCGGTGCCGCCGGCACGCAACGCCGGGCCGCTCAAGCAGGTGCTCAACGGGCTGCTCCGCAAGGACCCGCAGGAGCGGCTCACCGCAGAGTCGGCCGAGCGCATGCTGCACCGTGCCGCTGGCCGGCGGTCCCGGGGCATCTCGCTGCTCGGTGGCGTACGCCGGCCCGGGCCGAACGGTCCGCGCGAGCCGCGCCCACCGCTGGTGCCGGCGCCCCGCCCGTCCGGTGAGCGGCCGACGCCACCGGTCACCCCGCCCGCGCCCCGCACGCCACCCACCGCCGGGCTGGTGGCCGGAGCCGCCGCGGCCGCCGGCTCCACCGAGAATCGTTCGACCGGCACCCCGCCCGGTTCGGATGCCGACCCGACGGCCAAGGTTCCCGCTCCCGCCAGCGGCGCGGATGCCGCACCGACGACGACGGTCTCCACCACCGGGACCAGCTCCACCGCCGGGGCCAACGTCGACGTCGGACAGGGCGGCGGGACGGGCGACGCCGAGACCGGCTCGGAGGCGGGGCACGACGACGCCGGGCAGGCCGATGCCGGGGCCATCTCGCAGACCGGGCAGGTCGACGCCGGAGAGGGCGTGCCGCCGCAGACGCGGGCCGGGTCGAGCAGCGCGACGGATGACGGGGCCGCCTCGGGCGCGTCGGGAGATCAGCCGACCCAGGGAGCCACCGCGACGGAGAACCAGGCCGCAGCGGGTGACCGCGCCGCCTCGGCCGCGACGGGGGATCAGGCCGCGACGGGTACGGCAACGGCCGGTGCGAACGCCGCTTCGGACGCCGCGCCGACGGCGAAGGTCGACCGCTCGGGGTCCGCCTCGACGGCCGAGCAGGCCCGCCGGGTGGGTTCGCCGGGGGGCGGCGACGCGCGGAGCGCGCCCCAGCCGACCGCGGTCATGCCGGCGGCGCCGGTGAGCCCGGCGCCGGCGCGCGGCTCCGTCTTCGCCGCCGGCCAGTTCCGGTCGGAGCGGACCCGCCGCGCCGTGCTCGTCGGCACCCTGGTCGTGCTGCTGCTCGTCGGTCTGGTGGTGGCGGTGCCGCTGCTCACCAGGGGCGACGGCGAGGATGGCGGGACGCCGCAGGGCGCGGCGGGCACCACGAGCGCACCCGCGCCGGCGACCTCCGAGCCGGCCGCGCCGCCACCGACCCCGGCCAGCCCGTCCGCCTCGCCCAGCCCGTCGGCCTCGCCGAGTCCTTCCGAGACGGCCGGTGGCCTGCCCGAGGGGTGGACGCTGCGGACCGACCCGGTGGGCTTCAGGGTGCCGGTGCCGAACGGTTGGCGGCGCAGCGCCGGTGGCACGTGGGTGCTGTACAAGGAGCCGAACGGCGTCCGCGAGCTACTCATCGACCGCACCGACCGGCCGCAGCGGGACGCGGCCGCCGCATGGCGAGCCATCGAACCGGCGCGGAAAAACGTCGTACGGAACTACGAGTACATCGACATCTCTCCGATCGACTGCAAGTGGCGGACCTGCGCCGACTGGGACTGGCGGGAGACCCGGGACAACACGCTGATCCGGACCCGCAACCGGGGCTTTGTCACCGCCAGCAATCGGGGTTTCGCCCTGCGCTGGGAGGTCGCGGACCGCGAGTGGGAGGCCCAGCTCGACAACTTCGAGATGATCTTCCGCGAGTTCGTACCGGACCGCCAGGACTGATCGAGGCATGACCCTCCCCCGTCGGGGTACCTGATCTCCGACGACGGAAGGGAGGCCCGAGATGGGTTACCGAGGAAGGGATGCCCGGCCCCGGTTGGCACTGTGGACCCTCGTCGTGCTGGGCAACGTCGTACTGCTGGTGGCCACCGTCGGCGTCGTGGTGCTGACGACCCTGCTGAGCGTCGTGACGCTCGCCGGGGCCGCCTTTGTTGGCTGGCACCTCACCCGGCGGGGGCACGTGTCCCGGCGAGCGGGGATGGCCGTGCCGGTCGCGCTCGTACGGCGGCGGGCCTGAGCCGCCCCGCGGCAGGTCCGGCGAATCGCTCGGCGGCAGGCCCGGCACTTCAGGCCACGGCGGCAGTCCGCGAGCGGCACGGCGGCGGGCCGGCGTCCGTCCAGTAGGGACGCCGACCCGCCGTCGTGGCGTACGTCAGGTGTTGTTGGCCAGGGCGATCAGCCGGCTGCGGTCGCCGTTCCAGTGGTTGCGGTCGACGGCGCCGCTGATGCCGGAGACGCTGCCGGAGTCGGTGTACTGCCAGAAGCTCCAGAACGGCGCGCCCGGCGGCAGGGCGCCGACGGAGGACGACCAGCGGGCGATCCAGAGCGGGTGGTTGTTCCACGGGCCGCTCCAGCTGCCGGTGCACTGGTTCCAGAAGCTGGTGGTGGTGTAGATGACCGCGTAGCGGCCGGTGCGCGAGCGGTAGGTGTTGAGGAAGTCCTGCACCCAGTTGCGCATGGCGGTGGTGCTCAGGCCGTAGCAGTATCCGCCGCTGTACGGGTTCGCCTCCAGGTCGAGCGCCGCCGGGAGGGTGCGGCTGTCGGCCGACCAGGCGCCGCCGTTGGAGGCCAGGTAGTTGGCCTGCACCGCGCCGGTGGAGATGTTGGGCCGGGCGAAGTGGTACGCCCCCCGGATGACCCCGGCGTTGTACGCGTTGACGTAGTTGGCGTTGAAGTTCGGGTCCTTGTAGCTCGTACCCTCGGTGGCCTTGATGAAGGCGAACTGGATGCCGGCGTTGCGGACGCTCGTCCAGTTGATGGTGCCCTGGTAGCGCGAGACGTCGATGCCGGGCACGGTGGCGGCGGCGGCCGGGGTCGCGGTGGCGACGAGGCCGGCGGCGGCGGTGGCGAGCACGGTGACCGCGGCGGCGATCAGCCGGCGCAGTGATGATCCGGTACGAGCCATGGCGTCCTCCTGAGACGACTGTCGATAGAGAGTCATCTTTGAAGGTGAGTGCCCGCCAAGGCAAGAGAAACTAAGAAAACTTTCAATGGATGGTGGGGTGACGGGCTGAACGTGTGCGTCCCCTCAGCGCAGGGTCGCCGGGTCGACCTGCCACGGGAACGGCTCGGCGAGGGTGAGCGTCTCACCGGCCTTGGCCACCCGGTCCTCGACGTAGTGCCCGCCGTCGAGTCGGTACAGCCGTAGGGAGTGGGTGTCGCCGTCCTGCTCGACCAGTAGATACCAGGGGATCCGGGCGATCGCGTAGAGCTGCATCTTGAGCACCCGGTCGGCGGCGGCGTTACCCGGCGAGACGATCTCCCCGACCAGGAAGACCTGGTCTGCGTCGAGGACCGTGCCCTCGTCGTCGGCGTCGGTAACGACCAGATCCGGAATGACGATGCGGTCAACGCCTAGTCGAACATTGATCGCATCGTATACCGACAGGCCGCTGCTCTCTGCCGCGGCCTCGATGCTGTTCGCCAGCCTTCGGGCCACTCGCTGATGCCGGCGGCTCGGGGCAGGGCTCACGATCAGGCTCCCGTCGAGCAGCTCGATCCGGTCATGGGTCTCGCCCAAGGCGAAGTAGTCGTCCTCGGTCCAGAGGCCGACGTGGGGTTCCAGGGGGGCCGCGCTCACCGGCGTTCACCTCCCGATCCGATCGCCACCCGGTCAGTCTCACACGATACGGGCGCCCGGCCCCGGATCGACACCGGAACGGTCGTCCGCCCTTGATCGGCGCCGGAGGGCGGGCGGTAGGCTGCCGCCCCATGGTGCCGATCGAGGGCATGACCGAGCTCTGGGACCGCCTGCTCGGCGCGCAGCCCGACCCACCCCCGCTGCTGGTGCTGCTCACCGGCCTGGTCGCGCTCCTGGTGGTCTCCACCCGGCTGCCGTGGCGGGTCGCCCGCAACGCGATCACCATCGCGCACGAGGGTGGTCACGCGCTGGCCGCGCTGCTCACCGGGCGCAAGCTACGCGGCATCCGGCTGCACTCGGACACGTCGGGATTGACCCTCTCCGCCGGGCGCCCCACCGGCCCGGGCATGGTGCTCACCCTCCTCGCTGGCTATCTGGCCCCACCCCTGGTGGGCCTTGGCGGGGCATGGTTGCTCGCCGGCAACCGGATCACCCTGCTGCTCTGGGTCGCGGTGATCCTGCTGCTGGCCATGCTGGTGATGATCCGCAACGTCTTCGGGATGCTCTCGCTGCTGATCACCGGCGGCGCCGTGCTCGCCGTCTCCTGGTACGCCAGCCCGCAGGTGCAGGCCGCCTTCGCCTGGACCGGCGTGTGGTTCCTGTTGCTCGGCGGCGTACGTCCGGTGGTGGAACTGCAACGGCTGCGCGCCCAGCGCGGGATGCCGGCCTCCGACGCCGACCAGTTGGCGGGCATCACCCCGCTTCCGGCGTTCTTCTGGGTCGTCCTCTTCGGCCTGGTGAACCTCGCCGTCCTGATCACCGGCGGGCTGATGCTGGCCGGCCCGCTGCTCGCCGAGGCCGGCCTCGCGCTCGGTTAGCACACTCAGAGCGGGATGTTGCCGTGCTTCTTGGGGGGCAGGGTCTCCCGCTTGGTACGCAGCACGCGCAGGGCGCGGACGATCTGGGTACGGGTCTCGTGCGGCGGGATCACCGAGTCGACGTAGCCGCGCTCGGCGGCGATGTACGGGTTGGCCAGGGTGTCCTCGTACTCGGCGATCTTCTCGGCCCGGACGGCGGCCGGGTCCTCGGCGGCGGCCAGTTCGGCGCGGTAGAGGATGTTCACCGCGCCCTGCGCGCCCATCACCGCGATCTGTGCGGTGGGCCAGGCGAAGTTGAGGTCGGCACCCAGGTGCTTGGAGCCCATCACGTCGTACGCTCCGCCGTATGCCTTGCGGGTGATGACGGTGACCTTCGGGACGGTGGCCTCGGCGTACGCGTAGATGAGCTTCGCGCCCCGGCGGATGATGCCGTCCCACTCCTGGCCGGTGCCGGGTAGGAACCCGGGCACGTCCACGAAGGTGAGTACCGGGATGTTGAACGCGTCGCAGGTCCGCACGAACCGGGCCGCCTTCTCGCTGGCCGCGATGTCCAGGGTGCCGGCGAAGTGCATCGGCTGGTTGGCCACCACGCCGACCGGCCGGCCCTCGACCCGGCCGAAGCCGACCACCATGTTCTGCGCGTAGAGCGGCTGGACCTCCAGGAACTCCCCGTCGTCCAGCACGTGCTCGATCACCCGGTGCATGTCGTACGGCTGGTTGGCGGAGTCCGGGATCAGCGTGTCCAATTCCCGGTCGGCGTCGGTGACGGCAAGGTCGGCGTCGACGGGGAAGACCGGCGGCTCGTCCAGGTTGTTCGACGGCAGGTGCGACAGCAGCGCCTTGACGTAGTCGACCGCGTCGGTCTCGTCGGCGGCGAGGTAGTGCGCGTTGCCGCTGCGGGCGTTGTGGGTGCGGGCCCCGCCCAACTCCTCCATGCCGACGTCCTCGCCGGTGACGGTCTTGATCACGTCCGGCCCGGTGATGAACATGTGCGAGGTCTGGTCGACCATGACGGTGAAGTCGGTGACGGCGGGGGAGTAGACCGCGCCGCCCGCGCACGGGCCCATGATCAGCGAGATCTGCGGGATGACGCCGCTGGCGCGTACGTTGCGGAAGAAGATCTCGCCGTAGAGGCCGAGCGAGACCACGCCCTCCTGGATCCGGGCGCCCCCGGAGTCGTTGATGCCGACGACCGGGCAGCCGATCTTCATGGCCAGGTCCATCACCTTGACGACCTTCTCGCCGAAGACCTCGCCGAGGGAGCCGCCGAAGACGGTGAAGTCCTGGGCGAAGACGCAGACCTGCCGACCGTCGACGGTGCCGTAGCCGGTGATCACGCCGTCGCCGTACGGGCGGGTGCGGTCCAGGCCGAAGTTGGTGGACCGGTGCCGGGCGAACTCGTCCAGCTCGACGAACGAACCCTCGTCGAGCAGCATCTCGATCCGCTCCCGGGCGGTTCTCTTGCCTCGGGCGTGCTGCTTCTCCACGGCGCGGGCCGACCCGGCGTGCGCCGCCTCGTCGACCCGTCGTGCCAGATCCGCCAGCTTGCCGGCGGTGCTGTGGATGTTGCTCCCGGTCTCGGTAGTCACCCAGGAAATATAACGACGGCTCAGGTCGCCGCTGCCGCGCCGTCCGCCGCACCGGCTTGCCCGTAGGCTGGTTCGATGCCGGGTTCGCCGTACACCGATCTGGACCGCCCGCCGCTGTCGGCGGCGCGGCTGCGCCGGGCGCTGGTCGCGCCGAACGGCCCGTGGTCACGGCTGGAGCTGCGGGTGGAGACCGGTTCCACCAACGCCGATGTCGCCGAGGCGGCCCGGGACGGGGAGCCGGAGGGCCTGGTGGTGGTCGCCGAGCGGCAGACCGCCGGGCGCGGGCGGCGCGGGCGGGTCTGGCAGTCGCCGCCGCGTGCGGGCATCGCGACCAGCGTGCTGCTGCGGCCCGGCGAGGCCGTGCCGGACCGAGGCTGGTCCCCGGCGCCACCCGCGGGGTACGGCTGGCTGCCGCTGCTGGCCGGCGTGGCGCTGGTCGAGGCGGTGGTCCTGCTGGCCGAGCTGGACGCCACCCTGAAGTGGCCGAACGACCTGCTCGTGGGGGGCGCCAAGTGCGCCGGGATCCTCGCCGAGGGGGTGCCCGGCCCGGGGCTGGGCGATCCGCCCGCGGTCGTGCTCGGCATCGGGCTGAACGTCACGCTGCGCGCCGACGAGCTGCCGGAGCACCCGACCGGCCTGCCGGCCACCTCGCTGCAACTGTCCGGCGCGGCGGCCACCGACCGGGATCCGCTGTTGCGGGCGCTGCTGCGCTCGGTGGCCGAGTGGTACGCCCGGTGGCGCGCCGCCGGCGGCGACGCGGTGGAGAGCGGCCTGCGGGACGCCTACCTGGCGGTCTGCGGCACCATCGGCCGCGAGGTGCGTGCCGTGCTCCCGGACGGCACCGAACTCACCGGCACCGCCACCACCATCGACCCCGACGGTCGACTCCTCCTCACCACCCCCGCCACCCCCACGACTGTCCCCACCACCCACCCCCTGGCCGCCGCCGACCTCCACCACCTCCGCTAACACCACCCACCCGGGGGGTGGATGTGGGGGGTGGCGGTGGGGGGTTACGGTCTGGCCGTCCGTTCCTGCGAGGAGGTTCCCGTGGCGTTTCCCGAAGACGTGCTCACCGAGGACGAGCACGTCGTGCTGCACCTGCATCCGCACTGGAAGGCACTGGTCGGGCCGGTGGCGGTGCTGGTGTTCGCCGTCGCCGCTGTGGCGGCCGGCGTCCTGTTCCTGCCCTCGGGCGGGGGCGGCTCCATCACTCTCGCGGTGATCGGCGGGCTGGCGCTCCTCGCCGTGCTCTGGCTGGCCCTGTGGCCGTACATTGCCTGGCGCACCACGCACTACCTCTTCACCAACGAGCGGGTGGTGCTCCAGCACGGGGTGTTCTCCCGGGAGCGGCGGGACATCCCGCTCAGCCGGGTCAACGACCACTCGATGAACCAGCAGTTCATCGGGCGGGTGCTGGGCTACGGCACGCTCACCATCGAGTCGGCGGGTGAGCGCGGTCAATCCGTGCTGCCCGACGTGCCGAAGGTGGACCGGGTCCAGACGAAGCTCTACGAACTCGTCGAGGCGTTCCACGACAAGCACTCACTCGGCGACGGCGAGCTGCGCGAGATCCTCGCCGAGCGCGACCGCACCACCGGCACCTAAGGTCGCCTGGGGTCAGCGTCAGCGGCGGCGGGAGCGGCGGGATGTGGGGGTGGGGTGGAGGTGGGCGGCCAGTTCGGCCTCCAACTCGGCGTCCAACGCCGCCGTCAGCTCCGCCTCGTCGCTGAGCGAGGCTGATCTCGGCTGGAGCGGGCGGGCGGGCACGCCGGGCCGGGCGGCGGGTGGTTCCTCTTCCTCCAGCTCCGTGATGGACTCGGCGAGTTCGGCCACCGGGTCCATCTCGGCCATCGTGTCCCACTCGTCGCGCGGCAGGCCCTGCCATCGCGGTGCCGCCTCGGCGGGCGCGGCGGGCTGGAAGACAAAGGTCCGGTACGACCAGAAGCGGAACAGGGTCGCCAGGACCACACCGCCGGTCTTGGCGACGTTGAGCGCCAGCAGGCCGGTCACGCCCAGCCCGTACTTGGCGGCGGCGAGCACGCCGAGTTCGATGAGCAGACCCACCCCGTTGAAGAGGAAAAATAGGGCGTACTCCCGCTGCATGGCCGATTTTGGACGATCTCGGTACGTCCAGTGCCGATTCATCAGATACGACGTGATCGTCGCGACGATGGTGGCGACAACGGTCGCCTTCAGCTGGCCATCGACGAAAACCGTGAGTGCCAGTGCGTTGAACACCGCGTAATTGATGACCGTGTTGACGCCGCCGACCAGGCCGAATTTGAACGCCTCGTGGATGAACTTCTGCCAGCGCTCAGGCAGCAGACGGACAAGAGGCATGCGCAACACCTTAGGGCAGTGGGTCGAGGCCGGCTGGTTCCGACCGAACGAGTGGGCGACAGGTCACGCCGCGCGGTCCTGGTTCGCTTCCGCGGCGGTTGGCGTTCCCGCATCCACGAAGACGAACCGTCGGTACGACCAGAATCGGAACAGCGTGCCTAGCCCGGTGCCCACCACGAAGCTGGCGATGTTGTCGGCCAGCCGGGTCTGGAAGACGGTCGGCCAGATGCTGCCGAGCCCGTAGCGGCTGATGGCCAGGCAGGCCACCGCGATCCCCAGGCCCACCGCGTTGAAGAAGAAGAACAGGGCGTACTCGCGTGCCGGGTTGGAGCGCTTGCGGTGCCGCCACGTCCAGAACCGGTTCCCCAGGAAGGCGAAGGTCGCCGCGATCACCGTGGAGATGGTCTTGGCGGTTACCTGCTCCACGCCCTGCGGGCCGATGAGGTAGTTGAACAGGGCGAAGTCGATGACGAAGGCGACACCGCCCACCGTTGCGAACTTGCTCAACTCCCGGACGAGGTGACCGAAGCGGTCGATCAGGGAGTGGACCAGACCCGTGCGGGTCTGCCGGGAGCCTGGCTCCCCGGTCATTGTGGCGGCCACCGTGCGAGCGTACCGGTTGCCGGTCCCACGGACGGGCAGCAACGGGCACCGGAGTCCACCGGTGCGGTGGCACGGACGGGCACGAACGGAGCGTAACCGGATCCGTGCGACGGGTGCCGTTGTTCCCTTCGGTGCCCCCCGGCCGGAAAACGCCGCCGCTGTCTCCACCCGGGAGCCGCAGGCCGGAGGTCCACCGCAGGATTTGCGTGAAACTGCGCGTGAAAGCGGGTAAAGGCTCGTGATGCCGCAGCGCGGCCGTACCTTGTGCAGTTCTTCACAACCAGTCCCACTGACTGGAGAGGGCCATCGGTTTACGCTGAGGCCAATCCCAGGTTTCCCACGAAGGCGATCCGCATCGCGCGGCGCCGAGACTCGTGCACTCCATAGACAGGTCAGCGTCGACCACAAGGAGATGTGTCATGGTTGCTCCGGCCACCGTTCGGGGTATCGATCAGGCCCCTACGTCCCACCCCAAACTCCTCGCCTGGGTCCGTGAGGTCGCTGAACTGACCAATCCCGACCAGGTCGTCTGGGTGGATGGGTCCGATCAGGAGTGGCGTCGCCTCACCGATGAACTGGTCGAGGCCGGCACTCTGGTCCGGCTGAACCCCGAGAAGAAGCCCAACTCGTTCTACGCGCGCACGGATCCGACGGATGTCGCCCGGGTCGAGGAGCGCACCTTCATCTGTTCCGTGGACGAAGCGGACGCCGGTCCCACCAACAACTGGATGGCGCCGGCCGAGATGAAACGGGTCATGACGGATCTGTACCGCGGTGCGATGCGCGGCCGGACGATGTACGTCATCCCGTTCGTGATGGGTCCGGTCGAGGCCGAGAAGCCCATGTTCGGCGTGGAGATCACCGACAGCCCGTACGTGGTCGCCTCGATGCGCATCATGACGCGGATGGGCGCGAAGATCCTGGCGGCGATGGGCGACGACGCGGACTTCGTGCACGCGCTGCACTCGATCGGCGCGCCGTTGGCCCCGGGCCAGCAGGACGTGGCCTGGCCGTGCAACGACACCAAGTACATCTCGCACTTCCCCGAGACCCGGGAGATCTGGTCGTACGGCTCCGGTTACGGCGGCAACTCGCTGCTCGGCAAGAAGTGCTACTCGCTGCGGATCGCCAGCGTGATGGGGCGCGACGAGGGCTGGCTCGCCGAGCACATGCTGATCCTGAAGATCACCTCTCCGGAGGGGCGGGTCTACCACATCGCCGGCGCCTTCCCGTCGGCCTGCGGCAAGACCAACCTGGCCATGCTGGAGCCGACCATCCCGGGCTGGAAGGTCGAGACGATCGGCGACGACATCGCCTGGATGCGGTTCGGCCCGGACGGTCGTCTCTACGCGGTCAACCCGGAGTACGGCCTCTTCGGCGTCGCGCCCGGCACGGACTGGAAGACCAACGCCAACGCCATGCGGACGCTGGAGCGGGGAAACTCCATCTTCACCAACGTCGCCCTCACCGACGACGGTGACATCTGGTGGGAGGGCATGGGTGAGCCGCCGGCACACCTGATCGACTGGAAGGGCAACGACTGGACGCCGGAGAGCGACAGCCTCTCCTCGCACGCGAACAGCCGGTTCTGCACCCCGATCACCCAGTGCCCGATCCTCGCCGAGGACTACTACGACCCGAACGGGGTGCCGATCGACGCCATCCTGTTCGGTGGCCGGCGCCGGGACACCATCCCGCTGGTGACCGAGGCCCGGGACTGGGTGCACGGCGTCTACCTGGGCGCCACGCTCTCCTCGGAGACCACCGCCGCCGCCTCGGGTGCGGTCGGCGTGGTGCGCCGGGATCCGATGGCGATGCTGCCGTTCATCGGCTACCACGGTGGCGACTACTTCCGGCACTGGATCGAGATGGGCAAGGGCGCCGACGGCGACGAGTCGAAGCTGCCCAAGGTCTACTACGTCAACTGGTTCCGCAAGGATCCGGAGGGCGGGTTCCTCTGGCCGGGCTTCGGCGAGAACTCGCGGGTGCTCAAGTGGATCGTCGAGCGGATCGAGGGTCGGGCGGAGGCCGTCGAGACGCCGATCGGCATGGTTCCGGCCCTGGACTCGCTGGACGTCGAGGGACTGGACATGACGCCGGAGGACGTCCGCATCGCGCTGAAGGTCGACCCGGACGAGTGGCGGGACGAGCTGCCGCTGATCACCGAGTGGTTCGAGAAGTTCGGCGACAAGCTGCCCGGCGTCCTCTGGGCCGAGTTGGACGCCCTGCGGGCCCGGCTCGACGCGGCGCAACCGCAGCGGGGGGTGTGATCGACAGCGGATCCGGGCATCATCTGATGCCATGAGGACGGCCGCCGCGACCGAGGTCCGGCGGCCGTCCGCCGTCCGGGTGCTGACCACGCTGCTGGCGGTGACCGCCGCGGCGACCGTCGTGGTCGAGGTGCTCAACTGGTGGTACGCGCCGGAGCAGGGTTTCGGGCTCGCCGTGCGGACCGGCTGGGCGATGCTGCGCTCGTTCGGCTTCCTGCTGCTCATCGGGCATGTGCGTCGCGGTCGGACGGTGGCCCGCCCGCTCGGCCTGATCCTCGCCGTCACCACGGTCTTCGCGGTCGGCCGGCTGGTCGTGCCCCGGCACGGCGTGCCGCCGCTGCCCGGACTGCTCGGCTTCGCCCTGCTCACCGCGCTCTGCACGGCCGTGGTCTGGTTGCTGTACCGGTCGTCGGCGCTCGCCGGGCATCTGGTGCGGCACCGGCCCCGGCTGGTCCTCGACCGCTCCGGCATCTCCTGGCGGGAGACGCCACCGCGCCGGCCGGAGGCGAACGCGTGGCTGCTGACCAGTCGGGTCGCGGCGTTCACGTACAGCCCGCTGATGCTGGTGCCGGCTCTGGTCGCCACCGCCGCGATCCTGGACGGGCGACTGATCGCCGTGCCCGCGGTGCTGCTCTGGCTGGGCGCCGGCATCGCGACCAGCTACCTGGTGCTGTTCTGCACGGCGTTCCTGATGCGTGGCCGGCGCTGGGCCGGCACGCTGCTCATCGTGGTCACCGTCGCCGTGCTCGCCGTCGACCTCCCGCTGTGCTGGTGGCTGCTCGGCGTCGACGGCCTGGTACGCGACGGCGCGCCGCTGGTCGCGGCCGGCGCCCTCGCCGTCTATGGTGTCCGTCGCGCCGCCCGAGCCAACCCCACCGCCGCCTGAGGAGACTCGGCGGTCGGCGCGGCATCGGCCACCGGCACACTGATCCGTCCGGCGGCTCGCTACCCTGCAAGGTGATGACTCTGCGGAAACTTCTCTACTCCGTCTACGAGCGGCGGCTGACGGCCAAGCTCGCGGGCCGTCCGGTGCCCCGCCACGTGGGAGTGATGTGCGACGGCAACCGCAGATGGGCCCGGGAGATGGGCTTCGTCGATCCGAACGACGGGCACCGGATGGGCGCCGAGCGGATCAAGGAACTGCTGCGCTGGTGTGACGCCGCCGGTGTGGGGCACGTGACGCTCTGGCTGCTCTCCACCGACAATCTCTCGCGCCCGGCGGCGGAGCTCGATCCGCTGCTCCAGATCATCGAGGATCTGAGCACCGAGCTGGCGGAGGAGGGCAACCCCTGGCGGCTGCGGATGGTGGGCGCGCTCGACGTGCTGCCGGCGCCGCACGCGAGCGCGCTCAAGGCAGCCGAGGAGCGGACCCGGGAGCGCACCGGCGGCGCTCAGGTCAACATCGCGGTCGGGTACGGCGGTCGACGGGAGATCGCCGACGCGGTGCGGTCGCTGCTGCTGGAGAAGGCGGCGAGCGGCGGCACGTTGGAGGAGCTGGCCGGCTCCCTGGACGTCGACGACATCTCCGAGCACCTCTACACCCGCGGGCTGCCGGATCCTGATCTGATCATCCGGACCAGCGGGGAGCAGCGCCTCTCCGGCTTCATGCTCTGGCAGTCGGCGCACTCGGAGTTCTACTTCTGCGAGCTGAACTGGCCCGATTTCCGTCGCGTCGACTTTCTCCGCGCTCTGCGCTCGTACGCCACCCGCCAGCGCCGTTACGGGGTCTGACCCCGGCACCCGCGCGCGGCGCTGGCTCAGGCGAGGCGGTGCGTGGCCTCGGTGAGGAAGTCGCCCAGCGCGGCCGGGGAGTCGATGGTGAGGTCGGCGGCCTCGGCGACCTCGTCACCGGTCTCCGGGTTGGCGACGGCGACGCAGACGCCCAGGAAGTCGGGGTCTGCGGCGGCGCGGGCCCGTAGCGCGGCGAAGGCCTTGATGTCGGAGACGTCGTCACCGAAGTACCACGCGCCGCGCACTCCCTGCACCAGCTCGTCGATCACCATGCCCTTGTCCCGGTCGACCGGTGGTTTGATCTCCAGCACCATCCGCCCGACCTGCACCCGCAGGCCGAGGCGCTCGGCCTGGTCGTGCCCCCACCGCTCGACGGTGGCGGCGAGCTGCGGGCTGGTACGCCAGTGCAGGGCCACGGAGAGTCGCTTGTACTCGACGAGGGTGCCCGGCGGCAGTTCGGCGCGGGCCAGGTCGGCGAGTTCGGCCATCGTCGGCACCCACGGCAGGGCGGCCGGCTCGGTGACCGTGTCCCCGCCGGAGTGGCTGTGCTCCAGGCCGTAGAGCCCGTACAGGTCGACGCCGGTGAGCCCACCGAAGTGCTCCCGGAGGAACTCCACCGGTCGGGCCGAGACGATCGCGACGCGCCGCACCACCGGGGCGAGCGCCTCGATCGCGGCCAGTACCTTCGGCGCGGGTTGCACCTGCGTCGGATCGTCGGCGACCGGCGCGAGTGTGCCGTCGAAGTCGAAGAAGAGGACGGTCTCGGCCGCCCGGTCGGCGGTAGCCCGCCAGGCCTGGTCGGCGTTCAGCGGGGTCTTCGGCTGCTGGTTGCCCAGATTCAACGGCGGCACGCGCGACAGCGTACCCCGGGTTCGACCGGTCATTCCCGGCGTGAATCCGGCGCGGGTGGCAGGCGTGATCAGCGTTCGGCGGCTCCACGTCCCCGGCGTCCGAAGGGCACCACGGCCGCCTCCTGACCGTGGCTGAGCAGGTAGCCCTCCACGAAGCCGGAGTTCCGGTCGCCGGTGTGCGTCTCGATCTCCCGCAGCCGCTCCACCAGGAACTCGGTGAGCGCGGTGAGTCGGTCGTTGAGCCGGTCGTGCAGCTCGGCGATGACGGCCAGGACGATCGCGGTGCTCGCGGTGGTGAGCGCGAAGAGGTTGACGAGCAGGGGAAGCTGCCCGCCGTTCAGGGTCAGGGTCACCGCGTTGCCGGTGACGCAGAGCGTCACCGAGACCGTGGCGACCACGACCGCCAACCATTTCAGGGTCATGGGGAGACCCCCTTCTGTCCCGCAGGGCTTGGTTCGGCCTTGTCCCGTCCCCCCGCCGACGACGAGCCCAAGCAGTACGAATACGGACGCTAGCGCGCCCGTTCCTGCCCCGTAGCGAAACGAATGAGGCTGACCTGTCGTTCTTTCGCCATCTGAGGAACTAGCTGGCGGCGTCTCCTCGTTTTCGGACAGCGAGCGGCAGCGTCGGGCGGTATGCGAGGTAACGGATGGTTTCCCGGATGTGGAACTTCTCCGCGTCCGAGACGTCGGGGTCGACCAGCCGGCGCAGCAGCGCCTCGACATCGGGGTCCATCGGGGGCGGGGACGGCGGGGTGCGGCGGGAGGCCGTCCGGTCCCAGCCCAGGGCCGCGAAGGCGTGGCCCGGGTCGAGCCCGAGGCCCTCGCAGAAGGCCACCACCCGCTCGGCCTCCGGGTCGCTGGCCCAGTCGCCGCGTACCCAACGGTTGATGGTCTGTCGCGAGACGCCGGTGCGTCGGGAGACCTCGGTGCCGCTCCATGCCCGGGTCGCGCGGGCCTCGTCGAGGGCGCGCCGGACGAAGGTGGCGAAGGCGATCTTCCGCGCGTTGGCCGTCTCGGTCACCTCGTGACCGTACGACCGTTGAGCCTGGGTGGCGGCCCGTGCCACGCGTCTGTCACGCTTGCGTGACGTCGTTGCGTTCCGGCCGGAAGGGGGTCCGGCACTCTTCCTGAGGGGTGTCACCTGGGCAGGATAGATGTACGTAGGTGCGGAGGCAAACGAACGAAAAGCTGATACTGTCACGTTCATGGGACAACCTACGGTGTGTCACGTGCCTGAGACGATTAGTGCTCACCTGCGTCACGCGCCCGGTGTGAGGGGGGTGTGGTGACCGAACTCGCAACCCGTGCCCAGGCCTTCAGCCTGGTTGCCGAGGGGGTCGCCGCCGGACTGAGCGCGCCGTGGCGCCTCTACCTTGCCCACGGCTGCCGTTACCTGTCGCTGAGCGTCGGCGACCGGGCCGAGTGGAACGCCTGGCGAACCCACCTCGGCTGCCCGGAACTGAGCGTCCGGGTCTACGACGCCGGCGGTGAGATCCGCCGGTCGTCGGTGGCCGAGGTGGTCATGGACGGCTGCCGGATCAGCGTCGAGCTGGTGGAGGAGATCAGCACCGACGACCTGGACCGGCTCCTGGTCGCCGACCCCACCATCGTCGAACCGGAGGAACGATGACGGGCGCGCGAGGGACCGGAGCCGCCGGATGAGCCCGTTCCTCGCGATCTTCCTCGTCCTGGTGCTCGCCGCGACGTGCTACGCCGCGGGGCGGCTGCACGGGCAACTCAGCTACCGGATCGGCTACCGCTTCGGCTACCGGCAGGGCTACTTCGACGGCGACCGTGGCGCGTGGAACCGGCGCCGCCGCGACGCCCAGGCCGCCATCGCCTCCGCCCTCGCCGTGGCGGCACCCTCGTCGCCCCCCGCCCGGGTCGCCGCCACGGTGGTCCGCCCGGGCACCACGTACACCGGATCGTCCTTCGCGGAGCCGGCCGCCTCGGTCACCGGGCGGCACCCGACCGGCACCCTCGTCCGACGGACCGGCTGAACCGGTCGACGGGCTCCGGCCCGTCCACAGGCGCGGCGCGTACGCCCTTCGGGGCGGCGCCGTCGGGGCCACGTCAGACCGGTGGCGGTGGTCCCACCGGCCGGGATGCGCGCAGGGGGCATGCATCCCGGCCGGTTCACGCCGCCGTGCCGATTCGCCGCCCGGGCCTCGTCTCGGCGCTCGACGAGATCCACGAGCCAGGCTCTAGCCGGGACCGGTTGTGGGGAGCTAGCGTCTAGGCCATGGCACGGGGTTGTCCCGAGCCAGCCGGCCCGCCCGGCCTGCGACCTCGCACACGGGGCCCGCATCCGACCCCGTGTCAGCCGGGCACCCGGAGGAGGCGGACCGCGGGTGGCCGGGTGCCCATCCGCCGGAGCAGGCCTGTGACGACTCGCCGTACGACCGCCGGTGCCGACCAGGGCCCGGCCGCGACTGCCACGACCCGCCGCAGCACCCGGAGCCGCCGTACCGCGGCCGCCGGGCCGGCCGACCCCAGGGAGCCCCGACCAGCGGGCCAATCCTTCGTCCTGGACACCTCCGTCCTGCTCAGTGACCCGGCGGCGTTCCACCGTTTCGCCGAGCACGAGGTGGTGCTCCCCCTGGTGGTCATCTCCGAGCTGGAGGGCAAGCGGCATCACCCGGAGCTGGGCTGGTTCGCCCGGCAGTCGCTGCGCATGCTGGACGAGTTGCGGGTGCGCCACGGCCGGCTGGACCGGCCGGTACCGGCCAACGACGCCGGTGGCACGCTGCGCGTGGAGTTGAACCACACCGACGACGGCGTGCTGCCGCCGGGGTTCCGCAACGAGTCCAACGACGCGCGGATCCTCTCCGTGGCGCTGAACCTCGCCGCGGAGGGGCGGGAGGTGACGCTGGTCAGCAAGGACATGCCGCTGCGGGTCAAGGCCGCCTCGGTCGGCCTGCGCGCCGACGAGTACCGGCACGGCCAGGCGAGCGACCCGACCTGGACCGGGATGGCCGAGCTGGAGCTGGCCGAGGACGACATCGCCCGGCTCTACGCCGGGGAGACCATCGACGCGGACGCGGCGGCGGGTCTGCCCTGCCACACCGGTCTGGTGCTGCACTCGTCCCGGGGCTCGGCGCTCGGCCGGGTGCTGCCGGACAAGACCGTCCGGCTGGTCCGCGGCGACCGGGAGGCGTTCGGCGTGCACGGTCGCTCCGCCGAGCAGCGGGTCGCCCTCGATCTGCTGCTCGACGAGTCGATCGGCATCGTCTCGCTCGGCGGCCGGGCCGGCACCGGCAAGTCCGCCCTGGCGCTCTGCGCGGGGCTGGAGGCGGTGATGGAACGTCGCCGGCACAAGAAGGTGATCGTCTTCCGCCCGCTGTACGCCGTCGGCGGCCAGGAACTGGGCTACCTGCCCGGCTCGGAGTCGGAGAAGATGTCGCCCTGGGCGCAGGCGGTCTTCGACACGCTCGGTGCCGTAATCCACGAGAACGTGCTGGAGGAGGTCACCTCGCGTGGTCTGCTCGAGGTGCTGCCGTTGACCCACATCCGGGGGCGCAGCCTGCACGACGCCTTCGTCATCGTCGACGAGGCGCAGTCGCTCGAGCGCGGCGTCCTGCTGACCGTGCTCTCCCGCATCGGCCAGGGCTCCCGCGTGGTGCTGACCCATGACGTCGCCCAGCGGGACAATCTGCGGGTGGGGCGGCACGACGGGGTCACCGCGGTGATCGAGGCGCTGAAGGGTCACCAGCTCTTCGCGCACGTCACGCTCAGCCGCTCGGAGCGCTCGCCGATTGCCGCCATGGTGACCGACCTACTGGAGGACATCCCGACCTGACGGCCTTCTTAGGGCGTGTTGGGCTGATTTTTCCCGTGACCCACGTCACAATCGAGGTCCATGGTTTCCCATCAGCCTCACTGTGCGCAATGGTGTCCCACGGGCGCCCACGCACCGGGCACATCGTTGGTGGCCGGGGCGCCCGCGGCTCGCTTCGACCCGTGCGGGTCGCGGCCCTGCCGCGTCCCTGACCCCGACGAAGGGATCACTTCGTGAGTCGGCCGTGGAGCCGGTTCGCCGCCCGGACCGCAGCTGTCGCGCTGCTCTCGGTGGGCGTGGCCGGTGGCTTCTACCTGAGCGAGGACCGCCAGTCCCAGCGCTCCGGCCCCGGTGCGCAGGTGGCCGGCAGTGTCAGCGAGATCGACGTCGACTACCGGCAGGAGCAGGCCGTCTCCCGCCAGGTCCGGGCCGCCCGGCAGCAGGCCACCGAGGTCAGGAAGCGCGCGCGGGTCGCCGCCGACAAGGCCCGCAAGGCCGAGGAGGCCGCGCGCAAGAAGGCCGCGGAGGAGAAGGCGGCCAAGGAGGCGGCAGCCAGGGCGGCGAAGCCGTACGACGGCCCGATCCCGGAATCCTGCGAGGAGTACAGCGGTAACCGGAAGGTCGGCTGCGCGCTCATGATCGACGCGGGCTTCGACATCGACCAGTTCCCCTGCCTCGACAGGCTGTGGAACAAGGAGAGCGGCTGGAACCACAAGGCCCGCAACCGGTCGTCCGGGGCGTACGGCATCCCGCAGGCGTATCCCGGTAACAAGATGGCCACGGTCGCCGACGACTGGGAGACCAACCCGGTCACCCAGATCAAGTGGGGGCTCGGCTACATCAAGGGCCGGTACAGCACGCCCTGCGGCGCCTGGACGCACTCCCAGGACAGGGGCTTCTACTAAGAGCTTGACCCGGCCGGTGCCGGTGCGCGGGTGGCCGCGTACCGACACCGGCCAGGTTGTGGCCGGCGAAGAGTGGCGGCCACCGGCGTTTGCTGATAGCTGTTGACAGGTGACCCTGCTCCCCGGAAGTGGCGACCCCCACCGGTTCGGCACCATGGCCTTCTACGCGTCGATCGGCCGGGCCTTCGTCGCCATGTGCGCGGTGGTGCCGATCCTCTTCCTGATCGAGGGCCTCGACGTCTGGCTGGGTGCCGGCTTCGACGCCGCCGCCGGGATCATCCCGCAACGCATCGACGGGCTGGACGGCGTCTTCTTCTCGCCGTTCCTGCACCACGGCTTCGACCACCTCTACAGCAACAGCATCCCGTTGATCCTGCTCGGCACCTTCGTGCTGGCCGCGGGCGCCCGGCGCTTTCTCTGGTCCACCCTGGTCATCGTCCTGGTCAGCGGGCTGGGCGTGTGGTTCACCGGCTCGCCGAACACGATCGTGGTCGGCGCGAGCGGGGTGATCTTCGGCTACCTCGGCATCCTGCTCACCCGGGGCATCTTCGAGCGGAGCTGGTGGAACTTCGCCGTCTTCCTGCTGGTCGGCCTGCTCTACGGCGGTCAGCTGGTGGGCGTCCTGCCCACCGACGAACGGATCTCCTGGCAGGGCCACCTGTTCGGGTTGCTCGGCGGTATCGTGGCCGCGATCATCTTCCGCCGCCGCCGGTCCGACCTCGACGGGCCGTACCGCTCCGAGTCCCCGATGACCATGCCCTGAACCGTCCACCGAGCGCGGCGACCGCCACGGCGACGAGGGTGAGGACGGCGCCGAGCACCGTGGTCGCGCCGGGGTGCGAGGTGGTCGACGGCAGCAACACGTCCAGCAGCACCGCCCCGGTGACCTGACCGGCAACGGTGGCCAGGCCGAGCAGCAGCACACCGGTGAGGCGGACCACCGCCGCGGCCACCGCGATGAACGTGATGCCGATCGGTCCACCCAGGTAGAGCCAGGGTTCGGTGGGCAGGCCGCCGGGTGGCAGACCCCGCAGCGCGAGGCTGACGGCGAACGCGGCCAGCAGGACCGTCGTACCGACGGCGAAGTTGACCAGCGTGGCGGTGAGCGTGCTGCCCGTGACCACCCGGACCCACCCGTTCACCGCCTGCTGCCAGGCCACCCCGATGCCCGCCAGCAGCGGCAGCACGGCCAGCCCGAGCGCCGCCGGCTGACCGAACCGGTCGCCGACGGCCAGCAGCACCGCCGCCACGGTCAGCACCGCCCCGGCCAGCCGGGCGGCGGTCACCGGCTGCCGCCCGCTCGGGCCGACGCCCGCCCGGTCGACGGCCAGGCTGCTGGCGGACTGGCCGGCCACGACCGCCACGGTGAACACCGCCACCCCCAGCGTGCCGACGGTGGTGCCCTGGGTGAACACGAGAAACGCGCCGCAGCCGCCGCCGAGGCACTGCCAGGGCCGCAGTGTCCCCCGGGTGAGAGCGTCGCGCAGTGTGGCCAGGCCCCGCCGCCCGGTGCCGGTGGCGGGGACCAGCACCAGCAACAGCAGCAGGCCCGACCCGAAGGAGACGGCCGCGGCGGCGATGCCGTCGCCGAGGCGTACGCCCATCTCGCCGTTGATCCGGGACTGGATGGCCACGGCGACGCCGGCGACGGTCGCCAGCCCTATCGCGCCGGCCCGGCGACCCGCCGACACCGTCGGCCGGGTCGCCGTCGCGGTCCTCACGCCGTCGCCCTGCCCCGCTCGCCGAGGGCGCTGAGGGACTCGCTCACACCTGTTCGTCCAGGGGACGGCCGTCGAAGTCCACCGCCGAGTAGAGCGCCAGCTTCTCCAACCGGTGGTACGAGTCGATCACCCGGATGGTGCCGCTCTTCGAGCGCATCACGATCGACTGGGTGTACGCGCCGCCGGCCCGGTACCGTACGCCGCGCAGCAGGTCACCAGAGGTGACGCCGGTGGCCACGAAGAAGCAGTTGTCTCCGGTGACCAGGTCGTCGGTGGTGAGCACCCGGTCCAGGTCGTGCCCGGCCGCGATCGCCTTCTCCCGCTCGGCCTCGTCGCGCGGCCAGAGCTTGGCCTGCATTGTCCCGCCCATGCACTTGAGGGCGCAGGCGGCGGTGATCCCCTCCGGGGTACCGCCGATGCCCATCAGCACGTCGACGTCGGACTCGCCACGTGCCGCGGCGATGGCACCGGCGATGTCGCCGTCGGAGATGAACCGGATGCCGGCTCCGGCCCGACGGATCTGGTTGACCAGGTCGTCGTGCCGGGAACGATCGAGTACGCAGACCGTCACCTCGGAGACGCTGGAGCCCTTGGCCCGGGCGATCCGGCGCAGGTTCTCGCCGACACCGGCGTTGATGTCCACCACGTCCGCGTAGGCGGGGCCGACGGCCAGCTTCTCCATGTAGAACACGGCGCTCGGGTCGAACATCGCCCCCCGTTCGGCCACCGCCAGCACCGCGAGGGCGTTGGGCATGCCCTTGCTCATCAGCGTGGTGCCGTCGATCGGGTCGACCGCGACATCCACCTCCGGACCGCTGCCGTCACCGACCTCTTCACCGTTGAAGAGCATCGGAGCGTTGTCCTTCTCGCCCTCGCCGATCACCACGACACCCTTCATCGGGATCGAGTTGATCAGCTTGCGCATGGCGTCGACGGCGGCACCGTCGCCGCCCTCCTTGTCGCCCCGGCCGACCCACCGGCCGGCGGCCATCGCGGCCGCCTCGGTGACCCTGACCAGGTCGAGGGCGAGGTTACGGTCGAGATTCTGTGGGGTTCGCGTCCTGGTGGTCGTCATGAAGCGGCTCCTCCTCGCGGCGGTGCGGGGCGGGCCGGCGCTGCCGGCTTTGGTTCCTGATCCTCACACGATGGCGGACGCCCGGCCGGTGCGGGGCGGTGATGGGCCGGATACCGCCGGTCGGGCGGCTGCGAGAATGGCCGGGTGGAACCCGCACAGCCTGCCGACCGCGTACCCGCCGACCAGCCCGCCGACCAGCCCTCGCCGGGCGAGCGGCCGGCCGCGCCCAACGCTGGGAAGTCGGAGCGGTCGCCGAGGGACATGGCGATCTCGCTGCTGGTGCTGCTGATCCCGATCGCCCTGCTGCTCGCCTTCTACCGGGGGTTCCTGGGCGGGGACGAGCCGAACACGGTCGACCCAGCGCCCGTCTTCGACCAGGCGAGATCGGCCGGCGCGTTCCCGGTGAGCGAGCCGACCGGGCTGGGCGACGGGTGGCGAGCCGTACGCGCGACCTACCGCACCGCCGAGGATGGCGCGATCCTGCGCGTGGGCTACGTCACACCGGAGGGTCGCGGCCTGCAACTGGTGCAGAGCAACGTGCCGGCCGAGCGGCTGCTGCCGGCCGAGTTGACCGACGAGGGGCGGCCGCAGGGGCAGACCGATCTCGGCTCCGGCACCTGGCAGCGGTACACCGCCCGCGGCAACGAGCAGGCACTGGTGCTCCTCCAACCCGAGCGTACGGTGATCGTGGTGGGCGACGCCCGGGACAACGAACTGCGGGCGCTCGCCGCCGCCGTGGACTAGGGCCTGCCTCCCGGGTCTCGTCTCGGCTCGGCTCGGTTCGGTGGGGCCCGGGAGGCGGGCCGTAGGTGACCCCATGATGTCGGTCGGTTCCGCTACGCTCCGCAGGTTCAATGCCCGACCGGCCCCCGGCCGGCGGGCCTGCCTGTGTGAAGAGAGACGATCTGTGAACATTCGACGGTGGAGCGTGGGCGTCATCGCCGCCACGCTGCTCGTTCCCGGCGTCACCGCCTGCAACTCCGGCGGCGACTCGCCTTCCGCGACTGCCCCCTCGGCCGAGTCGGGCATCCCGGCCGACCCGAAGGCGGCGCTGGTCGCCTCCACCAAGGGGTTGGCCGAGGGCAACTTCACCTTCACGATCACCGCCGACTCGATGAGCGGCAAGGGCACGTTCCACAAGCCCAGCAACAGCGCCCAGATGACCATGACGGTGGGCGGCGAAGACTTCACCATGGACTTCGACCTCATTCAGATCCAGCCCGACACCTGGGTGAAGGTCGACCTGGGTGACCTGTTCGCCGGCATCCCCGGCATGGAGGCGTTCAAGGACAAGTACCAGCACCTCGACGCCACCAAGGCCAAGGAGGCAAAGAACCTGGACGTGTTCAAGGAGGGCAGCGACCCGGCCGCAGCCTCGGAGATGTTCGAGGGTCTTGCCGAGGTACAGCAGACCGGCGAGGGCGCCTACAGCGGCACCTTCGACCTCTCCGCGGTGAAGGACTCGGTCGCCGCCGACGAGGACCTGCTCAAGGAGTTGGGTGACCAGGCCAAGGCGATCCCCTTCACGGCGAAGCTGGACGCCGAGGGCCGGCTGACCGAGCTGGTCATGTCCATCCCGGCGGCGGGCGAGGCCGAGGCGCAGGAGATCAAGATCACCTATGCCGACTACGGTGCCGCGACCGGGGTGCAGAAGCCGCCGGCGGATCAGGTCATCGAGGCGAGCGAGCAGACCTACGAGATGTTCAAGTAGGTCGGATCGGCAGTGCTGCGGGGGTGGGCTCGGGCCCGCCCCCGCTGGTGCCGACCGGCTCGCGTGATTGCGCGGGCGGATGGTGGGGAACAGGAGAGGGGAGCCTCCGGCGCGAGATGCGTCGGGTGACCCTGCTGGGAGACACCGATGACCGTTCGACGATTGAGCGCCGGCCTCGTGGCCGTCGCCCTGCTCACGCCCGGAGTCGCCGCCTGCACCACGGCCGGCGACGCCGGGTCGACCGCCACACCGTCCGCCACCGCCTCGGGTGCCGCGCCGGAGGCCGACACCGACGCCAAGCAGGCGTTGCTGGACTCGACCCGCGAGATCAGTAACGGCAACTTCCGGTTCAGCATGTCCGGTGCCGGCTCCACGGCCGAGGGGCAGGTGCACCAGCCGAGCCAGAGCGCCGAGATGCGGGTACGCATCGGCGAGCCGACCGATGACCTGGCGATCAGTCTCGACCTGATCCACGCCCGGCCGGACAGCTGGGTGAAGGTGGATCTCAAGGGGCGAGCGGCGACCAGCGTCCCCGGGCTGGACCGGCTCAACCTCGGCAAGTACCAACACCTCGACCAGAACCGGATCCAGGGTGACCGCAACCTCGGCTTCGACTTCGATCGGGTCGACCCCGCCGGCAGCGAGGCGCTGACCCAGGCCATCACCGAGGTACGCCGTACCGGCGACGGCACGTACGCCGGCACCATCGACCTGTCGAAGGCCGCCGACGCCGGTTCGCTCGACCCGACGCTGATCACCGCGCTCGGCGCGCAGGCGAACTCCGTGCCGTTCACCGCGACGACCGACGCCGAGGGGCGACTCACCGAGCTGGTCATCCAGCTGCCCGACACCGGCCAGGCCGCCGGGCAGGAGATCAGGGTGACGTACGCCGACTACGGCAACGCGACCGAGGCGCAGAAGCCGCCGGCCGACCAGGTCGTCGAGGCGCCGCCGGAGCTGTACAACCTTTTCGACTGAGCACGCTCCGCCGGGCCCGCCGCACCACGCGGCGGGCCCTTTCACATCGCGTTGATCGACGCTGGGGAGACCATGGATACGGACAGCGACGAGCGCGTTCCGTAGCGCCAGTAGCCTCCGTCAACCCCTCCCCTGCGCATCCTTTGCTCTGCTTCAACCCACGCAACAGCTTGTGAGCTGCGGCGACGCGGCGGCCTTCCGTCGTCGCCTGAAGATCGACAGGCACTGTCGGTAACCGTTGCGTCTATTGAAGCAGAGCAAAGGATGGAAGGGGGTAGGGAATGCCGGGCAGGAAGTCACGGTGCGTGACGGTACGGGTTAGCCTCGGTCGGCGGTCGGCGGTCGGCGGTCGGCGGTCGGCGGTCGGCGGTCGGCGCGCGGTCGCTGTCTGGGGCGCGGACGATCGCTATGCGCTCGCCCCACGGCTGCGTCTCCGGCCCGGGCAGCGCCTTTACACCCGCCGGGTCCTGACCGTGCTCAGCCGGCTGGGTCCTGCCGGGCGGCGTCGATGCGGGCGCGGGCACCGTCAAGCCAGCGTTGGCAGATCACCGCCAGCGCCTCCCCGCGCTCCCAGAGCGCCAGCGACTCCTCCAGCGACGTGCCGCCGGCTTCCAGCCGCTCCACGACCGAAGCGAGTTCGGCGCGGGCCTGTTCGTAGCTGAGTCGCTCGTCCGACCCGCTCGTCTTCTCGTCAGTCATCGCACCCATCTCAGCACAACCAGCCCCTACCCCTCCTCTCCCCACCCCGCCTCCCACGCTGTCTTCCCTCCGCCCGCCACCCGTCCCCGCGATCTTGCACTTCTGGTCGGTTAGATGTGCACTTCAGGGGCATTTGTCGCGACGGAAAGTGCAAGATCGACGCGGCGAGGTGGTGGGACGGGGTGGGGTGAGGTCAGGGGGGTTAGGGGGTGACGGTGGTGGCGAGTTCGCCGTTGGCGAGGCGTACCCGCAGGGGGTCGCCGGGGGCGACGTCGGTGGCCGCGCGTACGACGTGACCGTCGGCGCGCTGCACGATGGCGTACCCGCGGTCGAGGGTGGCTGCCGGCGAGAGCGCGCGCAGCCGGGCCAGGGTGTGCCGCAGGTCGTCGTCGGCGGCGGCGAGGCGGTGGTCCAGGCAGCGGCCGGCGCGTTGGCGCAGGGCGGCCAGGTCGGCGGCCCGCTGTTCCACCATCACCTGTGGCCGGGCCAGCACGGGGCGCGACCGCAGCGCGTCGATGCGGTGCGACTCGCGCTCGACCAGGTTGTGCACCGCCCGGTGCAGGCGGTGCCGGCCCTGCTTGATCAGGCGTACCTCCTCGGCCAGGTCGGGCACCACCCGCTTGGCCGCGTCGGTGGGTGTCGACGCGCGGACGTCGGCCACGTAGTCGACCAGCGGCGCGTCCGTCTCGTGGCCGATCGCGCTGACCACCGGCGTACGGCAGGCGAAGACGGCCCGACACAGTGCCTCGTCGGAGAAGGGGAGCAGGTCCTCGATGCCGCCCCCGCCCCGAGCCAGGATGATCACGTCGATGCTCGGATCGGCGTCGAGCACCTTGAGCGCGTCCACGATCTGCGGCACAGCGCTCGGGCCCTGGACGGCCACGTTCACCGTCCGGAACTCCACCGCCGGCCAGCGTCGACGGGCGTTGGTCAGCACGTCCCGCTCGGCGGCGCTGGCCCGGCCGGTGATCAGCCCGATCCGCTGCGGCAGGAACGGCGGGCGGCGCTTGCGGGCCCGGTCGAACAGCCCTTCGGCGGCGAGCAGCTTCTTGAGCTTCTCCAGCCTGGCCAGCAGTTCACCGAGGCCGACCTGGCGGATCTCGTCCGCGCGCAGGCTGAGCGTGCCCCGGGCGGCGTAGAACTCCGGCTTGGCGTGCAGAACGACGCGGGCGCCCTCGCGCAGTTCGGGTGCGCCAGTGTCGAGGACGTCCCGGTTGGTGGTGACGGTGAGGCTCAGGTCGGCCGACGGGTCACGCAGGGTCAGGAAGACGGTGCTGGCGCCGGGGCGTCGGCTGATCTGCGCCACCTGCCCGTCGACCCAGACCCACCCCAGCCGCGCGACCCAGGCGCCGATCTTCTGGCTGACCACCCGTACCGGCCACGGCTCCTCCGAGCTGCTCTTGTCCACCCCGCCCACCCTACGGCCCTCCCCTCACCACCCCACCCACCCAACCTCGACGATCATGAAGTCAGCCGGGTTTTCGATCTCCATGACACCCGCTAAGTTCATGATCAACGGGGTTGTCGGTGGGGCGCGGGTGGGGGTGTCGGCGGGAGCGGGACGTACGATGGGGGGGTGACTGAGGCTGAGGCGACTTCCCGGACCGGCAAGCGCGTGCTCCTGGCCCGGCCGCGTGGTTACTGCGCGGGCGTCGACCGGGCGGTGCAGACCGTCGAGGAGGCGCTCAAGCTCTACGGCGCCCCGATCTACGTCCGCAAGCAGATCGTGCACAACAAGCACGTGGTGCGGACGCTGGAGGCCCAGGGTGCGATCTTCGTGGAGGAGAACGAGGAGGTGCCCGAGGGCGCCACGGTGATCTTCTCCGCGCACGGCGTAGCGCCCGAGGTCTACGAGCAGGCGAAGGAGCGGTCGCTGAGGGCGATCGACGCGACCTGTCCACTGGTGACCAAGGTGCACCACGAGGCGAAGCGGTTCGCCGCCGAGGACTACGACATCCTGCTCATCGGCCACGAGGGCCACGAGGAGGTCATCGGCACCTCCGGCGAGGCGCCGGAGCACATCCAGCTGGTGGACGGTCCGGAGGATGCCGATCGGATCACCGTGCGGGATCCGAACAAGGTCGTCTGGCTGTCGCAGACCACCCTCTCGGTGGACGAGACCATGGAGACCGTGGCCCGCCTCAAGAAGCGGCTGCCGATGCTCCAGTCGCCGCCCAGCGACGACATCTGCTACGCCACGAGCAACCGTCAGCACGTGGTGAAGGAGATCGCGCCGGATTGCGACGTGGTGATCGTCGTCGGCTCGCGCAACTCCTCCAACTCGGTACGCCTGGTCGAGGTGGCCCTGGACGCCGGTGCCCGCGGTGGCCACCTGGTCGACTTCGCCCACGAGATCGACGACGCCTGGCTGACCGACGCGCGGACGGTGGGCCTGACCTCCGGCGCGAGCGTGCCGGAGGAACTGGTCCAGGAGGTGCTGGCGCACCTTGCCGAGCGCGGCTTCACCGACGTGGAGGAGGTGGTGACCGCCAACGAGCGGCTCACGTTCTCGCTGCCCCAGGAGCTCAAGCGCGACATGAAGGCCGCCGCGGCGGCCCGGGGCTGACCGGCCGGGGGCCGCCCGATGGAACTGTTCGCCGGCCCGCTGCGTCAGAGCCGGGCATGAGGACCCTTCGGATCGCCGCCACCGCGCTGATCGTCTGCACGGCGCTCGTCGCCTGCGGCGGCCAGGATGCCGGGGACGGCCCCGCCCCCCCGACCCCGACGGGAGCGTCACCCGTGACCGAGCTGCCGACGCCGGACCCGACCGGCTCCGCGCCCCCACCCTCCGACCCGGTGGACCCGACGGCTCCGGCCAGCCCACCGGGCAAGCGGCCCAGCGGCGAGCCGCGGCCGACGGCGACCAGTGAACTCACCCTGACCGGCCGGATCGAGTCCGGTGTCGAGCCGGGCTGCCTGCTGCTCGACGGTTACCTGCTGCTCGGTGGCCCCCGTGACGTGCTGACCGCGGGCGCCTCGGTGACGGTGACCGGCCGACCCGCACCGGACATGCTCACCACCTGCCAGCAGGGCACCCCGTTCCAGGTGGCGTCCGCCCGCCGCTCCTGACCCGGGCAGACAGGCCGAACCACGACGGACAACAAGCCGAAGTACCACAGACAGACGGAAGCCCGTCTCCGGAGATCCGGAGACGGGCTTCCTGTTGGTGCGGGTGGTGGTGTGTCAGTTCACCGCGCCGATGGAGACCGAGCCGCGGCCGACGACCGCGCCCTCGGTGGTCACCACGGCCAGCTCACCGGAGAGCGTCCGGCCCGCGGACGGGGCGGACTGGGCGGTCACCGTGCCCGAGAGGGTGCCGGTGGCGCCGTGTGCCAGGGTGAGGGTGCCGCTCGACGCCGCGAGGGTGCCGAGCGCCGGGGACGAGTACGAGTCCCGGTAGTCGTACGCGGTGCTGCCACCGGCGCCGTCCACCGAGTACGCGTCCACCACGACGGTGTACGTGCCCGCCACCGGGTTGGTGAGGGTCACGAACTCCTCCGAGTCGCCGTCCGCGTTGTACGCGACCAGAGCGCCGTCCCGGTAGACGAACAGGTCGAGGTCGGCACCGGCGTTCGACGTGTTGCCGATGCGGGCGGTGAAGCTGGTGGCGCCCGCCGGCACCTCAACGGTGAACTCCTGGGTGGCCAACTCGACGATGGTCGGCCGCTCCGAGTGCGTGCTGGACAGCGGGCCACCCTGGCCGGTCACCGTGACCGGGCCGAAGGTGTTCCGCAGCGACCAGGTGACCGGGGTCGGGGTGCCGGCGGTCACCGACGGCAGCTCGACGACGGCCGGCTCGACGGCCACGCCCTGCACCCGCGCCTGGATCTGGTACGGGTTGCTCAGCGCCGGCGACGTCCGCCGCGACTCCACCTCGATCTCCCAGACACCCGGCAGCGGGTTCTGGTAGTCACGCTCGAACGCGTTGCAGACGACCGTGCTGGCGAAGTTGGTGAAGCAGGCCAGGCTGGAGGTGCTCCCCACCGGTACGCCCCACGGGTTGAAGGCGATGAAGCGGGTCTGCGACCCGGTGGCGATGCCGGAGAGGTTCACCTGCAGCGCACCGGCACCCGGCGGCACCGTCACGAAGTACGACCTGGTGCTGTTCCGCTCCACCGAGCCCTGCGCCGAGTAGGCGAAGTTGGGCTTGCTGACGTCGTTCGAGGCCACCACCACGGCGGAGAACTCGAAGTCGATCGTGTTGGTGGTCGGGTCGTCGACGGTCACGATCGTGCCGTGGGCGCCCGCGGTCTTGGGCTTGGCGGTGATCGTGATGGTGACGGCCTTGTTCAGCGGCAGCGTGACGTTCTTCGGGGCCGAGAAGGTGCCGTTGTTGCCGCGCAGACCGACGTTGTGCTTGATGTTGCCGGTCGTGCCGCTCGTCCGGGTCAGCGTGACCTGGTACGACTTCGACTGGTTGACCTTGTGGCCGCCGTCGGCGGAGCCGCAGCGGTTGTAGACGCCGGTACCGCGGTGCGGGGTGGCCAGCTGGCCGGCAAGCACCGTGCAGACCGGGGCGTCGGCGGTGTAGGAGCGGGGCTCCGTGCTCCTGCGCAGCAGGTTCCAGGCGCCCGGCACGTCGAACATGCCGTAACCCTGCGCGTACGTCGGGGTGTCGGCGATCGGCTTGGCCGAGGTGTAGATCGCCCGGCGCAGCGCGGCCGGGGTGACGCCCTTGTCGGTCGCCTTGGCGGCCGAGAGCAGCAGTGCGGCGGCACCGGCGGCCTGCGGGGACGCCATCGACGTGCCGTTGAACATGCCGTAGCCGGACGGCAGCGCGTAGCCGGCCTCGGCGACCGGGCTGCCCGGCTGCCAGACCGGGGTGGTGGAGATGGCGGAGCCCGGCGCGGCGATGTTCGGCTTGGCGCCACCGTCCTCACGCGGGCCGCGCGAGGAGAAGTTGAACAGGGCGTTCTTCTTCTTGACCACCGAGCCGTAGTTGGCCAGCCAGGTGTCCTTGCTGACGCTGGCGGCGACGCTGACCACGTTGGTCGACGCCGACGGGTCGCCGATGGTGTTCACACCCGGGCCGGAGTTGCCGGCCGAGATGAACATCTGCACCCCGTACGTGGTGATCAGGTTGTTGTAGAGGGTGGCGCGGGCGTTGTTGCCGTCGTTGAGCGCCGGCAGGCCACCGATCGACATGTTGATGACGTCGACCCCGCGGTTGATCACCAGATCGGCCATGCCGGTGGTGAGCGCGGCGGCGGTGCAGCCACCACCCCAGGAGCAGGCACGGGAGGAAACGATCTTGGCGCCGGGTGCGGCACCGTTGAACGACTTGTTGCCCAGCATGCTGTTGGCGGCGGTGATGCCGGCGACGTGCGTGCCGTGCGCGCTCTCGATGATGCCGATGTTGACGTAGTCGACCAGGCCGGGGCCGCCGACCGGAGTGGTGTCGACGTTCTTGCGGTACTCGACGACGAACGACATCCGCTCCTTGACCGGTGTCGCCGGGTTGTCGACGCCGAAGTAGCCGACATCGAACTTCTCCCGGTACGGCCGCATGACGGCCTCGTCGGTGAAGTCGCCGTCCTGGTCGGTGTCGACCCAGATGTTGTTGGTCGCCGGGTCGAAGAGGATGCCGAACTGGTCCGTGTTGTCGCCGTCGCGGTTGACGTCACCGCCCGGCTCGCTGTTGTTCGTCACCGACTCGTTGAACAGGTTGAAGCGGTAGCTGCCGGCCGGAGCCGTCCAGGTGCGCCCGGCCAGGGTGAACGTCGGCCCGGTGACCTGGTTGATCATCGGCCGCCAGGTGGCGTCCTCGAACGGGTCGGTCGCGGTGACCCAGTCGACGATCTTCCGCTCGCCGGTGGTCGTCTTCTGCAGCGCCGGGTGCTCCAGGTCCACACCGGAGTCCATGATGCCGATGGTGACGCCGCGCCCGTCCCACTTCTTGTTCTGCTTGACGAACTTGACCGCGCCGGTCTCGCCCGTCGGCATGTACGGGTTGTCGGCGGGCGTCTTGGCGCCGGGGCCGCTGAGCGTACCGCCCTGCTTGTCGCCCTTCTTGCCGCCCTGGACGATCTCCGGCTTCGGGTCGGGCAGCTGGATCTTCTCGTCCAGGTCGATCGCGGCGACGCCGGGCAGCGTGGCGGCCTTGACCGCCTTGCCGGTCGGCACCTTGGCGAGGACGTAGCCGATGGTGTCGTAGCGTTCGGTGACCGCCGCGCCCAGGTCCGTGAGGTCGTCGGCGACGTCCTTCGCCTTCCCCTTCTCGGTGGCGACGATCATCGTGACGGTGGGGGCCTTCTTCGCCTCCGCCTCGGCGAGCAGCTTGGCGTCGTGCTGGCCCAACGCCTCGGCGGGGGTGGCCTGCGCGGCGTCGGGTCCGGCAGGAGCGGCGCTCGCCGTGGCGGCGCCGCCCACCACGGTCACGGCGCTGGCGGCCATGACCGAGGCGAAGAGCGCGGCGGAGGTGCGCCGGCTCAGGTTTCGGGGTTTGCTCACGTTCTCTTTCCTCCAGAGAACAGGGCGCCCTCAGATGCAGGGCACGCGTGAGCCGAATCCTTCGTGGTGTCGACCATCGATGTCACTACCGCCGGGTACGTTGTGACCATCTCGTGATACGCGAGACGCGTATTGTCACATCGAAGGTGGTAAGGGCTCGACTAGTTCGACCGACTTCGACCATCCGCTGTGGAATCGTCGGCCACCAGTTCGGGTGCCTGGGGCTGCCGTGGTGCCAGCTCCACCTGCCCCGGCACGGTCAGCTCCTGATCCGACACGCCCAGTTCGGCCAGCTTGCGGGCGCTCACCAGCACCCGCGCCTCCAGCGAACCCACCGCCCGGTTGTACGCGGTCACCGCGCCGCCGAGCGAGGCGCCGAGCTTGCCGACGTGGTCACCGAGGGTGGACAGCCGCCCGTACAGTTCTCGGGCCAGCGAGTGCACCGCCACGGCGTTGCGGGCGAGCTGTTCCTGCCGCCAGGACCAGGCCACCGTACGCAGCAGCGCGACCAGGGTGGCCGGCGTGGCGAGCACCACGTTACGGGCGAAGGCGTGCTCCAGCAGCGTGGGGTCGCGTTGCAGCGCCACGTCGAGGAACGTGTCGGCCGGCACGAAGAGCACCACGAACTCGGGAGTGGACTCGAACGCGGCCCAGTACGACTTGGCGGCCAGCGCGTCGACGTGCGCCCGCAGGTGCTTCGCGTGCGCGTCGAGCTGGGCGTCACGGCCACGCTCGTCGCGCGCCTCCATGGCGGTGAGGTACGCGTCGAAGGGCGCCTTGGCGTCCACCACCACCGTCCGGCCGCCGTGCAGGCGGACCACCAGGTCGGGGCGTACGGTCTGGTGGTCGGTGGCGGCGGTGACCTGCTCGGAGAAGTCGCAATGCTCCAGCATACCGGCGGCCTCGACGATGCGGCGCAGCTGGTGCTCGCCCCACCGGCCGCGTACCTGCGGTGCTCGCAACGCCGCCACCAGCTGCTTGGTCTCGGTGCGCAGCTCGCCCGAGACGGCGCTCATCGAGCGCACCTGCTCGCGCAGCTCGGCGTACGCGTCGACCCGGTCGTGCTCCAGCTCGGCCACCCGCTGCTCGTAGCGGCGCAGGGTCTCGTGCAGCGGGGCCACCGCCCGGGCGACCGCCTCCTGCGACTGTGCCGTCGCCTCGTAACTCAACGCCCGCATCGACTGCTCCAGCCGCCCCTCACCCTCGCGGGTCGCCCGCAGGGTGGCGTCCAGCCGGGCGATCTCGGTGGCCGAGCGCGACCGGGCGGCGAACCAACCGACCGCGCCACCGGCGCCGAGGCAGACGACGACAACCGCCAGGGTCGAGAGCTCCATCCTGACGAGCTTGCCAAAGATGAGCCGTTCCCGCCCCGACCGGCGCCCGCGCCTCGCCGGTGGAAACCAGTATTGTGCAATGCATGGTACTGCGCTATAAAGATTAGGTGAAGTCAAGTCAACTGCTCAAGGGCGTGCTGGAGGTCGCCGTCCTGGCGACGATCTCTCGCCGCGAGGTGTACGGGCTGGAGTTGTTGGAGCTGCTCAGGAAGGCGGGCATCACACCGCTCGGCGATCCGTCGGTCTACGGCGTGCTCCGCAGGTTGGAGCAGGACGAACTGGTCACCGCCCGGCTGGTGCCGTCGACCGCCGGCCCCGCCCGCAAGTACTACGCGATCACCCCGAAGGGGTGCACCAGCCTGGACGCGGCGGAGGCGGAATGGTCGCGTCTCGCCCAGGCGGTCAATCTGCTGTTGGAGATGAGGAGAGAAGATGGGTGACTCGGGGCAGGCCGGTGTGGATTCCGGCGAGATGACGCCGGCCGGTTCGGTGGACGTGCAGGCGTACGTCGCCGCGGTGGACAACCTTCTCCTGGACGTGCCGTGGCGTCGTCGGCGCGAACTGGTCGACGATCTGCGTACGCATCTGCGCGAGAATCCCGAGCACGTCGCGATGGAATCGCCCCGGGAGTACGCAGCCGAACTGCGTTCCTCGGCGCAGGTCGTACCGGGTGGGCTCCTGTCGGGTCTCCGGTCGGCATCCTGGCCGACGCCGCTGGAATGGTGGGAGTCGGTGCTGCGCGGTAGCGCGATCGTCCTGGTGCTCCTGGTGGCGTACGACTTCCTCGCGACCGCCTCGCAGGCGATCGTCGGTGATCGGATGCCGGTCACCTGGCCCGGCATGGTCGATTCCGCGCTTCGCTCGGTGTATCCGACGCCGGCCTTCGGCGGATCCCAGCGCGACGGGCTGCTCTTCTTCGCCCCGTTGATGGTGCTGGCCGGCCAGTTGACCACCGCTGTCCTGCTGTCGCGGGCGCCGCAGCGGCGCCGGACCCTGCGCCGCCTGACCTACCTGAGTCTCGCGGTCATCGCGCTCCTGCTCGGCAACGGCGCCCTGCGTTCGATCATGTGACGCAGGTTGCCGGGCGCGGACCCGGTCGGTGGATCTAGCAGGTGGGACGATGGCGCCGGCTGGGTAGGTTGGAGTGGTGGAACTTCTGCTGCTGACTGTCGTGGTGGCGCTGCTCGGCGGCGTGCTGATCTGGTGGCGGCGGGAACGCGCGGCGCGGGACGCCCGCAGCCTCGCCGACGTGCAGGCCGACGCCCGCCGGTGGTACGAACGCCTCGGCGGCCAGGTGATGAACCTCAGCGGTGAGGACCCGGCGGTACGCCAGGCGCTGGCCGATGCCGCTGAGCGCTACCACGCCGCCGGTTCGCAACTGGAGCAGGCGCGGACCATCACGCAGTATCGACTTGCCCGGGAGAGCGCGGTGGAAGGGCTCACCTACATCCGGGCGGCCCGGCTGGCGCTCGGCATCGACCCGGGGCCGGCCCTGCCACCGCTGGCCGCCGCAAGTGGCGCTGGTGAGCTGACCGTGCCGCGTCAGGTGGACGTGCAGGGCCAGACGTTCAAGGCCGGCCCGCAACCCGGCCAGGACACTCCGTACTACTACCCCGGCGGGCAGGTGCGGGGCCGACCGGTGCCGGCGGGCTGGTACTCCACTCCGTGGTGGAAGACGGCGTTGGGCGCCGGTGTCGGCGTACTCGGCGGCATGCTGATCGCCGACGCCCTCTTCTCGCCCTCCTTCGGCGACCCCGGCTACGACGCCAGCGCCGCCAGCGAGGCGGTCGACCCGGGCGACGTCGGCGCCGGTGATGTCGGTGGCGGCGACTTCGGTGACTTCGATGGCGACTTCGGTGGTGACTTCGGCGGCGGCGACTTCTGACGCTGGCGTCGACGGCGACCGGTGTCCGGCAGGCGCCGCCCCGTCAGCCGGTGTTGCGCATGCCGGCGGCGATGCCGTTGACGGTGGTGAGCAGGGCGCGTTCCAAAGCGGTGCCGTCGCTGGGGGCACGCCGGCTGCCCGGTGCGGTGGCCACCGCTCGCCCCGCCGCACCGGACTCGCGGTACTGCCGCAGCAGCGCCACCTGGAGATGGTGCAGCGGCTCCAGGTAGGTGTCGCGTACGGCGAGGGTGCGTTGCAGCACCGGGGAGTTCTCCAGCAGGTCGGGGGAGTCGGTGACGGCCAGCACCTCGCGCCGGGTCAGCTCGTACTCCTCTTCGATCTTGGCGAAGATCGGGTGCAGCTTCTTCGGCACCAGGGTCTCCACGTATCGGCGGGCGATGCTGAGGTCGGTCTTGGTCAGCATCATCTCGACGTTCGACAGGAACGTGCGGAAGAAGTGCCAGTTGCGGTGCATCTCGGCCAGCACGTCGGCCAGGCCGGCCTCGCGGGCGGCGGCCAGGCCCGAGCCGACCCCGAACCAGCCGGGCACGATCTGCCGGGTCTGGGTCCAGCCGAACACCCAGGGAATGGCCCGCAGCCCGGACAGCCCGGCGCCGGTGTTCGGCCGCTTCGCCGGCCGGGAGCCGATGTTCAGCGCGCCGAGCAGCTCGGTGGGGGTGGACGCCCAGAAGTACGCCGGCAGGTCCGGATCCTCCACCAGCGACCGGTACGACCGGAACGCCGACTCCGAGACCACGTCCATCGCGGCGTCCCAGCGTTCCAGCATCTCGGCCGGCTGCCGGGGTGCGGTGTGCAGCAGCGTCGCCTGGAGCACCGCGGCCACGGTCAGTTCCAGGTTCTCCCGGGCCAGCGCGGGCAGCGTGTACTTGTCGGAGATGACCTCGCCCTGCTCGGTCACCTTGATCGCACCGTCCAGCGTGCCGTACGGCTGGGCCAGGACCGCGTCGTGCGTCGGGCCGCCGCCGCGCCCCACGGTGCCGCCCCGGCCGTGGAAGAGCCGCAGGTGCACCCCGTGCCGGGCGGCCACGTCCCGCAGCGCCCGCTGCGCCCGGTGGATGGACCACTGGCTGGTGGTGATGCCGGCCTCCTTGTTGGAGTCGGAGTAGCCGAGCATCACCTCCTGCACGTCGCCCCGGGCCGCCACCAGCGCCCGGTACGCCGGCAGCGACAGCAGCTCGTCGAGCATCTCGCCGCCGGAGTTCAGCTCGGCCGGGGTCTCCAGCAACGGCACGAAGCCGACCCGGGCGCGGCCGGTGTGCACGTCGACCAGCCCGGCCTCGCGGGCGAGCACCACCGCGGCCAGCACGTCGTCCACGCCGAGGGTCATCGAGATGATGTACGACTCGATCACCTCGGCGCCGAACCGGTCCTGCGCGTCGCGGATGGTGGCGAACACGTCGAACGTCTTGCGGGCCGTCTCGCTCAGCGGCGTGTCCACGGTGGACAGCGGCCGGCGGCCGGTCAGCTCGTCGGCGAGCAGCTTGGTGCGCTCCAGCCGGCTCAGCGACGGATAGTCGTCGACCTCGCCCACCGCCCGGTAGAACTGGGTGAGCACCTCGTGGTGCTTCTCGGCGTGCTCGCGGACGTCCATGGTGGCCAGGTGCAGGCCGAACGCGGAGACGGTACGGATGGTGGCGGCGAGCCGCCCCACGGCGGTGAGCTGGCCGGAGTTGCGGGCCAGCGAGGCGCGCAGCAGTTCCAGGTCGGCGATCAGCTCGGCCGAGCCGCGATAGTCCCGCCCCGGCACGTGCGGCGTGCCCTGGCGCAGCCGGGCCCGGGTGTTGGCGAGCTTGGCGCGTACGCAGCGGGCCTTGAGACGGTACGGCTCCTCGGCGTTGACCCGGCGGAACCGGGGCGCCACCTCGGGCAGCGCGTCGAGGTCGGCGGCGAGGCTGGCGGAGAGGTCGAGCGACACCCCGCGCAGCCGGCGGGAGACCGACACCTCGTTGATCAGCTCTTCCATCGCCGCCTCGGTGGCGGTCAGGCCGTGCTCGTGCTGGATGGCCAGCACCTCGCGGGTCACCGTCGGGGTGACGAACGGGTTGCCGTCCCGGTCGCCGCCGATCCAGGTGCCGAAGGTCAGCGGCCGGGCCGTCGGCGAGGTCTCCACGCCGAGCGTACGCAGCGTCTCGGCCAGGTCGGTGAGCACCTGCGGGGCCGCCTCGGCGAACAGGTCACGCAGGTAGTAGATGGCGTTGCGGGCCTCGTCGGTCGGATCCGGCCGGTCCAGGCGCAGCTCGTCGGTCTGCCACATGAGATCGAGCAGCTCGGCCAGCCGCCGGTTCGCCGGGCCCTCGTCGCTGGCGCCGTAGAGGATCGCGTTGGCCGTCTCGGTGTCCAGCTCGTCGGCGATCGCGCGCAGCTTGGACAGGATCGACCGGCGGGCCGCCTCGGTGGGGTGGGCGGTGAAGACCGGGCGTACCGCCAACCGGCGGGCCACGGCGGCGATCTCCTCGGCCGGCACCCCGCGCTCGGCGATCATCCTGGCCGCCTGGTCCAGCCAGCCGCCGTGCACGGCGCGGCGGCGGCGCAGGTCGCGGGCGCGGTGCACCTGCTCGGTGATGTTGGCCAGGTGGAAGTAGGTGGAGAAGGCGCGGGCCAGCTTGGTGCCGGTGGTCACGTCGAGCCCGCCCAGCCGCCGGGCGGCGGCCGGGGCGTCGGTGCGGACCTGGGCGCGGATCTCCTCGACGAGGTCGAGCAGGGGGCGGCCCTCCTGGCGGGCCAGGGTCTGCCCGAGCAGCGTGCCCAGGCGGCGGATGTCGGCGCGCAGGGCGGCGTCCGGGCCGTCGTGATCGTGCTGGTCGGTCACCATGCGCTCCTTACGTCAGGACGAAGGACAGCGCTGTCCGACTACCCCGATCGTATCCGCGCGACGCCGGTCAGAAGGAGGGGCCCTGGGCTGTCGCCTTCATCATGTTCCCGGGTCGAGTGTTGCGAAGGCGCGGACGGGGAAGGTGGCCATGCCGGCCACCCTGGGTGGGGTGGCGGTGAAGCGGAAGCCGTCGGGTGGGAGCCCGTCGAGGCCGGTGAGGTGCTCCACGATCGGGACGCCGGCGGCCAACAGGGCACTGTGCGCGGGGCGTTCGCCGCCCGCCGCCGGGCTCATGTCGTCGATGTTGATCGAGTCGATGCCGACCAGGGCGGCGCCCGCGTCCACCAGCGCCTGCGCACCCTCGCCGGTCAGGTAGGGCGCCTCCGGCGCGGCGTACCGCTCGGTGCCGAAGTGCGTGTCCCAGCCGGTGTGCAGCAGCACGGCCCGGCCGGCGACGTCGTAGGGCGCCAGCAGCAGGCGGTCGACCGCCCGGGTGCCGGCGGGCAGCCGGACCACCATCCCCGGCAGGTCGGCGAGGCGGTCCAGCGGTATGCCGGTCAGGTCGGCGCCGTCGGCGTACCGGTGCGCGGGGGCGTCCAGGTACGTGCCGGTGTTGGCGATCATGTCGATCCGGGCCACGTGGAACTCGGTTCCCGGTGCGTAACGCTCCCGGGACGCCTCGCGGGTCAGCCAGTCGCTGATCCGGGGCGCCGGCCAGCCGGGCAGGGTGATCATCCCGTCGGTGACCACGTGACTCAACTCGACCAGTCGCCGACCTGCGGTGCCACCCGCCGCGTCCGCGACGGCGCGACCGCCCTTGTGCGCCTCCTGGATGATCGTCTTGTTGGTGATCCGCACGTCGGACACCATCAGCAGGCCGAGATGCCGGACGAAGAGCGCCGCCAGGTCGGCGTCGTCGATCCCGTCACCGGCTATGTCCAGCCGGAACCCCTCGGTGCGCAGGCCGCCGCCGTTGGCGAACGCGACCTCCGCGTCGAACTGCACCCGAAACTTCCCGCTCATGCCCGGCAGCCGACCACAGACGCGAACCGGCGTCAAGATCCTGCTACCGACGTGGCGGCGGCGGGCGGCCCGGCAGTAGCCGGGGACTCAGGCGGATCGTCGGCGGGGAGAGATAGTGTCGACCGGTATAACCCCCCGTCCGGCTGGACGCGGGGTGATCGTCGTGTCCCCGTTCCGGAAGTGATCATGACTGCGCTCAGCGGACTCTTCGCCGCCGCCCTGGCCGACCCGGGCCTGGCCCGCGTGCGTGACCTGGCGCGCTCCGGTGCGGCCCAGGTCGACGGCCTCGACCTGACCGCCCCGCCGGCGCTGCGCCCGTTCGCGGTCGCCGCCGTCGCGGCGGATCCCGACAACCAGACCGGCGGCCCGCGCGCCGACGGCGGCCAGGGCAGCGGCGGGACGGCCGGGGGAGCGGGGCGGCCGGTGCTCGCGGTGACCGCCACCAGCCGCGAGGCCGAGGATCTCGCCGCTGCGCTCGGCGCCCTGCTGCCGCCCGAGCAGGTGGCGACCTTCCCGAGCTGGGAGACGCTGCCGCACGAGCGGCTCTCGCCCCGGTCCGACACGGTCGGCCGGCGGCTGGCCGTGCTGCGCCGGCTCGCCCACCCGGACTCGACCGACGCGCACGGGCGCACCGGTCCGCTGCGGGTGGTCGTGGCACCGGTCCGCTCCGTGCTGCAACCGCAGCTCAAGGGGCTCGGCGACCTGGAACCGGTGCGGCTCGCCACCGGTGACGAGGCCGATCTGGAGCAGGTGGCCCGCCGGCTCACCGACATGGCGTACGCGCGGGTCGACCTGGTCACCAAGCGGGGGGAGTTCGCCGTGCGGGGCGGCATCCTCGACGTCTTCCCGCCCACCGACGAGCACCCGTCCCGGGTCGAGTTCTGGGGCGACGAGGTGGAGGAGATCCGCACCTTCGCCGTCGCCGACCAGCGCACCATCGAGCAGGTCGCCCAGCTCTGGGCACCGCCCTGCCGGGAGTTGCTGCTCACCCCGGCGGTCCGCGAGCGGGCCGCCACGCTGGCCGGGCAGCACCCGGAGCTGGCCGAGATCCTGGACAAGCTGGCCGGCGGCGTACCGGTGGAGGGGATGGAGTCCCTCGCGCCGGTGCTGATCGGCGACGACTCGATGGAACTGCTGCTGGACTGCATGCCGGCCGGCACCCACGTCCTGCTCTGCGACCCGGAGCGGATCCGCACCCGGGCGCACGACCTGGTGCGTACCTCGGAGGAGTTCCTGGCGGCCAGCTGGGCCGCGGCCGCCGTCGGTGGCCAGGCCCCGATCGACCTCGGCGCCGCCGCGTTCCGCACCCTGGCCGACGTACGCGCGACCGCCGCGACCCTGCGCCAGCCCTGGTGGACGCTCTCCCCGTTCGGGCTGGCAGCGCCGCAGGACGGCCCGGCCCGGCAGCCCTGGGAGGACGCGCCGGAGGCGGTCGACGTCACGCCCGACGACGCGATCGCGGTGGCGCTGGCCGCCCAGCCCGCACCGCTCTACCACGGCGAGACCGCCCGGGTGGTCGACGACCTGAAGCGGTGGGCGGGCGAGGGCTGGTCGATCGTGCTGGTCTTCGAGGGCCACGGTCCCGCCCAGCGGGCCGTCGAGGTGCTGCGCGACGGCGGCCTGGGGGCCAGGCTGACCGAGCAGGTGCCGGCCGCGCCCGGCCCGGGTGAGTTGCTGGTCACCTGCGGCAGCCTGACCGGTGGCTTCGTCGACGAGGCGGCGCGTTTCGTGCTGCTCACCGGCAGCGACGTGACCGGCGGCCGGGGCGTCTCCACCCGGGACATGCGCAAGCTGCCGAGCCGGCGGCGCAACACCATCGACCCGCTGGAGCTGCGGGCCGGCGACCACGTGGTGCACGAGCAGCACGGCATCGGCCGGTACGTCGAGCTGGTGCAGCGTACGGTCAACGGTGCGTCCCGGGAGTACCTGGTCATCGAGTACGCGCCGAGCAAGCGCGGGCAGCCGGGCGACCGCCTCTTCGTCCCCACCGACCAGCTCGACCAGCTGAGCCGCTACGTCGGCGGTGAGCAGCCCGCCCTGCACAAGATGGGCGGCTCGGACTGGCAGAAGTCCAAGGCGCGGGCCCGCAAGGCGGTCCGGGAGATCGCCGCCCAGCTGATCCAGCTCTACGCCGCCCGGAAGGCGTCCAAGGGGCACACCTTCGCCCCGGACACCCCGTGGCAGCGGGAGCTGGAGGACGCCTTCCCCTGGCAGGAGACCCCCGACCAGCTCGCCGCCATCGACGAGGTCAAGCGGGACATGGAGCAGAGCGTGCCGATGGACCGGCTGATCTGCGGCGACGTCGGGTACGGCAAGACCGAGATCGCGGTGCGGGCGGCGTTCAAGGCGGTGCAGGACGGCAAGCAGGTCGCCGTGCTGGTGCCCACCACCCTGCTGGTGCAGCAGCACTACAACACCTTCGCCGAGCGGATGAGCCAGTTCCCGGTGACCATCCGGCAGCTGTCGCGGTTCCAGACGCCGAAGGAGGCCGAGCAGACCCTGGCGATGGTCGCCGACGGCACCGCCGACATCGTCATCGGCACCCACCGGCTGCTGGCGGCGGCCACCCGGTTCAAGTCGCTGGGTCTGGTCATCGTGGACGAGGAGCAGCGCTTCGGCGTCGAGCACAAGGAACACCTGAAGTCGATGCGGGCCTCGGTCGACGTGCTGAGCATGTCGGCCACCCCGATCCCGCGGACCCTGGAGATGGCGATCACCGGCATCCGGGAGATGTCCACCATCGCCACCCCGCCGGAGGAGCGGCACCCCGTGCTCACCGCCGTCGGCGCGCAGGACGACCGGCAGGTGGCCGCCGCGATCCACCGCGAACTGCTCCGCGACGGTCAGGTCTTCTACCTGCACAACCGGGTCGAGTCGATCGAGCGGGCGGCGCGGCGACTGCGGGAACTGGTGCCCGAGGCCCGGGTGGCGGTGGCCCACGGCCAGCTGGGCGAGGACGCCCTGGAGAAGGTCATGGTCGGCTTCTGGGAGAAGGAGTACGACGTCCTGGTCTGCACCACGATCGTGGAGTCCGGCATCGACATCCCGAACGCCAACACGCTGATCGTGGAGCGGGCCGACCTGCTCGGCCTGGCGCAGCTGCACCAGATCCGTGGCCGGGTCGGCCGGGGCCGCGAGCGGGCGTACGCGTACTTCCTCTATCCGCCCGACAAGCCGCTCACCGAGCACGCGCACGAGCGGCTGGCCACCATCGCCCAGCACACCGAGCTGGGCGCCGGCATGTACGTGGCGATGAAGGACCTGGAGATCCGGGGTGCCGGCAACCTGCTCGGTGGCGAGCAGTCCGGGCACATCGAGGGCGTCGGGTTCGACCTGTACGTGCGGATGGTCGGCGAGGCGGTGTCGGCGTTCAAGGGCGAGCGGCCGGAGTCCGACGGCCTGGTGGACGATGTCCGGATTGATTTGCCGGTGGACGCGCACCTGCCGCACGACTACGTCGGGGTGGAACGGCTGCGGCTGGAGATGTACCGCAAGCTCGCCGAGGCCCGTGACGAGGAGCGGCTGCGCGAGGTGACCGCCGAGATGACCGACCGCTACGGCGAACCACCCGCCCCGGTGCAGAACCTGTTCGCGGTGGCCCGGTTCCGGTTGCTGGCCCGCCAGTACGGCCTGACCGACGTCAGCATGCAGGGCAAGCACATTCGGTTCGGCCCGCTGCCGCTGCCGGACTCCAAGCAGCTGCGGCTCAAGCGCTACCACCCCGACTCGGTCTACAAGTCCGCGCTCGACCAGGTCAGCGTGCCCCGCCCGACCACCCGCCGGGTGGGTGGCGAGCCGCTGCGCGACCAGCCCCTGCTCGACTGGTGCGCCCAGCTTCTCACCGACGTCCTCGGCGCCCCCGCCGGTGTGACCAGTGGACGAGGGGCATGAGAGAGTGGCCGGCATGCGTGTTCGCCGTCTTGTGGCCGTCGCCAGCGTGGCGGTCGGCATCGTCGCCCTCACCGGCTGCCGTTCCGAGCCCGGCGTCGCCGCGTATGTCGGTGAGCATCGGATCACCGAGGACGCCGTCACCGAGGTGATCGACGACGCGCGGGCGAAGAACCCGACGCCGACCGAGGCGGCCGATGTGCTGCCCGGCCAGGAGCCGCAGCTGCCCGGGCGCAGCCAGGTGGTGAGCACCCTGGTGCTCAGCGAGGTCTGCGAGCGGGTCTCGGCCGCCGAGGGCTACCGGTCGCAGGGCGAGGTCGACCCCGCGCAGGTCGCCCAGGGGCTCGGGCTGAACCCCGAGACCAGGTACGTGCGGCAGGTCGCCGAGCTGTACAGCTGCCTGTCCGGGATCCCGGTCGGTGCGCCGGTCGCCCCGACCGAGCAGGAGCTGATCGACCTGGTGGCAGCGGGTAAGCGGGCCGGTGCCGTACCGCCCGAGGTGACCGTCGAGCAGGCCGCCACCCAGCTCGACGGCGATCAGCTGCGCCAGGCCCTGGCCCACCGCGACTCGCTGAGCGAGGCGGTCGAGACGTACGACGTGACGGTCAACCCCCGGTACCGCCCGCTGGTGTTCCCGGTGCTGAGCTTCTCCGGGCAGGCCATGGCGGTGGGCGTGCCGCTGGGCGAGCCCGGCTCCGACGCGGTCACCGACATCTCCACCCCGAGGCCCCGGCCCGAGCAGACCGAGCCGACCGAGCCGACCCTCCCGACCGACGGCTGAGCATGCCCCGGATCGTCCTGCTGGTGACCTCGCCCCGGTTGCCGGCCGGGTTGCTGACGGCGACCGCCTGGGACGTGGTACGCACGGCTGTCGTGCTGGCGGGGGCGGACAGTGAGCTGACCACGGCGTTGCGTTCGGCGGGCGCGCAGGTGCGGGTGCTCGACGGCCCGGCGGTGCCCGCGTTGTTGGATGCGGCGGCCGCGCACGACACGGTGGTCTGGCTCGCCGGGCCGGCCGGCGACGAGTCGCTCGCCCGGGAGTTGGGTCTGCGGCTGGCCCGTGAACCGGGGCTGGCGGAGCTGGAGCTGATGTACGGCTCGTGGGATCCGCCGGGCGCCCGGTTGCTCGACGCGGTGGCGGTGCTGGACCGGCTGCTCTCGCCGGGCGGCGACCCGTGGAAGCGGGCGCAGACCCACCGGAGCCTGGCCGGGTTCCTGCTGGAGGAGAGCTACGAGGCGTACGACGCGATCAGCGCCGGGGACACCGACGCGCTGCGCGAGGAGCTGGGCGACGTGCTGCTCCAGGTGGTGCTGCACGCCCGGCTGGCCGAGGAGCTGCCCGAGGACGAGCGGTGGAACATCGACGACGTGGCCGGTGGGCTGGTCGACAAGATGGTGCGACGCAACCCGCACGTCTTCGCCGGTGCGCAGGCCGGCACGCTGGAGGAGATCACCGCCAACTGGGAGCGGATCAAGCAGACGGAGAAGGCGCGCGACTCGGTGCTCGACGGCATCGTGCTGAGCCAGCCCGCGCTCGCCCTGGCGGCGAAGATCCTGGAGCGCTCCGCCCGCGCCAACCTCACCGCCCCCCTGCCCCTGCCCGAGGCCCAGCCCGACCCCGAAGCCGCCCTGGGCGCCACCCTGCTGGCCCTGGTCGCCGAGGCGCACCGGTCCAACCTGGACCCCGAAGCCGCCCTCCGCCGCACCACCCTCACCCACGCGGAAACCATCCGCACCACCGAATCCTCCGGTTGATCATGAAGTTGTTGTCGCCCCGCCCGGCGTGTCGGGGTAACAACTTCATGATCAACCCGGCGGTGGGGTGGGTAGGGTTGGGGTGTGGAGGGGTTTTCGGTGGTGGGGGAGCGGGTTGTCGAGGCGCTGCTGGCTCGGCGGCCGGGGGTGGCCACCTCGGTGGGGGACCACCGGTATGACGATCGGTTGACCGATTTCTCCGCCGACGCGGTGGCGGGGGACCGGGCGATGCTGGCGGATGCGGCGAGCGTGCTGTGCCAGATCGACGCCGAGGCCCTCGACACCGAGGAGCGGGTCGACCACGCCCTGCTCGCCGCCCTGGTCGACCGGGAACTGTTCGAGCTGACCGAGATCCGGGCGCACGAGTGGGATCCGCTCGCGCACAACCCCGGGCCGCTGCTGCACGCGCTTGTTGCTCGCCCGTACGCGCCGGTGGAGGTGCGGCTGACCGCCCTCGCCGGACGGCTCGCCGCCGTACCGGACGCGTTGGCGACCGCGCGTGCGACGCTGCGCGACATCCCCCGAGTGCACGCCGAGACCGCGGTCGGGCAGTTCACCGGCGCGGCGGCGCTGATCCGCGACGAGGTGCCGGCGCTGCTCGCGCAGGCACCTGGACTCGTCGACCGGATCGAGCCGGCGGCCACCGCGGCGCTCGCCGGGTTGGAGGAGTTCGTCGCCTGGTTGCGCGTCGGCCTGGCCGCCGACGCCGGTCCGGGCCGCGACCCCCGGCTGGGCCGGCGCCGCTGGGAGGCGCGGCTGTGGTACGCGCTGGACACCGAGTTGGGCGCGGCCGAGATCCAGCGCCGCGCGTGGGCGAACCTGGACCGGGTCACCGAGGAGATCCGGGCGGCGGCGGTCGAGCTGGTCGGCGGCCCGGCCGACGACGAGACGGTACGCCGGGCACTCGACCTGCTGGCCGCCGAGCATCCCGACGACCACACCATCGTCGAGCTGGCCTCGATCACGCTGGACGAGGCGAGCGACTTCGTCCGGGCGCACGACCTGGTGAGCGTGCCGGAGGACCCGTGCGTCATCCAGGTGATGCCGCAGTTCGCCCGCGGCGTGGCGGTGGCGTACTGCGACGCGCCCGGTGGGTTGGAGACCGCCGAGGTGCCGACGTTCTACTGCATCGCGCCCACCCCGGCCGACTGGCCGGCGCACCGGGTGGAGTCGTTCTACCGCGAGTACAACGACCACATGATCCGCAACCTGACCGTGCACGAGGCGATGCCCGGTCACTTCCTCCAACTCGCCCACGCCCGCCGCTACGCCGGCCCCACCCGGGTCCGGGCGATGACCCGCTCCGGCCCGTTCGTCGAGGGTTGGGCGGTCTACGCCGAGGAGCTGATGGTCGGGCACGGCTTCGGTGGCCTGCCGGTCCGGTTGCAGCAACTGAAGATGCAGCTGCGGATGACCCTCAACGCCCTGCTCGATCAGCTGGTGCACGCCGAGGACGTGCCCGAGGCCGAGGCGATGGCGCTGCTGACCGGGCGCGGCTTCCAGGAGGAGGGCGAGGCGGCGGGCAAGTGGCGCCGTGCGCTGCTGACCTCGACCCAGCTGTCCACGTACTTCGTGGGCTACAGCGAGCTGGCCGAGGTCGCCGCCGCCCGGCCGCACGACGTGCCGCTGCGTGACTGGCACGACGAGATGCTCGCCCACGGCAGCCCGTCGCCGCGCCACCTGCGCACCCTGCTCGACGGGTGAGGGATCGGCGTCAGGGGCCGGGCGTCCGCCGGTCCACCACGCCGGCGCCGGCCGGCAGGTCGAACGCGCCGCCGTCGACCTGCTCGCGGTAGCGGCTCAGCGCCAGCTCGACCGGCTGGCCGTCGAGCTGTCCGGTGAAGCTGCCCAGCGCGCCCTCCCCGGTGACGCAGGCGGTGAAGCTCTCCGCGCTGCGGCGTACGTCGACGCAGGTGGCGTGGTACCCGACGACCGTGCTGCTGCGTTCGCTGATGACCGCGCCCGGGTCCAGCGCGGCGGAGGTCAGCCGACCGATCACCATCGGCGGCGTGACCAGCCCCTGCAACTCGGCCTCGGCGAAGACCACCACCGAGGGCTTGCTGTTGGGGGCGGGCGGCGCCTCGACGGTGCAGACCGTCCGGTCGCGGGCGGTGTTGCAGCGGGTGGTCGCCTCGTCGGTGACCGTCAGCTTCCCGCCCGGCCAGGTGTAGCTGGACCGTGCCGGATCCTGGGACTGGGCGAACAGGGCGGTCTTCCCGCCGCGGAGCTGGTACTCCGCCGAGTAGGTCAGCTCCAGCGCCCGGTCCATCCGGGCGGCGAGGTCGTTGACGATGTCGGCCCGCCCCATGGCGCGTCCCGCGTCGTCCAGGGCCTGGCAGCCGGTGACGGTGAGCAACGCGATGACCGACACAGCGAGCGTACGGAGGGTGGTCGAGGCGGCGGGCATGGCGACCAGCCTGGTCGATCAGGTCCCACTCGTGCAAACCCGTTGTCGGTTGAGGCACGAGAATCCGGGAATGTCCGACCTGTCGGAGCGCCGAGCGTGGCCGTTGGCCCGCCCGGTCGCCGTGCCGGCGGGCGGGGACCGATACGCTGCGTTCAACACCTTCCTCCGCCGCACCGTCGCGGCCCATACCGGACGAGACCACACGAACGAGGAGCGACTCAGTGGCAACCATCGAGGTAATCGAGGCCCGGGAGATCCTGGACTCGCGGGGCAACCCGACGGTCGAGGTCGAGGTCGGGCTCGACGACGGCACGATTTCCCGGGCGGCGGTGCCCTCCGGCGCCTCGACCGGCGCCTTCGAGGCGATCGAGCTGCGCGACGGTGACAAGGGCCGCTACCTGGGCAAGGGCGTGGAGAAGGCGGTCGCCAACATCGAGGACCGGATCGTCGACCAGCTCATCGGTTATGAGGCCAGCGAGCAGCGGGCGATCGACCAGAAGATGCTTGACATCGACGGCACCGACAACAAGGCCGAGCTGGGCGCCAACGCCATCCTCGGGGTCTCCCTGGCGGTGGCGAAGGCCGCGGCCGGCAGCGCCGACCTGAGCCTCTTCCGCTACCTGGGCGGGCCGAACGCGCACCTGCTGCCGGTGCCGATGATGAACATCCTCAACGGCGGGGCGCACGCCGACAGCAACGTCGACGTCCAGGAGTTCATGATCGCGCCGATCGGCGCGCCCAGCTTCCGCGAGGCGCTGCGCTCCGGCGCCGAGGTCTACCACGCGCTCAAGTCGGTGCTGAAGAAGAAGGACCTGTCGACCGGGCTCGGCGACGAGGGCGGCTTCGCGCCGAACCTGCCCACCAACGCCGCCGCCCTGGACCTGATCGCCGAGGCGGTGGAGAAGGCCGGCTACCGGCTCGGCACCGACATCGTCTTCGCCCTCGACGTGGCCGCCACCGAGTTCTTCTCCGACGGCACCTACACCTTCGAGGGTGCGGCCAAGAGCGCCGAGGAGATGAGCGAGTACTACACCAAGCTCGCCGACGCGTACCCGATCGTCTCCATCGAGGACCCGCTGGCCGAGGACGACTGGACCGGCTGGCAGACGCTGACCGCCGCGGTCGGCGACCGGATCCAGATCGTCGGCGACGACCTGTTCGTCACCAACCCGCAGCGCATCGCCCGGGGCATCGCCGAGAAGGCGGCGAACGCGGTCCTGGTGAAGGTCAACCAGATCGGTTCGCTCACCGAGACGCTGGACGCGGTCGACCTGGCCCACCGGGCCGGCTTCAAGTGCATGATGAGCCACCGCTCCGGCGAGACCGAGGACACCACCATCGCCGACCTGGCGGTGGCCACCGGCTGCGGCCAGATCAAGACGGGTGCGCCGGCCCGCTCCGACCGGGTCGCGAAGTACAACCAGCTCCTGCGCATCGAGGAGGAGCTGGCCGACGCGGCGCGGTACGCCGGTGCGGGCGCCTTCCCGCGTTACCGTTCCGCCTGACACGTGCCGGAACTCGGGGGAGGGGTGTGATGCAGCAGCGCCGCACGCCGGGTGGTCAGCGCCCGGTCCGCCGGCCGGCTCGCGCCGGGCGTCCCGGCACGGTCCGCGACAGCGGGGTCCGCGCCGAGTCGCGCGCCGCCGCCGGCCGGGCGCCGTCGGCCACCCGTGGTGCCGAGGGCGTACGCTCCGCCAAGCGGCCCGCCGCAGCCCGGCGCACCGCGGCCGGCGGTGCGGTGACGCGGCTGTCCGCACCCCGATCCCGAGGTCTCACCGGGCGCGCCACCGTGCTGTTCGCGGTGCTGATCGCGCTCGCGCTCGCCTACACCTATCCCGTCCGCGTCTATCTGGATCAGCAGGCCGACATCGAGCGGATGGAGGCCGCGCAGGCGGCTCAGCGGAAGCTGATCGCCGAGCTGACCACCGAGGCGGAGAAGTGGCAGGACGAGGCGTACATCGAGGCCAAGGCCCGGGAGCGGTTCTTCATGCGCCGGCCCGGCGAGAAGATGGTGATCCTGCTCGACGCTCCCGAGGGCGCCACCGGCGACGCGGGCACCGGTGACGGCCCGGCGACCTCGACCACTCCCGACCCCTGGTACGACACCCTCTGGTCCAGCGTGCGGGCCGCCGACGCCAACCAGATCGACGAGTGAGCACCGAACGAGAGATGGCACCGTGACTGTCGTACCACCGCAGGAACCGGCGGCGGCCTCCATACCCGGGCCGGAGCGGGAGCCGGCCACCGAGGCGGACCTGGCCGCGGTGGCCGCGCAGCTCGGGCGCCCGCCCCGGGGGACGCGGGCGGTGGCCCACCGCTGCCCGTGCGGCCTGCCGGACGTGGTGGAGACGACGCCCCGGCTGGCCGACGGCACTCCGTTTCCGACGCTGTTCTACCTGACCTGTCCCCGGGCGACGGCCGCGTGCAGCCGGCTGGAGTCGGCCGGACTGATGAAGGAGATGGCGGATCGGCTGGTCACCGACCCTGAACTGGCCGCCCGCTACCGCGCCGCGCACGAGGACTACCTGACCCGGCGGGAGGCCATCGCCGAGGTATCCGAGATCGCCGGCATCTCGGCCGGCGGGATGCCCGGCCGGGTGAAGTGCCTGCACGTCCACCTTGGCCACGCGCTCGGCGCCGGTCCCGGCGTGAACCCCTTCGGCGACGAGACGCTGGCCCTGGTCGAGCCCTGGTGGACGGCGGGACGCTGCGTCGACGTGCCGGACGCCGGGTGAGCGCCGCACCGATTCCGGCCGTGACCACCCCCGACGACATCGTGGTCCGGCGGGCCCGGACCGCCGACGTACGGGCGATCCGGCGGCTGGTGGACACCTACACCGACGATCGCCGGCTGCTCAGCAAGGCGACCGTGACGCTCTACGAGGACGTGCAGGAGTTCCGGGTGGCCAGCCGGGCCGCCGACGGCACGGTGGTGGGCTGCGGGGCGCTGCACGTGATGTGGGAGGACCTGGCGGAGATCCGTACGGTGGCGGTCGATCCGACCTACCGGGGGCAGCGGATCGGGCACCGGATCGTCGCCGAGCTGATCGGGGCGGCGCGGGAGCTGGGGATCGCCCGGATCTTCGTGCTGACCTTCGAGACCCGGTTCTTCGCCTCGTTCGGGTTCACCGAGATCGACGGCGCACCGGTGCCACACCCGGTCTACGAGCAGCTGCTGCGCTCGTACGACGAGGGTGTCGCCGAGTTCCTCGACCTGGAGCGGGTCAAGCCGAACACCCTGGGCAACACCCGCATGCTGCTGCGCCTCTGACCGCGACCCGTTCCCGCGCCATGGCGCCCGCTGTAGGGTTTCCGCGTGACGACGCGTGTGGCGGCCATCGACTGTGGCACCAACTCGATCCGGCTGCTGGTCGCCGACCTGCCCGACCCGTCGGCCGGGCCGGCCGCGCCCCTGGTGGACGTGACCCGGCGGATGGAGATCGTCCGGCTGGGTCAGGGGGTGGACTCCACCGGCCGGCTGGCCCCGGAGGCGATCGAGCGGACCCGGGTCGCGCTCGCCGACTACGCCGCCGAGATCGAGAAGCGGGGCGCCGAGCGGGTGCGCATGGTCGCCACCTCGGCCAGCCGTGACGCCGAGAACGCGGCCGACTTCCGGGCCATGGTGGAGCGGACGTTGGGCGTCGCGCCGGAGGTGGTCAGTGGCGACGAGGAGGCCCGGCTCTCCTTCACCGGCGCGGTGCGCGGGCTGCCGGCCGACGCGCGGTCGCCGTACCTGGTGGTGGACATCGGCGGCGGCTCCACCGAGTTCGTCGTCGGCGGCCGCGACGGGGGCGTGGACGCGGCGATCTCGGTGGACATCGGCTGCGTGCGGATGACCGAGCGGCACCTGCACGGCGACCCGCCCGGCCCGGCCGAGATCGCCGCCGCGCAGGCCGACATCGTGGTCGCGGTGGATCGGGCGCTGGCGGCCGTGCCCGGGCGGGAGGCGGCCACGCTGGTCGGGCTCGCCGGGTCGGTCACCACCGTGGTCGCGATCGCCGAGGGCCTCACCGGGTACGATCCGGCCCGCATCCATCATGCCCGCGTGCCGTACGACCGGGTGGCGGAGGTCACCGCCGACCTGCTGGCGATGACCCGTGAGCAGCGGCTGGCCATCCCGGTGATGCACCCGGGCCGGGCCGACGTGATCGGCGCGGGCGCGTTGGTGCTCCGGGTGGTCATGGAACGGGCGGGCATGGCCGCGGTGGTCGCCTCCGAGCACGACATCCTCGACGGCATCGCCTGGAGCCTGGCAGACGCGAACGGGAGGTGAATGCCACTGTTCCGGCATCTTCCCGGCGGTGGTCACCGCGTGGCAGGCTACCGGCACGTAAGACCACTGGGCGACCAGCCAACGATGACTGACCGCTAGGAGGACGGGCCAATGGGCGAGATGATTACCTACCGTGGTGATGGCGGTACGGGTGAGGGATATCTCGCGATCCCCGCCACCGGCGCGGCCAGCCCCGCGGTGATCGTCATTCAGGACTGGTGGGGCCTCGTACCCCACATCCGGTCCGTGGTGGACCGGTTCGCCGAGGCGGGCTTCGTGGCGCTCGCTCCCGACTTCCGGCACGGCGAGTCGGCCGGGAAGCCGAGCGAGCCTCAGCAGATGCTGAACGGCCCGCAGATGGACGAGTCGGCGCGGGAGATCGCCGCCGCCGCCGACTATCTCGCCGGCCGCATCGAGGTCACCGGCAAGGTCGGCTGCGCCGGCTTCTGCGCCGGAGCCAGCCTGGCGCTCTGGTCGGCGAACGTCTCCGAGCGGATCGTCGCCACCGCCGCCTTCTATCCGAGGTTGCCGTGGGAGGGCATGCGCGCCGAGTGGGCCGACTACGCGGGCAAGGACGCGCTCGTGCACTGCGCGGAGGCGGACGGCACCTCCGCCGACCCGGGCGTGCAGGCGGTCCGCCGGGCCATCGAGAGCGGCGGCGGCACCTGCCAACTGCACGACTATCCCGGGACCGCGCACGCCTTCTTCAACGAGGACCGGCCGGAGAAGTTCGACCAGCTGGCCGCCATCAGCGCCTGGGCCCGTACCCTCGAACTCTTCCGGGCCAAGCTTGGCTGAGTCGCGTACCCCGGGCGAGGTGGTCGCCCGCGCGGCGCGGGCGGGCGATCTGGCCGACCTGGACGCGGCCGTGGCCGACTGCTTCGCCTGCCCCCGGCTGGTCGACTGGCGGGAGGAGGTCGCCCGCACGAAGCGGGCCGCGTTCCGGGAGCAGGAGTACTGGGGTCGACCGGTGCCGGGCTTCGGCGATCCGGCGGCCCGGATCGCGATCCTCGGCCTGGCTCCGGCCGCGCACGGCGGCAACCGCACCGGCCGGATCTTCACCGGCGACCGCTCCGGCGACGTGCTCTTCGCCGCGCTGCACCGTGCCGGCCTGGCCAACCAACCCACCAGTGTGGCCGCCGACGACGGGCTGGCGCTGCGGCAGACCCGGATCTTCGCCGCCGTGCGCTGCGCCCCGCCGGACAACAAGCCCACCCCGGTCGAGCGGGACACCTGCGCGCCCTGGCTGCGCCGCGAGGTCGAACTGATCCGGCCGACGCTGCGGGTGGTGGTGGCGCTGGGGGCCTTTGCCTGGGCCGCGTGGTGGCCGGCGCTGCGTGACGTGTACGGCGTCCGTCCGCCCAGCCCGCGACCGTCGTTCGGCCATGGGGCAGACTGGTCCGGCACGGCCGTACCGGAACTGCTCGGTTGTTACCACGTCAGCCAGCAGAACACCTTCACGGGGCGGCTGACACCAGGGATGCTGGACGATGTGTTCGCCCGGGCGAAACGATTGGCCGGGGTGGACTGAGGCTGCGGGGCGGTGACGATGTCGGACGGTACGCACGACCGCCCGCCGTACGCCCGGGCGGCCCGGAGGTAGTCGGATGGACGTCCTGCGCAGATGGTGGCCGGTAGCGGTGGTGATCGCCCTGCTCGCCGCCGTCACCCTGGCCGCCGCGCACTCGTCGATCGGCGCGAGCCGGATCCCGCCCGCCGCCGGGGACGCGCCCTTCGTCCTGGAGTACCCGAGCGACGAACCGCGTCCGTCGATTCCGGCCGAGCCCCGGGAGGCCGCCGAGCAGACCCGCACCGAGATTCCGTCCTGGCTCGGCACGGCGACGCTGGTGCTGCTCGGGCTGGCGCTGCTCGCCGTCCTCGGCTACCTGGCCTGGACCGTGCTGCGGGGGGTGACGCTCCGGGTCACCCGGGCGCTGCCCGCGCGGCCGGAGCGGCGCCGCGCCGGGGGCACTGCCGCCGAGGTGGCCGCGGCTGTGGATGCCGGTCTGGTCGAGCTGGACGATCGCGCCACCGACCCGCGTACCGCGGTGATCGCCTGCTGGGTACGCCTCGAAGAGGCCGCGGCCACCGCCGGGGTGTCCCGGCTGGCCGGCGACACCCCCACCGACCTGGTCAGCCGGCTGCTGCGCGGTGACCCGTCCAGCGGGGTGCCGGCGATCGTCAGCGCCGACGTGCTGGCCGAGTTCGCGCACGTCTACCGGGAGGCCCGGTACGCTACCCGCCCGGTCGACGAACGGACCCGTGACCAGGCCCGCGCGGCCCTGCGCCGGCTACGCGGCGAACTCACCCTGGCGACCGAGCGGGAGCCGGCATGAGCGAGCGCAGCGGAGTGCCGGCATGAGCAGGACGAGCATCGACGACCTGCTCAGCTTCTCCGAGGAGCGGCCGGTCCAGCCCGAGCCGCGCCCGGGCGGGCGGTTGCGTACCGTGGCCGGTGTCCTCGGTGTGACCGCGGCCGTGACCGTCGTTTCCGTCGCCGGGCTGCGCGCGGTCGGGCTGCGGGTGTCGCTGCTGGTGCTGGTCGCCGCGGTGGTCACGCTGATCGTGGTCCGCCGCATCGTCGCCGCGCTCGCGCCGCCGCCGAAGTCCACCCGCACCGGGCCGCACACCCGGGGCGGGGAGGAGGACGGCATGTACAACTGGGACGCCCGGGACGCGCTGCGCACCGCCATCAACGGCTGGGAACTGCCCCTGGAGTGGTCCCGGACGCGACCGGAGCGGTTCACCCACGTGATCCTGCCCCGCCTGGCCGAGCTGGCCGACGAGCGGCTGCGCCTGAAGCACGGCGTGACCCGCGAGTCGGATCCGGCGCGGGCCCGTGCCCTGCTGGGCGACCGGCTGTGGACGTTCCTGGACACCCCGCCCCGCCGTACCCCTTCGCCGCGCGACCTCGCGGCGATCGTCGCCGAACTGGAGAAGACCTCCCAATGACGTTGTCAAGCCGCGATAGCGGCAGGCGGTACGGGTTGGTAGCACCGTCTGTCACGCAGGAGTGCCCACAGGACGTTGATTCGGCGGCGGGCGAGTGCGAGTACGGCCTGAGTGTGCCGTTTGCCCTCGCCGCGTTTGCGGTCGTAGAAGCGCCGCGACTCGGTGCATCGTTGGATGCTGATCAGCGCGGAGGTGTAGAAGACGCGCTGGAGGCCCCGGTGGTAGCGGCGTGGGCGGTGCAGGTTGCCGCTGACGCGTCCGGAATCGCGGGGCGAGGGAGCCAGGCCGGCGAAGCCGGCCAGCCGGTCCGGGGTGCCGAAGGCGTCGAGGTCGCCGCCGGTGGCGGCCAGGAACTCAGCGCCGAGCAGCGCGCCGATGCCGGGCATGCTGGAGATCACTTCGGCGAGTTCGTGCTCATGAAACCGGCCCTCGATGAGCTTGTCGATCTCGCTGACCTTCTCGTTGAGGGCGATCACCTCCTTGGCGAGGGTGTGAACCATCTGGGCGGTGAGCTTCTCGCCGGGCAGCGTGGTGCGTTGCCGGTCGGCGGCCTCGACAGCGGCGGCGGCGATGGTGCCGGCCGAGCGGACTTTGCGGTTACGCAGCCAGGTCTGCAACCGCGCGACGCCGACACGGCGAAGAGCTGCGGGGGTCTGATAGCCGGTCAGCAGCACCAGCGGGCCGTGGTTGGTCAGGTCGAGGGCACGTTCCAGCGCGGGGAAGATGTTCAGCAACTGCTCGCGCAGTCGGTTGATGGTGCGGGTCCGGTCGGCGACCAGGTCGCTCCGGCGGGCGGTGAGGATCTTCAACTCGACGGCCGCCTCGTCTCCCGGGCGCACCGGGCTGAGGTCACGGCGCATACGTGCCTGGTCGGCGATCACTGCGGCGTCGCGGGCATCGGTCTTGCCGGTTCCGCGGTAACCGGCGGCGGCCCGGTTCACCGCGAGACCAGAGATATAGACCAGCCGCTGCTCATGGTTGATCAGCAAGGCGATCAGCAGAGCCGCGCCGCCGTCGGCCACGTCGACCGCCCACGTGACCTCGTCGCTCAGTGCCAGCACATCGGCCAGCAGCGTCAGCAACTCCGCTTCCTCGTTGGCCACTCGCCGCGACAGCAGCCGGTCGCCGTTCTGGTCGACCACCACACAGTGGTGATGCGCCTTGCCGATATCTACGCCGGCCCACACCTTGGGCACGGTCACCTCCACAAGTTCGTTGGTGAGTCGGTCCGCAGACGACCTCGCCGGCATGGTCCTACACAGCGATCTACTCGCAACTCCCAATCGGCGGCCGAGTCGTCGCGGGGTGCTGGGCGGCCAGGTCTCCTGAGCCATCAACGGCAACCCGATGAAAGCCACACCCAGCACCCCCGGATGAGCCAACCCTACGAACAGGGCGGTCATCACGATCAAGAAGGTAGGACCTGATGAACGACGTCGGCCGCACGATGCCCCCCACCGAGGTCGGTCGCCTCGCCCGGGCGGTACTGGACGCGGTGGGTCAGGTCGTGGTCGGCAAGCGGGACGCCCTGGAGCTGGTCCTCGCCGGCATCCTCGCCGGCGGGAACGTGCTCCTGGAGGACCTGCCCGGCCTGGGTAAGACGCTCACCGCACGCTCCTTCGCCCAGGCGCTCGGGCTGGACTTCCGGCGCCTTCAGTTCACCCCCGACCTGCTGCCCGCCGACGTCACCGGTTCGTTCCTCTACGACCAACGCAGCGGCGACTTCACGTTCCGGGCCGGGCCGGTCTTCACCAACCTGCTGCTCGCCGACGAGATCAACCGGACCCCGCCGAAGACCCAGTCGGCCCTGCTGGAGGCGATGCAGGAGAAGCAGGTCTCGGTGGAGGGCGTGACGTACCGGCTGGACGAGCCCTTCCACGTGCTCGCCACCGCCAACCCCATCGAGTACGAGGGCACCTACCCGCTGCCGGAGGCGCAGCTGGACCGGTTCCTGCTGCGGGTGTCGTTCGGCTATCCGGCGCAGGAGGAGGAGTGGGAGGTGCTCCGCCGGCGGATGGCGCGCCGCCGCGAGGAGGCCGAGATCAAGCCGGTCGTCGACGCCGGCACGCTGCGCGCCATGCAGGCGGCGCTGGAGGACGTGGTGGTGGAGGACTCGGTCGGCCGCTACATCGTGGCGCTGACCGCGGCCACCCGGGAGCACCCGTCGGTGCTGGTCGGCGCCTCGCCGCGGGGCTCGCTGGCGCTGCTGCTGCTGGCCCGGGTCCGGGCGGTGCTCTCCGGTCGGGACTACGTGGTGCCGGAGGACGTCAAGGACGTGGCGGCACCGGCGCTGGCGCACCGGATCACCCTGCGGCCGGAGATGTGGCTGCGTCGGGTCGATCCGTCCTTCGTGGTCGGTGAGGTTCTCGACGGCACCCCGGCACCGGCCAGCGGTGCCCTGCCCAGCTACGCCGCCGGTCGGCAGGGAGACTGACCCGTTGTGAGCCCCGCGGACCGACCGGTACCGGCCAACTGGACGCCCACCTGGGCGTTCGGCCGGGCGGTGCTGCTCACCGGCCTGCTCCTGGCCGCCGCGGTGCTGCTGGGCCGGGTGGACCTGATCGTGCTGGCCGCACCGTTCGCGCTCGGCACCGCGTACGCGTTGCGTCGCCGGCCCACCGAGCTGCCCCGGGTGTGGATCGGCGCCGACGACGGGCATCTGGTGGAGGGCGGCGAGGCGGCCGCGACGGTCAGCGTCGGCAACCCGGGCGCGGTCGGCTACGACGTCGCGGTGCTGCGTACCCGGGTCTCGCCCTGGCTGCGGATCGAACGCGCGAGCCTCGCGGGCGGCGCGGTCGCCGGGTCGAACCGCCCCGCCGGTGGCGGTCGGGTGGCCCTGGCGGACCGCCCCTTCGTGACCTCGGTCGCCCCGGACACCGCCGTCGACCTGGAGCTGGCCGGCACCGCGCTGCGCTGGGGCCGGCACCGGATCGGCCCGGCGGGCGCCCGGGTCGCCACCGCGCAGGGCCTGCTGGTCTCGCGCGCGGTGATCGCCGAGCCGATCCGGTCCAAGGTGTACCCGAAGACCGAGCCGTTCGAGGCGGTCGAGGCGATGCCCCGGGCCGCCGGGCTGGTCGGCGCGCACCACTCGCGTCGCCCCGGTGAGGGCGGTGAGCTGGCCGGGGTGCGGGTCTTCGCCCCGGGCGACCGGCTGCGCCGCATCGACTGGCGGGTGTCGCTGCGGGCCCGGCAGCTGCACGTGGCGGCCACCCTCTCCGACCGGGACGCCGAGGTGGTCGTGCTGCTCGACGTGCTGGCCGAGGCGGGCCGCTCCGGTGGGATCGCCGGCACGGCGTCGGTGCTGGACACCACGGTCCGGGCGGCCGCCGCCATCGCCGAGCACTACCTGCACCGGGGCGACCGGGTGGCGCTGCTGGAGTACGGCCCGAGTGCCCGCCGGCTGCGCCCGGCGACCGGGCGCCGGCAGTATCTGACCGTGCTGGAGTGGCTGTTGGACGTCAAGGCCCAGTCGTCCCCCCACGAACCGTACGACCAGGTGTTCGGGCCCCAACTGCTCTCCGCCGACGCGCTGGTGGTGGTGCTCACGCCACTGTTGCAGGAGCGCTCGGCGCAGATGCTGGCCCGGCTGGCCCGCTCGGGACGGTTCGTGGTCGCCGTGGACACCCTCCCCGCCGACCTGTCACCGCCGAAGGACCGGGGCTGGGCCGAGGTGGCGTACCGGCTGTGGCGGCTGGACCGCGACACGATGATCGCGCAGTTGCGCGAGCACGGGGTGCCGGTGGTGCCGTGGGCCGGCGCGGGCAGCCTCGACCAGGTGCTACGCGACGTGGCGAGACTGGCCACCGCCCCGAGGGTGGGGTGACACCATGATCGGGACGGTCACCGAGCGTGCCCGGGCGTGGCGGACGGCGGCCGGCCGGATCTCGGCGACTCCCGTGGTGGTGCGGATAGGGATCTTCCTCAGCGCGCTGGTGGGGTTGCTGCTGGCGTACCCCGCCGAGGTCGTCGCCGGGCAGGCGCTGGGCCCGCTGGTCGCGGTCGCGGTGCTGCCCGCGCTGGCGCCACGCCGGTTCTGGCCGACCTTCGCGGCGCTGGTCACGGTCGTCGGCTGGTTGCTCGCCACCGACGGGTACGACCGGCCGATCGCGCTCTGGCGACTGATGGCGGTGGCCGTCGCCCTCTATCTCACGCACACGCTGTGCGCCCTCGTCGCGGTGCTGCCGTACGACGCCGTGGTGGATCCGGACGTGATAGTGCGTTGGCTCACCCGCGCCGCGGGCGTGTTGCTCGCCACGTCGGTGCTCGGGGTGCTGCTGCTCGAACTCTCCAGCGTGGCCGCCGGTGGCGGTGGCTGGCAGGCGGTCACGATCGCCGGTCTGCTGCTCGCCGTCGGGGTGACCGCGTTGCTGGCCGGGCTGCTGCGACGCAGGTGACCGGCGGGACGCGGGGGGCCCACGGGGTGGCTCTTTCCGCTGTGGAGCGCGTGGTCCCGGCGTCGGAGTCGTGCGGGTCACAGCGGTTGTGCTCGGTCACAGAACGGGGCCGCGAGCGGAATTAGTGCTACCGGTGGGGGAAAGATGGTAGGCGTGAATCCGAAGCGGATCCTTGTGGTGGGCGCCGGGCACGTCGGTCTCTACGCGGCGCTGCGCCTGTCGAAGAAGCTGAGTTCCCGTGAGGCTGAGGTCATCGTCGTCGACCCCCAGCCGCACATGACGTACCAGCCGTTCCTGCCCGAGGCTTCGGCGGGGAACATCTCCCCACGGCACTCCGTGGTGCCGCTGCGTCGCGAGTTGCGCCGGTGCACGGTGGTGGCGGGTGCGGTGACCCGGGTCGACCACGCGAGCCGGACCGCCGTCGTGCAGCCGATCATCGGCCCGCCTCGGGAGATCACGTACGACCACATCGTGGTCGCACCGGGCTCGGTCTCCCGGACGCTGCCGATCCCGGGCCTGCACGAGCACGGCATCGGGTTCAAGACCATCGGTGAGGCCATCTACCTGCGCAACCACGTCCTCGAACGGCTGGACGTGGCCGCCGCGACGACCGACCTCGCGGTGCGCCGCCGGGCGCTGACCTTCGTCTTCGTCGGGGGCGGGTACGCCGGCATCGAGGCGCTCGCCGAGATGGAGGACATGGCCCGGGACGCGCTGCGGTACTACCCGGAGCTGCGGACGTCGGACATGCGGTGGGTGCTCGTCGAGGCCACCCAACGGGTGCTGCCCGAGGTCGACCGGGACATGGGCGCCTACACGGTGCAGCAGTTGCTGAAGCGGGACATGGACATCCGGCTGGACACCCGCCTGGAGTCCTGCGTCGACGGGGTGGTCGAACTCTCCGACGGTGACAGCTTCAGCGCCGACACCATCGTCTGGACGGCGGGGGTGAAGCCGTCGCCGATGCTGGACGCGACCGATCTCCCCCGCGAGGAGCGCGGCCGGGTCACCTGCCGGCCGACGTTGCAGGTGGTCGACGGCGACCGCGTGGTCGAGGGCGCCTGGAGCGCGGGTGACTGCGCCGCCGTGCCGGATCTGACCAAGCCGCCGGGCAACTACTGCTCGCCGAGCGCGCAGCACGCGGTGCGCCAGGCGCAGCGGATGGCCGACAACATCGTGGCCGTGATCCGGGGCCGGGAGCCGGTCGCCTACAAGCACAAGCACGCCGGCAGCGTGGCCAGCCTCGGCCTCTACAAGGGCGTGGCGCAGGTCTACGGCATCAAGATGACCGGCTGGCCGGCATGGTTCATGCACCGGACGTACCACATGAGCCGGATCCCCTCCTTCAACCGCAAGGTCCGGGTGGTGGTCGACTGGACGCTGGCGTTCGTTCTCAAGCGTGAGGTGGTGGCGCTCGGCCAGCTGCACGACCCGCGCGAGGAGTTCGCCGAGGCGTCCCAGCCGCGGGCGAAGCCGTAGGGAACGGCCTCACACCCGCCAGAACCAGGCGTCGGCGATCCGGGTCGACGGCCCGTAGAGGTCCTCCAGCGTGAGACGCAGGCTGTCGGCGTGCGGGGTGGTGACCGCCAGCGCCACGCAGGAGGCGCCCCAGTGCCGGGCGTCGACCGCGGCCTGGTCGCGCCGCTCCGCACCGACGACCGGCCGTAGGCCGCTCGCGGCGACCTCGGCCAGCAGCGCGGAGGTGGGCCGCGGGGCGACGCCCATGGCGGCGGTGCCGTGCCGGCCGTGCGGGCCGATGAAGAAGCCCTCCGGCATGCCGAACCCGGCGTTCGCCGCCGTCGCCCAGCGCATCGGCCAGGGCTCCTTCGGCGTGGCCAGCGGCACCGGCACCAGCACGCCGCCCGGGTCGACGCAGGCCCGCCAGTGGCCGGCGGTGACGAACTCCGGCACCGGCGGGCGCTCGGCGGTGGGCAGCGGGGCCGGTACCACCGGCACCAGCGCCACGCCGACCGCCGCCAGCGCCAGGCGCCGGTGGCGTCCGCCGGCCCGCAGCGCCCGGTCGACCGCCAGCACCAGGATCGTCGCCGCCAACGGGGGTACGGCCAGGGCGAACCGCATCGGCAGCGCACCGTCGACCACCGGCAGCCCGGCCAGCAGGGCGTACGGCCCCGGCACGCCGGTGCCCTCCCGGCCGACGACGACCTCGGGGCCGAGCGAGAGCGCGCCCATCACCAGGATGCCGGCGGTGCAGGCCAGCACCAGCGGGCGGCGCCCCAGCCAGACGGCACATCCGGCGGTGACCACCAGCAGCGGCCAACCCAGGAAGGTGTTGTACTCCGCCGGGCCGGTGCTCAGCGCGGCCGAGCGCTCGTCCCCGGCGAGGGAGAGCGGTGAGATCGCCCACCAGCTGCGCAGGTCGGCGGAGAAGTAGTGCGGGCTGAACATGCCGTCGGCGACGCCGAGTGGCCCGGCAAACTGGAACCACAGCGGTCGGGCGAGCACCAGCAGAGCCAGCGCGGTGGCGAGCGCCATCCCGGCGGCGAAGGCGGGCAGCGCGCGACGGGCCAGCTCGCGTTCCACGGCGATCACCGTGACCGCCATCACGAGCAGGGTGAGCGCGCCGAGGAAGAGCACCTCCTCGCCAATGAACACCTGTGCCGAGACGGTGGCGGCGAGCCCTGCCGCCGAGGCGAGCAGCCGGCGCCGGTCCGGACCACCCGGCGGGTCGGCGGCGGCCCGCAGCAGGCACACGACCAGCCAGACGATGGCGGGTAGCAGCCACTGCGCGGTCATGTGCAGATGGCTGTTGCTCTGCGACACCATCCCGGGACCGAAGCCGCACAGCGCCCCGCCCAGCGTCGCGGCCGCCCGGTGGGCCCGCAGCGTTCGGCTGAAGAGGAGGTACCAGGCGGTCGCGGTGCCGGCGAGGTTGGCCGCCACGAGCAGGGCGAAGGTGACCGGAGCGCCGAACAGCAGGGTGACCGGGGCGAACAGCACACCGAGGGCGATGACCGAGGTGTTGGCCATCAGGTTCACCCCGTCGGGCGCGTTGAGCCGGTCGGTGAACAGGCCGACGTCGCCCAGCACCGCCCGTGCGTCGACCGCCAGGAACCACTCGTAGAGCACCTGGTCCTCGGGGTTGAGGGAGAGCGTGCGCCCGGTCGGATCGGGCCAGAGCCCGTGGGTGAGCACCCCGGCCAGCGCCGCGAAGATCAGCCCTACCAACAGGTCGGTCCGGTGCCGGGCGACGGCCCGGACCAGCCGGTCCAGCCGCCACCGGCGTACGCGTTCGCGGGTGCGGTCCGCCCGTCCGGCCACGTCGTCGGCGTAGGCGCGGGGTGCGGGGCGGCTCACGGCCTTGACCCTAGTGGCGGTGGCCGGTGGGGGACGCCGCAGCGGCCACGAACCCGCTACCGTGGCACTGCACCCTGCGTGCCGGCGCGTCGGTGTCACCCGCCCGGGTGGTGGAAAGGCAGACACGGCCGCCTTAAAAGCGGCTGCCGCAAGGCGTGCGGGTTCGACCCCCGCCCCGGGCACCCCGCACCTCCGCTCCGCCTCGGCAGCGGCCCATCCGCAGCGCGCCGCGGTCGTCGACATCATCCCGTGTCTCCGCACGGCACCGCTCTATCGCGATCAGTTGAAAATGAGTACCATTTCCAATCGTGGTCCACTGGGGATCACGGAACAGGAGTTCGTCTCATGCTGACCGCAACCCGCAGACGCGTCACGGGCGCGCTGGTGACCAGTGCCGCGATGATCGCGGCACTCGTCGGCTCGGTGGCACCGGCGCAGGCGCACGGCGTCACGCTGCCGGTCGTCCTCTCCGCCGGGCACGTCGACGTGATCGACGTGGAGTACGAGGACGGCGAACTGGAACTCGGCGTACACGACGACAGCGTCGAGCCCGCCGCGCACCGCGACCACTCCGACGTGGTCTTCGTGGTCAAGTCGCAGGCCAGGACCACCGTGCCCACCGACCCCGCGTTCGCCTTCCTCGGTGCCGCCGGCTCGCCGGTCTGGATCCTGCCCCAGGTCGAGAACGAGGACCTGCTCTTCGCCGGCATCGCCACCGAGGAACTGGAGGAGGGTGTCTTCGCCGGTGACTCGATCGACCTGACCGTGCAGCAGCTGGTCAGCGCCCCCAGCTCCGCGCACGTGGCGGTCTACACCGAGGACCTCTTCGGGCAGCCCAGCGTGCTGACGAACAGCCGCGACGGGCTGCCGGACGTCGTCGACCTGCCGGTCGGTGACCACCTGCACGCCAACTGGGCCTTCAGCAAGCCGGGTGTCTACCTGCTGAAGGCGAAGGCCAGCGCCACCCTGGCCGGCACCACGACCGTCGTCGAATCCGACTCGGTCCAGCTGCGATTCGTCGTGCTGCCCTGACGTGGGACTCATGACGGGAGGGGACAGTGTGATGAACCACCTCGCGGCTCGCCGCTGGCTGGCCGGTGCCGCCTCGACCATGCTGGCCGGGGTGCTGGCGCTCGCGGTGGCCACCCCGGCGCGGGCCTCCGTGATCGAGCTGACCAGCGGTCACGTCGACATCATCGACGTCAACCACGTCGCCGGTGGGCCGATCGTGGTCAGTGTCCACGACGACACCGGCTCGACCCCGATCGAGCGGGATCCGTCGACCGTGGTCTTCCGGGTGCCGCCCGCCGCGCGCCAGGCGGTGCCGTCGGGCTCGGCGTGGTCGTTCCTCGGCAGCGGTGGGTACGCGTACATCCTGCCGCAGACCAATACCGCCGGTCTGCTCTGGGCCGGTTGGAACACCACTGAGGTCGCCAGCGGCGCGTTGCAGCTCAACCGGGTGACGTTCGCGCTGACCGGGGTGCAGGGCCCGGGCGGCTTCAGCGTCTTCACGGCCTCGGGCGGCACCCCGACGGTGTTGTTCGACAGCGGTGACGGTCTGCCGGACAGCCTCACCGTCAACCGCAACACGCACGCCCACGTCAACTGGGGCTTCGACGTGGCCGGCACGTACGTGGCGACGTTCACGGTCAGCGGTGTGCGGGCGTCCAACGGCCAGACGGTGAGCACCACCAAGCAGTTCACCTTCGCGGTCGGCTGATCCCGGCGGGTGGCGGGTGGCGGGTGGGCAACCCACGCCGCCCGCCACCTATACGCATCCGATAACCATTCTCATTTACGTGGTACGGTCTGCCGGTCCCGAGGAGGTGGTGAGCGGTGCGTCGTGCGCTGCGGCTGGTGCTGCCGGCCCTGCTGGTTACCGGCCTGGCCGGCTGTGTCGACGGTGCGGTCCTGAGCGACCACGACGCGCGCCTCCAGGTCGTCACGACCACCGGGATCCTGCGTGACCTGGTGGGCAACGTCGGCGGCGAGCGGGTGGTGGTCAGCGCACTGGTGCCCGACGGCGCCGACCCGCACGCGTACGAGCCGTCGCTGCGCGATGTCCGCAACGTCGTCTACGCCGACGTCGCCTTCAGCAACTACCTGCTGCTGGAGGAGCAGGCCGTCATCAAGGCGCTCGACGCCAACCTGCGGGACGGTGTACCGAACATCTCGCTCGCCGAGGGCGCGGTCAAGTACGCCGCCGAGATCATCCCGCTGGTCGAGGACGTGGCCCTGGACACCATCTGGCTCGGCATGCGGGTCCGCGGCAGCGGGGCCGCCCACGGTGCCAACCGGGCCTCCGACGTCCTGCTGCACGCCACCGATGTCAGCGGACCGGGTGTGCTGGCCGCCTACCTCACCGAGTCGTTCGGCAACCCGGCGATCTACCTCAACTCGGCCGACGGCTTCGACGCGGCGACCGGCTACCGCGACGACACCGCCACCCTGCCGCCCGACGCGCACACCCACATGAGCTGGGCGTTCACCGAGCCCGGCAGCTATCGGCTGACCCTGTCGGCGCAGCTCGCGGTCACCCCCGAGGCTCGGCCCGTCCCGCTGGGCGGGCAGACCTTCACCTTCGCCGTCGGTGTCGATCCGCACAGCGTGCCGGGCATGGTCGGCGCCGACGTCCTGCACGGTGGGCACGCCGACATCACCGTCGACCTGGATGCCGCCGTACGCGGCGAGCCCGCCCTCTACCTGCTCGCCGACCCGCACGGCAGCGGCGACGCGCACCAGCGGATCCACGACCCGGCCCGCACGGTCATCGAGGTGCCGAACAAGGCGCTCGCCCAGGTGCCGGCCGACCGGGCGTTCCGGTTCCTCGGCCGTCCCGGCGCCCAGATCCATCAGCTGCCGCAGGCGGTGCTCGGCAAGCACGTGCACGGCGAGATCGACCCCCACCTGTGGCAGAACGTCCGCAACGCCATCTCCTACGTGGAGCTGATCCGGGACACCCTCACCGGCGTGGACCCGGCCGGGGCGGCGGAGTACCGGGACAACGCGACGGCCTACATCGCCGAGTTGGAGGCGCTCGATCGCCACGTGCGGGACACCATCGCCCAGATTCCACCCGGTCGCCGGCACCTGATCACCACCCACGACGCGTTCGGCTACCTCGGTGCGGCGTACGACGTGCAGATCTCGGGCTTCGTCACCCCGCACCCGGCCGCCGAGCCGAGCCTGGCCGACCGGCGCCGGCTGACCGAGACGATCCGCAACCTGCGGGTGCCGGCGGTGTTCCTGGAGCCCAACCTGCGGTCGCGGTCGTCGACCTTGACCGAGGTGGCCGAGTCGCTCGACGTGCGCGTCTGTGACATCTACGGCGATGCCTTCGACGACCGGGTCACCAGCTACGTCCAGATGATGCGGTTCAACGCCCAGTCGCTGCGGGACTGCCTGGCGAGATGAGGAGAAGAGCGTGAAGGTGACCCGCCTGACGGCGGTCGTCCGGGCCGTCGTACCGGTGGTCCTGTTGACGGTGTTGAGCCCACCCGGCCCGGCGCTCGCCGCCCCACCCGGCGTGGTGCTCGGCGGCCAGCCCGCGTCGCCCGACCCGGCGCTGGACCAGTCGATCGCCCCCGACCAGCCGGTCGCCGGGGAACCGGCCGTGCTGCGCGCCGGTCATGTCGACCTCGGGCCCCGGTACGTCGACGACGAGTGGACGCTGCTGATCCACGACGACGCGGCCGAGGCGGTGTGGCGCGATCCGGACCGGACCGTGCTGCACGTCACGGACGCGGCCGTGCAGACCGTCCCGGAGGACCCGGCGTACGGGTTCCTCGGCGTACCGGCCGGCTCGCCGGTGCACGTGGTGCCGCAGATCCAGCATCCGCAGGTGGTGTGGCTCGGCTGGAACACCCAGGACCCGCAGGTGATGCGGACGATCGATCGCGGCGTGACGCTGGAACTGGCGGGCGTCGACGGGCCGGGCGAGGTCGTCATGTACGTGCAGGCCGGCACGTTCAGCGAGCCGCAGGTGTTGTGGCGTTCGACCGAGCCGCCCGGGCAGCCGATGTGGGTCGAGGTCAACACGCACACCCACGCCAACTGGGTGTTCACCGCTCCCGGCGTCTACCTGCTCGCGGTGCGGGTGAGCGCCGACCTGATCAACGGAGAGCGGGCCTCCGTGACCCGGCACCTGCGGTTCGCCGTCGGCGACGCGACCAGCACCGACGAGGCCCTTGCCGCGCGGCCGGGCGCGGTCGTGGACCCGGAGCCGCCGGCCGCACCCGGTGAGGGGGCCGGCGAGGGCGACGGCGGCAGCGGGCCGTGGCTGGTCGCCGGCCTGGTCGTGGTGGCGGGCGGGCTGGCGGTGGCGCTGCTCGTCGTGGTGCTGCGGGGCCGTTCGGTACGCCGCCGCGCCGAGCGGGAGCGCGCGACGGGGTCCGCAGCGTGAGTGCGTCGGATCTCGCCCCGGCGGTGCCGAGGAACGACGCGGTCCCCGTCGGCGCCAGCGCCCTGATGGTGGAGGAGCTGGACGTCGACCTCGGCGGCCGGCCGGTGCTGCGGGGGGTGCGGCTGCGGGTCGATCCGGGCGAACTCGTCGGGCTGATCGGCCCGAACGGCGCCGGTAAGACCACCGCGCTGCGGTCGGTGCTCGGGCTGGTCCGGGCGCGGGGCGGGCGGGTGCTGGTGGCGGGTGCGCCGAGCCGGCCCGGTCGGTCGCTGATCGGCTACGTGCCGCAGCGGCACGAGTTCGCCTGGGAGTTCCCGATCTCCGTGGAGCAGGCGGTGCTCAGCGGTCGTACCCGCCGGATCGGGTTGCTGCGCCGTCCCGGGGTGGCGGACTGGCGGGCGGTGGCCGAGGCCATCGACCGGGTACGCCTGGGTGACCTGCGCCGCCGACCGGTCGGTGAGCTTTCCGGCGGGCAGCGGCAGCGGGTGCTGGTGGCCCGCGCGCTCGCGCTGGAGCCGGCGTTGCTGCTGCTGGACGAGCCGTTCACCGGGCTGGATCTGCCCACCCAGGAACTGCTCGGCGACCTGTTCACCGGGTTGGCGGGGGAGGGGAAGGCGTTGCTGATGACGACCCATGACCTGATCGGGGCGATGGAGTCCTGCTCGCGGCTGGTGCTGCTGAACCAGCGGGTGATCGCCGACGGCCGGCCGGAGGAGCTGTGCGATCCGCAACTGTGGATGCGTACGTTCGGGGTGAGTGACCGCTCGCCGTTGCTGCGGATCGTGCGGGCCGACTGATGTCGATCATCGACTTCCTCACCGACCTGACCAATCCGGACCTTGCCTTCCTGCCCAAGGCGCTGGCCATCGCGGTGATGTCCAGTGTGGTCTGCGGCGTGGTCGGCTGCTACGTGGTGCTGCGCGGGATGGCGTTCATCGGCGACGCGGTGGCGCACGCGGTCTTTCCGGGGCTGGCGATCGCCTTCGTGGTGCAGGGCAGCCTGGTGCTCGGTGGCGCGGTGGCCGGCATCGTGACCGCGTTGCTGATCGCGGTGTTCGCGCAGCACCGGCGGGTCCGGGAGGACTCGCTGATCGGGGTCTTCTTCGTGGCCGCGTTCGCCCTCGGCATCGTGATCATCTCGCGGGCGCCCGGGTACGCCGGATCGCTGCAGCAGTTCCTGTTCGGCTCGATCACCGGCATCCCCGACCGGGACCTCTACACCGTCGGCTTCACCGGGCTGGCCATCCTCACGGTGGTGTTCCTGCTGCACAAGGAGCTGGTCGCGGTCAGTCTGGACCGGGAGATGGCCCGCTCGGTGGGGCTGCCGGTGTTCTGGCTCGACATCGTGCTCTACGTCCTGGTCACCCTGGCCGTGGTGATCTCGCTACAGACGATCGGCAACATCCTCGTCCTCGCGCTGCTGATCACCCCACCGGCCGCCGCCCGCCTGCTCACCGACCGGCTGGCGGTGATGATGCTGCTCGCCCCGCTGATCGGCGGTGGGTCGGCGCTGGTCGGGCTGTACCTGTCGTGGAGCTACGACCTGCCGGTCGGGGGCACCGTCGTGCTGGTGGCGACCGCGGTGTTCCTGGCGGCGTGGTTGTTCGCCCCCCGGCACGGCCTGCTCGCCCGGCACTGGCGCGGGCTCCGGACCCGGTACGGCCGTCGACCGGCGGTCGGCACCGGGACGTCGTAGGTCTCCGGGCCCGGCCAGAGACGCCGGCCCGGCCAGAGATGCCCGAACGGGCGATGGGATAATGAAAATCATTTCCGATAAGTTGGTCGGGATCACGACCACGTCCCGCGCCGGCCGGTGCGGGCGAGGAGAGGAAAGACGATGAGAAGAACAGGTGCCCGCGGGCTCGCGGCCCTGATCGGCGGGGCGGTGATCGCCGCCGGGATCGCGCTCGCGCCGCCCGCGGCGAGCGCCGCGGAAAAGGTGGTGCTGTCCAAGGGGCACACCGACGCGGTGGACGTCCACTACGACGGCGGTGTCCTGTCGTTGAAGGTGCACGACGACACGGTCAGCCCGGCGGTGACCCGGGACCCGGCGGACGTCATCTTCCAGGTGCTGCCCGAGGCCGCCATGCCCATCCCGGACGACCCCCGGTTTGCCTTCCTCGGGCCGGCCGGATCCCAGATCTGGCTGCTCCCGCTGACCCAGAACCAGAACCTGCTCTGGCCCGGCTGGAACACCACCACCCTCGGCAGTGGCACCTTCGCGGGCGACAAGGTCCGGCTCAGCCTCGTCGACGTCGACGGGCCCGGCGCGGTCTCGGTGTTCACCCAGGACACCTTCGGCGGCCCGCTGGTCAAGTTCCGCAGCGACGACGGCCTGCCGGACGCCATCGACGTGCCGATCCGTACCCACGCCCACGCCAACTGGGCGTTCAACGCCGAGGGCGCCTACACCCTGACCTTCCAGGCGGACGCGACGCTGACCGACGGCACCGCGGTCAGCACCGGACCGGTCGACTACTCCTTCGTCGTCGGCGAACTCGACGGCACCGGCCCGGAGACCGTGCTCTCCATCAACGGCATGGCCGAGGAGTACCAGCCCGGCGACACCGTGACCCTGCGGGCGGTGCAGACTCCGCAGACCGAACTGGACCACTACCACTGGTTCAGCCGCTGCCCCGGCACCGACGCCTTTGCCGTCATCCCCGGCGAGGCCGGCCCGACCTACACCTTCACCGCCACCCGCGAACTCAACGCCTGCGAGTATCAGGTGAAGCTCTACGACGACAACCACACCGTCGTGGCCACCAGCGAAGAGGTGTGGCTCTGGGTGGCCTTCCCGCCGGCCGACCCGGGCACGTCGCAGACCATCACCGCCTCCATCGACCCGACGCAGGGCGCCCTGGTGATCAGCGTCGACCCGGACGACCGCAGCGTCGTCCTGCCGCCCGCGCAGCTGTCCAGCGCCGGTGACCGCTGGGAGAGCGACGGATCCCTGCGCCCGGTGACCGTCACCGACACCCGCACGGGTACTCCGGGCTGGAGCGCCTCCGGCCAGCTGCCGCAGGACTTTGCCAGCGCCGACGGCAGCACCTTCAGCGCCGGCCACCTCGGCTGGGCGCCGCAGGTCGTGAACCAGTCCGCCGGACAGGGCGTGGTCGCCGGGCCGGCCGTCGAGCCGTACCTCGGTGGCGGTCTCAGCAGCAGTGCGGTGCTCGGCTCGGCGCCCTCGGGTGCCGGCCGGGGGACCGCGACCCTCTCCGCCGGGCTACGGCTGCGGCTGCCGACGGAGACCGCGCCCGGCACCTACACCGCGACCCTCACCCTCACCGCGATCTGAGCGACCGCGCTGATGGCGGGCCGGGCGGCGGCACCGGAGACGACCGCCGCCGCCCGGCCCGTGCCACCCCGACCCGAACGGACCTCTTCGCCATGCGTACGCCCGCCGCCCTCGCCACCGGTGTGCTCCTCGCCGGCCTGACGCTCGCCGGTCCGGCACCGGCCCACCCGGCATCCATCCTGCCCGCGACCGGGAACGCCGCCGCGCAGTCGCTCACCTGGGGTGTGGCGCCGTCCAGCCCGGACGGTCCGAATGGCCGGTCGGCCTTCGAGTACAAGCTCGGCCCGGGGGCGACGCTCACCGACTACGTGGCCGTCACCAACCACTCCGACCAGCCGCTCACCCTCGACGTGTATGCCAGCGACGCGTACACCACGCAACAGGGCGGATTCGACCTGCTGGCCGCCAGCGAGAAGCCGGACGACGTCGGTGCCTGGGTCACGTTCAAGACCCGTACCCTCACCGTGCCGGCGACGTCGCGGCTGGACGTGCCGTTCACCCTCGCCGTGCCGGCCAACGCCACACCCGGTGATCACCCCGGGGGGATCGTCGCCTCTCTCGCCGCCGTCGACGCCGACGCGCAGGGCAACCAGGTCGCCGTCGACCACCGCGTCGGTGCCCGCATCTACCTGCGGGTCACCGGCGAACTGCAACCCGCCCTCGACATCGAGGACCTGACGGTGACCCACGACGGCAGCCTCAATCCGCTGCGGGGCGGCACCGTCACCGCCACCTTCACCGTCCGCAACAGCGGCAACGTACGACTCACCGGACGGCCGGAACTCGCCGCCGCCGGACCGTTCGGGCTCGCCCGGCGCGTCGCCGAGGGCGACCCGTTGCCGGAGATCCTGCCCGGCGACAGCTACCGGACCAGCCTGCGCCTCACCGGCGTACCGCCACTGGTCCGGCTCGGCGCCACGATCACCGTGGCACCGGCCGCCGTCACCGACGAGGTGCTCGACCCGGCACCGGCCACCGTCACCCGCGAGGTGGGCCTCTGGGCCGTGCCCTGGTCGCAGCTCGGGCTCCTGCTGCTCGCCGCGGCCGCCACCGTGCTGGCCGTCGTCCGGCGGCGGCGTCGGCGACGCCGGGCCGCGCAGGAACTGGATCGCGCCGTGGCCGCCGCGCGGGAACAGGGCCGCGCCGAGGCCGCCTCGGCCGGAAAGCCACCCGGGGTCGACCCGGACGCCCCCGCCACTTCCGCCATCCCGGCCACCCCCGCCGGCCCGGACGCCCTCGCCGACACCGACACCGACACCGACGCCGAGGCCGGGGCCTCGGCCGGAACCGGCCGGACCAACTCGTCCATCGACTGACACGGGAGGAACAGGACCACATGATTGCCGTACCCCGGGTAGCCGCCACCAGCGGCGCCACCGCCGGACGTCGGGTCGCCGCGTTCGCGGCAGTGCTGGCGCTGGCTGCCCTCACGGCGACACCGGCACCCGCCGTGGCCGCCGCACCACCGACGAAGCCGCCGGAGACCGGCGGCGCGACGCACCAGAGCGCGGCCGGCGCCGACCTGGTGTCGGTCACCCTCCGCGACCGGGTGCTCGGCCTGGAGGTCCGCGAGGCCGCCGCCGGGCGCCGGGCGGCACCCGCGCCGGCCGGCGTGGACCCGTCCACGGTCGTGTTCGGGCCGGCGAGCGGCACCGTGGTACGGGTGCCGGATCTCCCCGCGTTCCGCTTCCTCGGCACGCCGGGGCGCCCCGTGTGGGCACTCACCGCGGGCGACACGGAGTTCGCCTCGCTGGACACGACCAGGGTGAGCCGCGACGCCGTACGCGACGACGTGATCGAGTTGTCGCTCGGGCGGGTGGACGGGCCGGGACACTTCGCCGCGTACACCATCGGCGGGCTGGGGCAGCCGGCACCGCTCTTCGGCACCCTGGCCGGCATGCCGCGCGCCGGTGAACTGCCGGCCGGGGTCCGTACCGGCGGGCTGGTCTGGCTCTTCGACGCCGCGGGAGAGTACCGGCTGAGCCTGACCGCCTCGGCGACCCTCGCCAGCGGCGACCGGGTGAGCATCGACGCCACCTACCGGGTGGCGGTGCCGGAACTCGACACACCGGTGCAGGCCCCGTCACCCGCTCCGGCGCCACGGCCGGCATCGGAGACGACCGCCGGCCGCGCGGCTTCCAGCGCCGCCGCTCCGAATGCCGTCGCGGCGCCGGCCGGTGCGGGTGACCCCACCGGCGCGGACCGGTCCGGGGCGCAGCCGCTCGCCGCCGCGACGGAGCGGAACTCCGCGACCGGCTCCGGACGGGTGGTGATCGACGACGGCCACATCGACATGGGACCGCAGATCGACGGGTCCGACTGGACGATCCGGATCAAGGACGACACGGTGACCCCCGCCGTCTGGCGGAACCTCGCCGACGTGGTGCTGCACGCCAAGGACAACGCCAGGACCACCGTGCCCGAGGGAGCCGACTTCCTCGGCAAGCCCGGCGACCCGGTGTGGCTGCTGCCGCAGGCGCAACGATCCGGGATCGTCTGGCCCGGGTGGAACACCCAGCATCCCTCGGTCGTCGGCGGCACCCGTGGCCCGGTCACCTGGACGTTCAAGGGCGCCAGCGGGCCGGGCCGGTTCACCCTCTTCCTCACCGGATCCTTCGGCGCCGCCGAGGTGCTCTTCGACTCTTCCGCCGGCCTGCCGCAACGGCTCGACATCCCGGCCAACACCCACGCCCACGGCAACTGGGCGTTCAGCCAGCCGGGCATCTACCGGCTCGCGTTCGAGATGACCGGCACCACCACGGCGGGCGCCCGGGTGACGGACACGAAGACCCTGACCTTCGCGGTCGGCGACGCGACCGACCCGAACGCCGGCTTCGGTCCGGGAGGGGGTGGTGACGGGTCCGGCAACGGCGGAAACGGCAACGGCGGAAACGGCTCCGGTGGAAACGGCTCCGGCAGCGGAGGGAAGCTGCCGCGTACCGGAGGCTCCTGGCACCTACCGGCCGCCGGCCTGCTGCTGGTCGTCGCCGGAGCGTTCGTGCTGGTGTCGCTCCGGGGCCGCCGAACCTCCCACTGACCTGCGTCATCACCAATCGCGGCGCGCACCGGACCGACCGGTGCGCGCCGCGGCGTCGTCCCCGGCCATCGTGCCGGCTACGGACCGAGGTCGGCGAGCGGGAAGCAGCCGGTGAACGGGTCGTCGTAGCCGCGCCACGTCTGCTCGCCGTCGGCGAGTTCCGCGTCGGTGAGCAGGCAGCGGGCGAGGGTGCGGTGCAGGCCGGCGGGATCGAGATCCAGACCGATGAAGACGAGGTGCTGGTGGCGGTCGCCGTAGTAGGGGTCCCAGTCCAGAGCGGCAGCGAGCCGCCGGTGGTCGGAGACCTCGTCCCAGCGCGCGTCGGGGAGGAAGGCCAGCCAGCGGCCGAGGGAGCCGAGGCTGAGGCCGCCTCCGGCGAACTCCCAGGCGACGACCGTCTCGGGCTGGCTGGCCAGCCACAGGTGCCCGCGGGAGCGGATGACCTCGGCGTTGACCTCCTCCAGCACCGCGTGCAGACGTCCGGGGTGGAACGGACGGCGGGCGCGGAAGACCACCGACACCACGCCGCAGTCCGGGTGCGGTTCGTGCAGGCCGAGGGTGTGTCCCTCCAGGCCGCGTACCAGCACGCCGGGGGTTTCCGGGCGATGCCGGTCGGTGCCGCGTAGCTGGCGGGTCAGCGCCCGTGCGTCGACGACGTCGCCGTCAACGAGGACCTGCGTCGCCCACGGGGTCATCCGGCCCAGCAGCACCGCCAGGCGGCTGGTGTCGTAGCCGCCGTCGCGGGACTGTCCCCACAGGACGATGGTGTCGGCGTACTCGATCTGCCGGACGATGACGTCCGCGAGCGACCGGTCGTCGTCGGCGGCGGCGTGGATGCCCAGCGCCTTCAGGTCGTCGGTGCTGGCCAGCCCGTCGAGCAGGTGCTCGGCGTCGACCACGGTGACGTACGAGTCGACGTGCAGCAGGTCGCTGATCGGCGCGCCGTCGACCAGGCAGTGCGCGCAGGCGGCGGCGACCGCCTCAGGCTCGACCACCTCGGGGAGCATCAGCACGAGATCCCGGTCGGGGTGGTCGCGGGCCAGCCGGGCGAGGGTGGGCAGCACGTCCTCGCGGAGGGTGCAGGAGACGCAGCCGTGGGCCAGCGAGATCCGTTTGTCCTCCCGTACGCCCGATCGGTCGCGGACCACGCGGTGCACGGTGCCGGCGCGGACGTCGGCGAGGTCGTGCCGGACCAGCAGCAGCGCCGGGTCCGCGGCGAGCAGGGCGCGGGCGACGGCGTACGTCGCGGCGGGCCAGAAGCCACTGAGCACGGTCAACGACGGGCGGGCGCCGGAGGCCGTGGTGCCGGCGGTGGCCGGCGCGAGTGGTGACGTCGACATCGGGTAGCCTCTCGACAGTAGTTGAAAACGGTTGTCATTATAGGCAGGCCAATGTTGATCCTGAAGGAGCAGACCGTGTCCCGACGCTGTGACGTCACCGGCGCGATGCCGAGCTTCGGTAACGCCGTGTCCCACTCCCACCGGCGCACCCGCCGCCGGTGGAACCCGAACCTGCAGAACCACCGCTACTGGTTGCCCTCCGAGCGCCGGTGGGTCCGGCTGACCCTGACGGCCAAGGCGCTGAAGACGGTGGACCGTAAGGGCATCGAGAAGGTCGTCGCCGAGCTGCGGGCGCGGGGGGCGGCGCGCTGATGGCCCGGCAGACCGACCTCCGCCCGATCGTCCGGCTGCGCAGCACGGCCGGCACCGGCTACACGTACGTCACCCGCAAGAACCGCCGCAACGATCCGGATCGGCTGACGCTGCGCAAGTACGACCCGATCGTGCGCCGGCACGTCGAGTTCCGGGAGGCCCGCTGACATGGCACGCAAGAGCCTGAACAACCGGCAGGCCCGCCGGGCCGACCTCGTCGCCCGGCACGCCGAGCGCCGCGCCGAGCTGAAGCGGATCATCGCCCATCCGGGCACCGACCCCGCCGACCGGGACGATGCCGTACGCCGCCTCGCCCGACTGCCCCGCGACTCCAGCGCGGTACGACTGCGCAACCGCGACATGATCGACGGGCGGCCCCGTGGCGTGCTGTCCCGGTTCGGGCTCTCCCGGGTCCGCTTCCGGGCCATGGCGCTCCGCGGCGAGCTACCCGGCGTCCGCAAGGCCTCCTGGTGACCCCTTCCGGGCACTCTCAGCGTTCACTCAGCCTTCCGATCACCATCGGACTGGCGTGGACGTTTACTCTTGTAGCGCGCGTTGACGTGCCACGACCCCCTTAGGGAGGCCAAGACAGTGAAGACTTCGAACCCGGTGCTTGCCCGGCTCGGTCAGGCGGCCGAGCGGGAGCGCGCCGCCGGGTACGCCCCGACCGGGCCGTACGGACAGCCCGGCTATCCCCAGCAGTACCCGCCGCAGGCCGGCTACCCCGGTGCGCCGGGCCTCCCGTCCGCCCCGCCGGCGGTCACCCCCATGTCGATCGACGACGTGGTGGTCAAGACGGTCACGCTCCTGGCCATCCTCGGCGTCTCCGCCGCCGCGGCCTGGGCGCTGGTGCCCGACGCGCTGCTCGGTGTCGCCTGGATCGGCGCGGCGGTCGTCGGCCTGGTCATCGGCCTGATCATCTCCTTCTCCCGGATGGCGAACCCGGCGCTCGTCGTCGCGTACGCCGTCGTCGAGGGCGTTCTCGTCGGCGCGCTCAGCAAGTTCTTCGAGTCGCTGTACGACGGCATCGTGCTCCAGGCGGTGACCGCCACCTTCGGTGTCTTCTTCGTGATGGCCATGCTCTACCGGGCACGGGTCATCCGGGCGACGCCGAAGTTCGTCAAGGGCATGATCGCCGTGATGGCGGGCCTGTTCGCCGTCATGCTGATCAACCTGGTGCTGGCGCTCTTCGGCGTCAACACCGGCCTGCGCGACGGCAGCCCGTTGGCCATCGGCTTCAGCATCGTCTGCATCGTGGTCGCCTCGTTGAGCTTCGTGCTGAGCTTCAAGGAGGTCGAGGACGGCGTCCGGATGGGCCTGCCGCAGCGCTACTCCTGGGTGGCCGCCTTCGGCATCCTGGTCAGCCTGATCTGGCTCTACATCGAGATGCTGCGCCTCCTGAGCTACTTCCAAGGCGACGACTAACAGCCGCCGCCCCACCCACCTCCGCACCCCACCCGGCGCCCGCCCCACCCAGGGCGGGCGCCGCCGTTCCCACCCCCACACGCGGCCCCGGTCCCCCACCTCGGCGATCATGCAGTTATGGTCGTGTCATAAGGGGACAAAAGGTGCGTATGGGCGACCACAACTGCATGATCGACGGTGGCAGGGGGAGGGGGACTGCCGGGGGCGGGTGGGTAGGGTTTGAGGGGTGGGGGGCGTGGAGTTGGGGCGGGGGGTGGAGTTGCTGGTGCGGCAGGTGGGGCACTGGCAGCAGCCACGATGGTCGGCCGCCGCCTCGGGTGGCAACGTGTCCCGGGCTGATCTGGTGCATCGGCTGGTGCAGGAGATCGCCAACCTCGCCGCCGACGCGGAGGGGGAGCCACGGCGTACGGTGCCTCGGCTGGACAACAACCTCGCCCTGCCCGACCAGCTCCGGGTGGTCGCCGCCGACCTGATCGCCGCCGGCCCGGCCGACGAGGCCCTGGCCCGGGCCGCCACCGAGGTGACCGAGACCCGGGCCGCGCTCTAGCTTGATCTTCAACCCGTGGCCGCCGGTGGCGAGCCGGTCGTTACCGCGACATGCGGTAAGTCGGGCCTTCCCGCCGACGTGATGGCCCGAGTTGCCGCATGTCGCGGCCGACCCCCGACCTTCGACCCCCGGGCCCGGGCGTCGGGCGGCGGTCAGCTCAGGCGTTCGATGACCATCGCCATGCCCTGCCCGCCGCCGACGCACATGGTCTCCAGGCCGATGGTTTTGTCGTGCCACTGCAGGGCGTTGAGCAGTGTGCCGGTGATCCGGGCGCCGGTCATCCCGAAGGGGTGGCCGACGGCGATCGCGCCGCCCATCACGTTCAGCTTCTCCTCGGGGATGCCGAGCTGACGGTACGAGGGAATCACCTGGGCCGCGAACGCCTCGTTGATCTCGACCAGGTCGACGTCGTCGATGGTCATGCCGGCCCGATCGAGCGCCTGCCGGCTCGCCTCGACCGGGCCGAGACCCATGATCTCCGGCGACAGCGCGGTGACGCCGGTGGAGACGATCCGCGCCAGTGGGGTGACGCCCAGTTCCTCGGCACGCTGGGCGCTCATCACCACCACCGCGGCGGCGCCGTCATTGAGCGGGCAGCAGTTGCCGGCGGTGATCCGGCCGTCGGGGCGGAAGACCGGCTTGAGGGCGGAGACCGCCTCCAGGGTCACCCCGGCACGTGGGCCGTCGTCGGTGCTGACGACCGTGCCGTCGGGCGTGGTGACGGGGGTGATCTCACGGGCCCAGAAGCCGTCGACGATCGCCTTCTCGGCCAGGTTCTGGCTGCGTACGCCGAAGGCGTCCATGTCCGCACGGCTCACGTCGTACACCTGGGCGAGGTTCTCGGCGGTCTGCCCCATGGCCAGATAGATGTCCGGCAGCGCGTCCTGCTCGCGCGGATCGGTCCAGACCGGCGCGCCCGCCTCGGTGCGGGCCGTGGAGCGCTCGCGCGCCGGCGCGAAGCGGGGGTTCTCCCAGCCACCGACCAGGGCCTGCGCCTCCGGCGGCAGGCCGTCGGAGTTGCCGCGCGCGTAGCGGGAGACGGCCTCGACGCCGGCGGAGACGAAGACGTCGCCCTCGCCGGCCCGGATCGCGTGCATCGCCATCCGGGTGGTCTGCAGGGAGGAGGCGCAGTAACGGGTGAGCGTCGCACCGGGCAGGCCGTCGAGGCCCATCAGTACGGCGACCACGCGGGCCATGTTGAAGCCCTGCTCGCCGCCGGGCAGGCCGCATCCGAGGTAGAGATCGTCGATCTGGCGCGGATCGAGCTGGGGGACCTTGTCCAGGGCGGCCCGCACGATGGTGGCGGCGAGGTCGTCCGGGCGGAGGTCGCGCAGTGACCCCTTGTGGGCCCGGCCGATGGGGGAGCGGGCGGTGGCGACGATGACGGCGTCGCGGGACGACTCAATCGGCATGTGCCCACGTTAACTCGCCGGTAACTTGCGGCGGAAGTTTCCGGGCGCGGGGAAATCTCACCCGTCGCGCGTCGGCCGACCGGGAAAGGGCCGGTCAGCGGCGGGGGGTGACGGCCGCGGCGGCGGCCACCGCGGGCAGCAGGGCGTGGGCCCAGACCCGGTAACCGTCGGCGGAGGGGTGGTAGCCGTCGTGACAGAAGGTGCCGGCGTCGGCCCGGAACACCGGGCCCGTCTCGGTGGCCAGGTCGACCACCGTCCCGCCGGCGTCGAGCACGGCGCCGGTCTGTGCCCGGGCGACGCGGCGCCCCGCCCAGCCGACGACCTGCCGCAGCGGCGGCGCGATCGCGCGTACGGCGCCGAGATCCGGGCAGGTGCCGACCACGACCTCGACACCGGCCTGGCGCAGCCGGTGCACGGCCGCACCGAGGTAGGCGGCGGCCTCGGTCGGGCGTCGCATGTCGGTGACGTCGTTGGCGCCGACCAGGATGACCGCCACGTCCGGCCGCTCGCCGAGCAGGGCCCGGGCCACCTGGGTGGCCAGGTCGGTGGAGCGCGAACCGGAGACGCCGACGCTGGACAGGTGCACCCGGCGCCCGGCCGACCCCTCGGCGAGCAACTCGGCCAGCTGCCCGCCGATGGTGTCGCCGAGGCGGTCCACCCCGACACCGAGGGCGGAGGAGTCGCCGAGCAGCACCAGCCGCAGCGGCGGGGCGCCGGCCCGGCCGACGGTGGCCCGCAGCGCCAGCCCCAGCTCCGGCTGGGCGTATCGGCGGTTGCGCGCCACGACGGCCTGGCCGACGAGCACCGCCGCGCCGCCGATCGTGCCGGCGAGCAGGGAGAAGGCGGCGGTGCGGGCCGCCCGTGCGCGGGGAGGCAGGCCGGTCATGTCGCCACCGTCGCGGGGATGCCGGCCGGTGACTCGTACGGGTGCCTGATCCGCTCGGTCATGAGAGTCCTTCCACTGCGGGTGAGTCGGCGGTGGGAGCTGACTGCGGCGCCGTGCCGACGCCGAAGAACCCCCGCCGGCGCAGTTGCGCCCAGCGACCGGCCGGGCCGTTCTCGCTGCCCCGGACCTCCGTGCCACTGACCTCCGTCCCCGGGTGCCGCGCCGCCTCGTGAGCAGCCTTCGGCAACGACCGTACGCCTTCGAGCCGGGTTGGCGAAGGCCGGCGTTCGGCGCCGTGGCCCAACGCGGAGAGCACCGTCGGCAACAGCGCGGCGGCGGCCACCGCGTAACCGTCGGCCGAGGGGTGGAACCGGTCCCAGGCGAACATCCGCCCCGGCTCGGCGGTGAACCGGGGACCGAGCAGGTCACCCAGGGAGACCGTCCAACCGCCGGCGGACACGACGGCGACCGTCTGCGCGGCGGCGAGCTGTCGGCTCCACCGGCGGGCCAGCCACCGCAGCGGGGGCTGGATGGGGCGGATCGCGCCCAGGTCGGGGCAGGTGCCGACGACCACCTCGGCGCCGGACGCGCGTAGCGTGCGGACCCCCTCGACGAGGTAGCGCACGGCCAGGGCGGGCGGCGTACGGTTGGTCACGTCGTTGCCGCCGATCAGGATGACCGCGACATCGGGGTCGCACTCCAGGGCCGCCTCGACCTGGAAGCGGAGACCGGCCGAGATGGCGCCCACCACGGCGAAGCGGTGCAGCCGGACGGGCCGTTGGAGGCGTCGGGACAGGCCGGTGGCCAACAGCGCCCCCGGCGTCTCCCGGCGGCGGTGCACGCCGTACCCGGCGGCCGAGGAGTCCCCGAGGACGACCATGGTGATCGCGGGGCCGGGGAACTTCGCGCCGTAGACGCCGTCGCAGCGTGGCGGGGGCGCCTCGGCCATGGGAATGGTGCGGCGGGCCTGCCGGGCCTGACCGAGGAGCACGCCGGTGGTTGCCGCCGCGGCCGCCACGGTGGCGCCCGTGCCGATGGCCGCCAGGCGGGCCACCCGCAGGGCGCGCCGCCAGCGCGGACGATCCGGTAGGACGGAACCAGCGACCCCCATACCGTGACACTAGCGCGCCCCTCCGACGGCCCGCTGTCGTCGTCACGGCGCTCCGGTGCCTGGAAAACGACCGTTCTGGGTACTTGGATGGATGGTGTTGCGGCGGGGCGTCACGCTGCACGTGGAGAGGAGCACGACGATGGCTAAGACGTTGAGACGGGGTGCCGCGTTCGTGGCCCTGGCGCGGGCACTGACGGCCGGCGCCCGGGGCGGACCGTCGCTCGGCGCGCGGATCGGGGCGCTGCCCAGGATGATCGCGGCCACCGCCCGTGGCCAGTACGACGGCGGCCTCCGGCTGGCCATGATGACGGCGGCCACGGCGTACATCGTCTCCCCGATCGACGTGGTCCCGGAGATGTTCCTCGCCGTGTTCGGGTTGATCGACGACGCGGTGATGGTCACCTGGCTGGCCGGTGCGGTGCTCGCCGAGACCGAGCGGTTCCTGGAGTGGGAGGCGCGTCGCAGCTCCGTGGTCCCCGGCCAGGTGGTGCCCTGACCGACGTACCCTGGGCGCGGGAATTCACCTGAGTCACCCGCCCGGCCTGGCGCGCCGGCGCCGAAGCAGAAGGGCACTACTGAGGTGCAGTACTACGACAACGTCGTCGAGATGATCGGCAACACCCCACTGGTACGGCTGCGTAACGTCGCCGACGGCATCCAGGCGACCGTGCTGGCGAAGGTGGAGTACCTCAACCCCGGCGGGTCGGTGAAGGACCGGATCGCGCTGCGCATGGTGGAGGACGCCGAGGCGGCCGGCATCCTCCGGCCGGGTGGCACCATCGTCGAGCCGACCAGCGGCAACACCGGCGTCGGGCTGGCTCTGGTGGCGCAGCTGAAGGGCTACCGCTGCGTCTTCGTCTGCCCGGACAAGGTCAGCCAGGACAAGCAGGACGTGCTCCGGGCGTACGGCGCGGAGGTGGTGGTCTGCCCGACCGCCGTGGCACCGGAGGATCCCCGCTCCTACTACAACGTCTCCGACCGGCTGGCCCGGGAGATCCCCGGCGCGTGGAAGCCCAACCAGTACGCCAACCCGGCGAACCCGCGCTCGCACTACGAGACGACCGGCCCGGAGCTGTGGAAGCAGACCGAGGGTCGGATCACCCACTTCGTCGCCGGCGTCGGCACCGGCGGCACGATCTCCGGCATCGGGCGTTACCTGAAGGAGGCGTCCGACGGGAAGGTCAAGGTCATCGGCGCCGACCCGGAGGGCTCGGTCTACTCCGGCGGCACCGGCCGGCCGTACCTGGTCGAGGGGGTCGGCGAGGACTTCTGGCCGGAGACGTACGACCGTGGCGTCGCCGACCAGATCATCGAGGTGTCGGACAAGCAGTCCTTCGAGATGACCCGACGGTTGGCCCGCGAGGAGGGGCTGCTGGTCGGCGGCTCCTGCGGGATGGCGGCCGTGGCGGCGCTGGAGGTGGCCCGTGCCGCCGGCCCGGACGACGTGATCGTGGTGCTGCTGCCGGACGGCGGCCGGGGCTACCTTTCCAAGATCTTCAACGATGCCTGGATGGCCCGCTACGGGTTCCTCGACAACTCCGGTTCCGAGCCGACCGTGGCGGAGGCGCTCGCCAGCAAGCCGGGCGGGCTGCCCGAGCTGGTGCACGTGCACCCGACCGAGACGGTCCGCGACGCGATCGACTACATGCGCGAGTACGGCGTCTCGCAGCTGCCGGTGCTCAAGGCCGAACCGCCGGTCGTCACCGGCGAGGTGGCCGGCTCGATCGCCGAGAAGGACCTGCTGGACGCGCTCTTCACCGGTCAGGCGCAGCTGCACGACACGATCGAGCGGCACATGGCGCCACCGCTGCCGATGATCGGCGGCGGCCAGCCGGTCAGCGAGGCGGTGAACCTGCTGGAGAAGTCCGACGCCTCGCTGGTGCTGATCGACGGCAAGCCCAAGGGCGTGCTGACCCGCCAGGACCTGTTGGCCCACCTCGGCGCCCGCTGACCCCGGAACCCCCGCGAGGGCTCCTTCCCGGTGCCGGGAAGGAGCCCTCGAACGCACAGCGGGCACACAAGCGCGGCAAAGTGTCCGCCCATTCGCCGTTCCTATCGTTGCTGCCAGGCACGACGACGGGAGACAACCATGGGGTACGACCACCATGAGGGGCAGCGGGTCAGCCGGCGGCGGGTGATCGCCGGGATCGGCTCGGTGGGGCTGGCCGGGCTGCTGGCCGCCTGCGGCCGGGACGGCGGCACCGTCACCACCTCGACCGGCGAGACCGTCGCGCCGCAGGCGACCACTGCCAACGATCTGACCTCGCTCTTCGACGGGGCAAACACCTGCACCCTGACGGCGAGCACCACCCAGGGCCCGTACTACTTCGACGCCGACAAGATCCGCAGCGACATCCGGGAGGACCGCGAGGGCGTACGGCTCCGGTTGGCCATCCGGGTCCAGGACAGCGAGCGGTGCGGGCCGCTGCCGAACGCGGTGGTGGAGATCTGGCACTGCGACGCGGCCGGGCTCTACTCGGGCGCCGAGGCGCAGTCGTCGGGCGCGAACGGCGCCTCCGGCGGCGGCACCCCAGCGGGCGGTACGCCGGAGGGCGGCACCCCACCGAGCGGCGGCCCGGGCGCGGGCGGTCCCGGTGGCACTCCGCCCAGCGGTGGCCCCGGCGGTGGTGGCGCCCCGCCCGGGGGTGATTCCGGTGGCGGCGACATGGCCGACCTGACCCCGACCGACGACCAGCGCTACCTGCGCGGCGCGCAGGTCACCAACGCCGACGGCATCGTCGAGTTCACCACCGTCTGGCCCGGCTGGTACCGGGGCCGGACCGTGCACATCCACGCGATGGTGCACGTCGACAACGCCCGGGTGCTGACCACGCAGGTGATGTTCGACGAGGCGCTGAACACGAAGGTCTTCGCCACCCCGCCGTACGCGGCGCACACCGGGCGGGACACCGTCAACGACAACGACTCGATCTACGCCGACAGCATGCTGCTGACGGTGACCGAAGACGGCGACGGCTACCTCGGCGTGATCAACTTCGCCGTCGACTCCGACCGGGACGGGACATGAGATGGGGCTCCCTCACCCTCCGGTGTGCCTGACCCAGCCGATGAATCGGCTGTGCAGCGCCCCAGCTGGAGTCCAGGGCATGTCCTCGGCGGCTTTTACCAGGTACGCGCCGAGGTAGATAGCCAGCGATACCGGAGCGTCGGCATACTCGGCGCGTAGTTGGTGTCTTCGGGTGGGGCAGGGCCAGGGTCGGTCGCAGTCGCCACAGGTCCAGATGGGCAGGATTGGTCCGTGGGTGCTCAGTGTGCACCGCCCAGTACCCGACATGTTCGGAAGCGCACTCGCATCACGACCTCCAGCCTCGGCGAAAGTGCCGGCGGTGGAGGCCATCGCGTTCGGGTCGGGATGGCCTCCACTGCCTGACCAACAGCGTCATGAGTAGGAGTCGGGCGGGGCCAGAGCGTGACCGTCCGCCGGTCGTCCACTCCTGTCCGCGGACGTCAGCACCAGTGGCTGCCCGTGGCAGCGCAATAGGGTGTGCCAGGTGAGCGACTATGTGCAGGTATCAACCGCCACCGATTCGCGGGAGGCCGGGATCCGACTCGCGCAGAGCGCCGTCGCCGGCCGGCTCGCCGCTAGCGCCCAGGTGGTAGGCCCTGTGGCATCGGTGTTCTGGCATCTCGACCAACAGGGCAACGGTGAGGAGTGGCAGGTGCTGCTGATCACTACCGCCAGCCGGTACGCCGAGCTGGAGCAACACCTCATCGCCGAACACACGTGGACCAATCCGCAGGTGACCGCCACGGCGATAGTGGACGGATCTAACGACTATCTGGCGTGGCTCCGCCGGACAGTCGAGGTCGAGTAGCACCGTCGGCGACCTGCGTCCGCAGCTGCGCTACGCAGGCCAGGCCGGAGTGCTGCTCCAACCTTCGAAACAGAGCACCAATGCGCGCGGCCGGTCGACTGGACCCGACCCCGGCGCTGAGCCGTACCGCATCCGCCGCGATGCTGCACGCCTGCTCGATCTCGTTCGCGTCGACATATGCGTCGGCCAACCACGACAGGTACAGGGCCTTGTCGCGGGCATGGGTGTCATCGAAACCGGCGAGCGCCCGGGTGAGGACGGGGATGGCGCGCACCGGTCGGTGAAGCACCGTCCAGCAGCGGCCGGTCATGATCTCGCCTTCGGTCTGGTCGACCCAGTAGACCCAGTCCGGCTCGGGCCGGTCGTCGTGCTCGGCGAGACAGGCGGTGCCGATCCCGAGATGCCGCGAGGTCGCGGCGGCATTTCCGGCGACCGCGTGCGCCCACGCGGTCCGCAGATGCAGCAGTGCCCGTACACCGGGCGTGACGTCATGACCGGCCGTCTCGTACGACGCCGAAGCGGTGCTGGCACCATCGCCGCCTAAGGTGAGCTGCTGGTAGGCGAGGAACGCCAATGCGTTGCCGGACAGCGCCCGATCCTGGGCATCATCGGCTGCGTCGAGACTGGTCCGCCACAGTTGGCGAGCCTCTGCGTGTTGCCCGGCATCGAACGCTGACCATCCGGCAAGTTGCGTTTGCTCGGCGAGCACTGCGAGCAGCCCGCCAAGACTGCCAGCCCGACGCGAGAACGCACCACCGCGCCGAAGCCGACGCCGAAAAGACCACCGCGAGCGTGCAGCAGGGCGTACACCCGGGCGCTTTCTGCTCCACGCAGGGAGCAACGGTGACAAAAGGTCCCGGTCCGGGTTCATGATCCGCGCAACTTCCCTGATACTGCTGCCTCGGCCGGAGTTGAGGCAGCAGTATCCCTGAAACTGTGCAGATCTTGGGAGCGTGATCCGACGGGGCCTTGCCCTTGCGGGCTTCGTGGTCCACGCGGGCCGAGCCGACCGCGCGGCAGACCGCATGCCCTCTTTGCGCCTGCGCGGCGTCCCGAAGAGACCGGCTGACTTGGACAGTTTCCGTTCTGCGCTAACGGAAAATGTCCGAGATCTTGGCGCATTCCCGCCGTGGCCCGGGTGGGCTGTCAGAGGGGGCGGGTGTAGCGGAGTTGGGGGGCGTACGCGGTGCCGATCATCTCGGTGTGTTCCGCCCCGGTGGGCTGCCAGCCGCCGCGTTCGTAGAAGCGGCGGGCGGGGGTGTTGTCGCGCAGCACCCAGAGCACGGCGCGACGCCAGCCCCGCGCCCGCATGCCGGCCAGCGCGTCGATCATCAACTGCCGGCCGACGCCCCGGCCCCGCTCGGCCGGGTCGAGGTGGATGGCGCAGAGCAGCCCGGTGCCGGGGTCACCCTCGTCGTCCGGGCCCAGATAGCTGAAGCCGGCCAGCGCGCCGTCCCGCTCGGCCACCGTCATCCGGTGATCATCCCGCTCCCAGACCCATCGCTCGGCCCAGTATCGACCCATCGCCTCCGGGGTCGGGTCGGCCAGCGCCTCCGCGGGCAGGAAGGAGGAGTACGCGGCGACCCGGGAGCGTTGGTGCAGGGCACCCACCGCCATCAGGTCGTCCGGTGTCGCGGGACGCAGCGTGACGGTCACCTGCCCGACGGTACCCGTCGGGGCGGCACCTGAACCGTGGTGAGATCCTCGGCGATCACCAGGTCGCCGTCGAAGTGCCGGCGGGCCTCCTCGGCGAAGCGGGCCGGGTCGGCGTACCGCTGGGAGAAGTGGGTGAGCACGAGCCGGCGTACCCCCGATTCGGTGGCCACCCGCGCGGCCTGGCCGGCGGTGAGGTGCCCGACCTCGGCGGCGAGCGCCGCCTCCGATTCCAGGAACGTCGACTCGATCACCAGCAGGTCGGCGTGCTCGGCCAGCGCGTACACCCCGTCGCAGAGGCCGGTGTCCATCACGAAGGCGAACCGCTGCCCCGGCCGGGGCACGCTCACCTCCGCCAGGGTGACGCGGCGCCCGTCGAGGTCGAGGTGGCCGGCGCGGTGCAGCTCGCCGACGGCCGGCCCACCGATGCCGTACGCGGCTAGCCGCTCCGGCAACATCCGGCACCCGTCCGGCTCCACCAGCCGGTAGCCGTACGTGTCGATGGGGTGCCGCAGCCGGCGGGCCTCCAGCGTGCCGCAGCGCAGCGCGATCCGCTGCCCGTCCGCCTCGATCGGCTCCACGACCAGCTCGGCGGTCTCGTGGAAGGAGCTGGCATGCCGCAGCCGGGCGAAGTAGTCGATCCCCTCGGCCGGGAAGTGCACCGCCACCGGGTGTGGTACCCGGTCCAGGGAAAGGCGCTGGATGGTGCCGGGCAGGCCGAGGCAGTGGTCGCCGTGGAAGTGGGTGACGCATATCCGGGTCAGGTCGGTGGCGGTGACGCCGGTGTGCAGCAGTTGCCGCTGGCTGCCCTCGCCCGGATCGAAGAGGATCACCTCGTCGTCCCAGCGCAGCACGTAGCCGTTGTGGTTGCGGGCTCGGGTGGGGGCCTGGCTGGCCGTACCGAGCACCACCAGCTCGCGCATGGACACGGTTCTCCCCCGGAGATGAAGCGACCCCCGGGGCTTCCGCGCTGACGCGGGCCGACTGGACTGGGTCGGCACCCCGGGGGTCGGGTGGCTGTCGTGGTTTCGCCGCACCGCTGCCACACGGTCTCGACGACTCTTACCGCGCCCACCCCGAGGGGTGGGCGATCACTGTCGAGGACAGCGGCTAGCGGACAGCCACCTCACGAGTCCGATTGCTATACAAGTCTGGACCACCTCCTTTCCCGTGTACCGCCACGCTATCCAGCGCCGGGACCACCGGCAACGGATTTCGATCACATTCGCGCCGGACCAGCCGGGCCAGTGGCGTGCGCCGGAGCAGCCGGGTGCGCCGGACCAGCCGGCGCCGGCCGGGGCCGGCGGTTCGTCAGGCCTGGCCGATGCCGATCGGGCCCTCGCGGGGGCCGTCGGCGCTGGCCGGCTGCACCGCCAGCGACGGGAAGTCGGCCAGGTCACCCTCCGGCTCGGCGTCCCACTCGGGGAAGACCAGGTCGCTCTGGAGGTAGAGGCAGAGCAGCTGGGTCAGCTGGCGCAGCCCGTCGAGGTGGGTGCGCTCGTGGCCGTGGGTGGCGTCGACGCCGAAGCCGAGCAGCGCCACCCGGGCGTGCGCGCCCGCCTCCACCGCCGCCGCCACGTCCGAGCGGTAGTAGTCGAAGACGTCCCTGACCAGGTCCACGTCGTGCTCGCGGGCGATCGCCGCCAGGTTCCGGGTCAGGTGGTAGTCGAACGGCCCCACCCCGTCGCCCATGGCCAGGGTGGCGGCGTTCTCCCGGGACTGCTGGCCCGGCGCGACGACCGCGGCGTCCACCGAGACGATCTCGGCGACGTCCGGGTCCAGGCCGTGCGACGCGCCGTGGCCGATCTCCTCGGTCACGGTGATCAACAGGTGTGCGGTGACCGCCGGCTTCAGGCCCGCGTCGACCATCGCCTTCATGGCGGTGAGCACGGCGGCCACCCCGGCCTTGTCGTCCAGGTGCCGGGACTTGACGTACCCGCTGGGGGTGACCGTCGGGTTGGGCAGGAAGGCGACGAAGTCGCCCGCGTCGATGCCGAGCGCCCGCAGCCCGGCGATGTCCTCGACCGGCTCGTCGACGCGTACCTCCACCTGCTCCCAGCCGATGCCCTGCAGGTCGACCGCCTCGTTGTAGCGGTGACCGCTGGCCTTGAGCGGCAGCACCTGACCGGTGACCACGCGCTCCAGGTCGTCGGTGAAGATCCGTACGTGGGCGCCCTCGGCGAACCGGGCACTGTGCGTGCCGATCGGCTTCAGCTCCAGCCGGCCGTTCTCCTTCAGCCGCTTGACCATCCCGCCGATGGTGTCGGTGTGCACCACGATGGCCCGGTCCGCGCCGGTCTCGCGGGGGCCGGGCAGGCAGGCGCTGAGGGCACCGCGCCGGGTCAGCGTCGACGGGATGCCGAGCGCCGAGAGCCGCTCGCCCACGTACTGCTGCACATGGTCGGTGCGCCCCGACGGGCTCGGGATGTCGAGCAGCTCGACCAGCACCTCGCGCAGATAGTCCAGGTCGATGGGGAGCGGAGTGGTCTTGCGTACGGTCATGTCCCAGATGGTGCCGCACCCGCCGGGGTCCAGAGCCGTTGCGGTGCCCGAGTCCCGGGGAAGAGGAGGTCCACGAAGCGCTCGGCGGTGGGTTGCGGCTCGTGATTGGCCAGCCCGGGCCGCTCGTTGGCCTCGATGAAGACGTGCTCGGGCCGCTCCGGCGCCGGAACCAGCAGGTCGAGCCCGGTGACCGGGATGTCGATCGCGCGGCTGGCGGCCACGCACGCCTCGGCGATCACCGGATGCAGCTCGCCGGTGACGTCGTGGATGGTGCCACCGGTGTGCAGGTTGGCGGTCCGCCGCACGGCGAGCACCTGCCCCTCGGGCAGTACGTCGGTCAGCTCGTAGCCGGCCTCGGCGACCACGTCCCGGGTCATGTCGTCCAGCGGGATGCGGGATTCTCCGCCGGTGGCGGCGGCCCGGCGCCGGCTCTGCCGCTCGATCAGCTCGGCGATGTCGTGCACGCCGTCGCCGGTGATCGAGGCGGGCCGGCGCACGGCGGCGGCCACCACCTCGTGGTCGATCATGACGACCCGCAGGTCCTCACCGGTGCACAGCTCCTCCAGCAGCACGTCGGGGCAGAACCGCGCGGCCAGCTCGACGGCGGCGGCCAGCGCCTGCGGCGTGCGTACGCCGACGGTGATGCCGTTGCCCTGTTCGCCCCGGGCCGGCTTGACCACCAGCTGACCCACCTCGGCCAGGAACTCCGCGTCGGCGGCGTCGCCGGTGGCGGTGCGCCCGCGCGGTACCGACAGGCCCGCCTCGGTCAGGATCCGGCGGGTGACCCGCTTGTCGTCGCAGCGGCTCATCGCCACCGCCGAGGTCAGCTCGGAGAGCGACTCCCGGGTGAGGATCGTCCGGCCGCCGCTGGTCAGCCGCAGCTCACCCCACTCCGGGTCGGTCACCTCCACCCGGATGCCCCGCCGCATCGCCTCGTCGGCGACGATCTTCGCGTACGGGTTGAGCCGGTCGTAACCGGCCGGCATGGCCGGCAGGAACAGCCGTTCGTTGATCGGGTTCTTCCGCTTCACGCAGAGCGTCGCGGTGCGGTAGAAGCCGAGCCGTTCGTAGAGCCGGATCGCCCCGTTGTTCTCGGCGAGCACGGACAGGTCGACGTACGCCCGGCCCCGGGCCACCAGCCGGGCGGCCAGCTCGGTGATCAGCGCCTGGCCGGTGCCCGGCGGTGCCTGGTTGAAGTCGACGGTCAGGCACCAGAGGCTGGCGCCCTGCTCGGGGTCGTCGAAGACCGCCACGTGGTCGATGCCGGTGATCGTGCCGACGATCTCGCCGGTGGTCGCCTCCGCCACCAGGTGCAGGAAGCGGTCGGTGGCGGCGTTGTCGACCAGCACGTCGACCGGGGCGGTGACCATGCCGTTGGCCGCGTAGATCCGGTTGACCGCGTCCGCGTCGGCGGCGTCGCGCAGCCGGCGGATGCGTACCCCGGGCAGCTCGTTGCGGCCGTCGAGCGGCGCCGGCGTCTCGGCGGTGCCGGCCTCCTCGGTGGTGCCGGAGCCGGGACGGGGCCCGCGACGGTCCCCACCGAGCGGCAGCCGGTAGGTCAGCGACGGGTCGATGAACAGCTCGTCGGGGAGCCGGGAGACCAGCACGTGCGGGTCGCGTAGGTAGATGCAGATGTCCCGGGCGCCGGCCGCCTCGGAGCGCAGCACGTCGGCGACCGCGGACTGGTCGGCGAACGTCTGGCCGAAGACCAGCCGCCCCCAGCCGCAGTCGAGAACGACACCCGCGCCGGCACCGGGGCGTTCGTCCTCCCCGGGTGGGTCGGCGCTGCCGCCCGTGGCGACCGGATCACCTCCCGGCCCGACCCGCTCGTACCGTCGTCCCGCGCCCCGGCCCCGGTCGGTCCGGGCGACCCCGGTGGCCAGGCTGTCGGTCACGGTCAGTCGATTCCGTGGCTCTGGAGCCACATTTCCAGGAGTCCGAGTTGCCACAGCTTGTTTCCGTTCAACGGGGTCAGTTCGGCGTTGGGGGCGTCGAGCAGGGCGTTGACGTAATCGGTGCGGAACAGGTCGCGGCGGCGGGCCTCGGGCGCGGACAGCGCGTCGCGTACCCGGTCGAGGAGCTTGCCCTCCAGGTGGGTGAGGCCCGGCACCGGGAAGTAGCCCTTCGGTCGGTCGATGACCTCGTGCGGCAGTACCCGGCGGCCGATCTCCTTGAGCACACCCTTGCCGCCCTGCGCCAGCTTCAGCTCCGGCGGGCACGCGGCGGCCAGCTCCACGAACTCGTGATCCAGGAACGGCACCCGGGCCTCCAGCCCGTGCGCCATGGTCATGTTGTCGACCCGCTTGACCGGGTCGTCGGTCAGCATGATCTGCGTGTCGATGCGCAGGCCGGCGTCGACCGCGGTCTGCGCGCCGGGCCGCGCCAGGTGCGCGGCGACGAACTCCCGCGCCGGGTCGCCGGCGGTGAGCCAGTCGGGGTTGAGCACCCGGGCCAGGCCCGCGCCGTCGCGGTCGAAGAACGCCTGAGCGTACGTGTCGAGTGCCTGCTCCCGGCCGACCTGCGCCAGCGGCGGGTACCAGTGGTAGCCGCCCAGGATCTCGTCGGCGCCCTGGCCGGACTGGACCACCTTGACGTGTCGCGAGACCTCCTGGCTGAGCAGGTAGAACGCGACGCAGTCGTGGCTGACCATGGGCTCGCTCATCGCCGCGACGGCGGCCTCCAGCGGCGGCACCAGATCCTGCGCGGCGACGCGGATCTGGTGATGGTCGGTGTCGAAGGTCTTGGCGACCAGGTCGGAGTAGCGGAACTCGTCGCCCTCGCGGCCACCGACGGCGTCGAAGCCGATGGAGAAGGTGGAGAGCCCGCGCTGCCCCTCCCCGGCCAGCAGGGCGACCACCAGGCTGGAGTCCAGGCCGCCGGAGAGCAGTACGCCGACCGGCACGTCGGCGACCATCCGCCGTCGTACGGCGGTGGTCAGCGACTCCAGCAGGGCGTCCTGCCAGTCCTTCTCGGACCATCCGCCGTGCTCGGCGCGGCGGAGGAACGGTGGATCCCAGTAGACCCGCTCGTGGCTGCGGCCGTCGGCCTCGTAGACGCGGATGGTGGCCGGCGGCAGCTTGCTGACCCCGCGCAGGATGGTGCGCGGTGGCGGCACGATGCTGTGGAAGCTGAGGTAGTGGGCCAGCGCGACCGGGTCGATCGTGGTGTCCACGCCGCCGCCGGCCACCAGCGCCGGCAGGGTGCTGGCGAAGCGCACCACGCCGGGGGACTCGGCGAGGTAGAGCGGCTTGATGCCGAGCCGGTCCCGGGCCAGCACCAGGCGACCGGTGTCCCGCTCGCTGATCGCCACCGCGAACATGCCGACCAGGTGGTCGACGAAGTCGAGCCCCCACTCGGCGTACGCCTTGACGACGACCTCGCTGTCGCCGCTGGAGAAGAAGTGGTGGCCCCTGGCGGCGAGCTCGGCGCGCAGTTCCCGGTAGTTGTAGATGCAGCCGTTGAAGACGCCGGTCAGGCCGGCGGCGGAGTCGACGATCGGTTGGCCGCTGGCGGCCGACAGGTCGATGATCTTCAGGCGCCGGTGGCCGAGGGCGACGGGCCCCTGGGACCACACCCCGCTGCCGTCCGGCCCGCGGTCGCACATCGTCGCGGACATCCGTTCCACCGCGGCGACATCGGCACGCGTCGCGTCCCGTCGGAACTCTCCAGCCAGTCCGCACATGTGAGCCCATGCTGCCAGAGGATGTTGCGATTGGCCTGTTGAGACCATGACGGTCGTGTAACAGCCTTGCTAGAATCCGCGCCCTCGCGATCAAGTAGCCGACACGATGCCGGCTCCGGTGGTCGTTTCGTGCCGTCCTGCCGGCCGGTGGGTCAATTGTGCGGGGTCACCGAGTGTGACGAATGCCGCAATCCGCATTCGGGCGGAGCCGGTTGCCGGTCGGTAGCTGCGGGATCGGATGTCCGGTCTCGCGCTGCATGACAATGGCCGAACGGGCCATCTTCGGTGATCGATATAGGGATGCGTCGCAGTCTCCCTGCTCGTACGTTCTGCTCACACGCTGTCATCACGGGGGAGGAGCAGTAGCCGTTGGGGTTCTTCGACCCTGGCGAACCGTGACGTACTGATTCGCGCCGCGAATCAACGCGACCGGTAGGCGTCGGCGCGGTGTTCGATTGCCGTCACGGTCACGACGCGGTCGTCTTCGTCGATCTCATAGAGGACGCGATACGTGCCCCGTCTGGCCGACCAGGTCCCCTCGAACGGCGGCAGAAGCAGTCGTTTGCCGACGCGATGCGGGTTGTCGAGGAGAGCGGTGGTGACGAACTCGTAGACGGCTGCGGCGATCTTTTCTGGCAGCCGTCCGGCCAAGGCGCGTGCGGCGGGGCCGGCGACCTGAAGTCGGTAGCGGTCGAGGGCTGGGCCAGTCACCGTGCCTGCTTCGACCGCTTCGCCATCAACGCCGCGAGTTCGTCGGCGTCGAGGATGTCGCCAGCCTCAATGGCTGCCTTGGACTCGGCAAGTTGCCGCATGGCCTCGGCGCTGGACAGAACCTCTAGCGTCTCTTCCAACGCCGCGAGATCGTCGGCGGAGATGAGCACCGCGGCGGCGTGACCATGTCTGGTGATCTCTATCCGTTCATGTGTCGAGGCCACCACATCGATGAGTTCCGAAAGACGGTTGCGGGCGTCAGTGAACGGCACGGTAGTCATGCCTCAAGTATAGGCAGTTACTGGCGCGAAGTCTGTACAGACTTTCGGAGTCCGGCGGCATGGATCACCGGGCCGACAAGCTCGGTGATCTGTAGCGTCAACGGACAGCTGTGCTGGCTCCTCATGAAGCGTGTCCAGCCACAACAGCCGGGCCAACTCTGCGACGTCGTCCGCACTCGCCCGACTGATCCTCACGAGGTGAGTTTGCCACGGTCGTGGAGTGCGCCGGTCACGCCAAGTCAGCGCTGACGCGGAGCCGCGGACCCGCGCCAGCGCTATGCCCGGGTCAGGTCGTCTTGGCCACGCCCACCGGGCAGCTCAGCCCGTTCGGGCCGTGGTTGCAGTAGCCGTTGGGGTTCTTCGTCGGGGCAAGGTACTGCTGGTGGTAGTCCTCGGCCAGGTAGTAGTCACCGAGCCGGTCGATCTCCGTGGTGATCTCGCCCTTGCCGGCGCGGGCCACGATCGGCGCGAACGCGTCGCGGGACGCCTCGGCGATGGCGAGCTGCTCGTCGGTCGTGGCGTAGATGGTGGAGCGGTACTGGGTGCCCACGTCGTTGCCCTGGCGCATGCCCTGGGTCGGGTCGTGGTTCTCCCAGAAGACCTTCAACAGGTCCTCGTAGCTGATCTTCGTGGGGTCGTACACCACCTCGACCACCTCGGCGTGCCCGGTCATCCCCGAGCAGACCTCCTCGTAGGTCGGGTTCGGGGTGTAACCACCCGCGTAGCCGGCGGAGGTGGTGACAACTCCCGGCAGCGTCCAGAACAGTCGCTCGGCGCCCCAGAAACACCCCATACCGAACACGGCGACCTGCGACCCCTCGGGGAACGGGCCCTTCAGCGGGTTGCCGAGCACCTCGTGCCGGTCGGCCACCGGCATCGCGATGGGGCGGCCGGGCAGGGCCCGGTCAGGGGAGATCATCTCGGCCTTCATGCGGCGGAGGAACACGGTGGGACTCCTTTCGTACCCTTCACCGCCTCCAACACCGGCGGACCCCACTTCCTTACCCGCCCCGTCCCCACTCAGACCGGTCCCGCCGCCAGCGCGGCGCGGACGCGCTCGGCGTACGCGGTGGCCTCGGCGTCGTCGGCGTAGCGGGTACGCGGCCAGAAGAAGCCGCGCAGGCCATCACCCTTCGTCCTGGGCACCACGTGGGTGTGCAGGTGCGGCACCGACTGGGACACCCTGTTGTTCATCGCCACGAACGTGCCGCCCGCGCCGAGACCGGTCTCGACCGCGACGGCGAGCCGCCGGACCAGCCCGAAGTAACCGGGCAGCGACTCCGGCGGCAGATCGGCGAGGGTGACCAGGTGCGGGTGGGGCACCACCAGCACGTGCCCCTTGAAGACCGGCCGGGTGTCCAGGAACGCCATCCCGTCCGGCTCGTCGACCACCCGGAACGCCGGCACCTCGCCCGCCACGATCCCGCAGAACACGCAACCCGCCACCGGCCCAGGCTATGTCCGGTCGCGAGACCTCGCTCACCGGGTCGCCCTGGCATCAGGCGGATCAAGGTAGGCGTCCCATTCGTCCTCTACCAGGCCGATCGGGCCGGCCTCCCCGCTTGCCAGCCGAGACCGGATGTCCGCCGCCCAGGCAAACGCCCACCTGCACAAGGCCTCGACATCGCTTTCGCTGAGCCGGTAGGACATGAACGTCTCATGGTCAAGTTCACGAATCCCGCCAAGCCGATCGGCCAATTCTTCCAAGGAGAAGCCGTTGGTGTGCTGAGCACCCAGAGACTCCAGCTCGTGCCAGCTCAGTCGACTGTTGGCGGCGCAGATGTCGATGTAGTCCCGGTGGGCTGCGCGTTCGTGCAGGGCACGCACCTTCAGCCCGACGGCGTCCCCGAATGCGAGGACGGGACCGATGCTGAGTTGCGCAGGGGGACCGATTGCCTCCTTCAGGAGATCGACCTCACACTCTGTTGCCTCTGTGTACACCACGAGTCGTGCCATTCGCGGGGTGGTCTCGATGATGCGAACGGCAAGGCCGGCAGCGACGTAGGCCTGGGCGAGTCGCTCGGCCACCGCCGGCAGCGGCATTGCGGTGGCCGTTGCGAAGTCGATATCTCGAGAGGGTCTTGTGGTCAGCTCGTGCGCCGACAGCGCATAGCCACCCGCGAGAACCAGGCCGAGATCGCTACCAGCATTGAACCCGATGCGTAGCAACCGTAGATGCAACTCGTCCACAGTCAGACGGCCAACTCCGGGAGCTGTCGCTCCCAGAGGGCAACCAGGCGCCGGGAAGTCAGCCGCCGGATCCGGGGCCAGTCGGCCCGCAGCAGAGTGGCGTTGACATAACGGATTATGTCCTCACGCTGCCCGCAATCCAGAAGCGTGCGGTAGAGCGTCAAACGCTGGCGGGCGTCGCCGACGTTGAACTCGGTCAGGCCGGACCAGGCCAGTCGCACCGGTAGGGCGAGGCGACCATGATCGGGGCCGGTCAGCAGGTCGAGCGAGGCCGGAATGCGGTCGGCTGCACCGATCAGGCGGGACGGCAGCGTCTCGGTCGGGGTCACCGAGCCAGTATCGCCCAACGGTCCGACAGAGCGGCGGAGGCGAACCGGGCCGGGTTCCACCCGCTGGGACGGGAAGGTAGGACTAACGTCTGCGTAATGAACCACGGCTTCGACACGCTCGCCATTCACGCCGGCCAGGCCCCCGAGGCCCGCACCGGCGCGGTGATCCCCCCGATCTACCAGACCAGCACGTACGCCCAGGACGCCGTCGGCGCGCCCCGGCTCGGCTACGAGTACAGCCGCTCCGGCAACCCGACCCGCGACTCGCTCCAGGAGTGCCTGGCCGCGCTGGAGGGTGGGCCGGTCGGCCTCGCCTTCGCCAGCGGCCTTGCCGCCGAGGACGCCCTGCTGCGTACCGTCTGCGGTCCGGGTGATCACGTGGTCATCCCCGACGACGCGTACGGCGGCACGTACCGGCTCTTCGCCAAGGTCGCCGAGCGGTGGGGGCTGGCGTACACCCCGGCGAAGGTCTCCGACCCGGACGCCGTGCGGGCCGCGATCCGCCCCGGCGCCACCAAGGTGGTGTGGGTGGAGACGCCGACCAATCCGCTGCTCGGCATCGCCGACATCGCCACCCTGGCCGCCGTCGCGCACGACGCCGGGGCGCTGCTGGTGGTCGACAACACGTTCGCCTCGCCGTACCTGCAACAGCCGATCGCGCTCGGCGCGGACGTGGTGGTCCACTCGACCACCAAGTACATCGGCGGGCACTCCGACGTGATCGGCGGCGCGCTGGTGGCGGCCGACGGCGCCCTCGGCGAGCAGCTGCGCTACCACCAGAACGCGATGGGCGCGGTCAACGGCCCGTTCGACGCCTGGCTCACCCTGCGCGGCATCAAGACCCTCGGCGTACGCATGGACCGGCACTGCGACAACGCCGAGCGGATCGCCGCCTACCTGGACGGGCACGCCAAGGTGCGCCAGGTGCTCTACCCGGGGCTGCCCACCCACCCCGGTCACGAGGTGGCGGCGAAGCAGATGCGGCGCTTCGGCGGAATGATCTCGTTCCGGGCGGCCGGCGGCGAGGACCACGCCGTCGAGATCTGCAACCGGGCCAAGCTCTTCGTGCTCGCCGAGTCGCTCGGCGGGGTGGAATCCCTGATCGAACACCCGGGCCGGATGACACACGCGAGCGCCGCCGGCTCGCCGCTTGAAGTTCCCGGCGATCTCGTGCGACTGTCTGTCGGCATCGAGACGGTCGAAGACCTGCTCGCCGATCTGGAGCAGGCGCTGGGCTGACCGCTGGCTGGGGAGGGTGGCCGTGCAGGACATCATGCCGACCTGGGTCGGGGCGACCGCCAAACAGATCGCCCGGGGAGTACGCCGGGGCGACGTCTCCGCCACCCAGGTGCTGGCCGACCACCTCGACCACGTCGCCAAGGCCGACGCCGACCTCGCCGCGTTCCGCACGGTACGCGGCGGGGTGGCGGTCACCGAGGCGGAGAAGGTCGACGAGCAGGAGGACCTGGCCAACCTGCCCCTGGCCGGGGTGCCGATCGCGGTCAAGGAGAACACTCCGGTGGCCGGCATGCCCACCTGGAACGGTTCCGCCGCGGTGCGTACCGCGGTGGCGGAGGCCGACCACGAGGTGGTCCGGCGGCTGCGCGGCGCCGGTGCCGTGATCCTCGGCGTCACCCGGATGCCCGAGCTCGGCCTCTGGGGCATCACCGACGACGAGACGGCCGTCACCCGCAACCCGTGGGACCTGTCCCGCACCCCCGGTGGCTCCTCCGGGGGTGCCGCCGCGGCGGTGGCCGCCGGTCTGGTGCCGATCGCGCACGGCAACGACGGCCTGGGCTCGATCCGCATCCCGGCGGCCTGCTGCGGCCTGGTCGGCCTGAAGCCCGGTCGCGGCGTGGTGCCCTGCCAGCTCGGCGCCGAGGACTGGTTCGGCCTGACCGAGCACGGCATGCTCACCACCACGGTCGCGGACGCGGCGGTCGGTTTCCAGGTGCTCGCCGGCCGTGCCCAGGGCAAGCTCGTTCCGCCGCAGCGGCTGCGGGTCGGCGTCTCGCTGCGTTCGCCCGTACGCGGTGTCTCGCCCGACGCGCCGAACCGGGACGCGGTCGCCGCCGCCGGCCGGCTGCTCGCCGCCGCCGGGCACGACACCGTCCCGGCCGATCCGGTCTATCCGACCGTGCTGGGGTTGCAGGGCATCGCCACCTGGTTCGCCGCCGCCGCGGCGGACGTGCGGGCCGCCGGGGTCGACCGGCGTGCCCTACAGCGCCGCAGCCGCCGGCACGTGGCCCTCGGCGAGTGGGCGTGGCGGCGCGGGTACGTCCGCGAGGCCGACCGGCTCGCCTGGCGCGAGCGCTCGATCGGGTTCTTCGCCGACCACTCGGTGGACCTGCTGCTCACCCCGGCGCTGGCGAGCGCACCGCCGCCGGCCACCAACTGGTCGACCCGCTCCTGGCAGGCCAACATGCTCACCAACATCCGGTACGCGCCGTACGCGGCGCCGTGGAACATCGCCGGCCTGCCCGCCCTGGTGGTGCCGGTGGGCCGTCGCCCGGACGGGCTGCCGCTGGCCGTGCAACTGGTCGGCCCGCCCGGTTCGGAGCTGCTGCTGCTCGGCGTCGCGGGCCAGTTCGAGATGGCGGCCCCGTGGCCCCGGCACGCCCCGGGATACCCGCGCGTCGGCACGGGGTCGCCCGCCAGCGCGTGATCATCTAGGCTCCCGGTGCCGCCCGGGAGGATCTTCGACATGCGCTGCCACACCTGTGACACCGACACCGACGTACGCACCAGGGAGTGCCCCACCTGCCGTACGCCGGTGGGTTCGCCCGTCCTGCACCCGGGCGCCCGGGTCCGTCCGGTCCGGAGCGTCGGCCGTGCCGCCTCGGTCGCGGTGGCCGCGACCACCGTGTTCCTGCTGTTCACGGTGGCGGTCCAGCCGGTCAACGCGCTGCTCGCCGGGCGGGCGGCCGACGCCGCGGACGGCGAGGCCTTCCTGCTGAGCGCGGGGCTGCTGGAGTTGGGGGTGGCGCTGCTGTACCAGGTGGCGTTGCTGGTCGCCGTCGTGCTCGTCATCGTGTGGACCTGGCGGGCCCGGAAGAACCTGGACGCCTTTCCGGGCGCCGGGCCGACCCACTCCGCCGGTTGGGCGATCGCCGGATGGCTGGTGCCGTTCGTCAACCTCGTGCTGCCCCACCGGGTGATGGCCAACATCGCCCGGGAGAGCCTCTGGCGGCTGAGCACCCCGACGCTGGTCCACCTGTGGTGGGGCTCCTGGCTGTTGTTCCTCTTCGCGGAGCGGTTCATCGCGCGTTCCACCACCGCCGAGTTCGACGCGCTCCCGTACCCGCAGACCGCGGCCGACTTCCAGGCGTACGCCGACCACTACGCCTCGAACACCGGGGCGTACCTCGTGCCCGCGCTGTTCTGCGTGGCGGCCGCGGCGTCGCTGATCGTGCTGATCCACCGCATCTCCGCCGCGCAGACCGCCCGGATCGTGCGGGCCATGCCCACCGGTCCGATCCTGCCCGGGATGACCGTGGCCGCGCCGGCCGCGCCGCCCGCTCAGGTCCAGGCGTCGCCCGCGTCGCCCGCTCCGGCCGCGTCGCCCGCGTCGCCCGCTCCGGCCGCGTCGCCCGCGCCGGCGGCTCCGGTCCAGGCGCCGCCGGAGCCGGGTGGGGCGGGTGGCACGATCGGAGCATGACGGAACTGGTCAGCCTGGACGACGTGCGAGCGGCGCGGAAGCTGCTCGCCGGGGTCATCCGCACCACCCCGCTGGAGCCCTCCCGCCCGCTCAGCGCCACCCTCGGCGGGCCGGTCTGGCTCAAGTGCGAGAACCTTCAGCGGGCGGGGTCGTACAAGGTGCGCGGCGCGTACGTGCGGATCTCCCGGCTGTCGGCGGAGGAACGTGCCCGGGGGGTGGTCGCGGCCAGCGCCGGCAACCACGCGCAGGGCGTGGCGCTCGCCGCGGGGTTGGTCGGTACCCACGCCACCGTCTTCATGCCGGTGAACGCGCCGCTGCCCAAGGTCGCGGCCACCAAAGGGTACGGCGCGCAGGTCGAGCTGATCGGCGCCACGGTGGACGAGTCGCTGGTCGCGGCGCAGACGTTCGCCGAGCGGACCGGTGCGGTGCTGATCCACCCCTTCGACCACCGGGACGTGATCGCCGGGCAGGGCACGGTGGCGCTGGAGATCCTGGAGCAGTGCCCCGAGGTCACCACGATCGTCACCGGGGTCGGTGGGGGAGGACTGATCTCCGGGCTGGCGGTGGCCGCCAAGGCGCTCCGGCCGGACGTGCGGGTGATCGGGGTGCAGGCGGCCGGCGCGGCGGCCTTCCCGCCGTCGCTGGTCGCGGGCGAGCCGGTCCGGCTGCCCGCCTTCGCCACCATCGCGGACGGCATCGCGGTCGGTCGGCCGGGCGATGTCACCTTCACCCATGTCCGCAAGCTCGTCGACGAGGTCGTCACCGTCTCCGAGGAGGACATCTCCCGGGCGCTGCTCATGCTGCTGGAACGTGGCAAGCAGGTGGTGGAGCCGGCCGGCGCGGTCGGGGTGGCGGCGCTGCTGGCCGGCACCGTCCAGGTGAAGGCGCCGGTGGTGGCCGTGCTCTCCGGCGGCAACATCGACCCGCTGCTGATGCTGCGGGTGATCGAGCACGGCCTGGCGGCGGCCGGGCGCTACCTGCGGGTGACGGTGCGCTGCTCGGACCGCCCGGGGCAGTTGGCCTCGCTGCTGAGTGAGATCGCCGAGCATCGGGCGAACGTGGTCGACGTGGTGCACCAGCGGGCCAACCCGCACCTGCGCCTCGGCGAGGTCGAGGTGGCGCTGTCGGTGGAGACCCGGGGTGTCGAGCACTCCGACACGCTCATCAGTGCCCTGCGGGCCAGTGGTTATCAGGTGACGATCGCGCCGGAGGCATGACACCGTACGGCGTCACGCCTCCGGCGCGAGGTGCACTCAGCCGGAGAACGGCTCGAAGCTGACCACCGTCACCTTGATGTCCGCGCCGCTGGGCGCGGTGTAGGTGCAGGCCTGGCCGGCCTTGCCGCCCAGGATCGCCTGGCCGAGGGCCGACTCGGGGCTGTAGACCGTCAGGTCCGTGGTGGAGGCGATCTCGCGCGAGCCGAGCAGGAAGGTCTCTGTGTCGTCGGCGTCGTCGTCGAAGTAGATCGTCACGACCATCCCGGGTGCCACGGCGTCGACGGTCGGCGCCTCGCCGACCTGGGCCGTGCGGAGCAGCTCCTTCAGATAGAGGATGCGCCCCTCGGCCTTGCCCTGCTCCTCGCGGGCGGCATGGTAGCCGCCGTTCTCGCGCAGGTCGCCTTCCTCGCGCCGCGCGTTGATCTCGGCGGCGATGACCGGCCGGTTGGCGATCAACTCATCGAGCTCGCCCTTCAGACGGTCGTACGCGTCCTGGGACAGCCAGGTGGCGGGCGCCTCGTTGCCATTGGACACAGGCGGTCCTCCTCGGTGTGCGTGCTGGCTGACAGGTGAACCTCCAAGTTACCAGTGCCCTACGACAAGCAGTGTCGGCGATCACGTCGGGTGCATCGATGGGCACGGTCGCAGCGGTCGACCCTCGGGCGGCCAGCCCTGCGTCAGAGGGCGCTCAGGTGGCCGGCCGGCAGCGGACGACCTCACCGATGAAGGGTCGCGCGCTGGTGACGAGGCGGTGCCGGACGGTGACGTGCCGCTGCCCCTCGACGGCGCTCACCGGCACCTCCTCGCGGGCCACCTCGGCACCGGCGTGGTCCCGGGCACGCAGCACGCACACCGCCGCACCGCCGTCGGGCAGGTTCACCCGGAAGTCGATCACCACCTCACTGTCCGTGATGTCCCCGTAGCTGATGACCTGGGCGTCGTACGCCGGATCGCCGTACTGCCGGTAGAGCCGGACCGAGACGACGGTGAGGGTCGCGACCACGGCGACCACCAGCAGCGCGGCCAACACCGGGCGGCGGCGTCGCGGTGCCCGGCGGCGGCCGTACCGGCCGGGCGGGAAGACCGGCGCGTGCGGTCCAAGTGTGGCGTGCGTCTCGGTCACCGGCGGGTATCTCCCTGGCGTTGTTGTCAGCGGCATCGGCAAGAATGGCAGAGGTCCGCCATTCCTGTCCGACTCGGTGGCACGTCTGGCCCAGCGGCGACATGCGGCTGGTGTCAAATATGACAGGCCGGCGCGGTCTGGCACCGCAACGGGGAGGATTCCGGCAGGTCGACGGTGGGCCCGGGGTGGGCTCACCGGTGGGCAGAGACGAGGAGCGCCGACCTTTGGCAGAGCAACTTCGACTCATGGCCGTGCACGCGCACCCCGACGACGAGTCGAGCAAGGGCGCCGCGACGACGGCGAAGTACGTCGCCGAGGGGGTGGACGTGCTGGTCGTGACCTGTACGGGCGGCGAGCGTGGCAGCGTGCTCAACCCCAAGCTCGACCGACCCGACGTGTGGGCGAACATCGCCGAGATCCGTCGGGCCGAGATGGACGCCGCGCGGGCCATCCTCGGCATCGAGCAGGCGTGGCTGGGCTTCGTCGACTCCGGCCTGCCCGAGGGTGATCCGCTGCCGCCGCTACCCGAGGGCTGTTTCGCCCTGCAGGACGTCGCGGTGGCCGCCGGCCCGCTGGTGCGGCTGATGCGCGAGTTCCGCCCGCACGTGGTCACCACGTACGACGAGGAGGGCGGCTACCCGCACCCCGATCACATCATGTGCCACAAGGTCAGCGTGGCGGCCTTCGACGCGGCCGGCGACGCCGGGCAGTACCCGGAGCTGGGGGAGCCCTGGCAACCGCTGAAGCTCTACTACGATGTCGGCTTCTCCAAGGGCAAGGTCCTGGCGCTGCACGAGGCCATCCTCGCCACCGGCGTCGAGTCGCCGTACGGAGAGTGGCTGGAACGCTGGGAGGATCGGCCGGACAAGGGCCCGCGGATCACCACCCGGGTCGAGTGCGCGGAATACTTCCCCGTCCGGGACGACGCGCTGCGGGCGCACGCCACCCAGGTGGACCCGGACGGCTTCTGGTTCCAGGTGCCGATGGAGCTGCAGCAGCGCGCCTGGCCGACGGAGGATTACCAGCTGGTCCGGTCGATGGTCGACAGTCCGCTGCCCGAGTCCGACCTGTTCGCCGGCGTACGGGAGACGGCCCATGCCCGCTGAGTTGGTGGCGGGCTACCCTGGTCGCACACCGCGACCCGGAGGAAACCCATGCTGACCGCTGTCCAGGTGCTCGCCCAGAACAACTTCGGGGACACCCGCACGGGTGGCCTGGCCGGGCCCACGGGCCTGTTCCTCATCCTGGTCCTCGGCACGGCGACCGTGCTGCTGATCCGCAACATGAACGCCCGACTGCGCCGGCTGCCCGACCGTTTCCCCGGTCAGGAGCCCGCCGCGGCAGATCCGGATCCGGTGCATCAGTCGGTCAGTGATCCGACAGATGGGACCGTGAGAGCTGATTCATCCGAGGACCTGCCCAACCAGCGTCAGCAGCGCCGCGAGGGCTGATCGGGGCATGATTCACGTCGAACCGGATGGTCGACCCCTGTTGCGACCATCGGGATTGGCTTAGCCTTCCGCCGGAGGACCAGAAGTCCTCAAGCTGTGCGCGGGAGGGGGCGCCGATGACCACCGCAGTCGTGTCCGCCCTCCGCGTGGCCTGCCCCCGGTCGGCGGGAGGGGGTCGGTGACCTCCGGCAGGGCCGGTCATCCGCTCGACCGGTCCGCGGGCCGTGGGACACCGCTCGGGCTGCACCTGCTCACCGCCGCCGTCGTGGCCACCGCATTGGTCGCCGCGGTGGTGGGGCTGAGCCTGCCCGTCAGGCTGCCCGCCGACGATCCCCTCGGCCCGGCCGGCGGGCTGGCCCGGTTCGGCATCGCGGTTGCCCTGTTCGCCGTGGCGCAGCTCGCCCGGCTGCGGTTCCGCGCCGCCGCCGGCGTGGTCAGTGTGACCTGGGGTGAGGCGGCGCTGATCGTCTGCCTCTACCTGGCACCACCCGGTTGGCTGCCCGCCGCCGCGCTGATCGGCGTGACGCTCGCCTGGACGGCGCTCTCGGTGGTGGACGACGGCCGATCGACGTGGGACGTGGTCCGCATCGCCGGGACACAGACCGCCGCCACCGCGCTCGCGGTGGCGGTCACCACCGCCCTGGGCCAGCCGATGCTGGCCAGCCCGACCCCGTCGCTCGCGCTCGCGGCGGTCGCCGGTGCGGTCGCCTACCTGCTGGCGAGTGCCTGGCTGGGCGGGATGATGCTGGCGCTGCGGCACGGGATGCCGATCGGGCGCCCGCTGCTCGCCGCGCTGCGCGGCAAGCTGCTGATGTTCGTCGGCAACGTGGTGGTCGGCCTGCTGGTGGTGGCGCTGGTCGAGATCGACCCGCGCTGGCTCCTGCTGCTGCCCGCCCCGCTGTGGCTGTTCCAGCAGACCTATCGGCAGCGGCTGCGCGAGGACCGGGAGCGGCGGACCTGGCGGTCCTTCGCCGAGGCGACGGCCGCACTGAACCAACTCGACGAGCGCGGCGTGGCCACCGCGGGTGTCACCGGCGCCCTCTCGCTCTTCGAGGCGGAGATGGTCGACGTGGAGGTGGCCCGGGGCGACGGACGGTGGCGCCGCTACCGGGGTGACCCCGGCGGTCAGGTGGTCGACCGGGAGATCGCGCCTCCGGGCGACCACGAGCCCGAACCGGGGGAACTGGTCCGCGACCTGTCGGTGGGCGAGACGCGGGTCGGCCGGCTACGGGTGCGGTTCCCCCGCACGGCCGGGCCCATCGGCCGGGAGCGCGACGCCCACGCCGCGTTCGCCGACGCCCTGGCCGCCGCCCTGCACGATGCGGCCACCCACCGGGAGCTACGACTGGTCAACGCCCGCTCGTCGTACGAGGCGGTGCACGACCCGCTGACCGGCCTGGCCAACCGGGCGGCCATGCTCGGCAGGGGCGATCAGGCGCTGCGGCAGCTGGCCCACGACCACCCCGTTGCCCTGCTGCTGCTCGACATCGACCAGTTCAAGGACGTCAACGACACGCTCGGGCACGCCGCCGGCGACCAGCTGCTGCGGTTGACCGCGAATCGGCTGGGCACCCTGGCGCGCTCCGGTGACCTGCTGGCCCGGCTCGGCGGCGACGAGTTCGCGCTGCTGCTGACGTCGGTCCCGGTGGTCGGCGATCGCGCCGCCCCGATGGCGTACGCGCTGCGCCAGGCCCGGGACATCGCCGAGCGGCTGGCCGCGCCGACGGAGGTGGCCGGGGTGCGGATGTCCGTCGAGGTCTCCGTCGGGGTGGTGGTGGCCCCGGCCGGTACCGCCGACCTGACCGAGCTGCTGCGCCGCGCCGACATCGCGATGTACCAGGCGAAGTCCGGTGGCGGCAGCGTGGCGTCGTACGACAGTTCGCGGGACGCGGCCAGCACCGACCAGCTGGCCCTGCTCGCGGAGCTGCGCGAGGCGTTGCAGGCCGATGACCAACTGGTGCTGGTGTTGCAGCCGGCCGTGGACCTGGCCACCGGGGCGCCGACCGGCGTGGAGGCGTTGATCCGCTGGCGGCACCCGCGTCGGGGCTGGCTCGGGCCGGCCGACTTCATCCGGCCGGTGGAGAACAGCGACCAGCTCGGCACCTTTACCCGGTACGTGCTGGACAAGGCGCTCTCGGTCGCCGCCGGCTGGGCCCGGGAGGGTCTGGACATCCCCATCTCGGTGAACCTCTCCGCCCGCAGCCTGCTGGATCCGCGGCTGCCGGCGGAGATCGCCGAGGCGCTGCGCCGGCACCAGGTGCCGGCGGACCGGCTGGTCCTGGAGATCACCGAGACGGTGGTGATGAGCGAGCTCGAAGTCATCGACCAGGTGCTCACCACGCTGCGGTCGATGGGCGTGCAGCTGGCGGTGGACGACTTCGGCACCGGCTTCTCGTCGCTGACGTTCCTCACCCGGATCGCGGTGGACGAGTTGAAGGTGGACCGGTCCTTCGTGCTCCGGATGGCGGATTCACCCGAGGCGGCGGCCATCGTGCGTACCACCGTGGGGTTGGCCCACGAGCTGGGCCTGCGGGTGGTGGCCGAGGGGGTGGAGACGGCCGCGCAGCGTTCCGCGCTGGCCGAGCTGGGCTGCAACGCCGCCCAGGGCTACCACTTCTTCAAGCCGATGCCCGCCGACAAGATCGCCGCCGTCCTCAACTCCCTGGCCCGCCAGGTCCCCACCAACGTCCTCCCCCTCCGCGCCGACGGCGCCTCCTAACCCCACCCTCCCGCGTCCCCCACCTCACCCTCACCCCAGCCCGGGTTGATCATGAAGTTGTTGTCACCCCGACCGGCGTGTCGTGGTAACAACTTCATGATCACCGGGGCGATCGGGTGGGGTGAGGGGTGAGGGGTGGGGAGGGGGTGGGGGTGGGTGGGGGTTAGGCGCGGGGGAGGGTTTGGGGGATTACCTGGGGGAGGGGGGCCCAGTCGGCGGAGGCGATGGTGGCGTGGCGGGCGGCCAGCTCGGTGAGGCGGGCGAGGGCGGCGTCCGGGTCGGTGTTGCCGATGGCGGGCGGGACCTTGTGCGCGTCGGTCATCACCAGCAGGTAGTGGTTGGTCGAGTACCAGGCGGTGTCGATGCCGCCGGTGACGTACGCGGTGGCGTCGCCGTCGAAGATGACGAACCAGGGGCGCAGGTTGGTCTCGGCGTACTGGGTGCGCGGGTCGCCGGTTCGTGCCCGGTGTACGGCCGGGAACGCCTTCGCGGTATCGAGGGTGCCGGCCGAGTCCAGTGCGACCAGGTGTCGGGCGTACTCCACGTCGGTCCGGAGCGTGTCGGTCGGGTTGCCGTGCTCCACGGTGCCCGGGATGAGGTAGACGATCACCTTCCCGGCGAGCTGTCGGCGGGTCGGCCAGGCGTTCGCGCGAGCGGCGGCGTCCAGGCTGGCGTGCCCGCCACGCAGCTGCGCCGGGGTGAAGAGACGGTCGCCGAGTCGGGCGGCGAGGACCGCGTCGAGCTGCGTCGGGCCCTGGCCGGTGCGGGCGCTGAACCCCGTCTTCAGCTCGATCTTGAGCAGTAGCGGCCCGGCGTCCGGGTGCGCGGTCAGCCAGAGCCGGATGTTGTCCAGGCAGTGCTCCAGGTTCCGGTTCCGGGTGCCGGTGTAGAGCTGGGCGGCGCTGGTGGCGGCCACGCAGTTGTTGTCGTTGCCGAGCGGGTTGGAGTGGCTGACCCGCCACTGCCGGGTGAGGATGTCCGGCCAGACGTCCAGCTCGATCAGGCCGGGCCGGGCGTCGAGCGACTGCGCGAGGTAGGTGTAGGTGGCCCGCTCGTACGCGTTGTGGGTGCCGACGCCGGTGGTGGCCGAGATCCGGGCGTCCGGGTCAACCGCCATGGCGGGAGAGCCGGTGGCGAGCAGGGTCGTGGTCAGTGTGACCGCCGCGAGCACCGACCAGGTACGGGATCCGCGCATGCATGCCTCCTGAGGGGACGGCCGGGCGCTGGTTCGCCCGGGCATGCACAGATGAAAGTCGATCGACGTGAACGGGGGGAGGCGTCCGGTGGGCGCCGTGGTGTGATGCCGTGGTGCGATGCCGAGCGGGCTGTCTACTGCCGACCGTTGTCCGGCCGCAGCATCGCCGGGTGCAGCAGGGTCGCGTTTCCGCGCCGGTACAACGCGGCCGGGCGGCCGGTGGGCGGATTGCGCTGCGCCCCGGTGGGCACCACGAAGCCACTCACGCCGGTGACCTTGCGGTGGAAGTTGCGCGGGTCGAGGCGTACCTGCCAGACGGCCTCGTAGACGGCGCGTAGCTCGCCGATGGTGAAGGTCTCTGCGCAGAAGGCGGTGGCCAGTGGCGAGTACTCGAGCTTGGCCCGGGCGCGTTCGAGCGCGTCCCGCAGGATGATGTCGTGGTCGAAGGCGAGCCAGCCGTGGCTCAGCCGATCGTGGTCGACCGGCTCCCACCGGGCGCGCGCCGCGTCGGTGCCCGCCATCGGCATCGGCAGATCCGGAGCGATGGCCAGGTACGCGACGGAGGCGACCGCGCCACGCGGATCCCGCCCCGGCGTGGCGTACGTCCGGACCTGTTCCAGGTGGAGGGTGCGGCCGTCCAGCCCGGTCTCCTCGGAGAGTTCGCGTACCGCGGTGTCGTCCAGGTCTTCGCCCGCCCGGACGAACCCACCGGGCAGCGCGACCCTGCCCTCGAACGGTGGCTGTCCTCGTTCGATCAGCAAGACCGCAAGGTGCCCGTCACGGATCGTGAGGACCGCCAGGTCGATGGCGATCCGGAAGGCGGTCGGCTGGTGCGGCACATCCGGAAGGGTAGCCGCATCCCCCATGGCCCGCTCAGGCATCCCGATCAGGTGAGAGTCGGCTCGTTCCGGACCGTGCCGCTGGCCCAGACGCGCTCGAACTCCTGGGCGAAGTGCCGATACCAGGTCGGATCCCGTTCCGCACGCAGCGTGATGGTCGCCTCGCGTCCGTCCGGCCGGTGCGAGTAGATGTCGACGGATATCTGCCCGCTCGGCTCCTCGGGATCGATCAGCAGCATGCCGAATGCCGGCACGAAGCGGAGCAGCCGGACCTCCAGCCGCCCGGTGCCGGCGGTCTCGGCGGAGAGGTAGTCCAGCAGGTCGATGGTGGGCTGGACCCGATGCGCGAACACGTTGCCCCCGCCCACCGCGTCGAGCCCGTTGCGGCGGGCCGCCTCCTGCGGCGCGGCACTGGTCGGGTCGATGAGCGCCACCCGGACGGTCGCCCCTGCGGCCAGCTGTTTCCGCAGCTCGTCCAGGTGGTTGCGGATCGTCCGGTTCAGGCTCACCCCGAGCAGCCGGATGTCCCGCGCGCCGGCCATCGCCGCCGCCCCGCCGGGGACGGCGGCGGTGAGCAGCCGGTCCACCGAGCTGACCTCGTCCGCACGGAGGCTGCCGGCCACCGCCCGCAGCGCGGACTCGATCCGCCGCAACCGTCGGCGGCCGGTCAGCAGCTCGAAGGTGATGACACCGAGGACGGCGAGGGTCACTGCGGCCACCACGTCGGATCCGGTCACGTCGAGCAGGCCGAGCAGGCCGACGGCCAACGCCGTCCCGGAGACGAGGTACGCCTCCAACTCCCCGGCGGTCAGCCGGCGGAGCAGCGCCGCCGGCCGGAGCCGGCCGCACGTCGGGCGTCGGGCGTCGGCGTGGCTCACGGCTCGTCCACGACCAGCCGTAGGTAGGGCAGGAGCCGCTCCAGGACCAGCGCGGCGTGCCGGGCCGCCAGCTCATGGTCGCGGTGTCCCTTGTGCCGGTCCGCGCGGTCCGAAATGCCCCGGATGGTCATCCAGCCCCGCGCGGGCTGCGCCCCGGCGATCTCCTCGTAGAACCCCTGGGCGAGTCCGCCGGCCTCGGTCTCCACCGCGAGCACCTTCTCATGTACCCCGACCAGCCAGGACCGGATGTCCGAGCCGGCATCGGTCACCACGGCGTTGCCCGAGCCGATCGGACCACGGTGGATCAGGAAACCCCGCCCGGGCTCGGGGCGGACGACCGTGCCGTGCCGGACCAGGAAGTCGTTGACCCGGCGCCGGAGCACGGGCGCCGTCGCCTGGATCCGGCCGCGGCGCTGGGGGCCGTTCTCGGTCTCCCGGCGACTGTCGTACCAGATCACCTCGTCGGCGAGGACCACGTCGCCGATCTCCAGGTCGGCTCGTACCGCGCCGGCGATGCCCACCAGCAGGACGAGCGGCGGGGCGAAGCGTTGGCGCAGGTCCCGATAGGCGAGCAGGGCGGAGTGCGTACCCGGTTCGAGGGTCTGGGCGGCGACCACCCGCAGTGGTCCACCCTCGGCGGCGATGGTGGCCCAGTGCACCGCCGCGCCCCCGTACGCCTGCTCCACTCGGTGCCCCGATGCCCGGCTGAGCACCTCGACCACCGCGGCCATCTCCTCCCGGAGGACGGTGAGGACGGCTACGTCGGCCCGCCGGCCGGCGGCCCGGTCGGCGTCGGGCGCGGCCGGGGCGGTGCGGGGATGGATGTGCTGCTCGGCATTGACGCTCCCGCCGACCGAGACGGTGCCCCCGCTGACCACCATGCCGGTGTTCGTGGCCGGATGGCTGTTCATCGGTCTCCTCCGGGATTGACGGCAGCGCTGAGGGTCTGGGTGGCGTTCACGTCACCGTGCACCGTCAGCGAGCCGTTGGTGACCACCGCGCCCGCGTTGAGGACGGTCAGCGCCCGTTGGCGGTACTCGGTGGTGTCCACGCCTCGGCCGTCGAGGAAGTCGAGCACGGCGGCGAGCAATCGTCGCTCGATGATCCGCTGGTACTTGTCGATCTCCTGGGTCTGGATGTGGTTGCGGGTGTCCGGGGCCGTGCCGAGTTCCCGGACGCTCACCGTCGCCCCGTAGTCGTAGCCGGCACGCACCTGCCGGTCGGCCTTTGTCCAGTTGGAGTTCAACACCGCGTTCACGCCGGCCCGGATCAGGTTGATCGGGGCCTGGCCGATGGTGGTCGGAGCGTCGAGCAGGCCGCGTACGGTGGCCCGCAGGTATGCCTCCCGACCCGTGCCGCCGACCTGGTCGACCACCCGGTAGCGGTCGTCGCAGGGCGGCAGCGCCGTCGAGGTGAACTCGATGTAGAGCGACTTGCCCTGCACCGCGACGTGCACGTGGACGGTGGTGACCAACTCACCCCGCCAGGAGACGACCTGGCAGACCAGGTAGTGCCGGGCGGGCGCGGTGGGGTTACGGAGGATCTCCGCCACGTGCTCGGGCGGGGTGTACGGGATGAGCTGGGCGGTCTTGGTGCCGGCGAGGAAGACCCGGTCGTCGACGGTGAGGCCGGGCAGTCGGCGCTCCGGAGCCTGCTCCGTGGTCAAGGTGGTCAGTTCGTCGCGTAGGTGGCCGACCAACTCGGCGGCGGTGAACGGCGCACTGGCGAACTCCCGCTCGCCCTCCGGGGCCAGGCCCTTCAGCGGGCTGCCGGCGCGGACCAGCCGCTGCGCGAGCCCCCAGCTCTTCCAGAGGTAGCCGGCGCCGACGAAGGGCCGGTATCCGGAGTAGACGATGGTGTTGCCGGTCTCCTGCCGCCGGATGTCGTCGAAGCGGTGCGACCGGGCCGGTGGGGTGGGCATCCGGCCGGGAGCGAACGTGTCCAGCCGGCTCTGCCGGACCAGGTTCGCCACCACCGGCGGGGCGAGCACCAGCAGGAGGACCATCAGCATCACGCTCGGGTGCAGGCTGAACGCGGCCAGGCTGGGGTCGCGGCCGCCGGACTGCATGGCGGCCACCGTGCCGAGAGAGGCGGCGAACACGATCGGCCCGAGCAACAGGAGCAGGACCCCGGCGATCAGGAAGCGGAGTAGGACGAGCGCGGTGCGCCCGACGATGAGGCCCGCGCTGGCGCGGCTTCCCTGGCGCAGTTCTCGCACGGTGTCCTGGATGAGCCGCACGGTCGAGGTGATCAGGTAGAGCGTCACCAGCGCGGTGAGGGCGAAGCCGAACGCGAGCGGCGCCGCGCAGGCGCTGACGACGAGGACGCCGAGAATCACCGCGTCCCTGATGGTGACGAGGCGGCGGGCCTGCAGGCAGTGCCCGAGCACGGCGACCAGGTCGAAGCCGTACGACGGGGCAACCAGGCGGCCCTCCTGGTGGTAGACCTCGTTCAGGCTGGTGCGCTGGAACTGCTCGTCGAGGTATGCCCCGGCGCACAGGTGCCGGGTGGCGTTGGAGGCGGCGGGCGGCAGTGAGGCGGGCGGCGATGCCGGGCGCACGCTGGTGTTGGCGTTGGTCATGGCGTTCCGTCCAGGCGGTCGTGAGCCGGAGGGGCCCGTGGGGGTGATCTGGGGGAGGGGCGGGCCGCCCCGTGGTCGTCGTCGACCGCGTGGCGACACTCTTTGTGTTAGTTAGACGATAAGTGACGGTACGGCGTCCGCACACTTCATGTCAATGGGACGATTAGTTGGCCCCGGCGCTCTCTCGAAGGAGGACATGCCGCCGCGCGGGGTGCTGGATATGGTCGTCGGGTGAACCGACTCGCGGACGCCACCAGCCCGTACCTCCTCCAGCACGCCGACAACCCGGTGGACTGGTGGCCCTGGTGCGACGAGGCGTTCGCCGAGGCGAAACGGCGGGACGTCCCGGTGCTCATCTCGGTCGGCTACGCGGCCTGCCACTGGTGCCACGTGATGGCGCACGAGTCGTTCGAGGACGAGACGGTCGGCGAGCTGCTGAACGACGGCTTCGTCTCGATCAAGGTGGACCGCGAGGAACGCCCCGACGTCGACGCCGTCTACATGACCGCCACCCAGGCGATGACCGGCCAGGGCGGCTGGCCGATGACCGTCTTCGCCACGCCGGAGGGCACCCCCTTCTTCTGCGGGACGTACTTCCCCCGCCAGAACTTCGTCCGGCTGCTCCAGTCGGTCGGCACCGCGTGGCGGGACCAGCGTGACGCCGTGCTGCGCCAGGGCGCCGCGGTGGTGGAGGCGATCGGTGGCGCCCAGGCCGTCGGCGGCCCGACCGCCCCGCTCACCGCCGAGCTGCTCGACGCCGCCGCCGACCAGCTGGCCGGTGAGTACGACGAGACCAACGGCGGGTTCGGCGGCGCGCCGAAGTTCCCGCCGCACATGAACCTGCTCTTCCTGCTGCGGCACCACCAGCGCACCGGCTCGGCCCGGAGCCTGGAGATCGTCCGGCACACCTGCGAGGCGATGGCCCGGGGCGGCATCCACGACCAGCTCGCCGGGGGCTTCGCCCGGTACTCCGTGGACGCGCACTGGACCGTGCCGCACTTCGAGAAGATGCTCTACGACAACGCCCTGCTGCTGCGGGTCTACACCCAGCTGTGGCGCCTCACCGGCGACGCGCTGGCGCTGCGGGTGGCCCGGGACATCGCCCGGTTCCTCGCCGACGAGCTGCACCGCCCCGGCCAGGGATTCGCCTCCGCGCTGGACGCGGACACCGAGGGCGTCGAGGGGCTCACCTACGCCTGGACCCCGGCCCAGCTGGTCGAGGTGCTGGGCGAGGAGGACGGCCGCTGGGCCGCCGACCTGTTCGCCGTCACCGAATCCGGCACCTTTGAACGGGGCACGAGCGTGTTGCGGCTGGCCCGGGACGTGGACGACGCCGACCCGGCCGTGCGGGGGCGCTGGCAGGACGTCGTCAGCCGGCTGCTCGCCGCCCGGGACACCCGGCCCCAGCCGGCGCGCGACGACAAGGTGGTGGCCGCCTGGAACGGGCTCGCGATCACCGCCATCGCCGAGTTCGTCCGGCTCGTCGAGACCACCGGCCGGATCGGCACCGAGGGGGAGGCGAATCTGCTGGAGGGGGTGACCATCGTCGCCGACGGGGCGATGCGGGACACCGCCGAGTACCTCGCCCGGGTGCACGTGGTGGACGGGCGGCTGCGTCGCGCGTCCCGGGACGGCCGGGTCGGCGAGCCGGCCGGCGTGCTCGAAGACTACGGCTGCGTGGCCGAGGCGTTCTGCGCCATGCACCAGGTCACCGGCGAGGGCCGGTGGCTGGAGCTGGCCGGCCGGCTGCTCGACGCCGCCCTGGTGCACTTCGCCGCGCCCGGCGGCGCGTTCTACGACACCGCCGACGACGCGGAGCAGTTGGTGGCCCGGCCGGCCGATCCGACGGACAACGCCACTCCCTCGGGCCGGTCCGCGATCGCCGCCGCCCTGGTCGCGTACGCGGCGCTGACCGGCGAGAACCGTTACCGGGAGGCCGCCGAGGCAGCCCTGTCGACCGTCGCGCCGATCGTCGGCCGGCACGCCCGGTTCACCGGGTACGCGGCGACCGTGGGCGAGGCGCTGCTCTCCGGGCCGTACGAGATCGCGGTGGCCACCGGTGACCCGGCCGGTGACCCGCTGGTCGCGGCGGCGCACCGGCACGCCCCGCCCGGGGCGGTGATCGTGGCGGGCCGCCCGGACCAGCCGGGGGTGCCGCTGCTGGCCGGCCGGCCGCTGCTCGGCGAGCGGGCCGCCGCGTACGTCTGCCGGGGTTTCGTCTGTCAGCGGCCGGTCACCGGCGTCGAGGAGCTGGTGGCGCAGCTGAGCTGAGCCGGATCCGCCGGTGGACGCCGTGACCGGCCCGGATAGGCTGGCGCCGCTATGGACTCCCGTATCGGTCTGCCTGTTGTCGGCATGGTGGGCGGCGGCCAACTGGCCCGGATGACCCACCAGGCCGCCATCTCCCTCGGCCAGTCGCTGCGTGTGCTCGCGCTCACGCCGGACGACGGCGCGGCCCTGGTCGCCGCCGACGTCCAGTACGGCGACCACACCGACCTCGCCGCGCTGCGCACCTTCGCCAAGGGCTGCGACGTGGTCACCTTCGACCACGAGCACGTCCCGACCGAGCACATCCGCGCGCTGACCGACGAGGGGGTGAAGCTGTTCCCGCCCGCCGATGCCCTGGTGCACGCGCAGGACAAGCAGGTGATGCGGGAGCGGCTCGGTGCGCTGGGCGCGCCGAACCCGAGGTGGCGGCCCGTGGCGGTCCCCGCCGACCTGGTCGGCTTCGGTGACGAGGTGGGCTGGCCGGTCGTGCTCAAGGCGGCCCGTGGCGGGTACGACGGGCGGGGGGTCTGGCCGGTCACCGACGCCGCACACGCCGACGACCTGGTCCGGACGCTGCTCGCCGGCGGTACGACGCTCATCGTCGAGGAGCGGGTGGCGCTGCGCCGGGAACTGGCCGTGCAGGTGGCGCGCTCGCCGTTCGGCCAGGTCGCGGTCTACCCGGTGGTGGAGACGGTGCAGCGGGACGGGATCTGTGTCGAGGTGCTGGCACCCGCGCCCGGCCTGCCGGAGGAGTTGGCGGTCTCCGCGCAGCAGCTCGCCATCGACCTGGCCACCGCGCTCGGTGTGGTGGGCCTGCTGGCGGTGGAGCTGTTCGAGGTGGCCGACCCGACGGCGCCGGGCGGCAGCCGGGTCGTGGTCAACGAGCTGGCGATGCGCCCGCACAACTCCGGGCACTGGACCATCGAGGGCGCCCGGACGTCGCAGTTCGAGCAGCACCTGCGGGCGGTGCTGGACTACCCGATGGGCGACACCTCGCTGACCGCGCCGGTGGTGGTGATGGCCAACGTGCTCGGTGGCGAGCCGGGCGGCATGCCGCTCGACGAACGGCTGCACCACCTCTTCGCCGCCGAGCCCACCGCCCGGGTGCACCTGTACGGCAAGCAGCTGCGCTCCGGTCGCAAGATCGGCCACGTCACGGTGCTCGGCGACGAGCTGGACGAGGTACGCGCCCGCGCCGCCCGGGCGGTCCGCTGGCTGCGCCACGGCGAATGAGGGCGAGCGAGCCGGTGCGAGCCGCAGTGGCGAACGAAGGAGGAGACCGGGTGAGCACCGTTGGTGTGATCATGGGCAGCGACTCGGACTGGCCGACCATGAAGGCCGCCGCTGAGGTGCTCGCCGAGTTCGAGGTGCCGTACGACGTGGAGGTGGTCTCCGCGCACCGTACGCCGGTGAAGATGATCGACTACGGCCGGGCCGCCGCCGACCGTGGCCTCAAGGTGATCATCGCCGGGGCCGGTGGGGCGGCGGCGCTGCCCGGCATGGTCGCCTCGGTGACGCCGCTGCCGGTGATCGGCGTGCCGGTGCCGTTGACGCACCTTGACGGCATGGACTCGCTGCTGTCCATCGTGCAGATGCCGGCCGGCGTGCCGGTGGCCACCGTGTCGATCGGCAACGCCCGCAACGCCGGGCTGCTCGCCGTCCGTATCCTGGCCGCCGCCGACCGCACCCTGCTCGACCGGATGTCGGCGTACCAGGCGGACCTGGAGCAACTGGTCGCGGAGAAGGACGCGGCGCTGCGCGCCTCCCTGGCCTGAGCCGGGCGCTGGCGGCCACCCCTGCGCCTCAGCGCATGCCGCGCAGGGCGGTCTGGAGGCGTTCCTGGGCGCGGCGGCGGCGCTCGTTGCTGGCGCCGAGGATTAGCAGCAGGAAGCCGACCGGGATCAGCGCCAGCCACGGTCCGAGGCTGAACAGCGCGTGCACCGCCGCGATGGCGGTGACCACCGCGCCGACGATGACCGGGGCCTGCTGCTGGCTCATCGAACCGAAGACCAGCACGGCGACCGCGCCGAGCAGCAGGAGCACCTGACGAAGGGTGCTCGAATCGGTGGCCAGCACGATCGCCAGGGTCGGCACGAAGGCGGCGATCAGCGCCGGCCCGTACGCCACCCAGCTGCTCAGGTCGGGCCGCTGGCGCAGCTCCAGCACGCCGACCAGCAACGCCAGCGCGGCGAACGGCAGCGTGTACGCCTCGGGCAGTGCCACGTCGGCGACCCACATCAGGATCCACCAGGCGGTGATCTCGCAGATCACCACCGCCCAGAACAGGATGCGTCGCTCCACCGGCCGGCGACCGGGTCGGGTCGCCGCGAGACCCAGGACCGCGCCCCAGGCGGCGAGCAGCGCGGCGATGTGCCGGGGCGAGTCGAAGGCCAGCGCCAGGGCGATCAGCGCGGCGGCGTGTCCGCTCCATTCCACGGTCGCCGCCTCGCGTTGTGCCTCCGGGCGGCGTAGCCGGGGCAGGGTGGCGGCGAAGACCTGCAACGCCGCGCCGACCGCCAGCACCCCGAACGCCGACGAGACCGCGGCGAGCCCGGCGACCAGGCCGGCGGTGAGCACGAACAGCTGCGCCATCAGCGAGGCGAACAGCCAGCCGAGGAGGCGGGCCCGGGAGGTGATGCCGTGCAGCGCCGCCGCCAGGCCGACCCCGACCGCACCGCCGAGGGTGAACAGGGTCAGCTCCCGGGTGGCGAGGCTGCCGGCGAGGCCCGCGCCGCCGGCCGCCAGCCCGATCACGAAGACGAGTACGCGGGCCAGCCGCAGGGAGCGGGCCGGCTCCACCAGGGGCGGGGGTGGCGTCAGCGCCAGCCCCAACATCGAGATGGTGAACACGGCCAGCGCGGAGAGGGTGCTCGCCGGCCAGCCGCCGCCCAGCGCGATCGGGGCGATTAGCAGGGTCACGGCGGCGCCGGGCAGGACCACCGGCACGGCCCGGGACCGGCGACCGGCGCTGAACCCGATGGCCGCCAGGGCCGCCGTCGCGGTGAGCAGCAGCGCGGTGAGCACGTGGGTCGGGTTGGCCGCGGCCGGTGGCGGGGTGAGCAGCTCCGGTGGTGGCCCCTGCCAGACGCTGGCGAGCGTGCGGTGCGGATGGATCAGCGCCGCCACCAGTGCCGGGGTGATGGAGACCAGCGCCAGAATGGTCGGCAGGGCGGCGGCGGCCAGCGTCCCGGCGGCCGGGCTCACCCGCCACCGGCGGCGCCCGGCATCGTCCGGCAGCCGGCGCAGCGCCCCGTCCAGCAGCACCGACCACCGGCGGACCGGCTGGGCCGCGCCGGCTGGCGGCTCGGTGGCCGCCCGGACCAGTTCGGCGAGCACACCGAGTAGGGCCGCCGCCGCGGCGTAGACGCCGACCGGCAGGTGGACGAGTAGGGCGGCGAGCGCGGTCACGGTCGCGCCGCCGACCACCCCGGCACTGGCCCAGGGCAGGTACTGCGGCACCTGCCGGCGGGCCGTCGCCACCGCGGCCAGGCCGAGGCTGGACGCGGCCAGGCCGGCGGTCAGCACCACCTGGGGCGAGTGGCCGAACTCGGCGGCGAGGGCGGCCGTGGCACCCGGCAGCGCCAGCAACGCCGCACCGACCGCCGCACCGCCGATCTGCGCCAGGTGCGGTGGCATCCCGTCCGCGTCGATGTCCTCGACGAGCGGTACGGCCATGTTCCGGGCCAGCGCCGCGACCACCGCACCGATCAACACGATGCTGCCCAGGGCCAGCGCGGTGGTCCACGGCCGCACCAGGCCGGCGCCGGCCGCGTGCAGCGCGACCACCCCGGCCACCGTGATCCGGGACAGCGCCGCCCGGGGGTCGAACGAGGCGACCGCGGCCATCCCGAAGATCGTGGCGACCATGCCACCGATCAGGACCGGCGACCACCACGAGAGGTCGAACGCGGCGGGAGCGCCGATGGTGGCGAGCACGACCGCCACGCCGGCCACGTCGTAGCGCCAGGGCGGGGGCAGCAGGATGCCCGCGGCGACCGCGAGCAGCGCCAGGGCGATCGGGCCCTGCCAGGTGGCGCCGCCGGTCGGTGCGGCCGGCCAGCCGCTGAGATCACCGTTCCAGATGGGGCCGGGGGTGGCCAGCACCCCGACGCCTCCGCGCAGGGCCATCCAGCCGGCCAGCAGCCCGATCAGCACGCCGCCGACCGTGAGACCGAGGACCGGTCCGCGCCGCCACTGCTCGGGCATCGCCCGTGCCGCCACGGCGACCAGCAGGACCAGGGCGGCGGCGACGGCGAGCTGCCCGCCCGGCGCGAGCACCGCGCCGATCCGCAGCAGGGTGGCGACCAGCGCGGCGGTCACCGCGGCGGCCGCCAGGTCGGAGCCGTCCAGGGTCAGGTCGGAGCGGCGGCCGGTGTCGATCGAGGGGGCCAGGAAGAGCAGCACCGCAGAGACCAGCAGCAGCGCGCCGACCCAGGCGTCGGCCACGGTGGCGCCCGGTGCGCCGAACGCGGCAGCGGCCACCGCCAGCGCACCGAGGCCGGTACCCACCGACAGCGGTACCGGGATCTGGCGTTGCGACACCTGCACGATCGCGGCGTAACCGAGGGTGACGCAGACGGCGAGGAAGCTGGCCGCCAGCACCGGCACGGTCGCCTCGCGCAGGCTCGCCGGGGTCGGCGTGGCGTCGACCGGCAGGGTGGCGGCGACGAAGGCGGCCACCGCTCCGGGCAGCGCGAAGGCGGCGCCGCCGGCGGCCCAGGCCGAGACCGTGTCCGCCGGCGCCGGGGCGAGCCGGATCCGGGGGGCGGCGGCGATCAGCGCGCCGGCCACGACGATGCTGAGCAGCACGGCGGCGGTCAACGCCGGACGGGTCAGGGATGCGCCGGCACCGGCCAGGCCGACGACGGCGGCGGCGACCGCGTGCGCCAGCGCGGCCCGGGCGGTGCGGGCGGACAGTCCGGTCGCGCCGATGCCGATCGCGGCCAGCACCATCGGCCACGGCGCCCACGTCCAGGCCAACCCGAAGGAGGCCGGTACGGCGAGTGCGGTCAGCGCGGCGCCGGTCACCGCGAACTCGCGGCGGATCTCCGGTGGCAGGGCCAGCACCGCGGCCACGGTCAGCAGGAAGGCGCTGGCGGCGAGCTGCCCGGCGGCCGGTCCCACCGCGGCGGCCAGTTCGGCCGGGTACCGGTCGAGATCCGCCGCCCAGGCCGGCAGCGCCGCCTGTACCGGGGCGAGCCCGGCGCGCAGGGCGCTGCCGGCGACCACCACTCCGCTGACCGTGAGCGCCACCGCGGAGGCCAGCTGTGGGCCGCGGCGGGCGGACTCGGGTACCGCACGTACCGCGAGACCGGTGACCGTGATGACGGCCGCGATCAGCAGCAGCGCGCGGCCGGGCAGCGCCACCGAGGCGATCCGGCCCAGGGCGCCGATCACGGCGAGGGTGAGCACGCCCGCGCCCAGGTCGGGCAGGGGTGGGCGGCGGAGCATCAGCGTGCCGGCCAGGCAGACGGCGGCGGCGAGGAGCAGCACCAGCCCGGCGCCGGTCGCGTCCGTCACGGTGGTGGTCCGCAGCAGGGCGGTCACCGCGTACGCCAGGGCGACCGCGACCGCCACGCCGTGCAGCGCCCAGGTCAGTTCCCGCAGCCCCGGCACCGGTCGGCTCGGCGGCACCGCCGCGGTCCCCGGAGTGAGGTCCAGCAACTCGCCGGACTCCTCCGGCGCGGCCTCGGGCCTCCCCTCGGCCTGCCGTTGCCGGGGCGCGTTCGTCCGGGCGGGCGCGGTCGGGACCTCGGTGAGCGGCTGTTCCACGGTGACCGGGGAGCGGGCCAGCCACAGGTCGAGCAGGGCCACCACCGTCAGCACCAGCGCCCAGCCGGCCGGGCCGGTGATCCGGTCGTATGCCAGCAGCGGCACCACCGGCTGCGCGGCCAGTACGGTGGCGAACCGGGGTGCCCGCAGCCTGGTCCACCCCGCGTAGGCGACGGAGACGGCGGCGGTCACCGCGAAGATCACCCCGGCGAAGACCGCACCGGAGGCGGCGCCGTTGCCGATCCGGTCCACGGTCCACAACGCGTACCCCGCGAGGGGCACCAGGAGCAGGCCCACCGCGGAGATGGTCTCGGCGGTGGAGGTCAGCCCGCGTCGGACCAGCACCGGCGGCGCGAGCAGCATGAGCACGGTCGCGAGCAGCAGGATGCCGAGGCGGGTCAGCGCGTCCATCGAGCTGGTGGCGACCACGGCGAAGACCACCGCGGCGACACCGAGCAACAGCGCGCCGAGGCCGAGCGGGATGTTCTGCACCTCCCGTGAGGAGGCCTCCGGCGGGTGCTCCGGGTCGTCGGCGTCCAGCCAGACGGGTGGTACGGGATCGTCCGCGTCGATGGTGGCGCCCTGCCGGGGCACCCGAGGCGGTGGTGGTGGCGGTGGTGCGTTGCCGGCCGCCGGGCGACGCGGTGCGGCGGTGCCGTCGCCCGACGGGCGGCGCGGCGATCGGCGGCGCAGCACCCGGCGGGGCCGGGCGGCCTGGCCGGTACGGTCCTCGCCGGCGTTACCGGCGTGCGCGAGGGTGTCCCGCTGGAAGAGTGCGGCCTGCATCTTGGAGGCGAGTTGCCGCTGTTCGCTGGCGATGGCGGCCTCGCGGGCCTTCATCTCCGCGATGGACCGCTCGATCTCCGCCAGGTGCTCGGACCACTGTGGCTGATGGGCGCCGCAGTGCGGGCAGCGGACGGCCGGCTTGATCTCCCGGTCGCACGAGGAGCACTGAAAGGTCGCCACGACACCCCTCCACCCGCAGTGTGGATTTCCACTGTCGCAGCATGCCCAATGCAGCCCCGGAATTCGACCACCGTCGGCGGGTCACTCACCAGACTGGGCCAGGTCACCCCAACCTAGGGTCGCCCCATCCCCCGATACTCCCACCCCGCCTGCGTCCACAGTGCCGGGTCGAGGCAGTTGCGGGCGTCGACCACCCGCCGGCCGGCGACCAGCTCGCCGAGGGCGGTGGGGTCGGCGTTGCGGAAGTCCGCCCACTCGGTGAGGACGCAGACCAGGTCGGCGCCCCGCACCGCCTCGGTGACGTCGGGTTCGTAGACCAGCTCCGGCACCGCCCGGCGGGCGTTCTCCATGCCCTGCGGGTCGTGGACGTGCACGTCGGCGCCGGCCTTGTGCAGCAGCGCGGCGACGGCGAGTGCGGGCGCGTCGCGTACGTCGTCGGTGTTGGGTTTGAAGGTCGCGCCGAGCACCGCGATCCGGGTGCCGGACAGGTCCGGGCCGGCGGGGCCGGAGGGGCGGCCGAGCAGGTCGGCGGCGAGCTGGAGGACCCGCGTCCGGCGGCGCAGGTTGATCAGGTCGACCTCGTGCAGGAAGCGCAGCGCCTCGCCGGCGCCCAACTCCTGTGCCCGGGCCTGGAAGGCGCGGATGTCCTTGGGCAGGCAGGCGCCGCCAAAGCCGAGCCCGGCCTGTAGGAAGCGGTTGCCGATGCGGGGGTCGTAGCCGATGGCCCGGGCCAGCTGGGTGACGTCGCCGCCGGAGGCCTCGCAGACCTCGGCCATCGCGTTGATGAAGGAGATCTTGGTGGCGAGGAAGGCGTTCGCGGCGACCTTGACCAGCTCCGCGGTGGCGAAGTCGGTGACCACCAGGGGCACCTCGCGGTCCTCGGTGGCGGCGAGGTCGAACACGCCCTTGTGGGCCGCGTACAGCATGCCGTTGGCCCACTCGCTCTTGACCCCGACCACGATCCGGTTGGGCCGCAGCACGTCGTCGACGGCGAAGCCCTCCTGGAGGAACTCGGGACTCCAGGCCACCTCGACGCCGAGGTCGATCTGGCTGTGCTTGCCGACCAGCTGCTCCACCCATTCGGCGGTGCCGACCGGAACGGTGGACTTGCCGACGATCAGCGCCTTGCGGGTCAGGTGCTGGGCCAGGCGGGTGACCGACGCCTCGACGTACGACAGGTCGGCGCCCATCCCGTCGGCGCGCTGCGGCGTGCCGACGCAGATGAAGTGCACGTCGCCGAAGTCGGCGGTCTCGGCGATGTCGGTGCTGAACCGCAGCCGGCCGGCGGCCAGGTTGCGGCGGAGCAGCTCGTCCAGGCCGGGCTCGTGGATCGGCACCTCGCCCGCGTTGAGCTTGGCGATCTTGTCCGTGTCGACGTCGAAACCGAGCACCTCGTAGCCGAGTTCGGCGTAACAGATGGCGTAGGTCGCGCCGAGGTAGCCGGTGCCCAGGAAGGTCACCCGCGGCCGGGAGGCGCCCGAGGGAGGTGCCACCGCCGCGATGGCGGGCACCGGCTGGGTGTTCGGGTACGGGATGGTCACGCCTGTCTTCTCCGCTCGCGTGGGCGCCGCGTGGCTGCGTCGCGTTCATGTCGCGGCGCCAGGGCGGGGCGCCGGAGGGGGTGGTTCGTTGTCCGTCTTCCATCATCGCCGAGCGGCGCCGGCGCCCCGCCATGACCCAGCCTACGCGCCGGTAACATCAGCTGAACTGTGGCCGTTATCCTTCAAGTCTGCGCGGTGGGCGTCCGGATGACCACGCTACAGATTGCGCATGTTGGCGGCGAAGGGGAGGGGCCGATATGGCCGCAGAGCAGTCGTTCGACGCGTACCGGTTGCCCGAGGAGCACGAGGCGATCCGGGAAGCGGTCCGTGAGGTCTGTGCGGCGAAGGTGGCTCCGCATGCCGCCGAGGCGGATGAGACAGGTGAGTTCCCGAAGGCGTCGTACGACGCGCTGCGTGCCGCCGACTTCCACGCGCCGCACGTCCCGGTCGAGTACGGCGGTGCCGGGGCGGACGCGCTGGCCACGGCGATCGTGATCGAGGAGGTCGCACGGGCCTGCGCCTCGTCCTCACTGATCCCGGCGGTGAACAAGCTCGGCACGATGCCGCTGCTGCTCGCCGGCTCCGACGAGCTCAAGCGTCGCTACCTGACCCCGGTCGCCAGCGGCGAGGCGATGTTCTCGTACTGCCTCTCCGAGCCGGAGGCCGGCAGTGACGCGGCGTCGATGACGACCCGGGCGGTACGTGACGGCGATCACTGGGTGCTCAACGGCGTGAAGCGGTGGATCACCAACGCCGGTGTCTCGGAGTTCTACACCGTCTTCGCGGTGACCGACCCCACCGCCCGGTCCCGGGGCATCTCCGCCTTCGTGGTCGAGAAGTCCGACCCGGGGGTCAGCTTCGGCGCGCCCGAGAAGAAGCTGGGCATCAAGGGCTCCCCGACCCGCGAGGTCTACCTGGACAATGTCCGGATCCCGGCGGACCGGATGATCGGCGCCGAGGGCACCGGCTTCGCCACCGCGATGAAGACCCTGGACCACACCCGGGTCACCATCGCCGCGCAGGCCGTGGGCATCGCCCAGGGCGCGCTCGACTACGCCAAGGGGTACGTCGCCGAGCGCAAGCAGTTCGGCAAGGCGGTCGCCGAGTTCCAGGGCGTGCAGTTCATGCTCGCCGACATGGGGATGAAGCTGGAGGCGGCCCGGCAGCTGACGTACGCGGCGGCCGGCCGGTCCGAGCGTGGCGACGCCGACCTGACGTACTTCGGCGCGGCGGCCAAGTGCTTCGCCTCGGACGCGGCGATGGAGATCACCACCGACGCGGTGCAGCTGCTCGGCGGCTACGGCTACACCCGGGACTACCCGGTGGAGCGGATGATGCGCGACGCCAAGATCACTCAGATCTACGAGGGGACGAACCAGGTCCAGCGCATCGTGATGGCCCGCCAGCTGCTCAAGGGCTGACCGCCGGCGCAGATGCCGGCCGCCGCCCCCCGCCCCGCGGACTGCCGCCGGGCGGGGGTGGCATTCCGGTGTACGGGGGTTCAGCTGATGGTGTCGTCACGCCGGGGCAGGCTGCCCGGCGGTTCCGACCAGGGTGAGGCCCCGGCGCGCCGGGGCAGCGGTTCGGTCGGCGTCGGGTCCGGGGCCGGGTAGCCCAGGCTCAGTGGGGCGGTGTCCCGCTCCGCCCCGTCGGCCGTCGGCCAGTCGGTCGGGGTCGACTCCTGCGTCGGCCCGTCCGCCGCCACCGGCGTCGGTTCGGTGACCGGCAGCGGCCAGCTCCGCCAGCGCTGCCCGCTGAACGTCGCGACCAGCAGCAGCATGCCGATCAGGAAGAGCGTGCCGTTCTGCACCGGCAGGAGCAGCGGCAGCGGGTCACCGAGGAACTCCCAGCCGGACGGGATGCGCTCGCGTACCCGGAACGGCGCGATGAACAGCCCGACGTACGGGGTGACCAGCAGCAGCCCGGCCACCAGTGGGCCGAGTGGCGAGATGCGCAGTGTGCCGAGCAGGCCCAGCACGATGCCGCCGACGGCGAGGTATACGGCCGGTTCGATGAGGTTGGCCGTGTTGGATGTGCCGATCTCCACCCACCGGTCGACGGTGCCGGCCGACCCGTCCTGCCCCAGGGTGACCAGCACCCAGGTGACCGGCACCACCACCAGCCCGGCGAGGAAGCTCCACAGATGTCGCATTGGCGCACCGTACCGTTTCCGACATGACCGAGCATCCTCCACCGCCCTGCCGGCCAAGCCGGCGTCGTACTCCCGGGTAACCCACCGCGGGCAGTGGCGTAGCACCCACATCGCATGCGGTCGGGGGGTGTGGGGCGGGCACATGCGCTGGCCGGGTCCGGGTGCGGAGAATGGCGCTTCGAGGTAGGGCAAGATGGCGCCACGGCCCACCGCACAGCGTCGTGCCGGGCCAGGGGAGGAGTGGACCAGTGACTGACGTGCTGTGGACGCCACCGGCCGACGTGCTCCAGCGGTCGCGGATCGGGGCGTACCTGCGCTGGCTCGCCGACCACCGAGGGCTGGAGTTCGCCGACTACGACGCGCTGTGGCGGTGGTCGGTCACCGACCTGGACGCCTTCTGGCGCTCGATCTGGGACCACTTCGAGGTGGTCGCGCACACGCCGCCGACCGCGACCCTGGCGCACCGGGGGATGCCCGGGGCTCGGTGGTTTCCCGGCGCCACGCTCAACTACGCGGAGAACGTGCTGCGGATGCCGGGCCGGGCGGACGACGACCAGGTGGTCATCGCGCACGGACAGACCCGGGCGCCGGTCACCCTCACCGCCGCGCAGCTGCGCGAGCAGGTCCGCCGGGTCGCCGCCGGGCTGCACCGCCTCGGTGTCACCACCGGCGACCGGGTGGCCGTGTACGCGCCCAACATCCCCGAGACGTACGTCCTGCTGCTGGCCACGGCCAGCCTCGGCGCCGTCTTCTCCTCCTGCGCGCCCGAGTTCGGCACCCGCAGCGTCACCGACCGCTGGCAGCAGATCGCGCCGACGGTGCTGGTCGCCGTCGACGGCTACCGCTACGGCGACAAGCCGGTGGACCGGCGCGCCGAGGTGAGCGCGATCCGGGCCGCGCTGCCCTCGCTGCGGCACACGGTCTCGATCCCCTACCTCGACCCCGACGGCCCGGCCCCGGCCGGGACGCTGGCCTGGGCGGAGCTGGCGGCCCGGACCGACGAGCCGCTGACCTTCACCCCGGTGCCGTTCGACCACCCGCTCTACGTGCTCTACTCCTCCGGCACCACCGGGCTGCCCAAGCCGATCGTGCACGGTCACGGCGGCATCCTGCTGGAGCACCTGAAGATGCTCGCGCTGCACCACGACCTCGGGCCGGCCGACCGCTTCTTCTGGTTCACCACCACCGGCTGGATGATGTGGAACTTCCTGGTCTCCGGGCCGGCGGTGGGCGCGGCGATCGTGCTGTTCGACGGCAACCCGGGCCACCCCGACCTGGGCGCGCTGTGGCGGCTGGCCGAGGAGACCGGCACCACCTACCTCGGCACCTCGGCGCCGTTCCTGCTCGCCTGCCGCAAGGCCGGGCTGGTGCCGCGCGCGATCGCCGACCTCGCCGCCCTGCGCGGGGTCGGCTCCACCGGCGCCCCGCTGCCCGCCGAGGGCTTCACCTGGGTGTACGACGCGGTCGGCGCCGACCTCCAGCTCCAGTCTCTGTCCGGCGGCACCGACGTCTGCACCGGCTTCGTGGGCGGCGTGCCGCTGCTGCCGGTGCACGCCGGCGAGATCACCTGCCGGGCGCTCGGCGCCAGGGTGGAGGCCCGTTCGGTCGACGGCACCCCGGTCGTCGGCGAGCTGGGCGAGCTGGTGATCACCGAACCGATGCCGAGCATGCCGGTGGGCTTCTGGAACGACCCGGACGGCGTGCGCTACCGGGAGGCGTACTTCGACGTCTACCCGGGGGTGTGGCGGCACGGCGACTGGATCACCATCAACGCCCGGGGCGGCTGCGTGATCACCGGCCGCTCCGACGCCACCCTCAACCGGGGCGGCGTGCGGCTGGGCACCGCCGAGTTCTACTCCGTGGTGGAAGGGCTGGACGAGGTCGCCGACTCGGTGGTGGTGCACCTGGAGGACGACGAGGGCGGCGCTGGCGAGCTGCTGCTGTTCGTGGTGCCCGCGCAGGGCGTGACGCTCGACGACGAGCTGCGGCGGAAGATCTGCCGGGAGCTGCGCACCGCGTTGTCGCCCCGACACGTCCCCGACGAGATCCACCAGGTCCGCGCGGTGCCGCGCACCCTGTCGGCGAAGAAGCTCGAGGTTCCGGTCAAGAAGATCCTCACCGGCACCCCGGTCGACCAGGCCGCCGCCAAGGGCGCCCTGGCCAACCCGGAATCCCTCACCGCCTTCGCCGCCCTGGCCGAACACCGCACCCCGGACCACCCGGCCACCTGACCCGACCCGGTCGCCTGACCCGCCCCCGTCACCTGACCCGACCCGGTCACCTGGCTCCACCCACCTGTCGCCGACTCCACGCAGCCTGCGCCCTGCCTTTACTCAGCGTGCTGTCGCGCCCCGAGGGCCGACTACCCTTCCCCATCCTTTGCTCTGCTTCAACCCACGCAACGGTTACTCGCCGCAACTTCTGGCGCTTGGTCGGCCCGTGGCTCCGGCTGAGGCGGTGCAGGTCAGTGCGGGTTGCGTAGGTTGAAGCAGAGCAAAGCGTCGAAGTGGGGACTCCGGACGACAACCTGAGTGGCCACGCTCGGTAATCGTTACGTAGGGTGAGTCGCCGCCGGTCGCCGGCCCGGGTCAAGACGGGCCCTCAGGGGCGGTCAGGCGATCGTGCGGGTGGCCCTCTCGGTCGACTGACGGTCGGCGAGGCGGGCCGGGTCCGGGTGGGCGCAGAGCACCAGGGTGGCACCGGCGCTCAGCGGTGCCAGCAGCCAGTCGAGCGGGTCCGGGTGCCGGTCGACATCCACGAGCAGGCGGTCGCCCGGGGAGATCCCCAGCTCCGCGGCGCGGGTGGTCGCCCGGTCCCGCAACGCCGCGTGGTCCGGCCCACCCGGCGGGTACGCCCCGAAGTGGTCACCGTGGGCGCGTACCTCGGTGACGTAGTCGGCGAAGCCCGCCGGCACCTCCCGCAGCGGCAGCGCGAAGGGGTGCAGGGCGAGGGCGTACCGGTCGCCGGCCGACCAGGCGTCCGCCTCGGCGGTGCGGTCCGTGGCGGCGAAGAGGACGTCCACCTCGCCCGGCCGGTCGGCGACGGTCAGCCCGGCCGACCAGCAGCCGAGCAGCACCGCCGCGCTCTGCCAGTGTGGTGGCAGCAGCACCGCCGCGGTGGCGTCGGGACCGAGGGCCAGCTCGTCGACGAGCAGGTTGGCCGTCTTGGCCACCCAGTTCGCCAGTGTCGCGCCGGAGAGTTCGGTGCGTTCGCCGGTCGCGTCGTCATACCAGGTCAGCAGCGGGCGGTTCGGGTCGGTCGCGATCGCGTCGGCGAACACCCGGGCAATGTTGTCGGCCATCGGCGCGAACGATACGCGCCCGGCGGCCGTACTCGATGACAGCGGCAAGTCGGCGTACCGTCGGGTCGCAGTCAGCGTCCGTACCCGGCTCCGGCGTAGGCTTGGCCGGAGTGTTGTTCCCCACAGTCCCGCCATTGCAAGGAGTCGCCCCGTGACCGCCGGTCGCCCGCCCCGCGTGCTCATCGACGCCACGAGTGTTCCCGTCGATCGCGGCGGCGTCGGTAGATACGTCGACGGTCTGCTCGGTGCGCTGGGCAAGGTGTGCGGGTCGGCGGTGGATCTGGCCGTGGTCAGCCTCCGCACGGATCTGGAGCGCTACCGCCGGATGCTGCCCGGCGCCCAGATCATCCCCGCCCCGGCGGCAGTCGCACACCGGCCCGCCCGGCTCGCCTGGGAGCAGACCGGCCTGCCCCTGCTCGCCCAGCAGGTCGGCGCCGAGGTCCTGCACTCGCCCTTCTACACCTGTCCGTTGCGGGCTGGCTGCCCGGTCACGGTGACCGTGCACGACGCGACCTTCTTCACCGAACCGGAGCACTACGACAAGTCCCGCCGCACGTTCTTCCGCAGCGCCATCAAGACCTCGCTGCGTCGCGCGGACCGGGTGATCGTGCCCAGCAAGGCGACCCGCGACGAGCTGATCCGGCTGCTGGACGCCGATCCGACCCGGATCGACGTGGCGTACCACGGCGTCGACCACGCCGCCTTCCATGCCCCCGGCGACGAGGAGAAGGCCCGGGTACGCGCCCGACTGGGCCTCGGCGCCAGCAGCTACGTCGCGTTCCTCGGTGCCAAGGAGCCCCGCAAGAACGTGCCGAACCTGATCCGTGGCTGGGCCCGGGCGGTCGCCGATCGGCAGGATCCGCCCGCGTTGGTGATCGCCGGTGGGCAGGGGCACGACGACGACATCGACCGCGCGGTCACCGAGGTGCCGTCGCACCTGCGGCTGCTGCGCCCCGGCTACCTGCGCTACGCCGACCTGCCCGGCTTCCTCGGCGGAGCGCTGGTGGCCGCCTACCCGTCGTACGGTGAGGGGTTCGGGTTGCCGATCCTGGAGGCGATGGCGTGCGCCGCCCCGGTGCTCACCACGCCCCGGCTGTCGCTGCCGGAGGTCGGCGGCGACGCGGTGGCGTACACCAGCGAGGATCCGGACCAGATCGCCACCGACCTGGCCGCGCTGCTCGACGACGAGCCGCGCCGGCTGTCGCTGGCCAAGGCCGGCTTCGATCGGGCGAAGGAGTTCACCTGGGAGTCGAGCGCCGAGGTGCACATCGCGGCGTGGACCAGGGCGCGGGCCTGAGGCCGGCAACCGGGCGCCCGGTCCGGGTGGTTCGGGCATGATGTCCAGGTGATCTATGTCGTCATTCCGGCGGGTGGCAGCGGCACACGGTTGTGGCCGCTGTCCCGAGCCGGCCATCCCAAGTTCCTCCACCCGTTCACCGGCACCTCCGCGTCGCTGCTCCAGACGACGGTGGAGCGGCTGGAGCCGCTGACCACCCCGGAGCGCACCATGGTGGTCACCGGCGCCGCACACGCCGCCGCCGTGGCCCGCCAGCTGACCGGTCTGCCGGAGGAGAACATCCTGGTCGAGCCCTCGCCACGGGACTCCTGCGCCGCCATCGCGCTGGCCGCGGCCGTGATCGCCGTACGCGATCCGGACGCGGTGATGGGCTCGTTCGCCGCGGACCACCTGATCGGGGACCCGCAGCAGTGGGTGGCCACGGTGCAGGAGGCGGTCCGGGGGGCGGAGCAGGGGTTGCTGATGACCGTCGGGATCACCCCGACCCGGCCGGAGACCGGCTACGGATACCTGCGGACCGGCGAGCCGGTCGGCGGCGGCCCGATGCGTCCGGTGATCGAGTTCAAGGAGAAGCCGAGCGCGGAGGTGGCCGAGGCGTACGTCCGGTCGGGCCACTACCTCTGGAACGCCGGCATGTTCGTCTGGCGGGTGTCGGCGTTCCTCGCCGAGCTGGCGCGGCAGCAGCCCGCCCTGCACACCGGGGTGACGGCGATCGCGGCCGCGTGGGGCAGCGGCGAGCAGGACGACGTGCTCGGCGCGGTCTGGCCGACACTGCCGAAGATCTCGGTCGACTACGCGGTGATGGAGGGCGCGGCCGCCGCCGGGCGGGTGGCGACCGTACCGGGCGACTTCCGGTGGAACGACGTGGGCGACTTCCACACCCTCGGCGAGGTGCTGCCGCCGGACGCCGACGGCAATGTGGTGCTCGGCGCGGACGCCAAGGCCGACGTGCTGCTGCGCGACAGCAGTGGACTGGTCGTGGCGCCCTACTCCGGCCGGCTGGTGGCCACCGTCGGGGTACGCGATCTCATCGTGGTGGACACCGCCGACGCGTTGCTGGTCTGCTCCCGGGAACACGCCCAGGGCGTCAAGTCGATCGTGGACGAACTCAAGGCGCGGGGTGCGGACGGGCTCGTCTGAAGGCCGCCAGGCCCGGCGCGACGAGCCGGGCCGTCCCGCCGGCCAGCGGATGCGGCAGCCGCTCCGGCGGGAACCAGCCCAGCGCCTCGGACTCCGCGCTCACCCGTTCCACCGCCCCCACCGGGGCGAACACGGCGAAGCGGACGTCGTGGTGCAGCGACCCGCCCTGGCAGGCCACCGGGTGCACGTCCACGTCGATCGGCACCGGATCCACCCGCAGGCCGGGGATGCCCGACTCCTCGGTGGCCTCGCGCAGGGCCGCGCCGGCCAGCGTCCGGTCGCCCGGCTCGCAGTGCCCGCCCAGCTGCACCCACTTGTGGAACTTGCCGTGCAGGCAGAGCAGCACCCGTCCACCGGTCGCGTCGAAGACCAGCGCGCTGGCGGTGACGTGGCCGGGACGGTGCTCGCGGCTCATCGCGACCGGCCCGGCGCCCAGCAGGTCGAGGGTGCGATCGCGGGTGTCGACGGCGTCCGGGCTGGTCGGCGTCCAGCCGGCGAGCAGGGCGGTCGCGTCGGCGTGCAACTCCGCCCAGCCGGCCGCGTCGCTGTGCGGGGAACCGTCCACCACCCGGGGCGTCAACAAGGGTCGCTCCTCTCGTCCGTGGCCAGCGTACGGGTGTGGCGTTCGTACGCGGGCAACGGTGGGCCGGAGCGGCGGGGATCGGGTCGATGGGGTGGGCGGCGCCCCCTGCGGAACTCGCGAGCCGCAGACCCTCGTATGGCACCGCCCCCCACGGACGCCCCAGGAGCCGGACACGCTCGACGTCGGTCGCCCCTGTGGCACGGGAAGCATGGCGGACCGGGCCGGTCAGCGTCGACCTTTTTCAGCTGAGGCTTAACTGCCCGAGGCTGACGCGGGCGGGTAGAGTTCGTAGGTCGCCGGGTGTCCCCCAGCCGGGCGGCGGGGAGCGGTCCCATGCTGAAGATCCATTTCTCTGCCGAGGACATTTTCCGGACCCGGGTGGCACCGGCGGCAGATCCGGTCTGGGAAGTGGTGCTGAGCCTGCACCTGTTGGCCGGACGCAGCCGTGACTCGCTGTTGGCCGGCTGGCGTCGTGAGGTCTCGCGCGAGCTGCGCCAGCAGGAGGACGTCGACGCCCTGCGGCTGCTGTCCGCGTTGAGCCCACCGCGTGGCTACTTTCCGGACTTCCTCACCCCTTACGAGAGCCTGCACGGGTTCGAGGCGGGGATGGAGGCGTTGCGACGCACCCCTGTCGCGCTGCTGCAACGCGACCTGACGCTGCTCGCCAACGGCAGGAGCGGGAGTCTGCCCGCCGGCGTCGCCGCGCTGGCCCGGGGCGAGCCGGATGCCCTGGGGCACCTGACCGAGACGATGGGTCGCTACCGGGAGTTGGCCCTCGGGCCGTACTGGCCGCGGGTCCAGGCGGCGGTGGAGGCCGACCGCGTCCGCCGGGCGCGGGCCATGCTCGACGGCGGCATCGAGGGGCTGCTGACCACGCTGCGGCCGGGCGTGCGCTGGGAGTCGGGGGCGCTGGAGATCCCCGCTTACCCGAGCAACCGGGAGCTGCACCTGCGGGGTCGAGGGCTGCTGCTGGTGCCGTCGTTCTTCTGCGCGAACACTCCGGTCGCGCTGCTCGACCCGCAGCTGCCCCCGGTGCTGGTCTACCCGGTGGACCGGCTGGGCGGACTGACCGCCGATCGCGCCGGGGCGGACGGTACGGGCCGGGAGGCGCTGACCGCGTTGCTCGGCCGTACCCGCGCGGCCGTCCTCGCCGCCACCGACGACGGCTGCACCACCGGCGAACTGGCGCGCCGCTTGCACATCTCGGCGGCCGCGGCCAGTCAGCACGCCACCGTCCTCCGCAACGCCGGCCTGCTGATCAGCCAGCGCGACCGCAACACCGTCCTGCACACCCTCACCCCGCTGGGCCGCGCCGTCCTCACCTCATAGACCCGCCCGGGATTCAGAGGGCGAGGGTGGCGGCGGCGGTGGTGGCGTTGGGTGGTGGGAGGAGTTGGGTGGGGACGTTGTGGGCCGCCAGGGCGGTGCGCAGGCGTTGTACGTCGGTGCCGAAGCGGACCAGTTGGACCGGACCCACAGGGGTGGGCGGGGAGCAGAGCACCAGACCGTTGGCGTGTGGCGGCCAGCCCGGCACGGTAGCGACCAGGCCGCCGCGTACGTCATCGTCGGTGACCTGGGTGAAGACCGTGCCGGGCGCGATCACGCCGGCGACCGCCGCGATCGCCCGGTCGACCACCGTCGGGTCGGGTGCGACGCTGCCCGGGTGGTCCGGCAGGGTGGCGGCGGCCGCGAACCCGACCGCCTTCGCCTCGGCGGTGCCGAGCGAGAACAGGTCCATCGCGGCATCCCGGACCAGGACCCGGGTCCCCTCGCCGTCGTCCGGCAGCGGCGGGACCAGGTAACCGCGGATCACCGCCACCGGCATCTGGTCGCGCTTTCCCTTGATCAGTTCGCCCGCCGCGGCCAGCTCGTCGACCACCGCCATCTGCGTCAGCACCAGCTCGTTGCCGTACGGGTCGACCTCGCCCCGGTGGTCGCGGATGGCGGCCATCCCGGCGACGCCGAGCGCCACGTCGGTCAGCCCGTTGCGCCAGGGCCGGCCCATGGTGTCGCTGACGATCACCGCCACGTCCACGCCGTACCGCTGGCGCAGGCCGGCGCGCAGCGCCCGCGCCGAGGCGTCCGGGTCCTCCGGAAGCAGCACCAGCCGGGTCTTGTCGACGTTGGAGGCGTCGATCCCGGCCGAGGCCATCACGAAGCCGTGGCGGGTCTGCACGATCTGGGTGTCGCCCCGGGCCGCCACCGCCCGTACGCTCTCGGCCGCCAGCACCCTGTCCCGGGCGGCCTGCCGGTCCGGGCCGTCCGCCGGCACGTCCACCAGCCGTCCCTCGGCCTTGGAAACGATCTTGCTGGTCACCACCAGCACGTCACCGTCGCGCAGCCAGGGTGCCGCGCCCCCGATCAGCGCCGCCAGGTCGTCGCCCTCGGTCACATGCCCGATGCCGGGCACCGGCAGGATCTCCAGTCTCACGTCAACTCCACCGCGGCGCGGACCATCGCCGCCGTCGCCGCCTCGTCGGTCATCCGCAGCGGCACCGCGCGGACCGTCACGTCCGGCACCAGCGTGCCCGCGTCCTCCTCGGCCACCAGCCAGCCGTCGAGCAGGCCGCCGGCGGCCCGCCCACCGTACAGACCGCCGACCCCGGCGGCGCTGCACTCGACGTCGACCACCGCCAGGCAGCGGTCGGCCATGCCCCGTACCGGTGCACCGCCGATGATCGGCGACACCCCGACGACCGGGGCGGGGCCGTCCGTGACCGCCTCGCGCAGGCCCGGCACGGCCAGAATCGGTGCGATGCTGACCACCGGGTTGCTCGGTGCCACGAGCACCACGTCGGCTCCGGTGATCGCCTCCGTCACGCCGGGCGCCGGCTTGGCCGACTCCGCGCCGACGAAGACGAACCGGTGGGTCGGCACCTGCGCCCGGTGCCGCACCCACCACTCCTGGAAGTGGATCGCCCGCTGGCCGCCGTCGGCGTCGACGACCGCGTGCGTCTCCAGGCGGTCGTCGGTCGCCGGCAGCAGGCGTACGCCGGGCTGCCAGCGCGTCGCCAGCGCCTGGGTGACCGCGTGCAGCGGATAGCCCGCGTCCAACATGGTGGTGCGGACCAGGTGGGTGGCGATGTCCCGGTCGCCCAGCCCGAACCAGCCCGGTTCGGCACCGTACGCGGCCAGTTCCTCCTTGACCGTCCAGCTCTCGTCGATTCGCCCCCAGCCCCGCTCCGGGTCGGCACCGCCGCCCAGGGTGTAGAGGACGCTGTCCAGGTCCGGGCAGATCCGGAGCCCGTGCAGGCGGAGGTCGTCGCCGACGTTGACCACGGCGGTCACCTCGGCGCCCACCTCGCGGGCGTACGCCCGCACCCCGAGCAGGAACCGGGCACCGCCGATTCCGCCGGTCAGAACCACGATGCGCATCCGCCCATCCTCGCCTACGTGACGCCTTCGGCACCGGGCCGCCCGGGGAGACTAGGCTCACGTCGGCATCTGTCCGCTTTCGCCCCCAGGGAGAGTTCGTGACCAGCCCCGCCGAGCCCTCGCCAACCGACCCGACCCCGGCCCGTCAGGTGACCGGGCCGTTGCGGGAACTCATCGCCATCGTGCTCCTCGGCGCGAACGCCGTCTTCCTCTTCGTCGGGTTGGTCCGGCTGTTGACCCCGCAGGGCGCCTACAGCACGGTGACCGGGCGCGCCGCCGACTCGTTCTCCGCCTTCATCGGCGTCGAGGCGGTTGTCCTGCCGGTGCTGGCCGTGCTGCTGGCCACCCACGTGGCCCCGGTCGTCCCGAGGGCGAAACTGATCACTCAGGTCGCGCTCGGCGAGTACGCGGCCAGCGCGATCCTCGGCGGGCTGACCCTGCTGATCTGGGTGGTCGGTCGGCTGGCCGAGGCGCAGCTCTTCGACGCCATGACCGGTCTGCTCACCCGGGCCGCCTGGGTGGCGCTGTTCGCGGCGGCCGCGTACGTGGTGTGGAGCGTCTGGCAGCGGCTGTACCACGTGCCCCGGCCGAAGCCGGAGCCCGGCGTGTATGGCACGCCGCAGCCGGGCTGGCCGCAGCCGAGTGGCCCGGGCCAGTCCGGATACCAGCAGCCCGGATACCAGGCTGGTGGCTGGCCACCGGCGGGCCAGCCGGGCGCCTGGACCGGCGGTCACCCGGGCAGTGGTCAGCCGGGCAGTGGTCAGCCGGCCGGTGGCTACCCGGCCGGTGGACAGTCGGGGTCGCCCGTGGTGGGCCAGACCCACCCGGCCGGTGGGCCGCCGGAGTCCCCGCACACCTGGCCGCCGCACGGGCAGCCGGCGGTGCCGCCGCAGCCGGCCGCACCCACCTCACCGGCCGCGCCGCCGTTCGGGCAGCCCGCGTCGGCCGATCCGACCCAGAGCATCCCGCGCCAGGGCGCGGAGCCGACCCAGGCGATCCCGCGACCCGGCGACGGTGGTGCCGACCCGACACAGGCGATCCCGCGACCGGGCCACGGCGGCGCGGAGCCGACCCAGAGCATCCCGCGACCGGGCGACGGCGACGCCGACCGGACCCAGCGCATCGACCCGGGCGACAACCCCGGCTGACCGAGCGATCTCCAGTCGACAGAGGGCGGCCAGCCGGATCGCGTGCGGTTGCCCACGGGGCGGGGACCGGACCGGGCGGCAGCGCATAGGCTGGGCGGATGGTTGATCGGAGCGAGCCTGGGCCGGGCGACGCGGGCGTACGGCGGGCGCTGCGCCGGGCCGCCGCCGGGCGGGCGCTCGACGTCGACGAGGCGTCCGCACTGCTGACCGCCCGGGGCTCGGCGTTGGAGGAACTGCTCGCCATCGCCGGGTCGATCCGCGACGCGGGCCTGCGTGATGCCGGCCGGCCCGGCGTGGTGACGTACTCGAAGAAGGTCTTCATCCCGCTGACCCGGCTCTGCCGGGACCGCTGCCACTACTGCACGTTCGCGACCGTGCCGCACCGGTTGCCGGCGGCCTTTCTGGACCGCGACGAGGTGCTCGCCATCGCCCGGGCCGGCGCCGCGCAGGGCTGTAAGGAGGCCCTGTTCACCCTCGGCGACCGGCCGGAGGCGCGCTGGCCGGCGGCCCGGCAGTGGCTGGACGAACGGGGCTACGAGTCCACCCTGGACTACCTGCGCGCCTGTGCGGTGGCGGTGTTGGAGGAGACCGGCCTGCTGCCGCACCTGAACCCGGGGGTGCTCTCCTGGTCGGAGCTGCAACGGCTCAAGCCGGTCGCGCCGAGCATGGGGATGATGCTGGAGACGACGGCCACCCGGCTCTGGTCCGAGCCGGGTGGCCCGCACTACGGCTCACCCGACAAGGAACCGGCGGTGCGGTTGCGGGTGCTCGACGACGCCGGGCGGGTGGGCGTCCCGTTCACCACGGGCATCCTGATCGGCATCGGCGAGAACCTCACCGAGCGGGTCGACGCGATCTTCGCGATGCGGCGGGCGCACCGGGAGTACGGCCACCTCCAGGAGGTGATCGTGCAGAACTTCCGGGCGAAGCCGGACACGGCGATGCGCGGCATGCCCGACGCCGAACTGCACGACCTGGCGGCCACCGTGGCGGTGGCCCGGGTGCTGCTCGGGCCGAAGGCCCGCATCCAGGCGCCGCCCAACCTGATCGCCGGCGAGTACGACCTGCTGCTGCGGGCCGGCATCGACGACTGGGGCGGTGTGTCGCCGGTGACGCCGGACCACGTCAACCCGGAGCGGCCCTGGCCGCACCTGGACGAGCTGGCGGCCCGCACGGCCGCCGCCGGCTTCACCCTGCGGGAGCGGCTGACCGTCTACCCGGAGTACGTCCGCGCCGGCGAGCCGTGGCTGGATCCGCGCCTGCTGCCGCACGTGACGGCGCTGGCGGATCCGGCGACCGGGCTGGCGGTGGCGTCGGCCCGGCCGGTGGGCCGACCATGGCAGGAGCCGGACGAGACGTACGCCGGCGGCCGTACCGACCTGCACGTCACCATCGACACCACCGGGCGTACGGAGGATCGGCGGGGCGACTTCGACCACGTCTACGGCGACTGGTCGGAGGTCGCGGCCAAGGTCGCCGTACCGCCGGCGCGGGCGGGCACTGTCGACGGCCCGGCGGCGGATGCGGGCCAGCGGCCCGGGGTCGGCCGGCAGGCCACCGCGGGCTCCGGTGACGCGGATCTGCGGGCCGGGCTGCGGCTGGCCGCCGATGACCCGGCGGCGTTGCTGGAGCCCCGACACGTCGATGCCGCGCTGGCGCTCTTCGGCGCGGACGGCCCGGCGCTGGACGAGCTGTGCCGTACCGCCGACGAGCTGCGCCGGGCGGCGGTCGGCGACGACGTCACCTACGTGGTGAACCGCAACATCAACTTCAGCAACGTCTGCTACGTGGGCTGCCGGTTCTGTGCCTTCGCGCAGCGGGAGCGGGATGCCGACGCGTACCGGCTCTCGGTGGAGCAGGTCGCCGACCGGGCGCGGGAGGCATGGGACGCCGGTGCCGGCGAGGTGTGCCTGCAGGGTGGCATCGACCCGAAGTTGCCGGTGACGATCTACGCCGACCTGGTGCGGGCGATCAAGGCGCGGGTGCCGCAGATGCACGTGCACGCCTTCTCGCCGATGGAGATCGTCACCGCCGCGGCCAAGGCCGGCGTGTCGGTGCGGGAGTGGCTGACCGGGTTGCGGGAGGCCGGCCTGGACACCATCCCCGGGACCGCGGCGGAGATCCTCGACGACGAGGTGCGCTGGGTGTTGACCAAGGGCAAGCTGCCGACCACCGCCTGGGTCGAGGTGGTCAGCACGGCCCACGAGCTGGGCATCCGGTCCAGCTCCACGATGATGTACGGCCACGTCGACCACCCCGCTCACTGGTTGGCGCACTTCCGGGTGCTGGCCGGCGTGCAGGACCGTACCGGTGGCTTCACCGAGTTCGTGGCGCTGCCGTTCGTGCACACCAACGCCCCGATCTACCTTGCCGGCATCGCCCGACCCGGGCCGACCTGGCGAGAGAACCGGGTGGTGCACGCGATGGCCCGGGTGCTGCTGCACGGCCGGATCGACAACATCCAGTGCTCGTGGGTGAAGCTGGGCGACGCGGGCACGGCGGAGATGCTGCGCAGTGGCTGCAATGACCTGGGCGGCACGCTGATGGAGGAGACCATCTCGCGGATGGCGGGCTCCGGCAACGGGTCGGCGCGTACGGAGGAGCAGCTGCGGGCGATCGCGGCGTCGGCGGGCCGGCCGGCGCGTCGGCGTACGACCGCCTACGGCCACGTCCCCGCCTAGGGGCGTTGTACCGCCTGGTGGGATGGTGGCACGCTGCCGCGCCGGTCACTGTGGTCGGTCGGCGGTGGCCACGTTAGCGCTGGTGGCCGGGGCACCTTGGATGACGGATCGATCGCTCAGGTCCCTTGTGATCGCGCGCGTCGTCCACAATGTGGACGGAACGCGGTCGTCGTCTACCCGCTCGACGGGCGGGGGTGGCGAAGTCGGGATAACCTTGCGGGTCAAGATCAACCGATCTTGACGGGTGGCTCTCCCGGGGGTCGGCGACGCTCGATCACGTCTGCGCAGGCCGCGCGCCACGGGAGAAAACTCGGGCAACTCGCCGGGAGGGGCGTTACTCGGCCGGGGTCTGAATCGATAGGGCAGGACGAGGCCGGGTGGTCCGAACGGCCGTCCGGATGCGTGTCGGGAGGGCGACTCCATTATCAAGTTTGGCTTGACGGCGCACGTATTACACGCGTGTAATTTGAATGGGGTTGTTCGAACGAACCGCAACATAAGGGGATGGGACGGACAAAGCACGCCTTTCGCGTGGGGGGTTGCAGCGGCGATGACGCCGGTGCGCGACAAGGAGGCAATCGATGGACGGCCAGCTCGAGGCGGCCGACCTGCTCGGAAACGCGCCGGAGTGGCAGGAGCGGGCCCTGTGCTCGCAGACCGACCCGGAGGCGTTCTTTCCCGAGAAGGGCGGCTCGACCCGCGAAGCGAAGCGGATCTGCTCGCGGTGCGAGGTCAAGACGGAATGCCTCGAATACGCTCTCGGGCACGACGAGCGGTTCGGGATCTGGGGTGGGCTCTCCGAGCGGGAGCGGCGCAAGCTCAAGCGTCGGGCGGCCTGACCCGTCGGCGGGGCGGGGCGGTTGGGGGACCGTCCCACCCGGTGCCGGTCGGTGCCGGCCCGTGCCCGCCGAGGCTCAGGCCAACTCGTCCGGATCGACGCCGAGCAGGTTGGCCACCTGCTCGATGATCACGTCGTGCACCAGGTCGGCGAGATCCTCCCGGTCCATGGCCCGGAACTCCAGCGGGCGCCGGTACAACACGATCCGCGGCGGCACCTCCTGACGACCCGGCCGGCCGGGCAACAGCCGGGCCAGCGGCACCTCGCCGTCCTCCAGGACGTCGGAGTCGTAGACGTTCAGGTCGGGCGGGACGTCCTCGACGGCGAACTCCACCCCGGCCAGCTCCTTGGCGAACCGGCGTTCGAGCGTCTCGACGGTGTCCAGCACCAGATCGTCGAAGATCTCCGCCTTGGTCCGCGCCAGCGGCACGGTGGCCGGTACCAGCCGCCCGCGCAGGCCGCGTCCGTGCCGGTCGCGGTGGGCGCGCCGGCCGGGGCCGGGGCGGCGGTTCTCCGGGCTCGTCATGAGCCACAGGGTAGCTTCTGGTCTGGCCCGGGCCGCATCAGCGCCACCACCGTGGCGCGCCGCGGTGCCCGGGAGAAATGTGATCACCAAGACGGGCGTGTCGTAACGCGAAGCGGTGCGCCGGAGCCGGTAATGGAGATACCCTGCGCCGGTGAGGTCACCACGGCGCTGCTCCCGTAACGGCTGCCCCCGGCAAGCGGTCGCCACACTGACCTATGTCTACAACGAGTCGACCGCCGTGGTGGGCCCGTTGGCCGCCTTCGCCGAGCCGCACACGTACGACCTCTGTGAGCCGCACGCGCGCAGCCTGACCGCACCGCGTGGCTGGGAGGTGGTCCGGCACGAGGGCGAGTTCGAGCCGCCGCCGCCCACCACCGATGACCTGGTCGCCCTCGCCGAGGCGGTCCGCGAGGCGGCCCGTCCCGCCCCCCGCCCCCCGCAGGACGATCACGCCGACCACGCCGCGCCTCCCACCTCCCGCCGCGGCCACCTACGCGTCATCCCACCCACCCACTGACCCCCGCCCTCCCGCCCCGCCCTCCACACCCGCTGACTCCCCGTTGATCATGAGGTTGGCGGGCGGTTTGATCTCTAAAACACCCGCTAACCTCATGATCAACGGGCCGGATGGGGCGGGTGGGGTGTGTGGGCGGGTGGGCGGGTGGGAGGCGGTTAGAGGTGGGAGTGGGCTTGGGTTAGGACGGATCGGAGGATCTGCTCGATCTCGTCGAACTGCTGCTGGTCGGCGATCAGCGGCGGGGCGAGCTGGATCACCGGGTCGCCGCGGTCGTCGGCGCGGCAGTAGAGGCCGGCGGAGAAGAGGGCGCCGGAGAGGAAGCCGCGCAACAGCCGCTCCGACTCGGCCTCGTCGAAGGTCGCCCGGGTCGTCTTGTCCTTGACCAGCTCGATGCCGTAGAAGTATCCGTCGCCCCGGATGTCGCCGACGATCGGCAGGTCGTGCAGCTTCTCCAGGGTGGTGCGGAACGCCGCCTCGTTGGCGCGTACGTGCCCGACCAGATCCTCCCGGGCGAAGACCTCCAGGTTGGCCAGGGCCACCGCGCAGGAGACCGGGTGGCCGCCGAAGGTCACCCCGTGGGCGAACATGCCGGTCTCGGTCAGGAATGGTTCCATCAACCGGTCGCTGGCGATCATCGCGCCGAGCGGGGCGTAGCCCGAGGTGATGCCCTTGGCGGTGGTGATGATGTCGGGCTGGTAGCCGTAACGGATGGCGCCGAAGTACTCCCCGAGCCGGCCCCACGAGCAGATCACCTCGTCGCTGACCAGCAGCACGTCGTGCGCGTCGCAGATCTCCCGTACCCGCTCGAAGTAGCCGGGCGGCGGCGGGAAGCAGCCGCCGGAGTTTTGCACCGGCTCCAGGAAGACGGCGGCGACGGTGTCCGGCCCCTCCCGCTCGATGGCGCGGCCGATCTCGTCGGCGGCCCACCGGCCGAACGCCACCGGGTCGTCGCCGTGCTCCGGCGCCCGGTAGAAGTTCGTGTTCGGCACCTTGATGCCGCCCGGCACCAGGGGCTCGAAGTCGGTCTTGATGCCGGGCAGGCCGGTGATCGACAGGGCACCCATGGAGGTGCCGTGATAGGCGATGTAGCGGCTGACCACCTTGTGCTTGGTCGGCTTGCCGGTCCGCTTGAAGTAGGCCCGGGCCAGCTTCCAGGCCGCCTCGACCGCCTCCGAGCCGCCGGTGGTGAAGAAGACCCGGTTCAGGTCGCCGGGGGTCAGCGCCGAGATCCGCTCCGCCAGCTCCACGGCGGTCGGATGAGCGTACGACCAGAGTGGAAAGTAGGCCAGCTCACCGGCCTGCTTGGCGGCGGCCTCGGCCAGCTCGGTGCGGCCGTGGCCGGCGTTCACCACGAAGAGCCCGGCGAGCCCGTCCAGGTAGCGGCGGCCCTGCGCGTCCCACACGTAGGCGCCCTCGCCGCGGACGATGGTCGGCACCTCGCCGGCGGAGTAGCTCGCCATCCGGGTGAAGTGCATCCAGAGGTGGTCGGTGGCGTTGGCCATGTCAGCCCCATCGGTCTCGGGCCGGTCAGGGTCACCGGCCGCTCTGCCTCGGTTATCCCACAGCCCGACGCCGGATAGCAAGTGCTATCGGTTGCCTCTGCGGCAAAGCGCGACGGATTTAGCAATCTGCTATGACTTACGCAACGGAATCCGTACCACACTGACCCGGCCTGTGCGGTGCCCCTTGGCCAGCCGGCCCGCACCCCGAGGCGGTCGGGGCCCGGTCCGGGTGGGGGTAACTCCAGCGCCGCCTTTGCTCTGCTTCAACCGACGCACCGCCTTCGGGCGGGAATCGCTGCGTGGGGTGTTCGGCAGCCGGCTCTCTGCCCGGCCGGGCTCATGGCCGCGATCGGTTCGAGATCTTGGAAAGTTTCCGTTAGTGCGGAACGGTAACTGTCCAAGGTTCACATTCAACGGGGTGGAGGGCCGCCGGGGCGGTGGTCGGTGGGGCATGTCCAGGGCAGTCGGGGGTCAGTTCGGTCGCATCTGAAGTGCGCGAAACAGTCCCGACCGCAACACGCCGAGACCGGGCGGACAACGCCACTCAGAGTGGCTAGCGTGCGGCGCAATGTGACGCTCGAATGGAGGTCGGTAGATGAACGAGGCGCTGCGGCTGGCGATGGCGGACAAGGGCGAGACTGCCGAATCATTGGCAGGGAAGGTCGGTGTCGACCCGAAGACGGCGGGCCGGTGGCTGGCGGACGGACGGACCCCACATCCCGGACCCGGGTCGCCGTCGCCACGGTCCTCGACCGCAAGGCCAAGGAACTCTGGCCGGAGCCGTTCCGCCGCCGCGACCTGCCCTGGTTCCGGGAGTGGGCGGAGTTTGAGCAGAAGGCCAGCTCGCTCCGGTGGTATGAGCCGCTGCTGGTGCCGGGCCTGCTCCAGACCGAGGCGTACGCCCGGGCAGTGCTCACCACCGGCGGCCTGCTGCCGCCGGTCGAGGTGGAGGAGATCGTGGCGGCGCGGCTGGCGCGGCAGCGGGTGCTGGAGCGCGAGATCCCGCTCCAGTTGGTGGCGGTGATCGACGAGGTGGTGCTGCGTCGGCGGGTGGGCGGCGACCGGGCGGTGATGGCCGGGCAACTGACCCACCTGGCTGACCAGGGCGAGCGGGAGAACGTGCAGGTGCGGGTCATTCCGGCGGAGAGCCCGTGGCACACCGGCCTGGCCGGGCCGTTCGTGCTGGGCCGCACGCCGGACGGTGCCGAGGCGGCCTATCTGGACAACCAACTACGCGGTCAGGTGGTGACCGAGCGTGCCGACCTTGCTAGCCTGGGCGCGAGATGGGAGAGCGTCACCGGTGAGGCGCTGCCCCGTCGCCGGTCCATCGAGCTGATCAGGGAAGTGGCGACGACATGGAGTTGACCGACGCCCGTTGGCGCACCGCCACCCGCAGCAGCAACAACGGCGGTGCCTGTGTCGAGGTGGCCGACAATCTGCCCGGCCGGGTCCTGGTACGCGACAGCAAGGACCGGACCGGCGGCACGCTGACCTTCACCCCCGACGCCTGGCGCGCGTTCGTCGCCACCACCCCTGCGCCGACCTCCTGCGACGGCCTCCCGCACTGACCGTCCGCGCCGACCACGCACACGCCGACCGAGCGCGTGCCGTCCCTCACGCGCCGACCGTCCGCGCGCCGATCATGGAGTTGTGGTCGCGGAAACGCGCCGATCGCCCTGGTTTGTCGCTGCCACAACACCATGATCGCCGTGCCGTGCCGTGCCGTGCCGTGCCGTGCGGGGCGGGGCGGGGCGGGGTGAGGCGGGGTGGGTTAGGCGGTGCCCCAGCTGTAGGTCTGCTTGCGGAGCTTGAGGTAGACGAACGCCTCGGTGGAGAGCACGCCGGTGACCGCGCGCAGCCGTTGCAGGATCTCCAGCAGGTGCTCGTCGTTGCGGCAGACCACCTCGGCCAGCAGGTCGAAGGAGCCGGCGGTGATCACCACGTAGTCGACCTCCTCCAACTCGGCGATGCGGTCGGCCACGCTCTCCAGATCGCCGTCGGTACGCAGCCCGATCATGGCCTGCCTCGGAAAGCCGAGTTGGAGCGGGTCGGTCACCGCGACGATCTGCATCACCCCGGCGTCGAGCAGGCGCTGCACGCGCTGGCGTACCGCCGCCTCGGAGAGCCCCACCGCCTTACCGATCGTCGCGTACGGGCGGCGGCCGTCCTGCTGCAGCTGCTCGATGATCTGCTTGGCCACGTCGTCGAGCAGGGCGTGGCTGGCACCGTCGCGCACGCTGACCCGGCGCCCGCCGTTGCCGTTCTCCTGCTGCCGGTTCGTCATCGACCGCTCCCCATGTCCGTCACCGGGCTGAGCCTATCGCCAACGGCCGCGCTGGCGTAATTCGTCGTCTATAGCTATTCCAGCAACGGAATCCCTTGTGAGAGAGGTTTCCTCATGTCACGATCAGTCGTCCATCGCCATTGACCCTCCAGCCGGCGCGCCCACCCCCGTCCCGCCGCCGACGATCACCCCCATAGGAGTCGTCACATGCGTAGTGCCTTCCGGCCCCTCACCCGGCGTGGTCTGCTCACCGGCACCCTCGGCTCGGCCGCGCTGCTCGCCAGCGGTGGCGCCCTCGCCGGCTGCGGCACCCCCGGCGCGCAGCAGACGGAGGCCGGCTGCGTCAGCGAGGACGTGTCCGGTACGGAGAAGACGCTGGCCTTCTCCAACTGGCCGCAGTACATGGACGTCGACGAGGACGACGAGTCGAAGCGCCCGAGTCTCGACGCCTTCGTCAGCAGGACCGGCATCCAGGTGACGTACACCGAGGACGTCAACGACAACAACGAGTTCTTCGGCAAGGTGCAGAACCAGCTTTCCGCCTGTCAGAGCACCGGGCGGGACCTCATGGTGCTCACCGACTGGATGGCCGCCCGCATGATCCGGCTCGGCTGGATCCAGCGGCTCGACAAGGCGAAGCTGCCCGCCGTCGAGGCCAACCTGCTGCCGTCGCTGCGCAACCGGCCCTTCGATGTCGACAACCACCTCGCCGTCCCGTGGCAGTCGGGCCTGGCCGGCCTCGCGTACAACGGCCGGGTCACCGGGGAGGTCCGGACCGTCGACGAGTTGCTCACCCGCCCCGACCTGAAGGGCAAGGTGACCGCGCTGACCGAGATGCGCGACACCATGGGGCTGCTGTTGATGTCCAACGGTCACAACCCGGCCGACTTCACCGCCAACCAGTTCGACGACGCGCTCAACAAACTCAAGAAGGCGGTCGCCTCCGGGCAGATCCGCCGGTTCACCGGCAACGACTACGCACCCGACCTGGCCAAGGGCGACATCGCGGCCTGCATCGGCTGGTCCGGCGACATCATCCAGCTCGGCTTCGAGGACGAGCGGATCCAGTTCGTGGTGCCGGACTCCGGCGTGATGCTCTGGTCGGACAACATGCTCGTGCCGAACCGGGCCACCCACAAGGGCAACGCCGAAGAGCTGATCAACCACTACTACGACCCGGCGGTCGCCGCCCAGCTCGCCGCGTACGTCAACTACATCTGCCCGGTGCAGGGCGCGCAGGAGGAGATGGAGAAGATCGACCCGGAGCTGGCCGCCAACCCGTTGATCTTCCCGGACGAGGCCATCCTCGCCAAGGCCCGCGTCTTCATGGCGCTGGACGAGCAGCAGGAGCGCGAGTACGAGACCAAGTTCCAGCAGGTTATCGGAGCGTGACGATGGCGCGGGAGACCCCGGCCGGCGACCTGAGGCTGGCCCATCTCACCAAGACGTTCGGCGCGTTCACCGCCGTCGACGACCTGAGCCTGACGATCGGCCAGGGCTCGTTCTTCGCCCTGCTCGGCGCCTCCGGCTGCGGCAAGACCACCACGCTGCGGATGATCGCCGGCCTGGAGGAGCCGACCGGTGGGCAGGTGCTGCTCGGCGACCGGGACATCGCCCGGCTGCGCCCGTACAGGCGGCCGGTCAACACGGTGTTCCAGAGCTACGCGCTCTTCCCGCACCTGGACATCTTCGAGAACGTGGCCTTCGGGCTGCGCCGGCGCGGCATCCGCTCCGTCGACGGGCAGGTCCGGCAGATGCTGTCGCTGGTGCAGCTCGACGGGTACGAGCGGCGGCGTCCCGGCCAGCTCTCCGGTGGTCAGCAGCAGCGGGTCGCGCTGGCTCGGGCGCTGATCAACCATCCGCAGGTGCTGCTGCTCGACGAGCCGCTCGGCGCGCTCGACCTCAAGCTGCGTCGCCAGATGCAGATCGAACTCAAGCGGATCCAGACCGAGGTCGGCATCACGTTCGTGCACGTCACCCACGACCAGGAGGAGGCCATGACGATGGCCGACACGGTCGCGGTGATGAACGCCGGCCGGATCGAGCAGCTGGGCGCGCCGGCCGAGATCTACGAGTTCCCGGCGACCGCGTTCGTGGCCAACTTCCTCGGCCAGTCCAACCTGATCGCCGGCGAGGTCACCGGCGGCAACGGCGGGGACATCCTGGTCACCGCGCACGGCTCGCGGTTCTCGGTGCCCGCGGGCCGGTCCCGCGCCGACCAGGGTCCGGTCCATCTCGGGGTACGTCCCGAGAAGCTGCACCTGGCCGGCGCCGCCGACCAGGTGCCCGCCGGCAGTCAGTACCTGGACGGGACGGTCACCGACGCCTCCTACGTCGGCGTCAGCACGCAGTATCTGCTGCGCACCGGCTGGGGCACCGAGCTGAGTGTCTTCGTTGCCAACAGTGGCGCCCAGCAGCGGTTCACGCCGGGGGAGCGGGCCGTGGCGTACTGGGATCCCCGGCACGCTTTCCTGCTCGGCCGCCGCGCCGACGAGGACGACCGAACCACCCCGCTCCTCGACGAGCCCGTGAGTGCGGCGTCGTGAGTGAGCGCAGCGAACGGGACGGGACGGCGACGTGAGTGCGCTGGCGCACGTACCCACCACCGGGTCCGGGCCGTCGGCGCCGCCGCCGGCCGGCCGGCACCGGCTCCTGCCGTATCTGCTGCTGTTGCCCGGTGCGGCGTGGCTGTTCCTCTTCTTCGCCGTGCCGCTGGTGCAACTCGCCGCGGCCAGCCTCTACGACCCCACCGGCACGCTCTCCACCGGGTACACGCTGACCTGGGCCTTCGGCAACTACCCGGCGGCGTTGCAGGCATACTGGCCGCAGTTCGGCCGGTCGTTCCTCTACGCCGGCATCGCGCTGGCCCTGGCGCTGCTGATGGGCTACCCGCTGGCGTACGCGATCGCGCAGAAGGCGGGCCGGTGGAAGAACCTGCTGCTGGTCTGCGTGATCGCCCCGATGTTCACCAGCTTCCTGGTCCGTACGCTGGCCTGGAAGACGATCCTGTCGGACAACGGCGCCCTGGTCGGGCTGCTGCGCGACGTGCACCTGCTCGGCCCGGACGGGCGGCTGCTGGCCACTCCGATCGCGGTGGTGCTCGGCCTGACGTACAACTTCCTGCCGTTCCTGGTGCTGCCGCTGTACGCGAGCCTGGAGCGGCTCGACTACCGGCTGCTGGAGGCCGCCCGCGACCTGTACGCCACCCCGCTGAAGACGTTCCGCCGGGTCACCCTGCCGCTGTCGATGCCCGGCCTGATCGCCGGCACCCTGCTCTTCTTCATCCCGGCGACCGGCGACTACATCAACGCCGAGCTGCTCGGTACCCCGAACGAGTACATGATCGGCAACGTCATCGACTCGGCGTTCCTGGTCCGGCTGGATTATCCGCAGGGCGCGGCGCTGTCGTTCCTGCTGATGTCGGCGATCCTCGCGGTGGTCTTCGTCTACCTGCGCCGCGCCGGCACGGAGGAGGTCCTGTGAGCGCGAGGAGTGCAGCGCAGCGGAGCCCCGCAGTCGCGAACGAAAGGCAGGCGCCGTGAGCGCGAGGAGTGCAGCGCAGCGGAGCCCCGCAGTCGCGAACGAAAGGCAGGCGCCGTGACCCGCTTCTCCCGCTGGCTGGCCGAGCACTGGGTGATGGGCGTCGCGCTGCTGGTGCTCGGCTACCTGTTCCTGCCGATCGCCGTGGTCGCCGCGCTGTCGTTCAACCGCCCGTCCAGCCGGCTGTCGTACGACTTCAACGAGTTCACCCTGGACAACTGGCGCAACCCGTGTGCCACCTCCGACATGTGCGACGCGGTGCTGCGCAGTGTGCAGATCGGCTTCATCGCCACGGTGGCCGCCACCGCGCTCGGCACCCTGATGGCGTTCGCCCTGGCCCGGCACCGGTTCCGGGGCCGGTCCGGGCTCAACGTGCTGATCTTCCTGCCGATGGCGACGCCGGAGCTGGTGATGGGCACCTCGCTGCTCGCCCTCTTCGTCGCCGGTGGGGTGCCGCTGGGCTTCTGGACCATCGTCATCGCCCACGTCATGTTCTGCGTGTCGTTCGTGGTGGTCACGGTCAAGGCGCGGCTGGCCGGGATGGACCGGCGGATGGAGGAGGCCGCGATGGACCTGTACGCCACCGAGTGGCAGACGTTCCGGCGGATCACCCTGCCGCTGGTGCTGCCCGGTATCGTGGCCGCCGCCCTGCTGGCGTTCTCGCTCAGCTTCGACGACTTCATCATCACGAACTTCAACTCCGGCACCACCGTCACGTTCCCGATGTACGTCTGGGGCGCCGCCCAGCGGGGCATTCCCCCGCAGGTCAACGTCATCGGCACGGCCATGTTCCTGGTCGCGCTGCTGCTGGTGCTGGCCACCACCCTGCGCGGCCGGCGCGCCCGCCGGGCGGTGGTGGCGTGATGCGTATCCTGCTCGTCGGCGCCGGTGGCGTCGGATCCGCCGTCGTCGCCATCGCGGCCCGGCGGGCGTTCTTCGAGACCATGGTGGTGGCCGACCACGACGGTGCCCGCGCGACGCGGGCGGTCGCCGGCCGGGGCCCCCGCTTCGTCGCCGCCTCGGTCGACGCCGCCTCCGCCGAGGCGGTCGCCGCGCTCTGCCGCGAGCACCGGATCACCCACGTGCTCAACGCGGTCGACCCGCGCTTCGTCATGCCGATCTTCGACGGTGCGTACGCCGCCGGCGCGGACTATCTCGACATGGCGATGTCGCTGTCCCGCCCGCACCCTGATCGTCCCTACGTCGAGACTGGCGTCAAGCTCGGCGACGAGCAGTTCGCGGCGGCGGACCGCTGGGCCGGATCGGGGCGGCTGGCGCTCTGTGGCATCGGCGTCGAGCCCGGCCTGTCGGACGTCTTCGCCCGGTACGCGGCCGACGAGTTGTTCCGCGAGATCGACGAGATCGGGGTGCGGGACGGCGCGAACCTGACCGTGGAGGGCTACGACTTCGCGCCCTCGTTCTCCATCTGGACGACCATTGAGGAGTGCCTCAACCCGCCCGTGGTCTGGGAGGCCGGCCGGGGCTGGTTCACCACCGCACCGTTCAGCGAACCGGAGGTGTTCCACTTCCCCGAGGGCATCGGCCCGGTCGAGTGCGTCAATGTGGAGCACGAGGAGGTGCTGTTGATCCCGCGCTGGGTGCCGGCGAAGCGGGTCACCTTCAAGTACGGCCTCGGCGACGAGTTCATCGAGGTGCTGAAGACGCTGCACAAGCTCGGCCTCTCCTCGACCGCGCCGGTGCGGGTCGGCGGGGCGTCGGTGTCGCCGCGCGACGTGGTGGCCGCCTGCCTGCCCGACCCGGCCACCCTCGGCGACCGGATGCGCGGCAAGACCTGCGCCGGCACCTGGGTACGGGGGACCGGCATCGACGGCCGGCCCCGCGAGGTCTACCTCTACCACGTGGTCGACAACGAGTGGTCGATGCGCGAGTACGGCCACCAGGCGGTGGTCTGGCAGACCGCGATCAACCCCGTGGTCGCCCTGGAGCTGCTGGCCAGCGGCGCATGGTCGGGCGCCGGAGTGCTCGGCCCGGAGGCCCTGCCGCCGAAGCCCTTCCTCGACCTGCTGACCGGCTACGGCTCACCCTGGGGCCTGGAGGAACGATGACCCGGTACGGCGCGATGTACGGTCCCGACGTCACCTTCCTCGGCGTACCGCCGTGCACGCTGGAGGAGCCGGTGACGTACGCCGACGCCGACGTGGTCGTCGTCGGGGCGCCCTTCGACGGCGGCACCTCGCACCGGCCCGGCACCCGGTTCGGCCCGTCGGCCATCCGGCAGGCCTGCTACCTGCCGCACGACGGCTCCCGGCCGTCGCTGGCGCTGCGCGTCGACGCCCTGCGTGACCTGTGCGTCTACGACGCCGGTGACGTGGAGATGTTCTCCGGTGACATCGAGCGGTCGTTGGCCGCGCTGGAGACCGCCGTGTACGCGGTCGCCTCGGCGGGGGCGATCCCCGTCGTACTCGGCGGCGACCACTCGATCGCACTGCCCGACGCCACCGGGGTGGCCCGCCACCACGGGCTCGGCCGGGTGTCGCTGGTGCACTTCGACGCGCACGCCGACACCGGTGACATCGAGTTCGGCTCGCTGCACGGGCACGGCCAGCCGATGCGCCGGCTCATCGAGTCCGGGGCGGTACGCGGCGACCGCTTCCTCCAGATCGGGCTGCGCGGCTACTGGCCGGGGCCGGAGACGCTGCGGTGGATGGCCGAGCAGCGGATGCGCTCGTACGAGATGACCGAGATCGTGGCGCGGGGCCTGAATCCGTGCCTGTCGGAGGCCTTCGAGATCGCCGTGGACGAGTGCGAGGGCGTCTTCCTCTCGGTCGACGTGGACGTGGTCGACCCCGGCATGGCGCCCGGCACCGGCACCCCCGAGCCGGGCGGCCTCACCTCGCGGCAACTCCTCGACGCGGTCCGCCGGGTCTGCTACGAACTGCCGGTGGTCGGGGTGGACGTGGTCGAGGTCGCCCCGCCCTACGACCACGCGGACATCACCGCCTATCTCGGCAACCGGGTCGTCCTGGAGGCGCTGTCCGCCATCGCCCGCCGCCGCCGCGACACCGCCGACGGCCCACCCTGGAACCCACACCAACCCCTCCTCGACTCCCGCTGACATCCACCCTCCCCGCCCACCCTCCGCCGCGATCTTGCACTTATTGTCTCCACATTCCGGGTCATACTGGACTAATGGCTGACACAAAATGCAAGATCGCGGGGGGAGGGGTGGGGGATAGCACATGTTGAGGGGAAGGAGGGGACTGTCCACAGGGGGGGTGGGTTATCCACAGGGGACTTGGTGTGGGTCGCGTGGAGTTGATGGGTGAGGGCAGGGTGCTCCGCGTGACGACTCAACTGTGGCGGGTAGAGAGCCTGATGCGTACCCTCAGTGCTCGTCGACTGCGAACCCGTGTCGGCCGAGACGAACTCCGACGGGTGCGCCGGGGTGTCTACGCCGACCAACCCTGCGACGACGAGGACGAGCTGCGGGCTCTGCTCCTGTGCCTGCCGGAAGGTGCGATGCTCGCCCGCCAGACGGCGGCCCGCCGGCACGGCTTCGGTGTACTGCGCGACGACCTGGTGCACGTCCAGCTGCCAAGCACGGTGCCGAAGCCTCGGCTGCCGGGGCTGGTCGTGCACCGTTCCGTCCTTCCGACGCGGCCGGTCGTCATTCGCGGGCTGCCCTGCGTGCCGGCGGCTCGGTGTGCCGTCGACCTTGCGCGTACGACACGACGCCTCGACGCGCTGCCCGTGCTCGACTGCGCCCTCAGATCTGGGGTGGTGACTCGGGATGACCTGTCGGCGGAGGTCGTTGTCCATCGGGCACTGCGCGGCGTACGCCAGGCGCGGGAGTTGGTGCCATTGGCGGACGGTCGGGCGGAGTGCCGGCAGGAGAGCCAGCTTCGGCTCGTCCTGCTCGACGGTCGGCTGCCGCCACCGGAGCCCCAAGTGTGGGTTCACGACGAGTATGGATTCGCGCGCCACCGCATCGATCTGGGCTATCGCGAGCGCAGGATCGGCATTGAGTACGACGGTCTCTCCCACCTCGACCGCGACGCTCTCCGGTACGACCGCGACCGCGTGAACTGGCTCGACGCGCAAGGCTGGCGGATGCGCTACTTCACCGACCGCGACCTCTACCGCCGCCCCACCCACATCGTCGCCACCATCCGCGCCGCCCTCTCCTGACTGCCCCCAGCCCTCCAACCCCGCCCCCGCCTCACCCCGCCCCCGCGATCTTGCACTTTACGTCGCGGCAAAAGCCGCATACTGCGCGTTTAGGCGACACAAACTGCAAGATCGCGGGGCGGGGTGGGGGTGGGGTGGGTGGTTAGGGGGCTAGGTGGGAGCGGGTTAGGAAGCGGAGGCCTTCGGGGGCTTCCAGGGAGAAGCCGCTGCCTCGGCCGGGGACCACGTCGATGGTGAGCCGGGTGTGTTTCCAGAGTTCCCACTGGGCCGCCGATATCCAGAAGTCCACCGGCTCGGCAACCCCCTCGATCTGCAGAGCCGCCAGCAGGACGTCGGACGCGCCGGTGCGGAACTCGCCGGCCGGGTAGCACATCGGGGCGCTGCCGTCGCAGCAGCCGCCGGACTGGTGGAACATCAGCGGCCCGTGTTGCCCCCGCAGCGACCGGATCAGCTCGGCGGCCGCCGGGGTCACCGTGACCGTGCCGGGAGCCGGTGCGGCCGTGGCGGCAGCACCGTCGGTGTCCGGGTCGCCCATCAGAAGAAGCCCAGCTTCTTCGGGGAGTAGCTGATCAGCAGGTTCTTGGTCTGCTGGTAGTGCTCCAGCATCATCTTGTGGTTCTCCCGGCCGATGCCGGACTGCTTGTACCCGCCGAACGCGGCGTGCGCCGGGTACGCGTGGTAGCAGTTGGTCCACACCCGGCCGGCCTGGATCGCCCGCCCCGCCCGGTAGGCGGTGTTCATGTCCCGGGTCCAGACGCCGGCACCCAGCCCGTACAGCGTGTCGTTGGCGATCTTCACGGCGTCGTCCAGGTCGGCGAAGGAGGTCACCGAGACCACCGGGCCGAAGATCTCCTCCTGGAAGATCCGCATCGAGTTGTCGCCCTCGAAGATGGTCGGCTCGACGTAGTATCCGCCGGAGAGTTCGTCGCCGAGGTCGGCTCGCGCGCCACCGGCCAGCACCCGGGCGCCCTCCTGTCGCCCGATGTCCAGGTAGGACAGGATCTTCTCCAGCTGGTCGTTGGACGCCTGTGCGCCGATCATGGTGTCGGTGTCCAGCGGGTGCCCCTGCGTGATCGCCTCGGTGCGGGACACCGCCGCGGCCAGGAAGTCCGCGTAGTGACCCTGCTGGATCAGCGCCCGGGACGGGCAGGTGCAGACCTCGCCGGAGTTGAGGGCGAACATGGTGAAGCCTTCGAGCGCCTTGTCCAGGAAGTCGTCGGCGGCCCGGCTGACGTCGTCGAAGAAGATGTTCGGGCTCTTGCCGCCCAGCTCCAGGGTGACCGGCCTGATGTTCTCGCTGGCGTACTGCATGATCAGCCGCCCGGTGGTGGTCTCGCCGGTGAACGCCACCTTGGCCACCCGGGGCGAGGAGGCGAGGGGCTTGCCGGCCTCCACGCCGAAGCCGTTGACGATGTTGACCACGCCGGGCGGCAGCAGGTCGGCGATGAGCGACATCAGGTAGTGGATCGAGGCCGGGGTCTGCTCGGCGGGCTTGAGCACCACGGCGTTGCCGGCGGCGAGCGCGGGGGCGAGCTTCCAGGTCGCCATGAGCAGCGGGAAGTTCCACGGGATGATCTGCCCGACCACGCCGAGCGGCTCGTGGAAGTGGTACGCCACGGTGTCGTCGTCCAGCTCGCCCAGCGACCCTTCCTGCGCCCGGATCGCCCCGGCGAAGTAGCGGAAGTGGTCGATGGCGAGGGGGATGTCGGCGGCCAGGCTCTCGCGTACGGGCTTGCCGTTCTCCCAGGTCTCGGCGATCGCCAGGGACTCCAGGTTCTCCTGCATCCGGTCGGCGATCCGGTTGAGGATCAGCGCCCGCTCGGCGACCGGGGTACGGCCCCAGGCGTCGGCGGCGCCGTGTGCGGCGTCGAGGGCCTTCTCGACGTCCTCGGCGGTGCCCCGGGCCACCTCGCAGACGGGCTGCCCGGTCACCGGGGTCGGGTTCTCGAAGTATCTTCCGCCGTGCGGCCTGACGTACTCGCCGCCGATGAAGTGGTCGTAGCGGGACTGCCAGTGGGTGGGCGCGTCGTAGCGCGTCATGGTGACCTCCGCCGTCGGTGGGTGGTGTTGGCGGAGGTTAGTTACGCGGACGTTGCAGCGACGTTGCGTGCGGCAGGCCGTACTCGATGCGGAGCTGGCGGATCCGCGCGGCGGCGAGCGGCCGGCGGGGCGCGCCCGGCGGCAGCGCCCGCGCCAGGGCCTGCCAGGCGGCCAGGTCGTCGGCGCCGGCCGGGGTGGCGGTCCAGGCGGCGAGCAGCGCCGGGTCGCCCGCCACCAGCACGGCCGCCCGCAACTGGCCGTCGACCAGCCGGCGCAGTCGCGTCACTCCCGGCGCGTCGGAGCCGGGCAGCAGCGGCCCGGCGTACGCGTCGAGCGCCCCCGCCGGGTCGCCCCCCTCCAGCAGTTCGACGACGGTACGGAAGTCGGCCCGGACGGTGCCGCGCAGCCGGTACGGGCGGGAGTCGAGCAGCTCGGGGCCGAGGACCCGGCGCAACCGGGACAGCTCGGCCCGCAGGGTCACCGGGTGCAGTCGGTCGTCGCCGTAGAGGTCGAGGCCGAGCTGTTCGCCGGTGCGCCCCTCGGGATGGTCGAGCAGCAGCACGAGCAGCTCGCTGTGCCGCCGCCCGAGCCGGATGCGTCGCCCGGCCAACCGCAGTTCCGCCTCGTCGTGGCCGAGCGCGGCGACGTGCACGGTGCCGGGATCGAGCGGTCGGTCGGCGGCGAGCTGCGCCTCCGCTGCCCGGGCGGTGGCCCGGACCAGGGCGAGGCTCTGCGGGGTGGCCAGGTGGTCGCCGCCGGTGATGTCGATCGCGCCGAGCAGCCGCCCGGTGGCCGGATCGTGGATCGGTGCGGCGGCGCAGGTCCACCGCTGCACCGGCCGGGCGAAGTGCTCGGTGGCGAAGATCTGCACGCTGTGGTCGACCGCCAGGGCGGTGCCGGGGGCGTTGGTGCCGGCGTGCGTCTCGTCCCAGCGGGCGCCGGGGACGAAGTTCATCCGCTCGGCATGGCGGAGCACACCCGGGTGGCCCTCCACCCAGAGCAGCCGCCCGTGCGCGTCGCAGACCGCCATCAGGTGCGCGCCGTCGGTGGCGATGCCCCCGAGCAGGTCGCGGAAGAGCGGCAGGACCCGGGCGAGCGGGTGCGCGGCGCGGTAGTCGGCCAGGGCGTCGTCGGCCAGCTCGATCGGTGGGGTCGCCTCCGGGTCGAGCAGCGCGGCCGAGCGGCGCCAGGAGTGGGCCACGACGTCCCGCAGCCGCCGGTCGGTGAGCCGGGCGGCGTCCGCGCCGCCGGTGAGGAACGCCTCGTGGGCGGCGCCCACCTGCGCGATCCGCTCCACCGGATCGACGCCGAATTCCAGGGCGAGCCACGGGTCGGCCACGGGCGACCTCCTCCGGCCCATGGTGACGCAGCTCACCCCGGATCGCCAAGTGGCTGGTGAGGGGGCGTGGAGGATTGCTGCGGCGGGCGCTTACAGAACTCTTAACTCCTGCCTGAGAACGTATGCCCGACAGCGACGGACCACGGGGAGCGGAACGTGCGGGTGCTGGTGGCGGACGACGAGCGGTTGCTGGCCGACATGGTCGCCGAGGGGCTGCGTCGTCTCTCGATGGCGGTCGACGTCTGCTACGACGGCGACGGCGCGCTGGAGCGGGTCGGGGTGAACCGGTACGACGTGGCGGTGCTGGATCGGGACATGCCCGGGCACACCGGCGACGAGGTGTGCCGCAGCCTCGCCGACTCCGGCTCCGGCACCCGGGTGCTGCTGCTCACCGCGGCCGCCGGCATCCGGGACCGGGTGGAGGGCCTCGGGCTCGGCGCCGACGACTACCTGACCAAGCCGTTCGCCTTCGCCGAACTGGTCGCCCGGGTGCAGGCGCTGGGCCGCCGGTCGGCCCCGGCGGTGCCGCCGGTGCTGGAGCGGCACGGTGTGGCGCTGGACGTGGCCCGGCACACGGTCACCCGGGAGGGCCGCCCGATCAACCTGAGCCCGAAGGAGTTCGCCGTGCTGCACGTGCTGATGCGCGCCGAGGGGCGGGTGGTCAGCGCCGAGGAGCTGCTGGAACAGGCGTGGGACGAGTTCGCCGACCCGTTCACCAACGTCGTGCGGGTCACCGTGATGACGCTGCGCAAGAAGCTCGGTGCGCCCCAGGTCATCCACACCGTGCCCCGGACCGGTTACCGGATCGGGGGTGCCGACCAGTGACGCCGCGCCGGCGGATCGTGCTGGTCGGCACGCTCGCCCTTCTGGTCGGGTACGCCCTGCCCACGCTGACCTGGGGGGTGCTGGGGCAGCTGTGGCTCTGGGCGCAGGAGCTCTGTAACGCGGGGCTGCCCGGCGCCAGTCGGGTGTGTCAGCCGGCGCGGGACGTCGCCGTGCTGACCGTCCCGCTCGCCGCGCTGGGCGTGCTCGCGCTCGCGGTGGCGGGGATCTGGGCCGCCGCGGTGTGGTGCCTGCGCCCGGTGCGGGATCTCGCCGGGCCGATCGCGCACGTCGGGCCGCAGAACCTCGGCCACCGGATCCGGCCGCGCGGCAACGACGAGGTGGCCCGGCTCGCCCGGTCGATCGACGAGATGATGGAGCGCATCGCCGCCGGGTACGAGGGGCAGCGGCGGTTCGCCGCGAACGCCTCGCACGAGCTGCGTACGCCGCTGGCGGTCCAGCGGACGCTGATCGAGGTCGGGATGGCCCGGTCGCTCACCGGCGAGCAACTGGAGCTGCTGACCGGGCAGCTGCTGGAGACGAACGAACGCAACGAGCGGCTCATCGAGGGGCTGCTCGCGCTCAGCGAGAGCGACCAGGGGCTGCGCTCACGTGCCCCGCAGCGCCTCGACGAGATCGTCGCCGCGGTGCTCGCCGCGTACCAGGACCGGGTCGCGGAGGCCGGGCTGACAGTGCAGAGCCACCTCGAACCCCGGATCGTGCTGGGCGAGCGGGTGCTGCTGGAACGCCTGGTGACGAACCTGGTGGAGAACGCGATCAAGTACAACCGGCCCGGTGGCACGCTGACCGTCACGGTGGGCCGGAGCCCGGCGCTGACCGTGGTCAACACCGGCCAGGTGGTGCCGGCCGAGGCGGTGGCCGGGCTCTTCGAGCCGTTCCGGCGGCTGGCCCGGGACCGCACGAACCACAGCGGGGGCGCCGGCCTCGGCCTGGCCATCGCCCGCTCGATCACCCAGGCCCACGACGGCCTGATCACCGCCCGACCCGCCGAGTACGGCGGGCTGCGGGTGGACGTCCAACTGCCCACCGCACGCTGACCCGGCTCCCGAGCCGGCAGCACATCACCCATCGCCCGACCGGGGCCGCGCAGCGCGGCATCCCGGCCTTCGGCGTGCCCGGAACCGTCCGCGCCCGTCATCGAACGAGGAGATCCCGTGCGTACCCCTGACCACGCCGCCCCGGGCGACGGCGCCGACGCGGCCGGCGGCCGGTTGGCCTGGGCGGACGTCGCCAAGGGCGGCTGCATCCTGCTGGTCCTGCTGTGGCACGTGATCATGAAGGACTACCTCCAGTTCGACTGGCGGCTCGACCTGCCGGTGGCGGGCGCCTGGGGGACGCTCGGCGAACTGCTGCCGATGCGGATGCCGCTGTTCTTCACCATCTCCGGGATGTTCGCGGCGCACGCCGTGCGGCGGCCGTGGCGGTCGGTCGGCCGGCCCCGGATCGCCCGGTTCCTCTACCTGTACGGCGTCTGGCTGCTGATCCACACCGCCGTGCTGGCCCTCGCGCCGGACTTCCCGACCGACCGGGCGACCAGCCCCGGTGAGCTGCTGGCACAGCTGACGGTCACCCCGTCCAACCTCTGGTACCTCTCCGCACTGGCGCTCTACTTCGTGCTGGCCAAGGCGCTGCGGCGGGTCCACCCGGCGGTGCTGCTGGGCGCGGCGGGCGCGGCTGGCCGCCCTCGGCCGCCGGACGCTGCCGATCTACGTGATCCACATGCCGGTGCTGGCGCTGCTGCACCGGCTGATCGCCGAGCCGGTCGCCGGCCTGGACGACACCGCCCGGCTCGCGTTGGCCTTCGGCTTCCCGTTCTCGCTCACCGTCCTGGTGTTGGCGCTCAGCCTCGGCCTGCACCGGGTGCTGCTGGCGGCCCGCGCGACGTGGCTCTTCGACCTGCCCGCGGCCGCGCCGCACCGATCGACTCGACAAGGAGACGACATGTTCCACACCGATCCAGCCGGGCCTGACCGGGCAGCGGTCGACGTGACGGCGGCCGCCCGGTGGCTCGACGGCCAGGTGGTGCGTACCCCGGTGCTGCGCTCCCCGGCGATCGACCGGCTGGCCGGCGCCCGGGTGCTGCTGAAGGCGGAGAACCTCCAGGCCGGCGGCTCCTACAAGATGCGTGGCGGACTGTACGCGGTCAGCCGGCTCGCCGCCGCCGGGCACGCGGGCGTGGTCGCGCAGAGCACCGGCAACCACGCCGTCGCGGTGGCCCTGGCGGCCCGGCGGTACGGGTTGGCCGCCACGGTGGTGCTCCCGGTCGACGCGGCACCGACGAAGGTCGCTCAGGCCCGTGCGGCGGGCGCCCGGGTGCTCCTCGTCGACTCGGACACGGCGGAGCGGCTGGCCGTGGCCCGCGAGATCAGCGACGAGACCGGACACCCGATCGTCGACGCGTACGACCATCCGGACGTCGTCGCCGGGCAGGGCAGCGCCAGCCTCGAACTGATCGAGGAGGCCGAGCGGGCGGGCACTCCGCTGGACGCGTTGGTGCTGCCCGTCGGCGGGGGCGGCGGTGTCGCCGGTGCCTGCCTGGCCGCCGCCGGCCGGCCGATCGAGGTGTACGGCGTCGAGCCGGTCGGCTGTGACTCGCTGGCCCGCAGCCTGGCCGCCGGTCGGCCGACCCCGGTGCGGCCGGTGCCGACGATCGCCGACGGGCTACGCCCGTCCTGCGTGGGTGAGCTGCCCTTCGCCATCCTGCGCAGCCGCCTGCGTGGGGTGATCCGGGTGGACGACGAGGAGATCGCCGAGGCCTTCCGGCTGCTCCTGATGGAGCTGAAGGTGCTGGCCGAGCCGTCCGGCGCGGCCGGTTTGGCCGGCGCGCTGCGGCTGGCCACAGACGGCGCGCTGCCGGCGGCCGGCCCCGGCACGCAGCGACAGCGCACGGTCGGCGTGGTGCTGACCGGCGGAAACGTGGAGGCGGAACTGGTCGCCCGGCTGGCGGCCCCCGCCCGACTTAGGGAAGAGGTACCGGCATGAGTGAGCGGCAGCGGGTGAAACCCCGGGTGCGGATCGGGATCCTGTTCGGCGGGCCGTCGGCGGAGCACGAGGTCTCCTGCGCGTCGGCGCTCGGCGTGGCCCGGGCGCTGGCCGGTGACGGCTACCGCGTCGTTGCGATCGGTGTCACCCGGGCCGGTGGGCTGCGGCTCATGCCGGACCCGGTGCTGGCCGGTTGTCTCGACGGCACCGGCGCGGATCGGGCCATCGACGACCGGCTGACGGTGACCGGGCCGGCCGTGGAACTGCGGGCCGGGCCGCGCGCGGGAACGGCGGTGGTCACCGCGGTGGACGCGCCCGGCGCGGTGCACGCCGAGCTGGACGTGGTCTTCCCGGCGCTGCACGGGCCGTACGGCGAGGACGGGGTGGTGCAGGGGCTGCTCGAATCGCTGGGTGTGCCGTACGTGGGGTGCGGCATCCTCGCCTCCGCCGTCGGGATGGACAAGGTGGCGATGAAGCGGGCGCTGCGGGCCGAGGGAGTGCCGATCACCCCGCACGTCTCGTTCGACGCGACCACCTATCGGGCCGCCGAGGATCCGGAGAAGCTGGTGGTGGGGCTGCGCCGGCCGCTGTTCGTCAAGCCGGCAAGGATGGGCTCCTCGATCGGCATCTCCCGGGTGGCCGACGGTGACGACCTCGCGGTGGCGGTCGAGGAGGCGCTGCGGCACGACACCCTGGTCGTGGTGGAGCAGGGGGTGACCGGCCGGGAACTGGAGTGCGGGGTGCTCGGCGGTGCCCGCCCGGAGGCGTCGGCGGTCGGCGAGGTCCGGGTGACCGGGGGCTGGTTCGACTACTGGCAGAAGTACCTCGGCGACGCCGACCCGATGGTGGTCCCGGCGGCGCTGCCCGAGGGCGTGGTCGAGCGGATCCGGGAGCTGTCGGTGCGGGCCTTCGCCGCGATCGGCGGCTGGGGTCTGGCCCGGGTCGACTTCCTCTACGACGAGACGGCCGGCGAGCTGTACGTCAACGAGTTGAACACCATGCCGGGCTTCACCGCGCATTCGATGTACCCGAAGGTGTGGGCGGCCGCCGGTGTCGGTTACCGGGAGGTCGTGGACCGGCTGGTCGCGTTGGCGTTCGCGCGGCACGCGGACCGTCCCCGACCCATCGGCAAGGAGGAGTCTCGATGATCCTCCTCGGTGATCCGCGCGTCGCGGCGGTGCGCGGTGCCGACGACGGTGAGCCGCTGGTCGACCTGCGTGGCGTGCCGGAGCTGCGGCTGGACGGCCGGGCGGCCGATCCCGCCGGGGCGTACGCCCGGTTGCGCCGGGGTGTGGTGGACCGGTTGCTGGCGGCGCAGCGGGCGCTTCCCGACGGGCTGCGCCTGCTGGTCATCGAGGGATACCGGCCGTACCAGGCGCAGCTGGACATCTTCCTCGGTTACCGGGACGAGTTGCGGCGTGGTCACCCGGACTGGTCGCCGGAGCGGGTGTACCGGGAGACCACCAAGTTCGTCTCGCCGGTCGAGGTGGCGCCGCACAGTACCGGTGGTGCGGTGGATCTGACGCTCTGCACGGCCGACGGTGTGGAGCTGGACATGGGCACCGCCGTGGACGCCACCCCGGAGGCCAGCGGCAACGCCTGCTTCACCGCCGCACCGTCGATCGGTGCCGTCGCCCGGCAGCGCCGGCAGGTCATGGTGGCCGCGCTGACCGGGGCGGGCCTGGTGAACTACCCGACCGAGTGGTGGCACTGGTCGTACGGCGATCGCTACTGGGCGTTGTTGACCGGTGCACCACACACCCGTTACGGCCCCGTATGACCGATAGGTCGCTGGTTCATCCGAGCCCTTTGTTTTCGATGCATGTCACGGCGGTGAACTGAACAGCACTCCCGGGCCGTACCAGCCTTCGAAGAGGTAGGGGCCGTGAGGACGGGAGGCAACAGGTGAGGCTGCAGCGCAAGCACGTGCTGGCGGCGGGGGTGGCGGTGGTCGCCGCGGCGACCGTGGCGGTGGGCACCGGGCTGGGGTTCGCCGACAGCGCGCCGGCGCGACAGAGCGTCTGCCCGGGGTCGATCACATTCTCGGCCGAGGGCGGCGTGCCGGCCGCCACCAGCAACCAGTTCCCGGTGGGCACCCGGCTGCGGGTGACCAACCTGGACAACGACCGGTCGGCGGAGGTGACCGTGGTCGGTCCGTCGGGCAGTTGCGTGCTGCTCAACGCCGCCGCGATGGAGTTGGTCCGGGAGCCGGGCAAGAACGTCATCCGGCGCAACGTGGTCGAGCGGGTGGGTGACGCCGTGGCACAGCCGGGCGCCGGACAGCCGACCGGGCGGCCGGGTGCCGGGCAGCCGGGCAAGGTCGGTGACCGGCCGGGCGCGGCCTCGCCACCGGCGACCCGCCCCGCCACGGGCTCGGCCTGTCAGGGTGCGATCACGTTCTTCGAGGAGGCCGCCGGGCCGGCCGCCACCAGTAACCAGTTCCCGGTGGGCACCCGGCTGCGGGTGACCAACCTGGACAACAACAGGGCGACCACGGTGACGATCACCGGGCCTTCGGGTAGCTGCGTGCTGCTGAACTCGGCCGCGATGGAACAGATCCGTGAGCCGGGCAAGAACCTGGTGCGCAACAACACCGTCGAGGTGCTGCGCTGAGTTGAGGGCCGGGTGGCTGCCGCGCGGTGCGGACGCGGCAACCACCCGGCCGGCCCGATCAGCCGAAGGCGGCGTCGAGAATGTCCAGGCCGCGATGCAGCTCGTCGTCGGAGATGACCAGCGGGGGCAGGAAACGCAGCACGTTGCCGTACGTGCCGCAGGTGAGGGTGAGCAGCCCGGCTGCGTGGCAGGCCGCGGCGAGCGCCGCCGTGGTGGCCGGGTCGGGGGTGAGGGTGCCCGGCCGTACGATCTCCACGGCGAGCATCGCGCCACGGCCGCGTACCTCCGCGACGCGTGGATCGCGGGCGGCGACCGCTTGCAGCCGCGCCTCCATCACGGTCCCGATCCGCCGGGCGGCGGCGGCCAGGTCGAGTGCGCGCATCGTCTCGATGGTCGCCAGCGCGGCGGCGCAGGCGATCGGGTTGCCGCCGTAGGTGCCGCCGAGGCCGCCGACGTGCACCGCGTCCATCAGCTCCGCCCGGCCGGTCACCGCGGCCAGTGGCAGCCCGCCGGCGATGCCCTTGGCCAGGGTGACCAGATCCGGTTCGACGCCCTCGTGCTGGCAGGCGAACCAGTCGCCGGTGCGGCAGAAGCCGGTCTGGATCTCGTCGGCGACGAAGACCACCCCGGCCGCCGTCGCCCAGGTGCGCAGCGCCGGCAGGAACCCCGGAGCCGGTACGACGAAACCGCCCTCGCCCTGGATCGGCTCGATCAGCAGCGCGGCCACGTTCTCCGCGCCGACCTGCTTCTCCACCAGCTCGACGGCACGGGCCGCGGCGGTGGCACCGTCGAGGCCACCGTCGCGCAGCGGGTACGACATCGGCACCCGGTAGACCTCGCCGGCGAACGGCCCGAACCGGTGCTTGTACGGCATGTTCTTCGCGGTCAGCGCCATCGTCAGGTTGGTCCGCCCGTGGTACGCGTGGTCGAAGACCACCACCGCCGGCCGCCCGGTGGCGTGTCGGGCGATCTTCACGGCGTTCTCCACCGCCTCGGCGCCGGAGTTGAACAGCGCCGAACGCTTCTCGAAGCGGCCCGGAGTCAACGCGTTGAGCTGCTCGCAGACCGCCACGTACGACTCGTACGGCGCGACCATGAAACAGGTTTGGGTGAACCGTCCGACCTGCGTGCGTACCGCTTCGACGACCGCCGGTGCGGCGTTGCCGACGCTGGTCACCGCGATGCCGGCGGCGAAGTCGATCCATTCCCGGCCCTCGACGTCGGTGAGCGTCCCGCCCGAGGCGCGGTCCACATAGGACGCGATGACGCTGCCGACGCCCCGGGCCACGGCCGTGCCGCGCCGCCTGTGCAGCCCTTCCGACGACGGGGTCACAGAGCTCTCTTTCGTTCGCGACTGCGGGGCTCGCAAACCCGGCTCACTCCTCGCGCTCACGGGTCAGGCCCCGATGTTGTGCATGACGTGCTTGATCCGGGTGTAGTCCTCCAGGCTGTAGACGGAGAGGTCCTTGCCGTGCCCGGAGTGCTTGAAGCCGCCGTGCGGCATCTCGGAGATGAACGGGATGTGGGTGTTCACCCAGACGCAGCCGAAGTCGAGCCGCCGGGTCATCCGCATCGCCCGGCCGTGATCGCGCGTCCAGACCGAGGCGGACAGGCCGTAGTCCACGCCGTTGGCCCAGCGCACCGCCTCGTCCTCGTCGGAAAACCGCTGCACGGTGATGACCGGCCCGAACACCTCGTCCTGGATGATCTCGTCGTCCTGTCGGACGCCGGAGACGACGGTCGGGGCGTAGAAGTAGCCGCGCTCGCCCACCTGCGCGCCGCCGGTGCGCACCGACGCGTGGTCGGGCAGCCGGTCGAGGAAGCCGCGCACCCGGGCCAGCTGGTGGGCGTTGTTGAGCGGGCCGTAGAGCACGTCCTCGTCGTCCGGCGCGCCGGTCCTCGTGTTGCGGGCCTGTTCGGTGAGGGCGGCGACGAAGTCCTCGTGGACGCCGGGCGCGGTGAGCACCCGGGTCGCCGCCGTGCAGTCCTGGCCGGCGTTGAAGTAGCCACCGACGGCGATGGCCTCGGCCGCCGCCGCGATGTCCGCATCGTCGAAGACCACCACCGGGGCCTTGCCGCCCAGCTCCAGATGGGTGCGCTTGAGGTCGGGCGCGGCGGCCGCGGCGACCTCCGCGCCGGCCCGGGTCGAGCCGGTGATGGAGACCAGTCGCGGGGTGGGATGCGCGACGAGGGCACGCCCGGTGTCCCGGTCGCCGCAGACGACGTTGAACACGCCCGCCGGCAGGAACTCGGCGGCGATCTCGGCCAGCAGCAGCGTCGACACGGGCGTGGTGTCGGAGGGCTTGAGCACGACCGTGTTGCCGGCGGCGAGCGCGGGAGCGATCTTCCACACCGCCATCATCAGCGGGTAGTTCCACGGGGTGACCTGGGCGCAGACCCCGATCGGCTCGCGCCGCACGTACGAGGTGTGCCCGGCCAGGTACTCGCCGGCCGAACGGCCCTCCAGCAGGCGGGCGGCACCGGCGAAGAAACGGAACTCGTCGACGGCGGGTGGCAGCTCCTCCTCGGCGGTGAGCTGGCGGGGCTTGCCGGTGTTGCGTACCTCCGCGTCGACCAGGTCGGCGGCGCGGGCCTCGACCGCGTCGGCGAGCTTGAGCAGCGCCCGCTGCCGCTCGGCGGGCGTGCTGTCCCGCCAGCTGTCGAAGGCGGTCGCGGCGGCCGTCATCGCCGCGTCCACATCGGCGGCACCGGAGACCGGGGCCCGGGCGAAGACGTCACCGGTGCAGGGGTCGATCAGGTCGGCGTAGCCGCCGTCGACCGGCTCGACGTACTCGCCGTTGACGAAGTTGCGCAGCTTCTGCTGGTCACTCATGGCGGGATCGCTCCGAGGGGTCCGGGGGCGCGCTGCGGCGGTTATCGCAGCCTTCTTGCCATCTTCGCTACTGAATTCGCGGCATACAAGGGCTGCGGCGACTGTTTCCGTCAACCAACCGGTGGTCTACGCTGCGGAATGTGGAGCCCACAGCGTTCTTCGTCGCCGGCCGGCCCGCCCACGGTGCCGGTGAGTTGACCGTCCACCACCCGTACGACGGCCGCCCGGTCGGGCGTACCACCCTCGCCACCGCCGACCAGGTCGAGGCGGCCGTGGCGGCGGCGGCCGGGGTGGCGGCGACGGCCGCCGCGTTGCCCGCGCACGCCCGCGCGGCGGCCCTGGACCACGTCTCGCGCCGGCTCGCCGAGCGGGCCGAGGAGGTCGCCGCCCTGATCACCGCCGAGAACGGCAAGCCGGTCAGGTGGGCCCGCGCCGAGGTGGGCCGGGCCAGCTCGACCTTCCGCTGGGCGGCCGAGGAGGCCCGGCGCTTCTCCGGTGAGCTGCAACGGCTCGACACCGACCCCGCGGCCACCGGCCGCATCGCCCTGGTGCGCCGGGTGCCGAAGGGGCCGGTGCTCGGCATCACCCCGTTCAACTTCCCGCTGAACCTGGTGGCGCACAAGGTCGCTCCGGCGCTCGCGGTCGGCGCGCCCATCCTGGTCAAGCCGGCGCCCGCCACCCCTCTGTCGGCGCTGCTGCTCGGCGAGATCCTGGCCGAGACCGAGCTGCCGGCGGGGATGTTCTCGGTGCTGCCGCTGCCCAACGAACGCGCCGCGGAGCTGGTCGCCGACCCCCGGCTGCCGGTCGTCTCGTTCACCGGCTCCGGGCCGATCGGCGCGGCGATCCGTCGGGCCGCACCGGAGAAACACGTGACGCTGGAACTGGGCGGCAACGCGGCGGTGCTGATCTGCCAGGACTGGGCCGACGACGAGGACCTCACCTTCGCGGCGCACCGCGTCGCCACCTTCTCCAACTACCAGGCCGGGCAGTCCTGCATCGCCGTGCAACGGGTCTACGTGCACGAGTGGCTCTACGACGGCTTCCTGCCCCGGTTGGTCGCGGCGGTGCGGGAACTGCGTACCGGTGACCCGGCCGACCCGCTGACCGACGTCGGGCCGCTGGTCTCCGAGGCCGCCGCGCGCCGGGTGGAGGCGTGGGTGGACGAGGCGGTCACGGCCGGCGCCACCATCGAGACCGGCGGCCGGCGGGACGGCGCGACCTACCCGCCGACGGTGCTCAGCGGGGTGCCGAGGGACGCCAAGGTCCGCGCCGAGGAGGTCTTCGGTCCGGTGCTCGTCGTGGACCGGGTCACCGACGACACCGCCGGCTTCGCCGCCGTCAACGACTCGGCGTACGGCCTGCAGGCCGGCGTCTTCACCCGCCGCCTCGACGTCGCCTTCGCAGCGGCGCGGACGCTGGAGGTGGGTGGGGTGATCGTCGGCGACGTGCCGTCCTACCGGGCCGACCAGATGCCGTACGGCGGGGTGAAGGGCAGCGGCGTGGGCCGGGAGGGGCTGCGCAGCGCCATGGACGACTACACCGACCCCCGCGTCACCGTCCTCACCGGCGTCCAGCTGTAGGTCAGGTGAGCGACCGTCACCAGCTGCCGTCGTCGCGTACCCGGGCGGGGGCGCGGCCGAGCAGCAGGGTGATCAGCGCGGCGTCGATGTCGGCGCCGAGGAACCATTCGCCGGCCTGATCCAGCGCGAAGATCCGGCCATGTTCGTCCACCGCGATGATGCTGTGCCGGCTCTCCGTGCCGATCGGGAAGAGCCGTGCACCGATCACCGTCGCGAAGTCGCCGAGCGAGTCGGCGGTGTGTGCCACCCGGCGGGGGCGGACGTCGAAGGGTGAGATCCACACCTGCTCACCCGGGCCGCGCCGCTCACTGGTCAGGCTCGGGAAGGCGGTGAGGGCGGCGGTCGCCGCGGGGATCGCGGCGTGCTCATGCGTCCTGCCGCGCACCGCCGCGACGTCGTGCATGGCCGACGTCGCCGTCGCCGCGTCGTCGAAGTGCGGCCGCCAACCGGCGGCGACCAGTGCGTGAGCGACCTCCGGCGGAAAGCGGCCCGGCGCGGGGTCCGGGGCGGGTTCGGCGAGCCGGGGCACGGTGTGGGCCCGTTCGGATGACGGCAGGGCGTGGAACTCCACCAGCATGTCGAGGCACGAATCGCAGGGCCGCTCGGCCGGGCCACCGTGCGGGTCGCCCGGTTCGCGCACCTGGAACACCTCGATGCGCGCGGACTCCAGCAGGTCCCTCGCGTCGCCCGTGCTCATCTGGGCGATGCCTTCGGCGTTGCGGCGGTGGTCGTACTCGTGCAGGACGTCGGAGACGACGACGAACTCGGCGTGCCGGTCGCCGCCCCGCACCAGGCGGCCGGCGGGCAGTTCGTCGAGGTACGCGCGGACCAGCGGATGATGGTGGAGCGTCACGTCCCCCTTGGCGCCCCGGGCGGTGAAGATCCGCCCGTCGAGGGTGAGATGCGCGGTCGTGGTCGGGGTGGGCAGCCGGCGGATCTCCCGTAGCAGCTGACCGGCCGGGTCGACGGTGCGCGGAAACCGCGGCCCGGTGGACCGGCTGCGGCGGTAGAGCCGCTCGACCACCTCGGGCGGTACGCGTGGCCAGGTGGTCACCTCGCCGGTCTGTTTGTCGACCACGGTGGTGGGCAGGTCGCCGGGAAGCGCTCTGGCCGGTGTGGACACGGTGGAGGTGATGACGTACCCGAGGTCGAACTCCGTGACGACCGGCTGGCAGTCGCGCCCCAGTCGTAGCGAATCGCGGCGGGCCCACACGGCTGCGATCTGCTCGGCCTGTTCGCGGTCGATCACATCCGCGAACCTACCGGACAACGGAGATCCGTGGCAGTCGGTGCGTCCCACCCTACGGACGGTGATGAGTTGGGCGCCGCCGGCCGGCGGTGTGGCGCGGGCGCGCGGCGTGGCGCGGCGCACATGCGGGGTGCTCGATGACCAGCCCGGGTCCGGCCCCGGTAGTAGCCTGACGCGGCGATCCCCCGCCGGGGGAGGAACGGTGGTTGATCATGTCGGTACGTCGCCACGCGGCGCGACTCGCAACGGTCTGCGTGCTCCTGGGCGGCCTGGTCGTGCTCGGTGGCGCCCCCGCGCACGCCGACGAGGACCGGGTGCGGGTGCGTTCGGCGGGGAGCTTCACCGCGGGCCGTTCCGCCGGGGGCGTGACCGTGGAGGTGCGGAAGCGGACCGACGGCTGCGTGCGGGTGCGTAGCGCGCTGGGTCTGAGCCTGCCCGGCGTGCGGGCCGACCAGGTGGCGGTGCAGGCCAACGTGGGGGGTCGCTGGGTGCCGGTGGCGGTCCAGGGAGAAGCGGAACTGGTGACCACCGCACCGGTCGCCCCGGCGAAGGACGAACTCTGCAAGGGCAAGGGCGTGGCGATGCGGTACCGCGTGGCCTTCGCCGCCGACGCGCCCGCGGGCCGTCTGGTGGTGACGGGCGAGGCCACCACGGCGCGGGCGGCCGTGCTGGGCCGGGCCGCGGTGTCGTCCCGGGTGATCGGTGGCCGGGTCTCGCCATCGCCGTCGCACTCGCCGTCGCCCACGCCCAGCGAGGAGGTGGCCGAGGAGAGCGTCGTCGAGACCACGCCGACCGTGGCGCTCGCCGCGGACGGGACGGGCGATCTTGCCCAGACCGCGGGCGAGTCCTCGGGCGGGTCGTCGGTGATGTACTTCGGTGTCGCCATGGTGGCCGCCGGGGCACTGCTCATCGGGCTGCTGATCCACCGCTCCCGCCGGGATCGGCGGCGCTCCGGTGACCGGCTCGACATTCCGCCGCCGCGCAACCCGGGCGGCACGACCTACCGCTCCGGCGGTGGTCAGGGTGCCGCACCGGTCCCACCGGGTCCGGGCGTCCCGCCCGCGACACCGCCCGGTCAGACGTACGGGACGGGCCGGTCCGGCACGCCACGGGTCTACGGCGGCACGCCGGCACCACGGCCGTCCGGCGGTCTGTACGGTGCGCGGCCCGCCGACCCGGGCGATCCGACCCGGGCGGTGCCGCCGGGCACGTCCGCCCGTGCCGCCGTCCCACCGACGTCGGTGCCGCCCGGCGTGCCGCCGATCTCCGCCCCGCCGATCTCCGCCCCGCCGATCTCCGCCCCGCCGGTCGCGCCGGCTTCGGGACCGCCCGGTGACGTCGGCCGTGGTGCGGTACCGGGGCGGCAGGACGGGTCACCGGCCACCGGTGAGGGCGACGAGCCGGGGTACGGGCGCGGGCTCCCCGGCTGAGCCGGGGCGGAGGCCGCCGCTCCGATACGCTCAGGTTCGTTGGCTGACCCGCAGGCGAGGAGTGGAACCGGTGTCTGATCTGTCCCAGATCGTGAAGGCGTACGACGTCCGTGGGACGGTGCCGGACCAGTGGGACGAGCGTGTCGCCGGTGCCCTCGGTGTCGCCTTCGCCCAGATGCTCGACGCCGCCGGTGAGCCTGGGCAGGCCGTCCTGATCGGGCACGACATGCGGGCCTCCGGGCCCGGACTGGTCGCCGCCTTCGCCACCGGCGTACGCGCCGAGGGACGCCCCGTCATCGAGATCGGGCTCGCCTCGACGGACATGGTCTACTACGCCTCCGGCGCGCTCGGGCTGCCCGGGGCGATGTTCACCGCCAGCCACAACCCCGCGCAGTACAACGGCATCAAGTTGTGCCACGCCGGCGCCCGCCCCGTCGGGCAGGACAGCGGGCTGGCCGAGGTCCGCGACCGGGCGCAGGCCCTGCTCGACAAGGACGAGCCGCTCGGTGCGCCGACCGCGCCGACGCAGCGGCGTGACCTGCTGCCGGAGTACGCCGCACACCTGCGCACGCTGGTGGACCTGTCCGGCATCCGGCCGCTGACCGTGGTGGTGGACGCGGGCAACGGCATGGGCGGGCACACCGTGCCGAGCGTGCTCGGCGACGCGGCCCTGGCGGCCCTGCCGCTGCGGATCGTGCCGCTGTACTTCGAGTTGGACGGCACGTTCCCCCACCACGAGGCCAACCCGCTGGACCCGGCCAACCTGGTCGACCTGCAGCGCGCCGTGGTGGCGCACGGCGCGGACATCGGGCTGGCCTTCGACGGCGACGCCGACCGCTGCTTCGTGGTCGACGAGCGTGGCGAGCCGGTCTCGCCGTCGGCGATCACCGCGTTGGTCGCCGCCCGGGAGTTGGCCAAGCACCCCGGTTCGACGGTGATCCACAACCTGATCACCTCCCGCGCGGTACCGGAGATCATCCGGGAGCACGGTGGTGAGCCGGTGGTGGCCCGGGTCGGTCACTCGTTCATCAAGGCCGAGATGGCCCGTACCAACGCCGTCTTCGGTGGCGAGCACTCCGCGCACTACTACTTCCGGGACTTCTGGTTCGCCGACACCGGGATGCTGGCGGCCATGCACACCCTCGCCGCGCTCGGCGAGCAGCCGCTGCCGCTGTCCACGCTGGCCGCGGAGTACGAGCGGTACGTCGCCTCGGGCGAGATCAACTCCACGGTGGCGGACCAGGCGGCCAAGGTGGCCGAGGTGCGGGCCGCGTACCCGGACGCCGAGGCCGACGAGATGGACGGGCTCACCCTGCGTTTCCCCGACGGGGCGTGGTGCAACCTGCGCGCCTCGAACACCGAGCCGTTGCTGCGGCTCAACGTCGAGGCACCCACCGCCGAGCGGATGGCCGCGCTCCGCGACGAGGTGCTCGAACGGGTTCGCCGATAAGATCGCTCGCGCCGTCGGCACCGCCGACCGGTGACGCCGCATACGTGGAAGGAGCCGCGCAGTGGCCCTCGACCCGCAGTTGCTGGACATCCTCGCCTGCCCGGACACACACCATGCCCCGCTGGACTACGACGCGCAGGCCCAGACCCTGACCTGCACCGAGTGCGGCCGGATCTTCGAGGTACGCGACGACGTGCCGGTGCTCCTGCTGGACGAGGCGCGCGGCCCTGCGGGGCGGTCGTGATCGACGGAACGGCCGGCGTCAGCGGCCACCGCCACGCCGACGAGCGGCTGCTCGACGACCCGCAGGCGTTGGCCGAGCGGGATCCGGGCGGCATGCTGCGGCACACCGCCTCGGCGGGCGCGCAGGTACGCGAGTCGGCCGCGCTGGCCGCCGAGGCCAACCTTGCCGTGCTCGCTGGCGAGGGGCGTCCCCGGGCGGTCGTGATCGCCGGCATCGGCACCGCCGGGCGTACCGGTGACGTGCTGGCCACGGTCGCCGGGCCACGGTGTCCCGTGCCGGTCATCGCGCACCGCAGCGCCGGGGTGCCCGGCTGGGTCGGCGCGGCCGACGTGGTGATCGCGGTCAGCGCCTCCGGCCGCAGTCCCGAGGCGCTGGGTGCCGCCGAGGCCGCCCACCGTCGGGGTGCCCGGCTGGTCGCGGTGGGCCCGGCGGACTCGCAGCTGCAGTCGGTGGCCGAGCGGGCCCGCGCGCCGTTCATCCCGGTGCCCCGGCGGGCACCGGCCCGGGCCAGCCTCTGGGGCCTGACCGTGCCGGTCCTGCTCGCCGCCCGGGCGCTCGGGCTGGTGAAGGTCAACGAGGCGGACCTGGCGGAGACGGCGGCCCGGCTGGACGCCGACGCCGACCGCAGCCGCCCGACCGCGGAATCCTTCGTCAACCCCGCGAAGTCGCTCGCGCTCGGCCTGGCCGGTTCGATCCCGATCGTGTGGGGCTCGTCGCCGCTGGCCGCGGTCGCCGCCCGCCGCTTCGGCGACACCCTGTCGGCCAACGCCCGGTACCCGGTGGTCACCGGGGCGCTCGGCGAGGCGGGTCGGGGCCGGGTCGGCCTGCTCGACGGCGTCTTCGGTGGCCTGGCCGAGGGGGAGCGGGACATCTTCGCCGACCCGGAGGAGCCGGTCGGTGAGGGCACCCGACTGCGGCTGGTGCTGCTGCGTGACGGAGGGCTGAACGCCGAGGACGACGCCGACGAGCCCCTCGCCGTCGAGGAGCGGCGCGCCGACGCGGTGCAGACCCTCGCCGAACGGCGGGGCGTACGGTGCGACGTGGTGACCGCCGAGGGCGGTTCGGCGCTGGAGCGGCTGGCCTCCCTGGTGGCGGTGCCGGACTTCGCGTCGATCTACCTGGCGCTGGTGCACGGCCTGGATCCGATGGCCGTGCCGGCGATCACGGAGATGAAGGAGCTGTCCAACCAGTGACCGGGCGCTGCGGGGAGCAGGCGTGAGTGCGTCGGGTGGCACCAGGGCGATCATTGCCGCGCTGCTGGCCAACCTCGGCATCGCCGTGACGAAGTTCGTCGCCTATCTGCTGACGAGTTCGTCGTCGATGCTGGCCGAGTCGATCCACTCGGTGGCCGATTCGGGCAACCAGGCGCTGCTCCTGCTCGGCGGCAAGCGGGCCCGGCGGGCGGCCACCCCGCAGCATCCCTTCGGCTACGGCCGGGAGCGCTACGTCTACGCGTTCATCGTCTCCATCGTGCTGTTCAGCCTGGGCGGGTTGTTCGCGCTCTACGAGGCGTGGCACAAGTGGTCCGACCCGCACGGGATCACCGCCTGGCAGTGGGTGCCGGTGACCGTGCTGGTTGCGGCGATCGTGATGGAGTCGTTCTCCTTCCGTACCGCGATCAGGGAGTCGAACCTGGTCCGGGGTGGCGAGTCCTGGGCCCGGTTCGTCCGCCGGTCCAAGGCGCCGGAGCTGCCGGTGGTGCTGCTGGAGGACTTCGGCGCGCTGGTCGGTCTGGTCTTCGCCCTGTTCGGCGTGGGCATGACGCTGATCACCGGTGACGGCCGGTGGGACGCGGCCGGCACCGCGATGATCGGTCTGTTGCTGGTGACCATCGCGATCGTGCTCGCGGTGGAGACCAAGAGCCTGCTGCTCGGTGAGGGGGCCGAGCCGGCGGACGTCTCGGTCATCGAGCAGGCGGTCACCGCCGGCCCGGAGGTCGAGCGGATCATCCACATGAAGACCCTCTACCTGGGCCCGGAGGAGCTGATGGTGGCCGCGAAGGTCGCGGTGGCCCGGTGCGAGACCGCCGAGGAGGTGGCCCGGGGCATCGACGCGGTGGAGGCACGGATCCGGGCCGCGGTGCCGGTGGCCCGGGTCATCTACCTCGAACCGGACATCTATCAGGCCAGGGCGGGCTCGTCGACGGCGTCCGGGCGCCCCGGGAGCTGACCGGTGGAACCGCTGTACGGGCAGATCAAGGACTACGCCTGGGGCTCGCGCTCGGCGATCGCCGCACTCCAGGGGCGACCGGTGCCGAGCGATGGGCCGGAGGCCGAGTTGTGGCTCGGGGCGCACCCGGGCGCGCCGGCCACCGTCGAGCGCGGCGGTGCCCGGGTCGCGCTGACCGAGGTACTCGCCGCCGAGCCGGCCGACTGGCTCGGCCAGCCGGCCCTCGACCGGTTCGGGGCACGCCTGCCGTTCCTGCTCAAGGTGCTGGCGGCGGAGGCCCCGCTGAGCCTGCAGGCGCATCCGGACGCGGAGCAGGCGCGAGCCGGCTACGCCGCCGAGCGCGCCCGCGTCGGTCGGCACCGCAACTACGTCGACCCGTTCCACAAGCCCGAACTGCTGGTGGCGCTCGGGCCGATGGAGGCGCTGTGCGGGTTCCGCGCCCCGGCCACCTCGGCGAGGGTGCTCGCCGGGTTGGGCGTACCGCAGCTGCGTCCGGTGCTCGACGCGTTGGCCGCCGGGCCGGCGGGGCTGGCCGAGGCCGTACGCCTGCTGCTGGACTGGCCGGCGGCGGAGCGTGCCGGGCTGGTGGCGGCGGCCCGGGCGGCGGGCGGCCCGGACGGCGACCTGGTCGCGCTGCTGGCCGAGGCGTACCCGGCCGATCCGGGGGTGCTCGTCGCGTTGCTGCTCAACCGGGTGAGGTTGGCCCCGGGTGAGGCGATCTGGATGCCGGCCGGGAACCTGCACGCGTACCTGCGCGGTACCGGGGTGGAGGTGATGGCGGCCAGCGACAACGTGCTGCGCGGCGGTTTGACCCCGAAGCACGTGGACGTCGCCGAACTGCTGCGGGTGCTCCGCTTCGAGGTGCTGGATCAGCCGGTCGTGGCGCCGCGGGCGGTCGCCGACGGCGTGGTGACCTGGCCGGTGCCGGTGGACGACTTCGCGTTGCATCGGGTGACGGTGGACGAGCGACGACCCGAGGTGACGCTGACCGTGCCGGGTCCGCGGGTGGTGCTGTGCGCATCCGGCCGGATCACCGTGTCCGACGGGTTGGCGGCGGTGACGCTCGGCTCCGGCCGGGCCGCGGTCGGGCCGGCGGCGGCCGGAGCACTGACGGTGACGGGCGCGGGTGCGGCGTACGTCGCCTCCACCGGCCTGGACTGAGGCGGGGCCTGCCGGTCTCCGCCCCGACCATCAAGTCCGACTTTCCCGGAATAGCTTGACTCGCCTCTCGCTCAGTGTAACTCTATGAGTGCGCAGCGTTATCGCGACGAAGGTCCGAGAACGCGCGGGGGAACCAAACCGGGGGGATGCACGGGGCGGACGGAGATGGACGGCACACGTCCACGACCGACCGCCCCGTGCGCTGTTCGTAACCACTCCAGCCGCCCTCAGACGGCGCGCGTAAGGTGGGAGGTTGCGCAGCACCATCGTCCGACAGGAGCTTTCATGACCAGCACCCTCCCGGCATCCGCCAGCGGCACGTCGTCCGAGGCACGGCCGCGCACTCTCGCCGAGGGCGACTACAAGGTGGCGGATCTGTCACTCGCCGAGTTCGGGCGCAAGGAGATCCGCCTCGCCGAGCACGAGATGCCCGGTCTGATGGCGATCCGCCGCGAGTTCGCCGACGCGCAGCCCCTCGCGGGCGCCCGGATCACCGGTTCGCTGCACATGACGATCCAGACCGCCGTCCTGATCGAGACCCTGGTCGCGCTCGGCGCGCAGGTCCGCTGGGCGTCCTGCAACATCTTCTCCACCCAGGACCACGCCGCCGCCGCGATCGTCGTCGGCCCCGACGGCACCCCCGACGCCCCCGCCGGGATTCCGGTCTACGCCTGGAAGGGCGAGACGCTGGAGGAGTACTGGTGGTGCACGGAGATGGCGCTGACGTGGCCCGACGGCTCGGCTGGCGATGTCGGCGGCCCCAACATGATCCTGGACGACGGTGGCGACGCCACGCTGCTCGTCCACAAGGGCGTCGAGTTCGAGAAGGCCGGTGCCGTGCCGCCGGTCGAGTCCGCCGACTCCGAGGAGTTCGCGGTCATCCTCGGCCTGCTGCACCGCTCGCTCGCCGCGGACGGCCAGCGCTGGACGCGGATCGCCGCCGGCATCAAGGGCGTCACCGAGGAGACCACCACCGGGGTGCACCGCCTCTACGAGATGCACCGCGCCGGCACCCTGCTCTTCCCGGCCATCAACGTCAACGACTCGGTGACCAAGAGCAAGTTCGACAACAAGTACGGCTGCCGCCACTCCCTGATCGACGGCATCAACCGCGCCACCGACACGCTGATCGGCGGCAAGATGGCCGTCGTGTTCGGCTACGGCGACGTGGGCAAGGGCTGCGCCGAGTCGTTGCGCGGCCAGGGCGCCCGGGTCGTGGTGACCGAGGTCGACCCGATCTGCGCGCTTCAGGCGGCGATGGACGGCTACCAGGTCGCCACCCTGGACGACGTGGTCGAGCGGGCCGACATCTTCATCACCGCCACCGGCTGCTTCGACGTCATCACCAACGAGCACATGGCCCGGATGAAGCACCAGGCCATCGTCGGCAACATCGGCCACTTCGACAACGAGATCGACATGGCCGGCCTGGCGAAGCGCTCGGATGTCACGCGGGAGAACATCAAGCCGCAGGTCGACCTCTGGAAGTTCGACGACGGCCACGCGATCATCGTGCTCTCCGAGGGTCGTCTGCTGAACCTGGGCAACGCCACCGGCCACCCGAGCTTCGTGATGTCGAACTCGTTCGCCAACCAGACCATCGCCCAGATCGAGCTGTACACCAAGACCACCGAGTACCCCACCGGCGTGTACGTGCTCCCCAAGCACCTGGACGAGAAGGTCGCCCGGCTGCACCTGGACGCGCTCGGCGCCAGGCTGACCACGCTGACCAACGAGCAGGCCGCGTACCTCGGCATCACCCCGGAGGGCCCGTTCAAGCCGGACCACTACCGCTACTGACCGCACCACACCGAACCGGGCCGACGCTGGAGCCGGCCCGGTTCGGCGTCTCCGGCCCCCGGCGCCGGGCTCACCTGGAACCGGCCGTCAGCGGGGGTGATCGCGGCGGCGGGAGGGACGGACCCAGGTCCAGACGCACCAGGCCAGCCAGGCCAGCGACACCAGCGCCGCCAGTGCACGCAACCGCAACGCGCTGAGCAGCAGCACCAGCGCGAGCACCGCCAGCCACGGTCCGAAACCCCTCATCACGGCCTTCCCGGTGTCGCGTCGACGCCGGCCACCGGCGCCGTGTGCGCATCAGCTCCCGCCGGGCGGCGTACCCCTGGCCCGGCCTGGGCCGGCACCGCCGCGTCGGCCCGCGTTCGGACCGTCGGGTCGGGCGGTGCCCCGGCCTCCGCGTCGGACCGTGTCCCGGGCGGCGCATCGGGTCGCGTTCCGGGCGGCGTGGCGGCGAGTTGGGGCCAGAGCGCGGTGGCGAGCCCGCGTTCGCCGGCGAGCCGGTGGCGGGCCCGCCGGTGCCGCTCGCCGAGGACGGCGGCCAGGTAGGCCGACGCCGGCAGCCCCGGCCGCCCCGTTGGGGGCGCCGGGGGCGGTGGGGTGGTCACCGTGGCGACCTCCCGCCACAGCCGGCGGGCCAGGTCGCCCCGGATCGGCTCGGCGAACTGGTGGGCCCGGGCAAGGTACTGCCGGGCGGCGAGCGCGAGGTCCGGGTCCAGCCGGCTCAGATCCAGGGTGTACGCCCAACCGGCCAGCTCCGGCACGGTGGCCGGTATCGGGCGCCACCTCGTCGCGGCCCGGGTGTGTACCACGAGGGTGCCCGCCACCAGATCGCCCAGCCGCCGGCCGCGGGCATCGGTCAGCATCACGGTCACCCCGGCCACCCAGGACAGCAGCGGCAGCACCAGGCCCGGCCACTCCACGGCGACCCCGACCAGCGCCCGGGTCAGCGACTGCCGGAACCCGACGGGGGCGCCGTCGACGCTGACCACCTGGAGCCCGACCGCCGCCTTGCCCGGCGTCCGGCCGTGGTTCAGCCGCTCGAAGAGCACCGGATAGCCGACCAGCAGCACGACGAGCGCGATGGTGAACAGCGCCCGCTCCATCGCCGCGTCGACCACGCCGTACGGCAGTGCCGCCAGGGCCAACCCCACCAGCACGGTGAGCAGCAGGGCGAACACCAGCTGGAGCAGCACGTCGAGCGACAGGGCGAGCACCCGGGAGCCGATCCGGGCGGCCCGCACGTCCAGGTGGACCGCCTCGCCGCTGACCAGTCCGGCATCGCCCCAGGCCGGGGCGGTCCACCGTCGCGCCGCTGTGCTCACCCCGACAGTGAACACTATGATCGCGCGGTCGGAGGTGGTGGTGGATCTCGACGCGTACGTCGCGGAGCACGGCGATGGCTGGCGCCGCCTGGACCAGCTCTGTGGCCGGCGGCGGCTCGACGCCGCCGAGGTCGACGAGTTGGTCGCGCTCTACCAGCGGGCCACCACCCAGCTGTCGGTGCTGCGCAGCCGCTCGCCCGATCCGGCCCTGGTCAGCGAGTTGTCCCAGGTGGTGCTCCGGGCGCGGGCCCGGCTCAACGGCCGGCCCCGCCCGTCCTGGGCGGCCGTCCGGCACTTCCTGATGGTCGGTTTCCCCGGTGCCGTCTGGCGGGCGGCGCCGTGGTGGTGCGCGGTGGCGACGGCCTTCACCGTGCTCACCTTCACCCTGATGTGGTTCGTCGCGGACAATCCGGAGACGGCGGCGGCGTTCATCGGCGACGAGGAGGCCGCCGAGCTGGTCGAGTCCGGCTTCGCCGGCTACTACACGGAGTTCTCCGCCCCGACCTTCGCCTTCCACCTGTGGACGCACAACGCCTGGCTGGCCGCCAAGTGCCTGGCGGCGGGGGTGCTGATCGTGCCGGTCGGCTACCTGCTGTGGCAGAACGTGGTGAACATCGGCGTGGTGGGCGGGGTGATGGTCTCCTACGGCCGGGCGGATGTCTTCTTCGGGCTGATCACCCCGCACGGACTGCTGGAGCTGACCGGGGTGTTCGTGGCCGCCGGGGTGGGGCTGCGCATCGGATGGGCGTGGATCGCGCCACCGGAGCAGCTGACCCGGGGTCAGGCGGTGGCCCGCGCGGGCCGCGACGGCATCCTGGTCGCCCTCGGCCTGGTCGTCCTCTTCGCGGTCTCGGCGGTGATCGAGGCCTTTGTCACTCCCGCCCCCCTGCCGACGCCCCTGCGCATCGCCATCGGCGCCACCGCCTGGCTGGCCTTCCTCGCCTACACCACCCTCCCCGCCCTCCGAGCCCCCACCCGCCCACCCTCACCCCGTTGATCATGAAGTTGTTGTCGCGACACGCCGGGCGGGGTCGCAACAACCTCATGATCAACGGGGCAAGGGCGGGTGGGTTAGAGCTGGGCGGTGGACTTCAGGTGGAGGTAGGTGTCGGCCAGGGCGGGGGCCAGGTGGGGGGCGGGGGTGTCCAGCACCAGGACGTTGTGGCGGGTCAGGGTGGCCGCGAGGCGGTCGCGTTCGGCGAGGGTACGCCAGGCGGCTGCCGCGGCGTACGCGTCCTGGGGGCGCCGTGGTGGCGCGACGGTGAGGGCGGCCAGCACCGGGTCCTGAGCCGCCGCCACCAGCACCCGGTGCCGGGCGGCCAGCCGGGGCAGCACGGGCAGTAAACCCTCGCCGAGCGCACCGGGCTCCAGGGCGGTGAGGAGCACCACCAGGCTGCGTGGGCGGTGCCGCCGCAACAGTTCACCCGCGATCATGCGGAAGTCGGTCTCGACCAGCGTGGGTTGCAGTGGGGCCAACGCGTGCGCCAGCCGGCCCCACTGCGCCGGCCGCTCGGCCCCGCCGACCGAGGCGCGGGTCACGGCGTCCGCCGCGAGCACGTCCACCCGGTCGCCGGCCCGTGCCGCCAGCGCGGCGAGCAGCAGTGTCGCGTCGATCGAGGCGTCCAGCCGGGGCTCGTCGCCGAGCCGTACCGCCGAGGTGCGCCCGGTGTCCAGCACGCAGACCAGCCGCCGGTCGCGTTCCGGCCGCCAGGTACGCACCAGCACCTCGGAGCGCCGGGCGCTGGCCCGCCAGTCGATGGAGCGTGCGTCGTCGCCCGGGACGTACTCGCGCAGCGCGTCGAACTCCGTGCCCGGGCCGCGTCCCCGACCGACCTGCGTGCCGGCGATGATGCGCAGCCGGGACAGCTTCTCGGGCAGGTGCCGGCGGGAGTCGAAGCGGGGCAGCACCCGCAGGACCCACGGCGGCGTGGCCGGCCGGCCCGTCCGTTGCCGGAACGCCAGCCCGAGCGGCCCGAACGAGCGGACGGTCAGGGCCACGGCGGCCCGGTCGCCCCGGCGGGTGGGGGTGAGATGGCTGGGCAGCGCCCGCACCTCGCCGGGGGCGACGTGGACCATCCGGGTCGGCGGCACCTCCGGCCGGGCACCGGCCGACGGCACCCAGGCGTCGCGGACCCGGGCACGCAGCGGGCGGCCGGAGGAGTTGCGCAGGTGGAGGGTGACCGTGGCGGTGCCACCGAGGCGGACGGCCCGCTCGCCGGCCCGCTCGGCGACGAGCGCCCGCAGCGGCGCGGCCAGCGCGAGATCCACCGTGACCAGCAGCAGGACCGCACCGGCCATCACCGCCACCCCGACGAAGGGCGCCGACCAGGCGGGCAGGGTCAGCGCACCCGCCGCGAGCAGCGCCGCCGCCCGCCAGGTCATCGCGGAGCCGGCACGGTGGCCAGCACCGCGTCCAGGACCGGATCCACGTCGACGCCGTCGAGTTCGGCCTCCGGGCGCAGCCGCAGCCGGTGCCGCAGGGTGGGCCGGGCCATCGCCTTGACGTCGTCCGGCACCACGTGGTCGCGCCCGTTCAGCCAGGCCCACGCCTTGGCGGTGCCGAGCAGGGCGGTCGCGCCGCGCGGCGAGGCGCCCAACTCCAGCGCGGGGGCGGCCCGGGTGCCCCGGCACAGGTCGACGACGTAGCCGAGCAGGGGCTCGGCGACATGCACCCGACCGACCGCCGCGCGAGCAGCGACGAGATCGGCCGCGCCGGCCACCGGGCGTACGCCGGCGGCGGCCAGGTCCCGTGGATCGAAGCCGGCGTGGTGGGCACGGAGCACACCCAGTTCCTCCTCCCGGCTCGGCAGCGGCACGGTGAGTTTGATCAGGAAGCGGTCCAGCTGGGCCTCGGGCAGCGGGTAGGTGCCCTCGTACTCCACCGGGTTCTGGGTGGCGACGACGATGAACGGGTCGGGCAGGGCGCGCTGCTCGCCCTCGACGGTGACCTGCCGTTCCTCCATAACCTCCAGCAACGCGGACTGGGTCTTCGGCGGGGTCCGGTTGATCTCGTCGGCGAGCAGCAGGTGGGTGAAGACCGGCCCCTCGCGGAAGGTGAACGCCGCGGTGCGCGTGTCGAAGACCATCGAGCCGGTGACGTCACCGGGCATCAGGTCGGGGGTGAACTGCACCCGCCGCGACGTCAGGTCCAGCGCGGCGGCCACCGTACGCACCAACAGCGTCTTGGCCACCCCCGGTACGCCCTCCAGCAGGACGTGGCCACGGCAGAGCAGGGCGACGATCAGGCCGCTGACCACGCCGTCCTGCCCCACGACCGCCTTGGCGACCTCGGCGCGCAACCGTTGCAGCGCGGCCCGCGTGGGGTCGACGGCGAGCGGGTCGATGGTCATGGCGGGTCGGGTCACCGGGTGTCTCCTTCGGCTCGTGTGGTGCGGTCCAGGTCGCCGGCCAGCTCCAGCAGGTCACGGTCGCTGTCGGGGGCGTCGCCGTAGAGCAGTTCGTGGACGGCGTCGGGGCGGTCGCCGGTGCGGGCGGCCACCGCGGCGGCGACGGCGGCGGGCGGCGCGCCGGCCGGCAGGTGCAGCCACCGCGCCAGCCGGGAGCGGGCGGCGGTCCGGAGCACCTGTGCCGCACTCTCCCGGGCCCGGGCCTGCTGGTAGAGCCGGGCCCGGCCGTGGACCGTCTCGGCCGCGGGCACGGTCACCGGCAGCGGTTCCGGGGTGGGCGGGCCGAGCCGCCGGGCCCGCCCGGCGGCGATCAGCAGGGCCGCCAGGGCGAGTTGCAGCAACAGCGCCCAGAACCAGGCAGGGAAGGCGGACCAGAGCGAGTGGGGTGCCCCGGAGGCGCTTGGTCCGCCGGGGTTGGCCGGCTCGCCGCCGGGACCGTTGCCCGGTGCCGTCCCGCCGTTCTGACCGCCGCCCGGGTCCTCTCGGCCGTCGGGCTCGTCCTCCGCGGGCTCTGGCAACTGCCGGGTGGGGGAGGGACTGGGCTCGGGCGGGGGCGGTGCCGGGCCATCGAGGTCGAGCCAGACCACCCGGCCGGAGGTGGCGAGCAGCCCGGTGGCGAAGGCGTGGTTGTCCCACTCGTCGATCCGGCCGTTGCGGAACGGGTCGCTGGCGCCCACCACCACGCTCTCGGCGGGGCCGGGCAGCCGGGCCAGGCCGGCCGAGTAACAGAGGTCGACGCTGCCCGGTGCGCCGATGGAGGCGTACCGCTGGCGGGCGACGGCGGCCGTGGTGGCGGGGATGATCTCGGCAAGGGGGCAGGACCGCTCGGGGGTGTGCGGGGCGACGGCCCGGGCCGCCCAGCGACGGCCGTTCGGCCGCAGCGGTAGCCCGGCGGCGGCCAGCACCCGCCGGGGCGGGTCGACCAGCACCAGCCGGGTGCCGTCGGGCAGCAGACCCAGGTAGTTGACGGTGCGCGGGTGCAGCAACTCGGGCGCCGGCACGAACAGGGTGACCGGGCCGGGCCGGGTGGCCCGCAGCGCCCGGAGCGTGTCGGTCTCCCGCTGCACCACCACGCCGCGCCGGCCCAGGCTCGCGGCGAGCCGGCTGCCGCCGTCGGCGCCGGTCGCCACCGGGGAGAGGAAACCCGGGTCGGTCTGGTCCGGCTGGTCGACCTCCCGGGTGACCAGCGTGACGGCGAGCAGCACCGCGCCCACCAGCATCGGGATCACGATCCGGTGGCGGCGTCGGGGCCGCCGGACGGTCACGGCGCCACCGTCCCGGACGGGCCACGCGGGCCTTCGGCGGTGGTGGGCGCCGGGTCACCGCTCGCTGCGGTGGCCGCCGGCCGCTGATCGGGCGCGGGGTCCGCGGCGAGCAGGTGCCGGAGCCGGTCGGCATGGTCGCGCATCCGATGGTCGTGCTGGGCCGTGGCGGGGCGCTGGGCGTACCACACCTCGGAGAAGATGGACGCGGCGGCGGCCAGGGGCGGGCCGGCCGGTGGGCGGTTGGCGGCGGCCACGGCGACCACCTCGGTGACGGTCATGCCCGGCCGGATCGGTACCACGTGGCGGTCGGTCAGCTCGTGGAGCATGGCCCGCAGCCGCTCGCGGATCGCCTCGTCGTAGCGGCCCTCGGCGGCCAGCCGGTCCGCGACCGCGAGGATTCCGTCGCGCGTAACGGTCGGCTGCGGGGTGTGCGCGGCCGGCGGCGGTGCGGTGGCGGTCGCCCGTCGGCGGGCCGGCCGGGCGGGGCGCCACCGGGGCAGCCGGGGCAGCCGGCGGGGCACCCAGGCGGGGAAGGCGTACCAGGCCGCCGCGGCCAGGGCCGACGCCAGCACGAGCAGCAGCAGGGCCAGCGGCAGCGGAACGTGGTCGCTGACGGCCGCCGTGGTCTCGGTCCACCACCGGCTGAAGCTCATCCGCCGACCGCCAGCAGCTGCGCCGGTGTCCCGGTGGCGGGGGCCCGCGAGAGGTGGATGTCCAGCCCCTCGGTACGGATCCGGGTCTCCAGGTGTACGACGGCGTCCAGGCAGGCCAGCGCGGCGTAGGCGACCGTGTTCACGGCCGCCCAGAGCAGCATTGCCACGGCGGTGGACCAGCCGTCGGGAATCATGCCGAGCGTGGTCAGCCCGGTGAACATTCCCCAGCCGAGCCCGACCCGGACGATCCACCAGACGAGGTAACCGAGCACCCGCACGGCGGCGGCGCGGCCGTCGACGCGCAGCGCCAGCGTGGCGGAGCGGGCGATCGCGCGTACCGGTGTGACCCGGTCGACCACCAGCGCCGGGGCGACCGCGCCGAGCAGGGCGAACCCGACGAGCCAGCCCGGCCCGAGCAGGGACACGAGCAGCATGACGGCGCCGACCATCGCGCCGAGCAGGGCGGTGGCGCCCCACCGGGCACCACCGGGGCGCAGCAGTTCGCCGGCGGTGACCCGGTGGCCGAGCAGCGCGCCGCCGGCGGCGCGGGCGGCCGGGTTGCCGAGCAACAGGATGATCATCGCTTCGGTGGCGGCGCCGACGGCGAGCAGGAACCAGAAGAAGCCGAGCCCGCTCATGCCGGGTGCCCACCACAGCGGGGCGGTGGCGCCCGCGGCGGTGCGCAGCGGCAGCAGGAGGAGTTGCTCGCCGACGGCCAGGGCGGCGGAGAGGGTGAGCAGGACGGATGCGCGGGTACGGAGCAGCAGCACTGCGGAGTCGAGCAGTTCGCCGACGGTGAGCGGGCGACCGGGGAGTACGACGATCGGGCCTGTTTCGGGCACGCGTACTCCTGGGGGGCGGTGACGGTGGCGCGCTGCGACGCACCCGGGGATCATGTTGACACGCGCGGTCCGCCCGGGTGCAGCCCTGCCCCCTGGGGTGGCTCGCGCGGGCGATGCAACCGGCCGGTGCTGGGCACGGCCCACCTGGCGGCAGTAGCGTGCCGGGTGACGCCGAGCCCAACGAACTGACGGGATGGAAACATTAACCCCATGAGAGCCCGGGTACTGGTGGTCGACGACGACCCCGCGCTCGCCGAGATGCTCGGCATCGTGCTGCGCAGCGAGGGCTTCATGCCCTCCTTCGTGGCGGACGGGGAACGGGCTTTGGCCGCGTTCCGCGAGAACCGGCCCGACATCGTCCTGCTCGACCTGATGCTGCCCGGAATGAGCGGTATAGACGTGGCGCGGGCGATCCGGACCGAGTCCGGGGTGCCGATCGTGATGTTGACGGCCAAGAGCGACACCGTCGACGTGGTGCTCGGTCTGGAGTCGGGGGCCGACGACTACGTGGTGAAGCCGTTCAAGCCCAAGGAGCTGGTGGCCCGGATGCGGGCCCGGCTGCGCCGGGGCGAGGACGCGGCGCCGGAGCTGCTCACCATCGGCCCGCCCGGCAACCAGATCGCCATCGACGTGCCGGCGCACACGGTCAGCCGCAACGGCGAGGAGGTGAAGCTGACGCCGCTGGAGTTCGACCTGCTGGTCGCGCTGGCCCGCAAGCCGCGTCAGGTCTTCACCCGGGAGGTGCTGCTGGAGCAGGTCTGGGGGTACCGGCACGCGGCGGACACCCGGCTGGTCAACGTGCACGTGCAGCGACTGCGCGCCAAGATCGAGCCAGATCCGGAGCGACCGGAAATCATCCTCACCGTTCGCGGCGTGGGCTACAAGGCGGGTACCGGATAGCCTGGTCGCACTGTGACCAGCTCCCCGATTCCGGATCTCGACCCGACGTCCCGCCGGCGTGGTGCCGCGCGGGAGCTGTGGCATGGCGTGAGCGGTCGGGTGGCCCGGTTGCTGGCGGGGCTGCACCAGACCTGGCGGCGCTCGCTGCAGGTGCGTGTGGTGACCATCACGCTGGTGACGTCCAGCCTGCTGGTCGGCGGGTTCGCCTACCTCATCGCGGACAAGATCACGAGCATCCTGCTGGACAACGCCAAGACCGACGTCCAACTGCGGCTGCTCAGCGGCGCGGAGTACGCGTCGAAGCAGTTCAGCCTCTACAGCCAGCCGCAGGAGGCCCAGCTCCAGGAGACCATCGACGGCACGGTCAACTACCTGGCCGGCGGCGACCCCCAGCAGAACAGCGGGGTGGTGGTGGCGCTCACCGCGGAGAACTGGCCCGGCGTGATCGAGCCGCGCACCTCGCCCGCGGTGAACGTCCGGCCGCTGATCAGCCCCGAGCTGCGGGCCGCGGTGGCCGGCGGCAACGTCGCCAACCAGATCCGCACCGGCCGGCTCACCGGCGACACCGAGAAGAAGTACCTCGTCTACGGCTCGCCGGTGCCGACCGGGTTCGGGCAGGTGGAGCTCTACTACTTCGTACCCCTGACCCTGCAGGACGCCACGGCGGGCCAGGCACGGGCCACGGTCGTGGCCACCGGCGTCGCCCTGGTGCTGCTGCTCGGCCTGCTCGCGGCCCTGGTGACCCGGCTGGTGGTGCTTCCGGTGCGGGTCGCCGCCCGCACCGCCCAGCGGCTCTCGGCCGGCCTGCTCGACCAGCGGATGGCCGTCAACGGCGAGGACGACCTGGCCCTGCTCGCCGCGTCGTTCAACCAGATGGCGACCAACCTGCAACGGCAGATCCTGCGGCTGGAGGAGATGTCGCGGCTGCAGCGCCGGTTCACCTCGGACGTCTCGCACGAGCTGCGTACACCACTGACCACGGTACGGATGGCCGCCGATCTGATCTTCGCCGAGCGCGACGGGTTCGACCCCGCGGTGGCGCGCAGCGCCGAACTCCTCCAGGCCGAGCTGGACCGGTTCGAGGAGCTGCTCACCGACCTGTTGGAGATCAGCCGGTTCGACGCGGGGTTCGCGGTGCTCGACGCCGAGCCGACCGACCTGGTGCCGGTCGTCCAGCGGGTGGTGGACCGGCTCTCCGGCCTTGCCGAGCGGGTGGGGGTGGCCATCGAGTGGGACGTACCGACCGCCCCGGTGATCGCCGAGATCGACCCCCGGCGGGTCGAGCGGGTGCTGCGCAACCTGGTCGGCAACGCCGTCGAGCACGGCGAGGGTCGGCCGGTGCGGATCACGCTCGGGATGGACGAGACCGCCGTCGCGCTGACCGTCCGCGACCACGGCGTCGGGCTCAAGCCGGGCGAGGAGAAGCTGGTGTTCAACCGGTTCTGGCGGGCCGACCCGTCCCGGGCCCGGCAGACCGGCGGGACCGGGTTGGGGCTGTCGATCAGCGTGGAGGACGCGCGGCTGCACGGCGGCTGGCTGGAGGCGTGGGGGGCACCGGGGCAGGGCGCGCAGTTCCGGCTCACCCTGCCGGCACGCGCCGGTGACCGGCTGACCACCTCGCCGCTGCGGCTGGTGCCGGCGGACGCCACGCTGCCGTTCGGCGGTGCGCCCGCCGGCGGCCTGCTGGCCATCGCCCCCGGTCCGGACGGCGCGCTCGCGATCGGCCCGGGGCCCGCCTCCGGGCAGCGGCGCGCGGAGGTGGGCTCGTGAGGCGACGGCTGCTGACCGGCGTGCTCGGCGGTGCGCTGGTGATGGCCGTGTCCGCCGGCTGCGGCATTCCGGACCGCACCGAGGTGCAGATCGAGCAGCGGGGGCCGGCCGCGGAGACGAACTGGTCGCTGGGGCGGGGCAACGAGCCGCCGACGCGGGAGGCCAGCGGTAGCGACGCCGACGCCTTCGTGCGGAACTTCCTGGCGGCGGCGGCCGGTGAGCCGGATCGGGCGTACGAGCGGGTCAAGCGGTTCATCGCGACCCCCGAACGGGGCGGGTTGCAGGTGAAGCAGGGCAGCGAGGTGGCGCTGTCGGTGGTGCGGCTCACCGAAAACCCGCTGATCGAACCGGACGTCGACAGCATGAAGGTCACCATCAGCGTGCAGCAGGTCGGCCTGCTGCGGGCCAACGGCATGCTGGTGCCCCCGCTGGCGACCGAGTCGACGTACGAGTTCCGGCTGGTCAACGCCGGCCCGGCGGGCGAGGACGACGCCGGTTTCTACGTGAGCAACCCGCCGAACCTGTTGCTGCTGAGCGATGACGCGCTGCGCCGCTACTACGAGGCGGAGCCGATCTACTTCTGGAACTCCGACCGCACCCGACTCGTACCCGACCAGCGGTACCTCTCCTCCGCGGTGCCGGCGGAGCGCCGGGTGAGCGAGGTGGTCCGGTGGTTGACCGCCGGTCCCTCGGAGTGGCTGCGGGTCGGTGTCTCCGGCCTACCGGACCGCACCGAGATGATCAACAACGCCACCGGGTCGGACGGCCGCTGGGAGGTCAACCTCGACATGCCCGGCGCCGACGAGATGCGGCTGGAGCAGCTCGGCACCCAGTTGGCGCTGTCCCTGCCGGAGTTGGACGGCACCCTCGAAATCAAGATCCTCAACCAGTCCCGCAAGGTGGTCGATCTCGGTGAGCGGCGCAGGCTGAACTCGCTCTACCGGATCGACGTCAACGCCCGGCGATACTGCGTCTACGACGGGGCGATCCACGCGCTGACCGTGTCCGGTGAACCGGCCGGCGCGGTGCCGGTGGCGCCCGAGGCGAACCGTGACATCGTCTCCGCGGCACTGCGGCGCGCCGACGAGGACGTCCTGGCCGCCGTGGTGGTGGCGGGGGAGGACGGGCGGCAGCGGCTGGCCGTCGGCCGGGGCAGGGGCGTGGTGGAGAGCCTCGACACCGGGTCCACCGCGTACACCGAGATGGGTCGCCCGGTCTGGATCCGCAGCGACGGCAGCCGGCCGGCGGGCCTGGTGGTCGCCGACGGCCGGCTGCACCGGTTCGACGACCGGGCGGCGACCAGGCAGGTCCAGCTCGGTCTGCCCGGCCAGGTCACCGCGGTGGCGGCGGCGCTGGACGGGCACCGGGTCGCGCTGGTCGTCGACGGTGCGCTGTACGTCGCCGCGATCAACTGGAGCGGTGGCCTGCCCACGCTGGGCCCGGCCCGGCGGCTGGTCAGCTCGCTGACCGACGTGACGGCGGTGGACTGGTGGGCGGAGAATCGGCTGCTGGTCGCCGGCTCGGTCGGCCGTCCGGCGATCTACGACGTCAGCGTGGACGGCGCCCTGGAGACCCCGCTGCGGGAGGACACCGGCACCCAGGTCAACCACCTGGCCGCGTACCCCACCACCCCGGCGCTCTCCCCGCTGGCCGGGTCGTTCATGTACGAGGCCAACGGGGTCGCCTACAGCAACCCGGTCGAGCGGATCAATCGTGACCAGGTCCAGGACGTGACCCCGCCGGCGGCGGGGCTGCGCCCGGGCAACCCCACCGCACCCGTCTTCCTCTACTGAGGTCGCCATGGTGGGCGGGCTCTGGGCGGACCTGGCCGACCTGGTGCTGCCCACCGAGTGCGCCGGCTGCCGGGACCGCCGACCGGGGCTGCGACACGGCGTCTGCCCGGACTGCGTGACCGCGCTGCGGTCGCTGCGCCCCGGTCCCGTGCGGCCCGATCCGGCCCCTCCGGACCTGCCGCCCTGCCACGCCCTCGGTGCGTACGGCGGACCGCTACGGGAGACGCTGCTGGCGTACAAGGAGCACGGCCGGCACGCCCTGGCCCGGCCGCTCGGCATCCTGCTCGCCGAGGTCGTCGCGGCGGCGGTCGGCCCGGCGCACCCGGTGCTGCTGGTACCGGTGCCGGACACCCCGGCGGCGGCCCGGGCCCGCTACGGCGACCACCTCGGCCGGCTGGCCCGGCACTGCGCGCGCCGGCTGCGGGCGGCGGGCTGGCCGGTACGGGTGCACCGGCCGGTGCGCGCGTCGCCCCGGCCGGACTCGGTCACGCTGGACAGCGCCGGTCGGGCGGCGGCAGCCACGGCCGCGTTCCAGGTCCGGCCGGGCACCCGACCGGCGCCCCGAGGATCGCGCGTGGTGCTGCTGGACGACATCGTCACCACCGGGGCCACCGTCGCGGCGGTGAGTCGCGCGTTGACCGCGCACGGGCTGGCGCCGTCGGCGGCGGCGGTGCTCGCCGCGACGGAGAAAAGGCACCGGCGGTGACCGATCGTGTTTCCGTTTCACCCCATCGTGTATGAGGTGTGGAAATTCACGGGTGGTCTTGGCAACCGGGGGTGACTGCCGGGCTAACAGGAGTTAGCGTTTGGCTGTCGGGGGTAGGAAGGCCATCCCACCCACCCTCGACGGTGAGAGGAGGCGTAGCCGTATCGACCGGTCGACGCCGAAAAGGGGCCATCCCCGGGCGCGACCGGAGTTCTCGGATCGAAGACCGTCCGAACAAGGGAGGTCACGTGGACATCGTGGTCAAGGGCCGCAACGTCGAAGTGCCGGACCATTACCGGGTGCACGTAGCAGACAAACTCGCAAAGATCGAACGCTACGACCACAAGCTAATCCGTGTCGATGTCGAACTGTTCCACGAGCGCAATCCGCGCCAGGCCGATCACTGCCAGCGGGTGGAGATAACCTGCTTCTCCCGTGGCCCGGTGATCCGGGCCGAGGCCTGCACGGACGACTTCTACAGCGCCCTGGACGCGGCGATCGCCAAGCTCGACGCCCGGCTCCGCCGCGCCGCCGACCGGCGCCGGGTCCACCGGGGCCGGCACGCGCCGCTGTCGGTCGCCGCCGCCACCGCCGGCCTGCCGGTGACCGATCTGCCCGCGCTGGCCGCGCCCGCGGAGAACGGCACCGCCACCGCGGTGGCCGAGCGGCCCGAGGATGAGTACGCGGACGACCAGCCGTGGCACATCGCGCGGGAGAAGGTGCATCCGGCCGAGCCGATGACCATCGACGACGCCCTTTTCCAGATGGAACTCGTGGGCCACGACTTCTACCTGTTCCAGGACAAGGAGTCCGGCCGGCCGAGTGTGGTCTACCGGCGGCACGCCTACGACTACGGGATCATCTCGCTGGACATCTGACCGGTGACGCCGGCCCGGGTCGAGTGCCTCGACCCGGGCCGGCGGGCCGGCCCGCGTGAGCCGGCGGAGCGCTGCGGCCGGTCAGCCCGCCAGGTCCTTGGGCAGCAGGCCGTAGACCGTCGAGTCGGCCCGGGTTCCGGCCGCGCCGGGCAGCCGCCCACGCAGCAGCCCTTCCCTGCGGAATCCGGCCTTCTGGAGCACCCGCTGGGAGGCGACGTTCTCCGGCAGGGTGCCGGCCCACAACCGGGACAGGCCGACGTGGTCGAACCCCCACCGGGCGAGCAGCGTCACGGTGCGGGTGGCGTACCCCCGCCCCCGCCACCGCGGCAGCAGGCTGTAGCCGAGCATCGCCTGGCCGGTGGCGGGCTGGTCGTAGATCAGGGTGCAGTTGCCGACGAAGTCCCCGGACGCCGCGTCGAGGACGGTCATGGCCGCGGCGGTGCCGACCAGCCACTGACCCTCCGCGGCGCGGCAGCGCCGGTCGACCTCGTCGCGGGCGGCCGGCACCGGGGGTACCCGGCTCTGCACCACCTCCGGGTCGATGTGCAGGCGGTACGTCTCGTCACCGTCCTCGGGGCCGAGGCGGCGCAGCATGATCACGCCGTCGGTGAGTCGGCCGCCGGGCAGATCCGGCAGCGGGCGCGTCGACGGGCCGGGCGGGTCGTCGACGAGTCGTACCCACACCGTCAGGTCCCGCCGGCCACCGTCCCGTAGCGGCGCGGCGGCGCGGCGTACCCCCTCGGGCCGGAACCCGGTGGCCAGCGCGACCCGCTGGCTGGCCGCGTTCTCGACGTGGGTGAGCAGTTCCAGCCGGGCGGTGCCGGTGGCGAAGGCGTGCGCGGCCAGGGACCGGGTGGCGGCGGTGGCCACCCCCCGACCACGCGCCCATGGTGCGACCCAGTAGCCGATCTCCGCCTGGCCGCGCTGCGGCACCGGGTGGCTCAGCCCGACGGTGCCGAGCAGCCGGTCGGTGGCCGGGTCCGCGATGGCGTAGGCGGCCCCGCCACCGGCAACGGCGGCGGGGGCGCCCTCGGTGACCCACCACCGGGCGTCGGCCTCGGTGTACGGGCTGGGCAGGCTGTCGATGAACCGCTGGGTGAGCGGGTCGGCGCAGCCGGCGGCGATGTCGCCGACGTCGCCCAGGCGGAACGGACGCAGCCGCACCCCGTACGCCTCGATGGCCGGTGGCTGCCTCGGCTGGCTCACGTCAGATCCCGTGCGAGCAGCGCGCCGATCCAGGCGTCCACCCGGACGCCACGGTGGTGCAGCGCCTGACGGAGCGTGCCCTCCAGGGTGAAGCCGGCCTTCTCGGCGACCCGCCGGGAGGCGACGTTGCCCACCTGGGCCTGCCATTCGATCCGGGCCAGCCCGAGCGTCGTGAAGCCCCAGGCACAGACCGCGGCCAGTGCCGCCGGCTGGTAGCCCCGGCCCCGGGCGGATGGTGCGGTGACGAAGCCGACGTCGGCCACCAGCGGGTCGGTGGCCGACAGCCGCAGGTCGATCGAGCCGGCGTACCGGTCGGCGGCGTCGGTGATGACGAAGCAGGCGCTGCTGCCGGCGGCCCAGGTGCCCCGGACGAAGGACAGGAAATCCTCGGCGTCCGTGCGCTCGTAGCCCTCCGGGACCGTCGTCCAGCGCAGCGTCTCGGGGTCGCGGCAGGTGTCGACGATGTCGTCGAGGTCGCGCTCCTCCATCGGGCGCAGACCCAGCTCGTGTGCGCTGGCGGTGGCGAACAGGGTGGGCTGCGGCCGGCCGAAGACGGCCGCCCGACGGGCTTCCAGCGTGCCCGGACCCGCCGGACCGACCTCGCCGGGAGCAGGTACGTCGCCGGGGAGCAGCGAGCCGAACCACTCGTGGGTGCCGTACGCCGGGTCGGCGGCGCGCAGTCTGCCCTCGATCCGGAACCCGGCGCGCAGCGCCACCAGCCGGGAGGCGTGGTTGCCCACCCGGGCACCCCAGAGCAGCCGGCGCAGCTTCAACTCGTCGAAGGACCAGCGGGACAGCGCCCGGACGGCGCGCACGGCGACGCCCTGACCGCGTGCCCACGGTGCGGTCCAGTAGCCGACCTCGCTGAGTTCGTGGTTGCGGTCGATCGCGTTGAGCCCGCAGCCGCCGAGCAACTCGCCGGTGGTGGCCGCACAGACCGCGAAGGGCGCGCCGGTGTCGAGTTCCCACTGGCGGGTCCGGGCGGCAACGAACTTCTGTGCGTGTTCGGGCAGGAACGGGCGGGGTACGGCGGTCCCGCGCTGGATGTCCGGGTCCTGGAAGGCGCGGTGCACGGTGTCGGCGTCGGCGGGGCGCCACGGCCGCAGCACCAGGCCGTCCTCGGTGATCTCCACGGGCTCCATCCCGGTCATAGTGCCGGATCGTTCGCCCACGGCGTAACCGGATAACCGGGGACACGGGCGGGACCTGGGCGTGATATGTCGGTTTCGCCGTAGCCGACCGCCGCCACCAGTGACCATCGACGCGATGGAGCGCCTACGATGGTTCGAGACTGTCTAGGGGAGCGTTGATCCGTGTCGATTCTGGAAAAGGTCCTCCGCGCGGGCGAGGGGCGCATGGTGCGCCGCCTCAAGGCGATCGCCGCCGCCGTCAACTCGATCGAGGACGACTACGTCAACCTCACCGACGACGAGCTGCGCGACATGACCGAGCAGTTCAGGGAACGGCTCGCCGAGGGCGAGACCCTGGACGACCTCCTGCCCGAGGCGTTCGCGGTCTGCCGCGAGGCGGCGGCCCGGGTGCTCGGCCAGCGGCCGTACGACGTGCAGGTGATGGGTGGCGCGGCGCTGCACTTCGGCAACATCGCCGAGATGAAGACCGGTGAGGGTAAGACCCTGACCTCGGTCATGCCGGTCTACCTCAACGCGCTGTCCGCCAAGGGCGTGCACGTGATCACCGTCAACGACTATCTGGCCCAGCGTGACGCCGCCTGGATGGGTCGGGTGCACGAGTTCCTCGGGCTGACCGTCGGCGTGGTGCTGCCCAACCGGCCGGCCGCCGAGCACCGCGCGGCGTACGAGTGCGACATCACCTACGGCACGAACAACGAGTTCGGCTTCGACTACCTGCGCGACAACATGGCCTGGTCGAAGGAGGAACTGGTCCAGCGCGGCCACAACTTCGCCGTGGTCGACGAGGTCGACTCCATCCTGATCGACGAGGCCCGCACCCCGCTGATCATCTCCGGTCCGGCCGAGCACTCCGCCCGCTGGTACGGCGAGTTCGCCGCCGTGGTGGCCCGCCTACAGGTGGGCAAGGACGGCGAGGGCGACTACGAGGTCGACTTCTCCAAGCGCACCATCGCGGTCACCGAGCGCGGCGTGGCCAAGGTCGAGGACCGGCTCGGCATCGACAACCTCTACGAGTCGGTGAACACTCCTCTGGTCGGCTACCTGAACAACGCGATCAAGGCGAAGGAGCTCTACAAGCGCGACAAGGACTACATCGTCAGCGACGGCGAGGTCCTGATCGTCGACGAGTTCACCGGCCGCATCCTGCACGGCCGCCGCTACAACGAGGGCATGCACCAGGCGATCGAGGCCAAGGAGGGGGTGGAGATCAAGCAGGAGAACCAGACCCTGGCCACCATCACCCTGCAGAACTACTTCCGCCTCTACGACAAGCTCTCCGGCATGACCGGTACCGCCCAGACCGAGGCGGGCGAGTTCAACAAGGTCTACAAGGTCGGCGTGGTGACCATCCCGACGCACCGGCCGATGGTCCGGGAGGATCGGGCCGACGTCATCTACAAGACCGAGAAGGCCAAGTTCAACGCCGTCGTCGAGGACATCGCCGAGCGGCACCAGGCCGGGCAGCCGGTGCTGGTCGGCACGGTCTCGGTGGAGAACTCCGAGATCCTGTCCCAGCTGCTGCGCCGCCGGGGCATCCCGCACTCGGTGCTGAACGCGAAGTTCCACGCCCGGGAGGCGGAGATCGTCGCCCAGGCCGGTCGCAGGGGCGCGGTCACGGTGGCCACCAACATGGCCGGCCGAGGCACCGACATCCTGCTCGGCGGCAACCCGGAGTTCCTCGCCGCCAGCGAGCTGCACCAGCGTGGGCTCGACCCGCTGGAGAACGCCGAGGAGTACGAGAAGGCCCTCGAAGAGGTCCTGCCGACGTGGAAGCAGGCCTGTGACGCCGAGGCGGAGGAGGTCGCCGCCGCCGGCGGGCTCTACGTGCTGGGCACCGAGCGGCACGAGTCCCGGCGGATCGACAACCAGCTGCGCGGCCGGTCCGGCCGGCAGGGCGACCCGGGCGAGTCGCGGTTCTACCTGTCGCTGCAGGACGACCTGATGAAGCGGTTCCGCTCCGGCGCGGTGGAGGCGGTCATGGACCGCTTCAACATCCCGGAGGACGTGCCCATCGAGTCGAAGATGGTCACCCGGCAGATCAAGGGCGCGCAGGCCCAGATCGAGGGGCAGAACGCCGAGATCCGCAAGAACGTCCTCAAGTACGACGAGGTCATGAACAAGCAGCGCCAGGTGATCTACGCCGAGCGGCTGCGCGTACTCAACGGCGAGGATCTCTCCGACCAGGTCCGCAACATGATCGACGACACCGTCGAGGCGTACGTGCGGGGGGCCACCTCCGAGGGCTACGCGGAGGACTGGGATCTCGAGCAGCTCTGGTCCAACCTCAAGCAGCTCTACCCGGTGGGCGTCACCGTCGAGGAGCTGGAGGAGGAGGCCGGCGGGTCGCGGGCCAGCATCGACGCCGACTTTCTGGTCGCCCGGCTCAAGGAGGACGCGCACGCCGCGTACGACCGGCGCGAGGAGCAGCTCGGCACCGAGGGCACCCGGCAGCTGGAGCGCATGGTGCTGCTCCAGGTCATCGACCGGAAGTGGCGCGAGCACCTCTACGAGATGGACTACCTCCAGGAGGGCATCTCGCTGCGGGCGTACGCCCAGCGCGACCCGGTGGTGGAATACCAGCGCGAGGGCTTCGCCATGTTCACCACCATGATGGAGGGCATCAAGGAGGAGACGGTCGGCTTCCTCTACAACCTCGAGGTGCAGGTCAACGAGCCGGAGCCGGAGGCCGAGGAGGTCCAGCTGCTGGACAAGCCGGTGGAGATCCGGGCCAAGGGTCTGGGCCGCGCGCCGCAGCAGCAGGGGTTGCAGTATTCCGCGCCGACCATCGACGGCGAGGCCGGTGCCGGTGGGGTCGCGGTGCAGCGTGAGGAGCAGCGGGCTCCCGCGCTCGGCATCGGTCGCCCGGACCCGGGCACCCCGGCGGCACCGGGGCGGACGGCCCCGGCCGCGCCGCAGCGCCCGAGCTCCGGTCTGCGTGGCCCCGCGGCTCCGGTCGGCGCGGCCCGCCAGCCGGCACCGGGGCAGGCGACCGCCAGCAACGGTCCGTCGCGCAACGCGCCGTGCCCCTGCGGCTCGGGCCGCAAGTACAAGCGCTGCCACGGCGCCCCCGGCGGCCCGTCGGCCAACTGACAACGCACCGCATCGGTGAGAGTCGGGGCCTTGGCGGACCGCAGCCCGGGCCGCGGCTCGCCCGGGGCGAGCACGGCTTGAGAGCGGCCGGCGACAGGACTGGCGAGGCGGGTCAGAGGACGCGCAGGTCGGTGCAGAGCCAGTTGCCCCGCCGGTGCTCCAGGCGCAACGCCATCGCCCAGCTGCGTCCGGCGGCGCCGGTGAGCACCGCGGCGGCCTCGATGGCGGCCGGCCGGGGCTGGCAGACGCGCAGTTGACGCAGCCGGAGGCCGGCACGGGTCGAGCGGCGCCGCGCCGGTGCTCCGCGGGCGGTGGCGCGGGCCAGCTCGGGCAGCAGCTGTGCGGCCCGGGCCGGGTCGAGCTGGCGCCGTAACTGCACCGGCGGCCGGAAGCCGTTGAGCACCTCCAGGCAGGTGGCGACGAACCGGTGGGCGACCCGATTCGCCGCCGGGGTGGCGGTGGCCAGTGCCCCGGGCGGCAGGTGCCGGGCCACTTTCGGGTCCGGCCTGGCCGGGGCGGGTCGGGTTCGCGGGCCGGAGTCGTGCGATGTCGGTGTGCCCGGTGCGACCGACCGGAGACCGGAGCGGGGGGCGCCCCACCGGGTGGGCGGCCGGTCCGGCTCACGGCCGGTGGGCCACTGCCGGTCGGCGGCGAAGAGGTCGAGCGCGAGTTGACCGTCGGCCGGCCGCCAGCCGGCGGCTGCCTCGTCGAGGAAGGGCGGGTCGAGGGCGGGCGCGGGGCGCAACCGCACGGGCGGTCGCGCCGGCCCGGGTCGCTGGAGGTCGGTCATCGTGCTGCCCCCTAGCTCAACCGCAACTCGTTGCGTTTGCCTTCGTTTGCTTCCGACAACCTCGATTCTCGGGCATGGGTAAGGCGATGGTCAATGCCTGACCGATATCGTGCGGCTACTCGGGGTCGCGCTCGGTCAGCGGGTTACCGCGTACCCACTCGGCGGTCTCCGCGTACTTGTGCTGGATGTACTCCTCCAGGCGGGCCCGCTCCACGCGCCACTGACCCCGGCCGCCGATCTTGATCGCGGGCAGTTCGCCGCTGCGTACCATGTGGTAGACCTGCGAGTCGGACACGTTCAGCTCGGTGGCCACGTCGGACAGGAGCAGGAACCTGGGCTCCACCGAAACTCCCCGGGTTGGCGTCGTTCGCCTCAGTTTGCCATCGACAGCAGGATCTGGGCCAACCGGTCCCCTGGCCCGCCGGCCGCCACGAACAGTCCGGCTCGCCCCGGAACTTCCACCGGGGCGGTGCGAGGTGTATGACGGTCAGGGCGTACGGCGTGGCCGTCCGCCGGGCCGGCGGCATCGCCGGCGAGGGAGCAGAGCGGGGGAGACCACCGGTGACCGACGAGCTTGTCCGGGTCTACGTGCCGGCGACCGTGCCGATGCTGGCCGGGTTGCCCGAGCACGGCCTCGCCGTGCCGCAGGCGCATGCCGTGACGCCGACGCTGCGCGAGTGGTATGCGGAGGGCGACGAGGAGGAACTGGAGTACGTCGCCTTCACCCGCGCCGCCCAGGACGCCCTCCAGCTGATCCGCCACGACCCGGCCGCGCCGCGCCGACGGGTGGTCGTCTCGGCGGACCTGCCCCCGGCCACGATCGGCCGGGGCGACGGGGAGCTGGGATCCAGCGTGGTCGAGTTGCGTGCCCCGGTGCCGGTCTCCGCCGTGGCGGCCATCCACGTCGACGGCGCGGACGCCGCGGCCGACATCGCCGCCGCCGCGCAGGTGGTGTTGGAGGCGCTGGCCGGCGACCCCGACGCGCAGTTCACCGTCGACGGGGCCGAGGACCACGAACTGGAGTGGTACGACGCCAGCGAACTGGAGTCGTTGCTGCGCGCCGCCTCCGCCGAGGACTGACCGGCGCGGTCTCCGCTCAGGGCCGCCCCGCCGGCCCGGGTCAGCGGCCGGCGGCGCGGTCGCCCGCCTCCCCGGTCCGGGCGCCGTCCGTGCCGGCCGTCTCGTCGTCGGCCGTCTCGTTGCCGGGTGTCTCGTCGGCGGGTGTCTCGTCGTCGGGCGGCGAGCCGAGCGTGCGGCCGAAGCTGACCAGGGCGGTCAGCGCGCCGACGAACAGTACCCAGATGGCGTTGTCCACCCGCGAGGTGCCGAGCGAGGTCTGTGCGACCGCGTCCGCCTCGCTGAGCGCGGCGGCCAGGTCGATCAGCGAGCGCCCACCGATCCGGATGATCACCTCGGTGAGCAGCAGGAGGAGCCCCGGCCCCGCACCGGCGACCAGGTACGCCGGCCAGTTCGGCCCCGACCACGTGCCACCGCGCACGGCCCGTCGCCGGGCCCAGGTGAGGTAGCCGAAGGCCAGGCCGCCGGCGATGAGCCCGGCCAGCACGGACTCGGTTCGGGAGACCCAGCTGGCCGCGGTGACCAGCGACTGCTGGCTGTCGCCGGCGCCGAAGAGCTGGAACAGCGGATCCCGCGCCACACTGAAGACCACCACGAAGATCAGCGTGCCCAGCGCCGAGGAGGCCACGGCCCCGACCGCCGCACCGTTGCGGGCACCCGCGAGCGCCCCGCCGATGACGGCCGCGGCGGCGGTGGTGCCGGCGATCGTGCGGGTCGTGATGTCGCCGGCGTAGCTGAGATCGATGGCGAGCGCGGCGAGGAGCCCGACCAGCAGACCGGCGCCGAGCGCCACCGCGAATCGCAGGGTCACCCGGTCGGCCCGGCGGATGACCGCCGTGCCGGCGGCCAGCCCCACCGCCGCGCCGGCCACCAGCGCGGCCGAGATCACGCCGGGCAGCGCGAAGGCCGAGAGGCTGACCGCGGTGACGCCGGCGGTCGCCGAGCCGATCGCCTCCCGGGTCGACCAGAGCATCGCCGCGAGCCAGCCCGTCGCCAGCAACGCCAGGGCCGGTGCGGCCGGTACGGGTGCCGGACGCCCGGTGTCGGTGGGCCCGCCGGTGGCCGGGTCGACGGTCTCGGCGTGGTCGGGCTGCGCGGCGGTGGACCCGCCGGGCTCGTTGGTCATCGTTGTCCCTTCGCCGCCGGGCCCGACCGGGCCGGACCATCACCGGCAACCCAGCGTACGCGTCGAGGGCGGCTGATCATTAGAACCTCGCAGCGCCTGCTTTCCTTCGGTCATCTGCCTCCTTCGGGTAAGAATCCGTGTCGAAGTTCGTCGTCGGCCTCCTGATCGGTGGTCTATGGGTGGCCGGGGCGTGATCGTGTGGCGGCGGGCGTGGGAAGATTGGCCGAGGTCCCGCCACCCGGGGCCGGTTTCGCCACCGCCGTCGAGATCGCCAGGAGCCCTGATGGACGCCGTGTTCTCCGTACCCGAGCCGCAGAACGAGCCGGTGCGCACCTACGAGCCGGGCAGCACCGACGCCGAACGGCTCCAGCGGCGGCTGACCGAGCTGGCCGCCGAGCGGATCGACCTGCCGATGACCATCGCGGGCGAGCAGCGGATGGCCGGCGGCGAGCCGATCCAGGTGGTGCAGCCGCACCGGCGCGCTCACGTGCTCGGGGTCACCGGGCACGCCACCCACGACGACGCGCGGGCCGCCGTCAAGGCGGCCAAGGACGCCGCGCCGGGATGGCGGGCGCTGCCCTTCGAGGAGCGGGCGGCGATCTTCCTGCGCGCCGCCGAGCTGCTCTCCGGCCCGTGGCGGGACACCCTCAACGCGGCCACCATGCTCGGCCAGTCGAAGACCGTCGTGCAGGCGGAGATCGACTCGGCCTGCGAGTTCATCGACTTCCTCCGGTTCAACGTGCACTTCGCCCGCAGGCTGCTTGCCGAGCAGCCGATGTCGTCGGCCGGGGTGTGGAACCGGTTCGACCACCGGCCGCTGGAGGGCTTCGTCTACGCGGTCACGCCGTTCAACTTCACCGCGATCGCCGGTAACCTGCCCTCGGCGCCGGCCCTGCTCGGCAACACGGTGGTCTGGAAGCCGGGGCCGACCCAGCAGTTCGCGGCCCACTTCACCATGCGGCTCTTCGAGGCGGCCGGCCTGCCGCCCGGCGTGATCAACATGGTCACCGGCCGGGGTGAGGAGGTCTCCGATGTGGTGCTGGCCGACCCCGACCTGGCCGGCATCCACTTCACCGGGTCCACCAAGGTCTTCCAGCACCTCTGGCGCACAGTGGGGGAGAACATCGCCACCTACCGCGGCTACCCGAGGCTGGTCGGGGAGACCGGGGGCAAGGACTTCGTGGTCGCCCACTCCAGCGCCGACGCCGACGCGCTGCACACCGCCCTGATCCGCGGCGCCTTCGAGTACCAGGGTCAGAAGTGCTCCGCCGCCTCCCGGGCGTACCTCCCTCGGTCGCTCTGGGAGGGCGGCCTGCGCGACCGGCTGGCCGCCACCGCCGACGGGCTGGCCTACGGCGACGTCACCGACTTCCGCAACTTCGGCGGCGCGGTGATCGACGACAAGGCGTTCTCCCGGCACACCGCCGCGCTGGAGCTGATCTCCACCGACGACAGCTGCCGGACCATCGCCGGTGGCACCGCCGACGACTCGGTCGGCTGGTTCGTCCGACCGACGATCTTCGAATGCGGCGACCCGGCACACGAGACGTTCACCACCGAGTACTTCGGGCCGATCCTCGGCGTGCACGTCTTCGACGACGCCCGCTTCGACGAGGTGGTCGCCCAGGCCGAGTCGATCGCCCCGTACGCGCTGACCGGGTCGATCTTCGCCACCGACCGCCGGGTGGTCGACGCGGTGGCCGAGCGGATGCGGTACGCGGCCGGCAACTTCTACATCAACGACAAGCCCACCGGCGCAGTGGTCGGGCAGCAGCCCTTCGGTGGCGCCCGGGCCAGCGGTACCAACGACAAGGCCGGCTCCTGGCACAACCTGGTCCGCTGGACGTCGCCCCGGACGATCAAGGAGACCTTCGTCCCGCCCACCGACCACACCTACCCCCACATGCACTGAGGAGGTACGGAAGGGCCCCTTCGTAACGCCTGGTAGAGGAGGGGCTCCTCCTTGACACCGGACGCAGATGGACCGTCGCGCGCCGACAGTGCACATAGGAAACCCCAATGGGTGGCGAAACGGTGAAATCCTGGACGCCGGCCCGGCAAAGTGGCAGCGTGAGGGGCATGGCGGAATCCGGAGTCAACCCCACGGCGGCGGCCCTGCTCGGGCTGCTCCATGAGGGTCCCATGACAGGTGGCCAGTTGATGGCCGCCGCCGAGCGCCGGCTGGCGCCGTACTGGTCGATGACCCGCAGCCAGGTCTACCGGGAGTTGCCGGTGCTGGCCGAGCGAGGTTTCGTCCGGTTGGGTAAGCCCGGGCCGCGGATGAGTCAGCCGTACGCGATCACGGCAGCCGGAAAACGGACATTCTCCCGCTGGCTGGCAGAGGACCCGGGGCGGGACACCATCCGCAACCCGATCGCCCTGCGCATCGCCTTCGGCGAACTGCACTCTCCGAGCCAGCTGAAGAACCTCCAGGCCGCGGCCAACGAGTACCACACGGACGCGCTGGCCCGGGTCCGCGAGCAGGTCAAGAACGCCAAGAAGGAAGGCGACACGTACGACGCGAGCGCGTTGGAGTTCGCCGTGGCGTACCATCGCGCCGCCCTGTCCTGGCTCAAGAGCGCCCCCGCCGGCTGACCGCCCCCGCCAGCTGCGGCGCGGGACCGCGGGGCTCGCAAGCTCACTCCTCGTCCGAGCAGGGTTGGTTTGGCTCGGACTGCGGGGCTCGCAAGCTCACTCCTCGTCCGAGCGGGGTTGGTTTGGCTCGGACTGCGGGGCTCGCAAGCTCACTCCTCGTCCGAGCAGTACCCTTGTCTGTCGTGACCGCTGCCGACTTCGCCGAACAGCTCAAGGACCTCGACGCCACCCTGCGCAACATCGAGGCGGTGCTCGACCTCGACCGCCTCCGCGCGGACAAGGCCCGCCTGGAGCAGGAGGCATCCGCCCCGGATCTCTGGGACGACCAGGCCCGCGCCCAACAGGTGACCTCGCAGCTGTCGTACGTCAACGGCGAGATCGACAAGCTCGGCAGCCTGCGGTCGCGGCTGGACGACGCGCGCGTACTGCTGGAACTGGCCGAGGCGGAGTCCGACTCGGGGGTGCTCACCGAGGTCGAGACGGAGATCGCCGGGCTCGGCAAGGCGATCCAGGAGATGGAGGTCCGCACCCTGCTCTCCGGCGAGTACGACTCCCGGGAGGCGCTGGTGGCCATCCGGGCGGGCGCCGGGGGCGTGGACGCGGCCGACTTCGCCGAGATGCTGCTGCGGATGTACCTGCGCTGGGCCGAGCGGCACGGATACCCGACCGAGGTCTACGAGACCTCGTACGCCGAGGAGGCGGGCCTGAAGTCGGCCACCTTCACGGTCAAGGTCCCGTACGCCTTCGGCACGCTCAGCGTGGAGTCCGGCACGCACCGGCTGGTGCGGATCAGCCCGTTCGACAACCAGGGCCGGCGGCAGACCAGCTTCGCCGGGGTCGAGGTGCTGCCGGTGGTCGAGCAGACCGACCACATCGACATCCCCGAGAACGAGATGCGGATCGACGTCTACCGCTCCTCGGGCCCGGGCGGGCAGAGCGTCAACACCACCGACTCGGCGGTGCGGATCACCCACATCCCGACGGGCATCGTGGTGACCTGCCAGAACGAGAAGTCGCAGCTACAGAACAAGGCCTCCGCGTTGCGCGTGCTGCAGGCCCGGCTGCTGGAGCGCAAGCGCCAGGAGGAGCAGGCCAAGCTTCAGGGCCTCAAGACCGACGCGGCGGGCTCCTGGGGTGACCAGATGCGCTCGTACGTGTTGCACCCGTATCAGATGGTGAAGGATCTGCGTACCGAGCAGGAGACCGGCAACCCGAGCGCGGTCTTCGACGGTGAGCTGGACTCCTTCATCGAGGCGGGGATCCGGTGGCGCAAGCAGCAGCAACTCGCCGGCGACAGCGCGTGACCGATCGTTGGCGGAGCGCTTCGTCGATCTCTACGTGACGTGCTGATTCGATGACTTGTCCCGCAACGGTGGGGCGTGGGACTTGGCACGACAGTTACACCGCGTAGACTCACCACCCGTGATTCAGCTTGAGCAAGTGACGAAGACGTACCCGAAGGCGTCGCGGCCTTCGCTCGACAACGTGTCCGTGTCGATCGACAAGGGCGAGTTCGTCTTCTTCATCGGTCCATCCGGCTCCGGCAAGTCCACGATCATCAAGATGCTGCTGCACGAGGTGACCCCCAACAAGGGGCGCGTCGTCGTCAACGGCAAGGATGTCACGTCGATGCGGTCCTGGAAGCGCCCGCACTTCCGCCGCTCCATCGGCTGCGTCTTCCAGGACTTCCGGCTGCTGCCCAACCGCACCGCGTACGAGAACGTGGCCTTCGCGCTGGAGGTGATCGGCAAGACCAAGGCGGTGGCCCGCCGGGTCGTGCCGGAGGTGCTGGAACTGGTCGGCCTCGGTGGCAAGGAGCACCGCTACCCACACGAGCTCTCCGGTGGTGAGCAGCAGCGCGTGGCGGTGGCGCGGGCGTTCGTGAACCGCCCGCTGATCCTGCTGGCGGACGAGCCGACCGGAAACCTGGACCCGGACACGTCCATCGAGATCATGCGCCTGCTGGACCGGATCAACCGCACCGGCACGACCGTCGTGATGGTCACGCACGACTCCAACATCGTGAACCAGATGCGCCGCCGGGTCATTGAGATCGAGAGCGGCCGCATCGTTCGCGACCAGGCCCGCGGCGTCTACGGGTGACGAGGCCGATCCACCGCACCCCGATCTGACGACGAACACCTCACGCCGGAGAGCCGGAGGAAATCCCGATGCGGATGAAATACGTCATGTCCGAGGTACTGGTCGGACTGTGGCGCAACGTGACCATGACCATCGCGATGATCATCACGCTGGCGGTCTCGTTGACCATGCTCGGTGCCAGCGGCCTGATCTACACCAAGGTCGCGGACATGAAGCAGTTGTACTTCGAGAACATCGAGGTCTCGATCTTCCTGACCGGTGATGTCACCGAGGAGCAGCGCGCCTCGATCGGCACCCAGTTGGAGTCCGACCCGCTGGTCTCGCAGGTCACCTACGTCAACAAGGACGAGGCGTTCCAGCGCTTCCAGGAGATGTTCCGGGACTCGCCCGACCTGCTGAGCGCGGTCAAGGCGGACCAGCTGCCGGAGTCGTACCGGCTCAAGCTGGTCGACCCGCAGGAGTACAAGACCATCTCCGACCAGTACGCCTCGGTCGAGGGGGTCGACCAGGTCGTCGACCAGAGCCAGGTGCTCGACAAGATCTTCAACCTCTTCACCGCCGGGCAGAACATCGCGCTGGCCGCCGCCGTCGCGATGGCCATCGCCGCCCTGCTGCTGGTCGCCAACACCATCCAGGTCGCCGCGTACAGCAAGCGGCGTGAGGTCGCGGTCATGAAGCTGGTCGGTGCGTCCAACTGGTTCATCCAGGCGCCGTTCGTGCTGGAGGCGGTGGTCGCCGGCCTGATCGGCTCGATCCTGGGCCTCGGTGCCCTGATCGCCCTCAAGATCTTCCTGTTCGACGGTGCGCTCAGCGCCCTACAGGGGCTGTTCGCGCCGGTGAGCTGGGGCGAGGTGTTGCTGACCTTCCCGGTGATGGCCGCCGTCGGTGGCCTGATCAGCGCGGTCACCGCCTGGGTCACCCTCCGTTTCTACCTGCGGGTCTAGGGCCTGCGTCGAAGTCCCTGGCCGGCCTGCGGCGGGCCCAGACGCCGGCCGCCGTCTGGACTCCGCCTCGGCGGCTCGACCGAGGACTTCGACACAGGCCCTGGTCCGTCGGGCAGGGGCCCTCCCGCCGCCGGAATAAACGGCGCGGGAGGGCCCTTGTCGTTCGGGTAACATGATCTCCGCTTTCCGACCGGCCGCGCCGGGCGGAGGGCGGCAACGGAAAGGGGGTGGCGCGGCGATGCCACGGGAGAAGGGGCGCAAGGTCGTCGCCTCCAACAAGAAGGCGCGTCACGACTACGCCATCCTCGACACGTACGAGGCGGGCATGGCCCTGACCGGCACCGAGGTGAAGTCGCTGCGGGCCGGGCGGGCGTCGCTGGTCGACGCGTTCGCCCAGGAGCGCGACGGCGAGCTCTACCTGCACAGCATGCACATCCCGGAGTACTCCCAGGGCACCTGGACCAACCACGAGCCCCGGCGGACCCGCAAGCTGCTGCTCAAGCGGTTGGAGATCGACCGGTTGATCGGCAAGCTCCGGGAGAGCGGGCTGACCCTGGTGCCGCTGCAGGTCTACTTCTCCGACGGCTGGGCCAAGGTGGAGATCGGCCTGGCCAAGGGCAAGAAGGCGTACGACAAGCGCCAGGACCTCGCCAAGCGGGACGCCGACCGGGAGATCGCCCGGGCGGTCGGTCGGCGAGGTAAGGGGATGCAAGACTGATTTGTCCGTATCATCCCTAGCTCGGGCGATCGGCGCGGGCTAGGGATGAATCCGGTTGCGGCAGGCGTTACGCTTGTCGGAGCCGCCGGAACCCGGCGGCCTGTCGAGGGGGTGACTGGTTTCGACTTCGTACGTTGCGGCAGGGGAAGCGAGCCGAGGAAGCCGACGTCGTCTCGAGAATCGTTCGTCGGAAACCAATAAGCGCCAAGAACAATCGCGCTGACTTCGCTCTCGCCGCCTGAGGCGAGTAGCAAGTCTGTCGGCCTGGGAGCGCCTTCGACCCAGTCAGCCGGCATCAGCTAGAAGGCTGGCCAACCGGACCCGGTCGCGGGGTCCGTGCGGCGAGATCAATCAGCGACTGGGCCCGTCACACCGACTCGCTCGCGTGATCGGAGGGGCCGAGTAGAGGCATAGCGAGCTGCGCTCGGAGAAGCCCTGACAAGGCGGCGAAGGACCCGGGTTCGATTCCCGGCACCTCCACCACCTGGACTGCGCGCCCCGGTCACCCGACCGGGGCGCGCAGTCGTCTGCCCGCCTGTGCACCGGGCTGGTCCGTCCGGTCGGGCGGCGACCGCGATCGACGGAACCCGTCGGGACGCCGGCCCGTCAAACGGCTATGCGTCGACGAGTCGCCCTGCTGGGCGTGCCGCTGATGATCATGGTCGCCGGTTGCGCCCCGGTGGGCACCGGGCCGGCCAACCCGGGCAGCCCGGCCGACCGCCAGGAGGCGTTCGACCAGCGGGCGAGGGAGGTCGCCGACGCGTGGCGGCCCGACGCGGCGTGGACGAGCGGCTACGTGCCGCTCCAGGAACCCACGGTGCTCGTCGGCGAGCCGGAGTTCACCGAGGAGACGAAGCTGGCCTTCCACGCCGGCTGGTACCACCAACGGGCGGATCTGCCGGCCGGGCAACCCGACGAGGGCACGATCCGCTTCCCCGACGGTGAGCAGCTACCCGTACCGCTGATCACCGCGGTCGAGGCGTACCGTCAGCTCGACCAGGGCGACCCGCCGCCCTGCCCGGCGCGGCCGACGGAGCCCGCCACGCCGCCGCCGGCCAGCCCGCCGGGTGGCCCGGACGACCCGGTGAGCAGCGAGCCGCAGCTCGCGTGCGTCCCGCTCACCGTCACCGACGTGGCACTGGGCCTGGCGCCGATGCACACCAGCCGGGGGGTGGCGCAGGTGCCGGCGTGGCTGTTCACCGTGGCGGAGATCGACGCCGTGGTGGCCCGGATCGCGGTCGCACCCCGCGCGGTCGGCGCCGCACCCGAGCCGGTCGCGCCCGCCGCGCCGGCCCCGCAGGACCTGGTCAGCGCGCAGGACATCCAGGCCGTCGACGGGGCGACCCTGACCTACCGGCTCGGTGTGGGCAGCTGCGACACCGGGATCACCCCGCTGGTGCAGGAGCAGGATCACGTGGTGGTGGTCGGCGGTTCGGTGGTGCGGCCCACCGCCGGCGCCTGCGACGACATGCTCAACCTGGCACCGGTCGTGGTGACGCTGCGGGCACCGCTAGGCGCCCGCGCGGTCCTGGACGTGCTCAACGGCGCGCCGCTGCGGCTCGCCGCCGGCTGACCGGCAGCGGAGGGCGGCCGCCGCCGTCGGGTCAGAGAATCGGCGGTACGTCCGTGCGGATCGGCACCGGCAGCACGGTCGGACCGTCCGCGCGCAGCGCCGTGGCCAGTGCGTCGCCGAGCTGGTCGGGTGTGTCGACGACTGTGGTGGCGCAGCCATAGCCCCTGGCGATCGCGGCGATGTCGAGGCCGGGCAGGTCCAGCCCGGGTACGCCCGGAGTGTGCTTGAGCGCGGCGAACGCCTTGAGGATGGCGTACTGCTGGTTGACCGGGACCACGACGGCCAGCGGCAGCCGCAGCTGGGCGGCGGTCCAGAGGGCCTGCACCGAGTAGTGGAACGAGCCGTCGCCGATCACCGCGACCACCGGCCGGTGACGGCCGGTGTCCCGCTGCGCCAGCGCGATGCCGACGGCCGCCGGCAGCCCGTAGCCGAGACCACCGCTGGCCATGGTGAAGTACGACCCGGGAGTGTGGAACCGCAGCCGGCGACGCAGCGCCGACAGATTGGACGGCGACTCCTGCACCAGCACCCCGTCCTCGGGCCAGTGGCGGGCCAGCGCGGCGAAGAGCGCGTCGGCGCTGAGCGGGACCGAGTCCTCCACCGGGGACGGTGCCGGCCGGGCCGGCGGCGGTGGCCGGTCGGCCGGCGGCATCAGCTCGGCCAGCGCGGCGAGGGCGAGGCCGGCGTCGCCGAGCAGGCTGTCACCGACCGGCGCCCGGGCCGCCTCCTCCGGGTCGTCGGTCACGTGCAGCAGGCGGGCACCGTCCGGGAGCGTCTCGCCGGGCACGTGCGGGTAGTAGCGGAACACCGGGGCACCCACCACCAGCACGGTGTCGTGTCCCCGCAGTTGGTCGGCCAGCGGACCGATCGCGAAGGTCAGCACGCCCTGGAAGTGCGGGTGATCCTCGGGGAAGGCGGTCCGTTCGGATGCGGGTGCCGACCAGACCGGGGCGACCAGCCGCTCCGCCAGGGCCACCGCGGCCTCCCAGGCGCCGGCCCGGTCCACGGCGGCGCCGAACACGAGGGCCGGTGACCGGCTGGTCGCCAGCGCCGCGGCGAACTGGCGCAGTCGCTCCGGGTCGGGGGCGAACCGGGTGGCCACCGTGCGGGCCTGCGGAGGCGGGTCGGCGGGCTGCGCCCAGTCGTCCAACGGCAGGGAGAGGAAGACCGGCCCGGCCGGCGGCTGGATCGCGGTCGCGTACGCCCGCATCAGCGCCGCCGGGACGTCCTGCGCCCGGACGGGCTCGTGGGCCCACTTGACGTAGGGCTGGGGTAGTTCGGTGGGGTGACGGGCGGCGAGCCGGGGTTCGAGCAGCAGCATCTCCCGGGTCTGCTGGCCGGCGGTGACGATCAGCGGGGTCCGGTTGTGCCAGGCGGTGACGATGTTGCCCATGGCGTTGCCGGTGCCCGGCGCCGTGTGCAGGTTGACGTGCGCCGGCCCTCCGGTGACCTGTGCGTACCCGTCGGCCATGCCGACCGCCGATGCCTCGTGCAGCGCGAGCACGTACTGGAAGTCGTCGGGGAAGGCATGCAGGAACGGCTCCTCGGTGGAGCCGGGGTTACCGAAGACGGTGGTCATACCCAGGGCCCGGAGCAGGTCGTAGGTGGTGTCGCGGACCGTTGCCATCGCTCCTGAATGTATCGGGACGGCTCGGCCGGCCAGGGCGTTTCGGCACTGCTCGCTATCGGCTTCCGCACAGTGCCGGCCAGCGCGTCCCGAAAGGGAGTCGGGGCCGGCTCCGGATGCCGCCCGGCGCCGCCGCCGGGTCTGTCGATCACCCGACGGTCAGACCTTCGCCTCGGTCGGGGACGCAGGCTATGGTGCCAGGCATGGCAATGACAGAGCGGACGTCACCGGTGGGGCCCGCCGTCGATGTGTGTTACCGGTTCCGCCTCCCCGTGCACGACTGACGGGTGCGCGTGATGCAGGGAGAGGGGCAGGCGATCGGCGGGCGGGCAACGGAGCCGATGAGCGGGAAGCTGCTGGTGGCGACACCGGCGCTGAAGGACCCGAACTTCGACCGTACGGTCGTGCTCCTGGTCGCGCACGAGCCCGGCGGCGCGCTCGGCGTGGTGCTCAACCGGGCCACCGAGGTGCCCGTGGCGGACGTGCTGCGCGACTGGGGCGACCTGGCCCGCCACCCGGCGGTGCTGTTCGAGGGGGGCCCGGTGCAGCCCGACTCGGCAATCTGCCTGGCCCGGATGCGGCCCCCGGTCCGCCGGCTCAAGGGCTTCCACCAGGTCTCCGGCGCGGTCGGCACGCTCGACCTGTCGGTCGACCCGCAGCGGCTGCGGGACAGTGTGCAGAGCATCCGGGTCTTCGCCGGGTACGCCGGCTGGGGCACCGGGCAGCTGGAGCAGGAGGTCGAGGACGGCTCCTGGTTCGTGCTGGACGCGCTGCCCGGGGACGCCTTCGTCGAGCGGCCCGACGACCTGTGGCCGATGGTGCTGCGCCGGCAGGGCGGCATGATGGCCGCGGTGGCGCACTTCCCGCCGGATGTGGCGCTGAACTGACCCCGCGCCGGCGGGCGACCCGCGAGATGACCATGCTGGCGGGCGTGTGTATAGTTCTTCCAGTGCCCGGGCGACCGGGTGCGACAGCAGGGGGCCGTGGCGCAGCTGGTAGCGCACCACACTGGCAGTGTGGGGGTCAGGGGTTCGAGTCCCCTCGGCTCCACCAGGATTGACCTGGTGATATAGAAGTACGGCGATGATCTTGTGGTCACCGCCGTGGTCACAGAGATCCGTTACCGTGGTCCTCGCAGTCGTCGCGTGTGACCACGGGAGGCACAGATGAAGGTCCTCTGTGACCAAGGGGTGAGGGAGTTTCGTAGCCCCTCGATCCACGTTTGTGCATGCCTGAGGTCGAGCTACCGGGCAGGCTTGCGTCCTGGTCGCCTTGCCGCTGGACGCATTCCGGCAACGCCAGAGCCCTCTGCGGTTGGGCTCACTCCATGACGGTCTCGTAGCGCCCGTAACCCTGCACGGATCCGGCTGAGCTTATCCGTAGCGCTGCCGATAACCCGCGCCGATCAGCATCGGCGGGGGAGATCACCGTGCCGAGGTACGACGAGATGGCTGCAACACCAGGGCGGCCCCGAGCACGTGACTCCACCACAAGCCCGGGGCCTAGATCGGACGTAGGAGGTCCAATCCATGCACAACTCTACGATCCCGTGCGGGTCCTGCCCGCGTGCCGTCGAGGTAGCGGCAGTGCCGGCAGGCGCTCTGCCTCCGGTTGCGCCGTACTCCAAGCCCGCCTTCACCTCGGCCGGCGCGGTCACCGTTCCATTCGAGGCGCGCTTGCGTGGTGCTGTTGCCGCGCTCGCGAACGTGGCGTGAGTCGAGGGAGAGAAGAACATGGCAGTTCATTTCGATCCCAAGCGGCGGAACTGGTACTTCGTCATCGACCTTCCCAGGGGCGAGGACGGCAAGCGAAAGCAGATGAAGCGTCGTGGGTTCAAGGACGAGAAGCAGGCAATCCGTGAGGAAGGGCTGGCTCTCAAGCAGTTCGGCAAGACCGAATTGGCGGCGGACGGAAGTGTGGCTGCCGAGCTGATTCACTGGCTGGAGGAGCGCGAGCTGGACGTTGCTGTTACGACTCTCGGCAACTACCGCAACGCGGTCATGAAGTACATCATTCCTCGGCTGGGCGCTCTACAGCTCTACGACCTCGACAAAAGGGCTATCAATGATCTTTACCGTTACTTGCTCAAGAAGGGGGGAAGGAACGGTACCGGATTGTCGGCGGAGACGGTTCGGCACGTCCACCGCACCCTCAAGAAAGCGCTCCAGGATCTCGGAATCGTGATCGAAGGGGTACGCCAACCCCAGCCCTCTGAGCGTGAGGATCGGGGCCGCAAGGGCATCTGGACGGCTAAGCAGTGCACCAAGTTCCTTACCGCTGCGGCGAACGACCGCCTGTACGCCGCGTGGGTGCTCGTCGTGGTGTGCGCGATGCGCCGTGGTGAACTGGCCGGGCTGAAGTGGCCGAAGCTCGACCTGGAGAGCGGGGTGATCTACGTCCACTGGCAGCGCGCGGTGGCTAGTGGCGAGGTGGAGGGCGGCGTGATCGAGAAGGAGCCCAAGGGCAAGAGCAAGCGTTCGATCGCTATCGGTGCCGCGATAACCAAGGTCCTTTTGGAGCACCTTCGCCGCCAGGAGAAGGAGATGGCCGAGGTGGGCGTGCTCTACAAGCAAAGGGGCTACGTCTTTTGCAAGGAGGACGGCTCGCCTTACCACCCGAAGTACTTGACCGACCGGTTTCGGGCCCTCTGCATCCAGGCTGGGGTGCCGGTGATCGCGCTTCATGACGGTCGGCACTCGTCGGCGACGGTTGGAGCCGATAACGGGATCCCTCAGCACGCGATGCAGCGTCGACTGGGACACGCGCAGTCACGGACTACGCAGGAGTGGTACACCCATGTCCTGCCGGAGGCGGAACGCGCGGCGGCGAAGATCATGGAACAGACCATCCTGGGTGAAGCAGCGTGATCCTTGATCAGGCATAAAGATCAACTCCGGCCTGGAACCTGCTGTTTCTGAGCCGGTTTCTCTAGCCTGAAGCAGGGCGGGTTCCCGCGACTTCGGGAGCCCGCCCTGCTTGCTACTGTAGCCTCCCGACGCGGAGCTTGCGGCAACGTGGCATGCGCCGGAGTTGACGTTGCCGGCGGTGCTGTGGTTCGTCCGCGACCCGCTCGGGGTGCAGCGCATCCTCCGAAACTGACCGGTACCTCAAGCTATGCGACCCTTGGGCTGGCTCCGTCCGGGGACTACGTGTGCGGGTGTGATGGCGGATCGGACTTCTACCGGGTTGGTGGGGGCATTCGCTGCGGTCTCGCGGAGTCGTTCCGCTGCTTGTCGGGCTGCCCGAGCCTGGTGAAGCCTGCCTTGAGCCTCGCGGAGGCGGGCGAGGTTGTCCGCGATCATTGAGATGCGCAGTACGAGTTGGAGAGCTGCGGCCGTGTCGTCTTCGCCGGTGAGCCGGCCGACCGTCGAGATGAGTCGGGACATGGCCCGGAGTTGATCGGCTGCCGGATGGATCCGACGGCCAAGGCGTCGCTGGTTCGGCTCACGGGCGGCGCGGTCCAGGATCTCCGAGGCATCGCTGAGTGGGCCACCCTTGCGGCCCTCGAACGCCCGTGCGGTGGACGCCAGGACGTCGGACGCAGACTCGGCAATGGATGCGATGTCATCCTCGTTGACATCTCGCTCAGCCATGAGGTGACGGGCGCCCTTGTCCGCCGCTGTTGTTGCCCGGCGGAACGCGCTTGCTCGTCGCTGAACGCCCGGGGGCGGTGTGCGCTGCCGGCCGCCACGCGGGACTGCTCCGGAGCCTGAATCCCAGCGTCGTCGGAGTTGCGGGAGGGTGAGGTCTGGGGCGAGTCGGCCGCCGCCATACCAGACGGTGTTTCCGGTGCTGGTGTGGTGGTCGGGGAGTCCAACTGCGTAGCCGGTGATCTCGGTCGGGTTGATCGTGCTGTGCCGGAGCCGTACGAGAACACCTGCTGCCTGGAGCCGGTTGACGAAATCGTTCTCGTCGGTGGCTGCGGCTGCGGCGGCGCGTACCTCGCGGCGGAGCTTGTCTCGGGGAAATTCGGGCCGGCCCTGTCGGTGGCTCTTGTTCTGCTCCGCGGCGGTTGGCCGGCGGTGGCTGGTGTGGTCAACCGGGCCGACCTGGTATAGGCCGTAGCGTTGTTCGAGGTCTCGGGCGGCGGTTTGGGCCTTGAGGCGTTCGTTCCAGGCCCAGACGGTCTCGCCGTCCTGTCGGACGAGCGTGGCCACGATGTGAATGTGGTCGTCGGCGTGGCGGACGGCCACCCATCGCACAGCGTCCGGGTCGCCATGCGGGGCGATGCCGACGGCGGCGACGATCTCGGCGGCGATGTGCGCCCATTGGCTGTCGGTGAGGATGCGGTCGGTGATGTGGTTGCGGACGGAGGTGTGCCAGACGAACTTTTGTGGCGGGTTCCTGCCGGCCCGTACGGGCTGTTCGAGCAGGCGGGCCAGGGCCCGGATGTCGTGGCGTCCGGAGGCGTGGGTTGGGGGTTCCAGCGAAGGTAGCTGGCTGGGGCCGGACCACGCGGCAATGAGGTGGGGGTTGACGTGTTCCTCAGCCTTCCCTGGCCCGAACAGGTAGCGGAGCAGGCCGCCCACGTTCGTGCCGCGGGGATGGATCGCGGGGATCAGCGCAGCCGCCGGTCGATGTCGGCCACGAGGGCGTCGAGTCTGTCGAGTGCCTGCACGGACCGCCTGACGGCGTGGTCGAGCCAGACCGGCGCTTCGCCGGTGGCGTTGAGGGCTGCGGTGGCTTGGTTTAGGTTGGTGCCGGTGCGCGTGATAGCGGTCCGTGCAGCGAAGAGTTCCCGCTGCATGGCGGCGAGTTCTGCTCGGGTGACGCCGGTTCCGGCGATCAGGGCGCCGGGGGCGGTGGTGCTCCTGGCGGCGGCCAACGCGGCGTCGGCGCAGAAGCCGGTCGGGGTCAGCCCGGCGCGGTTCGCGGCGGTCAGGACGTCGCTGTGCTCGGCCTCGTCGAGTCGGAGGTTGATCCGTTGCCGTCGGCCTGGGAACTGGTGACGCCGGTCGGCGCCACGTGGGCTTGGCGTGCCGCCGGTCGCTGTTCGCGTACGGGTGTCCACCGTCGTCGCCTCCGCTTCGCACGTTCCTGCGTCCGAACGTGCGGCGGCGGGGTTATCGGCGACGCTACGGGTAGCGGCTCGGCATGACTCTGCTTCCGGTTCCGCTTCGGCTGTGACGGTGGAAGCAGGAGTCCGCGACCGGAAGCAATCGTGTCGGACCTGCCGGCTGCGGAAGCGGAACCAGTCGGGACCGCTTCGGTGCGAAGTATGGCAACTCGCCCTCGAAGGCGGAAGCCTGCCGGAGCGTCGGCGTGGCTGCTGTCGGCGCGCGACGTGGTCGCGTTACCTTGTCCACTGACCCCGCCGGGTCAGTGCTCTTGCCGGTTGCCGGATGTGTCGACCGTGCTCGGTCGGCACATCCGGTGACCGGTACTACAACTTGCTTGCGCCCTTCCACGCACACCGGTTCCGGAACGGGGCGAGGCAGCAGCGTTGACTTGAATCACCGATAGGGCGGTGAGCGTTCGCCATATTGATCTTGGACCGCGCTCATGAGCAGTTCGGTTGTCGACCCCGAATGCAGTGGCTGACGGCAGCCTCTCGCCCCCCGTCTTTGCAGGTCAAGTAGGTCTAGGGCTGCCATTCCTGAGGCTGATGCGGTATCATTACAAGTGAAGGGAATCGAACCCCTTCCTGATGGAACCCAGACCCCTCCTGGAGGTTCATGTGCCCCGTAGATCTTTGACTCCCGAGGAGCGCTTCAACGCCATCCGTCCGGTCCTGGTCGACGCTCGACACAAGATCACGACCGCCATCGAAGCCGTGCACCCGGCTGCCGCCGAGTGCCTTCCGATGCCCGAACTGGTCGTGCCGGACGTTGACGGCTTCGCTGCCGCCTCCCGCGCGCTGAATGCCAACCTTTTCACCGCCATCGGCGGAAGGGCAGCGGCCTGGGTCGAAGCCCGGTCCGCATGCGCGCATGACCCGAAGGCTGCTATGGCGGTCTACGAACTCTGCTACTTCTGGTACCAGCTCATCAACGCCGGTCGCTCGCGCATCGAGTCGATGCCCGGCTGGACCAACCACATCGAAGGGCTGTTGGAGATGCTTTCGGGGCGCATCGCTCAGTTGTCCGGCGTGTCGGCCGGCGTCGAGCATGGGGAAACTCCGCCTGCCTCCGATCGAGGAAAGGAAAAGCGCATGACTGGTCAACTGGAAGTTGTCGACGCTGGTGCCGACAACGGAGCCGCCGGGGTGTCGGCCGTGGGCGATCCTGTGATCTCGTGGTATGACGATGACCTGGTGGAGTACGGCGGGGGTGACGGCGGCCCTTGGACGACCCTGAGCTTCGCGTTGCTCGCCGGCGGTCTACCGGTTCGCAAGTGCGAGCCGGAGCGCGTCGCCCCCGCTGACACTCCGATTCCGGGCAAGGACGCACGGGTCTCCGTCGTCAAGCGCACCCGAGCCGAGATGCCCTACGGGGAGCCCGGGGTTTGGCAGCTCACGCTGCCGGGCGGCGGTGTTCCCACCTGGCATCGCACCAAACGGGATGCCGCGATGGCCGGCCTGCGCCGGCTGGCGATCCTCGACTGGCACCGTGCGCGAGCTGAGGCCGCAGCCGCCGCCGGGGCCGTCGCGGACCAGCCCTGAAAGCCTAATGCGGCATCATTGCAAGTAGCGAGGTGGGTTGGCGACGACCAGCGTCGCTTGCGGCGCGACGAGGAGAGGCCACGGGTGCCCGGCCGCTCGGACCCGTGGCTTCCTTCCGGCGAATCGCCTCGCCGGACTCGCACCGACCCTGACTCTTCGACGTGTGGCCCTCGGGTGTCGCTACCACCTGGCGCACGTCGTCATCGACAACCGCCAGATTGATCGAAGGAAGCTCCGTGACTGCCCAAGGAAAGAAGACCACGACCCGCTTGACGCGGGGCGATCGAATCCTCATCACCGACGACGCGACCAAGGCATCGACCCGTAACCCGGGCACCTGGCACCCGAGCCGGGTCAAGACCGGCGCGACCGCTGCGACCGTCCTCGACAAGCAGGCCCTCTCCGGCCGACGCACCCGGTACAACGTCGTCACCGACACCGGCACGGTCCTGGACCTGTCCGGCGGACAGACGTTCCTGCTCGCCCCGCCAGCCCACTCACCTGAGCCGGCTGAGGCGGCAGCGGAGACCATGACCGATGGCGAACAGCCCGGCGGTGCGCAGTGACCGGCCAGCAGCCGGGCGACGCCGGGAACCCGGGCCTCGTGCCGGACGAGAATCCCACGCCCACCCGGCAGTCCGTGACCTACATCATCCTGACCACGCTGCGCCCCGACTCCGGCCTCCTCATCGGAAGCGTGCGGGCGGTCGCCCACGCGGAGATCTCTCGACGTCTGGGTGGCCCCGGCAGCCGTGACGCGCTGGTCGCTGCCTACGTCCGGCTGGCCGACGAACTGGTGCCGGTCGACGTGGAGACCATCGAGCTACCCGCTGTCGATGGGCTGGCCCGGTACCAGATTCGTACGTGGCTGGGACAGCAACTGATCAGTCAGTGCGAGCTGGAGACTCCGTTGCGCCGGAGGTGACAGCGCCGGCCCGCGCGGTCTCGTGACACGCGGGCCGGCCACCGGGGCTCCAAGCCGCTACAACCCGAGCCCGACGTACCGCCAGACGGTCCGCACCGGCCAGCGTAGCCGCTGCGGCTACCCGTAGCGCCGCTCGTCGCCATACCACCCCTTTCACCAACCGCCTCCGACGCGGTGGGCCAGCCGTGCCCGCTGCTCGTACATCCCTTGGAAGGACCTTCACCGTGACGCTCTCTGCTCCCACGACGGCCACGGCCACGGCACCTCATGCCCTCGATGACGAGGAGTTCGAGGAGGAGCTACTCCGCGTCGACCCCGCGACCCTGGTCGTGGGCGCCAACGTGCGCCTGGACCCCCGGTTGCGCAAGACCTACGTCGACAACGTCCGCCAGCGTGGCGTTCTGGAGCCGGTCATCGCCTACCGCGACGACAACGGCCGCCTTGTGGTGCTGCGCGGGCAACGCCGGACCCTGGCGGCCGTGCAAGCCCAGCGCCCGTGGGTACGGGTGATGGTCGTTCCGAAGCCGGACGAGGCCGACCGGCTGACCGACCAGGTGAACGAGAACGATCACCGGGAACCCCTCACCGTCGCTGAGCGTGTAGCCGCGTACGACCAGCTCGCCCTGTGCGGTGTCCCGGCCGGGGAGATCGCCAAGCGGATGTCCACGAGCCGGCCCGTGGTCGACAAGGCGCTGTCGGTGGCTCGCAGCAAGCTCGCTCGGGGGGCGACGCAACGGTGGGAGTTCCTCACCATCGACCAGGCCGCGGTGGTCGCGGAGTTCGAGGACGACGCGGAGGCGGTCAAGCAGCTCGTGGTCGCCGCCCAGCGCGGCGGGTTCGACCACGAGGCGCAGAAGTTGCGTGACGCTCGCGCGGAGGAGGCGGCGAAGGCCGAGACTGCCGCTGCCCTCGCTGCCGCCGGGATCAGCGTGGTCGACCGGCCGGCGTGGAACGACGAGAAGGTCAAGCGGCTGTCGGAGCTGAAGCACGGCGAGGAACAGCTCACCGAAGAGAACCACGCATCGTGCCCCGGGCACGCTGCCTTTCTCGACGACGAATGGGTCCACCCGGACGAGGGCGACGCCGAGGAGGAGGAGGAGGACCCGTGGGGCGATGACACGTCGACCGAGGCAGACGAGGACGCGCAGGAGCCGGAGCCTGCTCGCCCGTACCGGATCTGGGTGCCTGAGTACGTGTGCACCGACTTCGCCGCCCACGGACACGCACTGCGCTGGCGGGGGCACGACTCCGGCAGCGGGCGCAAGACCGTCGCGGAGATGACCGACGCCGAACGGGAGGAAGCCCGCGCCCAGCGCCGTGACGTGATCCAGTCCAACAAGGCGTGGGACAGCGCCGAGACGGTACGCCGGAACTGGCTACGCACGTTCCTCGCCCGCAAGACCGCGCCGAAGACGGCCGCAGGTTTCATCGCCGGCAGCCTCGCCCGCACCGACCACGCCGTCACGTCGGCGCTGACCGGCGGCAACCGGCTGGCCCATGACCTGCTCGGGCTGCCGGACCAGGCTCCCACGCTCGGCCGGCGAGCCCCGGCGATGGTCGAACTCGTCGGCAAGGCCAGCGACGAGCGCGCCCAGATGATCGCGCTGGGCCTGCTGCTCGCCGCGTACGAGGAAGCGACGAGCCGCAACTCGTGGCGCACCGTCAGCGACAGCACCACCCGCTACCTGCGCTACCTCGAAGCCAACGGGTACGAGCTGTCCACGGTCGAGCTGCGGGCATGCGGTGAGTCACCGCTGCCGGCCACCGACACCAACCCCGCAACCCTCGCTGCCGACGAGGCATAGCCGACGCGACCCTACGGCCGCCGCCGGACGGCGGCGACCGAAGGACCCAGCGACGCGCCAATGGCGCCCAGGTCGACCTGCCCAGGGCGGCGACCCGCCCGCTCACACCCCTCGAACAGATGCACGGGGACACACCATGCTTAAACAACTCTCCCTGTTCGACCCTGCCTTCTGCCAGCGATGGCGGGGCGGGAACCACACCTGGCGGCCGGTGCACGAGGGCGGCTTCGACCACCGCCGCTACCGGCTGGAACCGGTACCGGAGGCTGCGGCCCGCCGGTTCGTCGCCGAGCACCACTACAGCAAGAGCTTTCCCGCCGCCCGGATGTCCTTCGGGCTGCTCGAAGGCGACCATCTGGTCGGGGCGGTCGTGCTCGGCGTGCCGATGCACCCCGCCGTGCTGACCAAGCCGTTCCCCACCCTCGGCCCCGGCCGGGCTGCCGAGATCAGCCGCCTCGTCCTGCTCGATGAGGTGCCGTCCAACGCCGAAAGCTGGCTGCTGGGCCGGCTGTTCCGGCTCGCCGCCGATCAGGGCATTCGGGGGCTCGTCGCCTTCTCCGACCCGATGCCCCGGATCCTAGCCGGGGAACTCCTCATGCCCGGCCACATCGGGCACGTGTACCGCGTGACTCGCGGAAGATACCTGGGGCGGGGGACCGCCAGGACCATCACGATCCTGCCGGACGGCACCGTACTGACGGCCCGAGCGGCGCAGAAGGTGCGCGCCGGGGAGCGCGGGGCTGCCGGCGTCCGGGCTCGGCTCCTGGCGCTGCGCGCCCGACCTCTGCCCGAGCTGGTGGCCGATTACGCGCGGGCCGGTATGGACCTGACCCCCGGCGAGTGGCTGGAACTCGCGCTCGCCCAGATCGGCGCTCGACGGGTCCGTCATCGCGGCTGCCACCGCTTCGCCTGGCCGGTGGGGGACAGGGGCTGGCGCAGGCGCTGCCCGATCGGCCTGGTCGAACTGCCCTACCCGCTCGCCACCGACCCGGCGGTGACTCTGTGAACCCGCTGCGCACCGAAGCCGACCTGCTGCGCACCCTGGAACGTGGCTGCTACACCCTGCCCGAACTGTACCGGCTGGCCGAGCAGGCGGGCCTGGCCGACCGGGCGGACGGCCGCCGGATCATCCAGGACGGGCAGGCCCAGTACAAGCGGCGGCTGCGCTCGGCGCTGCACGCCTTCAAGCGACAGGGCCGCGCCCGCCCGGCGGGTACCGGAAAAGCCGCCTGGCTGATCGAAGGCTCGACCACCCGGCCGCACCGGGCGCTGCTGATCTGGCTGCCCGCCGACCCGTCGCACGTCGAGCTGGTGCTCGGCGCGGCTGCCACCGTGCTGCGCGAGGCGGACGAGCCGATCGACCTCATTGTCGCTGACCCGCCGTGGGCGCTGGGCCGAGGTGACCACCGCTCTGCCTACCGGCGCACGTACGGCCGGAACCATGACCAGGTGATGCCGGGATACGTGGACGTTGACCCGGCCGAGTACGCCGCGTTCACCTCGGAGTGGATCGGGGCGGCCAGCGCGGCGCTTCGTCCTGGCGGCTACCTCGCGGTAGTCACCGGCGCTCAGCAGGCAGCGCGGGTCCAGGTGACGGCCGAAGACGCCGGGCTCACCTACGTCAACTCGATCGCCGTCGCGCGCCGATTCGGTCTCTACACCCGGCGCCGCTTCGTCCACCAACACCATCGGGTGACGCTGCTGTGCAAGGGATCGCTCACCGAACCCGCCCGGGTGTTCCACCTTCCGCCGGAGATGCCCCGAGGCCGTACCGGGCAGATCTACGCCACGGACCTGTGGACCGACATCCCCGAGCAGCGCCGCCGGAACCTCCTGCGCTACGACAACTCGCTACACCCGGCGCTGGTGTCCCGGGTGATCCGGGCCACCACCGACCTCGACCATCTGGTCGCGGACCCGTTCCTCGGCTCGGGCACCACCGCCATCGCAGCCCTCCAGGACGGGCGACGCTTCTACGGCGGAGACCTGAACGCGGAGAGCTTGCGCTTCACCATGGGACGCATCCTTGCCGAGGTCGTGCCCGTCATCCGGCCCGAGACCGAGCAGCTCACGCTCTTCGACGCGCCGGCCGGAGCGCCGGCATGACCGTCGACACGATCCGCCGCGCCACCGTCCCAGCCGCCGGTGTCTCCCCGCGACGAGCTGACGAACTGCTGGCGTTCCTGCGGAAGCAGAACTTGACGCAGTGGCCCCCACCGCCACCAATGATGCAGGAGCGTCGCGCCCGCTGGGACGTACACGTGGCCCGGTTCGGCCTCGGCCCCGACCGGCTGGACACGCCCTGGGGGCCGGTCACTCCCTGGACCGTCAGCGAGTTCCATTCCGACGCCGCGCGCCGGGCCACCTTCTACCTCGGGGTGGGGCATCCCCATTGGCTGAACGACTCACCAGTGCCGCTGTTCCTCTCGGCGACAACCCTGGCCCGCTACCGGCGGCGCGGCGACGACTTCCCGGTCCGGATGAACGGGGGACCGTGGGCCGGCGACTCCGGCGCCTACGCAGCGCTGATCCTGCGCGCCGACCCGGAGGGACATCCCTGGTTCGCGCACCCGGACGAGTACGGGGCCATGTGGACCCGCTTCCAGGAGGACGTGGGACCGCCCGATGTCGTCGGCATCCAGGACTGGCCCTGCGAACCGCAGTGCCTGCGCCGCACCGGAGCCACCGTCCGGGAGCACCAGGAAGCGGCCCTGACCAACTACCTCTACCTGGCCGAACAGTTTCCCCACGTCCCGTGGCTGCCGACCTTGCAGGGGTGGCATCCGTGGGAGTACGTCGAGCACCACCACATGTACCAGGCCGCGGGGGTGGACCTGGCCGGCATGCGCGTTGGTGTCGGCAGCCTGTGCCGGCGCGGCTCCCAGCGCGAGGTTGCCCGCGTCCTGGGCACCCTCGCGCCGCTCGGCATGCGGATGCACGGATTCGGCGTGAGCATCAACGCGCTACGGCTCGTCGGCCCGCTGCTGGCCAGCTCCGACAGCCAAGCCTGGTCCGCCACCGCCCGACGGGAACGCATCCGCCTCCCAGGTTGCACGCACCTGAGCCGTCCGGACCCGCTGACTGGCTGCCGAGTTCCCACCGACTGCCGCAACTGCTTTCGCTACGCCCTGGTCTACCGGGAGGAGGTGATGGACGCCCTTCGGTACGCCGCACGCGCGCCGTCCGCTCCGTCGACACCGCTGGTCGACCTGCCGTCGATCCCGCCCGTGGCGCCGGCGAGTAACCGGCGTAGCGCGCTGGCCTGGCGCTCCCGGCCTCGGGCTCCGCACCCCGACCAGCTCACGCTTTTCGATGATCCGGGCGGCAACACTGACTAATTGCGGTATCATTACAACTCATATCGGAGTGGTGCTGCCGGCCCCCGACGTCAAGTCCTTGTGGAGAGACCTCATGACAACGCGCGTGACAAGCCACCTCGACGGTGCCGGCCGCCTCGGCGGTTGGCCCGGTGACCCGCTCGCTGCCGCCGACCTCGGTGAGGTGTGGCTGCACCTGCCGACCGGGGCCGCCGGCCTGATCGGCATCCGTCCCCACCACGACAACGGCCCGGTCCCGGCCCGCGGGTTCAGGTTGCTGGAGGCGACCACGCCGGTACCGCTGCCGGCCGGGCATCCCTTCGCCCGGCGGACGACGGCCGAGGTGGAGGCCGTGTTGTACACGGAGGGCTGGCGCGTCATCAGTCGCGCCGACGCCGCCACCCGGCTTCGCGCCGCCGGATATCGGCTCGGCACCCGCCGGGCCACCGGGCACCTGCTCTACGCCGATGACGCCGACGACACCACCTGGCGGGAGCACTGCTCCGGCTACTGCGTCAAGGCGTTCACCGCGCCGATCCACCCCCCGCCCGGCCAGCCGCCGGCGCGCTGAGCGGCGTCAACCGCTGCGTGCGGTCAGGGCGACCCGGCCCCTGCCGGAAGGGAAATCCGAGCACCGTACACCAGGTGCGTTACCCGTAGCGCTGCCGATAACCCGTAGCTCTCACGATGAGCCGGATGATCACCCACCGTTGGTGCCCTATCCGGCCCGTAAACGCAGGCGGTCCCGGCCGGTGGAGGCAACCCACCGGCCGGGACCTTGATCGGACAACGGAGGTCCGACTGATGACAGACCTTACGGCCCCGATACCGCCGCGCCCTCGGCCCCGGATTCACCACCTGCTGCCAGGGTCGGTGCCGACGCGCGCGGTGCTGGAAGGCACGGTGGCGCGATGAGCACCGACCTGACCGACCTGGCCAGGGCCGACCGGCGGGTCGCCCGTGAGCTGGCGACCGCTGAGCGGGAACGGCTGGCCAGCGCGCAGCGGATCGCCGACGAGGACGCGGCGGTGCAGCGACGCCTTCACGAGCAGGAAGGGCGGCTGCGCCTGGACGACCAGCGCGATCGGCAGAAAGCTGACCGCGCCGAGCGTCGCCGCAAGGAACGCGAGAACAAGCGCGAGGCGAGGCGCAAGCGGCGGCAGGCCCGCCGGCAGGACACGGCGGCGTGGTACGCGCGTCGCGTCGAGTACGTACGGGCCAACGCCGCCTCGGTCTACTCCGGCGTGATCTACGGCCTCGCTGTGGCCGGCGCCGTGTATGGGCAGGTCGACGCTGCCAGGATCAACGGTCTGCCCACGCCGATCGGCGTCGTGGCGGCGGTCGCCATCGAGGGCACGGGCCTGGCGATGGCCCTGACCGCACAGCAGCAGCGCCTCGCCGGGGAGCGGGCGCTCGCAGCGCGGGCGCTGATCTGGATCTGCACGGCGGCGGCGGTCGCGATCAACGCCATCGGCCACCACACCGACCCGGTCAAGGCGGTCGGGCTGTCGTTCCTCTCGGCGCTCGGCATCATCGTCTACGAGGTCCGCAGCGGAGCCAAGCACAGGCCGACGCTGCGCGACCGGGGCATGCTGCCGCCACCGCCGGAGCGGTTCGGATGGCGGCGGTGGCTGGTGGCCCCCCACTCGACCCTCACCGCCTGGCGGCTGGACGTGCTGGACCGGCTGAGCCCCGGCGCGGCGGCCCTGGTCGCGCGTGCCGAAGCCGCTCGCCGTGAGCGCCGCCGGCTCGCCGCCGTCGAGCGCGACCGGGAACGGCGGGAGTCGCTCGCGGCAGACGTGCGGAAGCAGGCGCGCACCGCCGCCCGCAACGCTGCCCGTGCCGGGGAAACCGGCAAGGCCCTGACGATGCTGCTGCACCTCGCCCAGACCGGCACCTCGGTACCGTCACTGGCGCTACCCGGGCCGGCGCGTAAGGAGATGGAAGCGGCGCAGGAGGCTGCCCGCCTGGCCCGCGTGGCGCTGGCGGAAGCGGAAGCGCGGCTGGCCGCAGAAGCGACGCGGCGCGCTCAGGCGGAAGCGGAAACCCGGGCGGCTCGGCAGACGGCGGAAGCGGAAGCAGCGCGGCGAGCGGAAGCAGCCGAGGAGGCGCAACGAGCGACGCGGCGGGCGGAGCACGAAGCCGTCCTGCGGGCGGCGGCCGAGGAAGCAGCAGCGACTGCCCGAGCGGAAGCGGAGCAGGCGGCCCGAGGTCGGGGGCAGGCGGAAGCGGAAGCTCAGCAGTGGCGCCGGCGCGGCGAGCTGGCGGAAACGGAGGTCGCCAACGTCCGGCTCAAGGGCAGGGAGCAGGCGCGGGTACAGAAGGACCTGGAGGTGCGGGCGGCAACCGCCGAGCGTGCCCTCGCTGACGAACAGCAGCGCCGCGAGGCCGCGGAGGAGCAGCTTCGCGGGCTCATGGAGCGGATGTCGCCGCGCCGTCGCCGGACGACGTCGAACGCGCCAGCGGGCGAGCCGCTGATGTTCGACGGGCGGCCGGTACCGCAGGTCGACCGGGTCAGCCCTGCCACCGTCCTGGCGGTGCTCGAAGCGCACCGGGATCACCCGGACGCGAAGCAGCAGGAGTTGGCGACCTTGGTGGGCGTCACCGACCGGACGGTCCGGAGCGTGCTTTCTGCGGCATCGCGGAAAGAACTCGTCACCGCCGGCACCTGATCTGCAAGTCCCCGCAATTTGGCAACGCCTCCCGGTGTCAGCCCGGGAGGCGTTGCCCGTACTTACACCGAGCGCGGATGCCATCTCCTGCCCGCACAGCCCTCTTGCCGCACTGGATCAGCCGCCCGGCCACGCCAGAGCCGAACCTCGCCGGGCTCCTGCGGATGCTTATTGCACCTGCCCACGTTTGCAGAGGACGGTTCATGATGCGTACTGACGTGGTGCTTCCGGAAGCAGCGGAAGCAACCGGCGACGTTGCTGCCGGTACAGTGACCCTTACCCGCGACCGGAGCCGCCCGGCTGCGGCGAGCGGAAGCGGAAACGGCTGCCTGGCGGGCGACGCCGGGGCACATCGGGACGTGAACGCAGGGGGTTGCGTGGAGCTACGGGTGGTCAACGACCGCCTCTGTACGAACCGTCGCGGGGCCGCGGAGTACCTCAACCGGAGCCTGGAGACCATCAATCGGGTCGCCTCACCGAAGCATCGTCCTACCACCGGCTGGCGCGAGCCGGTCGACGTGGTGGACGGCCAGGAGTGGTACGCGCTTGAGGATCTCGACGTGTTCAACGCCTCATACTTCCAAGTCAAGCGGACCGCTCGTATGGCGAGGGTGCACCAGGTCAGCCTGGAGGGCGACCCGGACGAGTTGATCAACGCCAAGGAGTTTCGCACCCTGATCCGAGTCACCCACGGAGCCTGGTCCAAGTACGTGGAGAAGAGCGTCCCGGCCTGGGAGGAGGACCGGGACGGCTACCTGATCAAGCCAGATCTGGAGGAGCCCGGCCGTCGCGGGATCATCCGCTCCTGGAAACGTCACCGTGTCGAAAGCTGGATCAACAGCCGCACTGGTTCAGCGTCGAGCACCGGTCGACCGAAACAGGACGCGCAACCGGACGCCGGAGGATGAGCCCGAGCTACCCCTAACACCGCGGCTGGCTGGGATGCCGGCCCTTATGGCCCGGCTGCGCTACGCCTAGCGCAGGACATCGCAGGGGTAGCCCTGGCGCCACCCCGTCATCGGCACCGTCGCTGTTGTCGCAGACCCACAGGTCGGCACCAGACAGCAGCGGGAGGACTCACCGATGACGACCAGCACCGCGACCACACCGCAGTCCCAGGTCTGGACCGAACAGGCCGTGCGTGCCCTCGGCATGACCACCGACGTCGAGACCGCCGGGGAGATCCTCGGCATCGGCCGAACGAAGGCGTACGAGCTGGCCAAGACCAATGAGTTCCCGGTGAAGATCCTGCGCATCGGTCGCCGCTACCTCGTCAGCGTCCCGGCCCTGCTCAAGCTTCTCGGCGTCGACTAGCCGCGACCCGGATCACTCGATGATCATCCGGGTGCACGCCCGTGGCGCCCTCGTGGTCGCCGCGATCCGCCGCGCGTACGCCGCCCGCGCTGTGACCGACCCGGCACCCCAGTTGGTCGCCGCGTGGGCCGGTAGCGGCGAGCTGGCCGATCTGGAGCCAGCGCCCCGACCAGGTGGGTACGACACCACTCGCCTGGCCGCACTGCTCGCCGAACCGATGAGGGCAGGCGCCACCACGCCGACCCGGCCCGTCTGGCGGTGCACCCTCGAACTCGACCCCACCGAACGGCGGCTCACTCACCAGGAGTGGGCCGCCGCCGTCCGGGATCTCCTCGACGAAGCCGGCCTGGCGCCCCACGGCGACCGCAACGCCGTGCGGTGGATCGCCATAGCGCACGGACACGCACGGGTCGACGTCGTCGCCACTCTCGTGCGTCAGGACGGCCGGACCGAACCGGCCAGCGACGACCGGCACCGGTGCGCGCACGCCACCCGCAACCTGGAACACCGACTCGGACTCGCAACACCTCCGCCGGGACCAGATACCACCACGCCCGGCACTCCGCGCGCCGCTGCGACTCGCCGGGCCGCGCCCCCCTCGGCCCGTGAGCGGCTGCGCCGCCAGGTCCGCTCAGCCGCGGTCGTCGCTACCGACGAAGACGACTTTGTCCACCGGCTACGGGCCGCCGGGCTGCGGGTGCGGCTACGGCGCAGCCGCGCCGACAACAGCGTCACCGGCTACGCCGTCAGCCGTCCCGCCCTGCCCGGCAGGGACCATCCGCCCTGGTTCGGCGGCGGTCAACTCGCCCCCGACCTGACCCTGACGCACCTGCGTGCCCGCTGGGCCCAGACACCCCGACCGTCCGAGACCTCCACACCCACCACGGCGGAGCAGCGGCAACACCTGTGGCAGGAAACGGCCGACGCGATCACCAACGCCGCCGACGACCTGGCCCGGCCAGCGCAACCGTTGTCCGCACAGGCGGCCCATGCCGTAGCCGACATCCTGACCGCCACCGCGATTACCGTCCCGCAACCGCAGGCACACCGCCTGGCCCACGCCGCAGAACTGCTCCACCGCGCCATCGGTGGGCGGCGGGAAACCCCGCTCCCGGCTGTGGATGCCCGTGCGGTGCACCTTCGTTCCCTCGCCCGGCTGGTCGGGCTGATGGGACAACTCAGCAGCGACCGCACCGGTGCGGTCGCGCTGCAACTCGTCTACCTGCTGGCTGGCTTCGCCGACAACCTCGCCGCTCTCCGGCAATCCCAGCAGCGCCGTAGCCAAGCTGCGGCGGCCTCCACCGCCGCCGCGCGCCTGCACGCCTCGGCTGGCAGGCACGGTCGTCCGCCCGCGACACCGGCACCCGACCAGCCGCTACCCGTAGCCCCGCTACGGTCGGCCCGGCCGTCCGCCCGTAGCCGCTCCCGGTAGCGCCGCCGAAAACCCGTGCCCCGCAGCGTCGGCGACATGGAACCCGAGCATCACGATCCCTGGAGCGAGGGCAACCAGCGCGCGATGGAACGGCTCATGGCCCTCGGCGTACTCGTCGAGGCCGGGTCGCGGCTGGCAGCTGAGAACGCCCGAGCCAAAGCCAACCGAGCCGAACAGGAACTACGCGACCAGACACGCCGGGAACAGGACGAGCAGAAGGCGAACCGGAAAGCCGAGCGGCTCGCCGCAGCGGACGCCTCCCGACGCAAGCGGCAATGGGCCCGTCTCGTCGGGGACGAGGGCCGGCTACGCGGCTACCTTGCGGACCTGCCCGTCGTGGAGGTGGCGCGGCACTGGGGACAGGCGGCCCAGAACGCCGACCGCAATCCCACCGACGCCACCATGCTGACCGCCGCCGAAGAGGAATTGCGCCGCCGCGCCCCGAGCCTGATCGACTTCTACCACCGGGGCCGCGACGCCGGCCTTTCACGCCAGGACGCGATGGCGGACGCGGCCCGCTACGTCTGGTCCGGATCCGGCCCCGCCCGGCCACATGGCGGCCGGGCGCCCACCGCCGGCGCGCTCACCCAAGTTGGTGAAGAACTCGACCAGGAAATCGCCCGGCTCGCCGGCACGCTGGACCCGGTTGGCCGGGCCCGACTGCTGCGCAACCTCGAAGACAGCGGCTGGTCCGCGCAGTCACTCGCCCACATCGAGACCCTCCTCGACCGGGCCGAGGCCGAGCAGCGCACCGCGGCCACCACCGCAGCCACCCCTGACGACCCCGCCACCGCCGTCAACGAACACCAGACGGCTCGCGCCGCCGCCGCAGCGGCAACCGGCCGCGCCGGTGACCTCGCCGCCGATGCCAGCGCCCACGACGCAACCACGCCAGCGGCGGCACGGCTGGCAGCCGAGTCCTTCGCCCTGCCCGCGCAGCGGGCACTCACCGCCCACCCGAGCGCCATGCCAGCCCGTACCCCGACCGCGCATCCCGCCCAGAGGAGGACCCGGTGACCAGCCGCCGTGACGAGGACCTGGCCGGAATGGTCGCCGCCTTGCAGACCCAGGTCGCGGAACTCACTCAGCGGCTCGACGACCAGGCACCCGGTGCCACCGAGGCGCCGGCCGCCTTGAGGTTCCCGACCGTCGAAGCCTGGGTCACCGGCTTGTTCCTTCCGATGTTCGCGTGGCGCGTCGACGGGCAACGCTGGCACTGGTGCCCGCAGTGGTGGCGCCACGCAGAGGCCATCTGGCGCCTCGAACTGCTCTGGCGCTCCTGGGAAGTCAGCCGCCTCGCCCCGACCGGCATGTCCGGCTGGTCGGTCGAGGTCGACCGGCACATCCACGAACTACTCGGCGACAGTGGACCCTTCAAACAGTGCCGGGCCGCCGACGAAGACCGCGCTGCCCGTCACACCGACCTGCCGTCAGCGACCGCCGACTCCGCCCCCGATGGGTGGTGGGACTGATGACCGCCCCGATCCGAGCGGTCGCGTTCGGCGGCGGCGTCCAGTCGACGGCGCTGCTGGTCCTCGCCGCCACCGGAAAGATCAACTTTCCCACATTCCTCTTCGCCAACACCGGTCGCGACTCCGAGGACCCAGCAACTCTGGAGTACCTCCAGCGGTACGCCAAGCCGTACGCGGCGGCGCACGGCATCGAGCTCCACGAGCTGCACCGCACACGCCGCGACGGCACCGTCGAGACCCTGTGGGGCCGACTCACCCGCGAGGGATCCCGAAGTCTGCCCATCCCGGTTCGCATGTCGAACGGCGCACCCGGCACAAGATCATGTACCGCGGACTTCAAGATCAAGGTACTCGGGAAGTGGCTGAAGCAGCACGGCGCGAGCCGTGACAGGCCAGCGACGGTAGGCATCGGCATCAGCCTGGACGAGATCGAACGGGTCAACAGACGCCAGGCGATGCCGTACGAGATCCCGGTGTACCCCCTGCTTGACCACGAACCTCCACTACGCCGCCACGACTGCGCGGGCATCATCGCCAGGGCGAAACTCCCGGTTCCGCCCAAGTCCGCGTGCTGGTTCTGCCCTCTCAAGACGCCCCGAGGCTGGGGCGAGATGCGGCGCGATCGGCCGAGCCTGTTCTACTCGGCCTGCGACCTGGAAACTCTCCTGAACGCGCGGCGGAGCACGCTCGGCAGAGATCCGGTCTGGCTGACGCGGTACAACCGCCCTCTCGCCGAAGCGATCCCCGAAGCGCAGCAAACCCTGCCAGGGCTCGACCTTGAACCTGGCGACGGCCTCTGCGACAAACAGCTCTTGCTTCACCTGACCAGCGCCGACAACTGCTCGGTACGAGCATCCGAGGGCGGACGCGACGCGCCTCGGTCGGTTATCCACAGGGCTTCGCTGCCGTTGTGGACAGAGTTCTGGGCCGTGGGAAGGATCCGGGAATGGACTACATCACCGCGCTGCAGCAGGCCATTACTCGTGTGGAGGAACGGGGAATCGTCGACGAGACGGAGGCGCAAGCCGGCCTGCGACTGGCCTGTCTGGCCTTCGACTCTCCGGATGTGCCCTCCCAGCAGTGGGCACTGCTCGGGTTCGAGTTGCTCACCGCGCTTGCCGAGCTGTACCCCGAACCGGCACCGATCGCCGTCACCGTCACCACGGCGCGGTCCTCGATCACGTCCACCACAACGCAACGGACCCTCATCCGCCTCGTCTCCGTGCTGGGGGACGGCTACGACCAGGCGAGTCAGCAGCCGGAGGTGTCGGCCCAGCGCCGCTTCGCCTACGCCGCGACCGCCGAGCGATTGAACGCTGCGGTGCGAGGTCTGGTGTGACGTACGGAAACTGGCTGTCGCGGGCGCACGACGAGCTCACCCGCGCGCAAGCACGCCTACCGTCCGATCCGGCGGTCACTCTCGATGACGTCGGAGCGACCGTCGTGGCCCGGCAGCGGGTCTATGCCCGGCTGGCCAAACTCGTGGAGCTGGTCGTCGGCGGCCAACCGGCTCGTGCCGACATCGACCGCGAAACCGTCGATGTCGCTCTGCGGATGCAGGCGGGGGATCACACGACACGGCTCTACCTGGGACTCACCGCTGCGGCTCGCAGCGACCGGCAGGCTGCCCCCGCCACGGCCCCGATCTGCCGGGTCGGGCGCCATCTGGAGTCGGCGGCGGAGGCGATCGCGGTGGCCGGGGAGATCCTGGCCGGTCACACGCCGCCGGCCCGGGATCCGCTGACGCCGGAGGGCGTGGCGATTCGTGCCGGTGCCGGGCGAAAAGCCGGCTTGGCCGACATCGCCGTACTGACCACCGACATGCTGGCCATCGACGCAGGGCTACCTGAGTGGCTGTCCGGCAGCCATCGACTCGCGTACGGCGCTTTCGAGACGGTGGCGGAAGAGGCCCGCTGGACCAGCAACGGCTACCTGACCGAGGTCGTGCACCAGCTGATCTCGGCCGCCGGCGACGCTCCATCACTGCTGCACCTGCTGGAACCGCCGCCACCGGTCCCGGTAGGTCGCCGGGCGATCAGCGATGGCGCGTCGGCGCTGCGCTCGCTGGTCGCGACGCGAGACTGGATGCACCGCAACCCCGGCGAGGTGCGCGTCATGCACCTGGCCAAGGCGACCCAAGCGGCACTCGCGGTCAGCGCACTCGCCTCACCCGGCGCTGTTGGAGCGGACTGGCGATCGTGGAGCGCAGCGGCCCACGCAGCCGGTCAGCTACACGGCACGCCCCCACACGGCCCGGCGGCAGCGCAGACAGCCCGTGAGCTTGATCTGGTGACAAGATGGGTCCGTCCCGGGCCACCGCGACCAGGCCATGTCACCAGCCGTGGGTCCCGACTCGAAGCGATCGACAAGCTGGCGGCGGTGCTCCCGTCACTGTCGGAGGTTCTGCGTGTGGCAACCCAGACGGCCGCTCGAAACCGCCACTTCTTCGTTCTCGGCCGCCGGCAACTCGAACGCGTGCCCAGGTCGCTCGTGTACCACGCTGTCGCCCGATGGTGCGTTGCGCAGCCAGACGACGAGCAGGTCTACCGGCTGAGGTCAACGCTCGCCGCTGCGGGCGCCTCCGCACTCGCATCGCCGCCGTCGCACCTACCCCGCGCCGCACCACGCCTGGCCAAGCTCGCCTTCGCGGCGTCGGTCGACGCCGAGCCGAGCCAGCAGGCGAAAGGCGCGATAGACCGGGCTGCACGGGAGGTCCTGCCACGTCCGAGCCGCCACGATCATTCGCGCCGGTGAGTCAATGTCGCCGGACAGGTTGGTGTGAGGTTCCGCTCGCCTCAGTGGTCCGAGTCTCCGGGAAAATCGGGTAGCAAATCGTGGGCAGGGCGCTCTAGGCTGTTCTTCGTAAGCTTCCGGAGTAAGGGCCCTACCGGGTGCGCAACCGGTGGATCGCCCAGTTCCTCTGGCCCGTCTCCTCTGCGGGGCGGCTACGACGCCGGAAGCAAGGCTTTCAATCGGTCCCCGGGTCTTTCCCGGGGACCGATTGCGTTTTCCGATCGGACGCACAGGGCCGCAGTCGGTCAGCGTCGCCGGCCGGCGGCCGGCTGACCGAACCCTCGCACCGACTCGGCCTGCGGCGTCGTGACCGCCGCAGGACCGGTTCCTGCGTCCGTGAAGGAGGTCTTGGCCAGGGCCGCCGGGGATCCTGACGCCGTCACCGTCGCGTGGGCGTTGGTTCTGGTCGTGGTGACCAGAGCCGGTGGTGCGGATCGGGCGTGGATGAGTAGGACCGTCGCATCTCGCGCGTTGTGCTGCCCGACCCCGCGGGCGAGCCGGTCGGCGCTGGCTTGGGCATCGCTCATGCCCGCCAGCTCTGCCGCGAGCTGGCGCTCGGGGATCGCGCGGTGCACGCCGTTGTTGCACAGCAGCAGCGGCCCTTCGTCAAGAGGGCACACGCTGATGTCGCCGGCGCGGATGCTGGAGGTGAGCAGCACGTCCGCGATACCGGGCGATGGGTGCTCTCCCTGATCGCGGCGTTGCCAGGCGGCGGTGTGATCGGCGGTGACCTGGGCAAGTTGGCCGGCGCGGATGGTGTAGGCGCGGCAGTCGCCGGCCCAGGCAAGCTCCCACCGTACGCCGTGACGGTGTGTCGGGGATGGGTACGCAGAGACGACGAGCAGGGAGGCGTCGCCCGCCTGGCTGGGGTGGACCCCGCTGTAGAAGGCATTGATCGCTGCCCGCGCGCCGTGCAGCCCGGCCGCTGGCGTGGAGCGCAGGCTGACCGTCGCCGCGATGTCGGCCGCCATCTGCGCGGCGGTCGCGGCCTGCGCGTGGCGGCCGATGCCGTCGGCAAGTGCCCAGACGGTGATTCCGCTGCTCGGGTCGTAGCGTGTGATCGCAGCAGTGGTGCCGGCGCGGCGACTCCCCGTGTTGTGAGCTGTGGCCGAGACGGTGATGTCCGTCTCGGCTACGCCATGAGAAGGGCTGGAGGGCGTCGGGACCTCGGCTGGTGGGCCTGCCGCCGGTTCATCAGCGGAGGGCGGGGCGGCCGTGTCCGGAGGAGGGTCGGTTCCGCCGGGGGTGTCGGTGCGGGCACTCCATGCCTCGATGACCCCACGCGCGACGTCGGTCGAGGCCAGGCCGAGCCGCTCGGCGGCGGCTTCGGCCATGTCACGGGTGGCGTGCGGCGCGTCGACGAACAACTCGGCGATAGCCCGGTAGGCGGTGATCCGATCTTCGACGAATCGGACCGGATCGGTGATCCGCTTGGTGGCGAACAGCCGGTCGATCGTGTTGGTCATCTGGACCTGAGCGAGAGGCTGGACGGCACCGATGATTTCGCTGATCGCCCAGACGGGATCCATGGCGCCGAGCATGTCGGCAGGGTCCTGTCCCTCCGGCAGGCGTATTCCGGAGACCTGGCCGGGCCATCGAGAGGCGACCGGGTACACCCGGTCGGCGGCTCGACGTCCGGCGTCGTCGCCGTCGAAGGCCAGGATCAGGTGGGCACCTGGCAGGGTTTGTTGGATCAGGTCGAGCTGGTCTCGGGTGAGGTTGGTGCCACACGGTGCGACCGCGTACAGCGGCTGCGTCTCGGGGATCGCAGCGTGCGCGGCGGCCATGCGGTGCATCGCGAGGACATCGGCGGCGCCCTCGACGACGAACACGATCGGGTCGCCGATACCGGCGGGCCGGTTCGCGAGCTGCTGGCCGAGACCGTACAGCAGCAGGCGTTTGCGGTAGATAGCTGTCTCTGGCGTGTTCAGCCACTTGGCCTCGGCGCGTCCGCCCAGGTCGCGGGCGGTGAATCCGACGACGCGGTTGTGCACGTCGGTGACGGGGAACATGAGCCGGTCGCGGAAGCGGTCCAGTAGGTGTCCGCTCCTGTTGTGGATGAAACCGAGACCGGCGCCGGTCACCTCCTCGTCGGTGAATCCCGCTGCCCGCAGGTGGGTGGCCAGTTCGGTCCACCGTCCCGGTGCGTAGCCGACCTGCCAAGGGCCGGTGGGGTCCGCTGCGGTGTTGATGCCGTGGCTGTGCAGGTAGCGGGCCGCCTTGCGCGAGACAGGCAGCCGGCTGGCGTAGAACTGGGCGGCGGCGGCGTTGACCGCGTAGAGGCGTTCCGGCGGCGGGGCGGGCCGCTCACCGGGCATCGTCGGCCTCCGTGGGCGTGGCCGACGCAACCGTGCTGTCCGTGTCCGCCCGCAGCGTTGCGAGGGTGTGCACATGCACGAGGTGGGACAGCGCCCGCAGCTCACCGGCGAGCTCGTCGATCTGCCGTTGTAGGTCGGTGAGCATCGCCTCGACCCAGCGCAGGTCGGCCGACAGCCGGGCGGAGTGGCCGCTCATGACAGGTCTCCGCGGTCGGTGGACGTTGTTGTGTCCGAACTCGACGGACCGAGGTGGTCGGCACCCAGGTCCGCGCGGGCGGTGCGGGTGATGGCCTCGACATTGGCGGTGGTGTCGGCACCGATGATGTCGGCGTGGTCGCCGCGATACCACGGCATCAGGTCGATCATGGCGGCTCGGGCGCCGGTCGCTAGCAGGATCGCCCGCCCCCGCTTGAGGGCGCGGAGGTCGCCCGGTTCGAGGATCCGGCGCCGTTGGGCGCTGGTGGAGTAGCTGGTGTGACCGTTGCCGTCACGGTTGATCGAGGTCGTCGCGACGTCGTGGTCGCCGATCAGGCGGGAGATGTCCTCGGCGTGGCGGGCGTCGTCCAAACCTGCGCCGATGACCTTGACGGTGGCGGCGGACCAGAGGGCCGTCATGCCGCGCTCGCCCCACACGCCCTGGCCTTGGGCGATGTTCTGGATGATGGTGATCGGGATGACCCCTCTACCGCCGAGATGGCTGTAGAGCTGCGGCAAGTCATTGATCTTGCATATGTTGGCCGCCTCGTCCAATACCGCCAGGACGGGCGGGTCGATGCGGCCACCGGCCGCCTCGGCGTGGACGACAGCGGTGCGGAACACGGCGTCGGTGAGCGCGGCGACCAGGGGAGCGGCGGCACCCGCGCCCTCCTTGCTCAGGAGGTAGAGGGTGTCGCGGGAGCCGGGGAACGTGGTCACGTCGAGCCGGTCCAGGGCGCTGGTCGGCGGTGTTACCCAGGCCATGATTTCCGGATCGGACAGGCACCGGGCGGCCGTACGCGCGGTTTCGTAGACGCCGTCTCTGGTTTCCGGGGCCCCTCCTTGACGGCCGGCGAGCGCACGGGCGGCCTGGGGGTATCCGGCAGCGCGCAGCAGCGTGACCGGCTCGCGGCTGGTCACGTCGGACAGCCAGGCTTGCACGTCGGTGAGCGTGCCGCCGGAGTTGGCGGCGGCGAGGAAGAGACACGTGAGCAGGTCCCCGGCGGCCAGCGGCCAGAACGGGTCGGAGGAACCGACGCCCCGGATCTCCTGGATGAAATGGTCGGCGAGCCGTGCGGCTTCCTCGACACCGTTGATGGTGGCCAGGGGGTTCCACCAGAGGGTTTGAGGTTGCCGGGTGACCCGCTGTGGGTCGAACGTCCAGACCCGGCCGACCCGCTCGCGGGCTCGGGCGGTGGCCGCCCACAGGTCGGAGCGGTTGCTGGTAGCGAGCACCGGTCCCGGTGCGTCCAGGATCGGGGGCACGGCGAGGCTGGTCGTCTTGCCGGCCCGGGGCGCCATCACGGCGAGGAGCACGTCTTCCCAACTGGACCGCAGCACCGGCCCGCGGCGGCCCCCGGTGACGAGTCGTCCAAGCGCGATGCCGATCGCGGTGGCGGGCACCTGCTTGGGTGCACGTCCGGCGAGGCTCGGCCGTAGCCGCTGTGCCCGCGCAAGCGCGGTCGCGCCGATGAGTTCGTCGACGTCGCGGGTGCGGGCGAGGGACGGCAGTGGGTCTCCGGCCTGCGGGCGGCGGGCCTGCCACCACGCCCACGCCCAGAAGCCGGGCACGACCGTCGTGGTGAGCAGTAGCGCGTAGATCAGCGCTACCAGTAGCGGTGGCACGCCGGGCCACAGATGCTGCCAGTCCTGGTCAAGCAGGCGCTTCGTGAACTCCCAGCCGAAGGATGGGCCGGTGTCCCAGGGGCGGCCGGCGGCCACGGCGGCGAGGCGGCCGGCGATCCACGCCAGCCAGGTCAAGGCCGCGGTGGCGGCGCAGGCTCCCAGGATCAGCCACGGGGCTAGGGGGTATCCGCCGGCGCTACCGCGTGGGTAGATCGGCTGCTGGTTGCGGATGCCGCTCATCGGGCACCTGCCCGTACGGCGGCGTCCGTGTCGTAGAGGGCGAGTTCTTCGCCGACCAGGTGCAGCGCGACGGGCATTCCCGCCCGCTCGCCGGTCTTGACGAGGTACTTTCCGCGACCGGGATGCATGGCGCCGGGCACCAGTGCTTCGGGGGCGGCCCAGGACGCGACCATGTCCCGCTCGGGCACGGACAGCCGGACCATCTGGCTGATCCGGTCCAGTTCCCGGCCAGGCAACGCGGCCAAGACCTTGATGGCGCACCGTTCGGCCATGCCGCGTCCCTTGGCGCGGTCCTCGTCGCTGGCCAGCGCGTCCAGGTCGTCCAGCGAGTGGGTGAGCATGATCTGTGCGACGCCGAGGTTGCGCGACAGCCGGGTGAGCGCGTCGGCCGGCTCGACCAACCCGGGCGCTCCCCGGAGCGCCCGCCACAGCTCGTCCATGATCGCCAGATGTCGCCGCCGGGGAGCGAGGCTCTGGTCGGCGAGCACGGCGGCAGCGTCGATAACGGCGTACCCGTAACTCCAGGTGGACAGCATCGCTGCGGCGACCAGCTTGTCGCCGGCGGCGGCCACCCGGGAGATGTCGATGCTGACCGCCTTGGCAGACAGGTCGATTGGGGTGGAGGTGGCGGAGTCGAAGACACCGGCGAGCGTGCCCTCGCACAACAGGCGCAGGGTGGCGACCAGGTCGTCGATCCGGCGGCGGTAGTCGGCCGCCGAGGTAGCCCGCGCTGCGGCGCGGATGGTGTCCGGTCCTTGGTCAAGCACTGCGAGCACGTCGGGGATCACCGGATCTCCGGTGCGCCGTTCGGCAAGCAGGTCGACGACCCTGCCGAGGACGACCTCCTCGGTGTTGCTAACCTGCCCGCCGTCGCGCACGAGCGTGCACAGGGCGATGAGCAGGGTCAGCCGCCGCCCGCGTACCTCCAGGCGAAGCTGGTCGGCGTCGGGTCCGCTCATCCGCGACAGCACGGTGCCGAGCGGGCCGGCGTCGAGCGGGTTGATCCGGTCCAGACCCCTGCCGACCCGAATGACCTGACCATCGAGGTGCTGCACGACCCGGCTGTAGTCCGGCTTCGTGTCTCCGAGAATCAAGATCTGGGTGCCGGTGGCGGCCATTCCCATGACCAGCCGCTTGGCCAGTGCGGACTTGCCGGCACCCGGCTGGCCGAGCACGAAAACACCGGTGTTGGTGATCAGTCCGGCGTTGAGCCACTCGAACGGGTCGAGCAGCACGGACTCACCCCAGAGCTGGTGCCGGCCGATCGGCACGCCCAGCAGGGGGGCGCCGCTGCCGGCGGTGAACGGGTACAAGCCGGCGGCCTGCACGGTCGTGGCCTGGTACTCGGTACCGGCCGTTACGTGGACGGCGCGGCCGGCGCCCGGTCGACGCCATCCCCAGGCCGGGGGGATCGGGCCGAGCGCGGTCACGTCAATATCTGCGAATGCCATGGGAGTGCTCCTGGAGAGAGGGAAGATCAGTTCGGCCACTGCTGGGCCAGCACCGGCGGGCAGATCCCGGCCGGGAGGGTGACGGCGAACCCGGCCGCCTGGGAACGCCACAGGCGGCGAAGCCGCACCTTGCACGTCTCCGCGCGGCTTTCCACATCCGCGACGGCCCGGCCGAGGTCGGCCGGATCGAGCACGGTGGTGGTCACCCAGAGGCTGATCAGGCCGACACCTGCGCCGAGCGCTTCTTCTCGTGCGGCTTGCGCGGCCTGCTCGTGGTCGGCGATGTCCCGGGCGGTCGGATCGAGCTTGCGCGCTCGCCGGTAGGCGGACCGGAACTGGGCGGCGTTGACCTGCCGCTCGACCTCGCCGGCAGCTTGCCCGGCGGTCATCGGGCGGTACAGCAGCGTGACCCGTTTCGGCTGCTCGCCGGGGGCGAGCAGCCGGGCGAGCACGTGGTGCGTGACCGGCTGACGCGGTGCCTCGTGCCACGCCCAGGTCACACTGGTGGCGCCGTCGTGCTCGTAGCGATCGGTGTGTTCCTCGGCGGCGACCGGGCCGGCGTTGCTCCAGTCCAGCAGCTCGGCTGCCGCGTCCGGCGCGGCGCTGAGCAGCCGGGTCACCTCGCCTCGACTGGTCGGATCGAAGGCGTGCCGCACGATTCCGGCGATCTGCGCCGCTGTCGCCCGACCCAGCACCGTCAGCCCGCACCCGGCCAGCGCGTCCTGCAAGCCGGGCAAGGCGCGATCGACCTCCGCGAGACAGTCCGGCACCGTCTTGGGCCGGGCCGGCGACGCAGCCGGCTCGAAGGTGATCGACACGGTCGTTTGCACGTCAGCGGCGGCCTGTGGTGCGGCGGCGATGAGCTGCTGGATCACTCGCACCGCTGCCGCTGGCCCGTCCGGTGCCAGCCGGCCGGTGATGTAGTCAGCCAGCCGGGTGCCGGAATCCGGCGCGGTGTCCACCGTGACCGCGACCCATCGCACGATCGGCACGTGACCGAGGCCGGCCAGCCAGCCGCCCCAGTTCGACACCCAGGCGGTCGCCGCCTCCGGGTCGGCCAGCCAGGTCGACTGGGCGGCGCACCGCAGGGTGACGGTCATGGTCCTGAGCCGGCGATGCCACACCACGCCGTACGTGCCGCCGTGGCCATCATCGACGGACAGCAGGACGGTCGGGGCGAGCACGCCCGGCAGTTGCCAGGCGTGCTCTTGCGCCGACATCACGCCGCTGCGGAAGCTCGTGCGGCCACGGCCGGAACCGGCGACCCAGCGGAAACGCTGCACGAGCGCCTGCGCCAGCGACACACCGTCCCACTGAGCGACGTTGCCGACGATGACGATCAGGCAGACGGGGCCGACCACCGCGAGAGCGGTCAGACTCACCGACACCGTGATCAGCGCGACGGTCATTGCCGCGAGCACCACCATCGTCTGACCGAAGCCGAGCCCGAACATGCCCAGCGGTCGAGCGCGACGCCAACCACCGTAGGTTCGTGTCTCCTCGGCCTGAGCGTTCGTAGGCATCCTGATCACCCGGTTTCCGTCGAACGGGACGCGGTGCTCGCCGCGGACTTGACTGCTGCCCCCGCCACCTGCGCGCCGACAACGACACCGGCGACGACAGGCGCGGCAGGGCCCGCTGCGGCGGACGCCCCGACCGCACCGGCGCCTGCGGCACCAGCGCCCGCACCGGCCGCGGCGCTGCCGCCGGCCGTCGTCGCCGTCGTCGTAGCGCTGCCGGCTGAGGCGCTCGCGGTGGTGGTCGTCGCGGTACTCGCCGAGGGGGCGGCACCAGCGGTGGGGGAGGGGCCGGTGAATACCGGCGGGGTCGGTCGAGGCGTGCCCGATCCGCTGTCGCCGCCGCTGGGCTGCGGCGGATAGCGGCGGTCCATATCCCGGGCATAGTCCGTCGCGGACATGCCGGATGAGCCGCGTCTCGACGCGACCGCGTGCAGCCCTGCGGCGCCCGCCGCAGCCAGCATGCCGGCGGAGTTCCCGGTGGTTTGTACCGCGCCGACGGTCCAGTTGAAGAACCGCATCATGGCCGGCAACGCCACGAGCGTCATGCCGAGCATCCCGGCACCGGTGAACCACGTCGAGATGTCCCGGTTCTGCGGATCGCCGACGAGCATGAACGCGACCGCGTAGCTGGTGGCGGCGAACGGCTCGTAGAAGACCATCGCGAGCAGCCAGCCGAGCACCCGCTTCAACCAGTTACTGGTGGCTGCGGTGAAGCTGCCGCTGGCGGCGAGTTGCAGCATTCCGGCGAGGATGATGATGGCGCCGTTACGGAACAGCAGCAGCATCGCCTGCACGATGCTCGCCACGAGCACGACCATGCCCACGACGACCACCAGGACGCTGCCGATACCCGGTCCCGCCGGAAGCAGCAGCATCTGCATCCGCGCGGCCAGCGCGTTGGTCTTGCAGCCCGGGTCGACGCCGAGCCCTGGCGCGCAGTCCATACCCCAGGTGAGGACCCACTCGGTGTAGGACTCGCACGCCCGGAGCAGCATCTGCGTGCCAGTGAGACTTACCGCGCCGAACAACGCGGTCGTGAACAGCCCTTTCACCACCGCGACGAGCGGTTCCCCCTTGCGGTTGATAATCAGCAGGAGGGACTGCCACATGATGCCGCCGACCGAGACGATCAAGGCGAACGGCAGCATCCACCGCTGGAGAGTCTGTGCCGCTGGCGCATGCTCGACGTCGACCGGCGGCAGGTACAGCCACCACGTCACGGTCGACGTGATCAGCGTGGACTGGGCCTGGCTGATCAGGTCGGCAAGCTGGCCGATCATCGTGTCGGCCACGGCGCCAGCGACCTCGGTCGCGCCCTCTTTGAACTGGCATTTGAGATCCCATGCGTCGCACATGGCTACCTGCCCGGCAGCGGCGTGTAGCTGCGGACAACGGCAGGGCCGACCAGGGCGCGGACCGTGGACCAGTCGCCCCGGGGCGGAGCGATCAGACTCCAGTCCGTGCCCGTCCAGGAGACCTGCACCACCGTGGCCGCGCGGGCGACGCCACCGTTGCCGTCCGGCGCTTCGATGAGCAGCCGCAGGCTGGCCGCCTGTGGGCCGTACGAGTCGATGCGGACCCCGGCGATCGACGCGTAGATGGGAGACAGCGGATCGCCGTAGGGAATCTGCAACTGCTCCTGAGCAACGGCGTAGTCCTCGGTCACCGCATCGATGTACGCCGCAACATCCGGCCCGACGACCTGCTCACGCAGCGTCGGGCCCCAAATCCGGGGCCCCACCTGCGGACTGGTCCGCACCAGCAGGTGCAGTGCGGCGAGAACGGCACCGGACGGTGTCTGTGCGAAGCCTCGCGCTCGCCCAGCGGGGGAGTCGCGTGGACCCGCGGTGGCGGAGACCGGCAGACCGAGCCCCGCCACGGTGGTCCAGGTCAGGTCGGTAGGCCATGAGACCTCGACGGCCACCTGCTGAGGTACGTCGGATGCCGGAGCGTCCGCCGGCGCATTCGCCTCGGTGAGTGGCTGCCCAGGCGAGGCGTGATCGTTCCGGGTGTCGTCGCCACTGCGGGCGACCGCAACCGAAGCCAGCACAAGCAGTGCCATCCCGACGGCGGCGACGACCATGGGACGGATGCGGCTGCGGGGCGCCGCGTGCGAGATGCGGCGGTTCACGTGAGTGCCACCCCCGCGATGCCGGCGGCCAGACTGGTCAGCGCCAGTCCGGCGAGCACCCAGGGCACGCCTGCGGCACCATCCACGGCGGTCTGCGACCGGTTACGCCGTCCGATGATCATCATTCCGGCGCAGATGAAAAACCCGAGGACGCCCGCGACCAGCAAGATCCACTTTCCCCAGCTGAGGAAGCTGGTGGCTACCGCCTCCATTCCGGGCGGTGCCGACGGCGCCGGATTCGGGGCGTTCGCGGCGAGCGCCGCTTGGCCGGCAACGACGAGCTTGAGGACCATGTCGATCTCCTCCGACAATCGAAATGCGGCCCGGTCGGGGCCGCTGCCGGAGACGTTCGTCGGGGTGCGGAGCCGTTACGGTTACCGCCGACGTTGACGGGAGCGCTGCGGGCGCTACGGGTAGCGGCGGTCCGCAACTGCTCCCCGCTGCTGCGCGCGGGTGTCCGGCGCGACAGGGCTCATCCGCGATCTGTTGAGCAGGCCGGTCCCGTAGCTGGCTATCCGCGCGTCGCCGAGCCGATTGATGTCGGCGAGGCGAATCCACGCCTCGGGCTTCCCTCGTTTCGGGGTGCGGAGCCGGTGGCGTTACGGCGCTACGGCAGCGTCGCCGCCTACGGGCGGACCCGAGCGTGACAGCATGATCCGCTCCCTTCGCATTCCCGCCCTACTGGCGGTCGTATTCACGGCCGGGCTGCTCGGCGCCTGCGCGGCAACGACCCCTGAGCCTCGTCCGCAGCCGTCCGCGGCGGTGTCGCCCCAGCTCGTAGACCCGTCGGTGAACTACCACGACCCGCACGCGGTGTGCGCGGCGTTCGCCGTCGCCGCGCATCGCGTGGACACCGCCGTCGACCGTGATCGCGCCGGCGCTTATCGGTGGGCCGCGATGTACCTGGACGCCAGGTTGGCTGCGGCGGTGGTCGACCAGGACTCGGCACGCCAGACCCCGCAATGGCAGGAACTGGTCCACCACCGCGCCTACACCGACGTTCAGCTCGGCCCGTACGCCGGAGACGCGCTTCCGCCCGATACCGCCGAGCAGCGGCACGTCGGCGCACTCGTGACAGTGCAACCGATCGGGCGTGACGGCTGGCGGGGCACGCTCGAACGCCACACCGTCGTGTGCGGCCTGCGGCCGAGCACGGTCGGGTGGCGGATCAGCGAATACGAGATCGGCTGATCGCGATGACCAGCACGAACGGACAAGCCAGCCCGACATCGGTGCGCGCCCTCGTACTGCTGCTCACAGGCGTGGTGGCCATTGCGGCCGGTCTGGTCGCCTTCGTGGCCTCGGGCGCCGCCACCCTGCTCGCCGCGAGCCCGGCGCTGGTCGCCGCCCCCGCCAGCGGCCCACTCAACGTCGACGCCATACAGCCCCATGCTCGTTACCTCGCTCCCTGGGTGGTCCGCGCCGGATCGATCTGCCCCCAGATCACGCCGCCGATGATCGCTGCGCAGATCGACCTGGAGAGCAGTTGGCGTGCCGACGCCGTCGCCGACAATCCGCCCGAGCGCGGTGGGCCTGCCATCGGCATCGCGCAGTTCCAGCGCGGCACGTGGGCGAACTGGGGCGACGACTACGACAACGACGGGCGCAACGGGCCGGACGACCCCGAAGACGCCATCTACGCGATGGGTCGCCTGATGTGCGACCTCGTCGCGTGGGCCTCCCGCAACATCGACGCGAACGTGCTGCACGGCGACCCTCTCGACATCGCCTGGGCCGGCTACTTCTGTGGCCGCGGCTGCATCGCCAGCGCCGGCGGGGTACCGGCTGCGGGCAAGGCACACGACTATCCCCAGCAGGTCCGCTCCCGCATCGGCAAGTACACCCTCGAAGCGGGAGGCACTGGCGCCTGGCGCCTTCCGCTACCCGCCGACAGCTACCAACTCGTCAGCAGGTTCCGGCCGCCATCGCGGCCCAGCCACGACGGTATCGACCTCGCCGCGGCGACCGGAACTCCGATCTACGCCGCTGCGGCTGGCGTCGTCCTAGCCGCCCGGTGCGACAGCGCGTACTGCGACCGGCCCGGAAACCCGAACCTGTCGGGCTGCGGGCTGCTGGTCAACATCAACCACGGCAACGGCATCGCCACCCGCTACTGCCATGCGGTGCGTCTCGCCGTCTCCGCCGGCGAGCAGGTCCAGGCCGGGCAGCTCATCGGCTGGGTCGGCAGCACAGGTCGCTCCTCCGGTCCACACCTGCACTTCGAGGTCCACCGAAACGCGCCGCCGCTGACGGCTGCCAACGCGGTCGACCCGCTGTCCTGGTTGGACTCGGTGGGGGTGCACATCCGTCGATAAGCAGGAACTCGGCATTTCCGACTTTCTTGTCGCTGGTTCCTGCTGGCGCTCCTCGCGAGCCCGGCCATTTCTGGAGGCATCACCAATGTTGGTAAGTGCTTACGACTCTCAGTCCTCGCGACAGATCGCCGGCTCGATCACCGTACGGGCGGTGGGCCGAGCTGCTAATCGCAGTCATCTGGCCGAAACGCGCGTCATCGACGTCGGCGGCGGGTGGCACGCGGGCACCTGGCGTGTCGACCTACGACGGCTTGCCGACCGGGCCCGCGTGATGGCACTCGCCCTGCGTACCCAACCCGGTGAGCGCCGACTCTCCGACCACGACTGGTCGGAGATCGTGCGCGGCATCGCAGACCGTATTGGTCTCGCGGACCGGCCATGGGTGGCTGTGCGAACCAACCCGACCACGCTCACCCTGCTCACCGACGCCACCAACGGGCCACTGCACACCGAAACCGCACGGGCCTATGCCCGTACGCCAGCAGTCACCTCCCGAACTACGCCCACCCATCCACGACCGGCGTCGGCAACACCCACCGCCGCTGCCGACCCGAGCACCGCCGGGACGGCCAACCCGGAAGCTCCGCCTAATGGCGTTGCCCAGCTGAGCTTTGCGGCCCCGCCCACTGCCGCGCCGGGCGCTGCCGCCGGCTCCCCGGCCCACCAGCCCGGTGGAGCGCCGATCCACGGGGCAGTCGCCCGTCCGCACACCAGATAGACGAGGAGCCGCAGCATGACCGCCCCGCGCCGACGACGCCATCCTCCGCAAGCCACCGTCACGAAACAGGCCACCCCGGCCTCGGTCGGTGTCCATGCCGCTGCGGCTGCGGCTGCGGCGCGGAGGTGCCCATGACCCGCCGACCCGTTACCCGGGACGCTGTCGCAGCGCATCTGGGCTACTACTGGGCAGATGCGTCCTGGCCGGCCCCATCGAACCTGGCCGCCTTAACGGCCATAGCGTGGAACGAGGGGTGGAACGAGGCGCCGGTCTCACCCGCCGACGATCGACAGCTGGTTGGCGTTGACTTTGTGGTCAAGGCCGTCTTCCCGCTCGGTTTCGCCTCCGGCAAGCGAGCCGGAGTCCTGGCTGTGGACGGTCACATCACCGCATCCGCCCGCGAGGCGACCAGCCGCCTCAGCGACAAGAACGACCCCGGGCACGTCGTGCGCGGACTCCTGGACCAGTTGACGGCCGCGGCCCATGACGAAGTCCGGCGTCACGACGGAGCGAGTACGGAAGAGGGAAGTAATCGTCCGTTAGGGCGGACATTCGAGGCTGCGGCCAGCGACAACCGCGCCCGCACCAACGCGCAGCGCGCCGCAGCCGCCGCCAGCGTCGCCTGGACCCACGCCGTCAAGGACGGATGGAGACAGGCGTACTGGACCGCCAACCGCATCATCATCCCGATCCGGGACAGCAAGCTCGCTGCCACAAACGCCATCGACGGGATACCGGCCGTCGACTGGCTCGACGACCTCGCCGAGGCGGCTCGGGCGATCGCCGACGAACGGCCCGGCCAGCACCCTGCCCCGCTCGCCCGACTGGCCGGACCGGCCGAGACACCATCGACCGCCAGCGGCGACCGTACGGCCCGTGAGGCCCCATCGGCGGCCAAGAACCACCACAACAACGGCCTGGATAAGGGCGACCGCAGGCACCGGGGGATGTGATTCCATGGCAAGGAAGCGCAAGGAGATAGCCGGGCAGCTGTCGTTCGACGACTACCTCTGGGCGCGTGCGTCGGAGCCGGACGACTTCGACGAGTTGGAGGTGGAGACGAGTGAACCAGTACGCAGCGCAAGCAATGAGTCACTGGAGGAGCCACCTGCCGAATCGGTATCGGCAGATCGAGGACCCGGACGAGTTCTTCACGGAACTGGGGGAGCAAATCGCCCAGCAGATCGAGGACCTGAGCAGGACGCTGGCAGGCCCGGACCCGGAGCAGGAGACGTACCTGAGCAAGGTCGGCCGGCTCAACAACGCCAGGCTGAGCGCCGAGGGCCAGGTCCTGCGGGAGATGCTGCCCGACCCGGCAACCGACCTGAGCCCGACCCGCTAGAACCTGCCGCACCGCTACCGGGGGCTGCGCTACCGCCCCCGGTGGCGACGGCTTCACCCGACTCCGCCGCACCAGACATCGCCCAACCCGCCCAGCGGCCGACGAACACCCCGACCGCGGCCACCGACCTGCTTGGCGAACTGGCGGACCTGCCACACCCCGCGCCGCCCGTACCCCCAATCGAGCCGGAGAACGATCCCGTTCCTTCCGCCCGCTCCTCCGGCTTCGAGTCGCACGACACCGAGGCGGCACCGAGCGGACCGAGGTTCCGGCCCACGGAGCAGGCGGACCTTGCCCCCTCCGGCCAGGCCGCCCGAATCAAGGCGAACATCGCCGCGCTGCGGGTGCTGCGCACGCTGCAAGCCGACCAGCGGCCCGCCACCGTCGACGAGCAACAGGTACTCGCCCGCTGGTCCGGATGGGGTGCCGTCCCCGCCGTCTTCGACCCGGACCGCGACGACAGCACCTACGTGTGGGCGCGGGAGCAGCTTGCCGAATTGCTCGACGAGACCGAGTGGCGTGCCGCGCGACGGACGACGCTCAACGCGCACTACACCGACGCCTCCGTCGTCAAAGTCGTGTGGGACGCCGTGCAGCAGCTCGGCTTCACCGGCGTCGACGTACTCGAACCGGGATCCGGCAGCGGCAACTTCATCGCCTTTGCGCCGGAGCATGCGCAGATGGTCGGTGTCGAACTGGACCCGGTCACCGCAGCCATCTCTGCGGCCCTCTACCCGGACGCCCGGATCCTCAACGAGAGCTTCGCTGACACCCGCCTTCCCACGGGTGCCTTCGATCTCGTCATCGGAAACGTTCCCTTTGGCAAGGTCGCGTTGACGGACCGCCAGCACAACCCTGGCGGCCATAGTATTCACGACCACTTCATGGTCAAAAGCCTTCACCTGCTGCGGCCGGGCGGGCTCATGGCGGTGCTCACCTCGCATTTCAGCATGGACCGGGCGAACCCTGCGGCCCGCCGGGAGATCTCCCAACTTGCGGACCTGGTCGGTGCCGTTCGGTTGCCCTCAAAGGCCATGGCGAGAGCTGCTGGCACCGATGCCGTCATGGACGTACTGATCCTGCGCCGTCGTGAGGAGGGCCGTTCCGCCACCGCCACCCGGGAGTGGGAAACCACCCGGCGGGTCACCTTGGGCGAGGATGAGGTGCGCGTCAACGCCTACTTCCTCGACCGCCCGGGGCGGGTGCTCGGCCGGCTCGGCACCGGCGGCCTTTACAGCGGGGACGAACTGGCCGTCGTCGGTGACCGCGACTGCGCCCCGGCCCTGCGCGCTGCATTGCAGGAGATCGTGGCGGAGGCGCAAGCCCAGGCGCTGACCTACAGCCCCGCCCGGCAGGCCACGCAGTCGCAGCCGATCGCGTTCGTCGCCGCGGCGGAGCAGCAGCCCGATGGCTACCTGGCGCTGCGCAAGGACGGCACGTTCACCCGGGTGATCAACGGCCAGGCCGAGCCGTTTGCGCCGCCGAAGACGCAAGGCGACGAACTGCGAGAGCTGCTGCGACTGCGCGACCTCGCCATGCGGCTGCTGGAGGCGGAGGCAGCGACGCTAGACGACACCGAGGAAATCGGCCATCTTCGTGCCCAGCTCGGCCGCCGCTACGACAGCTACGTTTCCCGGTTCGGGCCGATCAACCGCTACAACACCTACGAGACGGGCAAGGTCGACGAGGAAACCGGCGAACCGATCCTGCGGCGGGTCGCCCCCGCGCAGGGCGGATTCCGTGCCGATCCTTTCTCCAACCTCGTCTACGCCCTGGAGCGCTTCGACGAGGCATCGCAGGTCGCCTACAAGTCCGACATCTTCACCACCCGGGCGATCGCTCCTCGCGCACCGAAGCTCGGCGCGGAGACGCCCGAAGACGCCCTCGCCATCTGCCAGGACGTGTACGGCCAGATCACGCTGGAGCAGGTGGCGTGGCTGCTCGGCCTAGACCAGGAGGACGCGCGTCAGCAACTGGGCACCCTGGTCTTCGACGAGCCCGGCACCGACCGGCTCATCCCGGCAGCGGAGTACCTGTCCGGCAACGTGCGGATCAAACTGGACCAGGCCCGCGCCGCAGCCGAGCAGGACGAGCGGTACGCGCCCAACGTCGAGGCCCTGACCGCTGTGAAGCCCGCCGACCTCACGCCGGAGGAGATTCGCGTCCGGATGGGCGCGAGTTGGGTCAGCGGCGAGACGGTGCAGCAGTTCCTGCAGGAACTCCTGGACGACCCCACCCTCGCCGTCGAACACGGCGTCGGCGGAGCCGACTGGACGGTCACCTCGAAGCGGCGCGCCACGACCCTCGCCACAAGCACGTGGGGCACCGAGCGGAGATCCGCAGTCGACATCGCCGAGGACCTGCTGAAGCAGCGGCCCGTGCGCGTCTATGACGTCGATCCCGTCACGGAAAAGCGCCGGTTGAACGCCGACGCCACACTCGCGGCCCAAACCAAAGCGACCGAAATCAACGAACGGTTCAGCGACTGGCTGTGGGGAGAGCCGCAGCGCGCCAACGCCCACCTCGCCATCTACAACGAGCGATTCAACTCGCTCGTCCTGCGCTCCTACGACGGGGCAAAGCTGACCCTGCCGGGCCTGGCTCTCACCTTCAAACCACACCCGCACCAGTACAGCGCCGTGGCTCGGATCGTCAACGAGCCGTCGGTCGGACTCTGGCACGAAGTCGGTGCCGGAAAGACAGCGGAGATGGTCATGGGGGCGATGGAGTTGCGTCGCCTCGGTCTGGTGCGCAAGCCGATGATCATCGTTCCGAATCACATGCTGGAGCAGTTCAGCAGGGAATTCCTCCAGCTCTACCCCCAGGCGCGGCTGCTTTCCGCCAGCAGCGCGGACCTGACCGCGGACCGTCGCAGGCTGTTCCAGGCCAGGGTGACGACCGGGGCGTGGGACGCCGTCATCATGACTCACAGGGCGTTCGAGCAGGTGGCCATGTCGCCGGAGTACCAGCGCACGTACCTGAAGTCGAAGATCGAGAAGCTGGAGCGGCGACTTGAGCTGGCTAAGGGCGCTCGCCAGAAGCGGCTTGTCAAGCAACTCGAAGGGGCCATCGGCCGGGCCGAGGAACGGATCAAGAAGAAGCTCAACACGAAGAAGGACCCCGGCCTGACGTTCGAGATGATGGGCGTCGACTACTTGTTCGTCGATGAAGGCCATCTGTTCAAGAACCTGGAGCGGCCGAGCCGGATCCCGGGCATGGGCATCCCCGGATCCAACCGGTCCACCGACTTGGACATGAAGCTGCGGTGGCTGCGCGAGACCAACGACCGGGTGGGCACCATCGCGACCGCGACCCCCGTGGCGAATTCGCTCGGCGAGGTCCACACCATGCTCATGTACCTCGCCCCGCACCTCATGCGTTCCCTGAACATCGACGAGTTCGACGCCTGGGCGGCGACATTCGGCGAGACGGTCGAGGGGATCGAAGTCGTCCCCGAAGGCGGCGGCCTACGCATGAACAGCCGCTTCGCCAAGTTCTACAACGTGCCCGAGCTGCTGCGGTTGCTGCATCAGGTCGCAGACGTCAAGACGGCCGAAGACCTAGCCCTGCCCGTACCAGCGCTCAAGCAGCGAGAGGACGGCCAGCGGCTGCCCCGCACGGTCGTCATACCCGCCAGCGACGGGCTGAGCGACTACCTCACCGCCCTGGTCGACCGGGCCGACAAGGTCCGGCGCGGCGACGTCGACCCCACCGACGACAACCTGCTGAAGATCACCCACAACGGCCGCTCCGCCGCGATGGACCTGAGGTTGGTGCCACCTACGGCAGATGAGATCGCCGACGTCCTGCGCCGCTTCGAGGTTCTCGATGACGAGCCAGCCGCCGCCGTGGCTGCGAACCTCGCCGCCGTGTGGTCCCGGCAACGGCCCAACCCTTTGGACCCCACTACTGCCGCATGGCCCGGCGAGGTGTGGCACGACGAGGGCGAGACGCTGTGGTCGGGGCAGTTTGACCACGCCACGGAACAGGCCCTGCTGCACCTCTCCGACAGCCACGATTGGAGCGCCGGCCCGCTGTCGAGCAGCCAGATCTTTGACACGCTGGCCAACTACGACGGGCTCGGTGACCCCGATGTCCGGCAGCGGGTGGCCGAGCACCTGATCGACCACTGGGCGACCGAGCCACCGTTCGCACAGGTCGGCAGGAGCGTCCGCTGGCCCGACAGCGTCGAGGACGGTACCGGCCGCGTGGTCTGGAGCGGCCACCTGCCACACACCCTCCAGCAGGCCCTCGCGTTCGCGTATCGAGAGGCAGACGCCGGTGATCCCGTAACTGCGGACCGGCTCGCCGAGCTGATGGACACCTACGACCGCCTCGCGGACCCGGCGATCCGCCAGCGGCTCGCGGGCGAACTCGCCAGCCTCTGGAGCGAGCAGCCTCCACCAGGAGTAGTCGCCGGCGACGACAGGCAACGGGCGGCGGCGACGGCATGGCCAGGACCGATCATCGCTTTGCCTGGACTGCTGTGGTCCGGGCCATTCAGCGAGGAAGTCCAGTCCGCGCTGCTCGCCATCCGCGGCATAGACCCGGAAGCGCCGAGCAAACTGGCCGCCGCGGCGGAGACCATCGCCCGCGTCTACGCCGAACACCGCGACGACATCTTCAGCGACAGCGACGGCCAACCCCACCCGCGTCCCGGTGCGCTTCAGATCGTCTTCAGCGACCTCGGCGTACCGGCGGCCGGCTGGAACGCCTATGACGAGCTGCGAGAGCAGCTCGTTGCTCGTGGCGTGCCCCGGGGGCAGATCCGGTTCATGCATGAGGCCGGCAACGACGCGGAGAAAGCGGCCCTGTTCGCCGCCGCCCGCGACGGACGCATCAGCGTCCTGATCGGCAGCACCGAGAAAATGGGTGTCGGCACGAACGTGCAGCAGCGCGCGGTCGCCCTGCACCACCTGGACTGCCCGTGGCGGCCAGCGGACCTCCAACAAAGAGAAGGCAGGATCCTCCGACAGGGCAACCAGAACGCTGAAGTCGAGATCATCCGATACGTCACCGAAGGCTCCTTCGATGGGTTCATGTGGCAGACGGTGGCGAGAAAGGCCGAGTTCATCGCGCAACTCATGCGCGGCCGGCTCGACGTCCGCGAAATCGAGGACATCGGCGACGCAGCGCTGTCATACAACGAAGTGAAAGCGCTGGCGACCGGCAACCCCCTGCTGCTCGACCAGGCCGCACTGCAAGCAGAAGTGACCAAATTGGAGCGCATGGAGCGCTCGCACCACCGGGAACGCGATCGGATGGCCTGGGTCCGGCGCGAACGTGAACAGGACATCTCCATCCTGCGGACCGAGATCGAGGAAGCCACCGCAGCTCGCGCCCGTCGCATCGACACGAGCGGAGACAAGTTCCGCATCACCGTGCTCGGCCAGAGCACCGGAGAGCGCAAGCAGGGCAACCTCCTCCTACGCGACGCGCTCAAGGCGCTCACCGCCCCGCCCCCGCGCGGCGAGCAGGAGGTCGCCACCATCGGTGGATTCCAGGTCGTCGCCGAGCATCGGTGGATCGAGGCCCAGAACCGGCGCCTGCTGTACGTCAGCCTGCCCGACCTGCCCCGAGCCGAGTTCGCACTCTCGCCCGCCGAGCTGGACAACGCGGACCTGGTCAACCGGTTAGAAAACCGGCTACGTGGACTCGACGCCATCGTCGGGCAACTGCAACGCGACCTCGCGGCCAAGGAACAGGACCTCGACCGGATCACAAGCGGTCTGGACGCGCCCTTCAAACACGCCGACGCGCTGCGCACCGCCCTCCTTCGGTTGGAGGAGGTGAACGCGCAGATCGCCGACGCGAGCAAGTCCCAGCCGTCAACGACGCCGACTGCCCCCGCCGAGACCACAACGGCGCCGAAGCACGTCGACCCGACCATCATCCGCACCGGCCGTCCCGGACACCCCGACGGCAACGACACGATGCAGGTCCTCACCCTCACCACCGCCGCCATCCAGACCTACGGCTGGGTATCCCGCCGGGACGCCGACGCCAGCGACGGCAAACTCGTCCCAACCGCCGCCATCGTCGACACCGCCATCAACGGCGACGGGTACGACGCCACCGGGCTGCGGCAGGAACTAGAGGCCGCGATCACCGACGACACCCGCGCCTACGCCGCGGCGGCACGCGAGTACGCCATCGCGCTGCCCAACGCTGACGTCAGCGACTACGCCTACCAACTCCGACTCGCCGCCACGGAAGACACCGTCGGCCCACGCCACTTCGCCACCCTGGTCTCCGCCGTCTCCAGCTACCAGCGGCACCTGCAAGACCAAACCATCCGCCACACCACGGCAACGTCCACCTGGCAGGGCCAGAAGGGCGACAAGGTCAGCTTCGACGCCCGTGTCCTCGCCGCTCGCAGCTACAACCGACACCGACGTGGTGGCGGCCAGTCCGCCGCCACCACGCTCTACCTCGCCGACGCGTCCGGAAACCTGTGGACGTGGCGGGCACCCAACCTCAACGCCTTCCGTGACGGCACATACGTCCACGTCAACGGCAAGATCAAGGGCCACGACACCACGGACGGCCACCGGCAGACCGAACTCGGCCGGTGCCTACTCACCCCGATCGACCAGCCCGCAGACTGGCCCGGGGCACACAAGGACACCACCAACCCGCCGAAAGAAGCCGCCCCACCCCCCGCTGAACCTGAACCTCGCCGTGCCGAGCCGCCGCCGGACCGGGCGCAGCAACTCACCGAGACACCTGAACCGTCGGCAGAGTCCGCGGGTACACCGCCAGCTGCCACCGTCGCCGTGACGGCACCGGTCAACCTCGATGCCTGGGCTGCCGGCCCCGGGACACGCGCGAGCGCAGACGACATCACCTGGCTCTCCGACGTGCTGACCGGTCTGGCCAATGATCCCCGGACGCAGATGTGGGCGCTGGCCAACTCCCTGGACAACTTCACGCACCCGTTCGCCGACATGCTCGCCAACACCTTCATGGACGCCTTCGAGGAGCGCATCGACCTCCTCCGGTGGGCCTACTTCGGCGACAAGCAGGACCAGGCCGCGTTGCAGGAAGCCGCCACCGAAGCAGTCCACGCCGCAGTTCGATCCGCGGCCGGTGTTCAGGCCATCGCCGCTCGGGCTGAGGCGGAACCGGAGGCAACCCAGCCCGCCGGCATACCGGACGACGACGAGCCGCACGTCGATCCCGACCACACCGCAGAGCCTGAGCGCAGTGTGGGTACGCCGGGTCCCGACCAGGCAGAACCTGCAAGCAGCGATGACCTCGATCAGCGGGAGCAGCAGATCCGTTATCGCCAGATCGCGCTGAAGATCGAGGAGCACGCCGCCGGATACCACCGGAGCACCGGATCAGCGCACCGCTACATCGCCGAGATGGTCGACGCTACCCCAACGGAACTGGAGTGGATCAAGACCCACATCGCGAACCACCCCGAGGTACTCGGGCTTCCGTACCGCACGCCGGCGCAGTGGGACCAGGTCCGGCAGCGGCGCGGCGAAGAGGCATTTCAGCAGGCCGAGGCCGCACACGCCGCAGGCGACCTGACCAGCGCACTGGACTGCCTCGACGAGGCACGCGCATGCGGTGTGCTCTCCCTCGCGGAGTGGCACGCGGGCCGCGAATTCGTGCTCACCCACGCCACCAACGAGATCCCGTCCCCGCCGACCCCGAGCCACGAGACTCCGGATCGTCGCGAAGAACCTCAGCAGCAGACGCCCCACGACGTCGCTCTCACGGACCGGCAAACCCGGGTACGGCAGCGCCAACTGGTACTCGCGCTCGAACAGTACGTCTCCGTAGACGAGCAGAACCCAGGCGACGGGCTGCGGTGTGCCGCCGAAACAGTGCGCGCGACGGAGCAGGAGCGCAAGTGGATGGCCGACTACGCACAGGCCAACCCCCAGGTGCTGGAGGGCGAACGCCTCGGCGACGCACGCATCCACGACATCAATCGCAAGGCCGGACGGAAAGCATTCGCGGCTGCCACCGAAGCGATGAGGCGCGGCGACTTCGACCTCGCCCTAGCACGGCTCGACGACGCCGAGGTGCACTGCCCGGAAGGCCACCCGGACCGAGGCGGCACCTGGGATCACTACCGTCGTATTGTGCGATCCAAGGCAGGGGCCTCCGCCGAGGGAGAGCCGGGCACAGCCGCTCACTCGGTATCTGGGCGGAAGGATTCGGCGATACAGGAACGTTCAGGGCCGGCAGCTCTGGCGAGGGCCGGCCATGCCGCACGGCGGCCCGCGCTGACGGCCGATTCCAGCCGGGCACCGGCAGATCCTGCTCCGCCGGCGACTACCACGCGCAACGCCCATGGACGTTGACCAGACCGCGACTCGCTGCCATCAGGGAACGGCCGGGCAGGGGTGACCACGGGGGAAGTCACCCCGCCCGGCGATCCCGCAGCCGTAGGAGTCGCTCCGGCCGGCGACAACTGGCCAATCGGTTGTTGTCGCACCAACCTCATCTCTGCCCGGGACGCCGCGAGCGGGACCGGCCCACCCAATCGGCATACCCGTCGTTGTGGCTCGTGAGGAGTAGGAGGATCGATCGGTGTTCGGGTAGACCGCGGACGCGGCGACGTCCATATGCGGCTCTGGACAGTTTTGCTGCGCGGCACCGGAATTGACGGCCGCCTGTCACCCGGGGCCGAGCGTGCCCCAGTGCAGCGCGACGACCACCACCATCGCGGCGAGCACCATGAACGGCCCGTGCGGGATCGCGTCCTTGCGTCCGGCTCGCCCGGACGCGAGCAGCGCTACGGCGGTGAGCCCCGTGAGCACCAAGGCAAGGAAGGTGGCGAGCGCGACCGCAGGCCACCCTATCCAGCCGACGCCGATTCCCAGCCCGAGTGCGAGCTTGGCGTCGCCGAGACCGAGACCGCCCCGGGTCAGCAGTGACATCAGCGCATAGAACGTCGCGGCGCCGGCACCGGCTGCGAGCGCTCCGACCAACCGACGTGGCTCGCCAGAGGTGATTGCCTGTGCCCCGAAGGCGACCAGCGCACCAGCCGCGAGCAGCGCGGTCAACCGGTCCGGTAGCCGGTGCACCGCGATGTCGACGACCACGAGCGTGCCACCTACCAGCACGATCCAGCCGTACCCCAGCAGGACCAGCGGTTCGTCAACCACCGCCGCAAGGGCCGCCAGCAACAGGCCGGTCGCGACCTCGACCGACGCCCGCGGAGGCCCTACCCGCGCCCCGCACCCGCGGCATTGCCCCGACCACAGCCGTGCGAAGTCTCGCCCCGAAGGCCCGGCGCCGGCAACCGGACTTTCACAACGTTCACACGCCGCGCTTCGGGCCCGACAGTCGCGCATCGAGTAGCGGATGGCTGTCACCCGCATCACCGGGCCAGCAGCTACCGCGAGCCCCACGGCGAACGGCACCACCAACGGATTCATCCCGGTACCGGACGTGGTCGACCGTCCTCGTCTCGGACATGTGAGTCACTTTGGTGCAAGGCGCGGCCCAGGTTCCGGATTGTCTCCAGCCGCCGCCGTCCTGCCCGCGTGAGTGTCAGCAGCCGATGGCCCTCCGCGAAGGTCTCTCGCGCGAGTCCACTGTCCACGAGACGGCGGACCGTGCGGGTGATCTCGCCGTCGCCTATACGGTTGCCCGTCCACTCGGTGATCGCGCTACCCAACTCGCCGTACCGCATCGGACGCTCGCCAAGGCAGACCACGGCTCCGATTACATGTTGATACTGCAGAATATCCCGAATTTCCAGCAGATCTCCGAATTCCACCCCGCCCCCCGTACCGCGTACCCCACGTCATCGGGTGTCGGCTACCCGACAGTAAGGCACCAGTGTGCAGGCGGTAGTGACCTTGCTGTCAAGGGAAAAAGGCAAAAGGATTCGCGCCAGCTCAGGAAATTCCTACCAAAAAAAGCCTTATCGGTCTTATCCGATAGGTGCCCATTCAACCGGATGGCCCGCCTTGTGCTCGGTCCCATCAAGATCGATCACGCGCTCTACCAAGGAGCAGACCTCACGACCTTTGCTGGTCAGTGTGAGCAAGGGACTTCCGCCGAGGTCTGGATCTGTCGACCCACGCACGGCGCCGGTAGTCGCCAGGGCAGAAATTGCCGTATCGATCGCATCACCGTACGTGCACAGCTCTGGACAGTCTCGGGGGTGGCGGCCGTCTCGAACAGCGAGAAGAACGTCAACGACCAACGGAACGCCGAAGAAATCAATCACGGTCTGTAGTTCGCTGCGGTCGTCGGGCATTCCCCTCTGGCTTCCTGTGAGTGGCGGTCGTATTCGCCGTCATCGTTGATCGGAACATGTGGCCACAGTGTGACGGTGGCGAGCGGACGGTACAAGAGGGAGCTGCCTTGCCGGTTGCTGAACCGGACATAGTCACCGTGGCGTTTACTCAGAGTGATGGATGTTCGCGTGCGACCGGGCGACGGGGGGTCTCTCGTGGGCGCCTCACCGATCGGCATGCGGCCGACAAGCGGGAGATGCGAACACTGGTGAGCGCTCTCGTGGGAGCGCACCTGGCGGTGCGTACGTCGGGGAACGCACGGCAGCGGCGTACCTAACGGTGCGTAGCGGAGCCCGGTTCGTATGCGCTACGACCAATGGGTGCGTCCTAACGCGCGGGGGAGGTGGCAGGGGATGCCCGATCGTTCAGTGCTCAGTTTCGAGCCGCCTGGTGGCACGCACGCTGCCTGCCTGCTGCCGCTCGTTGCCGCCGACGAAGCTGGAGTGGGGACATCATCCCCACCAGTTGGGCCGTGTCGACGCGCCCTCGGAGGCAGGGAGGCATCCAGATGACTCGAACCAAGATGAGCGTGTTCGTGGCCTCGTTTGGCGTGGCGCTGTGCGTGCTTGCGGGATGTACGTCGGAGCCCGCCGCCGAGCCGGAGCCCACGTCGACAGGCGGCTCGACCGCGACCGCGGCACCGACGCTCGACGCTGTTGAGGAAGAGGCGCGGCAGGCGGTCCTTGCCGCCTACAACGGCTATCTGGAGGCGTACGTCAAGGCATCGGCCACGGCCGACTACCGCACCAAGGAACTGGCCACGTACGTTGGCGAGCCGCTGCTCGGGCAGTTGCTGAACAACCTGTTCAACATGTCGCGCAGCGGGGTGCACAACGAAGGTCGCCCGTCCTGGAGTCCGACGGTGACCGAGCTGCGCCTCGACGCGGGCGAGGCCGTGATCCAGGACTGCTTCGACTCGACGAACTGGAACGCCGTCGGTGGGAAGGCGCAGCCCACGGCTCAGGCGAAGAGGTACCCGGTGGTCGTGAAGGCCAAGCGGGTCAACGGCAAGTGGTACGTGTACGAGTCGACAGCCCAGCGGAGTTCTACATGCTGAGGGCTCGAATCCTGCACGCCATCGCAGCGTCCGTCTCCGTCGCCGTCGTGGTCCTGGGGTTTCAGGTTGCGCCGGCCCGAGCGGACTACTGGGTGTGTCCCCCGGTCGGGGATTGCTACCTCGTGATCGAGAAGCCCGGCGAGGGCGGCGGCGGAACGCCGCCTGGTGAAGGTGGAGGCGGCGGGACGCAGGAGTGCACCTCCGGTGGCATCGTGGTGCCGTGTTGGCAGGCCGGTTGGGGATATCTGAACCCTGCTGACGGTTGCTACTACATCCTCGAATCACCCCAGCCGGCCGCCGGCGATGAGGCGTGGGCCGGGCACGAGCCTGGCGATGGTGCGGTGTACCGGCAGCGCTGTTTCGGCGACGTCGTCGGCGCATTGGTGTGGCGAGCAGATCCGCCGCCCGGCACGCCGGGCAGCCTGAGCCCGGCGGAACTGGCGGCTCGGGCCATCAAGGAACTTCCGATGCGAGGCGCTCAGATCGGCATCAGCCCGAGCGAGTCCGGCGCCGGGCTGGTGGGCCTGCCGGTCTGGCTGTGGAATGAGGTTACGCCGCAGACGTGGGGTCCGATCACCGCCACCGCCTCGGTTCCCGGGATGTCCGTCACCGCTCGCGGCCAGGCCACGAAGATCACCTGGGATCTGGGCAATGGGCAGGCGGTCACCTGTGACAACCCGGGCATTCGGTACGACAAGGCCAAGCACGGAGCGTCTCGATCGCCGACGTGCGGTTACGACGGCTACTCGCTACCCAGCCGCACCCAGCCTGACGGTCGGTACACGGTCGTCGCGACGACGACGTGGCACGTCGACTGGTGGGTCGTCGGCGGCGGTGTGACGGGCACCGAGACGCTGACGCGCGAGTCCAGCACATCCATTCGGATCGACGAGCTACAGGTGGTGACCGGGTGACGACGACGGACGATGTGGCAAGCCTCACCGCCGTGACCATTCCGCAGCGGCGGGTAGTCCGCGAGCGCAGCGTGCGCCGAGGGCGGCTGGGCGTGGCGGTCGCCCTCATGGCGGTGTGTGCCCTCGGCGCGGTGGCGCTGTTCGGCTACGTCAGCAGAACCCAGCCGTATCTGGCGGTCGGCAGGGACGTTCCTGTGGGAGCCCAGATCACCGCTGCCGACCTGGTGACCGTGCACCTCAACCCGGATCCGGGAATCGGCGGGGTGCCGGGCGACCGGACCGATCAGGTGATCGGCAAGTACGCCTCGGTGGCGTTGCTGTCCGGCACGTTGCTGAACGCCAATGCCCTGGTCGACAAACCGTTCCCCGCGCCCGGCGAGCAGGTGGTCGGCGTCTCGCTGAAGGCGGGGCAGATGCCGTCCGCGCCGCTGCGGCCAGGAGCGAGTGTGTTGTTGGTGTCCACCGAGGAATCGACCCAGGACAAGCCGGCTGCTGCGGCGCCGACGATCCGGGCCACGGTGGTGCACGTGATCGCGGGGGCACGCGACGGCACCGCCACGGTATCGGTCGCGGTCCGGGAAAGTGACGGACCGGTTGTCGCCCGGCTGGCCGCACAGGGCCGCTTGGTGCTGACCCTGACCTCGGGGAGTTGACGATGGCAGTCATCTGCCTCGCCAGCGCCAAGGGATCGCCTGGGGTGACCACCGCAGGGTTGGCCTTCGCGTTGACCTGGTCGCGGCCGGTGGTGCTCGCCGAGTGCGACCCGGCCGGCGGCGATATCGCGGCCGGTTACCTGCGGCACCTGGAATTGGATGGCGGGCACGGTCTGATGCAGCTCGTCGTGGCCGAGCTGCGAGGGCAGGCCGGCGAGCAGTTCTGGTCTCAACTGGTTGATCTCGACCCGCCGGGGGCGCAGCGGCTGCTCCTGCCGGGTATCGCGACCCCCGCGCAGGCGGCCAGCCTCGATCCCAACTGGTACGGCCTCGCGGGCTTCTTTGCCTCCCTCGAACACCGTGACCCACGGTTCGACGTGATCGCCGACTGCGGCCGGCTCGTTGCCCCACACACGCCGTGGCCGCTGCTCAGCCGCGCCGACCTCGTCCTGCTGGCGGTGAAACCGACGCTGGCCTCACTCTTGCCTGGCCGCGCCGCCGTGCAGACGCTACTCGCGGGTGCCGGTCCGGGCAGCGACGGCCGGATCGGGCTGCTGGTGGTCGGTGACGGCGACTACGACGACCGTGCTGTGTCCCGGCACCTCGGCGTCCCGGTGATCGCCCATCTGCCCCACGATGACCGATCCGCCCGCGTGCTCGCAGAGGGCGGCACGGTCCGCACACGGCGGCCGTTGCTTCGCGCGGCGGCAGCAGCCGAGGGAAAGGTCATGCGTGCCATCACCGGCCGGCGTGACCGCCTTCGCGGCCCAGGAAAGCGGGAGGCCATCCATGCCGACGTTTGAGCACCCACGGTGGCGCGACCCGTCCGATGTGGCTGCCACGATGGAAAGCGCCGCTCGACAGCGACAGAATGGCCACGCCAACGGCAGCCTCGCCGCACTCGTCGCACCACCCCGGCCTCCGGCGCCCGGCCCGTCGCCGAATGAGCCCGACTACGCCATTATCCGGTCGCTCCAGAACGCCGTCAGCGACGAACTGTCGCGCCTGCTGGCCGGGCGTGAGTACGTCAGCGCTTCGGAGCGAGAAGCCGAGGGGCGGCAGATCGCCTCACAGCGCGTCAGCCAGTACGTCGACCAGCAACGAATGAGCGGCACCCCGCTCAGCGGCGACTACGAGCAGCGGCTGCTCGATGGCGTGCTCGCCGCGCTGCTGGGCCTGGGCCGGCTCGACCGGCTGCTGCGTGAGCCCTTCGACACCATCACCATCCTCGGATGCGACGGCGTGCGAGTCGAGCGTCCGGACGGGCGCGTCGACTTCGAGCCCCCCGTAGCTGACAGCGACGAAGAACTCGTGCTGCTCCTCCAGGCCCTGGCGAGGCGGGCGGGTGGCACCGAGCGTGCGCTGACCAAGGACAAGCCGACGCTGAGCATGGAGATGCCCGGCGGTCAGCGGCTCGCGGCGACGTATCTGGTGACGCAGCGGCCGGTCGCGGTCATCCGTAATCACCAGATTCTCAAGGTCACTCTCGACGAGCTGGTCACCCTGGACCAGACGGACGCGAACAAGAGCGCCATGATCGACCCGCTGCTGCGCGATTTCCTTCGTGCGGCGATGCGGGCCGGTCTCAACATCATGGTCGCCGGTGTACCGGGCAGCGGTAAGACCTCTCTTCTGCGGGCGCTGGCGAGCGAGATCCCCGCCGATGAGTGGATGATCGTCATGGAGGAGGCGCGCGAGCTGGGCCTGCACAAGACCGGCCGCCACCCGTGGGCCGTCTCTATGGAGACCCGGGAAGGTCATGGCGAGCGAGGGGCGGACGGCCGACCGGTTGGTGAGATCACCCTTGATGACCTGATTCCGATCGGGTTGCAGCTCAACGCGCGACGGATCATCGTCGGCGAGGTTCGGTCACGCGAGATCGTCGCCATGCTCCAGGCGATGGGTACTACCAACGGTTCCCTGTGCACGATCCACGCCCGCGAGCCAGGTCTGGTTTTCGACCGTGTCGTGGAGTTGGCGCTCAGCCACCGCGACGAGCGGTCCGACCGGAGGGCCTACCTCCAGGTCGCCAACGCTCTTGATCTTGTCGTCTACGTCGGCATGATCGATGAAAGCGCGATCGGGGGCCGCAAGCACCGCTTCGTGTCCCACGTCGTCGAAGTAGGCGGCTTGGTCGAGGACGGCCGGCCCCGGACCACACAGATCTTCGGGCCTGGCCCGGACGGCCGGGCGGTGCCAATGCACCAGCCGGACCGGCTCAAGCAGCACTTCCTTCTTGCCGGCTACGACCCGACGATCCTGACCGCGCACCGCGGGCGGGGTGCCTGGCCGCGCCCTCTGCCTCGGCTGGGGGTGCGGGCGTGAATCCGATCCTCGTCGCCGCGCTAATCGGTGCCGGTCTCGTCGGCAGTCTCGCGCTCGGGATCAGCGCCATCACCGGAACCGGCGAGCGGGACCGTCCGCCGTCGCGGTGGGCGGCGCGTGCCCGCTGGATCTGGTACGGATCCGGGACGACCCTCCAAGCCCAACGCCGGCACCAAGCCTGGGCGCTCGGTGCGCTCGCCGCCGGCGTCCTCGCCTGGATCATCAGTGGGATACCGGTGGCGGCGCCTCTCGTCGCCGTCGCCGTTCCGGGCGTGCCGTGGCTTCTCTCGGCCGGCCGGGAGGAGCAGCGCACGATCGCCCGGGTGGAGGCGGTGGAGGCATGGACTCGCCGCCTGCGGGACGTGGAGGACTCCGGCGTTGGTCTTCAAGAGGCCATCGTGGACACCGCGCAGACAGCCCCCGCCGCCATCGCCGCCGACGTGCAGTTGCTCGCCGCGCGCATCCAAGCCGGCTGGGACGTCGAAGCGGCGCTCTACGCGTTCGCCGAGGCCCTTCGGGATCCGGTCAGCGACCAGGTCGTGGTGGCCCTCGCGTTGCACCTCAGCGACCGGGGTGCCCGGCTGGCCGACGCGCTGACCGGTATCGCGGAGGCCGCGGCCGACGAGGTGGCGATGCGGCGCGAAACAGCTTCCAAACGCTCCCGCGCACGGTTCCAGATCCGTTTCCTCACCGTCGGATCGGTGTTGCTGGTCGGGTTCGGCCTGGCAAGCGGCCAGTACACCGCTCCGTACGCCGAGCCCCGCGGGCAGGTCGTGCTCGCGATCCTCGCGTGCGGCTTCATCGGATGCCTGTGGTGGGCGCGAACGCTGAGCCTGCCGCCGGCCGAGGAGCGCTTCCTCTCCACGAACACAAGCGCCGGAGGGACTTCGTCATGACGCCCACCTGGATCGGCGTCACCGCCGTACTCGGTGCGGGGTTCGGTCTCGCGGCGTTCCTCGCCGTCCACGAACTTCGCCCCGCCAGCCCTGCTCTCGGCCCAGCACTCGCCCGGCTGCAACCACCGACCGACGTGGTGGCTTCCCGGTCGGGCGGGTCGAAGGCCATCGGTCGTCTGGCCGACCGCATGCAGCGGATCATACCCGCCACTGACCTGCGGCTGCTGGGACGAAGCCCCGAGGAATTCGTCACCAGCCTCATCGTCGCAGGGCTTCTCGGGCTCGCCGTGCCGTCGGTCGTGCTCGGCCTGCTGGCGCTCATGGGGCGCGACTTCGGCACCGGCGTCCCGGTCGTCGCAGCGCTCGGTTTCGCCGCGCTGCTCATCGTGATCGTCTACCGGGACGTCGGCCGCAAGGCTGTCGTCGCCAGACGCGAGTGCCGCCGCGCCGTCTGCGCTTTCATCGATCTCGTGGCCTTGCAGCGCGCCGCTGGTCGAGGCACCGAGGAATCCCTCAGCAGAGCGGCGAGCAAGGGCAGCGGCTGGGTGTTCGCACGGATTCGGCAAACGCTGCTGCGGGCCGAACTGTCTGTCTCCGCGCCCTGGGACGGCCTGAAGAAACTCGGAACCGACCTCGGCGTGCCGGAACTGGGCGACCTCGGCGACATCATGCAGGCCGCAGGCGTCACCGGTGCCCAGGTCTACCGGACGCTGCGGGCCCGAGCCACATCCCTACGCGCCCAGATCCGGACCGACGAACTGGCCCGCGCCGAGCTGCGCACCTCGCAACTGGAGATCCCCGGCGCTCTGCTGCTGGTCGTCCTCATGCTGCTGGCCCTCTATCCCTTCGCGGCCCGGCTGCTCGCCGCGCCCACCGTCAACTGACCACGATCAGGAGGTTTCCGCGATGGATGCCACAAGGCCGTCCGCCCAGGCTGGGTACGTTCTGCGTCTACTCGCCGCGCTACGCCACGATGACCGGGGCGAAGTCGTGCCGACCGCGATCATCTACGCGATCGCCGCGGTGATCGCGCTCGCACTGCTGACCGCCGCGTCGGACTACGTGCTCGGATGGATCGGAATCTGGCCGGACGCCGCAGCCCCGGCCGCACCGTGACGCACACCCGTGTCGGGCGCCTGGGCCGGCGGTCACGTTGGCCCAGGCGTCTGGCCGATGACAGGGGCTCGACCAACATCGAGATGGCGATCCTGTTCCCAGTCTTCGTGATGCTGATCCTCCTCGGTGTGCAGGTGGCGCTGGTCTTCTATGGAAGGACGGTGGCCCTAGCCGCCGCCCAGCAGGGCGCCGCCGCCGAGGCGGCCTACGGCGCCGCCGACGGAGCTGGCCAGACACAGGCCAGCGCCTACCTGACCCGTATGGGTGATGCGGTTAATGACTGGGAGATCACCGTTACCCCCGTCGTTGAGGGCGCGCCCGAACCCACCGCAGTACGCGTCACCGTCACCGGCACCACCCTCGGCTGGCTGGGCATGCGGATCCCCATCAGCCAGACCGCCTACAGCCCGATCCAGCGATTCACCACAGAAGACGACTCGTGAAACGGAAACCAGAGAGACAACGCGGCTCAGTCACCATCGAGCTGGCCATCCTGGCACCCAGCCTGCTGCTGGTCGCCGCCTTCGCCATGCTCGTCGGCCGGATCTCCCTGGCAAACGCCGCGCTCGACGCGGCAACGTACTCAGCGGCGCGAACCGCATCGCTCGCCCGCGACGCGACCACCGCACAAAGCCGCGCGGAATCCTCGATCCACACCACACTCGACGCCCAGGGCATCAACTGCCTCAACCTGCTCGTCACGGTCGACACCGGCCAGTTCGCCCGTGACGTCGGCGAACCTGCCAGCGTGACCGTCACTGTCGAATGCCGCGTCGACCTGTCCGCCGGCGCGATGCCAGGCATGCCGACCTCGCGGTGGATCACCGCCGTCTACAGCTCTCCCCTAGATCTTTTTCGAAGTAGGTCCGGATGAATGGACGCCGCTGTGCACACCCCCCGACCGGCCGCGACGCCGGTCGGATCGGGCTGTTCTACGCGATCGTCCTGCCGGGCCTGATCGCCATGATCGGTCTGGCGGGCGACGGCGCCGGGTACGTCCGCACCACCCAGCGCGCCCACAACATCGCCGCCGAAGCCGCGAGGGCGGGCGGCCAGGCGATCCGGCTCCCCGAAGCTATCAACGGCGAGACGAAGGCAGTCGACACCACGAAAGCCATCGACGCCGTCGGGGACTACCTCACCACCGCGGGCATCAGCGAGTGGCAGGCCACCGTCGACGACGACGGCCAACAACTCACCGTCACCGTCACCGTTCACTACGACCCACTCCTGGTCGACGTCCTGCCCGGCGTCACCACGATCCCCGCACACGCAACCGTCACCGCAACCCTGCTGGTGGGATGATCCATGGCCAAACCGGCTCGCAGCACTCCACGCCCACGCCGCCCGCGCGCCGTCGGCCTCACCACCCGCATCACCGCCCAGCTAGGCATCCTGGCCACGCTCGGAGGAATCCCCTACGCCCTCTACGCCCTAGCCGGAAATCCTCTGCCCGACGAGTTGCCGTCCTGGTCCCACCTCGGCGAGTTGCTCACCACCCCCGACGACGGCAGCCTGCTACTCACCGCGATCACCTGGGTCGGATGGATTGGCTGGGCATCCTTCGCCCTCCCGCTGCTCGTGGAGATCATCTGCCACATCTTCCGCTGGCGGCCCCCGCGAATCCTCGGCCTCGCATGGCAGCAACGTCGCGCAGCCGCGCTCGTCGCCGCAGCCCTGTCCATCGGGGCAGCGCCAGCCGTTGCCAGCGCAAACGCGATCACGATGCCGTCCACGCCCCCAGGGATCGCCGCCACACATACCCCCACGACTGCCACCCATGTATCCCTGAATACGACGCTGGCGACCACCACCGTCAGCGAAAAGACCGCCACGGCGAGGCCGACGTACGAAGTGGCGCGCGGGGACTGGCTTTACCACATCGCCGAACGATTCCTCGGCGACGGGGACCGCTACGTCGACATCGCCGCGCTCAACCCGGCCTTCAAGAAGGCCGATCCTCGCTTCCCCGACCACATCGTCGCCGGGCAGGTGCTGAACCTTCCCACCGACGCCACCGACAGCGGCCCTCGGCGCCACGCCACCGGCAAACTGCGCACGCCCCCCACACCGCCAACGGCCGAAGAAGTCCCGCGCGGCGCTCCGTCGCAGCAACCCGCCCCGGCCACACCCACGGTCCCGACGCCACCAACCACGACTCCGGAGCCGTCGTCGACGGCCAGCGCCCTGCCGACATCGGAGGCATCCGTGTCGGCACCACCGGTGCCCACCGAGCCGTCAACGCCCGATCCTGCCCCCACATCAATCGTCGACGACGAGCCGGCCGACGACGCCGACGGAAGAGATTTCGACGTCGCGCTACCCATCACCGCAGCGCTGGCGACCGCCGGCCTCCTTGCCGCACTCCTCCTGGCTCGTCTGACGCAACGCCGACGTCGTCAACGCCAGCACCGCCGGCCCGGCCGCCGAATCCCCACTCCCAACCCCACCATCGAACGGCGTGTCCGAAACGCTGCCCAACCGGTCGACGTCAACCGGCTCGACCACGCTCTACGGACACTGGCCACCGGCCTCCGCGATCACGACCCCGACGACCTGCCCGACCTCGCCGCTGCCTGGCTCTCCGAAGGCGAGGTCCACCTCATGCTCGCCCACGCCAACACCTCCGCGCCCCCACCCTTCCAAGCAGACAGCTCCGCGATGGACTGGATGCTGCCGGCCACGGCCACCCTTCCCGACGTCGAAGACACCCTGGCGCCACTGCCGGTCCTCGTCACCGTCGCATCCCGACCCGGCGGCGACCACCTCCTCATCGACCTCGAACGCACCGGCCTACTCACCATCAGCGGCGAGCCCGAACGCAGCAGGGACCTGATCCGATACGTCGCAGCCGAACTGGCCACCAACCAGTGGAGCGACGACGCCGAAGTGGTGCTCGCGGGCTTCGACCCCGTTGACGTCGACCACCTCCTCGCCATCGGCGGCAACCGGATCACCGCAGCCACCTCCACCGCCAATGCCATCGAGCGCGCCCGACGCCGCGCCGCAGCCAACGCCAAGGCAATGACCGACATCGGCATCACCACCACCTTCGCGGGACGGGTCGCAGACATCGTCGCCGACGCCTGGATGCCGCACGTCCTCCTCATCGCAGACACCACGAACGTCGAAGATCAACTCACCGCCCTCGCGGACGAACTCCGCCTGGCCGGCAGATGCGCCGTCGCGGTCGCCGCCGTCGCCGAAACCCCGACCACCTGGCACGTCGACGTCAGCGCAGACGGCAGCCTGGCCATCGACTGGCTCAGCATCACCAACACCGCCGCCACCCGACTGCCCCGCGACCAACTCGCCCGTCTCGCACCTGTCATGCGCGCCGCCCGCGCTGCCGCACCTATCGACGACCAGCCGGGTGACGAACCCGTTCCAGCCGCGACCGATCCGGATCCATGGGCCGAGGGCACCGACGCACACGGGCACCTCCTCGACGCCGGCAGCGCACCGGATCACGTCGAGGACAACGAACCGGCCGATCCCGACCACCGTGCCGTACACGAAAACCCGACCGGCGCGGACTCGACAGCGGACCAACACGCACAAGAAAGGCGACCGGCCGTGCCCGAATCCGACCGCAGCACCCCGGCGCCCACCCAAGCCGGCACCAACGCGACGCAACCAGTCGACATCGCTGCTCTCACACCGATCACCAACGGAGCGACCGCCCGAACCGCACCCGCAGTCTCGAACCGGTCCCGGGAACCCCATGATCCAACCCTCGATGAGGACCTCGACGCCTGGTATCGACCGGACCCGCACCGCCCGCGAATCGCCATCCTCGGCCCCGTCGACGTCCAAGCGCCCGGCGAGATGCCCGACGAGCGCATCCGCTTCTACTCCGAACTGGTCGTCTACCTAACGCAACGCGGCAGAGCCGGAGCAACCGGCGAACAGATCGACGACGCCCTATGGCCAGAACGTGGCGTCAACGCACGAAGTCGCCGCGTCGCCATCAGCAAGGTACGCCGCTGGCTCGGGGAGACCGCCGAGGGCACCCACTGGCTGCCCCCTAACGCCGGGGCGGACCGGCTCTACCGTCTCACCCCAGGCGTACTCCTCGACTGGCAACTGTTCCGTCGCCTCCGCGCCCGCGGCGAAGCCAGGGGAGCAGCGGGCATCGCAGACCTGCGCCAGGCACTCGAACTCGTCCGAGGCGAACCGCTCGCCGGTGCCGAACTGCCCTACTCGTCCGGCTACCGCAATCCGTACACCTGGCTACCGGGCAGCGACGTCCAACCGCACAACCTCGCCTCCGCTGTGGTAGATACCGCCCACCAACTCGTGGATCTCTATCTCGCTGCGGGAGACACCACCGGCGCCAGATGGGCCGTAGAACGAGCCTGGTTCGCAGATCCCGCCCGCCTCGATGACCATCCCTGGATCGACGCCATGCGAGTAGCACGCGCCGACGGCCGTTCAGCCGAACTTCGCGCGCTCCTCGACGACCTCGTACGCACCCGGGAGGCAGAGGTTCCGGAAGACCTGTCGCCAGACACCTACGGAGCGGTTCATGAGCTGGTTGGCGACCTCTTGAGGGTGGGCTAGCCGGTGCGGCACTCAAGGATCTAGCCATCCAAGCACGGTATAACTACAGGGCCGGCGCCCTCATGCGTTGCCCGGCTGGCCCGCCCAAATCGCGCTCGGCGGACCCAGCCCGGCGCACGCGGCCCGGGGCTTCTCGGACGAAGCTCGACCGATCGAGATGATCAGGCGCGGGCTTCCGCTGATAGGCACCCAGCCTCCGACGCCGAATGGAGTGGATCGGATGGGTCGGGTCCGAGCAGCAGTTCCAGGTAGGGCGCGCTCTCCTGGTAGACAGGGGCGTCGGACTTCTCACCGTCGGGCTGCCCGCGTGCTGGCGTGATGATGTGTGCCCCGAATCGGGTTCGTACGAGCTCAGCGATGTACACGCCGGCGGGGTCTTGGTCTCCGCTGTAGTGGATGGGTACGCCGTCGTCGGCCAATTGTTGAAGGAACTCGTGGTCCACGGCGGACAGGGCTCCTGACGTGCAGGCGAGGGGGCCGCGGTATCCGCGGATGAGGGCTTCCTCGATGACCGACGGGTTCTCGACGACGAGAATCGGTTGGGCTAGCGATATGCGGGGTCGGTGAACGGTGAGGTCGTAGAGGCTTATGTGCAGAGGGCGTCTGGATGCCGCGGCGGCCCCGATGGCCTCGTCCACGGGTCCATCGCCGGTGGCGGCGAGGTTGAGGACGATGACGGTGGCGCTGACCCGATCCGGGTAGATCCCGGCGCGTGCGAGGAGTGCGAATCGGTTGTTCGGCGTAGTGGCTGCGGTCGGCTGGCCGGTGAGTTCGGCGACGAGCATGACTAGTTTGCTGCCCTGGCCGGGCGGGTTGAGGTCGAAGTAGTGGGGATCGCCGGCGCAGTAGAGGGACAGCCTTGGCAGGGGCACCGGCCGCTGCAATGGAATGAGCGAGTGGGCGCGGGCGAGTGCGTTGATGAGGCGCCGGCGGTCCTCGACCGAGGTCTCGGACAGGCCGCCCGATCGCAGGTGCTGCAGGAGTTGGGGTGCGTCGGGCAGTACCGATTGGGCGTAGGCCCACACGTCGGTCTTCATCGCGGCGAGCCGGCGGTTGGGCTGCAGGACATCCGGCATGCCGACCGTGTCGCGCAGAATGTCGGCAAGGTCGATGGCTGGGCCCAGGGCTTCCCGGATTCGGTCGACGGGTACCGAGACCCACCCATCTCGGGAAACCAGCCGGGGGCGGCGGGTCCGGCGCGTCGTGCCGGGGGCATGGGCGAGCCAGCCGTTGATGCGCGCGAGACCGGCAGTGCTCAGTGCGACGCGCACACTCTTGATGGCTGTCAGGTCGCCCGTGATCACCAGCCGGTCTTTGACGGCCTGCCAGAGCGGTCGTACCTCGGGGTCGTGGAGGTCACTCACGGCGCATCACCCGAAGGGTCTGCGGCGCGCGGAGCCGCCTGTCCCGGGATGGAGATGCGGACAGCCTCGGGAAGCCCGGCGCCCCGCCAGACGTAGGGGACGCTGAACCTGGCACCGCTGCCGCTCCTTATGATCTTGTGAATGGCTGTCGTCTCCAGCTGGGGTACAAGCAGTTTTCCCATGGTGGGCAGGGTGGCGAGCACGTCAAGGTCCCAGTTGCGGAGTAGCGCGAGCAGGGTGCGCATGTTGGTCTGGTCCAAGGCTGCGTCGAGTTCGTCGATGAAGGCCATCCGGGGGCCGATGAAGCCAGGTGTGGAGTAGAAGGACTTCACCGCGGCGAGCAGTGGAAGCATGCTGGCCAGGCGCTTCTCGCCGGTGGACAGGGTGTCCAAAGGGTTCTTGCGCTTGGTGATTTCGCGGAACACCTCGTCGGGATGTGCTTCATCCGAGAACGCCTTGTGGGTGACCTCGACGCGCCAGGCAAACCAGGTGCGATAGTCGAAGACCCGCGCGATGCGTTCTGATGCCGATTCGGTCTTGTCCTCGTCCGCCAAGCGCGCGATGAAGAACTCGTACATGTCGTCGAAGTTGCCGTCGACGTTGGCTGCTTGGATGTAGCGCAATGCTTCCAGTGCGATCGGGTCGTCGTGGCGCTCCTCCCAGGCCAGGCGGACACCGACCCGCTCGACGCCGGTGCGTACACCCTTGAGCGTGGCATCGATGGCCTCGACGATCTGCTTGGCCAGGTCGATACGGGCGACGATCTGCGCGCGAAGCTGGGTGAACATGGAGCCCTTGATCTCCGTGCGGAGTTGATCGTCGTAGTCACGTTGAAGGCCGTCCAGTCGACGGCTGATGTCCGCGACTGCCTGCCGGAGTGGCCGAGCCGGGGCCGCGGCGTCGAGCGAGGTGTCACTGTCGGTGAGCACGATGCGGCGTAACCGGCCCGTGCCGAATTCCTCTTCGCTGACATGGCGGCCCATGCGGATGAAGACCTCCGCGACGGGGCGAAGCTCGTTCACCAGCCTGGCCGACTCCCGCTGCAGATGTTCGCGGACGCTCTGCGCCGGGACGCTCGGGGCGAGCCGTTTGGCCACGGCCGTGGCCGCGGCGAGGTCAGTGGGGCGTTCGTAGCTCGGCCCGTCGGTGACGTCTGCGATTAAGCCGTGGTCGAACAGTTCGAGGAGGCGGTCGTACGTCTCGGCGCAACTTTCGCGGGCCTTTTCGAGCTCCGCAGCCAACGTGGTCGCTCGCTCTTCCAGCTTGGCGAGCTGTTTTTCGCTGGCGCGGGCGTCCGCGTCGTGCTTGGCGGCCTGGGTCTTGGCCTCCTGCTGCTTCGCGCCGTTGCGTTCGTAGTCGTCGAGCAGCTGCTGGAAGGTGTGCTCGTGCAGCCGGCGTTCCTCGTTGAGCCTGTGCTGCTCCGCTTTGGCGTGTGCGGTCGTTTCCCTTTCCTTTTCGACGGCTATGGCCGCTCGCTGGGATGCGGCGGTGGCTGCTGCCCGAGCGGCCTGAGCTTGGTCGCGGACGAGGATCAGACGTGCCGCCGCTCCGACCCATGACTCGACGCATTTGGCGAAGCGGCTGACCGCGGCGTTGAACTCCTTCAGGTCGGGTTCTTCCAGCGGGAGCCGGCGTCCGTCCTTGGTCGTTGCGGCTGCTGTGCGTCGCCGGCGTGCCTCGCCGGTGTCGGCTCGGCATCGCTCCAGGTCGCTGCGGGCCGCAGCTTCGGCTGCCGATGCCTGCTCGAAGAGCGTTTCTGCTTCCTGAACTTGCGCGATGGCCTCACGCAGATCGTGCAAGGGCGGCACGGCTTGACGGCTCCGGCGGGCCTGCTCGTCTTGGCGGCGCGCCTGCTCTGCGGCCTCCCGCGCCGTCGCGGCGGCCTTGTCCGCCAGCGTCTTCCTCTCCACCCGGCTTGCCCGGTCCGCCAGTGTCTGGGCGAGGATTTCCGCCTGGCTGCGGCTGGCCTGTAGTTGCTGGACCAGCTTGGCGCAGGCTGTGACTGCCGCAGCGACGATCCCGGAGTCGGTGGGAGCACCCGCCCGCTGGCAGGCTTCCGCGGCGCGGCTGTCCGCGGCCTGCGCCTCATCGTGGCTCTCGCGTGCGCGCACGGCCGCCGACTCGTGGGCGGCCGTCGCGACGGTGAGCGCGGTCTGGGTTTCGGCGAGGGCTGCCCGTTGGGTAAGCAGGTCGGTGAAGTCGGGCAGGACCGCCTCGCGGACTAGAGTTGCGATGCGCTCGTTGACTGCGGTCTCGGCCGCTTGGGCAGTTTGGACGTCCAGGGCAAGCTGTGTGCGCTGGCGGCGGAGCCGCTCCAGAAACCGTTGCCGCTGTTCGGCGCGCGTGGTCGCGCCGATGTACTGCGGCTGCCACGTGGCGGGCGCCGTGGCGGTCGCCCATTCCGTGCGTAGTTGCTCGCCGACGAAAGTTACACCACCAGGGCTGTGGTCCGCGTCGTAGCCGATCTGGCGCAGGATGCTGGTGATTTGCTCGGCGCTGATCGTGTCGGTGGGTTGGGCGATCAGGACGTCCGCGAGGCTGCGACCGCGTGCCGGCCGGCCGGGTTTGAGCAGCACGTCACCGGCGATCGCGTCGACTTCGGGGTCCACCCAGGCGTCGAGGATACCGGCGGTGAGCAGAGCGCCTTCGACGGTGGCCCGTGCACGATCGGACAGGTGCGGCGCGAAGTCGACCAGGGCCCACAGGGGCGCGCCAGTGCGCCCGGTTCGATCGGCGCGCCAGGACGGGGCCTCGGGTGGCAGTTCCTCGGTTTCCGCGTGTGTGATCCTCTCGTCGAGCGCCCGCAATTGCCCTTCAAGGTTTCGTGCTTCGCGCCGGGCGGTTTCGAGCTCTTCCCGCAGTGGTGTCTCGGTGCGGGGACGCGCGACGGTGGCGATGCTGGCCCGGAAGGAGTGCAGGTCGCCGTTTCGGGCGTCCGCCTCTCGGGGGAGCTCGTGCGGTTCCAGGATGAGGACCTGCAACGACGCCGCCCATTCGGTAACCTGCTGTACGAACGCGGCCACTGCGTCGTCGCAACGGGCGAGCTGTTGGGTGTGGCGTTCGCCTGTACGCGCCATCTGCTCGGCTGCTTCCTGGGCAACGCTAGCGTCGGTGCCGGCGCGAGCGTTGAGCTGGCGCGCCGTGGCCAGCGCGTCAGCCGCGTGGCGCAGTGACTCACCACGATCGGTTGCCTCCTGCATGGCCGCATCGCAGTGGGGTAGGGCGTTGAAGGACGAATCGCTACCGATGTCGATCGCGTCGAGAGCGTTGGTCCACCGCGTCGCGTCCTGCGGTGGCGAGGGCAGTCGGGAAATCGTTTCCTTGAGGGCGGTGGTTGCGGACTGAACACCGGTGACCGCTGCCGCCGTGGCTTGCTGCGCCTCGGCCAGGCGCTCGGCGGCCGAGGTGGCGGCCTCTTGCGCTTTGTCGTGCCGCGCGGTGGCCCCTTCGAGGTCGATCCGACGCAGCGCGCCTTCCAACGCCTGGTCCGCCCAGGTGGTGACGGTGTCTGGTTGGATCGGGATCGATGCGATCAGCTGTACCGGTACCGGGCCGAGGACCGGACCGTGCTGTTCGCTGAAGGCCCGCAGCGCCAGCAGCGCTTCTTCGTGGTGGCCGGTGACCTGCTCCTGGCGTGCGCCGAGCTCGCGTTCCGCGGCGCTCAGCTCGTCGACGGCGGAGGCGTGTCTGGTGCTGGCCTGCGCCTCGATGCCCTCACAAACTGCGAGGTGGGCGATGGCGGTGCGTACCTGGCCAATGACTGTGTCACGGTGATGGAGCCAGGTCTTCACCGGTTCGGCCAGACCGGGTAGGTCTGCCTCGCCGACGGCATGGGGTTGCGCCAGGTCAGCTGTTACGGCGTCGGTCGTCGTCTGGAACGGCTCGCAGAAGGCTTCTGCGCTCACCTGGGTCGCATGGTCGCGCAGCAAAGCCATGACACCGGTGAGGTGACGAGCCGCCTTGTCGAAGGCTTCGGAGGCTTTGCGCTCCTCGCCCCGGGCGTCATCGGCTTCGCCGCGTCGCTCGGCGGCGGTGGCGGCGGCGAGTTCGGCGGTTTTGTGGGCGGCTTCGACTGCGGCGGCAAGTTCGGGCAGATGGCTGCCGGGGTGCCCCTCAGTACGGCGTCGCAGCAGCTCGCCGGTGATCCTCAGCTCCTCCAGGTGCTGCTCGGCGTCGCGTTTGGCTTGGGTGGCTTGGCTGAGCCGGCGTTGATGGTCCGCTGTATCACGAGCCAGTTTGCCCGTGGCGTGCTCGACCCGTTGCACGTCGTCGTGCGCGGCGAGCAGCGCGTGAGCGGTGGCGCCGGCGGCGGTGTCGGCGTAGCGGCCGTAGGCTTTTGACAGCTTGTTCAGCAGGTCGTGTTCACGTTTGGCGTTGTTGACCTTTTCGAGCAGGTCGTTGGACTGGGCGAGGTTCTTCGCCAGCAGCTCAACGTATTCGGTCGAGAGTGCGGGCAGGGCCGACGTGAGGGTGGCGTGCATCTCGTCGGGGGTCATGCGGTCGTTGACCCGCACACTGCGGAGGGCCCGCAGCACGGTGGTCAACGCCGTCATCTGGTCCCGGTCGGTGCCGGGGAACAGTTCTACCCGGACGGCATCGGCGTACGCGGCCTCGTCGTTGACCGCGGCGCCGTGCCGGCTCGCGGCTCGCTGCAACCGGTCCTGGCTCGTGAAGATTTGCCCTTCACAGGTGGCCAGCTGTTGGCATAATCCGTCGATGTCAATCGGCGCGCCGTCTGCGTGCAGGTGAAGGTCGGCGCCGACCCGGGCCGGCGTGACGAACCACGCCCGCTCCAGCCCGTCGGACTTCTGGCCTCGCCAGCGGATCCACAGGCCCAGGGTCATCCACCGCAGGTCTCCCTCGGGGGTGCGGAATCCGAACTCCAGCCACCAGGCGCCGGTCTTCTCCCTGCCCGGTGTTCGATTGTGGTGACGGTCGGCGAGGTTCCCTGCACCGCGTTGCGCCATGGACAGGGCAGAGGTGCGGGTGTCCCCGTCGATCATGGTGGGGAACCATTGGCCGCTGGTCAGCGATTTGCCGGAGCCGTTGGGGCCGACCAGCGCGCTCCAACCGTTGCAGAACAGGAACTGCTCGTCGACCCATGCCCAGGAGTTCACGACGCCGGCCCGTACGGGCTGCCAGCGTCCCACCGCAGCGGGTACGGCGTCGACGGTGAGGGCGTGGGTGGCGCCGGCACCGGTGTCGAAGAGCGTGATGTCGGCACGGTGGTCACCGGGGTTGGTCACGGTTGCCGTCCTGATGGTCGAAGAGGCTGTCGGCGAGGGGTGGTTCGTCGTGCTGTTCGGCGGCGGTGACCCGCACCCGCCAGTACGCGTGCGCGCTGGTTGCGGTCCACATGGGGGGATGGTGGCTGGTCTGGGTCAACACGCCGGCGGCGACCAGGGTGGCGAGCGCCTCTCTGGTGAGGGTCTTAAGCGTCGCGGTAGACCGGTAGGACTTAGCCCACTCCGGGTTGTTGGCCTTGGCCTCGCCGATGACGGCCTGGCATGCCTCCTCGCTCACGGCTGCGGTTGCCTCGTTGCTGTTGAGCCACCGCACGAGAAGGAGTGCTGCCTGGCCGGTGATGGACCGTGGTTGGGGGAATTCGAGATCAGTGCTGCGGCCACCTGGGTCGACGGTAAGCCACAGGTCTCGACGGACAACGCAGGTCATCCCGGCGGTCAGCGCGGCGTGCAGCGCTTGTCTGCGTCCGCCGGGCGAGGCCAGGTATCGGGCCTCGCTGCCCTCGCCGTCGAGTACGACGACCGCGTCGTCGATCACAGCGCGAAGGGCGCGGTGACGACGCTGGAGGTCTCGTTGGCTTTCCGAGGCGTGCTCGGGAAGGTCGGACTGGTCCTCGCACAGCTTCGGGATGTGGGTGTGTGGCTGGCTGATGTCGATCTGCAGCTGCGAGATCGCGGGTGCCGCGAGCAAGTCGTTGAGCCGTTCAGGGTTGCAGGTGATCACCACGTCGTTGGCGACTGTTGTCCCGGCGGAGGCCAGCGGGCCGTCGCTGGTGATGATCCGCCACTCCTGCAGGAGCATGAGTGCGTCCACGAAAGCGCGGCGATGCTGTTCGGCACGCGCACGTGGCTCGCCCGCCTGGGTGACGACGTTGAACGCCGGCAACTCGCCGCGGCTGGACTCGGCGGCGCACGTGCGGATCACTTCGCGTTGCAGGTCGCCGAACGTGATCTCCGGGCGGCGCCACAGCTGCTCGGCGGCCAGGCAGAGCAGGGTTAGGACCAGCACCGATGGTTTGCCTCCCTGCTCGCTGGGCACAGGATTTCGGTCCATTGGCGGACGGTCACGACGTTTGAACAGCCGGACGTACCGGCCGAAGGCCGAGATCTTGAGCCGCCATCCGAGCGTCGTCTGGAACCATCGCCGGAGTTCGTTCTCCTGCAGGCGGGCCCGCCGGTAGAGGTCTGGTTCGGCTTCCTCGGTGAGGAATGGTTTGCGTAGCACCGCCGAGATGACCGGAGTCAGCTCGGCGAGCGTGTCGTCGTCGTCGATGAGGACGTGTTCCAGGTCCGTCATCGGCCCGCCTGTGCCAGCGGCGCACCAACCGCCGAGATCTCGATCCGCATGTCGGGCGTTGTCAGGGTTCCCTCGGCGGTCGGGATGGTGACCACCCGGCCGGGGTCCCCGGGTGTGAGCCGCATGCGGCAGCGCAGCGTGAGCGCCTCCCCGTAGCCCAGATCGGCGTCGTAGCTGTCCATCGCCTCTTCGAGCAGTTCGACCAGAACCAGCAGATGCGCGCCGTCGATGCCGGCGAAGTGCGTCAGGCTTACCACGCCGGGCGTGACCAGGCCAGCCGACAACTCCGCTAGCCGCGTCAGTTCCGCCATCGCGGCGTGCTCCTCCGCCTGGCGTGACAGCGTCAGATTTTCCATCCGGCGGGGTGAGCGAGGCGCCGGCGCGCTGTTGGCGCGGCTTCGCACGCTCACAACTACCTCGGTACCGGGTGCGCCGGCGGTCATGGCGGCGGGGAGGACGTCGTCATCGTCGACTTGGGCCTGCGGGTGCTGGGCCGCCCAGATACCGGTCGCCGCGGTGAACACGCCGTACGCATGTGCCGTGGACTCCTGTGCGTGGATCATCCGGGCCAGTTCGTGGAAATCAGCTGCCAGGTCGCTGGTTCGGTTGGACGCGTAGTAGCGACGCGTGATGGCTGACAGCAGCGCGTCGATCGCATAGAGGGCGGAGTCGATGATTCTGTCGATGTTGCCGCCGGGGGTGAACCAGGCGTCGAGGCTCTCCAGGTCCGCGACGGCGTCGTCGATCCAGGCCGCCGTGTCACCAACCGCTACCGCCCCGGCACCCGGGGCGGCGGCTTCGGCGATGACGGCGTAACCGGTGGTACGGACGTCTTGGAGGCTGCGCCGCAACGGTGCGAGCGCTGCCTGGGTGTGCTGAACGAACTGCCGCAGCACGAGCATGATCCGGGTGCGGCTCTCGCCGAACACCTCGTCGTCGGTGACGTCGTGCTGGTTCAGCATGCGCATCGCCTCGTAGTAGTCGCCGGCGGCGTTGAGTAGCTGGCCGATGTGCGAGCGCACGGTGGCGATGTCCAGCGCGACCCGCATCGGCTCTTGGTCGAGGTGAACGAGGAGCTGGCGCAGGGTGTCCTGGATGGAATCGATCAGCCGTGGCGGCAGGGCGAGGACCCGATCGAGGTCATTGATCGCGTCCCGGACCGAGCGGACGATGATCCGACCCTTCTTGCTCAGCGACCACGCCTCCTGACGGCGGTGGCCGTCGCGCAGGTCTTCTCTGGCGGCGGTCGGGCTCAAAAACGGAAGGACGAGCCTCATCTGGACCAACTCGTCCAGTCGGGACCGCAGCAGTTCGGTCGGCAACGGGTCGCCGTATCCGTCCCGCGTCATCTGCTCGGCGATGTCCCGCATGGTCGACATCGGCGCCGTGCCGCTGAGCCGCAGCAGGGCAGACAGGACAGCGGCGTAGTCCTCGCGCGCGTTGCCGAGCGGCTCGCCCACGAAACGCCACATATCTGGCTCAATGCCTCGCCACCAGTCGGTTCTCATGATCCTCCCTACGGGCGCCGCCTCAGCGATAAAGGATTACAGATGGCTATGACAACCTTCCGGACTGTAGAGCGTCCCAGGTGTGCGATCGTGGCGCTGGCCCCGGGTTCCCAGGTGGTGATCGCCGAGGGTTGCCTCAGGTCATGGCAGAAGGCCCTCGTCGAGGTCTTCGTCGACCAACCGGCTTCGCTGCGACTCCGACGCCCAGTGTGCGTGGCTGCCGGTACTGTCCCGGGTGACGATCAGCACGTTGCCGATGCTCTCGGCGACGGCACGCATGTGGCTGATAACGGCGACCAGACGTCCGCCAAGGGTTTGCCGGGACAGTGCGGCTAGCGCCTCGGCCAGGGTGTCGGCGTCGAGGGAGCCGAACCCTTCGTCGAGCAGCAGCGCGTCGGCACGCCCGCCGGCGCGTCCGGCGAGGTCGACGACCGCGAGCGCAAGTGCCAGGCTGGCCAGGAAGGTCTCCCCGCCGGAGAGGGTCCGCACGTCGCGGGGCTGGGACGTGTACCGGTCGATGATGCGGAAGTCGTCGGAGAAGGCGAACCGCCCCGCCGTCATGGCCAGCAGTTGGTCGGTGGCAAGACCAAGGAATGCTCGCTGCCGGCGGGCTACGACGGCGGCTTGGAACTGACCGTTGGCCAGGAGCGCGCCGAGCTCCCGGAGTGCGTCAACGATCGGGGCCGCGGCCTTGATTCGCCGGTCGAGGTCTGCGGCGACCGGTGTCTCACGCTTCGCGCGATCGAGGTCGGCCCTGGCTACCTGCGCCGTCGCAGCCACTTGGACGATGAGATCGTCAAGCTGCTCCCCGTCGTCGACACCGGCGGCTAGCAGCCATTCGGTGATCTCCTCGGTGGCCCGCTCGGCGTCCGACCTGGCAGCAGTCACCCGGTCGTGTGCCGCTTGCAGAAGGGCGCCGACGGTGTGGTCGAGGGTCGCCGCCCAGGTCGCCGAACGGTGGAGGTCTTCCCCCGGCGGGCGCGATGCTGGAGGCTCGTGGCCAATGAGGACGGCGGCGTCCGCCGCGTATTGAGTGAGTCCGTCGACCGCGTGGAGCAGTTGGGTGGCAGGTCTTTCGACCTCGGTGAGGTGGCGGCCGGCCAACGCCTCTCGTCGTTCGCGAAGTTGCTTGAGCTGACCGTGCGCGGTGGTCAGCTGATCGGTGATCGTTGCCAACTCCTCTTCCCAGCGATGGGCGGTGTCCAGCAGTTGGTTGAGGCCGTCGAGGGTGACCGGGTCGAGGCGCCATGCGGCAGGCAGCTTTCCGAGCGCCCCAACCGTCCTGCGGACGCGTTGATCAAGTCTGCGGCGGTTTGCGGTCAGCGCGGCCTGGCGGTCGGCGAGCGCCTTACGGGTGTGCTCCAGCGCCGTGGCTGCGGCGGTTGCGCGTTGCCGCACGTCGCGCGCCGTCGCCTGGCTTGTCCCCAACTCCTCTTCAGCTGCGCCGAGGCGTGCCGCCAGCGGTGCCAGGAGCACGTCATCGGGGTTGTCGAGGTCGACTGGTCCGAGCTGCGACGCGATGTGGGCCATCGCCTGGTCCAGTTCGCCGCGTCGTTGATCGACCCGCGTCTGGACGCGTTTGGCTTCCTCGATGGCGTGCTGGCGGGTGGTGAGGGCGGCCTGATGGCGACGCTCAGCGTCGCCGGCGAGACGATTGGCGACGGTCAGCGCTTTGCGGGCATCCTTCTGCTCCTGGGCGGGCGGGGGTTGGAATGTCGCGGGAAGTGTCCGGCTGCAGATTGGACACGGATCGCCCGGGTCGCATGGCGCGGCGGCGTGAGCGGCGGCGTTGAACCGGGTGACCGCATCCAGCGTCTGTTCGGCGGCGGTCTGCTTCTTCCGCGCTTCACCGGCTCGTTCGGCGGTCTCCTGGATCGCGGTCTCGGCGTCGGTGATGCGTTGACGGGCGTCGGCGAGATCGGCCTCGGCGCGGTGGACGGCGCCGCGCAGAGTCCGCGCCGTGCCGATGGCGGAACGTTGACCCGCGACCAGTTCCCTGACCTCCTCTACGGTGCGGGCAGCGGAGCTGGCTGCCTGCTCGGCTTCGGTGGCCTTGTTGGCTAACTTGGTGACGTTGGCTGCGTGCTGATCGGCTTTGGTCAGGTCGTCTGCCAGATTCTGCGCGTCGGTCTGGATCCGTTCGCGTTCTGCGTCGATGTCTGGCAGTTGGTTGCGGGTCGCTTCGACAGCGGCGATGGCCTTGGGAAGGCTGGATGGCCCGCGGCCCTCGCCTTCGGCCGCAGTGACAGCTTCATGCAGCGTCTTTTCACGCTCCTGCCAGTCCGTGATGGCGGACTGGCAGTCGTTCTGTTCGGTGCGTATCGCCTCGTCGAGGCTAGCCAACACGTGCAGGTTGGCCGCCGCGGCGGGCTGCCTGGCCTGAGCGAGCTGGCGTGCCTGCTGCTCGATGTTGTGGACACGAGAGAGCATTTGGTCACGCCGCGCGGAAGCCTCGCGTACCGCGGTGCGCGCCTTGGTCAACTGGTCCTGGCGTCGCAGTGCGTCATCAAGCCGCTGGGTCGCTTCCCCGGCGGTGGCGGGTGGATCGTCGAGCAGGCCACGCCGATCGAGGATGAGCTGGTCCAGCAGCGGGCGCAGGCGATCGTGGTGCGCCCGCGCTTTGACTTGCATGGCGTCGAGCTGGTCGATGCCGAGGATGCCCTTGAGGATCGCGGTCCGGTCCTCCTTGGTCGTCTGCAGTAGGGCCTGGAACCGGCCCTGGGGCAGGATCACGGCCTTGAGAAACGCCGCGTGGCTGAGCCCGATCATCGTCTCGATGATGGCGTTGACCTGCTGCTTGGTGTCATAGCGGGTGTCGTCGTCCAGGCAGATCAGCTCATGTCGCGACGGCGGCGACGACGTGCGTGAGATGGCCCGCGTGACCTGCCAGGTCCTGTTGGCGCACCGAAAGGTCAGCCGGACCTGCATGGTGTGCGCGCCGTCGGAGATCAGCTCGGTGGCGTTACGCTTGTCCCACGTGCAGCCGCCGTAGAGCGCGAAGCACAGTGCTTCCAGCAGGGATGATTTGCCAGCGCCGGTGTCGCCGTGGATGGCCACCAGGCCGACGTTGGAGAAGTCGATGTGTGCCTCGGTGAGGTAGGAGCGCAGCCCGCGCAGGCTCAATGTCAGCGGTCTCATGCGGGTGCCTCCGAGCTGTCGGCCGAGGCGGCGGTGGTGAGCAGCGCCTCTTCCGCGAACACCGGTTCGCGGTCCTCCTCCACGGCTGCGAGCACCCTGGTGAAGGCGTCGAGCACCTGTTGCGGTCCAGCGGTGCGGGTGCCGCGTTCGGCGATGAACTCGGTGAACAGTTCCGTGAGGTTGGGTTCGGCGTCGACCTGGTTGGCGGTGAGGATGTCGGTCGGTGCGTCGGAGCGGGCCGGATGGACGTCCAGCAGGGTGGCGTGGGGCAGCAGTCGCCGGACCTGTTCGATCAGCGTCGGTATGTGGGTGGGCGTGGCGACAGTGACCAGGCACAGGTCGTCGGTGATCTCGCTCGCGAGGGCTTCGAGTTGCTGCAGCGTGCCGTGGAACTTGCGCAGGCGTCGGCCGGCCGTCAGTCGGACGGTTTCGACGCTGGCGGGTCGCCCCGGTTCGGCTTCGACCAGGACGACGCTCTTCTTGTCGTAGATCTCGCCGAAGTCCAGGGCGATGGGTGAGCCGGCGTAGCGGCCGGTTACCCGCTTGCCGGGCAGTGGCTGGGGCTTGTGGAGGTGTCCGAACGCGGCGTAGCTGACGGTCGGCACCGCGTCGAGGTCGGTGGCGTAGGTGCCGTCGACGTGCATGCCGCGTTCGCTGCCGCAGTAGTCGGCACCGCCCACGTACAGATGAGCGGCGAAGACGGCGACGTCGGTTATCGGGTTGAAGTTCGCCAACAACGCCTCACCGAGAGCTGCCTCGATGCCGCGCACCTGAGCGTTGTAGTCGGTGCCCCATTGGGTCGGATCGCCGAACGCGTCGGTCATCAGGTGGGCGTGCTGGAATGGCAGGGCGGCCAGCCGGATGGTGTGTCCTCGGCGGGTAGGGAACTGCAGGACCCCATCGCGTGGGGAGCGAACGCGGGCCACGAAGTGAACCCGCTGCGAGCCGCCCGATATCCGCATATAGACGTTCAGTGCGTCCAGCAGGCTCGCGGAGTCGTGGTTGCCGCACACCACGACGACGGGAGCGATCGACGCGAGTTCGCGCAGCGCGTGGCCGGCCCGGGCGATGTCCTCGGTGGCCGGGCGGGCGCGATCGAACAGGTCGCCGGTATGGCAGATCAGGTCCGGACCGAACCGACGGGCCACCTCGATGATCTCGGCGATGACCGCGTCGTGGTCCGGCGCGCGGGTCTGGCGGTACAGGGTCGCGCCCAGATGCCAGTCGGAGGTGTGCAGTAGCTTCATGGCCCTTCTTTCGCGAGGCAAGGGCGGTGCAGGGTCGCAGTCGCGGCACGAGTCACCACGCAGACAAGGCGGCAGGGAGCACCACCCAGAGGCAAGTTTGGCAGAACGTGGAAGTAAGTCAAGCTGCATGGTAACGTCGGGACATGCCAAGCATGGCGGAAGTGCAAGCGGCGATGGCCGAGGTGACCCACCTGCAGCAGCGACTGGCCGCAGCGCTGGACGCTGACGACCTCGGCGAGGTCGAGCGGCTGCTGGCCGAGCTCAGTGTCGCCGAGAAGCGTCGCAACCGCCTTCTGCAGCGCGCGTCAACGGGCGGTGGCGGCGCATTCGATGCCGCGCCACCTATCAGGGAGCAGGTCGCCGCCGTCCTTGGCATCCTGGGTCGGCCAGCCTCGGTCTCCCTCATCCGGGACGTCGCGATGGCCCGGTTCGGCGAGACGATCCAGCCAAGCCGGCTGGCGTCCTTGCGTCGGGACGAGCAACGCTCCTGGCAGGCGGCTCATCGGAGTGCAGCGCCGGGCGCCCGTTCCCTCGCCCGTCCGGTGTACGTCGTTCCGGCACTCACGTTTGACCGTTTCGCCCCTGTGCGCGGAATGCTTGCCCTGTCAAGCTGGCCGTTGGAGATTAGGTTGATCGCACCCGCCAGCGCCAGGGTCGACGTGCTGCACATCATCATTCGGCTGATCGGGGAGTTGAGCCATTCTCCAGAATCCCCATCGGCCCCCAACCTTCGCCGCCTGGTCTGGCGCTTCGCACGTACGATCGCGGGTGCCATCGAGACCCGCGACGGCTTCGACTACATCACGGTCCGTGACGCCGCAGAATGCGAGCTGCAGCAGATCGCGGACGCCGACACGGCAGAACGCACCGAAGCCGCGGACCGCGCCCGCGGCCAACTCGACGCCGAGACCCAATTGTTCGGCGCGACCATGCGCCTGGCCAACAGAACCTCCACGGAGGCCACTGGATGATCTTCCGCGACGCCCGCGAACGTCTCGTCCACTTCCGCGGCGACTTCCCCGCCAAGCCGCTGGACGCCCGCCGCATCGCCGGACTGCTTGACGCCCCTGGATGCATGCGCCGCCAAGTGATCGATGCCGCATCGGTGCCGATCAGGGATCTCGCACCACTGGTTGGTTGCCGCACGCCGAGTCAGAGTCCGTACGCGCTGGAGCGCGGCGTGCGGTTCGAGCAGACGGTTACGTCCAACGCCATGTCTTTCCTGCTGCCCTTGGCCCGCGAGCAGTTGAGGCTCGACGTCCGGGAGGTGCGCCAGCAGGACCTCTCCAAGCCGCAGGTCCGCACGCAGTTCCCAGTCCTGGACAGGGAAGCCGTCACAGACCTGCGGGTGCGCATGACGCGCGACTACGTCGCGCAGATGCTCGACGGTGATCAGCATGCGATCAATCTGCTGCGACACCCATATCTGGTCCTGCCGCTCGGTGACATGCCGGCCTACCTGGAGCCCGACCTGCTCGCGTACGCCGCCACCGGGACCCTGGCGCCGATCGAGATCAAGTCGTTTCCCTGCATCGATGGGATCGCTGATCCGGCCAAGACGGCAGAAGCCGCCCGCCAGACCGCCGTGTACCTCATCGCCCTACGGCGGCTCATCGCAGGTCTCGGGCAGCCCAGCACCCGCATCGCCACCCGAGGGCTGTTGGTGATGACCCGCAACTTCACCCTAGATGCGTTCGGCAGCATGCTCGACCTACGCCCACAGGTACGACGGCTGGAGCGGGTCCTGACCAACTTTCCACACGTCACCCAGTTAGCGGCGACGATTCCCACGGCGGTATCGCTGCCGGCCATGCCCGACAAACACGCCGGCCAGGAACAACGGAAAGCGGCCAGCGTCCAAGCACGGGAGGCCGTCGGTGCCCTCCCCATGCGCTTCGGCGACGGGTGCGTCAGCTGCCCGCTGCTCGACTTCTGCCGCGGCCAGGCACAACGCGAGGACAGCGTGGCGCAGTTGGGCACCGAGGCCGCCAACGCGTGCGGCGATGTCGCCACCGTCTCGCACGCCCTTGCCCTCGCCGCCGGCACCCGCACACCCAGCAACGCGGCGGAAAGGGCGGTAGCCGAGGAACTGCACCGAGCCGCCATCGCGGTTCAGCTGGCAGGCGCTGCCGCATGAGCGTGGACGTGTACCTCGGCTTGAGCGCGATCGACAGCAGGCGGGCCGTTCCCCGCGCGACCAAGTGTCACGTGCACTTGGCTGCCAAGCCTTTCGTCGTCGTCGGCTACCACCTGCCCGGCGATCCCGGAGCCCCGATCGGTCTGCTGTGCGGAACCCGACGGGAACGGCCGAGCACCATCGTGGTGGGCGAACCGCGCGAGGCGAAGCTGCGGCTCGCGCGGCTGGCCAATTTCGCGATGGACCTCAACGGCTACGCCGCGCAGTTCATGCAGACCCCCACCACCAGCAGACGCGCACTACACACCCACCGCCCGGCGAACGGACCACAGTTGGTCGTGGCGAACCAGGCAACCGCGCAGTGGCTGTGCGACGTCATGGGTCGGCGACTGCGGTATCTGCGGCCCGACGGCGACCGGCCGGTGCATCCCGGCCTTCCCGTCGCCGGCGCGCACCTGTCGTTCTTTGCCGGCCAACGGGTGCCGGGCTCGTCGCTCGTCCTCCCGCTGACCGAGATACTGGCTCAGCACTGGGTCACCGGACAGTTGCCATCGTTGGATGCCAACCTCGCCAGCCAACTCGCCTGGATCACCGATCCGGGCGCGGTGGCCGAAGCCGAAGAAGCGCTCCCGGCGGGGCCAGTTCCCGACCCGGAGTGGGAGACACGCGAACTCAGCGACGCCATAAAGGCATACCACCAGCTGGTTGACGCGCACCCGACCCGCGCTGACCAGCCAATGACAGGCACGATCCACGACGCGCTACGCCCGTCGTGGGACGCTTGCTGGCAAGCTCTCGACCTGCTGCACAGCCTCCCACCGGCCGACCGGGCCCGCGACCGGTGGACCCAGGATGTCTACCAATGGAGCCGGCACGCCGAGCGGGTACGGTCCGGTCAGGCGTACTTCCGTAAGCGCCCCAAGCAGTTGCAGGTGTTTCGGTACCTGACCCGGCTGGAGCGGCTCACCGCCGATCTCAGCCGGGAGATGGCCCTCGACGACCCCCTCATCATGGCCGGACACGTCGCGGCCGGCGAGGCGCTATCCGGCGAGGTCGTCACCCTAGACCTTTCCGGACGTCGACCCTCCCTGCAGGTACGCCCACATCTGCCGTTCCCGCGCCCAGTCGGCACCGACCTCTTCTGGCACCTGCCCCGATCCACCAGCCCCAGCGGCCCCGCGTGGCCGATAGTACGGCTGACAACGATCGGAGTGACGCCCGAAGGACTCATCACCCTCGACGTCACCGCCGGCGCCGTCCGGCGAGACCGCCACGATCGGCTACCCCAGCCCGGGCAGCAGGTGGTGTTTTCACCCTTCGGTCCGCGTGACTACCACCCCGACACACTTCCAGCCGAACTGCCCTGGACCCACGCCGAGGACGACGACGAATGACCCGACGAGACGGCGGCAACCCAGTCGCCGAACACGACGCGGCGACCAATCGGATCTGGCAGCTTATCGACGAACAGGCACGAGCTATAGTCGTCAACTCACCGCCCGGGGCCGGTAAGTCCACCCTCGTACAGCGAACCGCCCAGCGTCTCGCGCCAAGCCGTCAGGTCCCGATCATCACACAGACCAACGACCAGGCCGACGACCTCGTCCGCGCCCTCGCCCGCCGTCTCGCTCGCACGTCCCTGTCCGTCGGGAGGCTGCACCGCAGCGAGCGGTATACGCCGCCGCCCGGGATTCCCGCCTCGAACAAAATCGAGGACCTGGAGGAGTGCCAGATCGTCGTGGCGCCCGCAGACAAGTGGGCCTTCGTCGAGGAGGATTACGACTGGGACATCGGCATCATCGACGAGGCATATCAGGTGTCATCGGCGCATCTGGTCCGCATAGCGGCGCGGTTCGCCCGACTGGTTCTCGTCGGAGACCCCGGCCAACTGAGCCCCTTTAGCCCGGTCGAAGAGGCAGCGCTGCGTGCCACCGGTAGCTGGCCGCTGGCTACTGCCGCGGGCACTGTCCTTCGCACGCATCCCGACACCCCCATCGTCGAACTGCCGGTCTCCTGGCGGCTGCCAGATAGCGGCGCCCGCGTCGTCGCCGACAGCTTCTACGCGAAACCATTCACCGCTGGCACCACACCCGGCGAGCGGGGATTGTGGGCACCTATCAGGCCGGCCCGTGAAGGCCACCTGGACCGTGTCCTCGACACCGTGATCGATCACGGCTGGTGTCTCCTAGAACTCCCCGAGGCCCGGTTGCCGCGCACCGACCCCGAATGCGTGGATGCGATCGTCGATGTCGTGCGACACCTACTGGTCAGCCGGACCCATGTCATCGATGGCGATGCACGGCGCCTCCTCCGCCCAAACGACATCGCGATCGGCGTCGCACATCGCGATCAGCGGGAACGGATCCGAAGCGAAATCGACGAGATGTGCGCCACCCTCGGCATCGCTCGGAACGAGATCACGGTAGACACAGCCAACAGGTTGCAGGGCCGGCAGTTCGAAGTCGTCGTTGCCTGGCACCCACTGTCCGGGCGACGAGACGCCTCAGCCTTCCACCTTGAAGCTGGCCGCCTCTGCGTCCTCGCGTCTCGACACCGCCAAGCCTGCATCGTCGTGGCGCGTGCCGGAATTCGCGAGCAACTCGATGCCTATCCGCACACTGAGCCGGTCTGGCTAGGTGCTGCACCGCCCGACGTCGACGGGTGGGAAGCCAACCATGCGTTCCTCGAACACCTGGAGAAGACGACGGTCCGGATCCACCCGTGAGCATCGAGCGGGGGTCAGGCATTGGCTCTCCAGAGGCGGCACACCGGCACGATGTCCGGCACCGTGCAGGAGGCAGTTCGCCCTGGGTAATCCTGCCGGTCGCGAGAAGCGTCAGTCCTTGGCCGGATCGTCCTGCTCGTCGTAGCTGGGTGTCTGCCAGTCGAGGCAGGTGGGCCGCTGGCCGCTGGTGGTGAAGAACTCCCGCACGGCCTGCCGTGCGGTGGCCACGGGAATGGCCGAATTGTCGTAGGCGTCGGTGCGGGAGCCGCCGAAATTGTAGGCAAGATCGGCGGGCTGGTCGAGCGCGCCTTTGCTAGCGGCGATCTCGACGAACGCGTGATGCCAGACCAGGACGCTCAGGTCGTGCCGGCCGAGACAGACTTCCAGGACGTGTTCCTTGTCGCTCGTCTCCAGCGACACCATGACGGGGAACCGCTGGTACTCGGGGGTGGCCGCTATCCGGTCGAGCAGCGCGTCGAGGTCGTCGAGCCGGTCGATGGTCACCGGCTCGGTACGATCGTAGGAGACCGTGACCGGCTCGCTGCTCATGCCAACCCCTTCCCGTGGCCCCGGTACACGGTGACATACCGGTTCGGGCCGTAGACGGTGAGTGTCGCGTCTTTCGGCAGAACATACGGCAGTACCCGGTCACAGCCCATCGGTTCCAAGCATGGCGTGTTGTTCAGGTACAGGGTGGCCTCCGTGATGCCACGGGTTCGCATCAGCGCCGCCGCGTGGCCTTCGGCATGGTCGAGGGCGGACACGTAGTGTTTGAACGGCGGACGAAGGCCGGGGCCGCCCTTACCCGGCCCGCCCTTGCCGCTGTGCACATCGCTGATCCTCTCGCCGTCCGTCGTGGTGATTACCCCGTCGGTCGGGGCGTCCGCCGACTGACGTACGGGCAAGGATTCCAGGAAACCCGGCACGTATGGAGCCGGCACGGCGTCACCCGTCGGTGTTGATTGGCCGGACGCAGTCTCGCCCGCCGCCCGCGCCTGCGGGCTGACCTCACGCCTGCTACCAGTTGCTTCAGGGCGTGTTGATGCTGCCGCCGACGGTGCACTGCCCTGCGGCAGGGTGAGGACGACGCCGATAGCCTTCCCGTACTCGATGATCGCCATCGCTGCTCCGGCAAGTTGACGGTCTGCCTCACGCAGTCGCGCGGTGGAGGCTGCCGTCGCCGCGAGGGCCTGTCGCACGAGGACGTGACCGCTGCCAGCGGTGACGGCTCGTAGCCGATCCGATGCGGCGTTGACCGAGGAAACAGCGGCGGCCAGGCCGGCGCGTTGCCGAGCAATCTGTTCGAGCACAGCCTGCAACCCGGCGGCGACCCCACCAAGACTCACCCGTATCGTCCTTCGCCACGTCGCACGAGCGCTCGGCTCCTACCGCAGCAGGTAGGCAGGACGAGCGGTACGTCTACCGGATGCGTTGGCGGTGCTGGCATTCCGCCTTCAGCCCGGCTCGGCCGTCGCGCCTTCGGGGTCTGCGTGCCCATATGTCGCCCTGCCTACCTCTGCTGGACAGCCGCGATGTAGTCGACCAATGAGCAGAGGCCGAGTGCGGCTCGCCGCTGGTCAACCGTGTCGGGGCTGGCGATCGGGTACGCCCTCAGCCGGCCCCCTGGATCGCGGCGCAGTTGAGTGCCGTAGATCTGCGGCTGGCCGGCATGTATCGCCACTCGGTCAGTCAGGTAGGCCAGGTCCACGGCGCTGGCCTCGTTCGCATCGACGGCGGCGCGCATGAGGTCGAGGAAGCGCTGCTGCTCGTCTGGGCTGCGGTCGGCGTGCTGGGCCAGCAGCCAGGCGGCGTTGGCACCGTCGTCGCCGACGAGGCTGCGGGTGGGCCAACCGTGCTCGCTGACGATCTCAGCCAGCCGGGCCGTGTTACGTTCATCGACCCGCGCCCACTCCCGGGCCGGGTCGTCGGAGATCTCCCCGCCGGGCCCTGCCCGCACACTGGCGGAATTCCGGACGCGCTGGTCCTCATCCGCAAGGGCCAGCAACTCACACCGCAGTTCGTCGTCCACCCTGGTTCATCCCAACAATCGTTGCGGTCGTCCCAACACCTGTCGCCAGACACGTGCGGAGCCGTCCCTGAGTTGGTTGGCGACCTTCTGCGGGCCGGATGACAGGAACTCGGTGCCCATTACCTGTCTTCCAGGACGTGTTTGCCGTTGTTGATATCTACCGGTATGGGGTAGTCGCCGGTCAGGCATGCGGTGCAGAAGCTGTTGGGGTCGTTGCCGATGGCGGTGAGCATGCGGTCTAGTTCGAGGTAGGCCAGGGAGTCGACGTCGAGGTATTGGCGGATCTCTTCGACGGTGCGGTTGGCGGCGATCAGCTTGCTGCGGTCGCTGGTGTCCATGCCGAAGAAGCAGGGCCAGCGGTACGGCGGGGACAGGATTCGTAGATGCAGCTCGGCGGCTTCGGCCCGGCGGAGCATTTTTAGCGTCTCGCGCAGGGTGGTGGCTCGGACGATGGAGTCCTCGACGACGACGAGCCGTTGGCCCGCGACGTTCTCTTCGACCGGGTTGAGTTTCATGCGGACGGCGTTCTCGCGTAGTTCCTGCGTGGGGGCCATGAAGGTTCGTCCGATGTACCGGTTCTTGACGAACGCGTCGCCGTAGGGGATGCCGGATTGCTGCGCGTAGCCCTGGGCGCCGGGGATACCGGACTCGGGTACGGGAACGACGAGGTCGGCGTCAACGGGCGCCTGGGTGGCCAGGTGCATGCCCATCCGCCGCCGGGCGCCGTGGACGCCCTGCCCGCCGAGCCGTCCATCGGGCCGGGCGAAGTAGACGAACTCGAAGGAGCAGAAGCTGGGTTTGACGTTGTCAGAGAAAGGTTGGGTGCTTCGGACTCCAGCTTTGTCGATGATGACCATTTCGCCGGGGCTGATCTCGCGGACGGTGTCCGCGCCGACGGTGTCGAGCGCGGGCGTCTCTGAGGCGAGGATCCAGCCGTGCGGGTGTCGGCCGAGGATCAGCGGCCGGAAGCCGTGGGGGTCGCGGACGCCGATGAGCCGGGTTTCGTCCATGATCACGAACGAGAATGCGCCGCGGAGGTGGGGCAGTACCTGGGTGAGCGCGTGTTCGAGCGGGTCGACGCCGGCCGGGGTTCCGTTGTTCAGTTCGGCGGCGAGGAGTTCGGCGACGAGATCGCTGTCGCTGGTGGCCTGGCCTGGGGGGAGGCCGTGGTCCTGGGCGAGTCGGGCGGTGTTGACGAGGTTGCCGTTGTGGGCGAGCGCGAAGTGGAGGTCGCCGGCGGATCGGTAGACGGGTTGGGCGTTGTGCCATTCGCTGGCACCAGTGGTGGAGTAGCGGGTGTGCCCGATCGCGAGGTGTCCCGGCAGGGCATGGAGACGGTGGGGGTCGAAGACCGAGGAGACTAGGCCCATCTCTTTGTGTACGAGGATCTTCGTGCCGTCGGAGACGGCCATGCCGGCGGATTCCTGGCCTCGGTGTTGTAGGGCGAACATGCCGAGGTAGGTGAGGTGGGAGACGGGCTGGCCTGGGGCGTGGACGCCGAAGACGCCGCAGGCTTCCTTGATCACATCGGTGGTGTCGGGTGCCACTGGGCCGACTATACGGGTCTGTCGAACGGGACGACGTCGCCCGCGTGCATGGTGGTGGATGGCGTTTTCGCTGCTCATGGCTGTTCCCTAGTGGCGGTGAAGGCGTAGACGGTGCGGGTTCGTGGTGGCAGTGGTGAGGTCAGGTCGAGTGCGTCGAGCGCGTCTTGGACCGTCTCGTGGGGGATGTTGGGGAAGACCTCGGCCGCGACGGCGGGTATCCGGAGGAACGAGACACGTTCGGTGGTGTCGCGGACGAGCTGTAGCGTGCCGGCGCAGCGGACGGCCATTCCGCAGCCGGTGAACAGGGCGGAGAGGCTGTCGTCGGTGAGGATCTGCCGATCTTCGGACCGGGTTGTGATGTCGTGGCCTCGGCGGCGTAGTTCGGCGACGAGGAGATCCATGAGCGGGTCGGGACGCGGGCCAGGGCTGGGCTGTTCCAGTGGCCATCGCGGCGTGGTGCCGGGCTGGAACACGGTGTCGTAGAGGCTGAAGACGATGGTGCCGTCGGGTGTGAGGAGGCGGCCGAGTTCGGCGAGCAGGGTCTGTTTGTCGTCGATGTGGAAGAAGGAGTTGCTGCACACGATCAGGTCGCGTGGCTCATCGGTGCGGTCGGTGGTGATGTCCTGGCACCGGTATTCGATCTTCGCCTCGGCGGGCGTTGCTTGCTCGGCGATATTGATCATTGCCTGGGCGGTGTCGAGGCCCACGAGGTGCGCGTCAGGCAACTGGCGACGCAGTACTCGGGTGGAGTTGCCCGGTCCGCAGCCGAAGTCGAGGACACGTGTCGGTTCCGTCGTGAGGGTGGAGATCAGCAGTGTGGTGATCTGCCGGTGGCTGGGGTGCTCGCGGGTGTGACGGTGGTAGGGCTGCGCGCTGACCTCCCAGAGGTGGGCGAGCCGGTCTGCCCGGGAGATGCTCATCAGCGCCTGCTTGCCGTCGCCGGATCGGTTGTCTCCTCGAAGGTCGGCCGGGGTTGGGCAACGACCTGGCTGGCGTAGATCCGCTCGATCAACTGCACCCGTTCCTCCAGCGGCTCGGGCAGCGGGGTGTTGTCGGTGGGTGGGCGGCCGATGCGGTCGATCGTGGCGAACGAGCGGATGAGCCGGTCGCAGACGGCGGTTTTGCGGCGCATGTGCGGTCGTTCCTCGCGGTAGTCGAGGATCTCCGCGGCGCTGGTCGGGGTGTCCCCGGCGGAGGCCGCTGTCACCGAGCGGGCGTAGGTGGCCATGGAGTACCCGCCGATGTGATGCAGGTGCGGCGACTCGTGGTAGGCGATCGGCAGGCCCAGGTAGGTGTAGCCGAGGTTCAACACCTTCGGCGGCACGTAGCTGGCGCGGGCCAGGCCGAGGTTGTCCAGGAACGCCTGGAACCGCGGGTCGCAGCTGGTCAGGTCGGTGTACTTGTCGAGGGTCACCCGGCATTCCCGCATGACCCGGTCGAGGGCGGTGCGGTGGTACAGGCCGAAGTACGAGCTGCCCAGGGCGATGCCGGCGGCGGTGCGGTGGTGGGGTCCCGCGACCTCGGTCTGGTCGTCAGTGAGGATCTGGTCGCTGTCGGTGGCCCAGATCGGTGCGCCGGAGAAGACGGCCTCGTGTCGGTTCAGGAGGGGCTCGAACTCGCGGGCGATGTCGCCGGTGACGACGATGTCGGAGTCGGCGAAGGCGAACACCTCGTCGGAGGCGTAGGTGGCGGCCAGGGTGCACAGGGCCTTGCCCAGCGGCATCACCTCGTTGGTGGTGGGAAGCTGGTGCACGGTCAGCCGACTGCTGCCCTGGGCGTGCCAGCGCAGCAGCCGTCGCTCCGCGGGGCGGCAGTGGTTGGCGATCAGCCGGTACCGCCACGGGGTGTGGCCGACCAGCAGCGGAATGAACCGCGACAGGGCGTGCACCGTGCCGGGTGTGTAGATGACGTTGACGATGATCATGACTGGTGGGGCTCCCTCACGTCGGACAGCGCCCGCGCGACGCGGGCGGGGGTGTCGGCGCTGTCGATGAACAGCTGGATGTGGCCCGCCGGTACTCCGCTGGTGGACGGGCTGCGCAGGCTGCAGCCCACGCCGGTCAGCCAGTACGCGAGCTGGTTGGCGGCCGGGCCAACGTTGATCAGGATCGAGGCGGACTCGCTGGGCACGAAGGCGATTCCGGCGTTGGTGAGAACGGCAGCGAGCCGGCGGCGGGCGTCAGCGACGAGGTATCGGTTCGCCTCGACGGTGGCGTGGTCGGCGAGGCTGGCCGCGGCGGCGGCCTGGGTGAGTGTGCCGACGTCGTAGCGCAGCACGATCGGCCCGAGCGTCTCCAGCAGTGCCGGGGCGCCGATCATGTAGCCGACCCGCAGCCCGAACAGCCGGTGGGCCTTGGAGAAACTGCGGCAGACCACGATCGGAGCTCCACACTCGACGAGCTCGCCGAACCACCGGTCGATCACGTCGTTCTGGAACTCGCCGTAGACGTTGTCGAGCACGACGACGGCGCTGTCGGGCACCGTCTCCGCGAGGGCGATCACCTCGGGCAACGACGCGGTGGTGCCGGTGATGTTGTGTGGGCTGTCCAGCAGCACGATCCGGGTCCGGTCGCAGACCGCGCCGGTCAGCGCCGGAAGGTCATGGCGGTAGGCGCGCAGCGGCACCGCCCGGCCCGTCAGCCCGTAGTCGCGGGTGAGACTGGCGTACAGGTGAAACGACGGATCGGAATACACGGTCTCGCCGCCGCCGGAGGCGGCGGTCCGGGCGACCAGGTGGTGCAGCAGGCTCGCGGTGCCCGGGCCGACGACGAACGCTTCGGGCGGTAGCGCGTACCGCTGCGCGAGGGCCTCGCGCAGCCTCGCGGAGTGCGGATCCGGCGCCGCGCTGAGGTCAGGCACCCGGGTGATGGCCGCGAGCGCGGCGGGCGACGGACCGAAGGGCCCAGTCCGGGGTTCAGCCATGGTCGCGCTCCGAGGCCGCTACCGGCGTCAACGGGATGGTCACCCGGTGGTGCGCGTCGGCCAGGCCACGGCGGCGCAGGAACTCGCTGAACGAGTTCTCGACCCGCCGGGTGGAGGTCAACTCCTGCAGCAACGGCCGCAGCCGAGCCTGGGCATCGTGCTCCGCGAGCCCGGCCGGCAGATGCACGCCGAGGTCCTCGGCACTGCTCGGGCACGGGGTGACCCATCCCTCGACGGAGTGCTTCAGCCCGTAGAAGCCTTCCTGGCAGTACACCGGGCAGCGGGCGCACCGCTGGGCACGGTAGGTGCTCTCGTAGCTGCTCTTGAGCCGGATCTGGACGCCGTCGTCGTGCCACCAGTTGATCTCGCAGCCGCCACGGTCCTGGCTCTCGCCGCCGCCCAACCGTTCCCGCAGCTGGCCGGCGATGCGGTCGATCGGCACGAACTCATCGAGCCACAGGGCGCGGGTCTCGTCGGTGTAGTACAGGTCAAGAACACTGACGTACAACGTTCCCGCGCCGGCCTGGCGGCGCAGTGTCCGGGCGAGCCGCACGATCCGCGGGATCTGGTCCAGGTTGCGGCGCATCGCGACGACGTTGATCCCGACGGCGAGGCCGGCCGCCAACGCCATGCGGACCGCGGCGACGGCGACATCGTGATCCGCGGGTCGGCCGCGCATGATCTGGTGCGACAGCGTCGGGTCGACAGCGTCCAGCGACACCTTGATCACGTCCAGGTGCGGGGCGAGTCGGTCGATCTGCCCGGCGAGATGCCTGCCGTTGGTGGTCAACTCGACCCGATAGAACCGCGACCGGGCGTGGGCGACCAGAACGGGCAGATCCGGGTTCAGGGTGGGCTCGCCGCCGGTGAACGAGATCCCACGGAGGACCCCAGAGTCGGCGATGTGGTCGAGGTTGCGGCAGTACTGCGCGGTCGTGAGGCGGTGCCCGGGTCCCCGCAACCGGGCCGGAGTGTGGTTCTCCATCCCGCTGCTTTTCGGGCAGTAGACGCAGCTCAGGTTGCACTGGTGGGCGACCGAGGCGCGCAGGAAGCGGATCTCCTCGGCCGGTCTCGGATCAGTCGAAGGCGTCATCACGCGTCCACGTAGGGAGAGAGTTCGGCGTTGGCCTGTCGGATCACATCGGTGTACGCGGCGTCGTGCAGCTCGGCGTACTGCGCCTGGTAGTAGTCGATCCGCGCCCACTCCCGCAGCGTCTGCGGATAGGTGATGCCACCCTGGCGCCGTAGGAGGGTGAAGATCGGTGTCCCGGGCCACGGCTCCAAAAAATGGATCTTGCACTGGTGCTCGGGCCACACCTCACGGATGGCGAAGGCGGCGTCGATCGTCTGCCGGTAGTGCGACGGGTCCGCGCCGGGCCAGCCGACGATGAACGTGAACATCCCCCGCACCTCGGCGTCGGCGAGTCGCCGTGCCATCAGCGGGATGCCGGCCGGGTCGTACCGCTTGCCGGCCAGCTTGACGAGGTCCGGAACGGGAGTCTCCAGACCGATCAGGACCCGGCAGAGACCGGCGTCGGCCAGCCGGCGCAGCCGGGCGTCAGGCATGACCTGTAGGTCCGCCGGGTGCAGGCTTGCCGCCCACGGCAACCCGACCAGGTCAGCGAAGCGGTCGGCGAAGGCGTCGGAGCGTGTCTGGTCGTGGAAGAAGTTCGGGTCGTGCAGCTTCAACCCGGTGGCGTCGGCCCGGCCGAGCATGTCGCCGATCGTGGCCACCGACCGGTCTATTTCCCGCTGGTACCAGGAGTGGCCGGAGGTCTGCGGCTCGCTGCAGAAGGTGCACCGCCGCAGGCAGCCCTCCGAGGTCACGTAGTTGACCGTCCGGCCGGCGATCGCCACGTCCGGGTTCACATACCGGGTCCAGTCGGTGACCACGTCCAGGTCCGGCGTCGTGTCGGGGGCGACGATCAAGCCCGCTCGGGTACGGCCCGGATGAGCGCGCCGCAGCACGTCAGGACCGGCAAGGACGGGTGCGTCAGCTTCGGTCAGGATGATCGGATCGGACCCGGCCGAGGGCGGTGCCGTGCCGGTCAGACGGCGCAGGTACAGCAGCAAGCCGGCGTACCCGAACCCGGGAATGACCGCGTGAGCGGGAGACTGGGCGAGCGTCTCGGCCGGGAACAGCGTGACGTGCGGACCACCCCACACCACGTGGGCGCCGCGAGCGCGTGCCATCTCAGACGCCTCCAGCGCATCGGTGATCGCCGCCCCGGTCATCACGCTCGCCGCCAGCACGTCACCCTCACCCAGCGCGGCCACCGACATTCGCCACTGCTCGTCGACGCGGGCATCGATGAGACGGGGCTCCAGCCCGACGGCGCGCACCGCGGGGGCGAGGAAGCACGCGAACCACGGCGTCCAGGTCTGCTCCCGGCCCGCTGCGTTGCTGTAGTGCGCCTGCGCCTGGGTACGCGGCTGGAAGAACCACACCCGCCGCAGCGCCCCACGCTCCCGCGCGGACCACATGCCGCCGCTCATCGCAGAACCATTTCGGGTGGGATCTGGTCGAGCGGGGTGAACTCGGTCCGCAGGTAGTGGCTGAGCGCGTCCTGCCACGGGCGCATGTCGTTGAGCCCCAGTTTCGCCAGGGCGGCGTTGCGCAGCACCTCTGACCGCGGCCGGGTCACCGGGTACCGATCGGCGAAGTGATCAGAGTCGACCTTCACCAGCCGCACCCGGTCGCTGAGACCGACTTCGTGCAGGATTTGCGCCGCGACGTCGGCTCGGCTCGGCCCGCCGCCACCGACCATGTGGTACCGCCCGTGCCGGTCGGTGTCCACCAGCCGCAGCAGGCAACGCGCGAAATCCGCCGCGTACGTGGGCGAGCCGAACCGGTCGCCGACGGCGTAGACGGTGTCGGCGCCGTCGCGCAGTTGTCCCAGGACGGCGCCGACGAACTTGTGGTCGAGCCGGCCACCGCCCATCATCCAGCCCGCACGCACCACGAAAGCCCGCTCACAGAGCTCGGTGACCAGCTTCTCGCCGCGCAGCTTCGACCGCCCGTACTCATTGACCGGACTCGGCGCATCGGACTCGACATATGGCCGGTCAGCGCCGCCATCGAAGACTCCCGCCGTGCTGACGTACACCAACGTCGCGCCCACGGCCGCGGCGGCACGCGCCACATGCTCGGTGCCGGCGGCGTTGGTCAACCAACTGTGCATCGGGTCGGCCTCGCACGCCTCCAGGTCCGTCTCGGCGGCGAGGTGAATGACCAGGTCGGGCCTGACAACCGACACCACGTGATGAACGGCGTCGCGGTCGCGGACGTCGAGGTGGAGCCATCCCGTCTTGATGTCGGTGCGGAACACCTGGGCGCTGGTCCTGTCCAGAGCGGCCAGGACCGCCGACCCCAGCATGCCCGCGGCACCGGTCACCAGCACCCGCCGATGGCCGCCACGACCGTCGCCGGCCGCGTTGCGTCCCGGCTGGAGAGTCATCGATACCTCCGTGGGGTTGTACGTGAGCAGTCCGGTTGCGTGCTGCGATGCTCACGTAACGCGGTGCGCACCCCTGTCGACCACGTCCGACAAGGACTTTCGACACGTGGACATCGGGCCCCCGGCGACGACCAGAAGCTCCCTCGTCGCCAACCGGCACCTGCCGGCCACGGTCATCGTCAGGACCGGCGTGCGAAAGCCGGATACGACAGGACGCCGCCCAGGGCCGGCGCGAATGAGCCGTCACGGCGGGGATTCGCAGTGGGGGGCCGTGTCGAGAGTGCGCGCCGACGGTGTTCGACACGAGTACCTTCCGGTTGGCTATCGCCTGCCCACAGCGGCCAACGCCCGTCAAGTACCCTCGCTTGATGCGGGCCTGTCTGGTTTGGTGCCGGCGCGGCGCGGCGCAGGCGGATGGGATCGGGCCGTAAGCTGCGACGCCGTGACGGGCATCGAGGTACCCCAGACGCAGATGACGGCCATGGCCGCCTGCGAGGTGGAGGTCAAGTACCAGGTCGCGGACCTCGGCGCGCTGGAGGCCGCGCTCGCAGCGCGGGACATCGTCCTGTCGGCCCCGATCACACAGGATGACCAGGCGTACGCGCGGATCGGCTGGGAGTACGGACAGCCCAAGATCGGAGTGCCGTTCGCCCGTCTGCGAACCGAGCGGGGCCGGCACCTGCTGACCGTCAAGACACCGGTGGCCAACGAACTCTCGTGTGTCGAACACGAGACCGAGGTAGCCGACCGGACACAGATGCACGCCGCAGTCCAACAGATGGGCTTCTACCCCACGGTCCGGATCCGCAAGACCCGCCGCACAGCGGCATACGGACAGATGTCGCTGTGCGTGGACGAGGTCGACGGAATCGGCACGTTCCTGGAGATCGAGCGCTTGGTAAATGTCGGCGAGCACGGTGAGCGGGTCCAAGCGGAGATGCACCGGTTTGCCACCACGCTGGGCGTGACGTTGGCGCGGACCAGCGACACCTACGACTCGCTGCTCCGGGCGGCGCAGACCGCTGCTAGAGCGAACACTGTCTCGTAAGGTCACCACGGTGTCGGCGTGGTTGCTCAGATGCAGATCTTGAGTGGAAGGGCCCCTCGCTTAGATCGAAGGGTTTCTGTCGGTGGTTGTTGTGATACTCCGGGTTCATGTTCCCTTGGGAGAGGGCGGAGCCTGGGATGGCGGATCTGTCGTTCGTGTGGTTGGAGATCACCGGCCGGTGTCAGTTGGAGTGTCGGCATTGCTACGCCGACAGCGGTCCGGGCGGTGGGCACGGTTCGATGGCGGCTGCGGACTGGCGGCGGGTGATCGACCAGTCGGTGGAGCTGGGTGTGGAGATGGTGCAGTTCATCGGTGGGGAGCCGACGTTGCACCCGGACCTTCCGGATCTGCTCGGGTATGCCCTTGCTGCCGGCGTGGAGGTGGAGGTGTTCTCCAACCTGGTGCATGTCACGCCGGCGTTGTGGGAGCTGTTCGCCCAGCCCGGGGTGCGTTTGGCCTGCTCGTACTACTCGGATCGGGCCGGGCAGCATGCCGCGATCACGGGTCGGGCCGGTTCGTATGCTCGTACTCGGGCGAATATCGGTGAGGCGGTGCGCCGGTCGATTCCGCTGCGGGTGGGTGTCATCGACATGGGCGAAGGTCAGCGTGTGGCCGGCGCGGTGGCCGAGTTGCGGGACCTGGGTGTCGCCGAGGTGGGTGTGGACCGGCTTCGGCAGGTCGGCCGTGGGGTGCGCGGCGGCGCCGAGGGTGTGGAGCAGTTGTGCGGCAACTGCGCCTCGGGGGTGCTGGCGGTCGGCGCGGACGGCGCGGTGTGGCCGTGTGTGTTCTCCCGCTGGTTGCCGGTTGGCAACGTCCGCGAAGCGGATCTCGCCTTGATTCTGGCTGGTCGGCGTACCGGGCAGGTACGGGCCGAGATGGAGGCGGCCTTCAACAAGCAGCCGAAGCCGTGCGGGCCGCAGTGTGCGCCAGCGCGGTGTCAGCCGACCTGTTCACCGTCGTGCAGTCCGTCGTGTAGTCCGTGTGCGCCGTCGAAGCGGTGCTGGCCGTACTACCGCTGAGCCGGCGTCTGGGCGAGATGGTCCCCGAGTGGGCGTGGTGGGCTCGCGGTGGCCGGGGTGGCGGGGTGATGCTGGACGGGTGAAGCACACAAGGTGGTTGCCGAGCGAGGACCATTGGCGCGACGACGACGCGGACGACCACCGGCGGCGGCTGGCGGGGGTGCTGCGCAGGGCTGCCATCGAGTTGCGGGTCGAGCTGGTGGGTGAGCCCCGGTACGGGTGGCGTGACCGGTCGGTCGGCGTGCGGGTCGACGACGACGGCCGCGACGGGTGGCTGCGGCTGGTCGGTGAACCCGCAGACGGGGATGTCGGGGTGTTCTGGGACGGCAACGTCACCGCCTCGCAGCAGTTGAACGGGTTGCGGCTGCCCCGGGTGTGGCGGAGTTGGGAGTACGCGGAGCGCGACCTGCGGTTCCGCGCCGACCTGATGAGCTACGTCGATGAGCCGGCGTGCAGCCCGACGGCGGCGCTGACCGTTGTGCCGGCGCTGACCGAGACGTGGTGGGCGCGACTTGCCGGCACCCTGGCCTTCCTGCCCCGGGTCGATACCGATCGGGTCGCGGTGGATGCCGAGCGGTTTGCGTCCCGGATCGGGATCTGGGACGCGGCGCTGCCCGTCGACGTGCAGCGGTGGGTGCCCGCGCACGCGGACCTGCACTGGGCGCAGCTGACCACTCCGGGCTGCTGGGTGCTGGACTGGGAGGGCTGGGGGCTGGCCCCGGCCGGGTTTGACGCGGCCAGCTTGTACCTGCACAGCCTGGCGGCACCACCGGTCGCGCAGTTGGTGCGAGCCCGGTACGCCACCGAACTGGACAGCCACGACGGCATGCTCAGCCAGCTCTACATCGCCGGCCGGATGCTCGACCGCGGTGACCTCGACGATCACCCGGCGGAGACCGCGGTGTTCGCGCACGCCGGCACGGTGTTGCGAGCGCTGGGCGCGGACCCCGGCTCCTACCAGCATCTGCTCCGCCTGGCCACGCGGTGATCATCACCTGGTGGCAGGGGATGGCGCCGGGTGCGCGTCTGGTCAGCGCTCGGCGAGCAGGTGGTGCAGGAAGCGGCCCGGGTCGGCCAGGAACGCCCGGGTCAGGGCGACCGGCTCGGCCTGGTCGTAGTCGACCGGGGCGATGGTGCCGGCGGCGTCGATGTGCAGGATCGTCGCGCCGGGGCTGGCCAGCAGGATCGGCGAGTGGGTGGCGATGAGGAACTGGCTGCCTTGGTCGACCAGTTCGGCGATGCGCAGCAGCAGGGCCAGGCAGCCGTGCACGGACAGGGCCGCTTCCGGCTCGTCGAGCAGGTACAGCCCTTGGGGGCCGAAGCGGTGGTTGACCAGGTCGAGGAACGACTCGCCGTGCGAGCGGTGGTGTGGGGAGATCCCGCCGTAGGCGCCGAGCAGGGGTGGGGAGTGCGGGTCGGCGTCGAGGCGTTCGATCTCGGTGGCCACGTTGTAGTACGACTCGGCGCGCAGGAAGAACCCGGTGCGGGGCTTGCGGCCGGGGGTGCGTTGCAGCACCAGGTGCTCGCCGAGCGGGGATTTGGTGGCGCGGGTGGTGAACCGGAAGGAGGTGCTGCCGCCTTCGGGGTTGAACCCGGCCGCGACCGCGATCGCCTCGACCAGGGTGGACTTGCCGGTGCCGTTGTCACCGGCGAGCAGGGTCACCGGTGTGGTGAACTCGACGCCGTGCTCGGCCAGCCCGGCCACGGCGGGAATGGTGTAGGGCCACCGGGCGCGGTCGGTGGGGGTCAGCGTGTCAGGCGGCAGATAGGCACGGCGAACGAACACCTGCGATCACCTCCGGTCGGGGGTGATGTCGAGTAGTTCGGTGACCTCGGCGACGACGGCCCCGCCGGGCCTGACGTAGCGCATGGCGGTGCGGGAGTTGCGCCACCGACCCTTGGCCATGATCAGTTGCAGGCCGGCGTTGGCCTCGCCGAGGTGGTGGCGCCGGAGTGCCGTAGCTGGTGCAGGTCCCAGCCGGGCAGGCCCGGACCGGATGAGGTGTAGGTAATCCAGGAGGACCCGGGCGCGGTCGTAGCCCAACCTGGCCCGGCCGGTGACCGGGTACAGGTCCCGCGCCGCGGCGGGTGTTCGGGTTGCGGCACCGGGCCGAGTCGAGGAACCGGTCGATGACGAACGGGATCGTCACGCCGTCCTTCACGACCCGGACCCCAGCCGGACCGGCCCGGCGATGTACCGGATAACGTGCGCGAGTCGCGCACCGGGGCCGAGGTGCCGACAGCAGGCCAAGAGGATCACGTCACCACCCATGTAGTAGATAATATTTTGTTATCCGGGTACAGGGACGGATCAGTGGCCGTTCTCCTTCCTCCACCGTTCGGCGGCCTCGTCGCACATGTAGGCGGCCTGGACCACCGGCGTCCAGGTGGCGAGCAGGTTCATCCGATCGATCAGGCCGGCGACCCCGACGGTCTCCACCGACCCGAACGGATGCAGCGCGACGTCGACGAAGTACTTGGGCGACCCGGGCGCGGCCCGCTGGCCGGGTCGGGAAGCTTGCTATTAATTAGTCACTCGACGCAGCATCGGCGTCGCCCTCAATGCTCTCGTCGCCCGGCTTGCGATTAGCAATTTCTTCGCGAAACCATTTCATTCGCTGCTTTTTCATGTAAAGAGCAAATAGCTCCTCTCTGTCGCCTTTCAGTCTAGCTGCGATCTCCTCGGGTGAATCCGGATAGTTCCGCAAGAATTCCAAGTGAACGTCAAAATAGCTGTTCGGCTTGAAAATCGCATAAACACCCTCCGGCGTGACGTGGCTCAACGGTATTCCCGTAGTGCGGATCTTCACTCCACACTCGGGTTCATCGAAATCGGCTGGGAAGAAAGAAAGGTGGGCTTCGCAGAATTCTCTTTCTTCTTCTCCTTTTCTGATTATCTGAACCCAGTCGTCCACCTGCTTTCTCGCGATGACCTGGAAGAGTGCAGATTGGCCTGAGTAGAGGATCTTCTCGCCGTGGATGGTTGTAGCCGGTTCTTTGACTTCCTCTCCCGTGAAGGGGTGGGTGCCGGCGTAGAACTGCACGCTTGGCGAAATCACGCGAGCCGGCTCGTTCCCAAAATTGAACAGCAGCCCATGTGAAACGAAGAAGGCGTCCCAAGCCCAGTGCGGGGTTGAGCCTGTCGAGCCCTCGGTCGACCAGTGATCGAGCTTCACTGGTTCAGTTATCGGCATGGAGGATAGGGGGGTTGGCAATGCGTAGCTGTTCTCCGCCAATCCAGCATAATCATTCTTCTTAAAAATCACTGCCGAGATGCGAGGCAATGAGGCGTCGATCCTCGCTTTTGCGCCCTCCAGCGCTGAGATTTCCGATGTTTGAATGGCCGTGGACACCTCTGAACTCGCCGAATACGCCTGCTCTGAGGCTGCGACGGCTTGGCGTTCCGCAGCTTCAGCCTGACTCGCGGCATGGCGTGCTTGAACTTCAGCAGCTCTGGCGCTTCTTTCGCTAGCCTTCATGCTTCGGCGAGATATTAAGGCTGCCCATACGGAGATAAGCACGGCAAGGCTAGCGAGGGTAATCGGCAGAGTTTCCTCATCAAAGAGGTTCCGTAGCATTCGCAGGGCATTTTGCATTTCGCCGGGAATGGTAATGGCCAGTATGGCTCCCAACTGCATCTTCCAACTCTAGGGGAAATGTCAGGTTGACGTCCAGAGCCGAGTAGAGAGTAAGGGCGAGCCGTATCCTGATCTTGTGCCCCGACGTACTCTCATCGTCAAGCAGATCCGCACGACGAGGAACGGCTGACTCAGCAACACCCGTCACGCAACGTTACCGACTTGGATCGCTGCCAGGTCAGGGGGCCAGTCGCCGGACGCAGACTGAACTCGGCGCGGGCCGGTCCGGTAAAGGGTGACCTTCCCGAGGTCCCGGATGCGCGGGGAGAGCTGTTTGCCCACCAGGTCGAACAGGGCGAGCGCTGACGTAGTTAGAACAGGGTCGCGGGTTCGGCGACCGGCGGGGTGTCGCGGATGGTGAGGGTGTCGACGGGCAGGTTCAAGGTGAGGGTGACGGCGGCGTGGTCGGTGAGGCGTTGATCGCGGGGTTCCTGGAGGTAGCTGCCGCTGTGGAGCCGGTCGCGTAGGGCGGTGCCGACGTGGAGGTAGTCGAAGCGGTAGCCGTTGCCGGCGCGGCCGTACCAACTGTGGTGGGGGATGCCGGGTGTGAGGTGGTGGTGGGCGTCGGTGAGGCCGACGGCGGTGAGGGCATCGAAGAGGGCGTACTCGAAGGGTAGCCACACTCCGGGGTAGGGCGGTTGGTGGTCGCGGGTGATGACGTTGTAGTCCCCGCCGAGTACGAGGTGTGCCCGTTCGTCGGCTGGTAGGTGGTTGAGGGTGTCGGTGAGGGAGGCGAGGAAGGCCCGTTTGCGTTCGACCTTGGCCGGGGCGCGGTCGCTGGAGGGTACGTAGATGCCGAGGACGGTGACGGCCGGGTTGGTGTGGATGGTGGCGGCGACGGCGCGGCCGGGGATGCTCAGCCGCGCGGCGATGTCCGGACGGATAGTGACGGGCATGCGGCTGATCAGGGCGGCGCCGCGGTCTTTGTCGAGGGTGGGGTGGTGGACGTGGCAGCCGGCGCGGCGGAAGTGGTCGAGCAGGTAGGCAGTGCCGTCCCCGTTACTGGTTTCGGTGAGCAGGAGGACGTGTTCGGGGCGGTCGGCGAGCCACCGGAGGAGCGGTTCGGCGCGGCGGCGGGAGGTGGCCTGAATGTTCACAGTCAGGATCGACAACACGCCGGGAGCCTTTCAGGCCGCGGGGTGCGGGGCGAGCATCGGGTCGAGCGTGTCGAGGATGGCAGAGACGACCTGGTCGGGGTCGCGTCCCCGGCAGTCGATCTTCGCTTGGCGCCATGCTTGGCGGTCGAGGAAGTCGAATGCCTGGTCGTAGAGGTGGAGTTCGCCTGCGGGTGTGCCGGTGGCTTCCAGCCGGCTCAGTCGGCGGCGGTTACCGAGGCGGGTGGCGATGACGTGCGGGTCGTCGGTCAGGTAGAGCGACAGGGTGGGTTGCAGGACGTAGCGGTTGTAGCTCCAGATTTCGCGGAGGTCGACGGCGTCGACCCGCTGGAGCACGAGTGAGGACTGCACGTAGCGGTCGCTGATCACAATGGTGCCGGCGTCGAGTGCGGGGATGATCTCGTCCTCGACGTGCATGGTGCGGTCCGCGGCGATCGCGAGGGCGAGGGCCCGCCCGTGGATGACGGCTTCGGCCTCGCGGAGTAGCTCGCCCAGCCGGGTCCGGGTGGGCTCGCTGGTCAGATGCACGGGTCGCCCGGCGCGGTGGCGCATTCGCTCGGCCAGCAGGCCCGCCACGGTGGTCTTTCCGACGCCGTTGGGTCCCTCGATGACGATGAACACGACAGGTCAGGCCGTGACGGGGTGGATCGGCAGTAGTGGGCGCCGCACGTTCTCGGGTGGGCACTGTTCGGCGTCCGGTGCGCCGACGCGCTGGCCGGCGGCGACCACCGCGGCCGGGCAGCCCTTCCCGCAGGCGCTGCTCACCGCGCACGTCCGGCAGGTCGGGTTCGCCCCGACCTCGTAGCGGTCGTGGAAGCGGTAGGCGTCGAGGGCGTCGGCGATCTCGCCGTCGAGGATGTTGCCGACCAGGAACTCGTGGTCGGCGTGCCGGGACTGTGGTGTCCGCGCGGCGAAGACCAGGTAGGGGCAGACGGCGGTGTCGCCGGTGGCGAACACGTAGATCAGGGTGCCGGCGTCGCAGCCGGACAACGGCCGGGTGTCATTAGGGAACCGGATCGGCACCAGCTCGACCCGGTCCGCCAGGGGCGCGGTGGCGGCGGTGATCGCCCGCATCGTCTGCTCCGGTGCGGCGAGCCGCCCGTGGGACTTCACGCCCCGACCGAAGCTCGACAGCGGGTTCATCAACACGTACGCCGCACCCAGGTCGGCGGCGAACGAGCACAGCTCGGCGAACTCCTGCGGGCGGGTGAGCGCGTTGGGTGTCGACAGGATCCCGTGCAGCAGCCCGGCGTCGGCGAACTGGCGTGTCGTGTCCACGGTTACCGCGAAGGAGTCGCGGTTGCCCCGGAACCGGCCGTGCGAGGAGGGACGGAACCCGTCGAAGCTCACGTTGACCCGGACGGTGCCCAGCTCGGCGAGGGCGGCGATCTGCGCCTTGCTGGTCTGGGTGGCGTTCGTGCAGATCTTCACTGGCAGGTCCATCCGCGCCGCCGCAGCGCAGATCTCCACCAGGTGCGGATGCACGAACGGCTCTCCACCGGTGAGCGTCAACCGGGTCACCCGGGCGCGTCGCAGCCGGGGCAGGACCAGCTCGACCATGTCGTCGAGGGTGATGTCCACCCCCTGGTGGGTGGAGGAAACGAAGCAGTGGACACAGTGCAGATTGCATCGCTCCGTGATCTGCACCAACGCCTTACGCTCACCGTCCTGCACGGAGGTGCGGAAATAGCAGGAGCTGGCGTGAGTCTCGACGACCAGGCGCTTGCTCATGGTTCCTCCCACGGCCCGCCCGCAAGACCGCGGGATCTCTTGCTCAGCCAACGCCTGTCCCGCTGTGTCGAACACCGTCGACAACAGGATTCGACACAAATCGGGGGTGGTCAGCGACCGGCGCCCGGCGCGCTGGTTCGGGCGAGGGCAGCGGTCAGGGCCGCGTCGATGAGGCTGGCGGACTCCGCCGGCTCGTGCTGGTCGGTCTGGATACGCAGATCGAAGTCGTCGGGTTCGCTCGCCTGTAGGTCGCTAAGGGTTTCGTCCCAGGCGGTCAGCCGGGCGTCGACGTCGGGGCTGCCGCGGTGGCGGGCGCGTCGCGCGGTGACGTCCCGTGGGCACCACAGCAGCACACGCAGCCAGGTCGCGGGGTACGCCCGCAGCGCGCGTACCCCGGCGACCTGACCCATGTGCACGACGGGAACGTCGCCGGTGGCGAAGGCGGCGGCGAGGCCGGGCCGGTCAACGACGTACCGGTTGTTGTACCGGGCATTCTCGTAGATGACCAGGCCGCGGGCGCGCATCTCGGCCAGCTCGGTCTCGGTCGCGAGCCGGTACCCAGGACGATCGCCGTACTCAGTCGCGATCTTGAGCTTTTCGAACAGCACGTACCGGTGATCGAGGCCGGCCAGGGCCTCGCTGATGGTGTCCTTACCGGAGGCGGGCGGACCGTAGAGGATTATCGCCGGAGGGTTCACGCCGGTGAGATTATCCGGCCGACCACTGCCGCCTGTTCCTCGATCGGCCGCACGGCACCTGCCCCGTTATCGATGACGAGGTGGTTCCACGCCGGCCGCAGGGCCAGGTCGATCGCGCCGCTGTAGGCGTTCCAGTGGTTCAGCTTCCAGCTGTCGCGCGCCGCGTCGCGGCTGGCCAGACGCCGGTACATCGACTCGATGTCCGCGTCAACCCAGATGGTGGCGACCCTGATCTGCGATGCGGTGAACCGGCTTCTCATCCTGTCCAGCCATCGTGGGTCCGGTGCCTCCCGCAGCAACGGGGCGGTGACGATCGTGGAGGTGCCGTGCCTCAGCTGGTCGAAAGCGGCGTTGAGGAGGCACCGGTACTCGATCGGCCGGACAGCTGCCAGATAGGCGTCGCTGTGCCGGTCGTTCGGATCCCCGCCGAGCGCACGCAAAAGTTCCTCCGTCATCGGCCGGGTCAGCGTGTCCTTATCGAGCAAAGGCCACCCGGTCAGGGCCGCGAGCAACTCGCCCAGCTGCGTCTTCCCGCTGCCCGCGTAGCCGCCGACGACGACCAGCAGCGGAGCCTCCCGACGTCCCCGCCGCCACCGGGCGTCGTGGGCGTCCAACACCCGTTGTTCCAGCAGGCTGAGGTCGACACCTGCCGGGTTGCTGCCGCCGGCGCCGGTGACGGCGCTCTCCAGCACCTCCTGCATGACGCTGACCGGCGACGGGCCGGCCGCCTGCTCGTCGGCTTCTACGCCCGGCGCGGCCACAGCGGTTTCGTGGTGCCGCATGCCGCCGGTGCGAACGACAGCCGTTACCGGGCCCCACCGTTTTCGGCGGGCCGCCTCCGCTCTTTCCTGCTGGTACCGCCGCTCCAGCTCGCGGTACTGCCGGTAGGTGACGAGCAACTCCCCGTCCGCCCGCAAGAGGGAGTCGCAGCGGCTCCAGAACGTCTCGTCCACCACCTGAGCACCGGCTTCGACACCGGCGATGGTGCTACGGGACATCGGAATCTCGTCGGCGAGGTCGTGCTGTCGAAGTCCCCGCCGAGTGCGCCACGTGGCCAGCTGGCGACCCATGGCCTTCTTCGCATCCCGCATCCGCTGCGCGTCGCTCATGATCCACCTTCGCGTGGACGGTCCGATGTCGAATCTTTGCGTCGACAGTGTTCGACACAACGCGATCCGACGATAACTGAGACCCGACATTGATCGCTGCGACGGCAGAACCCACCGGTACGGCGGATGGCCCCGCATCCGGAGGATCTCGGTCGCGGCCGGTGGTGCGAGCAACTGCTTTCACTACCTACCCGGGGGAGGCAGGGTTGCGAGTCCGTCTCGGCAGTTCGGTCGACGGGCAGTCCGATGCAGGCCCGCAGGGTGGGTTGCTGTGGTCATCCGTGGCGCCGGCCGTGGTGGTGGCGGTGATCGGTCTGGGCGTCGCGTTCTGGGCGGTGGTGCTGCCGGCAGGGCCTGTTCCAGTCGTGGCTTGGCTGGTGCTCATGGTCGCGGTCGGTGCCTGCGTCGTGGTCGTCGCGAGCGCTGCGGTGCGCGCTGGTGGGCTGGCCCGGTCCCTTGCCCGCAACGTGGTGGCTGTCCCGCCTGTTGCGGGTCTGCCGCTGGTGGTGGGGCAGCAGGAGGTGTATGTCGGCCTTGCCCGCCGGTTGCAGGGTCTGGTGCATCGGGAGATCCAGCTGCTGGACGTGCTGGAAGGGCAGGTCGAGGATCCTGATCTGCTCAAGGGCCTGTTCCAGGTGGACCATCTGGCGACCCGTATCCGCCGCTATGCCGAGAACCTCGCGGTGGTGGGCGGGGCCGTACCACGGCGGCAGTGGAGCAGGCCGCTGCCGCTGATGGAGGTACTGCGTTCGGCGATCGCCGAGGTGGAGCACTACGCGCGAGTGCGGGTGGTGCCTCCGGTGGAGGGCACCGTACGCGGGCACGCCGGCGCTGACGTGGTGCATCTGCTGGCCGAGTTGATCGAGAACGCGACCGCGTTCGCGCCTCCGCACACGGAGGTGACGGTGCGCGCACGACGGGTGGCGGCCGGGGTGGCCGTCGAGGTCGACGACCGGGGCCTGGGGATGCCTCATGCGGAGCAGGATCGGGTGAACGCGTTGCTGGCGGACCCGGACCGGGTGGAGGTCGCGGATCTGCTGCGTGACGGCCGTATCGGGATCTGGGTGGTCTCGGCGCTGGCCCGCCGGCATGGCATCGCCGTCAGGGTGCAAAACAACGTCTACGGCGGGGTGCAGGCAGTGGTCATCCTGCCGGTGGACCTGCTCGGGGACCGGACGGCCGACCAGCCGGCCGCCGCGGACGCAGGCCGCCCCTCGTCGCGCGGGGGACCGGCAGGTATCTCATCACCCACGGTCGGTGTCGCGGTCATCCCGGCCAGCGCACTGCACCCTTCACCGCCGACTGCCGGGCAGGTGCAGGGGGCGCCCCGAGGCGGGTTGCCGGCGAGGCACGACGCCACCACTGCCGGGCACATGCAGGAGGCGAGCGGGACACGCCCTGCGCTGCCGCGCCGCGAGCGGCAGGCGCATCTGGCGGCACCGCTGCGAGAGCACCGTCCGGCAGCGGTGAACCAGCCGTCCGGTGAGCACAGCCCGACGCTGATAGCGGACTTCCTGCGCGGCGCCGCTTCCGCCGACGCCGAGCAGCACAGCGGGCGGCCGGGTTCATGACCACTGACCGTGTGATGTCGAGAAGAGGAGTTGTGTGCGATGACTGGTAGTGCGCCCGGATCGGAACTGGCCTGGCTGCTGTCCGGCTTGGTGGAACGAGTGCCGCATACCCGCAGCGCGTTGCTGCTGTCCTCCGACGGGCTGCCTCGCGCGGCCCACGGAATGGCCGACGACAGCGCGGATCATCTGGCGGCGATCGCCTCCGGCCTGTTCTCGCTGACCCGCAGCGCCGCGGACCGGTTCGACGCGGGCTCCGGCGTACGGCAGGTGGTGGCCGAACTCGACGAGACGCTGCTGTTCGTCGCCGCCGCGGGCGACGGCGCGGTGCTGGCGGTGCTGGCAGGCAGACAGGCCGATGTCAGCGTACTCGGCTACGAGATGTCCCAGATGGTCAAGAGCGTGCGGCCGTACCTGGCGACACCCGCCCGGGGCACCGTACTGCCGTCCCCCGCCCTGCGATGACGGCCGGCGGCGCGCATCAGGAGACGTGGCTCGACGAGGCGGCCGGACGTCTGGTGCGCCCGTACACGGTCAGCGCGGGGCGGACCCGACCCACCACGGCGATGGAGTTGCTGTCGTGGGTCGTCGCTACCGGCGTACGGCCCAGGGGCCGGTTGGAGCCAGACCACGACGTGGCGCTGAGGCTGTGCGGCGCGGCGACCACAGTCGCCGAGGTCGCCGCCCGGATGAGGCTGCCGGCGGCGGTCACGAAGGTGGTGTTGTCGGACCTGGTGGCGGTCGGCGCGGTCCGCACCCGCCCACCCAGCCCTGCCGCCGACCCCACCGACCGAACGATCCTGGAGAGACTCCTTGCCGGCCTACAACAGCGACTCTGACCACCTCCCGCATGCCCTCAAGATCCTCATCGCGGGCGGGTTCGGGGTCGGTAAGACCACCTTCATCACCGCCACGAGCGAGATCACGCCGCTGCGTACCGAGGAACTGCTCACCGCCGCTGGCACCGGCGTCGACGACCTCGCCGGGGTGGAGGCGAAGGCGACCACCACGGTGGCGTTGGACTTCGGTCGCATCACCATCGACCCCGCCACCGTGCTGTACCTGTTCGGCACACCCGGGCAGGACCGGTTCTGGTTTCTGTGGGACGAACTGTGCCACGGCGCGCTCGGCGCGGTGGTCCTGGTCGACACCCGCCGCCTGCCGGACTGCTTCGCCGCAGTGGACTTCTTCGAGTCCCGCCGTATGCGATTCCTGGTCGCTGTGAACGAGTTCGACGGCGCCCACCGCTATGAACCGCACGAGGTACGCCAGGCCCTGGGGCTACGCCCCGAGGTGCCGATCGTGACGTGCGACGCCCGCCACCAACGGTCCGCGACCGTCGTGCTGTTGACGCTCGTGCAGACCCTGCTCGCCCACCCCGCCCGGACCCACCCGATACAGGCAGGCAACCCGACATGACCGACAGCTTCGAACCCCCACCCCTCACCCCGCCCGACCCGCAGGCCCCACAACGACTCCAGCGCCTTCGCGCGCTCGGCCTCGGCCGACCGGAACGCGACTTCGACGACTTTGCCCGCAACCTTGCCGACATCACCGACATGCCCTGGGCGATGGTGAACTTCCTCGACGAGCACGGCCAGTTCTTCGCCGGCCTCTACACCGGCCGCAGCACCCCGCCGGGACTATCGGCGCCCACCCCAGTCGAACCGGGCCGCCGCATGTCACGAGACCAGGGCTTCTGCCCCCACGTGGTACACCGCCGCCGCGCCTTGGTCCTCGACGACGTCTGCGCCTACCCCCGATTCGCCGGCAACCCGGTCGTCGACCAGCTCGGCATCCGCACCTACATGGGCGCTCCACTGATCGACCACACCGGCACCACCCTCGGCACGATCTGCGTCGTCGGCACCGAACCCCGCACCTGGGGCCAAGAAGGGCTCACCACCATCAAAGCCTGGGCCGCTGACCTGTCCACCCGCATCAACCAGCGCGACCACCACCCGCGATAGCCGGGACACCAGCCCGAACCCGCCACCGACCCCACGGGACATCCCCACCTCGTCGTGCCGCCCCGACCGGCGGCACAACCGTTCGGAACTGCTTGTGACAGCACCCCACCACGGGCCTCCTGTCTGCGGCGTATCCCGCCGCCACCGACGGACGCCGTGGGCGACTCACGAGGAGATCGGCAGATGGTCAACGGCTACCGCCTTACCCCCCGTCACACCCGCCTGCGCGACACCGTCCGCGCGTTCGCCGAGACCGAGATCGCACCCCACATCCCGCAACTGGAGACGTCCCGGACCGTGGCACACGAACTGTCCCGACACATCGCCTGCCAGGGCTGGCTCGGCGTCACGATCGACCCCACCTACGGCGGACTCGGGCTCGGCCACCTCGCCAAAACGATCATCATTGAGGAACTGTCCCGCGTCTCGGCCGCCATGGGCGCCATGATCCAGGCATCCCACCTCGGCACCGCGAAGATCATCCACTTCGGCAGCGACCGCCAGAAACAGACCTGGCTACCTGCTATCGCCGCCGGCACCTGCCTGCCCACCATCGCCGTCACCGAACCCGGATCCGGCAGCCACGTGCTCGGCATGACCACCACCGCCGTCCGCGACGGCGACGACTACCTCATCACCGGCACCAAAACCTTCGTCGGCAACAGCCATATCGGCGACCTGCACGGCGTCGTGGCCCGCACCGGACCCGGCTCCCGTGGCCTGTCCGCGTTCCTGATCGAAGCCGACCGCCCCGGCGTACACCTCACGCCACATCAACCCGCGATGGGACTGCACGGCTTCAGCTTCGGCGAGATCGTCTTTGACAACTGCCGCGTCCCTGCGGCCAACCGGCTCGGCGCCGACGGCGACGGTCTCGACGTCGCTTACTCCTCCAGCATCCTGTACGGCAGACCCAACCTCGCCGCCGTCGCCCTCGGCCTGCACCAGGCGATCCTCGACACGACCATCGCCTACACCACCAGCCAGCACCGATACGGCGATCCGCTGGCCCACCTACCAGTCGTCACACAGCGCCTCGGCACCATCCAATCCCGGCTGATGACCGCCCGACTGGCCGTCTACCACGCCGCCCACCTGCTCGACACCGGACAACCCTGCGACGCCGAACTCATCAACGCCAAACTCATCAACGCCGAGTACGCCATCGACTCCGCCCGCACCGCCATGGAGATCCACGCCGCGCACGGCCTACACCCCCAGCAATCATCCTTGGAGCGCTACCTCCGAGACGCCCTGCACATCTTCGCCCCGGCGGGCACCTCCGACATCCAACTCCTCCGGCTCGCCGAACACGCCCTCGGCACGACCACCCCACCCTGGTCCGCCCGCTTCAAAACCCCCGCACCCCGCCGAGCCGCAATGAGCGTGGGGCGATGACACCCACGCTAGCGACGAGAGCGTGCAGCCTGTTTACACCCACCCACGACCTCGGGCGTTCCACCGACACGCTGCCGGTGCTGGCCGACTACCTCCGCACGCGACTCGGTTCGCCGCCGCTGCGCCCGCCCGTGGCCGTCAGCTTCGATGTCGACGACACCCTCGTCGACACCAGCACGAGCCTCGCCCGCGGCGTCAGAGCAGGCAGCCAACTCGCAGCTCAACTGTCCTCGCAGGTCGATCCGGACGAGCTGACCGCTGCCTACCACCAAGCGTTCGGAACCTTCTGGACGCATCCCGCCGACACCGGCACCCACAGCCTGCACGACCTTCGTCGACGGTTCTGGGGCACAGCGCTGCGGAGCATCGGTGTCACGCTCGACAGCATCGACCTCGACCGGCTGGCGCACACGTGCGCCGCCACCCAGCTCGCCAAAATTGAGCCGGACCCGGAACTCCACCGCCTTTTACGGACGTTGGCAGACCGCGTACCGCTCGCGGTCTGCAGTAACGGGCCGCGCGCTTCGATCCAGCAGAAGCTGAGCAGGGCCGGCCTCACCCAGTTCGTCACCGCCGTCATCTGCGCTCCGGACAGCGGGATTGCGAAACCCCACGCCGCTCCCTTCCACGCCTGCAGCCGGGCACTGAACATCGACCCCACACGATGCCTGCACATCGGCGACAACTGGCGGACCGACGTCCAGGGCGCTCAAACAGCCGGCCTGATTCCGATCTGGATCTCCCACCAGCCGACGGACATCCCACCGCACCCGGCGACCGTGCCCCGGTACCCGACCGTCACCCACGCCATCGGCGACCTACTTCACCTCCTACCGCCCACCCCTCTCGAACGACGTGGCCGACTGACAACGCCTGCCATAACAGCAGCGAGCCACCACTCCCATAACCACGACCGAGAACAACGATGAGGAACACCCCGTGACTCCGCTTCGTACGCCAGCCTCGCCAGGACGACCGCGGACCTCCCGAACGGTACGACTGACGGCGGCGTTGGTCTCCCTCACCATCGCCATGACACCAGTCCTCACCTATCCGATCCACACCGGCCCGCACCATCGCACCGCTGACGCGACGCAGATCCCCGCAGGCTGGGACGCGGCCTCCGACCGTGGGGACATTGCCGCACCGTCGCCGATGCCCCCGACCCCGACCCCGACCAGCGCGCCATGGGTTCCGGCAGGCCCGGTGCTGACCCGTCTGGCCAGCAGCCTTAGCACCGCACCCGCCGACACCACCAGCGGCAGGTACCAGTACGTCGAAGGCCGCACCTGGTACCGCGACATCACCGGCCCACCTGGACCGGCCGGATGGCCGCAGCGCATCCGCGTCGACCAACTCTGGCGCACCGACGACGCCGCGAACGGTCGGCAGGTCAGCACCCAGATCAGCACCACCGGCTGCACCCCGGACGGTTCAGACCAAAGTTGGACAGGCCATAGCGGGGGCGACCGGTTCGACCAGCTACCACCGACCAGGGCCGCCGACCTGCGGTCCCACCTGCTCATCACCGCCGGCCCTGACCGGGACCGCCCGGGGCACCTCATCGGCGGCGTCGCGATGCTCTACGAACGTCACGCCCCCACCCGCCCGGTCCGCGCCGCGCTCCTCCGGCTCCTCGCCGAGCAACCCGGCCTGCTCGTCCAAACCGGCGTCACCGACCGCGTCGGGCGGACCGGCATCGACATCGCCCTGCCGTACACCGACCGTTCCGGCGTGCCACGACGCGACGTCCTCACCATCGATCCGAACACCGGCCAGATTCTCGCCGCCTTCACCACCATCACCGGTCCCGTCCCACCGTCGGATCCGCGCATGGGGCCCCACGCCCGAGACGCGATCGTCGCTGAGGCCGACGGCTACCGGCTCTACACCGACAGCCGCCGCACCCCGGACACCGACACCCCGCCGGCCGGCTGCCAACATCCTGCCGCCACACGCTGTCTCACCAGCCTTGGTGGTGTGCACGTCCTCGCCGCACCGGTGGGAGCGGGCAGGTGCGGTCGTGGGTAAGCTGATCGCCGGATCCGTCGGGGTGCTGCTGCTGTACGCGGCACTGATCAAGGGCGGCGCATCACCGCTCACGTGGGCGCTGTATCGACGCCGCCTCACCCGAGCCCTCACGGGCTTCGTGGTCCTGCTACTCGCCTGCGCTCTCCTGCTCCACCTGACGGACACCATCGGCCACCCCTAGCCAACCGTCTTTCCGCAGCCGACAACGCCCATTCGTTGCCACCTGTCCCCAAGGCGACAGCCGACGTGACGTGCACATCCGTGGGCTTACTCAGTCGGGCCCGCCGCGAGCCGCACGGCCTCACGCCGTAGCCGACGTGTCCGCCGGACAACTTCATGGGCCCGGCAGTTCCACTCGGCTTCGGCAGTCAGTGCAGCCCAGCCTGGCGTAGCAGGTCCCGCAGCCCGTACCCGTCGTCAACGACGACATCCGGCTCGACCCCCGACGTGGGCACCGCCCGGGCGGTGCGCGACGAGCGCATGAGGATCGCCGCCCCGGCTCCGGCGTGGCGGGCGCAGGCGATGTCACGGTCGAGCATGTCGCCGACGAACCAGCACTTCCCGATCGGTACGCCGATCGTGTCCGCCGCGCGCCAGGCCAGCTCGGGGTTCGGCTTGCGTACCCCGATCTCGTCGCTGTACAACTCGGCGGCGAACAGCGCCCCGAGACCTACCGAGGCGAGAAAGTCCCGGTGAGCGGCCCCGCTGATCGCGTTGCTCACCACCACCATCGGAATCCCACCCGCCGCCGCTGCCTGTAGTGCTTCCGTGATGCCGTCGCGTACGGTCCAGTTGTCGCCCCACGCCCATGCGTAGCTCAACGACACCGCCTCCGCCCGCACGGCAGCCCGCGCCGCCTCCGGCCACCCCACGGTGATGAACTCGTCCCAGACCTGGTCGTGGCTCGCCTCCCGCGGACCCCGTTCGCGGCTGGTGTCATCGCGCCAGCGCGAATACCGACGGGCTCCGTCGGTGATGTCCCGGACAATCGTGTCGACCGGGACGGCGTGTCCCGTGAGGGTATGGAGCCGCTGTACCAGGTCAGCGGGAAGGGTCCGCTGGTGGCGGGGCGACTCGACGAGAACGCCACCGAAGTCCAGCAGCAGCGCCGCAGGCGGAAACAGCATCATGCGTCCATCGTCGCCGCAACAGGCGCCGCGTGCGGGCAGAAGACGCGGAGCTCACGGACGGCCGCGGTGCTCCGGCGTACGTAAGCGCTGAGTCCATCGGGTGTGGGCCCGGCCTGTGGCCGGGCCCACACGCGTTGGGTTACTCCTCCTCTGGGTCCTGTTGGTTCTCGTTGCGGTCGACGGCCCGATCGGCGCGGTCGGGGAATCCGTCCTGCGCAGTCGGCGAGTGTGGGTCTCGCTCGGCCGCCTCGCGGATCCGGTCGGCCGCCTCGCGGGTCATCGGGGTCCTACCTTCTTGATCGTGATGACCGCCCAGTTCGTAGGGTTGGCTCATCCGGGGGTGCTGGGTGTGGCTTTCATCGGGTTGCCGTTGATGGCTCAGGAGACCTGGCCGCCCAGCACCCCGCGACGACTCGGCCGCCGATTGGGAGTTGCGAGTAGATCGCTGTGTAGGACCATGCCGGCGAGGTCGTCTGCGGACCGACTCACCAACGAACTTGTGGAGGTGACCGTGCCCAAGGTGTGGGCCGGCGTAGATATCGGCAAGGCGCATCACCACTGTGTGGTGGTCGACCAGAACGGCGACCGGCTGCTGTCGCGGCGAGTGGCCAACGAGGAAGCGGAGTTGCTGACGCTGCTGGCCGATGTGCTGGCACTGAGCGACGAGGTCACGTGGGCGGTCGACGTGGCCGACGGCGGCGCGGCTCTGCTGATCGCCTTGCTGATCAACCATGAGCAGCGGCTGGTCTATATCTCTGGTCTCGCGGTGAACCGGGCCGCCGCCGGTTACCGCGGAACCGGCAAGACCGATGCCCGCGACGCCGCAGTGATCGCCGACCAGGCACGTATGCGCCGTGACCTCAACCCGGTGCGCCCGGGAGACGAGGCGGCCGTCGAGTTGAAGATCCTCACCGCCCGCCGCAGCGACCTGGTCGCCGACCGGACCCGCACCATCAACCGACTGCGCGAGCAGTTGCTGAACATCTTCCCCGCGCTGGAACGTGCCCTCGACCTGACCAACCACGGCCCGCTGGTGCTGCTGACCGGCTATCAGACCCCCGCAGCTCTTCGCCGTGTCGGCGTCGCGCGGTTGCAGACCTGGCTGCGTAACCGCAAAGTCCGCTCGGCCGGCACCATCGCCGCCGCCGCTGTCGAGGCCGCCGACCGGCAACGCACCACGCTGCCCGGCGAGAAGCTCACCGCCCAGATGGTTCACACCCTCGCCAAGGAGGTGATCGCCCTCAACGAGAAGGTCAGCGAGATCGACAAGCTCATCGAGGGCCGGTTTCATGAGCACGAACTCGCCGAAGTGATCTCCAGCATGCCCGGCATCGGCGCGCTGCTCGGCGCTGAGTTCCTGGCCGCCACCGGCGGCGACCTCGACGCCTTCGGCACCCCGGACCGGCTGGCCGGCTTCGCCGGCCTGGCTCCCTCGCCCCGCGATTCCGGACGCGTCAGCGGCAACCTGCACCGCCCACGCCGCTACCACCGGGGCCTCCAGCGCGTCTTCTACACCTCCGCGCTGATCAGCATCCAACGATGCACCGAGTCGCGGCGCTTCTACGACCGCAAACGCGGCGAGGGCAAACGGCACACTCAGGCCGTACTCGCACTCGCCCGCCGCCGAATCAACGTCCTGTGGGCACTCCTGCGTGACAGACGGTGCTACCAACCCGTACCGCCTGCCGCTATCGCGGCTTGACAACGTCATTGGGAGGTCTCCTTCGGCATGGTGTGCACCTCCCTCCGGGAAGCACCGGCATGCGCGCACGCCAATCGCTACCGACAGAGGTTCACGGGCGTGCGCGCACGTCACGGACACGAGTGAGCGGCGCTTCTCGGCGCGGTGACCACGTCGCACGCGGCTACACCGCAGGCCCTCGAACTTCCCGTCCGGGGAAGTGGCCGCGCCCCGCCCCAGCACGGGGTTCGGGACGACACGTCTCATTGATAGGTCCGCGGTCGAGGCGTGCCCGGCCGCTGTCGGGCGTTCCACCTTGCCGCCGGGGAATGCCGGCCAGCGCGCGGACCATCACCTCGCTGGCTCCCGACACGGCCCGATGCGTGGACCGCACCCCTGATGCTCACCCCGCCGCTGGTCGCCGTCAAGGATCTGACCTGCGAGTTTTCTGAGCCGCTTCGGCTACCGACCAGGTTGGGCCCTTGGCATGCCGGAACCGGGTGCTTTTCCCCCGCGCCAGGTCTGGCTGCAGCGTCAGGTCATCTCCGGTGGAGGATCGCGTCGGCGGACAGGACAAGGGCGGCCAAACCGAACGCGGGCGGGTCTGCGTCGTTCTCGGGGGTGAACCGGAAATACAGCAGCGGCAGCAGATGGGCGGCCAGGCGCTCCCGATCCACCGGAAGCCCGGCAAGCCGGTCCAGCAGCCACGCCATGCTCAGCACCCGGCGGGCGAGCGGATGCGCGAGTCGGGTGGTGAGATGCAGATGATCGTGAGTGGCCGAGGCGTGGGCGGTGAGCAGCCCCGTGTGCTTGACACACGAGGTGATCAGTTTCGCCAGGAGGTATTCGAGATCGTGCAGCCCGGCGTACTCGCAATCGATCAGCCACCACCGACGCCCGTCGCGGGCGACGAGCACGTTGTTGAGATGCAGGTCGCCGCTGGCGTCGACGACCCACAACGGCGGCTGCCTGAGCTTGTGGTGGGTGAGGTCGAAGAGATCGACGAGGGTGACGTCGAGCGGGTCACCGTCGACAGTGACCCGGTGCCGGGCCCACGGACGGAGTCGGGCAACGAGCTCGGCCGCCCAGGCCGCGAGGACGGCCGGGGTCTCCTCGGTGTGATCCGGCCGCCCGTCGAGATCACAGGCCGGCATGAGGGTGGCCTGCGCGGCGGTGGCCAGGTGGTCGGCAATGTCGCCCAGGACCGTCTCGAACCGGTCGGGATCGGCGGCGGCCAGCCCGGCAAGGGGTACCCCGTCGAGGTGCTCCATGACCAGCACGGCCCGACCCTGCCGATAGTGCAGTGTCGCCGCAGGGACCGGGTAGAAGCGGGCAAGGGTCTGCAGGCCGGAGAACTCCCGCTCGGCGCTCGCCCGGTCCCGGCCGAGTTTCACCACACCTGCGGGGTGGCCGTGCCCGTCTCGAACGGCGAACACCGGACTGGTGCTGGGTCGCAGCTGCTCGACCCGGCCGTCCGGCGACCGGTAGACCAGAGCGGGCCGGTGATAGTCGGGCTCGGCCAGGTAATCGGCGGTGACAGCAGAGCGGATGTGGGTGATCGCGGCATCGACCGCTGCGGCCAGGGGGAGAGGGCTGGGCCGGGTGGCCAGCGCCGCGAGGTCGACCCGGCCGGTGGTGAGGAAACTCCAGCGGCCACGATCGTCCTGCCCTGCGTAGAGCAGGTCAGCCGTGTCCGGCCCGTTGGGCAGCCACACCGGGTACCAGATACAGCGGGAGTCCGGACCGGTGAGCCTGCGGTGCAGAATCGGACCGAGCTTGCGCCAGGTGACACCGTCGCGGGAGACCGCCGCCGCGACGCTGCGTGAGCTGCCCGCACCGTAGGCCATGACCAAGCTGCCGCCACTGGTGCCGACAACCGCTGGGCAGTCGACTCCGTCGGCGTCAGCGCTGCCAGGTTCGCCATGGTCGAGGGCCACCCCAAGACGCTGCCACACCAGCCCGTCGTCGGAGCGGGCGACGAACACACGTCGCCCTCGACTGTCGTGGCTGACGTACCACATCCACCAGCCGTCCCGCCGTCGCAGCACCGAAGGCGAGAGCCCTTGACCGGCTAGAGGCTCCAGACCGACGACGGTATTGGGCGGGGACCACGTGGCGCCGCTGTCGGCGCTGACCGCGTGATGAAGTCGCCGATGCCCCTCGGCGCTGACGCCGCTGAACCAGACATGCAAGTCCTCGCCGTCGCTGGCCAGGCTCGCGCCGGGCACCGCATCCACGCCAGGTGGAATCGGCATCCGCACGCCGGCGTCGACGGCGCTGGCCGCGGTGCTCGTCATAGTCATGATTCGTAACCCGGTTGAGTCGCCACCACGACCGCTACGACTCTCCAGCGCGTCAACAGCGGCACCGGTGACCACCAGCAGGATGCGACCGAGATGCTGAGCCGCGCCCACCGCCATCGGGCTTCGGTCAGCGGCAACTGTTCGCCGGTGGCGGCCTACGACGGCCAGTTGAGGGCAGACAGGTACTTGGCTCGACGGCTGTCGATCAACTCCTCGGACTGCCGGGTCCGGCAGTGTCCGCGTCCACCGTTGATCGCCGGGCGGTTCGGCCACCATCCCAGCCACCTTCCTTCCGGCCGACCTTGTCGTTGAGAGCCGGAGACTTTCTCCAGCGCAGTCGATGAGTCCTGTGTCGAGCAGGTCCGACAGCGAATTCCGACACCAGGGCGGATGGTGAGTTCGATGTGATCTTGGGAGCGGCGACAGGATGCGGGCCGGGCGCGAGGCGGATGGACGTAGCTCTGCGGGCTGACGGAGCCGCAGGGGCGAGGACGAAGAATGGGGTTCACATTCGCATACGCTTGCCGATCACCTTCGGCGTTCTGTCGGTGGCTTTCTGTAGCTTCCGGTCATGTCCGCGTTGACGTATGAGGTGAAGGACGCCCGGAGTCCGGTGGCCGTGTGGCTGCGGACGAGGTTCCCGGCGTACAAGGAAATCCAGGCAGAGTTCCGAGTCGCGGCCGGCCCGCAGCGACTGGCCATGCCGCCCGGAGTCGCACCAGGCACTCAGGGCGCGGCGATCGACTTCTGGCTGCGGATGCTCGTCGACCCGAACCCGTCGATCGCACTGCCGCTGATGGGGCTGTTGTCGGGGCGGGCACCGTGCGTGCGGGCCGGTCGGGAACTGCTTGGCGAACTCGCGGCCGGAGACGCACCCCGCCGCGTTGAAGGGGGCGGGGTGGAACTGCGGATGCGGCCGGCAGGGTTCGCTGACCGTGGTGATGAATGGTGGGCGCGGGTGTGCTACGCGCTGGCGCTTCTCGTGGAGCTGTATCGAGCGGCGTCGGTGGAATACTCCCGCCTGATGCGCCTCAGCGAGTCGAGCAGGGCGGCGGACCTGCTGGGGCTGGCCACCGACGCGGAGGTGACCGACCTGGTCGCGATGCGGGATTTGGCGGCCGAGCGGCTGCTGTCGGGGTTGCCGCCAGGGCCGGTGACGACCGGCATGACCTTCGACGGCAGTGCCGACCTGAATGCCGACGCGGACCTGATCGCCGGTGGGATGCTGGTCGATATCAAGTCCGGCCAGGGAGGCAAACCCCGGGCGGACGGCACTCGTGCTGCCTCGCTGGCGCGAACCGACCTCGATCAGCTACTTGGGTACACGCTGATGGACTACTCGGACCGGTACGGGCTGCACACCGTCGCGGTATACGCGGCGAGGTTCGGCCACCTCGCGACATGGCCGATCGCTGAGCTGGGCGAGCGCATGGCCGGACGCCCGATCGACCTGACGAGACTGCGGGCAGAGTTCGCGCAGGTGCTCCGCGGCCAGCTACCGTCCTACCAGGCCCAGCGAGGCTGGTAACCCTCATGCCAGGCAGTTGGGGCGGGCAGACCTGGCAACGGCCCGCTTCGGCCGCGGCGGTGAGGGCTCGCCCATCGCTAACGGCGGGCTCCCGCGCAGCGATCGCCTCACGCATACTTCTCGCATGTCCTATTCGGAGCGCGATGTAGCCGGCTGGTCCGAGGCCGTAGCGAACCTCCACGGCAATACCGCTCAAGGCGCGGGCGACGTGCGGCGGGCCTACGAGGCGATGGCCAACGTCTGGTCGGCCTACGGCTACCAGGACGCGCCCACCGAGGTTCTGAGGATGCTTATCGACGCCACCGAGGTCGGATACATGGCTGCCCTGAACGACATTCGCAGCGGCGACCTCGACGACGAGATCACGATGTGGCGTCCGGACCTAGCTGAGTAATAGCCGCAGGCTCGCGCCTCCGCGATCCGGTCGGCAGGAGAACAGCGGCGTTCGTCGGGATCACGGGCGGTGCAGGATGCAGACGACCTTGCCGAGGATCGTCGCGTGAGCGCCGGGCAGTACTGGGTAGCGCGGGTTGCGGGGCACAAGTTCGATGCGGCCGTCGCGGGTTCGGTACTGCTTGACGGTGGCTTCCCCGTCGATCATGGCGGCGACGAGGTCGCCGTTGTCGGCGACCGGCTGTTGACGGACCACGATGATGTCGCCGTCGGTGATGGCTGCGTCGATCATGGAGTCGCCTCGTACCCGCAGCGCGAACAGCGTGCCCCGGCCGACCAGCTCGGCGGGTAGGGCAAGCATCTCCTCGACGTGCTCCTCGGCAAGGATCGGCGTGCCGGCGGCGATGGCTCCCAACAGCGGCACAAGCGCCCCGCGCTGGGCTTCTGACTTCACCGGCGGGTCATCGTCGTCGACCAGAGGGCGGGCGTCGACCGCGCGCGGCCCGCCAGGAGCCCGCCGGATCAGGCCGTGATGCGCGAGGGTCTTCAGGTGATGCGCCACCGACGAGGGGGACCCAAGTCCGACGGCCGCGCCGATCTCCCGCACCGTCGGCGGGTAGCCATGCCGCTGCACCCAGGCACGGATCACGGCGAGGATCTGCCGCTGCCGGTCAGTCAACGACACCGGACCGGGCGGCACATCAGGAGCGGTCATCCCAGGACGATACCGCAAACTTAGAACGAATGTACTAACTTGGTGCGTGCGGACGGTTCTGCATGTGTCTTCGAGGCATGGCCGGTGCTTGGCACATCCTTGATGGAGACGTTGTCCCCGTGAGGGTTTCTGCCACGTCCTGGCTGCAGCGGCCCCAGGAGGGGCGCGAACGACGTAGGGCTCAGTCCCGCCCTGTCTGCGGTCGTGCATCCGCAGTGGCATCCCGGCGCGGTTGGGTCTTGATCATGATGTGGCCTGTCACTATCGAGTTCACGTGCTGGAGATGCGGCAGTGGGCCGTCGGCGGTTACTGGCCGGGTTTATTGTGATGGGCTAGGGTGACGTCGCTTCCCGTCAATGTGGCTATCGTGCCTGTGCGGCGTTGTGGAGGGGCGGGATTGGTGATCGATCCGCAGCGGGTGGACGATGCGAGACGGGCGCTGGGCGCGAGGCTCGCGGGGTGGCGGAACGCGCGTGGGGTGACCCAGTTGGCCTTGGCGCGGCGGGTGCCGGTTTCTCGGACCACGATCGCTGGGGTGGAGACTGGGCGGCAGTGCCCGGACCGGGTCTTCTGGCAGCGTTGTGAGTCGGCCCTGGAAGCTGGCGGAGAGTTGCTGGCCGGCTATGACGATTACCGTCGCCTCAAGCAGCAGCTTGATCAAGAGAGAGTGGACGCGGCGCAGCGTGCGCGGTGGGGCGAGGTCGAGGACCGCATGCCTTCGCCTGGTGCTTTTGGTGTTCCGGCTGGTGAGGCGGAAAGGCCGCTGGGCGATGTCGGTGCCGTGGATGGGGCTGACGGCTGGGGTGGTCTGACTGCGGCGGTGCAGCTTGCTGGCGTCGTGGCGGCTGACGGTAACGGCGTCGGCGATGAGGACGTCGTTACCCTTGCGGCAATGTCCGATGGGCGGGTGGTGTCGTTGCGGGTGAGTCGAAGGGCTCTGCTGGAACTCGCCGCCGGGGTGGTGACGCTGCCGGCTGTCACCGCCGTGGACGTGCCTCGTTCGTCGGTTGTCGATCCCGCCATCGTGGACTACTTCGCGCAGCTGCGCGCATGCCTCGTGCGAGCCGACGACCAGCTCGGCGGCCTCACTGTCCTGTCGACAGTCGAGCAGCAGATCGCGCTGATCGCCGCTCTGCGCAGGCAGGCGCGTGGGGAGCTTCGGGACCGGTTGGTCGGCACGCAGGCGCGGTGGAGCGAGTTCGCGGGGTGGCTCGCCGACGACCTGGGAGATCGGGCGGCCGGCGAGCGGTGGCTGGACCGTGCGGGAAGCCTCGCACAGGAGGCCGATGACCAGGACTTCTGGGCCTATGTGCTGGCCCGCAAGGCGCAGCGGATGGTCCGCACCAGTGATGAGGACCGGGTCGCCGCTCTGGCCCGTGCGGCGTTGCGCCTACCTGGTACGCCTGCACTCGTGCGTGCCTTCGCCGCGGTCCAGCAGGCGCATGGCAGCGTCGCTCAGGGAGACGTCACCGGCTTCCAGACGGCGATCGAGCGCGCGCGTTCACTCGTCTCGGACGCCTCACCGACCAGCGGCGATGACTCCCTCGGATCGTTCTGCACCCGCCCCTACCTGGCGGCGCAGGAAGGCGAGGGGTGGCTGCGTCTCCAGCAGGCCGACAAGGCCATCGGAAGTTTCACGGCGGCCGTCAACGAGTGGCCCGAGCGTTACCGGCGCGAGCGGGGTGTATACCTCTCCCGCACCGCGCACGCGTACCTAGCGGCCTCGGAGCCCGGCCACGCCGCCACGGTAGCCGCTGAAGCGTTGACGGTGGCGACCACCACGGGCTCGGCGCGGGTCCGCCGCGACGTCGCCGCCCTGGCCCGGCAGCTCGAACCCTTCCGCGGCCAACGGGATGTACGACATCTGCTCGACCAGCTGGCCACGGCCGGATGAGCCACTCGCCCGAGCCGGCGCAGGTGTCGGCTGTGCCGCGTGTCGCCGTCGTGGGCCGCGCCAACATCGACATCACTGTGCGGATCCCCGGGCCGCCGGTTCCTGGCCGCACGACGTTCGCCTCGTCGCCGGCGACGACCACCGCCGGCGGCAAGAGCCTCAACCAGGCCCTGGCCGCCAGCCGGACGGGCGTGCACGCCAGCCTGATCGCCAACGCCGGCGACGACCACTGGGGCGCCTTCCTGTACCGAACCCTTACCGACGCGACCGTTGACGTGTCCGGCTTCCACCTCGTGCCGTCGGCGCCGACCGGAATCGCGCTCATCGAAGTCGACCCGGACGGCGAGAACCGCATCATCCTTGCGCGGACCCCGAACACCGAACTCACCGGCGAGCAGGTAAGCAGCAGACTCGCAGGGCCGCGCGCGTCGGTCGTGGTGACCCAACTCGATCTCCCGCCCGACGCCGTCGACGCCGTCTTCCGACACCACCGTGCACCGATGCTCATCGGCAACCTGGTACCGCATCCCACGCTCGGACCAGCTGCGTTGGCCCCACTGGACCTGTTCGTGGCGAACGAAGCCGAGGCAGCGGCGATACTCGGCCGCCACCACGACGACCCGACGGTCGCCGCACGGGAACTCCGCGAACTGGGCCCCAGCGCAGCTGTGGTGACCGCAGGCCCACGGGGTGCCGCCTACAGCGACGCCCACGACACCGCGCTCGTGCCCGCACACCACGTCACCGCGATCAACACCAGCGGAGCAGGCGACACCTTCCTCGGCACTCTCGCCGCGCGGCTCGCTCACCAGATCCCGCTCTCCCACGCGGTCGCCGACGGAGTGGCCGCCGCGACGACCTTCGTGAGCAGCGGCGTGCAGCGGTAGCAACGCGCGAAGCGTCCCGAACTCTCAAGGTTAAGACCGACAGAAAGATGCACGTCGTGAGCAGGGTCATAGCCCGTCCGTGTCGATGCGATCGCCGCACTTCTTAAGCGTTGGCGGGCGCCAGTGAGCCCGTCAGGTTGGGGTGCCCGCAGTTGCGGTCAGATGCCCGCGCATCAGGATTCCGTGTCGGCGCAGTCCTGCCTTGATGTCCCGTGCGGGGTAGTGGGCAACACCCGCGTCGTTGAGGATCTGCATCACCGTCGGATGCGGTTGCACGTCGTCGACCGCTGCCTGGAGCACGCCGTCCACGTGATGCCCGCCGGCCGTCACTTGGGTCGCGGTGCCGGCGTGGAAGGCGAACATCAGGAAGTGGTATGAGCCGTTCTCGGCGCGAATCTCGTACATCCCGGTCAGTGTCAGCTCGCCGGCCTCGAAGCCGGCTTCTTCCACCGCTTCCCGGCGGGCTGCGTCCTGCGCCGACTCTCCGAACTCGATCTTGCCGCCGGGCAGCAGTAGCCATCCCGCGTACGGGCCGCGCTGCTGCCGGACGAACACCACCTCACCAGCAGCGGTGGAAATGATCGCCAGCGCGGCGACGGTCGGCTTCGTAATCACAATCACCTGTCCTCGGCGCTTGGGCCAACGGTGCCCGTATCAGCGGGTCGCCGACTGGGCGGCGGGCGTTTGTGGCGCCCTGCCGGCGACGGTAAACCTTCAGCCACGCCTGTCCGCCAGCCGAACGCGGCGTGTGCGAATACTCGTTTGATCGACAACGGTGGTGACGACTGCCGGGACTCCTTCTGCATCAGGCGATCCCGCTCCGGCCGCGTCTGCGGACGCTGCAGCCCGGCGAGAGCCCCGGCGCATCCGCGACCGGGGCCCCGAATTCCCTTGCCAGGTGTCGTCGTGCCTTCGACGTCCGGATTATGGCCAGCCGTCCAGAGCGAGGGGTCGGCCGTCGCGGAAGGCTTGGACGCAGGCTGTGGTGTACGGGTAGGTGTTCATGGGCAGCAGCGATGTCGGGAACCATTCGATCTTGGCGCATTTGTGTGGTTCCGCATTGATAGGTTCGCCCTGCTGGCGAGGGTTGTGGGTGGCGGTGAAGACGAGGCCGACGCGGGCGTGTCCGGAGGGGTTGCGGTGGTGCACCGTGGTGACGAGCCGTAGTTCGTCCGGGGAGAGCCGCAAGTCGACTTCTTCGCGGGCCTCGCGGATAACGGCGCTGATCGCGTCCTCGTCGGGTTCGAGTTTGCCGCTGGGCAGGTTCCATTGTCCGTCGGCGTAGCCGGTGCCGTCGCGGAGTGCGAGGAGGACGTGGTCGGCGTCGGTGAGCAGGAGTAGTACGTCAACGGGGTGGGTCGGTGGTGCGGTCACGCTGGCGGAGGATAGCTGGCTGACCAGCGAGAAGCGGGTCGACCCGCCGGGCGATCCAGTCGATGCGTTCGGGGGTGCCAAGCCCACCTGGCACCTCCACCAGTGTCAGCCCGACCTCGGCGTGGGTTCGCCGTACCGCCTCGGCGGTTTGGTCTTGCAGGTGGGTGACCTTGGCGCGGAAGGGATCGGCAGGGTCGGGGTAGCGGTCCGGGAGGTAGAACACTGCGTCGTACGTGGGGGCCCAGGCCCGGCAGAAGTGAGCCATCGCGTCGAGTACGTCGGCGTCGTGGCTGGCTTCGGTGGCGGGTAGGACCATGCGGGCGTAGGCGAGCACGTTGACAACCGTTTTGTCGCAGATCAGGAGTTTGTTGTGGCGGGCGGTGCGCAGTGTCATCGAGAGCTGTTGCGCGAACAGGTCGACCTCGGTTGCCAGGTCGAAGGTGCCCTTGCCGTGGATGACGATTTCTTCGATGAACGGGCTGGTGCGGGCCGGCTCGCCGGTGCAGTCGACCTGTACTCCGCGTTGCCGGTAGTGGGCGGTCAGGGCGTGTACCAGGGTGGTCTTCCCCGCGGCGTGTGTGCCCTCGATTCCGATGAGTACGCAGTCCCGGACGCTCATTCGCGTCCCCCGTTGGTGAGCGCTCGGAAGGTGGGGTGTTGGAGCCAGCCGACCCGTCCAGCGAGCCTGTCGGCCAGCATGGTGTTGACGTTCAACGGAGTTTGCCAGGTCAGTGTGCCGGTCGCGCGGAGCGCGACGTACGCGGTGGACAGGCTGTGTCGCAGGTTCAGCACGGTGATTCGTTCTCGCGCTTCGGTGTCGGCGTTGTGGAGCCAGTCGCGGTTTAGCGCGGTCATGGATTTGCGCGCCAGCTCAGGTTGCGTCACGTCGAGGTTCAACTCGCCGCATACGTCGACCAGCCGTCGTGAGGTGTGGGACAGGACGCTTCCTGCGTCGAAGCGGGTGTCGAGCACCCGCTGGTCGCGTACGGCCGCGTTTCGGCGGTCGCGCCATGCCTGCCGGGCGGCGGCGAGGGCAGCCGGCACCGCCGTACCTGCGTTCGCGGCCAGCACCGCCAGGTCGCTGCACAGCTGGTGACCGACGACCAGATCCGCGGCGTCGGCCGCTGTGCCGATGTCACTGGCCGCTGCCTGCACCAGGTCCGGCCGTTCGTCCTCGCGGTCGAGGTACACGCTCGTCGCCCAGAACGGCAGCCCGGATGTCACGACCAGCGGTTCACCGTCGAGCGGTACGGCGAGCCAGACGACCGAGTAGCAGAACGCCTGGTTGCCGTTCTTGATCCGGTAGTTCTTGCTCCACTCGACGTCGATCGAGGCGATCAGGCGCGTGCCCGGCGGCCGGTCGGGAATCCTGCCCGGCCCGCCGATGTCGCTGATCACTCGCACCAGACCTGCATCCCTTCATCTGAGACGTACCGGTCACGGGCAGGCTGACCGCCGTCTGCGGTACGTCGCGGGTGACGGCCATCGAGGCTAGCGGTCGTCACCCCGCCGCGCGGGCAACCGGCGGACGGGCCGTGTCGTGCGCGTGGTGCTCGGTCCCGCCGACCTGCAGTACGTCCCACGCCGCCCTGTCGACGGCATCGGTGACGCGAAAGGTCCCCTCCCAGCGGTAGCGGCCGGCGTGCACTGCCGCTGTCAGCCCGATCGCCAGGCCCCGGTCCAGCACGTACCGGCCCGTCTCGGCGGCGCACGCCGGGCATTGCGGCAGCGGGCGGGGCAGTGGCTCAAGCGGCATGTCCAGATCGGCGCCGGCGTCGCTGGCCTCGACCGAGGTGTCCACCATGAGCGCCATGCCCCGCCGCTTCGCGGCGCGGTTCACCCACGCAGCCAGCACCCCGGCCGCACCGCGCAGCGGCACCGCGGAGAGCGCGGCCATGCGGGACAGATCGTCGCCGAGACGGTGACCGGCCAGGATCGCCGCGTGCCGGCGGGCCCGGGTCAACGCCCGATCGGTCAACCTGAGGAGTTCGGGTATCTCGGTCCTGTCCTCGACGACATCGGCCCGGAATCCGATCGACAGACTCTCCTCACCCACCTCGTAGGCGCTGCCGTGCCGACGGACCCCGAGGTAGACGGTCGCTGCCGCGACCGGGAGCGGCCCCTCGTCTGGCTCGTTCGCCCAGGCCAGAGCGAACGCGGCCAGCATGTCGCGCTGCCGGCCGAATGGACGCTGGTCGGCGCCGAACGGCGCCTCCGGCCACTGCAGGTTCGTGTACTCACGCACGGGCATGCCCACCCGACCCGGCCGCGCCGGCGTTGGACACGGTACGGATGCTGGCACCGAGATACTTGGCGAAGTGGTTGCGCTTGAACCGGTACCGCGCCCAGATCTCCGACACCGGCTCGTCTAGGAGGTTGCCGAGAGGCTCCAGCAGGTCCGGAGCGTCGTACACCGGCCATGCGCTCGCCTTGCCGGTCACCTCCACCAGGATCATGTGTCCCTCGGTGTCCGGGGTCCACGTCGTCATCCGCAGCGCCGGCCGCCAGTCGTGCACTGCCCGCGCCTCGGTCAGCCGATCGAAGGTCTGCCCAGCCTCCTCCAGGCTGATGAACTCGTTCTCCTCCAGATCCAGGGCGTTGCCCTTGCGCAGTGGCAGGATCAGTTTCAGCTTGCCCGCGCCGATGACGTCCGCGATCTGATAGGTGAACGGCAACGCGTGCAGCGTCGACCGGTACACCACGGCCGACAGCGACAGCGGCAAGCCCGCCTCCAGGAACCCCCGAACGCCTGCCATCACCTCGTCGTAGTCGCCGCGAACCCGGTTGGTGGTCGACCGCGGCCCCTCCAAGCCCACGTTGACGAACGCGACCTTCCCCACCATCGACCTCGCGTGCTGCAACCCCCGGGTGGCGTTGGTCGGCACACCGACGATGAAGTCCCCGGTGTACATGTCCACGATTTCTCCGAAATCCCGTCGGAGCAGCGGTTCACCGCCGGACAGGAACACCCGCGACACACCCGCCAGATTCCGGCGGATGGTGTCCAACTGGGGCAGCGTCGGATCCGGGAGTTGGAGAGTCTCGGAGCAGAACGAGCAGTCGAAGTTGCACCGTTTCGTCACCTGCAGGATCACCGACAGGGGAACCTTCGCCGCCCTCACCAACTCCTCGATCGACGCGTCACGCGCGGTGAAGTGATGTCCAGCGGTGAAGGTGACCGGACCCGTCTGCTCAGGCGCGACGGACGGCATAGCGGGCATGCCAAGCATGGTCATCATGAGCCTCCTGATGAGTGGTCAATCGCGTCGAGACGCCAACCGAGACAAGGCCTCGCTCCGGCCCAGCCGCTGCCGAGGAGCACAAGCATCACCTCGACACGGAACCTGGCGACCGACGCCATTTCCGGACGCCTGCCGCCATCCGACAGCCGTCTGGAAATCGAGGCGAGGAGCCTGGTCACGGGGGACACACATCGACTACTCCAAGTGGATGGTGACGCTGCGGCATGACCAATGAACCCACCGTGCGTTGATGTCGAACACCTTCGACACGAGATCTCGACACCATCGGCGTGAGTGGCCCTCGGTCGAGGAGGTGCGGGCGTTGGTGAGGGCTTGGCGGATGAGTGGGTGACGTGACGTGGCGAGAGTGCTCACTGTCTGTGCCCTTTCGCGGTCTAGCCTGGGCGGGTGGATGGTCCGCTGCCCGCGTGGTGCGAGCGCACCTGCGTGGTGTGCCCAGCGCAGGAGTTGGGTCCGGGCGGCTTCGACGTGGTCGACCGGCCAGGCCCGGAGTTCGCGTACGACCGGGCAGCGGGCTGGCGGGTCGACCCGGACGGGCATCCGGTGTGCGTGCACCCGTACCGCGTCGGTATGCCGCCGGGCCGGTACGCCTCGGCCGGTGTGCCGTTGCCGGAACTGGGCGCGGCGGTTCCGACGCCGACCCCGGCGGCGTTGGAGTTGCCGACTGAGGTGGACGACCTGGAGGGGTGGTTGGTCGCCACGCTGCGGGTCGCGGCGCCGGAGCAGCTGTTCGCAGCGGTCGCGAGGGCGGAACGGCAGGCCGGTGAACGGTTCGCGCCCGGCGTGGTCGTGCAGGCCCTACGCCGGGTGCTCTCCATCGAACTCGCCAACCAGTAGGCCAGACCGCTGCGGGGGAGGGCTCGGTGTCGAAGGTGATGGTGTGGCTTCGCCCGCCTCGGCCGAATCCGGCGGGAACGCTGTCGCCCGCCTCGGCGATAACCGTCACGCGTCAGCCGTTCGTGGGCGCAGCAGATCCTGTCGACTATCGAGAGGTGCGGTGTTTCCGGCGCAGCGATGGTGGCGCGGCTCCGTTCGACGGGAGGTCCGGTATCGGACGAGCAGGCCGATGCCTTCGACCGGTACGAGACGAGAGCCAGTCTGTCTCCCGGCTTGCGGTCACCGGGCCTGCGACTCCGCTGAGTCCAGGGCTTCGGCCCGCATCGTTTCCAGCAGTTGGCGGGCCTGTTTGCCGGTCGCGGAGTCTGCGAGGAGCGAGTCGTATACCTGTGAGTAGACGCGGATCTCTTCGGGGTCGGTGAGGGTCAGTTCGCGGGTGTAGGTCTCGATCGTGGTGAGTTGGGAGCCGTCGGGCAGGGTGTAGATCACGAAGGGATGGGCGTGTACCGCTGAGGGGCGGGCGCCGGTCGGCAGGATTGACAGGCTCACGGTCGGTAGCGTGCCGACTGACAGGATCTTGTCGTATTGGGCGGCGAGCGCGTCGTGGGGTACGGGGCGGAACCGCAGCGCGGCTTCGGTGATGAGGAAGTCGAACTGTCGGCCCTTTTCGTAGAGGGCTGTCTGCCGTTCGACCCGGGCGGCTGCTGCCCGCGTGGTGTCGCTGACGCCGAACACGTCGGCGAGGGCGAGGACGCTGCGGGCGTACTCCGCGGTCTGAAGGAGTCCGGGTACTGCGGCGTGCTGGAAGACCTGCACCCGGGTTGCCTCGGCGAGGGTCCGGCCGATCCGGCGTTGGTGCGCGGCCCGGCCGCCGGTCAGCGTCCGGTCCCAGATGATCGATGCGACCTGGATGGACTCCGCGGCGTTCGTCAGTTCGGCGGTGACTTCGGCGGTGGCGCCCGTCGCTGCGGACCATGACCGGACGTCGTCGACGGACGGTTTCGTGCGACGGTTTTCGATCTTCGATACCTTTGACTGTGACCAGCCCAGGGCGGCGGCGAGTCGCGTGGTCGACAGACCTGCGTCCTCTCGGAGTTCACGCAGCCTGGTCGCGAGCGCCGTTCGGTCGTCCACAGGCTTATTCACCAGGATCTACGCAACTCGTCCTGAACTGTCGGCAGGTAGTCCCGAAGTGGGATCGAGTGCGTCATCGCGAGGTCCCGTTGTTCGATGAGGCTCCCGACATCTCTGGTGGGCGTCATGGCGAGACGCCGGCCCTCCCCGTCGTACTCGATGATCACGCCGAACTCGTCATCGAGGAGCCAGAAGTCCTGCCTCAGCGGGCCCAGTGCTGCGGGGGCCGTCGCCCGGTCCGCGATCCGAACGTCCTCGCCGGCAGCGACGTTGCCGTGATAGCCCAGCAGTTCGAAGCGCAGGTAGTCCGATAGCGGGCGGTGTAGGACGTGGACACGACTCCAACGTGTGCCGGCCTGCACGCTGTCGGCCACCATCCGTAGCCAGGGATCGGTTTCGGGTGTGCGGGGTGGCAGCGGGTGTCCCGCGTGGAAGTCGCGCAGCAGGTCGACCTCGCCCGCCGCGCTGTACGCGGGCAGCGTTTCGAGCCGAAACACGGACCGCTCGGCCGTGCTCAGCCTGCGTTGTAGTTCGCCCATCTGCATCAGGTTGTCCCGTTCTGCCGCCACCTTCCGATCAAGTCTAGTCGAGGCTTGAGACTAGTCGCGGTGGGCGCTCTGTGGCAGTCTCGACCCAGACAACGAAGGGAGTCAACGTGTCCGACGCTTCCGGACGCCTGGTATGGCGTAAGAGTTCGGAGAGCCTCAACGGAGACTGCGTGGAGGTCGCGTCGCTGAGTGAGGGGGTTGCCGTACGGGACTCGAAGAACCCCGAGGGCGGGATGCTCCGTTTCTCGCGTTCCGGATGGCAAGCCTTCCTCCGGGGTGCCGACCAAGGAGAGTTCAGCAACCTGTGATCGATTCACCCGGCGCATGCCGGCGACCTTCCCGCCCAGCTTGCGTCGTGGTGGGAGTGAGAACGCCCGGCCCGAAGGCCCGAGCCGGGCGTCTCAGCCTGCGGGCGACCTCGGTCAGCCGCAGCTGGTCCTTCTAGACCAGGTCGTCGAACTCTCCCTTGGCTGCTCCGTCGAGAAACGCGGCGAACTCTCCGGTCGTGAACGCCAGCACGGGACCGTCCGGGTCCTTGGAGTCCCGCACACCGATCACCTCACCAACCCTCGCCACCTCGACGCATTGGCCACTCTGCTGGGTTCTGGTGCTCTTGCGCCAGACGGCACGGCTGAAGTCGATCATGAAAGCTCCCTTGCCACGTCCCGGATCATCGATGCGGAGTCATCCGGGCTGAGCGCCATCGCCCTCAGCCGGTCGAACGCCTGGGTCACGCTCTGTACCTCGGCGTCGCCTTCAGGGTAGAGATCACCGGCCATCGTCTCGATGTAGACGACCTCGCGGTCGGCGGGGTCGGTGAACCCGAGGATCACGAAGCCTCCGGGGGCGCCGGGATGGGCGCCCGCTCCGAACGGCACGATCTGAACGTCTACGTGCGGCAGGGCCGCGATGGTGGCGAGATGGTTCATCTGCTCGGCCATCGTTGCCGCACCGCCGACCTGCCGACGGATCGCGGCCTCGTCGAGAACGACCCACAGCGCTGGTGGATTATCGCGGTGCAGCAGCGCCTGTCGACGCAGGCGAATCTCGATTCGCCGCTCGATCTCCTCTTCGGTGAGGCGAGCGACGCCGCCGTGCAGGCTCGATCGGGTGTATCCCTCGGTCTGTAACAGGCCGGGGATCGAGATCAGCTCGAAGTTCCAGATCCTGGTGGCATCGGACTCGAATCCGATGTAGGTCGCGTACTCGTCGGGGATGCTTCCCGCGTACCGATGCCACCATCCACGCTGTGTGGACGCCTGGGCCACGTCGAGTAGGTCTGCCATGGTCGAGGCGTTCGCGCCGTAGGTCTGCAGCAACGCCCGCACCGCCGGCACCCGAACGCCCACGAGCGCACGCTCCACCCGCGAGAGGTGCGACGGGGAGATCCCCGCGCTCGCCGCAGCTTCCTCGATCGTCATGTCGATGGACTCACGCAATTTGCTCAGCTCTCGCGCGAGCCGTCTGCGTCTCAAGGTAGGCCAGTTTGGCACCAGGACAGCATGTCACATCTCCACGAACAACCTCGGCCACGCAACTTGTCTGGATCTAGTCTGCACTGTAAGACTAGAGACGCCTAAGACTAGTCTGCTGTCGGTCGGCGAACGTCTGCCATCAGCGCTCGATCAGGTCGGGGAGGTACACAGTGGGCTTCCTAGTGGGGATCGCGGTGTGTGCGGCGCTGCTGGTGGGCTTCGCGGCGGGGTTCGCGTTGTTCAGGCGTGCGCAGCGATGGTGTCCGGGATGCGGCATGCCGATCAGCCAGGCGCACTGCCCGCTCGGCTCAAGGTCGTGGGAGGCGGGACAGGTCCCCGCATCCCAAGCGCAAGCGGCGGATCTGGCCACCGGAGGCGGATCGCGATGACGACCGCGCTGGTACCTACCCACGTCTGCGCGATGTCTCGCCCTCAGTGCGGCCTGACACGGACGGTGCCGGGCACCAGTGAGGTGGCCACCGGGGCCCGCGACGATGTCGGGTTACCCGGTCTTCTCGCGGTGGTGACCGGACCGGTCCGGAAGCCGATTGACCTCGGCCTCGTCAAGCCACGCGGTCTGACTCCGATCAGTGTGCCGGGGCCTGTCGGCGACGCATCAGTTCGTCGGATCGGGCAGCAGCGGCAGCGGCCATGATCCCTGCTCAGAGTCCACGGCCCTCACATCTGGCCCGGCACATGCCGCCGGTGCCGCGCCGCTTCGGCACGGCAGGTGGAATCACCCCCACCGACATAGCCGAAGCGCGCAAAGAACTTGGCCGGCACCTGGCCCAGTGGCGTGCCGTCGCCGGGCTGCGACAGGTCGATCTTGCCAAGCTCATTCGCTACTCCCGAAGCCAGATCGCTAACGTCGAAGTCGGCCGGGACAACACCACCCGCGTCTTCTGGCGCAACGCCGACGCTGCCCTGGGCGCACGGGGAGCACTGCTGGCCATGTCGGACCGGGTCCGGGCACTCGTACAGGACTTCCAAGCACAACGAGATCACGCACGTGACCAGGGACGCCAGCAGGCCGGGACATCAGCCCCGCCCATCCCTCCAGTGGTGCCCTGTCCGGTGGCGTGCGGGTGCGGGCTGGCCGTCGTCGGCCGGTGGACCACACGGGAGGTCCGCGCGTTACGCGAAGCGCTACGAATGAGCCTGCGCGCGTTTTCCGAACACCTCGACATGACCATCGCAGCCGTTTCCAGCTGGGAGCACCGGAGCACCCCTGCGCTCGATGAGCAGTCGGTGCTGGACCAGGCCCTCACCACCGCCGACAGCCACGCCAAAGCCCGCTTCTGGCTACTTCTCGACAACCCCGAAGACCCCATTCCCGGCGCACATGACCACCCGGCTACCACCCGCAGGCCTACCGCCACCCCGATCCACCACGCGAACCGCATACGCCCAGCGTCCTGACAGCCGCCAACCGCCGAGACGAGAGGGAGGCCGCGATGCATCGCCCGATCCCCACGCTGCGCGGCACCCTGACTCACACCACCGCCGTCGAGCTGTACCAGCGCCACCACCCGACCGCGACCGAGGCATGCGCAAGATGCGGCAGAACCCCATGCCCCGTACGAACATTCGCCGCATCCGTCATCGCGGCAGCCGGGGAAATCCCCTCCTGGTACGACACCCCGACCACACCGCCCGCACTCGCCGGCACGGCACCCGCCGAACCTCGACAGCCCGAGCGCGTACCCGGAGCGAAGCCGAAGCCGAGCGAGACGCCACCGGAGCACTTCGGCCACCCGGTCGGCAGGCGCGATGTGCCATTGGACGCCGCCGAGGGCCTGCTTTACGAGCGCGAGTACTGATCCGCCGCTGCCCATGTGCGGGCCTCGGTAGCCCGTGACGGCAACGCTGAGGCAGGTCGGCCAGAACTACCCAACTGGGCAGTAGCCTCAGCTCATGAACTCGGCCGGCGGCCCTCCTCCTGCGACTCCCCCCGGGGACATCCCAGCATGGCTACCCGACAGCACCGCGTGGCCCATGGCGTCAGTGCTGCGCTGCCCCGATACTCTGTCTGGTGGTTCTGTAGGTGAGTTCCAGCGCCGGGTGTCGGTGACGTTCAGCGCCACGGGGTTCGGGCTCAAAGTCGTGTCGCTGAGTTTCAGCGCCACCTGCTGAAGGCGATTCCGGTTGCTGGCCTGGATGCGTCGGCCGCATGATCCGGTCATGTTCCACTTCGATTGTCCCGACTGCACGATGCGATGCTCGGTCGCTGACGCTGAGCACATCGGCGGGCTCTGCAGCATGTGCGCGGCCAGGCGAACCTGGCAGTCGTTGCCGCTTGGGGACCAGCAGGCCGTGGACGAGGCCGTGCGTCGGGGCCCATTCGCGGGCCTCCTTGCGATGCGGAAGCTGACACCACCGATCCGGCTGCCGCATGCGGCTGACCTGCTCGCCTTCCGTCAGCCGGGGGTGATCAAGTCGAGGCTCCGCAGGAGTAGATCCCGCACTCCGGTTCGGCCCGGGTGCCGGGCTCTGACCTCAGCTTTGTTGCTGAGTTCGAGCGCCACCGCCTGGAAACCCCGACCGAACCCGGCGGGTCAAGTCTCCGGCAGACGCCTGACTCACACGAAGGTGGCGCTCGAACTCACCGACATTGATCACGCCGACCGGCCCGAGCTGGCTCTGAAACTCGCTGAGAAACGGCTCCGGTTCTCGCCGACATAATCAGTCTGGCTGGCAGCGACGTCGGCACGAAGCGCTTCTACCGCAGGGACACCACCAGGAGCTGAACCAGATCGAACTCGTCCCCGCCTGAACCGCCGAACGGTGAGCCCTTGCTGCCACAGCACCGGCTCCCCGGGCTCAAACTGTGGGCGATGAACCCTGCGCGTTAGCCACGGGCTGCGCCTGTCACCCTTGCCGTCAGTTGCTCCACGGGCAGCGTTCCGTCGAGGACGATGGTGCCGGCCGGCAGGTTCTGAGCCGCTTGGGCACACCGATTCACCTGGGCCAGCCGCCATGTGCGGACCTGCGCGTCCCGGGCTGGGTCCTGTGGCCAGAACGACTGCGCCTCGATTCGCCCGCGAATGACGTCGGTCGGAACAGTGATGAAGTAATGCGCGACGTCCATGCCGCGGCGACGCAGCCCGGCGAGGATCTCATCAAGGTAGGGCCATACGACGACGGTCATCGGGACGACCAGTGTCCGCTGGTACTCCTGCGCGAGTGCGACCGCCGTGTCCACGACACTGCGTCGCCATATCCGCAGGTCCTGGAAGTCCCCGCTGGGCGGTAGCGGCACGATCTCCCGGAGCATGAACCCAGGTAGTTCGGCGTCGAAGAGCAGCAGTTGGGGATCGTCCGCGATCAGCTGCTGCGCCAGTGTCGTTTTTCCCGCGCCGAACGCGCCGTTCACCCAGATCACTCGCACGGACTGTTTCTTCCGTCGGTTCGAATGTTGGCCTCCCTAACGTAATCGGCGCCGGCATGCTGTGCCAGCAGCCGGTCGTGGGTTTTGTAAACTGGCGGTCGGTCAGTCACGGCGGACGCAGGGGAGGAAGCCGAATCGTGGTCACGAAAGCGGTTATCGCTGTCGCCGGTTTCGGTTCCCGGTTCTTTCCCGTCGCGAAGACCGTGAACAAGTGCATGCTGCCGGTTCTGACCAAGCCTGTCGTGCAGTATGCCGTCGAGGACTGCGTCCGCGCCGGAGTCACCGAGATCGCCATCGTTGCCGCTGCCGGACAGGCAGGCGAGCAGGTGCGCCACTACTTCAGCCCTGACCCGGCCACAGAGGCGTACTTCCGTGACCGGGGTTGGGCCGACAAGTGGGCGCCCGCCGCCGGCCTGCCGAGCATCGCGGACATCACGTTTCTGGAGCAGGGGCGTGACGGCCGCTACGGCACGGCCGTGCCCGCGATGGTCGCCGTCGACTTCATCGGTGACGACGACTTCCTCCTGGTGACCGGTGACGACCTTCTCCTGCGCGGTGACGGTGGCAGCGACCTCGCCGACCTCGTGTCCCGCCGCGCTGCGGCGGGCAGTTCGGCGGCCATGGCCGCCGCCATGGTCGACGGCAGCCAGGCAAGGCTCTACGGGGTGGTGTCCACCCGCGAGAGCGGCACCGGCACGCGCCTCTACGCCGGGATGGTCGAGAAGCCGCAGACCTGGCACGAGCCGACAGCGTTCGTCAACATCAGCCGGTACCTGCTTCCCGGTGACATCGCCCCCTACTTCCGGGCCCTGCGGCCGGACCAGGAGACGGGCGAGTTCCAGACGACAGACGTGATCAACGCCTACGCCGCCGACCACGACATCCTCGTCTCGCCCGTCACCGGGGACTACTACGACTGCGGCAACGTGTCGGGCTGGCTCGCGGCGAACAACGCCGTCGCCCGTGTCACCGGTCTGACGTCCTGACCGGGCGTGCTTCATCCGTTTAGGGGCGCGGTGGCGACGGTCGACCATCGGTAGGTGCGATCTTCCCGGCGTAGCGCAATCAGCGAGACCTCGCTGATTGTCGCCGTCACTGGGGGTAGGTGCCGAAGTTCGGCCAGCCGGGCGCGGATCGGCGCGGTGGGTGCGGGCGCGCCGCTGTAGGCGATCGTGAGGTGGGGCCGGAACCCGTCGGCTGGTTCGGGAACGACGGGCCACACTGCGGCGATCGAGGCCCGGACAGCGGCGCGTACTCGTTCGACGGCGGCCCAGGGTCGGATGAGCAGGCCGATGCCTTCGGCGTCGGGATCCACGGGGCCGAGCGACAGCTCCAACGGCCGAAGCCCACCGCACTGGCGTCGGGCTTCGGCGATCATCGCCTCGATGTCGCTGTCGGGTACCTCGTCGGTGAAGCCTATGCCCTGCATGGTCAGGTGCAGGCCGTCGAGCGGCACCGGGTCCAGCCCAGGCAGCAGGGCGAGTCGCTGCTGAAGGTCGGTGATGAGGTGGTGGAGCGCCGGCTGGTCTTGGAAGGTGAGGTGCCAGGTGTAGAAGCGGCGGCCAGCATGCCAGCCGGGACGCCAGTACCAGTGCTCGGTGAGGGTGGGCAGGTCCTGGTAGGCCGTCCACCGTTGCCGCAGGCTGGCCATCTCCCGGCTGCTCATGTCGGCGATCGTAGGCCCGCCGGTGGCACCGTCCGGGGCTGCGTGCGGTCGGCGAGCAGGTCCGCGACGTCCTGTATCCGCGGGTGGTGGCCCAGGGGGTGGGCGGCGGTGAGGAACTGGTGGGTGCGTTGGCGGACGGATTCGAAGCGGTGCTCGGCGGTGAGAGCGAGCGCCTGCAGCGCCAACTCGGCCGCCTGGTCGGGGTCGCCCGCGTGCAGGTGGGCGGTGGCCAGGTCGAGACGACTCAGCGCTTGCGGGCCGCGTAGCTGGGCGGTGTCGAAAGCGGCGATGGCGGTGGTCAGATGGCCGGCGACGTCGGCAGTGTGGCCGAGGGCCAGGTAGGCGGTCGCCGCGTTTGCCGCAGCACGGGTCGGACAGTATGGGCCGAGGGTCAGGCTGGTGCTGACCTGCCCGTCCGACGGGTGCTCGGCTAGCAGGTCGAACGCCCGGCCGACAGCCCGGTCGACGCCGACCCGGTCGCCCAGATGGGCAAGCGCCCGCGCCTGCCCGTTGACCGTGAGGCGGATCCGATGCGGGCCGGTGCCGGCGTGGCGGAGGCCGTCTTCGGCGTAGGCGAGGGCGTCGCGATGGTTGCCGGTGTAGAAGGCGATCAGGCTTTGGGTGGCGCGGGCCCAGGCCCGGGTGTCGGGTTGTTGGGCGGTGTGGGCGAGGTCGAAGGCTTCGGCGGCGTAGGCGTGCGCGACGCTGAAGGCGCGCAGGTCGAGGGCGAGGGCGGCGAGGAGCCCGGACAGGTGCGCGGCGGCGGTGTAGAGCCGGGCGCGCTGTGGTGGGTGCTGCCGGGCGGCCATCAGCTGGTCGACGCCGACCCGCAGTGGACGTAGCCGGGCGACGAGGATGGCTGGTGGGCAGCGCTCGTTGTCGGCGATTGCCTGCCGGACTTCGTCTTCCAGATGCGTCAGCCGGGCGTCGTCGTCCGTGCCGGTGGTCAGCGCCGACCGGCGGGCGGTGATGGCACCCTCAGGCTCCCACCACGCTGCGGCGCTGGTGGTACTCAAGGGATCCGCCGGGCGGTGGCGGCGGTGGTTCAGGTCGGCGATGCGGTCGTACTCGTCGGTCAGCACACCCCCGGTGCGCAGCACGTGGTCGCAGCGGGTCCAGAACGGTCGCTCGGGGTGCTGCCGGCCGGTCTCGGTGTTCGCTACCGAGCTGCGCCCGTACTGCACCAGCCGGGCGAGGCTGTGCTGGGTGTGGCCGGCGTCCTTGCGCAGGTGGGCGAGGCGGCGGCCGAGCGCGCGGCGGGCGGTGGTGATCTCGTCATGGTCGACCATCGCTGCCACCCCCCGGTCGTCGCGGTCACGGTGAGCGAACACCATAGCCGCCCCCGGTGACACTTTTCGGCTGCCATCGACGGCCTCCGCCTGGCCGCTGTCGGTGATCGGGCGGTTCTCGACGGCGGTGCCGGCAGGTCGGGATGGCGACGCTGACATGGTCAAGGTGGTGTCGGCGTTGGTGTCGGAATCTGCCGACAATGTCGGCGCACGGCGCTGCGGGCGTGTCGCCCCTGCCCCGTCCTACCGTCTCCGCATGCCTTCCGGACGTCGCGATTTCACCGCCGATCTGCCCCGTAAGCGGATGGCCGCCGGGCTGCTGATCACCGACCCGGACGAGCGGGTTCTGCTGGTTGAACCCGCTTACAAGGCGCAGTGGGAGATCCCCGGCGGGTGCGTCGAGGCTGACGAGTCGCCGTACCAGGCCGCGATCCGAGAGTGCCGGGAAGAGCTCGGTCTGGGCATGTCGCCAGGTCGGTTACTCGTCATGGACTGGGTGCCGGCCCGAGACGGGCGCACCGAGGGTGTCATGGTCATCTACGACTGCGGCGCCCTCGATGCCCCCGCGACGGAACGGATCGTGGTGCCGCCGGAAGAGTTGAAGGGCTGGGCGTGGTCCGACCCGCCCCAGACCGCCCAGCGGTTACGGCCGCTGCTGGCCCGCCGGATCGCCGAGGCGCTGCGCGCCCGCGCTGACGGGTGTAGCTACTACCTCGAAGACGGCATCCGGGTCACCTGACCGCAGGCCAACGGGGCCTCTTCCTGCGAAGGCACCGCGTCGGCGGCGCCAACCGAGATCACCGACAGCGGCACCTGCGCGGTCCCGCCGTCGGCCACGAGACACCACCACCCACCGCAGTTCACCCTGCTCACCATCGGGAGGTACCGCCATGCCCAGAATCGACCACCCCGACCGGACGCCCGCCCGTCTCCAACCGCAGCGGGATTCGGTGCTGCCGGAGTTGCGGGAGGTGTGGTGGGAGACCGGTGTGCGGGCGCGGGCGCAGGCCGGTCTGTTCGCCGTGTTCTCCGAGTTGCCCCGGCTGGTCTGGGCCGCGCTCGTGGTGAGCTGGCGCGCCGACCGGCTGCGGACGTCAGTGGTGGCAGCGACGACGGTCGGCGCGGGTGTGATGTCGGCGTTCGGGCTCCTCGCGGCGCAGCGGGTGCTGGTGGAGCTGTTCGCCGGCGGACCGACCGCCAACAAGGTGCTGGCCGCGCTGCCCGCCCTGGCCGCGCTCGCGGCGGTGACGGCCTTGCGCGCCGGCATGGCCACCGCGATGGGGTACGCGCAGAACGGCCTGACGCCGAAGGTCGATCGGGAGGTGGAACGCGGCCTGTTCGAGGTGACGACGGCGGTGCGGCTGGAGGCGTTCGACGCCGACGCGTTCGCCGACGACATGGAGCGTGCCTCTCGGGGCGCGAACTCCACCACCGGCTTGGTGCAGGCGTCGATGAATCTGCTCGCCGGCCTCGCTGGCGTCCTCGCGGTCGCGGTCGCTGTGGTGGTCGTCCACCCGCTGTTGCTGCTGGCCCTGCTGGTGGCGACGGTGCCGAACGGGTGGGCGTCGCTGCGGGCTGGGCACCTGCGCTACCAGACGTACGCCGCCGGGTCGGTACGGCGTCGGCGGTTGTGGTTGCTGCACCGGTTGATGGCCGAACGCGACTCCGCCCCCGAACTGCGCTCCTACGGTCTGCGGGGGTTTCTGCTCGACCAGTACGACCGGGTCATGGCCGTCGAGACCGGCATCCAACTGGCCCTGGCGCGACGGGTCACCACGACGACCACCGTCGGCGCGATGATCGGTGGGGTGGCGACCGCCGTGGTGTACGTCCTGCTCGGGCTGCTGCTCATCGATGGCCAGATCCCTCTCGCCGCCGCCGCGACCTGCGTCATCGCCGTGCAGTCCGCGCAACGGTCCCTGGCGGTGGTCACGTTCCAGGTCGACCGGGTTTACACCGAGGGGCAGCACTTCCGCGACTACACCGGCTTCATGACCCGCGCTGCCGACTACCTGCCAGCGCACACCGAACCCGCCGCAGAGCTGCCGGCACCGGGCCGGCTGGAGGAGATCACCGTCGACGCGGTGAGCCTGCGCTATCCCGACCGTGACACGCCGGCCGTCGACGAGGTGAGCCTGTGCATCGAGGCGGGGCAGACGGTGGCGTTCGTGGGGGAGAACGGCTCCGGCAAGTCCACCCTCGCCACCATGATCGCCACTCTCCGCACTCCCACCGGCGGCACCATCCGTTACAACGGCCGACCGGCCGAGGACTGGGGCACCGATGCGCTGCGGGCGCGGGTCGGGGTGGTGACGCAGGAGTACCACAAGTGGCCGTTCACCGCTGCCACGAACATCGCCGTCGGCGACATCACCACCACCCCCGGGCAGACCCGCATCGAGGCCGCCGCCGGCCGCGCCGTCGCCCACGACATGATCATCGATCTGCCTCACGGGTACGAGACGTTGCTCGACCGCACGTTCGCCGGTGGGCAGGACCTCTCGGGTGGGCAGTGGCAGCGCATCACCGCCGCTCGCGGGTTCCTGCGCGACGCGGACGTGCTCATCATGGACGAGCCGTCGTCCGCCCTCGACCCCCGTGCCGAGGACGCCCTCTTCCAGGCCATTCGAGACCGGCAGGGGCGCGGTATCACGATCCTGATCACTCACCGGCTGGCCAACGTTCGCCACGCCGACCGTATCTTCGTCCTGCACCACGGCCGTCTCGTCGAGTCCGGCAGCCACGACCACCTGATGAACGCCGACGGGCGGTACGCGGAGCTGTTCACCCTGCAAGCCGCCGGCTACGAAAACACCGGCCCCGCTGCGGCGGCGCCCCGGCAGACCGCGACCGCCGGACGGAGCACGCTATGACTACGTCGAATCCCACGAAGCTTGCATGTGCAAGTCACCCAGTCTTAGGGAGGACGCCTCGCAGGCGTGAAAGCCGGGCAGATAGGGGCATAGTGGGGTCTGCCTTACCGGTCAGATCTGTGAAGGCTTTTGCCAAGCGGTGGCTTCGAGGGTGCGCCAGAGCGCTCGCGGCGCAACTCTGCATCCGGCTGGGACAGACCGGCGACCCGACACCCGCGGGGCGGTGAACGTGGCCGACCGGATCCGTATCGCCATCGCGCAGACTCACGTCGCCGCCGACCCGGCCGCCAACGGCACCGCGATCCGGGCCGCCATGCGGCAGGCCGCCTACGGTGGCGCCCGGCTCGTCCACTTCGCCGAAGGCGCGCTGAGCGGCTACGCGGGTGCGGCCAAGCCGCACTACGCCGGATGGCGCATCGACTGGGCGCCGGTCGCCGAACAGCTGGACACCACGATGGCACTGGCCGGTGAGCTCGGGGTGTGGGTCGTGGTCGGCGGCAACCATCGGCTCACCGGAGACCACTGGCCCCACAACTCGCTGTGGATGATCAACGACAGCGGCGATTTGGCCGACCGGTACGACAAGCGGCTGCTGTCGCACAACGAGGTCAGCGGTTTCTACACCCCGGGCGAGCACGTCTGCACCTTCGCGGTGGACGGGTTCACCTTCGGCTGTCTGCTCTGCATCGAGGTCAACTTCCCTGAGCTGTGGATGCAGCAGGCCGACCTCGGTGTGGACTGCGTGCTGTTCTCCAGCTTCTCCGAGGACCCGATCTTCGAGATCATCGCCCGCGGGCACGCTGCCACCACCGGATGCTGGGTCAGCATGGCCGTGCCCGCCCAATGCGCGCCGGCCGCGTCCTCCGCGCTGATCGGCCCGCACGGCTATCTGCTGCGCCGCGCGAAGTCGGACGGTCCGGACGTCGTCTGCGTCGATCTGGACCGCACCGATGCGGACCTGGATATCGCGCTGAACAAGGCCCGGCCGTGGCGAGCCGCCGCCCGGGCCGGTGACATCTACGCCACCCGCCGGGTCACCGATGCCCGCAGCCTCGACCGCACCCACCCCTGAGCCTCTGTAAAGGGAGCAGCCGTGACCGACCTCGACCGGGCCTTCGACGCCGTACCGGCCCCGATCTACACCCACCATGAGCGGCACGGCGAAACGGTGCACCGCTCGGCACCGGAGTCGATCCGCCGCGAGCTGGCCGCCCTGCAGGTCGGCCATGGCACCGTGACCACCCGACCGGCAGCCGCCGCGGCGCGTCGATGAGCCTCGCCGCCCTTGAGCAGGTCAGCAACCGAGGCGGAAGGGCAACCTATTGACCAGCCGGTATCGCACCATCGTCGTCGTGCACGTGCTGCTGCGCCGCGCCGACGGCCAGGTCCTGTTCCTGCAACGCGCCGGCACCGGTGAAGCCGCTGGCCAGCTCTGTCTGCCCGGTGGACACCTCGAAGACGGGGAATCGGTCGTCGCCGGCGCGATACGGGAGACGGCCGAGGAAACCGGTGTCGAGCTGTCCGAGACGAATCTGGAGTTCGTTCATATCGTGCACCGCCGCCACGGCCACGACGACCCGCGGCTCGGCTTCTTCTTTCTCGCCACCGGCTGGCGAGGCCAGCCGGTCAACCGGGAACCCCACAAATGCGCAGGACTGGTCTGGGCGGACCCGGCGCAGCCACCCGCCACCACGATCGCGTACACCGTGGCTGCCCTGGAACAGATCCACAGCGGGCGACACTTCTCCCTGGACGGCTGGGTAGAGCACTCGCCCCCCGCGGGCCTGGCACAACTTCCCGCCGCGGTGACCACCGGATTGTGCATCGAACGCCATTCCCCGCACTTTCCAACGTTGGTGATCATCCGGGGAAATTCCGGCAGCGGGAAGACCACGACCGCCCGTGAGGTACGCCGCCGCTTCGGACGCGGTGCGGCCCTGCTGGAACAGGACTACCTGCGCAGAACCGTGCTCCGGGAGCACGACAGCGCCCGCATCCAGCCGGTCGCCCCGGCGTTTATCACCGCGACGGCGCGCACCGCCCTCGACCTGGGCTACCACGTCATCCTCGAAGGCATCCTGCACACCGAACGCTACGCCACCGTCCTGCACCAGCTCATCGACAGTCATCCCGGACCGGTCGCCGTGTTCTACCTGGACGTCTCCTTCGACGAAACCGTCCGCCGCCACCTCAACCGGGCCGAGCCCATCCCCGTAACCCCCGACGAGATGCGCCGCTGGTACGCCCACCGCGACCTGCTCGACATCCCCGGGGAGACCGTCATCGGCGAGACCAGCACCTTCGAGCAGACGGTCACCACGATCCTGCACGCCAGCGGCCTCACCACCGTCGTCCCGCAGACGCCCTGCCCACGACGATGCCCGCACTGCGCCCGCAAAGCCGACCAGACGACCACCGCGACGGAGGCTCCGTGACGCCGCCTCCGGACCGGAACTCCGCAGCCCAGACCCGCTCGTCTCCACCGCAAGACACTAAAGGCGTACGCCGGGAAAGAAGGACCGTATCGATGAGAGACATGCCCCCGGAATCGCGACAGACAACCGAAGTGACCAGCACGTTCGTGATCGATGGTGTTCCGCGACGCCTGGCCACCACCGCCACATCGAAAGGCGAGGCCGGTCACGTCGACCTGCGCGTCGGCACGCACAACTCCACCCTGGCCGGGCTCACCGACGCCCTGTCCACCGCGATCACCACCGCACTCCAAGCCGGAGCACCCCCAACCGCGTTCGTCGATGCGTTCCGGCGTACCCGCTACGTTCCAGCCGGCGCAACCGGTGATCCGCACGTGCCGCATGCGACGTCGCTGGGCGACTACCTCGCCCAGCGCCTGCACCACAACCACCCCGACGGGCCGGAACGGCCATGACGACGCCGCCCGCCGGCTGGGCGGACCCGGCAGACGTTAGGCGCGGTGACGAGTTACGGGAGTTGGTCAGGGCCACCGTGCCGCTGATGCGGGCGCTGACCGTGGTGCGGGACTCGGGACTGCCCGACGCGTGGATCGGCGCGGGTGTCCTGCGCGACCTGGTCTGGGGACGCCGCTACGGCACCGGGTTCGACCTGCGTACGGTGCGGGATGTCGACGTGGCGTTCTTCGACCCTGCCGACCTGAGCCGGGACAACGACGATCGGGCCACCGCCCGGCTGGCCACGACCGAACCGGGCGTGCCGTGGGAGGCGAAGAACCAGGCCGCCGTGCACACCTGGTACCCGCACCGGTTCGGCGGGCCGCCGGTCCCACCGTTTCGCGGCATCGCCGAGGCGGTCGCGACCTGGCCTGAGTACGCCACCGCCGTCGCGATCCACCTCGACCCCGACAACCGCATCGAGGTCTGCGCGCCGTACGGCCTCGATGACCTCCTCGACGGCGTGTGGCGACGCAATCCCACCCGAGTCAGCGAACAGACCTCCTACGAGCGGCTTTCCCGCCACCAGCCGGCGCAGCGGTGGCCGGGAGTCCACGTCATCACCAGCCCTCCCGCACACAGGGAGGACCGGTGACCGGACTGTTCCTCGTCGACGGACACCAACTGCTCTACCGCGCTTGGTTCGGATTCCCTGCCCGGATCACCAGCCGCGACAAGACCCGCGACCTGACGGGCGTGTTCGGGTTTCTCGCCCTCATGCGCAAAGCCCACCGCCTCCACGCACCCGACCACGAACTCGTCGTCGTCTTCGACGGCGAACACGCCTCCGCCCGGCGCGCCACCACCGTGCCTGGTTACAAGGCGAACCGCGCTGGCGCCGACCACACCCCCATCGCCGCGCTGCCCGACGTCAAGCGGGCGCTCGACGCCGCAGCCGTCCGCTGGACAGAGATCGACCAGATGGAAGCCGACGACGTCATCGCCACCGCCACCACCAGCGCCGTCCAGGCGGGCCGATCCGTCATCTGCTACTCCAGCGACCGGGACTTCTACCAACTCCTACGGCCCACCGTCACTGTCCTCACCCCACGCCGCACCTTCGCCGCCGCCGATATCCACCACCGCTATCGCATCCACCCCTGCCAATGGCCGGACTACCGGGCACTCACCGGCGACCTCGCCGACCACATTCCCGGCATCCGCGGCATCGGCCCCACCACCGCCGCCAACCTCCTCACCGACGGCTGGCACCTCGACCAACTCCCCAACAGCCCCCGACTCCGCAACCCACGCTGCCACCCCATCACCCACCAGTGGACCGAGCTGCTCGCCTGGCGCGACGCCATCCGCCTACGTACCGACATCCCACTCCCCGACACGCTTATCACCGGCCAGCCCACCGCACCCCTGCCCAGCGCGGCCCACCTCCTCGACCAACTCCACCTCTGGTGACGCCCGATCCGGCCGGCCCGAATCGTTTGACCCGATACCGGCAAAGCGTCGGCGCATACCCCTACCCGCAGACAGTGATCCACACCAGCAGCACCAATGAACGCCGGGATCGGCCGCGCGCAAGGGCTGATAGGCGACCCGGCTCAGCCCTCGACGACCTTGAAGCACCGCAACCAGCAGTGGCCATGACCCGCTACGCAGCTCGGGACCTGCCTCGCGCCGTCGAGGCATCCGGCAGAACGTCAAGACAGCAGAGCGGGGTGTCCAATTGACCCACGACGCGAGGAACCAAGCAATGTTTGAACCTGGCATCGACACCAAGGTCCGCACCGGCGGCTGCCTGTGCGGCAAGGTCCGGTTCACCGTGAGCGGCGAACCCGACTACCCCCACGTCTGCAGTTGCCCGCACTGCCAGAAACGGGCCGGCGGGCCGATCCAGTCGTGGGTCAGCTTCCCACTGGAAGGGCTGAACTGGACCGGAGAAGCCGACGAGCCGACGTGGTTCGACACGTTCCCGGGCGAGACAAGACGAGGCTTCTGCGCCGTCTGCGGCAGCTCGGTGGCGGCGTTCGACTACGGCGACACACTCATCGGCATCAACCTCACCGCCTTGGACGACCAGGACGACCCCCTTCTCGTCCCGGTCAACCAGTCCTTCCGCGACGCCGCGGTCACCTGGCTGCCTCAGGTCCCCGACACCCAGCACAGCATCATCAGCTGAGTGCCTGGTGCCGAGAGGTCAGACAGCACCAGCCCGAAGCCCGGGGGTTCCGCCGGGGCGACTGCGGAAACCGTCCACGACTACCGTGCATTTGCCCGAAATCGTCGTGCCGAAGAGGGTCGGCGCTCCGACACGCCAAGCCCGCAATTGGAACACTCGTTCGAGGCGGCTAGGCTGGCCGCTGCCCTAGCCACCAGAACGCAGGCGGTGACTCCTCTTGCCTATCGTGGGTGCCCTTGTCGTCGAGAGCCTGGCCCTGAACGCCACGATCGACGTGCCGTTGACGTTGCGGCGTATCCACCGCCTCCCTGCCTGGAGCGCCACCGGCGACCAGCCCTCCCAGTGGACACTGATCGACTTCACCTGTTCCGACGACGCGGGCGACGAACTCGCCCGCCAGCTCGCCGCCGCGCTGTCCCCGGGACGCTGGTACGCCGACTACGCTACGGACAGCACCAGCTGGGTCGTGTTCGCCGGCCGCGTCTTCACCTATCCCCGAGGCGACGACGCCGGGCGACAGGAAGCGATCACCTACGCCCGCGACGTCGGCGTGCCCGAGGCACAACTCGACTGGCCCCACTGACCAGAAACGACCGGATACCGGCTGGCATTTGCGGCGTACGCGACGATGACGGGTAGGTACGCCACTGGCGTACCTACACCGGAAACGGAAAGGCGATCGCATGAAGGTGGCCTGGACCTACGACCGGGGTGACCACCGCGATAGCCACGAGGTCGACCTGACCGACCCCGACGCTCTGGAAGCTCTCCTGCGCGAGATCCACCAGGCTGGCGAGCCTGTCGTCGTCACGATCTTCAGCGACATCACCGACGACCCCGACGACCTGCCGCCCGGCGTCCAGATCGGGCTCGGCCACCGAAGCCACGCCTTCGCGGTACACATCGCCGACGACGGCGGCTACCTCAACGACCGCACAGTGCCACCACCTGACCAGGAACTCCACTTCGACCTTGGCGGGGTACCCACCGAATACCCCGCCGAGCATCTCCGGCTGCGACCAGACACGGCCATTCAGGTAGCGGGCGCATTCCTCAAGACCGGCGGCACACCACCGCACCTACTGCCCACTGCCAGTGTGTAGCCGCGCGAGATCCCATGGAAGGGTGAAATAGCAGTGGCGCAGCGCCAACGTGCGGCGGCTGTGATCGTGCGCGACGGCCGAGTGCCGATGGTGCGGGAGCGTGGGCGTGGTCCTTCCGGTCGTCACGATGGCCAGGAATACTGGACGCTGCCGGGCGGCGGGATCGGCATCGGCGAGACAGCCGAGGACGCCGTACGCCGCGAGGTCGTCGAGGAGGTCGGCCTTCAACCTGTGGCTGTCCGGTACCTGCTCGACGTGCCCTATCCCTCGGGCCTGACCGCATGCTTCGCGGTACAGGTGGCAGGCGGTGAACCGAGGCTGGGTGATGACGGCCTGTCCTGTGACTGCTCGGTTATGGTCGGCGTGGACTGGGTGCCGCTGCCGCAGCTTCCGACCGAGACGCCGGGGCTGCCCATCGCAACGATGATCATCGTATGGGAGCCGCCGATAACGTCGTAGTGGCGAGCTGGGAATGCCACGCCGACATCCGGCAATGTCGTGGGCTGTACTGCTGGGCTAGATACCGGTGGTGGGTTGTTGGCCGAAGTGCAGTTGCGGCACGTTGTGCAGGTTGGGGTTCGGCAGTCGGTGCATCGTCGGCGCAGTGACCTCGATGATGAGCATTTCGGTGAGGAACTGGACGGTGGCGTCCAGCAGGTGGCTGGTGTGGGCGGTGGCGCTGTGTTCCTTGAGTCCGACGGTGATGTGGATGTGGGGTGTGATGGTCTGGGTGGTGTCATCCCAGGCGATGGTGCCGCCGCCGAGGGCTTCGATGTTGGTGAGGTCGACGTGTGACCAGACGGGGGCGTCGGGGTTGTCGAGGCGTTGGCAGGTGCCGACGATCTTCGCCGTGCTGAGGCCTGCAATGAACATCGGGATGTAGCCCTGTCTGAGGTTGTGGGCGCGGCAGGCGCCGGTGAGGGCGGTGAAGAAGTCGTCGCCGTGGTCGAAGACGACGCCGATCATCCGGCCGGGGGTCAGGTCGTGGCTACGCATTGGTCGGGCTCGTTTCCGGCCGGTCGTCGTTGATGGCGGTGGTGGTCCAGGGCCAGGCGGTGGGTTCGGTGAGTCCGCCGGCTGTGGTGACAGCGGTCGCGATGTCGTGTGGTTTCGTGTCGGCGGCGAGGAGGGCGCGGAGCAGGATGCGGGCCTTGTAGGGGTGGAGCCAGCCGGCGGGGGTGAGACCGCGGGCGATGAGGTCCTGCTCGGAGCCGGGGAAGCCGTAGGTGTGGGTGAGGGTCGGTCCGGCGGGGGTGCGGGAGGCGAGGACGACGGGGATTCGTCCGGCGAGGTCGGTGAGGGTGTCGACGAGGGGTTCGGGGACGTGGCCGACGCCGAATCCGGCGACGACGAGGCCGTCGCAGTGCCGGCCGATGGCGTCGAGGAGCGTGGGGTCGTCGTCGAGGGTGACGGTGTGCAGGGCAACGGTCGCGATGTCTGCCCGCTGCGGCGCGGGGACGGTCAGCCGATAAGGCACCCGGTTCAGCATCCGTACGGTGCCTTCGAGGACGTAGCCGAGGGGGCCGGTGTCCAGGGAGCGGAAGGTGGCGCCGCTGGTGGAGTGGGTCTTGGTGACCCCTCGTGCGGCGTGGATCTCGTCGGCGAAAGCGACGAGGCAGCCCTGCTCCCGCGCGTGTGGGGAGGCGGCGGTGTGGATGGCGGCGAGGATGTTCGCGGGGCCGTCGGCACCGGCGAGGGTCGGGTTACGCATCGCGCCGGTGATGACGATCGGTTCGGGTCGGTGGTGGAGCAGGTCGAGCAGGTAGGCGGTTTCCTCGATGGTGTCGGTGCCCTGGGTGACGACGACACCGGCCGCGCCGTCGGCCAGCGCCCGCGCTGCGGCGGTGTGCAGGTCGGTGAGGTCGGCGACGGTGAGGCTCGCGCCGGGTCGGCGGCGGAAGTCCACCACCTCGACCGCGATTCCCGTGTTCGCGAGGCCAGGTACGGCGTCAACGAGTTGCTGGGCGGTCAGGGTAGGGCTGACCGCGCCGCCGCCGGTGCCGCTGGTCATGGCGATGGTGCCGCCGAGGCCGAACACCACCACCTGTGGCGTGGGCGTTGCCGGAGTTGAGGACACCGGGTTCCTTCCAGAGCGCACGGCCGATTGTGGTGGTGCCGGGAGCCTATTACGGCAGGGCGCCGACGAAGCGGCACGCCCGGTCGACACCATCGAGGGACAGCAGACGGCTGCGTGGTTCGGCTATCCCGGCCAACCCGCATGCACCGAGTTCAGCGCATCGGCCCCGTAGCCGAGGCCAGTCGAGACCCAGGTAGTCGGCGAGGGCCCGCAGCCGCGAGCCAGCGGTGTCGGCGGCGACGACGGAGTGCGCCCGCACATAACCTGCTGCGTCGCGGTACTCGGCCAAGGCGGAACGCTGACAGGTGACGTCGACGTGCCATACGCCGTCCGCGCGGATCCAGGTCGCGACGATCGCCCGCTGGGAGGTGAGGACGAGGCCAGGTAGCGCGCCGTACTCGGATTCGTTGGTGATCGCGACGTCGATGCCGAAGGACTCCATCAACGCGACCGCCAACAGCAGCAGAACTCGTTGCGACTCCGTCGACGCTTCGACGGCGGACCGCGGGACGCAGAACATCCTCGTCGCCCGTTGGGAACCGGTCGCGAACCGTGTCGCGGTCGCTTCCAGGTAGCGCAGCTTGTGCCCGAAGAGCAGCCAGGTGCTGGCCTCCTCGCCGGTCTGTTCCCGCGTCCAGAAGGTGGGAACCTCGGTGAGACCGTCCCACTGTCGGCTGATGTGGTCGGCACAGAACGCCGAGCCGAGCCACATCCGCGACACGATCTCCAGGTCTTGGCCGATGTCGCTGCTGACTGCGGACCGGACAAGGCCGCTGTACTCGGCGGCAGCCGTCCGAGAGGCGTCCAGGCGGGCATCATCCAGCAGGAGCGACTGGTCCAGATTCGCCACGGCCCACAGCACCGCTGCGGTGATGGCGTCGAGCTCGTAGGCGCGGGGGATGAGTAGGCGAACTTCATCATCGATATCGACCAGCCGCTGTGACGCTTGGCGGGAGTCCAGGCCAAACAGCCCGTCGCCGGTGGACGTGGTAACCCGCCCGGCGACGATCCGGCGCTGGAGCGGACGTCGCCAACGCCTATCAGTGTCAGTCCGGGGGATCATCGCGACGATCCGGCCATCGTCGGTCGCCGGGTACACCTCCACCTCGACGGACGCGCCGGGAAAATGATGTCCGCCGGGTGCAGGAATGGTGTGGTCCGCTCTGGACTCCCGGTCAGTCTCGCCGAGCGCGGACGCGATCATCGACGCGAGATCACCGCCGACCGGCTCGGCAGGGTTGAATTGCGGATGAACCGATTGGAGGTCGGAACTCGCCCTCTGGTCAAGGGCACCGTCGGCGGCTGCGCCCCACCGGGCCCGCAGCGCCGTTTCAGACCGCTCCTTCTGATACTGCCCCTGCAACCGACGGTAGGCGTCATATGCGTCAAGCAGCCCGTTGTTAGCTTTCAGGACCGTGTCACACTGCTGCCAGAAGACCCGATCGACCACCTGCCGGCCGGCCTCCACATTCGCCACCGTACTGCGGGTGCTATACACAAGCTGCGCGACCTCCTTCTGAACGAGACCGTGCCCCTTCCGCAACTCGCGAAGCCTTCGGCCGAGTGCCTGCTTCGCGTCCTGCAGCTGTTGTGGATCGATCATCACGATGACCTTCTCGCCGTAGCCTGCCCGCGAACCTGGCACCGAGGCCGGTCGGCCGCCGAGACGGGGGAACCGGCGGCCGACCGGCCGGCATCCGCCGACAGTGACTCGTCAGCCAGTCACGAAGGCAGAACAGATGCTGCCGCCGCTCGCTGGCCTGCCGAGCCCGCCGGACCCGTCGGTTCTTCTACCGTGTTGGTCTTATCTCTTGGTGCCCTTGGCGTCGTGGAGCGCCTGCGATGTGGGGATCATGCGGATCAACTCCTCCAGTGAGGCGGTACCGAAGATCGCCGAGTGTCTGGCCTCGTGCTCGGTGGCATCCGTCACTCAACGCCTTGGCGCCGATGTCGAACACCTCCGACACGAATTTTCGACACTCGCCCACGACAGGCTGCCCATGGCAAGCTTAGGCCCCTCCTGGACCCGCCGGCACACACTCTGAACCCGTTCGAACCGTGATCCTCGGTCACGAGGAGGATGCGGATCGTATGTTTGATCGACTAGCCTCTACTGGCTGTGGGGGCAATGGCTGACGATCTTCGGCTCCAGGCGGAGCAGCGCGCCCGGGTCTTGATCGACCGGCAGCTTCGAGATGCCGGCTGGGTCGTGCAGGACCGTTCCGAGATCAACCTCTTCGTGGGCACGGGTGTGGCCGTTCGTGAGGCCATCATGGCGAAGGGCCATGGTCGGGTCGATTACCTGCTGTATGTCGACCAGCGGGTCGTCGGCGTGATTGAGGCCAAGCCGGAAGGGACGCCGCTGTCGGGGGTGGAGTGGCAGTCGGCCATGTACGCCGAGGGCCTGCCGCCCGCGGTGCGGCTGAAGGCGCTGACCCGCGACGGGCGGCTGCCGTTCGTGTTCGAGGCCAGCGGCTCGGAGACCCACTTCACCAACGGCTACGACCCGCAGCCCCGGGCGCGGCGGATCTTCGCCTTTCCGCAGCCCGGCGCCTTGGCGAGGATCGTCCGTGGCGCGGAGGCCGATCCGAAACGGCCGACGTGGCGGGCGAAGGTTCGTCACCTGCCACCGCTGAACGTCGCTCCACTTCGGCCGGCGCAGATCACCGCGATTGAGGGTGTCGAGCGTTCGCTGGCCGAGCAGCGGTTCGATCGGTCATTGGTGCAGATGGCCACCGGTGCGGGTAAGACCTACACGGCGGTGACGGAGTGCTACCGGCTGCTTAAGCACGGCGGGTTCACCCGAGTACTGTTTTTGGTCGACCGCAACAACCTGGCCGACCAGACCCTGGCCGAGTTCCAGAACTACCGCACCCCGGACGACGGGCGGCGGTTCACCGAGCTGTACAACGTCGACAAGCTCACCAGCGCCGGCATGCTGGGCAGCTCCAGCGTGGTGATCTCCACGATCCAGCGGGTCTACAAGGTCCTCGCTGGCGACACCGCTCCCGAGGGCGACGACCCGGGACTCGACGGGTATGTGCCTGACGCCCCGGTCAGCGTCGTCTACAGCGCGGGGATGCCGCCGGAGACGTTCGACCTGGTGATCGTGGACGAGGCGCACCGGTCGATCTACGGGGTGTGGCGTGGGGTGCTGGAGTACTTCGACGCTCATACCGTTGGCCTGACCGCTACCCCAGGCAAGCAGACCTTCGGGTTCTTCCGGCAGAACCTGGTGTCGGAGTACACCTACCCGCAGTCGGTGGCCGACAACGTCAACGTCGACTTCGACCTGTACCGGATCAAGACCCAGATCAGCGGCCAGGGCTCGAAGATCGACGCCGGCACTGTTGTGCCGAAGGTCGATCGCCGCACCCGCGTCCAACGCCTGGAAACCCTGGACGAGGACCTGGAGTACACCCACAAGCAACTCGACCGGGCAGTCACCGCCACCTCGCAGATCCGCCTGGTGCTGGAAACGTTCCGGGACAAGCTGTTCACCGAGATCTTCCCCGACCGGCACACCGTCCCCAAGACACTGATCTTCTGCAAGGATGACGCGCACGCCGAGGAGGTCGTCACCACCGTCCGCGAGGTGTTCGGCAAGGGCAACGACTTCGCCGCGAAGATCACCTACAGCGCCCGCGACCCCAAGGGCCAACTCCAGGCGTTCCGCACCTCGGCGAGCCTGCGCATCGCGGTCACCGTCGACATGATCGCCACCGGCACCGACGTCAAGCCACTGGAATGCGTGTTCTTCATGCGCGACGTGCGCTCCGCGGCGTACTTCGAACAGATGAAGGGCCGCGGCGCCCGCACCATCGCCGCCGCCGACTTCCAGGCAGTCACCCCCGACGCCACCCAGAAGACCCGGTTCGTCATCGTCGACGCCGTCGGTGTCACCGAACACGACTTCGTCGACCCACCCCTGAACCGGGACAAGGGCATCTCGCTCAAGCAGTTGCTCGACAAGGCCGCCACCCTCACCCTCACCGAGGCCGAAACCGCCACCCTCGCCTCCCGCCTGGCCGCACTGGAACTGCAACTCACGCCCGACGAGCGCACGGAACTCGACGCCGTCGCCGGTGGATCGGTCCGCGACATCGTCCGCGGCCTGGTCGACGCCGTCGACCCCGACACTCAAGCCCGCGCCATCGCCGGCGCCGCAGATCCCGAAGCCGCCGTCCAAGACCTGCTCGACACCGCGGTACGCCCTGTCGCAGCGAACCCGCAGCTACGGCAGCGGATTCTGGAGCTACGCCGTACCCACGACCGGATCATCGACGAGGTCAGCGTCGACGTGCTCGAAGACGCCTACGGAGTGGTCGACACCTCCCGTGCCCGGTCGATAGTCGAGTCCTGGCGGGCGTACCTGGACGAGCACCGCGACGAGATCACCGCGATCCAGCTACTGATGGAGGCGCGTGAGCGGCGGATCGCGTTTGCCGACATCAAGGAGCTCGCCGAACGCATCCAGCGGCCACCCCGCAACTGGACCATCGACCTCATCTGGGCCGCCCACCAAGCGATCGAGGCTGGCCGTGTCCGGCACAGTGACCGGCACACCCTCACCGACCTGGTGTCGCTGATCCGGTACACCATCGGGCAAGATAATGAACTCGTGCCCTACGCGGAGAAGATCCGTGAGCGGTATGCCGGCTGGTTGCGCCAGCAGGAGCAGGCCGGGGTGACGTTCACCGAGACGGAGAGATGGTGGCTGGACCGCATGGTCGAAGTGATCGCCGCGTCGGCGGGCATCAGCCCCGATGACCTGGACAACGCCCCCTTCACTGAACGCGGCGGCCTCGACGGCGCCATCCGCGACCTCGGCCCCAACACCGCCGCCCTCATCGACCAACTCAACACGGAGCTGACCGCGTGACGGACCTGCCCCCCAGGTGGCGCTGGGCAGCGTTGGGTGAAATCGCCGACGTCGTCGGCGGGGTGACCAAGGACAGCAAACTCCAAAGCCGCCCAGATCTGGTTGAAGTGCCCTACCTTCGGGTGGCCAACGTCCAGCGTGGTCGGATTGACCTCTCCAGCGTCGCTACCATCCGAGTTCCGCCACGAAAGGCCGCTCAACTCGAACTGCAATCAGGCGACGTGCTCCTTAACGAAGGTGGCGATCGAGACAAGCTCGGGCGCGGATGGGTTTGGCAAGGACAAATCCCAGGCTGCATTCATCAGAACCATGTATTTAGAGCGCGGATCAGAGACGGGCTACTTCATCCGAAGCTCCTTGCCTGGTATGCCAACGAGGTTGCGCACAAATGGTTTGAGCTCAACGGCAAACAAAGCGTGAATCTGGCATCGATTAGCCTGTCCAAGGTTCGGACCTTCCCCGTGCCGGTACCACCCGTTGAAGAACAATTGCCGATCGTCGAAATCCTCGAATACCATCTCTCGCGACTTAACGTAGCCGAGAACTGCCTTGCCGCCGCATCGGCGCGATGTGAAGCAATGGTGACGTCGGCATTGCTGGTGGATGAGGCGGTAGCCTCATCGCCAAGGGTTGCGTTGAGGAGCCTACTCGCAGCGCCGTTGTCGAACGGTCGTTCTGTGCCGACGAGTGAAGGCGGCTTTCCGGTGCTACGCCTGACTGCCCTCAAGGGTGATCGAGTTGAGCTAAGTGAACGCAAGCCAGGCGCGTGGACTCTCGACGAGGCGCGGCCATTCCTGGTGCAACAAGGCGACTTCATGGTGGCCCGCGGTAACGGTAGCCTGCGGCTTGTCGGGCGCGGCGCTCTAGTGCGTGACCAGCCGGACCCTGTTGCCTTTCCGGATACACTGATCCGCCTACGCGTCGACCAAAGTAGAGTACTGCCTGACTTCCTCTCAGTCGTGTGGAACTCCCCACTTGTTCGGCGACAGATCGAGTCATTGGCCCGGACGACCGCTGGGATATACAAGGTAAATCAGAAGCATCTGGAGAGCGTCGTCCTGCCGGTACCTAACCGCGATCGGCAATCCCAGGTATGTGCTCGATTGGACCAACTCAGGCTTGCGCAGAAGCAGCTGACCCGAGGTCTCGCTGTAGCGGCGATGCGGTCTGCCTCCCTGCGCCGGTCGTTGCTCGACGCCGCGTTCTCGGGACAGTTGACGGGAAGGGCAAGTGACATGGACCTGGTTGAGGAGATGGCGGGTGTCTGACGCGCGGCGGTTGGTCGACAAGCTGTGGTCGTACTGCAATGTGCTGCGTGACGACGGAGTCGGCACGGTTGAGTACACCGAGCAGCTGACGTACCTGCTGTTCCTCAAGATGGCGCACGAACGCGAGACCCGGCCGTTGAACCCGGAGCGGATCGTGCCGCCGCATTGCTCGTGGCAGCGGCTGCTGGACGCCGAGGGCGACGACCTGGAGGTTACCTACCGGCACATCCTCGAAGACCTGGCCCGTCAGCCCGGCACGCTCGGCACGATCTACCGGAAGGCGCAGAACCGCATCCAGGACCCGGCCAAGCTGAAGCGGCTAATCGTTGACCTGATCGACAAGGAGAACTGGTCGGCCGCCGGCACGGACATCAAGGGCGACGCGTACGAGGAACTGCTCTCCAAGGGCGCGGAGGACATCAAGTCCGGCGCCGGCCAGTACTTCACGCCGCGTGCGGTGATCCAAGCGATGGTCGACTGCATTGCGCCGACCGTCCGTGACACTGTCGTCGACCCGGCCGCCGGCACCGGCGGCTTTCTATTGGCAGCGCACGAGTACGCCTCCCGCGATGCTGAGACGTTGACGCCAACCGAGCGAGCCCACCTACGCGACACCTTCGTGAACGGTGTCGAGCTGGTCGACGGTACCGCGCGGCTCGCCGCGATGAACCTGCTGCTGCATGGCATTGGCACCCCGACCGGCGACAGCATCATCGAGGTCAAGGACGCGCTGATCGCCGACCCAGGCCAGCGGTACTCGGTAGTGCTATCCAACCCGCCGTTCGGCCGCAAGTCGTCCCTCACTATGGTCGGCGCGGACGGCCGGGAGGCCCGCGAGGAGCGGGAGATCGAGCGACAGGATTTTGTCGTCACTACCGCGAATAAGCAACTCAACTTTGTCCAACACATCGCCACGATCCTCGACATCAACGGCCGCGCCGCCGTCGTCCTGCCGGACAACGTGCTGTTCGAGGGCGGAGCGGGGGAGATCCTGCGAAAGCGGCTACTGCGGGACTTCGACCTGCACACCATGCTGCGCCTGCCCACAGGCATTTTCTACGCCCAAGGCGTCAAGGCCAACGTGCTGTTCTTCGACAAGAAGCCCGCCGCCGAACGGCCCTGGACCGACCGCCTGTGGATATATGACCTGCGGACCAACCAGCACTTCACCCTCAAACAGAACCCGCTACGCCGCCGCCACCTCGACGACTTCGTCGCCTGCTACCTACCGGGCAAGCCCCGAGCCGAGCGCGTCGAGACCGAGCGGTTCAAGTCCTTCACGTACGACGAACTGCTCGCCCGGGACAAGGTCAACCTCGACATCACCTGGCTACGCGACGACTCGCTGGAGGAAATGGACAATCTCCCAGCACCCGAGGTCATCGCCAGAGAAATCGTCGAGGACCTCACCGCCGCCCTAGCCGAATTCGAGGCGGTTGCCGCCGCGCTGGAAGCCGCCGCCGCACCTGCTACGTCGCAACCATCAGCAGAAGACAGTCAGCGGCGTGACCCAAATCAGTGACGAGGAGCTGCTGGGGCGCTTTGTACTGCGTGCTCGGAGGGTTCAAGCGCATTCGCTCGTCCAAGATTGGGATGAGTTGCTGTATCACGCGAGAGGCGAGTTCCAGGCCCACATCGATATCTCTGGCAGGATGTCGATCAGGCGGCGCCTGCCTGACCACGAGGAGGTCTTCGAGTCGCTCGCCTCGCGTGTTCGACCGCTAACGGTGAAGTCCGAGCCGGTCTACTACGTCAAGGTGTTCACCGCGATTGACCGCCTGCTCGGCGATCGCCAGGGCGACGATCCGTATCGGGAGCGGCTGCAGCAGCTTCGACGAGCGTGGGAGGCTGCTGAAATCCAGGGGACGCAGGCGCAGGCGTACGCGCTGCAATCGGCGCGGATTGACGGCACCGAAGCGACCAATATGGTCTCCGATACCCAGCTCGCCGCCGCCTGGTTGTACGCGGATCTCGTTCATGCAGACGCGACGGGGCCGAAACGGGAGGCGCTTGCATTCCCGCTGCGCGAGCGATACGCAGCCGCCGTGCGCCTGTTCTCGCACCTGGCCGCCTTGACCGTCGAAACCCTGCGATTGGTCCAGTCACTACGAGACAGCAGCGTGCTCTCGGTTGCCAGTTCGGCCTGGGACGACGATGTCGTAATCGGAGCTACCGAGTTCGTACAGGAGGCACAAGCATTCGTCGCTCCTGTCGGCGCCTCCGCTCCGGACCTTCGGAACTCTCTGGGATTCGGGAAGCAATGGAGCCGCTTCACCGTCACAGACCTGCTCCGCCAGGACCCCACGAATCATGTCCGTGTCGTACTTGAAGACGGTGAAGGGGTCAGGATCGCGTCGTATGACGCGGCAGTCTCACGGCGGATGGCCGAGGAGACCTCGGCAGAGTGGGACGTGCTGGTTGCCGGCAGCGTCATCTTCAAGTTCGCCTTCGATGTCGAAGGCGAGCAGATGATCGATGCCCACTTCCTCGGGTGGAAAGCGTTCGACTCGACGAACGAGCTCAAGCTCTCCTCCACACTTCTGCTGATCCAACTCCACCGCGTCGAATCGATGACGTTTGAGGTGCGCGACGAGAAGATCGTTACGCTGCGGCCATCGGCGTTCTCGGCCGACCAGGTTCGCGAACTCGAAGTTCTTGCCGAGACAGTCGCTGACATCGTCGCCATCGAGCGCCTCACAGGGCAGACCCTCGATCCCTGCAATGGGCGGTTCGACGACCGGGACCGCGTGCGCCTGCGCCGCGCCCGCCTGATATGGGAGGGGCAGATCGTGCGTGCCATGCGACATCCTGTAACGGTCACGGCGCCGGAGGGCAATGCGCCACAGGTCATACTCACCGCAGCCGGAACGGTCGACGTGGGTGGTGCCCTTGTGCCTACCCCGGCTATCCTTATGCGTCACCCGGACATGGTCGCGGCGGAACACGGCGACGCACCAGAGGCCGGCCCTCAAGCGAGGAAATACACGATCCAGCCTCCCGAAGGCGAACGCTTCACAGCATGGTCGCCGGACCGCGCGCAGGTTTCGAACGACAACGACCTCATCGTCACGGCGTCCTGGGACCTGATAGGCATCGACGAAACGACGTTCCCGTACTGACGGCACCCACACCACGCGTCGCGACGCTGCGCCCTCGGGTTACCGCCTCATCGCTACGGATACGAGAATCTTCGCCCGGTGCCGTCCCTCCGACCTCCGGGGGCTGTGGGCGGGGCTAGACAACAGGGTTCGGGCTCATCGCCGCGTACAGGTCCTCGATGTCCAGTAGGAGTTGCCGGATCGCGACGGCTGACTGGCGCTCCTGGTCGTGTCGCCGGTGTCGGCTTTTGCCCCACCAGCCGATGGTGAGCAGGATGGTCACGGCGGCGGTTTCGATGCCACCGATCCAATCAGGGACGCTGCCCCAACCAGTTGCGGCAATCGTCGACACCGGTCGTGCACGGTTCTCTCCTCCACCTGCTGCATCTGCCGACGCTAGGTCGCAGGTTACACGCGTCTCGCCCAGCACCCTGATCCTGAGCTGCGGCATCCGGCCTGGTGGTGATGCGCTTCGGTCAGCTTGTCTCGCCGCGGCCTTGGCCTCCCGGTGGGGGTCGCCGCCGGAGCCCTCGATCGGTCGATTTTCCGGTAGCGCTGGTGGCCAAGGGCATCGGGAGCAAATCCATCGTGATAGGCCGTCCGGGGTCGGCGGTGGCGTGAAATGCGAAGGTGAACCTTCTGGAGCCGGTCGGACTCTCGGTGTCGGCGCAGTTTGCGTGGTTGAGCATCGTGTGTTTGAGGACGTCGACGATCGAGGTGACGGTCTGCTGCTTGATGAACACGACGTAGGCGACTCGGGTGTCGTTGGGGGTGAGGTAGCTTAGTACCTGGTCGATGCCTTCGCGGAACTGCCGCTCGCTGTGCCAGACCTTGCACTCCACAACGCCGATGAGCCGACCGTTCCAGTGCACCGCGATGTCGACCTTGCCCTGGCCGTGGAACGTCTCTGCGGTGAAGAGATACGGCTCGGGATGTCGGCCTTGGAGGAAGAGTATGAGGTGGAAGCGCAGCAGTTCCTCGGTGTCGAGTGCTTGCACGAGCGGGGTATGAGCCGCCAGAACCTCTGCCGAGGACTCCAGCGTCTTGAGAACCTCCTCGAAGAGCATCTCCGGATCGGTGCTGGGCCCGGGCGGGGTCCGGGCCGCGTCGGCCCCGACGGAGGGCTCACCGTCCCGCTCGTTGATGGATGCTGACGCGAAGGTGAGGGTGAGTTCTTCGCGTTGCCGTTGGCCGGCGAGCCGGACAGCCAGCATTTTGGGCACGAGGTCCTCCACCGCGGCATTGAGTTCGTCGTGGTAGCGGGCGAGGTCCCGGCGGGCGTTGTCGAGATGAGCGGCAGCGTCGGCGGCACGCTCCCTGATCCACCGCTCCAACTTGCTTCCCGGCATGGTGACGTCGGCGGTGAACACCGCCCGGATCTGGCTGCCCCGCACCTGCCACTGCGGTTCGTGGGCGCACGTAGCGAGCGAGGCTCGCACGAGACCGGCGTCGCCGTCGAAGTCGACGGCAACCTCGTAGTCCTGTACGACCCTGTTCACCATGCGGGTGGGATGGGGAAAGTCGCGGACCTGTTCCCTGCGCTGGCGCACCGGGGCCGCGACCGTCGGGTCGCCGCGGTACGCCGTATCGGGTACGCGGTACTTCGCAACCAGCCGGTCAACGGCGGCCTGCGGGTCGTCATCGAGGGCCTCATCGTGTAGCGCGCCGATCTCTCGCACCGCGTTCCAGAGCCGCTGGCGAAGTTTCGTCGACGGCAGCTCGCCGCCGGCGGCGAGAAGCAGGGGATTCACGTCGTCGAGTATTCCGCAGATCGGCTCTCGGGCGCCGCTGCCTGGTGGGTAGTCGGAACCGGCGCGTGCGCGGGAGCCGTGAGCGGGCGACACGTTTGCGGCTGGCCAGGTGCGAGCGAGGGCGTACGGGTCGGCGACAGTGAACAACTCGAACCGGCCGGTGACGATGCCGGGGTGGTTGCGGGCGGTCACCGTCCAGGTAGCCTCGCACCATTCATTGACGGTTTCTAGCAGGTCAAGCGCGACATCTGGCAGCAGGAGGATCTGACCGGGCCGGAGATCGACCTCGGGGTAGACCAGCTCAATCAGGCGCTCGTCTTTCGGGGTCGCGATGATGAGAGCCGGTTCGACGACGTTGCGCAGCCCGCGATGTACGGAGTCTGCGGCCCGGTCGAAGGGGTCAGCGTGCGGCGCTGTTCGTTCTCCCGGAGTCCATGCAGCCGCCCGCTTGTGAAGTGGGGACGCGGCTACGCCGCCGGGAGGAGACGGTGGGATTGGAATCTCCGTCAGAAGGTCCTCATCAAGATCAGCCTGGATTAGTTGTTGCTGACCATGAGCGTGAAGACGGATCGTCACCTGCGCGCCTTGGATGAGGGCACCGTCGTCGTTGCGGACCGACACGCTGAGCGGAGCGATCTTGCGAAGTCCCAGCAGCCGGTCCGTCCGGTCGTAAACCGCCGACTCCAGCTGACCCAGGTAACGCCGCACGGCCGCCTCGAAGTGTGCGCGGCCCGCGCCGTCTGGATCATCCGGGTCAAGAAGAGCAAACAGGCGATGTTCCTCCCGAGCCAGAAGCACGGAGGTATAGCCAATCACATCGGGCCGGGTTTCCAGCTCCCCAGATGCCGGCGAGACCTCCAGCTGCATCGTTGCCGCTCCCATCCCAGCGGGTCGCATCCCGCTCACCATCAAGTTCCTCGCCCACACGGAGGCCGGTTTGAAATCCGCTGTCAGCATGCCGGGCGTCTCAGAACCAGTGAAGCGCGGGAGGCCAACGGGTACCACGGGTCGGCGAAGCGTACGGGACGACGCTGTACTCAGCCGATCATGGCCCGGCCAGTTCGTCGTTCTGCCGCCCTGGGTCCCCGCCTGCCAGGCCAGGACTGGTCACCGGGGAGTGTGAAATTGGTTCGGGCCGACTCGGGCCTGCAGCCTTGTCGTGTCCGGCCCTGCCAGGATCGTCGTAGCCGATTTAAGGAGGCAGCGTTGATCCCGGAGCCGATGCCCGAGAAGATGCCGATCAGCATGCTCTCCTACGTGATCCGCCACCTGATGTGTCTGGGTTTCCGCGGAAGCGAGTTCCAGGTCCTCTCCGAGGTGGCGTACCGCGATCGTGACAACGGCGGAAGCACTCTGGTCGCCGACGTCGACCTGGATCGCCTGGTCTCCCGGCACACCTCCCGCCGCAGCCTCGACCGTGCCCTCAAACGGCTGCTCGACGCCGGTGACCGGCTCCGACTTGACGGAGACAGGCACGTGATCGTCGGTGCTGTCGAACACGACACCCTTGCCTGCGAGCACCGCCATTGTGCCAGCGAAGTTGCCGTCGCGCGGCGCGCAGACGAATGGTGGCGAGTCGCCAACCGCCCTCGCCGGCATCGGGCCGCCGCCGTCATCCGGTAGCGACGAACGAGGGCCATAGCGGTTCCTTGGGACTGGCACAGGCTTCATCAGCCAAGATGCAGCGGGGCCGGCTGCCCGATTTGGAAACGGCCGCGACACGGCTCGGCGAAGGCGTCGAGGGCACGCAGCGTGGCACGCACCTTCGCCTCGCCGACGGTGACATCGTCCGTGTGCCGTAGTAGAGCGGTGAGGTCTCGTGCGCTCTGGTCACTGTGTGGGCTGCGCGCCAAACGGTAAAGGCACGCCCTCGCCAGGGCAGCCGAAGGACCGCGGTGCCCTGTGATCTCGTCGCTGTCGGGCTGAACTGGTTGGAGCGTCTCGAACTGCCTCCGTGCGGCATCACGTTGCGTCAGGACCTCTGCAACGGTGACAGCGGCGGACGACAGCCCGGTACCTAACGCGGCCTGCACCTTGGCCCTGGCCTCGGGGGCGACGAGGTAACTGACCGCGCCGGCGGTAGCCAGCGTGCCGACCACCAGCCACGGCCACGGCACCCGGCGAGCAGCAGCGACGATCCCGTGGAAGACGCCGGAGCCGGCCAGGCCGAGAAGTGATTCAAATGCGTGGACGAACCGTCCGAGCGGGCCGAGATCGCCGACGGCACCCAGTTCGCTCTGCCACTGAGCGTGGGCGACGTGGTCATACGGATGCCCGTAGACCGCCCGCAACGGTGCTCGGTCCTTACTCAGCAGTGCGGCGTTCAACAGGATCGCCAGGGTTGCGGTGGGGACGTCGTCGGGATCGCAGTACCTGCTGACGGTGGGCGGCTGGTTGAGGTAGTCGAGACGCTGCTGCTCGGCCACGGTCGTCAGCCCGGCAGGTACCTCCACGCACCGGAGCAGGGGCGCGATGCTGTCCTGCCACGCCGCTCGGACGACACCGGGATCAAGGCTCCTCTGCGCCGACCACTCCACCAGGTGCCGTTCGACCTCGTGCAGGACGTGCGGCGCGCAGAAGAGACGGAGCACGCCGCCGTTGGCGGCGTTCAACATCAACGTGCGGGGCTTGCCGGCGGCGACTCGCAGCAGGTCATCCCGGAGGGCGTTCGCATCCACGACGACCGGGAAGACCTCGGGAAGCAGCGCCGGCGCGAACCGTCCGCGTTCGTCGGGGACCGTCACGGGCATCGCCAGGTTGCGGCGGTGCTCCTTCTTCACCATGTCCCGAACGACCGCCGCCGGTTCGGGCAGGAAACGAGAGGGAGGACTCTGCTCCGCGGTGGTCATCCCCGCATCGCCTCCTCTGCACCGATGCTGCGGCGGACGGTTGACCGCCACCACAGCGCCTTGATCTTGATGCTCATGCAACCATTCTGCGCCCGGCGACAACCGGATAACCGGCGGCGCTCCAGCGACAAGGGCTCGCATCCGCGCCTGCGTCGTATCCAATTTCGGTCGGTGAGCCAGGCTGACGGTGCGAGGTGAGAGTCCGCCTCGGCCAGCCGGAGCGCCAATGTGATCACGAACTGGAGACAGAACTCGAAGCGGATGAACGCGAGTCTGCTGGCGACTTCCAGCGGGATGGCCTTGTCCGCCTGAGCGGGCCCGAACTGGCCCATACCTGGCGCCACCGCCACGCCCTGGCCTGGCTGCACGAGAGCTCGGAAACTCTCGACCCCGCGAACGCCTGTCACGGACTGGAACCCCTGGTGAACCTGGCCCGCCTCGAAATCCGAGCCGGCGACAGCGACACCGGCCACTTCCTGATCACCAGCCTGTTCGAGGCGATCCGCACTCGCACCGACATCGTCATTGACGGGATCACCGTCCCCGCCGCCATCCACACCGCCGAACCCGACAACCACCGAGACCTGACCCGCTGGCTGTACGGCGTCTGCCTCGCCGACGGCAGCCGCGCACTCACCAGCGCCGGCCGCTGGACCGATGCCGAGGACCACCTCCGGCGACGGAATGGTATCGGCCAGCGTATGCTCGACGGCCGCCAAGTCGCCGTGATCGCCCGCCTCGTCGCCGGCCAGCACCAGGCGGCACGGCAGCTCCTCACCGAAACCGAACCCGGCGAACCCTGGGAAGCCGCCGTCAACGCCTGCCTCACCGCCTGGTGCCGAGCCCGAACCAACCGCTGCCCGCCGCCCACCGCGACACGATGATCCACCCGTACCTGCAACTACCCAAGAACGCGGGAACAACCGTCTTCACCACCAGGCTCGCCCTGTCGATCATCGACGCCGGGGATAACGACCAAGACTTCGTTACCTCTGTCGGCGAGCAACTGACCAGGGCAACGCTGGACGCTGAGGACGGCTACGCCGCCCGCGACGCCCTTGAACATCCGCTCAGCGCCCAGATGGACGAAACCCGCCGCAGCGCGTTGGCGACCGTACTGGAAACGAGCGGCCTCGACCGGCCACTCGACAACACCGGGCACCGACTGCTGACCTCCGCAGCACGCGTAGCAGCATCAACGATCACCGGAAGACAGCCCTCGGCCATGCGCGCCTTGATCAGCGTGCGGGAAGCCAGCCACGGGCAGCGGCCACCGGAACGTACCGCTGCTGAGGGACATCGTCGGTGACTGGCTGGCTCACCCCGACACAACTCATCCGGGATCGTTGGCCCCAGCGCGCGTCAAGCGCCCACCTGATCATGCCGCTGCACCCATGCATGTAAGACCTCGCCGGTGTAGACGTCTTCGCCGGCACTGTTCCTCTCGTAGAAAGGACCCGTGTTGAACCGGAGAACCGGCCGCCGCCGCGCCAGTTTCAACTCCGTCAACTGACGGGTCCGGTCCGGATGTCCCACTATGAGGGTGTGGCATGCGCTGGCCAGGTCCGCGTTGCACTGGCGAACCCGATCAGGTTCGACGCGCACCGTCGTCGGCCGGGCGTTCTCCAGGTCGACAAGCACAAGTTGGTGACCGGTGTCGAGCGGAAACCTGATCTCATGCGCCGTCTTTATGCCGACTCCCTCAAAGGCATCACGTGGTGTCCGTGGACGCCAGAGAACGAGTGGGGAGTCGGAGGTCATGAACTTCGGCTTGCGGGCAACCTCCAACGTCCACCGCTTCATCGCAAGAGGAACCGCGACGTCTGGGGCCGTGCGCAGAGCGACATTGATGGCGTCATCCTTCGTGACCTCCCCATCACTCATCAAGTGGGAGGCGTGGTACATGTCGAAGGCTCCCTGCACCTCACCGTCGCGCGGGTCGAACCCCAGGTGTTTCTCGGCGAGAAACCTCCGGACGAGGTCGAGAGAAACCTCGTCGCCATTCGCGTACCTCGCGAGCCGGTCGGTGAACAGCACCCGCTCTCGCGTCTCCGGCGTGCGGGTCATCTGGATCGCGAGCACCGCAGCAAGGTTGAACCGCTCCGGCGTTCCCGGCCGAGGTGGCTCACCGGCGGCCAGGACATCAGCGATTGCCTGATCGGCCATGCCATCGACCTCAGCCAGCCAGGTTTCCACCTCCACCGAGGTTTGACCGTCTGCCTTCGTCGTCTGATAGAAGTTCGTCTCCAACGCCACGTTTTTCACGTTGGTGACGTAATGACCGGGCGTCCCACGCCGCCGAACGGCTATCTGTCGATCCCGGCCGAACCGGGCAAGGTACGCCTGGGGAACGTAGTGATGACGCTTCGGCTTGCTCGATGGTCCCGCTGGCACATCGGCAACCGTAGCGGGGGACATCACGCCTCCGCACCGGGAAAACAGTCGAGGTCGAAGGCTCAGACAGCATCACCACCCGGGTTGCGTCCATGGAAGTGGTGTACGACCGGCGTAGTGAACGGCTTCGCTGGTGCGGGCAGTGGTTGGCGGACGGGGTGGCACGAAGCCTCCCACACTGAGTGTGGTCACATTGGTGGTCACAGCCCAAGATCAAATAGCCATCATTGCGCGACATGTGGCGACAGGGAGCGTGATTTGACGTAGAGAATTTTCCCTGCTCAAAGCACCTGTCGGCATCCTGCGGTATGGCGTGACAGAATCGTTACCATACTGGCAGTGTGGGGGTCAGGGGTTCGAGTCCCCTCGGCTCCACCATCTTCCACCGCAGGGTGGGAGGGTGGATTTAATCGGCGAATGCCGATCTCCCGTGTCCGTGAACCGGGCCCTCGAAGCGAGGCGTGCGCACCGGCCGGGATCAACGGATATGTCACCAACCTCGCCGCCTGCCCGGGCGCCCCGATCACCGCCGGTACTCATCGGTCGCGGTCCAGATTCAGTTCGGGAAGACTGCCACCTGTGTCGTCGTCCGGGTGCCGGTCGAGGATGAGATCGCCGGCGCGGCGTAGCACCTGCGCCCGGGTGCGGTCGCCGTGGTCGGCGGCGAGGAAGTGTTCTCCGATGAGGAGGCAGAACGCGAGCACGCTGCGGGCCTCCACCTCCGCTGGATCGTCGCAAAACGTGCCGATCATCTCCCGTAGTAGATCCATGCGCCGGTTGTCGACCCGGCGCAGGCGATCGGCGACCGCCTGATCGCGGCGGGCCCAGTCGCGCAGCGCCAGGTCGATCGGGAGGAGCCGGTCACTGGAGAAGGTGAGGAGGCCGGCGCGGGTGATCCGGGTCTTCGGGTCGCCGCCTTCGCGTTCGACGCGTTCGAACACCTCGTCGATGCTCTCTCGCTCCCAGGTGTCCAGCATGGCCGTCAGTAGCGCGTCGCGGTCGGCGAAGAATCCGTAGAAGCCGCCCTTCGAGACACCGAGCCGCTTGGCCAGCGCTTCGACGCGTACCGCTTCGGGGCCGCCGGCCGCGAGCGCTTCCAAGCCGGCCTCGATCCATCGGTTCCGCGGAGTCCGCGTCTCGAACTTGATGTGACTCACCTCACTTTGCAGTATACGCCACCGTACAGGGAAGTTACCTTCGCCATGTACGGCAGCGTATATGAAGTTGAGCCCGCCACTCAGAGAGGTCGTCATGGAAGTCTTCGGATCGGTGGCAGATCTGTACGAGAAGGTACGGCCCGGTTATCCGGCCGGGGTTGCCGACGCCATCGTCGCGTACCACGGTGGCGTTCCCGGCTCGGTGGCCGAGATCGGCGCCGGCACGGGCAAGGGCACCGAGATTCTTGCTGCCATCGGCGTCCCGATGACGTGCATCGAGCCGGACCCGCGGATGGCCGGCCGGCTCAGTGTGAAGTTTCCGCAGGCGCAGGTCTATCTCGGCACGTTCGAGCAGTGGACTCCGCCGCCCGACGGGGTCGCCGTGCTGGCCTGCGCCATGGCCTGGCACTGGCTGGACCCGGCCACCCGCAACACGCGGGCACGCGACGCCCTCGCGGTGGGCGGGGCCCTCGCACTGTTCGGGCACCGGTACAGCTACGCGGACGCCCGGCAGGCCGCAGCGATCCGGTCGGCGCTCGACGCGCTCGACCCGACCGTCAAGGAGCGGCCGGCGGACTGGATGTACCACGACGTGATGGCGAGCGGTGAGTTCACCGATGTCTGCGTGGAACGCTTCCGCCACGACCTGCCGCTCACCCGGGACCGCTACCTCGCCCTGGTAAGCACCTTCGGGCCCTTCCTGACCCGGCCGCCCGAACTGCAGCAGCGCGGCCTCGACCTGCTCGGTCAGGTGGTCGACGACTTCGGCGGCACCGTCGTGCTCGACCTGCGGACCACCCTGACGCTCGCCCGTAAACCCGCCGAGGTGCCGTCGTGAACCCGGCCTGGCTGCCGGTCGTCGCCATTCAGGGGCTATGGCTGCGCTCCACTCTCCGGCTCGCGTCGGCGCCGGGCGGCGGAACCACCGGCACCGCACCTGGGCCTGCGGGCACGCCCCTGCGGCTGACCGTACTCGGCGACTCCACCGCCGCGGGCTGCGGCGTCACCGGCGACGATGAGGCGTTCGCGGCCGTATTCGCGCGTGAGATTGCCGCCCGCACCGGGCGGCCGGCCCACTGGCAGGTGGTGGGCAAGGTCGGCGCCACGGCTCGGCGGGTCCGGTTCCGGCTCGCCCAGCACGTCGACGACGACCTCGACATGGTCGTCCTGCTCTGCGGCGGCAACGACGTGCTGGCCGGGCGCCGGCCCGCCTCGTGGCGCGACGACCTGACCGGCATCCTCACCGATCTCGCCCACCGCACTGACCGGGTGATAGTTGCCGGGATCCCGCCGTTCACACGGTTCCCCGCGATTCCGGGGAAGCTTGCGCATTACCTCGGCGAGCGTGCGGACGCGCTGAACGCGATCTCCCAGGAGATCTGCTCACGGAACCCGGAGCGGACCGTGTTCATCGGCCCGCCCGCCGGGACGCCACCGCCCGACTTCTTCGGCGCAGACCGCTTCCACCCGTCAACCTTCGGATATCAGCTCTGGGCCCGGGACGCCGCCGCCCGCGTCACCCTGGCCCTCTGACCGGTGCGGTCAGTGTGCGCACCGTGCCGACGATCAGGTTGCGGAACGCGTCGGGGGTGGCGCCGGGAAAGGCGGTCTCGCCCGAGCCCGGGCTGCCGATCGTGGCGAGCTTGAGGACGAGCACGAGCAGGGCCTCGGGTGGGTGGTCGGCCCGCACGGCGCCGCTTTGCTGGGCGGCGCGGATCGCGTCGATCTTGGCGTATGTCGATTCCGCGGCGGCCGGTGACATCGATGCCGGGCCCTCCAGCTGAGCCCACGTGGTCAGCCGCAGGACCTGCGGCTGGGCCTGGTGGAAGTCGAACAGCCGGCCGGCGTATCCGGGCAGGTCGAACGCGTCGAACGGGACCTCGTCCATGGTGCCGGTGATCATCTCTTCGCGGACGGCCGCGTACAGGCCCTCCTTGCCGCCGAAGTAGGCCGAGATGAGCTGCTTGTTGCAGCCGGCGGCGTGGGCGATCCGGTCGACCCGGGCACCGGCGTAGCCATGCTGGCTGAACTCGTCGCGCCCGGCGTCGAGGATGCGCCGGCGGGTGGCTTGCGAATCGCGGACCGTCACCCGACGGATCCTATCCAGCCGGATGGTTGGCAGAAGGGTTCTCATCCCGCTACTCTTCCATCCATCCGGTTGGGTGGCTGAAGGGGAGCGATGAAGATCAAGCGCTGGATGGTGATCACCGCGGTCGTGCTCGCGATGGTCGTGGCGGGTGGGGCGTTCATCGGGCTCAACTTTGGAAGCCAGCCACTCGCGGTGAGCGACAAGCAGCGGGCCGCCATGAGCCCCGACGCCGTCCGCCTTCTCGACACCATGAACTCCCTGGTCGTGCCGGACTTTGTCGTCCGGCGGATCGTCAACGAGGACCGGCTCAAGGCGGAACGGGAAGCCTTCGCCACCGCCGAACGAGCGGTCGAGGACGAGCTGATCGGCCGCTTCCGGCTTACCCTCACCAGCGACGTCATCGACGGCGTACCGGTCACCGTCGTCACCCCACCGTCCGTCGCGCCCGACCGCCGGGGAAAGATCGCCATCAACGTCCACGGCGGCGGGTTCTTCCTCGGCACCGCCCGCGACCGGGTTGGCCTGCTGCTGGCCCACGAGCTCGGCATCCCGGTCTACTCGATCGACTACACGCTCGCGCCCGAGGCGAAGTATCCCATCGCCATCCAGGAGTGCCTGGCGGTCTATCGCGAGCTGGTGGACCGCTTCGGCGCCGACAACATCGTCGGAGTCGCCAGCTCGGCCGGCGGCAATCTGCTCACCGCCACCGTGCTCGCGGCGAAGGCCGCCGGCCTGCCGATGATCGCCGGTCTCGGCCTGTTCACCCCGGTGACCGACCTGAGCGGCATCGGCGACAGCGTGGTGAGCAACGACGGCCGGGACGGTCTGGTCGCCAACCTGCGCGTCGACGTGCCCGCCCGGTTCTACGCGGGCGACGAACCGCTGGACTCGGCCGGCGTCTCTCCGGTCTACGCGACCTATGCCGCCGACTTCCCGCCGACCGTGCTGACCACCGGCACCCGCGATCTCAACCTGAGCGACATCGTCCGCCTGACCTGGCGCCTCGATGACGCTGGCGTGGACACCAAGCTGCTCGTGTCCGAGGGCATGTGGCACGGCTTCCACTGGGAGCCCGACCTACCCGAGGCCGTGCAGACCCGCGCCGCGGCCGTCCGCTTTCTCCAGGCCCGCCTGACCTCCCCGTGACCCTCGCGGACCCACCCCGCCGTCAACATGCCCACGTTCAGAGGAGTACCAACGATGAGAACGCGCATTCGCTTGCTCGCCATCCTGGGATCACTGGCAGCCACGGCCGCCGTCGTGCTCGCCGCCGCTCCCGCCACGGCGGCCGGACGGGGAGATACCTACGTGGCTCTCGGCGATTCCCACTCGTCGGGCGTCGGCGCTCCGCCGTACACCGACCCGAGCACGTGTGTACGCAGCGAGAAGGCATATGCGCCGCTCTACGCGGCGGCTCGGCGGATCAAGTCCTTCGACTTCGCCGCCTGTGCCGGTGCGGTCACCGCCGACCTGGAGAAGCAGCTCGACCGCGTGGGCCGGTCCACCCGCCTGGTCACCCTGACGATCGGCGGAAACGACATCGGATTCGGCAGCGGGGTCGCCACCTGTCTCAGCGGCACGGAGGCAGACTGTGCCGCGGCTGCCGAGGCGAGCCGGCGATTCTCGCGTACCGAACTGCCCGGTCGCCTCGACCGCGCGTACAAGACGGTTCTGGCGCGTGCGCCGCAGGCCCGACTCGTCGTGCTCAGCTACCCGCGCTTCTTCGAGAACACCCCCGACTGCCCGCAGGTCCCACTGAGCCTGACCAAGCGCGCCGCCATCAACGCGGCGGTCGACACCCTCAACAGCGTCATCCGGGAGCGGGTGGCGCGGACGCGCGCGACGTTCGCCGATGTGCAGGACATCTTCACCGGCCACGCGCTGTGCGGATCGGATCCCTGGCTCAACGACGTGACCCAGCCCGGCCCGTTCCACCCTACGGAGGTCGGCTACCGGGCTGGGTACCTCACCGCGCTCGAACGGGCGGTCGCTCCCCGCGGGCAATGTGGGCGTTGATCCCTTGACCAGGACGGTCGCTTCCGCCCCGACCTCTGCCAGGTCGGGGCGGAGCTGGATCTCGTCGCCGGCTTCGAGCGCCAGCAGGGCGGTCGTCCGCTCATGGGCAAACTCCGCGCGGTGCGGGAGACCGTTCGGGTGGCGCGGATCGTCGCCGAGGCGAGCCGGGGTTTGCGTCAGCCGGTGGCGAGCAGGCTCTGGATCCGCTGCCGCTCGCGGGCGTACCGGCGCTGGCCGACCAGCCGCAGCACGATCCGGGCAGCCACCGGTAGCTTGCCCAGGAAGTGGTCGCGTTCCTCGGTCGACGCGTGGTCGAGGACCGCGCAGAGCCCGAGGAGCCGTTGAGCTGGCGGAATCAGGCCCACCGCACGCGCGCCGACGGCGTCCCACTCGGCCACCGTGAGGTGCTTCCGCACCATCGGCAGGATGTGCTCCTCCTCGGCGTCCAGGTGCGCGACCAGCGCCGTCCGGTGTGCGTCGAAGGCGAGGAGCAGGTGGTCGCGGGTGCCCGGCTCCACGGAGTGCCGCCAGGCGGCCAGCGTGAGGTCGACCTGCGTGAGGCTCTGGTCGATCGTCTCGTGCTGCTCCTGCATCAACCGCACCAGGTCGGCTCCGGGCCGTACCCGTTCGGCCAGCAGGGGCCAGATGAGTTCGTCCTCCGCGGTGTGATGGTGGTGCAGGCCGCTGACATAGGTCGTCACGCGCGCGGCGACCTCCTCGGCGCGACCACGGTCGCCATCCGGCACGGCGCGCACCAGCTGCGGCAGCAGGTCCGCCTGGCTGCGGAACACCCGGTGGACGACGACCATCTCCTGGGTGTACGGACGGTCGGGTTCGGTCACGCGACGACTCCTTCGAGCTCGATTGGCGATACCGGCCAAGCCAAGCGGCCGGGGATGGATGCGCGATAGACAGGACGTTGACGCGGCGCGGCGATAGGTCAGGTACGGCGATCACCGGCACCTACCGGCAGCCGGGCCTCGGCCACGAACTGCGCGGGTGCTCGGCGGCGGTCAGGGTTCGAGCAGGATGCGGCCGTTGACCGCGCCGTTCTCGACGCGTCGGTGCGCTTCGGCCGCCTCGGCGAGTGGCAGGGAGTGGACGGGGATGTCGATCAGGCCCTGGGCAGCCGCCCCGAGGGCAGCCTCGGCGGCGGGACGGGCCCGTTCGGGATGGGTGGGCAGGTAGTAGCCGGCCGCGAAGCCGAGCATGGCGAGGTTGCCGCCCCAGAGGGTGTTGCTGGGCACGGTGTGATCCCAGTCGCCACTGGCGTTGCCGACCAGCAGCATCCGGCCCATCGGTGCCATCACCTGGAGGCTGTCGGTGCGCAGTTGACCGCCGACCGGGTCGACCACGACGTCGAAACGCCGGTCGCCGAGCGATCCGATCAGATCGTCGGCGGCGATGATCTCGTCGTAGGGCAGGGTGCTGGCTCGCGCGTCGGCCAGCGAGGTACGGCGTACGGTGCCGACGACCCCGGCCGCACCGAGGGTGCGGGCGACGCCGGGGAATGCGGAGGCCAGTCCGCCCAGGGCCCCGTGCACCAGCACCCGCTCGCCCGACCTGAGGTGTGCCACCTCGGTCAGCGCCAGGAACGCGGTGGCGGCGTTGGGCACGGCGGCGACCGCGAGCGCCGGGTCCACCCCGGTGCCCTCCAGACTGGCGGTCATCGCCGCGTCGACGACGGCGATCGACGCGTAACCGCCCTCGGCCCCGGTGCCGGAGAGGGTCACCACCGGCTCCCCGACCCGGAAGTCCGGCACTCCCGCGCCGAGCGCGCGGATGGTGCCGGCCACCTCCAGGCCGGGCACGTACGGCGGCAGCGGCAGGCCCGGGTGGTCCTGGTAGAGCCCCTGCCGGAGGTAGACGTCGATCAGGCCGACCGCGGCGTGGCTGACGTCGATCGCCACCTGGCCCGGGCCGGGGACCGGGTCGGGCAGTTCGGTGAGCTCGAAGACCTCCGGGTCGCCGAAACGTGTAACGACAGCGGCGTGCATGAGGCGGTCTCCTCTCGTCGGTGGGTCGAGACGCGGTGCGTCGGGCGACCGACCCGTCAACGCAATCGGCTTGCGTTATGGCGACGCTAGCACGTGCGAACGGACTTAACGCATGAGAAGTGCGTTACAGTCGGCGCATGGCTCGCCGTGCCCGATCCCAGGAGGCGAAGGCCCGCCGTGCCGAGGACCTGCTGGAAGCCGCCCAGTCCCTCGCCGGCACGCTCGGTGGTGTGCGCCACGTCACCCTGGCGGCCGTCACCGAGGCCGCTGGCCTGCACCCGTCCGCCGTGCGGCGCTACTTCGCCAGCAAGGAGGAACTCCTGCTCGAACTCGCCGAACGCGGCTGGCGCCAGTGGCGCGACATCCTCACCGCCCGGCTCGCCGGTGCCCGTGGCCTCACGCCGCCCGAGACCGCCGCCGCCATCAGCATCACCCTCACCGCGCTGCCCCTCCTCTGCGACCTGCTCACCCACGTGCCGCTGAGCCTTGAGGGCGAGGTCGGCATCGAACGCGCGCGCCGCTACAAGACCCGGTCGTTCGAGGCCTACGACACCATCGTCGACACGCTGACCGCGACCGGAACGATGACCAACGATCAGGTGCAGGACCTGATCACGGCGGCGCTGGGCCTGACCGCCAATCTCTGGCAGCTCGCCCACCCCACCCCGTCGCTCGCCCGTCTCTACGCGCAGGAGCCCCGCTGGGCGCACAGCGCCCTCGACTTCGAGGGGCGCCTCATCCGCCTCCTCCAGGCCACCGCCATCGGCCTGAGTGCGACTGGCGTGACCGCCAGGTAGCCGGCGACCAATGGCAGTGCCGCGAACCGAGGCCGGGTGTGGCCGTACGGGTCGCCGTTGTCAGGCGGTGGACTCCCGGAGCTGTGCGGACGCGGACGAGGTGGAGAGGTCCGCGGAGGCGAGGAGCGCGAGCTTGTCCGCGTCGGCGGACCCGGCGTCCGGGTGATACACGACGAGCATCAGGCCCTCGGCGCCGCTGATGGCTAGGCGCTCACGGTTGAGGGTCAGCTCCCCGACCTGGGGGTGATCGATCCGGACCGGCGCTCCGCGCTGCCCGCGCACTTCGTGGCGTGCCCAGAGCTGGCGGAACTGGGGGCTTGCCGACGAGAGCTCTCCCGCGAGCTCGATGTAGCGAGGGTCGTCGACGTCGTTGCCCGCGGCTTGCCGCAGGCTCGAGACGAGGCATTCTGTGTTGTCGTCCCAGTCCGGGTGCAGGGCCCGCTCCTCCGGGTCCAGGAACAGATCCCGCAGTTGATTGCCGCCGACGGCGAGGCGCGGATTGAGGGCCCTGGCGAGGGCGTTGGCGGCCAGGATGTCGAAGTACCGTCCTTCGATGAAGGCAGGCTGGACCAGGGAATCCAGGAGCTTGAGGGCGCCAGGTGGCGGCGTCTCCGTGCGCGGCCGGCGTCTGCGCTGCCGGGGTACCTCCGCAACCAGCGAATGCAGATGAGCGACGTGTTCGTCGTCGAGGTGGAGCACGCGAGCGATCGCATCGAGCACCTGTGCCGACGGGTTGCGGTCCCGGCCCCGTTCCAGCCGTAGGTAGTAGTCGGCGCTGATGCCGGCGAGCATGGCGACCTCTTCGCGCCGAAGCCCGGGCACACGCCGCACACCCACGTCGGGGATGCCCGCCTGCTCGGGGGTCACCAGTTCGCGCCGGGCCCGCAGGTACGCGCCGAGGGCGTTCGTCGTCTCCCTCACCATGTGCGCACGGTGATCCGACGGGCGGGGCGCGCTGGATAGGGAGGGCCCTGTCGGACCCCCGGTCAAGCGGGACTCTGGCTCCCGACTGTCGTCGCTCATACCGTTTCGAACAGCCCGCTCGGGCGACCTATTTCGGAAGGTTGTTCATGACCATCACACTCATCACCGGGGCCAACAAGGGCATCGGCTTCGAGACCGCGCGGCAGCTTCTCGACCTGGGGCACGTCGTCTATATCGGCGCTCGCGACGTCGAGCGGGGTGCGAAGGCCGCGGCGGCGATCGGCGCGCGCTTCGTGCAGCTCGACGTGACCGACGACGCATCGGTGAGCAGCGCGCTGGCGGCGATCGACGCGGCCGAGGGCCGGCTCGACGTGCTCGTGCACAACGCGGGCATCCTGGAGACCCGGCTCGACGGTGCCACGGCGTTGCGCGCCTTCGACACCAACGCGGTCGGCATCGTGCGGGTCACCGAGGCGGCGCTACCGCTGCTGCGCAGGTCCTCGAACCCCAACGTCGTCACCATCTCCAGCAGCGCCGGATCGTTCTGGGTGGTGACCAACCCCGAGCGGCCGGAGTACGGACTGCCGCTGGCGCTCTACTCGGCGTCCAAGTCGGCGGCCACGATGCTGACGGTGCAATACGCCAAGGCGAACCCGGGCATCAAGTTCAACGCCCTCGAACCGGGCACCACCGCGACCGACATGACCGCCGCCTTCGGCGTCGGACGACCGGCCGAGGAGAGCGCCCGGGTCGTCGTACGGTTGGCGACGCTGGGCACCGACGGCCCGACGGGAACCCTCCAGGACGAGACCGGCGAGCTGAACTGGTGAGTACGGCGGTCGACACGTGGCCGGTGTCACCGGCAGCGTGACCACCGGCTCATTGGCGTACCGCCTCTGCCGGACCGGTCGCGGGTGTGGTGGGGCGGTCCGGCAGAGGCGCCGGGAGGGCGCGGTGCCGGGGACGGGCGGCGCGTAGCCCGTTGGCGATGACGACGACCTCGGCGATCTCGTGGACGAGGACGACCGCGGCGAGTCCGAGTACGCCGAGCAGGGCCAGTGGGAACAGCACGATGATGATGGCCAGGGCCAGGGCGATGTTGCCGGTCATGATCCGCCTGCCGCGGCGTGCGTGGGCCAGGGCGGCGGGGATGAGGCGTAGGTCGGTGCCGGTGAAGGCCACGTCGGCGGACTCGATGGCCGCCGCGCTGCCGGTGACTCCCATCGCGATTCCGACGGTCGCGGAGGCCAGCGCGGGCGCGTCGTTGATGCCGTCACCGATCATCGCCGTCGGTGCCGCGTCGGTGAGCCGTTGGATGTGGGCGGCTTTGTCGGCGGGGAGCTGTTCGGCATGGACCTGGACGATGCCCGCCTGTTCGGCGATGGCCTTCGCGGTCAGCGTGTTGTCGCCGGTGAGCATCACGGTGGTCACGCCGTACCCGTGCAGGCTTGCGATGGTTTCCGCGGCCTCGGGTCGCAGTTCGTCGCGGGCCCCGATAACGCCGGCGGGCCGTCCATCGGCCTCGACCACGACGACGCTCATTCCTGCTGCGGCCAGTGACCGGGCCTGCTCGGCGAGCGGGCCGGGGTCGACCCAGCGGGGGCTGCCAACCCGGACCGCCTGGCCGGCGACGGTGCCGGTGAGTCCGTGGCCGGGATGCTCCTGCACCTCGGTCGCCGTCGACCGGGCCGGTGCGGCGGCGGTGATGGCCTCGGCCAGCGGGTGACTGCTGGCTGCCTCCAGAGCCGCGGCCATGCCGAGCACGTCGTCGCGGGAGCGGCCTGCGGTGGTGTGCACGGCGACGACCCGGGGCTGGTTGCGGGTCAGCGTGCCGGTCTTGTCGAAGGCGACGGTGCTGATCGTGCCGAGCTGTTCGAACGCGACGCCGGACTTGATGACCACGCCGAGCCTGCTGGCCGAGCCGATCGCGGAGATCACCGTGACCGGCACTGCGATCGCCAACGCGCACGGGGAGGCGGCCACCAACACGACCAGGGCGCGTTCGATCCAGGTGTTCGGGTCGCCGATGACGAACCCGAAGGCCGCGACGATGGCGGCGGCGATGAGCACCAGGGGCACCAGCGGGCGGGCGATCCGGTCGGCCAGCCGGGCGCGTTCGCCCTTGGCCGCGTGGGCCTGTTCGACCAGCCGGACGATCTGGGTGAGCGAGTTGTCCCGCCCATCCGCGGTCGCCTCGACCGTGAGGGTGCCTGAACCGTTGACCGATCCGGCCAGCACGTGATCGCCAGATCCGACCTCGACGGGGGTCGACTCACCGGTGATGGGGGAGGTGTCCAGCCACGACCGGCCTGTCACGACCACTGCGTCGGTGGCGATCCGCTCGCCGGCCCCCACCACGAGGATGTCCATCTCGCGGACCTCCGCCGCCGGGACGACCTGCTCACCGTCGAGGCGGGAAACCCGGGCGGTCGCGGGGATCAGCGACAGTAGCGCCCGCAGGCCCTGCTTGGCGCGGTCCATCGCCCGGTCTTCCAGGGTCTCGGCGATGGAGAACAAGAACGCCAGAGCGGCCGCCTCGCCCACATGCCCCAGCAGCACCGCGCCGATCGCGGCGATCACCATCAACAGCCCGACGCCCAGCCGTCCACGGCCCTGCCCAGCGACAAGCCGTCGGATCGCGCCGGGTGCGAACGTCCACGCACCCGCGGCGAGGCCCATGATGTGCGCGATCAGGGCGGACAGTTCCAGACCGAGCCATCCCAGGAGCAGCCCCGTCACCCACAACAAGCCCGAGACCAGCGGCAACGCCAGCGCGCGGTCGCGCCACCACGGCGCCAGCTCCTCATGCTCGCCGGGCGGGTGCTCCTCGCCCGGCACCGGGCCGGCGCCGGAGCGCGCATCCACCGGCTGGTCGGGGCCGCAGCACTCCCGGCTCACCGCACTCCCGCCATCTCGGCCTCGGCAGCGGGGTGCGCGCCGGGGCGGCAGCACGTCGGCACATCGCAGTCCTCGTCGGTGCACGGCACCCCGTCATCCACGGCCAGGACCACGTCGACCAGCGACTCCAACGCCCGCGTCAGATGCGGATCAGAGATCTCGTACCGGGTCTTGCGGCCCTCCGGCACGGCGACCACGATGCCGCAGCCCCGCAGACACGCCAGATGATTCGACACGTTCGTCCGCGACAGCCCCAGGTCCCGCGCCAGCTGCGCCGGATAGCCCGGCTCGGCGAGCAACGACAACAGAATCCGCGACCGCGTCGCATCAGCCATCGCCCGACCCAACCGGTTCATCACATCCACCCGGGACGCTATGGTCAGCATGCAGTGACCATACACTGCATGCTGACCTATCACACCCGGTTGCCGGGCACCGCCGAACCGCTGCGACCGGCTACGGCCTGGGCCGGCGGCGGGCGTCGAGTTCGCCTGGTTCTGTGGCGTCCGGCCAGGCCATGCGGAAACAGCGGGGAGCGCCGTTGAGTCGGGCCGGATCCCCACCGGGCGGTGGCACCGTCGCCGTCTCGACATGGCGGGCTCCGCAGGCGCGATAGAAGTGCTGCGCCGCTGAGTTCTGCTCCAGGACCCACAGGTGCATCCCGCTGGCAGTCGCGTCTGCCACGACGGCTCGGGCGGCGTGGGCCAGCAGGGTGGTGCCGATGCCAATCCGGTGGTGATCGTGCACGACATGCAGGTTGTCGACGAGCCGGATCGAAGTTTATCGCTATCGTAACCGCGGATAGTCGCCCTTACGCGTCAGCGTCGACGGCGCAGCGGGTGGTGTCGAAGACCGGGCCAGCGATGACTCCAAGTAGGCGTTTGGCTGGCAGATAGGTCGGGTCGATGTGTCGGCCAAGAACGACGGCGGCTACCGTCGACGCTCCAGCGATCTTCAGCGCATGTGCGAGAGACTGCACGCGGGCCCCGGTGGTCCAGGTGTCGTCGAGGATCAGCGCGTGGATCGGTGCCTGCTGCGTGGGCAGCGCGGGTGTGAACCAGTCGGCGTGGAAATCGCGGTTCTCCGGTCCGTATGCGGAATTGACCGAGCTGGTGATCCATGGCAGGTCAAGTCGGGAGCCGACGAGATCGGCGAGTGGATGCGAGCCGGGGCGGCTGCGCGTGCTCGGGACGGCGATGGCATGTGTCGGCGCGGCGCCGGTGTATGCGGTAACGCAGCTGAGATGGTCGTGCAGGAAGAGCAGGAGAACGGCGAGGAGGCTCCATCGAGCCTGCTCCGACCGAACAGCGCCCTTGTAGCTGCGGAGGTTGTGATGGTGCTGCCCCGTACGCGGGGAGTAAGAGATGGGCAGCACAAGATCGGCGAGCTTCCCTCCGGACCGGTTGAGATGCGACTGGCAGCGAAGGCAGAGCGGGTAACCCTCGGTGCGGACGCCCCGGCAGGCCGGGCAGATCCAGGGATGCGCTGGCAGCGGATTGCGCAGGTAGCCGCGCTGTACCTCGACGTACCGACGGATGGTGTTCCAGCGTTGGTCAGCGGAAGGCGAGCTCAGGGAAGTTCTCCAGGCCGGCTTCGGTGGGCTGGTGGCTGAGGATGTCGTTGACGGCTTCCAACAGTTCCATGGTGCCGTGCACGACGTAGACGCCTGGGTTCTCGGCGAATCTCCTGGCCCAGTCGCACTGCATCACCTGGCTGGTGAGCACCACCGGACGGCCGTGCTGCAGCGCGAGCCGAGCCTGGATCCGGGCGCCGCTGGTCTCGCCTGCCTCGACGACGACGGTGGCAACCGCATAGCCGCTCATGACGGCGTTGCGCATGGGGAAACTCTGCCGGCTGGGCTGAGCGTCGGGCCAGAACTGGGAGATAACCAGCCCTACCTCGGTGATGTGGTCCTGAAGGCGCCGGTTGGCTGCTGGATAGTACCGGTTGATGCCGGTGCCGATGACTGCGACGGTACGGCCGCCGGCTTCCAGCGCCGCCGAGTGGGCTGCGGTATCGATTCCCTTGGCGAGCCCGCTGACTACGGTGACGCCGCGTCCGGCGAGGGCGGTGGCGACCGCGCGGGCGATGCGCAGGCCCTGCTCGCTGGCGCTACGGCTGCCCACGACGGCAACCGCCCGGTCGTGGACCCGCAGATCGCCACGGCTGAACAGCAGCGGAGGCATCTCCCGGATGCCGCGAAGCTGGGCGGGATAGGTGTCGTCGAAGAACGTGTGGACGCCGATCCCGTCGGCCTGCCAGCCGGCGATCTCGTGAGCGGCGGCGTCGACCAGCTCAGTTGTGGAGTGGGCAACCGGGAAGAGCGTCTCGGGCTGATTGATGGCGCGGTCGAGAACCGAGGCGGCGCTGCCGTTCTCCTGGATCTCCAGAGCGGTCTCCGACCAACTCGTGCCGGGACGGCGGAGTAGCGCGACCAGGGCCGCCCGCTCGATCGTCGCCGCATCCATGTGCACGATCGTAGGCCCTGGCCTGCTACCACGCCTCAGCCATCCCGCCGAGTGTCGTCTCTGGGCATCCCAGAGGCTGCGTAGGCTGTCCCGCATGAGACGAACATATGTTCTATTGCCGTCGAGGTCAACGCCGACTCGGCCGGGTTGACCTTGTTGCCGTCGCACGGGACGTGCGGCGTGCTCCGGCCCAGGACAATGGTCCTGGGCCGGAGTGGTGCGGTGGCTGTCGGCCTTGCGGATCAGACGATGTTGATGTCGCTGCACCACATGTAGGTCTGGTCCATGTGCGAGGCCTTCCAGATCACGAAGAGGACGTGCTGTCCGGTGCGCCCGGAGGTCGACACGTTGAACGAGATGTTCTGCGCCGGCGCGTACCGCCCGGTCTGCGTGACCAGGTCGATGTTGTTCCAACCGACGCGCTGGCTGCTCGGGTTGAACCCTTGCCGGGTGAGGTAGACCCGGAAGAAGTCAGCGCCGTGGCTGGCCTGGTCGTAGAACTGGAGCGTGAAGCTGCGGCTGACGGTGGTCGCCCGCCATGCTCCCGGCTGGTTCAGGGTGTCGTTCCTGGAGAGAGCGTTGCTGCACAGCTGGCCGTCGGGCGTACGGGCCTGGTACTGCCCGGCCAGGCCGTCGCGCAGCGCGCTCATCCAGTTCCACATGGGTGTCGGGGTTGGCCTGGAACGCCCGGTAGCACATCGGGTCCTGCGTCTGCATCGCCGGGTCCATGTGCCGGCTACCCCAGGACTGCCAGCACTGGTAGGCGCGAGACGCTGGGTTGATGACGGTGCCGTGGGCCTGGGCGGCGCCGGCCCAGGGCAGCATGCTGACCACCATGGTGAGCGTCAGGGCAAGCACCTGGAGGGGCCGACGGACGGCTGACCGGGACTGCCGGCCGGAGTGAGGGGGGTGGTGTGAACGCACGGTGCATCCTCCGTTCTGAAGCGCTCGCCCGGGACGGTATGGGAGCGCTTCCAGAAGTATCACATCAATCGCACCCGATATCAATGATCGTCTATTAGTATTGCGCGACTGATCGACCGACCGATTAGCTGCGCATCGCGGTGGGAAGGCGCGGATCCGGGAATGGGAGACGGTGGGACCGAGCCCGGCGATGCAGGCGCTGGCGGCCATGCTGCCGGCATGGCCCTGGTGATCTGCACCTGGGCCGTGACTGTGGTGAATAGTTTCAACGCATTCCGGCCAGTCAGCTGCTGGCGACGGAAGGCCGGTACGCACACATGGTCAATCCGCAGCCCCGGTCGTACCGGTAGTCACGCGGCGACCACGGCCCGGGGTACCGCCAACGGGAGCGGTGAGACACTGCCGAAACTGTTATCCCGGCGGACGCCGGGCGTCTCCTGTGCGGAGGCGTCGGCCCGGGTGTTCCGCCGCGCCTCGCCCGGTAGTGGTGCGATCACGTGGAGGAGTGGCAGGTATGCGACTGGCAGATCGGGGTGGAGCGGACACCAACCTGGTGATCGCCGCCCGTGCCGGCGATCCGCGGGCGCTCGATGCCCTGCTCGCGGTCTCCCTACCGCTCGTGTACAACGTGGTCGGCCGGGCATTGCGCGGGCACGCCGACGTCGACGACGTGGTCCAGGAAACCCTGCTGCGCGTCGTCCGGAACCTGCCCGGGTTGCGGGATCCCGCCGCGTACCGGTCCTGGCTGATCGCCATCGCCGTCCGCCAGGTACGCGACCGCGAACACTGGCGCCGCACCGCGCTCGACCGTACGTCCGATCTCGACGTGGCGTACGGGGTGCCCGATCCGGCCGGGGACTTCGCCGGCATGACGATTCTGCGGCTCGGCCTGACCGACCAGCGCCGGGAGGTCGCCGAGGCGACGCGCTGGCTGGACGAGGACGACCAGGCGTTGCTCGCCCTCTGGTGGCTGGAGGAGACCGGGGAACTGGACCGGGCCGAACTCGCCGCGGCCCTCGGCCTCACCCAGGGCCACGCGGCGGTGCGGATCCAGCGGATGAAGGAACAGGTGCAGGCGTCCCGGGGCGTGGTCCGCGCGCTGCGGCACTCCGCCTGTCCGGGCCTGGGCGAGTTGACCCGGAGTTGGGACGGCCGGCCCGGCCCGCTCTGGCGCAAGCGCCTGGCGCGTCACGTGCGGGAGTGCGCCCGCTGCGCCGGCGCCACCGGTGAGCTGGTCCCGATCGACCGGCTGCTCGCCGGGCTGCCGTTGCTGCCCCTGCCGCCCGGTGCCGCCGAGGCGATCCTGGCCAACCTGCCCCCGTCGACCGTCCCGCCCGTCGCCGCCGCCAGCCAGCACGTCGCGCCGGCCACCCCCCACGCCGAGCCGCCGGACCCGACGGCGGTCGAGGCGCTCGGGCGCACCGCCGCGCAGAGCAGCGGCGGTGCGCCCGGGGGTGCCCACGCGGTGCGCCCCCGGCTGAGCGGCCTCTTTCCGGTCGGGTCGGCCAAGGTCGCGGGTCCGATCGCCGTGGCCGTCACGGTCGCCGTACTGGCGGTCGGGGCGATCGTCGTGGCGCAGCGGACCGGCTCGGCACCCGCGCCGGTGGCGGCGCCGGCGGGCGAGGCACTGCCGGCGCCGAACCCGCCGGCCAGCCTGCCCCCGCCGACGCCGTCGGCCGCTCCCACGTCACCGGCGGCGAGCCCCACACCCAGACCAACCCCGACGGCGGTACGCCCCGCTGCCCCGCCGCCGGTCGTCACCTCGAAGAAGAAGGGCGTCGGCGTGTGGACCTTCGACGGCGTCAGCCGGGCGCTGGCCGACTCCGGCGCGAGTTGGTACTACACCTGGAACGTCGCGCACCCCGGCGTGACCACCCCGAGGGGCGCCGAGTTCGTCCCGATGATCTGGGGAGCGGACAGCGTCACCGCCGGCAACCTGCGGCAGGCCAGGCAGAACGGGCGGTACCTGCTCGGCTTCAACGAGCCGGACCTCGCCGGCCAGGCGGAGATGACTGTGGAGCGGGCGCTGGACCTGTGGCCGCAGTTGGAGGCGACCGGCCTCCCGCTGGGCAGCCCGGCGGTGGCCTGGGGCGGGGACCGGCCCGGCGAGTGGCTCGACCGCTTCATGACCGGTGTGCGGGAGCGCGGGTACCGGGTCGACTTCATCGCCCTGCACTGGTACGGCGGCGACTTCCGGACCGCCAACGCGGTGGACCAGCTCAGGTCGTATCTCCAGGCGGTGTACGACCGTTACCGGCTGCCGATCTGGCTCACCGAGTTCGCACTGATCGACTTCTCGAACGGGGTCCGGTTCCCGAGCCAGGCGCAGCAGGCGGCGTTCCTCACCGCGGCGACCCGAATGCTGGGCGGGCTGCCCTGGCTGCACCGGTACGCCTGGTTCGGCCTGCCCGCCACCGACAAGGACCAGACCGGCCTCTTCCGCACCGGCAGCGAGGCGACCGCGATCGGTCGCGCCTTCCGGGCCGCCGGCTGACGGCCGGTGCACGGGTGGCGATCACGGCAGGGTGAAGTCGAGCCGGGTGGTCTGGCCGGCGGTCACGGTCGCGGTCTGCGGTGCGCTGTCCCGCTCGTCGGTGCGGACCACGATCTCGTAGCGGCCCGGTGGAAGCCGCCACTCGTACCGCCCGGCGTCGCCGGTGAGGACGCCGATCTCGGGTATCGCGGGCGCCGGCTCGTCGAGCGGCCGGACCTGTACGGACGCCTCGCGGACCGGCTCGCCGGCGGCGGTGGTGGCGGTGCCGGTCACGGTGCCCATCGAGTCGGTGCGGGGTGGCGGCGGTGGCGGCCCGTCGTCCGAGACGGGGTAGTCGCCGCCGAACGCGAGCAGGCTCGCCCCGATCAGCAACGGCGCGGCGATCAGGAGTGCGAGCACCCCGAGGCGCGTCCTGCTCATGACGGCACTCCGCTGCGCTGCGTGCCGCCATGAGGCACCAATGCGCTGAGCCTGATGATTCGCTTGCTCCGCTCGCTCATGTCGGCGCTCCCTTTGGTAGTGGTGACGGACAGTTACTGGGACGTGCCGACGGTGACGGCGGTTCCGTGCGGATGGGCGGCTCGGCTGCCGGCCATCCGCACGGGTGGCTCGGGTCAGCCGTTACGCCAGGTGATCAGGTTGTTGAAGACGCTCTCCGTGATGCGGGTGCCGTGGTTGTTGGTGGAGTGCGGCGACGAGCCGTGCAGGCCGTACGCGTGGATCGCCAGCACGCACTGGCCCGTACAGAAGGAACTGCCGGCCGCCCGGGTCTGGTAGACCGGGCTGCCGCTCTGGCAGCCGAAGGTGTCGTTCTGGTAGAAGACCTGCCGGTCGTGGGTGACCTGGACGGTCTGCCCGGCGTGACGCCACTGCTGACCGAAGGTCTTGTCGCACGGGTAGCCGCTGACCGTGCTGGCGGTGCCGGTGAGCGTGGCGCCCTGCCACCAGAGGCCGAACCAGCCGGTGCTGTTGCCGGCGGCGCAGCTGAGCCGGATCGCCCCGTAGTCGTACGTCTCGTCGCCGTTCTGGGTCCAGCCGTTGACCGAGAGGAGCTGGGTCGCGGTGCAGGTGCCGTACGGTGTCGCCGTCCCGTTGCGGCCCGGGATGATCTGGAAGTCGCCGCGCGGGTAGAAGTTGTTCCCGCCGCCGCCGTTCTGGCCGCCGCCCGGGTGCACGCAGTGCCCGGCGGTGGCGATGATGCTCGGCCCGTACAGCCAGCCGGTGCAGCCCCAGGTGGTGCCCCCGGTGGTCCGGACGATCTGCACGATGGCGCTGGACGGGAAGACGGTGGTCGGGTCGACCCGGACCCGGTTGTCGGCGCCGATGACGCTCTGGATGCCGACCGACCCGCCGTCGGTCGCCGGGGGAAGGCCACCGGCGTCGAACCGGCTGCCTCCCGGACCGGCCTTACCGGTTCCGGCGGCGCCGGAGGTACCGGCTCCCCGGTTGCCGTCGACGCCCCGCTGCACGGTGGGCAGCGCGACCGCGGCGGGCAGGGCACCCGCGTCGGCGGTCGCGCCGTGCGCCCCGGCCCGAGCGGCGGTGGTCGAGGCGGCGGTGGTCGAGGCTTCGGCGGTCGGTGCGGCGGTGGCCGGTGCGGCGGCGAGCGCCGACGCCAGGACGGTGGTGAACCCGATCGCGAGGGTGATCCTCAGTCGGGTCGTGATGGACGGAGCGGGGGTCACGTGGGCCCTCCTCATCGAAGCTGGACGCTTTCGATGGGGAAGCTATATCGGCCAAACGGGCCTAGACGCGCCTCTGTCCGTCCGTCGACACCGACTACGTTCAGTTTCGGACAGAATGCGTACGGTGTCGGCGTGTCGCGCCACCGTCGCCGCTCGGCGGGTCCGAGCCGTCGGCTGGGCGACGCGGGTCAGAGCCGTTGGCCGGCGACGACCGAGAGGAGTCGGAGCTTCTCGTGGCTCTCGCTGCCGGGCGTGGCGGTGAAGACCTGCAACAGCTGCGACTGGTCCGGGTCGACGAGGACCTGGCAGTGCAGTTCGAGGAGCCCCAGCTCCGGGTGCTGGATGCGCTTCGGCGCGCAGTACGGGCCGGCCACCGGATGCTGCCGCCACAGCTCGGCGAACTCCGGGCTGCCGGCCAGCAGCGCATCGACGATCTCCGCGGCCCGGGAACCCCTTCCGTCCCGGGTGTACGCGCGATGCAGGTCCGAGGCGATCAGCCGGCTGTGCCGAGGATGATCCTGATCGGGGTAGCTGCGCCGGGCGTCCGGATCGGTGAACCAGCGGTAGTGCGCACTGCGGGCCAGTCCGGTGAAACTGGTCTCGTCGCCGAGCAGCGCGGTGGCCAGCCGGGTCTGGGTCAGCGTCTCGCCGAGGTCGCTCACCACCTGGGCGGCGACATCGCCGAGGCCGTCGAAGACGCGCATCATGCCCGGGTTGATGTGTTCGTTGCGCCGGACCCGCTGCGGCGCGGGATATCCGCCGAGCCGGAACAGGTGATCCCGCTCCGCCAGCGAGAGCCGCAGACCACGGGCGATCGAGGCGAGCATCTGCTCCGACGGCTGCGGGCCGCGCTGCTGCTCGATCCGGCTGTAGTAGTCGCTCGACATGTCGCTGAGGGCGGCGACCTCCTCGCGGCGTAGCCCACCGGTGCGCCGCCGTCGCTGCCCACGGGGCAGCCCGACGTCCTCCGGCTGGAGCGCCGCACGCCTGCTCCGCAGGAACTCGGCGAGTCGAGCGCGGTCCATGACGGCTCCTTCCGGTCCCCGGTCGTGGTTGCCTCGCCCCGGCCACCGAGGCGGCCTCGTTGCCTCGCCCCGGCCGCCGGGGCGGTCGTCGTTGACAACAACTGGCCCGTCGGGGCTGTTTCCGTGCCGACCGCCCCGGTGGCGGCGCGGCCAACCCCACGGCCGTGCCGCCACGGTGACATCGGCGGTGGGCGGGCAGCCATGTCACGGTTGTCCGGGGATCGGCGGCACCCCCGTCGAAGCCGGCTATCCACGGATCGACTGTGCCTGGTTGCCCCCCGCGCGACCAGCCAAGACTCGGATCCATGACGACCAACACGCACACACCCAACGGCCATTGGATCAACGGCGGGGTGGTCCCCGCCGGATCCGCCGACACCACGACCGTCATCAACCCCGCCACCGGTGAGATCGTCGCCGAGGTGCCCGCCGGCACCGCCGCCGACGTGGCCCGGGCCGTCGCCGCGGCCCGGGCCGCCTTCCCCGGCTGGGCCGCTACCCCGCCCGCCGAGCGCGCCGCCGTGGTGCGGCGGATCGGCGCCGGGCTGGGGGGTCGGAGCGAGGAGATCGCTGCCGCGATCACCGCCGAGATGGGCTCCCCGATCGCCATGTCCCGGACCGCCCAGATCGGCTTCCCGCTCGCGGTCGCCGAGTCGTTTGCCACGTTGGCCGGGGACTTTGCCTGGACCGAGGAGGTCGGCACCTCACTGGTCGTGCGCGAGGCGATCGGTGTGGTCGGCGCGATCACGCCGTGGAACTTCCCGCTCCAGCAGATCGTGTCGAAGCTGGCGCCCGCACTGGTCGCGGGCAACACCATGGTGTTCAAGCCCTCCGAGGTCGCGCCGCTGACGGCACGGATCCTCGCCGAGGTCACCGCCGAGGCGGGCCTGCCGGCCGGGGTCTTCAACGTGGTGTACGGCACCGGCGCGGTCGTCGGCGAGGCGATCTCGGCGCACCCCGACATCGACATGATCTCCTTCACCGGTTCCACCCGGGCCGGGAAGCGGATCTCCGCGGTCGCGTCCGAGACGGTCAAGCGGGTCGCGCTGGAGCTTGGCGGTAAGGGCGCGAACGTGATCCTGGACGACGCCGACCTGCCGCAGGCGGTGCAGACCGGGGTGATGATGGCGTTCGCCAACGGTGGCCAGGTCTGCGGTGCCTGGCCACGGATGCTCGTGCCGGCGTCCCGGCACGACGAAGCTGTGGCGTTGGCCGTCGCGGCCGCCGCCGCGTACACCGTCGGCGACCCGACCGACGAGACCACCCGGATCGGCCCGATGGCCTACGAGGCACACCGGGAGAAGGTCGACGGCTACATCGAGCATGGCATCGCCGAGGGCGCGACGCTCGTGTTCGGTGGCCCCGGCCGGCCGGAGGGGCTGGAGAAGGGCGCGTACGTCCGCCCGACGATCTTCGCGAACGTCGACCCGAACTCCACCATCGCCCAGGAGGAGATCTTCGGCCCGGTGCTGACGATCATCCCGTACGCGGACGAGGACGAGGCCGTCGCGATCGCCAACGGCACCCTGTACGGCCTCACCTCCGGCGTCTTCGGCGAGCCCGAGCACGCTCTCGCCGTCGCCATGCGGCTGCGCGCCGGTCAGGTCGACGTCAACGGCGGCCAGTGGAACCCGCTCGCCCCGTTCGGCGGCTACAAGCAGTCCGGCAACGGCCGCGAGTTCGGCCGGGCCGGCCTCGAGGAGTTCCTGGAGACCAAGGCCATCCAGCGCTGATCCGCGCATCGCGGCCGGCGGAACCCACGGTGGTTCCGCCGGCCGCGGGCGGTTGATGGAAGGAGTTCCGCCATGAGTGCTCGCGCCGAGCCCGCCGTGGGCCGCAGCGCGGTCGCGGTCCTCGCGGTGGCGACGTTCGGCTTCGCCGTCACGCAGACCGCGATCGTCCCGTCGCTGGACGCGATGGCCACGGCGTTCGCGGCATCCCGTACGGACGTGGCGTGGACGCTGAGCGCCCACCTCGTCTCGGCGGCCGTGTGGACCCCGGTGATGGGCCGGCTCGGCGACATGTTCGGCAAGCGCCGGCTGCTGGTCGTCGCCCTGCTGCTGTTCGCCGCCGGGTCCGTCGTGGCCGCGGCCGGTCCCGGACTCGGCTGGGTGGTGGCGGGACGGATCATCCAGGGCGCCGGCGGCGGCATCTTCCCGCTCGGCTTCGGCATCGCCCGCGACGTACTGCCGCCGCGCCGGCTGCCGGGCTCGATCGGCCTGCTCTCCGCGATCTCCGGGATCGGCGCCGGCCTCGGTCTGGTGGTCGGTGGGCTGCTCACCGACCACGCCACGTACCGGTGGATCTTCTGGCTCGGTGCCGGTGTCGCCGCGCTCTCGACGCTGGCGGTCTGGCTCTTCCTGCCGGCGTCGTCGCGCCGCGCGGGCGGCACCGTCGACGTGCGGGGCGCGGTGCTGGTGGAAGGGCGCACCCCGGATCCGCTGGTGCACATCCCGGCGCTGGTGCGGCCCACGGTCCTGCTGACCAACGTGGCCACCGTCTTCGTCGCCTTCGGGATGTTCGGCGCGTTCGTCCTGCTCCCGCAGATCGCCCAGGCGCCGACCGCGACCGGGTACGGCCTCGGCGTGAGCGCCACCGTGGCCGGCCTGTTGCTGCTGCCGGGAAGCCTCGCGATGCTGGTGACCGGCCCGCTCTCCGGCCTGTTGGGCCGGCGCTTCGGTGCCCGGCTGAGCCTGGTGCTCGGCGCGCTCGTCACCGCCGCCGGCCTGTTCCTGCTAGCCCGCGACCTGGGTCGCCTGCCGGCGTTGCTCGGCTACAGCCTGGTGGTCTTCGCGGGGATCGGCCTCGCGCTCGCCGCGATGCCCAACCTCGTCATCGAGGCGGTCCCCGCCGGGCGGACCGGCCAGGCGACCGGCGTGAACGCCCTCGTCCGCTCGGTCGGGTCGGCGCTGGGCGCGCAGATCGCCGCCACGGTCGTCGCGGCGAGCGCGCTCCCGGGTGGTTCGCCCACGGCCGCCGGGTACGGCCGGGCGTTCCTGCTCGCCGGCCTGGCCAGCGTCGCCGCCGCCCTCGTGGGCGCACTCATACCCAACGGGCGGGCGACCGGCGCGGGGCGCGTGGTGGTGGGGCGGTCTCAGCAGACGCGGGCGGGGGTGGGGACCGCCTCGGGGCCGGCCTGATCGATCGCGGTGAGGCTGCCGATCGTGGTGGCGGCGATGTTGCGCAGGCCGTCCTCGGTGAAGAACGCCTGGTGCCCGGTAATCAACACGTTGGGGAAGGTGGTGAGCCGGGCGAAGTCGTCGTCGCCGAGGACCCGTTCGGAGCGGTCCTCGAAGAACAGGTCGCTCTCCTCCTCGTACACGTCGAGGCCGAGGTAGCCGATCCGGCCGCTCTTGAGCCCGTCGATGACGGCCCGGGTGTCCACCAGCGCGCCCCGGCCGGTGTTGATCAGCATCGCGCCCTCGTGGAGCAGGGGGATCCGCTCGGCGTCGATCAGGTGCCAGGTGTCCGGGGTGAGCGGGCAGTGCAGGGTGACGATGTGCGACTCGGCGAGCAGCCGCTCCAGCGGGACGTACTCGACCCCGGCGGCGACCGCCGCGTCGTTCGGGTATGGGTCGCTGGCCAGCACCCGGCAGCCGAAGCCGGCCATGATCTGGGCGACGCAGATGCCGATCCGCCCGGTGCCGACGATCCCGACCGTACGGCCGTGCAGGTCGAAGCCGAGCAGCCCGGTGAGGGCGAAGTTGTGTTCGCGTACCCGGTTGTGGGCGCGATGGATCTTGCGGTTGAGGGCGAGCATCAGGCCGACGGTGTGCTCGGCCACGGCGTGTGGAGAATACTCCGGCACGCGTACCACGGTCAGTCCCAGCTTGTTCGCGGCGGCCACGTCGACGTTGTTGAAGCCGGCCGAGCGCAACGCCGCCACCCGGACGCCGGCCCCGGCGAGCTGGTCGAGCACCTCGGCGCAGAGGTCGTCGTTGACGAAGGCGCAGACCGCGTCCGACCCCTCGGCCAACCGGGCGGTCTGCGCGGTGAGCCGTGGCTCCAGGAAGATCAGGTCGTGACCGGCCGCGGCGTTGGCCGCGGTGAGAAACTCCCGGTCGTACGGCTTCGTGCTGAACACCGCCACTCGCATGGGCCACCTCCACCCTCACGCTACGGCGGAGCGCCCGCGCGGGGGCAGGGTCTTGCGGCCCTCGCCCCGATGTCCCTGGGCGGTGGTCAGCCCAGCTGGGCGTCGATGTCGGCCAGCTCCTCGGGGGTGAGGTCGAGGTGGTGCACCGCGGCGACGTTCGCCTCCAGCTGGGGCACGCTGCTGGCGCCGATGATGAGGCTGGTCATCCGGGGGTCGCGCAGCGCCCAGGCGAGCGCGAGCTGCGCGAGGGACTGCCCGCGCCGCTGGGCGATCGCGGCGAGCCCACGGATGGTGGCCAGCCGCTGCTCGCTCACGTCGCTCTCGTCGAGGAAGACGCTGGTGCGGACCCGGGAGTCGGCCGGGATGCCGTCGAGGTAGCGGTCGGTGAGCAGGCCCTGGGCGAGCGGACTGTACGCGATGCAGCCCGCGCCGACGCGCTCCAGCGTGTCCAGCAGCCCGTCCTCCTCGGTCCACCGGTTGAACATCGAGTACGCGGGCTGGTTGATCAACAGCGGCGTACCCAGGTCGCGCAGGATCGCCGCGGCCCGCTGGGTCTGCTCGGAGTCGTAGTTGGAGATGCCGACGTAGAGGGCCTTACCGGAGCGGACGACGGCGTCCAGGGCGCCCATCGTCTCCTCCAGCGGCGTGTCCGGGTCGTACCGGTGGCTGTAGAAGATGTCGACGTAGTCCAGGCCGAGCCGGCGCAACGACTGGTCGAGCGAGGAGACGAGATACTTGCGCGAACCCCACTCGCCGTACGGGCCGGGCCACATCAGGTAGCCGGCCTTGCTGGAGATGACCAGCTCGTCGCGGTACGGCTTGAGGTCACCGGCCAGCATCCGGCCGAAGTTCTCCTCGGCGGCACCAGGCGGTGGCCCGTAGTTGTTGGCCAGGTCAAAGTGAGTGACGCCAAGATCGAAGGCGCGGCGGACGATGTCCCGCTGGCGCTCGAAGGGGCGGTCCGGCCCGAAGTTGTGCCAGAGGCCGAGTGAGATCGCCGGCAGCCGCAGCCCGCTGGCTCCGCTGCGCCGGTAGGTCATCTGGTCGTAGCGCGCGTCGGCGGCGAGGTAGGTCACGATCATGACCATAGTCCGCCACCGGCCGCCCGGCACCTGTCCGGTGCCTACCTCACCGGTTGGGCCTCGCTCGGCTGCCGCGAGGCCGGCCCGCCGAGGTGGCTGGGCCCCGCCGAGGTGGCGGGTCGGGCGGGTGGTCGTTGGGTGCTGTCGAGCTGAGGGCGTAAACGAATCACGCCGTCCCCGCCGGTCGCCGCCGACCGACGGCGGGCAGTTGGCCGTGCCGGGTCGCGGTCGTCAGCTCGCGGGCCGCGTAGCTGCGCAGCACGCGTCGGACCCGCCGTGAGAGCACAAACGGTTCAGCTCGACAGCGTCGGAAGGGCAGTAGGGCAACCGGACCCGGCTCTCCAGTGACGGGCGGCCGAGGCCGTCATCAGCCCTGCTCATCCTCGTCGGCCGCCGGTCGCGGCCGCCGGTATTCGGCGATCCAGGCTTCGACGTCGGACTTGAGCCAGACCTTGGTGGCCCGCAGCTCCTGGTAGGGCCTGGGGAAGCTGGGTCGCATCGCGATCTGCTGGAAACGTGAGCGCGTTACCCCGAGTCGCTGGGCAATCTCCCACGGCCCCATCAGCTCGCCCGGTCCCTCGGCCATGACTCGAACGTATGCACAACTTCATCTCCCCGATTGGGGAGCCCTGATCGGGGGTGTACATGTTGACAGGGTAGTGGTGGGTGGGGTGGGATCGGGGTGTGCCGGCAGGGCCGGGGGAGGAGACACCTGATGCAGCGACACGCACCCGTCAAGCCGATGTGGTTCTGTGCGGCGTGCGCGCATCCCTGGCCCTGCGGGGTGGCCCGGTTGCACCTGGCCGCCGAGTACGTCGGCAAGGGCCGGGCGTTCGCCATCGAGATGGCCGAACTGCTCTGGGAGGCGACCGCCGACCTCGAACGCATCGGCGGCAACCCGGACGGCTTCGAGCTGTACGGCCGCTTCCTCGGCTGGATCCGGCGGGCGAGTCGCCCGCCGGACCCGGGTGCCGCGACCGACTGAGTTGGGCCGGTGCGTGGCGGTGCGGGCGCGCCCGGCGGATCGGCGGTCATCGTGCTCTGTGGCGGGTACGGTCGATGCCATGCGCTACGTGCGGCTCGACACCCCGAAACCCCTGTCCAAGATCGGTCTCGGTACCTGGCAGTTCGGCTCGCGGGAGTGGGGCTACGGCCCCGACTACGAACGGCTGGCGACGGACATCGTCCGGCGCGCCGTCGAGTTGGGTGTCACCCTCTTCGACACCGCCGAGATCTACGGCTTCGGCCGCAGCGAACGGATCCTCGGCGCGGCCCTGGCCGCCGACCGGGGCAAGGTCACCGTGGCCACCAAGATCCTTCCGGTGTTGCCGGTCGCGTCGGTGGTGCAGCAGCGCGCGGTCGCCTCGGCGGCCCGGCTCGGCGTCACCAGCATCGACCTCTACCAGGTGCACTCGCCCAACCCGTTGGTCGGCGACCACCGGACCATGCGGGGCATGCGCGCGTTGCAGGACGTCGGCCTGGTCGGCGAGGTCGGGGTGAGCAACTACAGCCTGCGCCGCTGGCAGGTGGCCGAGGCGGCGCTGGGCCGGCGGGTGCTGAGCAATCAGGTCCGCTACAGCATGCTCGACCGTAAGCCGGAGGAGGATCTACTGCCGTACGCGGCGCAGGCCGGGCGGCTGGTCATCGCGTACAGCCCGCTGGCGCAGGGCTTCCTCTCCGGGAGGTACGACGCGCACCACCCCCCGGTCGGCGCGATCCGCCGGGCCAACCCGTACTTCCTGCCGGAGAACCTGGAACGCGGCACCGCGCTGATCGAGACGCTGCGCCAGGTGGCCGCCGCGCACGACGCCACGCCGAGCCAGATCGCCCTGGCGTACGTGCTGCGGCACCCGAACGTGGTGGCCATCCCCGGTGCGTCCACCGTGGAGCAGCTGGAGCGCAACGCGGCCGCCGCCGAGATCGACCTGACCGAGGACGAGTACGCCGCGCTGGTCAACGCGACGCGGGCGTTCCGCCCGGTCACCGGGCTGGCCGCCGTACCTCGTCTGATCAAGGCCCGCGCCGGCCGCTGATCGTCGGGTCAGGGTAGGTCGCGGGCGTAGCATACGGAGAGCGGCTCATCGACGTATGGCCCGAAGTTGTCGATGCGTCGGTAGCCCTCACGCTCGTAGAAGCGCATCGCGTCGGGCTGGGCGGTGCCGGTCTCCAGCAGCAGGGTGCGTACGCCCGCGTTGCCGGCGGCCCGCTCCAGGGCGCGCAGGATGGCGGTCGCCACGCCGGTGCCCCGGGCCGATGGGGTGACGTACATCCGCTTGATCTCGGCGGAGTCGTCGGCGAGGAAGCGCAGGCCGCCGCAGCCCAGGGCGGTGCCGTCGCCGTCCCGGGCGATCAGGAAGACGCTGACGGTCTCCGCCGTGGGCTCGGCGCCCGGCTCGTGGTCGTCGGAGCCGTAGCGGGCGTCGAGTTCGGCGCGCTGGGCGTCGCGCAGCCGGGCCGCGTCGGCCGACCCCCAGGGTTCATGATCGATGGAGAGCACCGCGCGCCGTTCCGTCACAGGCGCTACCGTAACGCGCGCCCCACCACCGCCACACTCCTCGTTGATCATGAAGTTGTTGTCGCGACACGCCGTGGTGAGTGGCAACAACTTCATGATCAACGCGTGGGTGGCGGGGTGTGTGGTGAGCTAGCGTTGGGCGGGTGAGTGCACCGTCTACGACATCATCGGTCCCGCCGGCCGACCTGCCCGGCACGCTGGGCGCGCTGCGCGCCGCCGGTCACCGCTACCGCACCGTCAAGCAGGAACTGCGGGACAACCTGCTGGCCCGCCTGCGCGACGGCGGTCCGCGCTTCGCCGGCATCGTCGGGTACGACGACACCGTCCTGCCCGAGGTGGAGCGGGCGCTGCTCGCCGGGCACGACATGGTGCTGCTCGGCGAGCGGGGCCAGGGCAAGACCCGGCTGATCCGGTCGCTGGTGACGTTGCTGGACGAGTGGACCCCGGTGATCACCGGGTCGGTGCTCAACGAGCACCCGCTGCACCCGGTGACACCGGCGTCGCGGGCGCTGGTCGCCGAGGCCGGCGATGATCTTCCGGTCGGCTGGCTGCACCGCTCGATGCGCTACGGCGAGAAGCTGGCCACGCCGGACACCAGCGTCGGCGACCTGATCGGCGACGTCGACCCGGTCCGGCTGGCCCAGGGGCGCACGCTCGGCGACCCGGAGACGATCCACTTCGGGCTGGTGCCGCGTACCAACCGGGGCATCTTCGCGGTCAACGAGCTGCCGGACCTGGCCGAGCGGATCCAGGTGGCGCTGCTCAACGTGCTGGAGGAGCGGGACATCCAGGTGCGCGGCTACCAGCTCCGGCTGCCGCTGGACCTGCTCCTGGTGGCCAGCGCCAACCCGGAGGACTACACCAACCGGGGCCGGATCATCACCCCGCTCAAGGACCGGTTCGGCGCCGAGATCCGGACCCACTACCCGACCGATCTGGAGCTCGAACTGGCGCTGATCCGGCAGGAGGCCGATCTGGTCGCCGAGGTGCCGGAGCACGTGCTGGAGGTGCTCGCCCGGTTCGCCCGCGCGGTGCGCGAGTCGCCGTCGGTGGACCCCCGCTCCGGCGTCTCCGCCCGGTTCGCGATCGCCGCCGCGGAGACGGTCGCCGCCGCCGCGCTGCGCCGGGCCAGCCTGCTCGACGCCGTGGCACCGGGAGCGCCGGCCGAGCCCTTCCTTGCACCCGAGGCGGTGGCACGGGTGGGCGACGCGGTGTCGGTGACGTCGACGCTGCGCGGCAAGGTGGAGTTCGAGAGCGGCGAGGAGGGCCGGGAGGTCGAGGTCCTCGGTCACCTGCTGCGGACCGCCACCGCCGAGACGTTCCGGGCCCGGCTGGCCGGGCTGGACCTGTCGGGGTTCACCGCCCTCGTCGACGACGGGCAGGCGATCGAGACCGGTGAGCTGGTGCCGGCCGGCGAGTTGCTGCGGCAGGTGGGCACGGTGCCGGGGCTGGCCAAGGTGCTCGACCGGCTCGGCATCGGCGACGCGCCGAGCACCGGGCAGGCCGCCGCGGCCGTCGAGTTCGTCCTGGAGGGGCTGCACCTGAGCCGCCGGCTGGGCAAGGACGTCACCGACTCCGGGCGTACCCGCTACGGCGGTCGGGACTGAGCATGGCCGGCAACCGGTTCCGGTACGGGCAGTGGCGCGGCGGCCCCGATCCGCTGGCGTCACCGTACGACGTGCGGGCCGCGGTGGATCAGGTCGGCGCGGAGGTGCTGGCCGGCGGCAGCCTGCGCGACGCGCTGCGGGACCTGCTGCGCCGGGGCCTGCAGGGGCACGGCGGGCTGGACGGGTTGACCGCCCGCGCCCGCCGGCTGCGGCGGGAGGCGCTGCGCCGGGGTGACCTGGACGGCGCGGTGACCCGGGCGCGGGCCCTGCTCGACCAGGCCCTCGCCGCCGAGCGGGACGAGCTGGCCGGCCGGCAGGACGAGGCGGCGCGGTTCGCCGAGACGGTGCTGGACAATCTGCCCCGCTCCACCGCACAGGCGGTACGGGAGCTGTCCGGCTACCCGTGGGCGAGCGACGAGGCCCGGCAGAACTACCAGCGGATCCTCGACGGGCTGCGCGACGACGTGCTCGGCCAGCGCTTCGCCGGGCTGCGCGACTCGGCGCGGCTGGCGGCCGACCCGGCGGTGCAGGCGCGGGTGGCCGAGATGATGCGGGACCTCAACGCCCTGCTGGCCCGGCACGCCCGCGCGGAGGACACCACCGACGCGTTCGCCGAGTTCATGCGCCGGCACGGCGAGTTCTTCCCGGAACGGCCGAGCAACGTCGACGAGCTGATCGACGTGCTGGCCCGCCGCGCGGCGGCCGGCCAACGGTTGATGAACTCGCTGTCGGAGCGGCAGCGCGAGGAGCTGGCGGGTCTGATGCGCGAGTCCCTCGGCGACCGGCTCGATTCGGAGCTGGCCGCGCTGGAGGCGAACCTGCGGGCGTTGCGGCCCGACCTGCGCTGGGGTCGCGGCGAGCGGACGCAGGGCGGCGGCCGGCCGCTGGGCTACGGCGAGGCGACCGGGGCGCTCGACGAGGTCGCCGAGCTGGACGACCTGCTCGACCAGCTGGGCCAGACGCACCCCGGGGCGACCCTGGACGACATCGACGTCGACGCGGTGGCCCGGACGCTGGGCCGCGACGCGGCCGACGACGTACGCCGGCTGCGGGAGCTGGAGCGGGAGCTGCGCCGGCAGGGGTGGGTGAGCCGCGACGCCGAGGGCCTGACCCTGAGCCCGAAGGCGCTGCGCCGGCTCGGCGGCACCGCGCTGCGGCAGGTCTTCGCCGAGTTGACCGCCGGCCCGCGAGGGCAGCACGACCTGCGTTCGGCCGGGGCGGCCGGCGAGGTGACCGGGGCGTCGCGGCCCTGGGAGTACGGCGACGAACAACCGTTGGACGTGGTGCGGACGCTGACCCGGGCGGTCCGCCGGGCCGGCCCGGGCGTGCCGGTGCAGCTGGCCGTCGAGGACTTCGAGGTCGTCGAGACCGAGCGGCGGGCCTCGGCGGCGGTGGCGCTCTGCGTCGACCTGTCGTACTCGATGATCTCGCAGGGGCGCTGGGGGCCGATGAAGCAGACGGGACTGGCCCTGGCGCACCTGATGGCGACCCGGTTCCCGCAGGACGCGCTCCAGATCATCGGCTTCGGCCGGGAGGCGGCGACGCTGACCCGGCAGGAGTTGGCGGCGGTCGAGCCGGACCTGACGCAGGGCACCAACCTGCAACACGCGTTGCGGCTGGCCGGGCGACACCTGCGACGCCACCCGGACGCGGAGCCGGTGGTGCTGGTGGTCACCGACGGGGAACCGACCGCCCACCTGGACCCCGACGACGGGGAGGCGCTCTTCGCGTGGCCGTCGTCGCCGGAGACGATCGAGGCGACCATCCGGGAGGTGGACCGGCTCGCCCGGTACGGTGCGACGCTGAATCTCTTCATGCTCGGCGACGATCCCGGTCTGCGCCGGTTCGTCGAGGCGGTCGCCCGGCGCAGCGGTGGCCGGGTGTTCACGCCGGACGCCGACGACCTCGGCGAGTACGTGGTCAGCGACTACCTGCGGGCCCGCCGAGGCCGCCGCCGCTAGCTCCCACCTTCGGGGGAGCGGCGGAAGGCGCGGCGGTACGCCGACGGGGCGACGCCGATGCGCAGGTGCAGCTGCTGGCGCAGGGCGGCGGTGGTGCCGAAGCCGCTGCGCCGGGCGATCTGCTCGACGGTCAGGTCGGTGCTCTCCAGCAGTAGCCGGGCGTGGTCGGTGCGCTCGTGCAGCAGCCACTGGGCCGGGCTCAGCCCGGTCTCGGCGCGGAACCGGCGGGTGAAGGTGCGCACGCTCATCCGCGCCTGCCCGGCCAGTTTGCGCAGGCTCACCGGCTCGTGCAGCCGCTCGCGGGCCCACTGCCGGGCCACGGCGGTACTGGTGTCGGGCGCCTGCGGCACCGGGCGTTCGATGTACTGGGCCTGACCGCCGTCGCGCCACGGTGGCATGACGCACCGGCGGGCGGCCTGGTTGGCCACCTCGCTGCCGTGATCGGCGCGGACCACGTGCAGGCACAGGTCGATGCCGGCGGCGACGCCGGCCGAGGTGAGCACCCGGTCGTCGGCCACGAAGAGCACGTCGGGGTCGAGGTCGACCTGCGGGTACAGCCGGCGGAAGCGGTCGGCGTGCCCCCAGTGGGTGGTGGCGCGCCGACCGTCGAGCAGGCCGGCGGCGGCCAGCACGAAGGCGCCGGTGCAGATCGACATGATCCGGGCGCCCCGGTCGTACGCGGCCCGCAGCGCCGCGGCCACCTCGGGCTCGATGGCGTCGTGGCGGAGCAGGGCGTCGCCGTACATCCCGGGCACGATCACCGTGTCGGCCCGGTCCAGCAGCTCCAGCCCGTGGTCGGGCAGCACCTGGAAGCCGGCGGAGCTGCGGACCGGCCGCCCACCGGGGGTGCAGGTGTCGACGGCGTAGTAGTGGCGGTTGTCGGCGTCCCGGGCGGTGCTGAAGACCTGAGCGGGGGTGCCCAGGTCCAGGCCGACCACCTGGTCCACGGCGAGGACGGCGATCCGGTGCGGAGTCATGGCCCGATTATTGCGCAACGTGGCTCACCGGCCACTCGCCGGGCAGGGCCGGCCCGCCGCAGACTCGCCTGGTGAATCGAACTGCCCGCCTGCATCCGGCCTGGATCGTCGCCGCCGTCGCCTTCCTGGCGCTGGTCGGCGCCGCCGGGTTCCGGGCCACTCCGTCGGTGCTGCTGCACCCGCTGCACGCCGAGTTCCGCTGGCCGCTGGCCACCATCTCCGCCGCCGTCTCGGTGAACCTGCTCCTCTACGGGTTGACCGCGCCGTTCGCCGCGGCCCTGATGGACCGCTTCGGCATCCGCCGGGTGGTGGCCGCCGCGCTGGTCCTGGTCGCCGTCGGCAGCGGGCTGACCGTCTTCATGACCGCCAGTTGGCAGCTCATCGCCTGCTGGGGCGTGCTGGTCGGGCTGGGCACCGGGTCGATGGCGCTGGCCTTCGTCGCCACGGTCACCGGACGCTGGTTCGTGCGCCGCCGTGGCCTGGTCACCGGTGTGCTCACTGCCGGCGGGGCGGCCGGCCAGCTGGTCTTCCTACCGCTGCTGGCGCTGCTGGTCGACGCGTACGGCTGGCGGTCGGCGGCACTGGTGGTCGCGGGGGCGGCGCTGCTGGTCGTACCGCTGGTGCTGCGGCTGTTGCGGGAGTACCCGGCGGATCTCGGCCTGCCGCCGTACGGCGCGGCGGAGGTGGTGCCGCCGAGCAGGCCGGCGGGCGGGGCCGCCGCCCGTGCCGTGGGCGCCCTGGCCCAGGCGGCGCGCACCCGGCCGTTCTGGCTGCTCGCCGCCGGCTTCGCGATCTGCGGCGCGACCACCAACGGCCTGGTCGGTACGCACTTCGTGCCCGCCGCGCACGATCACGGGATGCCGCAGACCACGGCCGCCGGCCTGCTGGCCCTGGTCGGGCTCTTCGACATCGTCGGCACGATCGCCTCCGGTTGGCTCACCGACCGGTACGACCCCCGGCTGCTGCTGGTGGCGTACTACGCGTTGCGCGGCGGGTCGCTGCTGGTGCTGCCCGGCCTCTTCGCGGCCACCGCCGAGCCGAGCATGCTGGTCTTCATCATCTTCTACGGCCTGGACTGGGTCGCCACGGTGCCGCCGACGGTGGCCCTCTGCCGGGAGTACTTCGGCGCGTCCGGCGCGGTCGTCTTCGGCTGGGTCTTCGCCTCGCACCAGCTCGGCGCGGCGGTCGCGGCCACCGGCGCGGGACTCATCCGCGACCAGCTCGGCACCTACCACCTGGCCTGGTACGCGGCGGGAATGCTGTCGGTGGGCGCGGCGGTGCTGTCGCTGATGCTGCTGCGCCAGCGCGGTGCCGTGTTCGGCGAGCCGCAGCCGGTGGCCGTCGCGCCCCGCGCCTGGAGCTACCGTGGCTGACCAGCTGGAGGCGGGGTGTAGCGCCCAGTGTCACTGCACGGCCCAGCGCTGCGCCGGGTTGCCGTCGCAGGGCGCCTGGATGATGTCGTCGCCGGCTGCGGCGCCGCCGTCGCGGACCTGGGCGCACTTGCCGCTGTGCACGGCCACCAGCACGGTCGCGCCGTCGCCGACCGGTTGCAGCCGCCACTGCTGGTTGCCGTCGCCGTGGCAGCCGAACTGCTGCAACCGGGCGCCGTCGTCGCCGCTGTGACCCTCGACGTCGAGGCACTGGTTGTGGGCGGCGTTGGTCAGCGTGACCGTGTCCGGGTCGAACGGGTTGACCACCCACTGCTGCTCCGGCCCGCCGCTGCACGCGGCCAGCGTGGCGACGGCCCGCTCGCCATCGCCGTCGAGGCCGAGGCAGAGGCCCGAGCCGACGCCGCGGAACACCTTCGGCCCGACGATCGCGTCCGGGTCGGCGCTGGGGGTGGGCGAGGGAGTCGGTTCGGCCGGTGCCGTGCTGGGCTCCGGTTCGGTGTCGGTGGGGCTGGGCGGTGCCGGTGTCGGGCGGGGCGCGGCCACCGTCGGTGCCGGCGTCGGGTCGCCGCCGCCGAGCACGCCGGTGGCGAACAGCACCCCCAGCAGTACGCCGACCAGCCCGACCGCCAGCGCCGTGAGCACCAGCGGGTCGCGGGGCGGCCCGGCGCGGCTGCTGCCGTAGACGGTGCCCGATCCATCGGTTTCCGACATGCCGGCATCCTGGCCCACCGGGGCCGGCGCGGGCCAGCCACCCCCACCGACGGTGACTCCGTCGACGCGGGAAACCGGGATCCGGGGAACTGGGAACGCCGCCCGTGGACATCCCGCCACTGTCACCCGTGGCGCGTAGAGTGATCTCATGCAGGCCGTGCGTGATCATGACCTGGCGGTAGCCCAGCTGCGACGGTCATACGAGGCGGTGCCAGCCGGCCAGCCGGTGCGGTTGGCGAAGCGCACCTCCAACCTGTTCCGCCCGCGCAGCGCCCCCAGCTCGGGGCTGGACGTCAGCGGGTTGGGCGGGGTGCTGGGCATCGATCCGGTCGCCCGCACCGCCGACGTGCAGGGCATGTGCACCTACGAACGGCTCGTCGAGGCGACCCTCGCGCACGGCCTGATGCCGCTGGTGGTGCCGCAGCTGCGCACCATCACCCTCGGTGGGGCGGTGACCGGGCTGGGCATCGAGTCGACCTCGTTCCGCAACGGCCTGCCGCACGAGTCGGTGATCGAGCTGGACGTGCTCACCGGTGCCGGCGAGGTGGTCACCGCTCGGCCGGAGGGCGAGCACGCCGACCTGTACGCTGCGTTCCCCAACTCGCTGGGCAGCCTCGGCTACGCCACCCGGCTGCGGATCGAGCTGCAACCGGTCCGCCGCTACGTGGCACTGCGCAACCTGCGGTTCACCAGCCTGACCGAGCTGACCGGGGCGATCGGCGAGATCGCCGCCACCCGCGCCTGGGCCGGCGAGAGCGTCGACGCGATGGACGGGGTGATGTTCAGCCCCGGCGAGGCGTACCTCACCCTGGCGACCTTCACCGACGACGTGTCCGGGGTCTCCGACTACACCGGGCAGGACATCTACTACCGCTCGCTGCGGCGGCGCCCGCATGACGCGCTGACCACCCACGACTACCTGTGGCGGTGGGACACCGACTGGTTCTGGTGCTCGGCGGCGTTCGGCGCGCAGCACCCGGTGGTGCGGCGGTTATGGCCGGCCCGGTGGCGGCGCAGCGACGTCTATCACCGCATCGTGCGCCTGGAGCACCGGCACCGGGTGGCCGCCCGGATCGACCGGTGGCGCGGCCAGCCGGCCCGGGAGCGGGTCGTGCAGGACGTGGAGGTTCCGTTGGCGCGCACCGCCGAGTTTCTGCACTGGTTCGCCCGGCGGGTCGGGATGACACCGGTGTGGTTGTGCCCGCTGCGGCTCCGTGAGCCGGCGGGCGCGGGATCGGCCCGGTCCTGGCCGCTGTATCCACTGCGGCCGGGGCAGGACTACGTCAACATCGGGTTCTGGGGGAGCGTGCCGATCGCCGAGGGCGCCGCCGACGGCGACGTCAACCGAGAGATCGAGCGCGCGGTGTCGGAGGCGGGCGGGCACAAGTCGCTCTACTCCGACGCGTACTACGACCGGGAATCGTTCGACCGGCTCTACGGCGGCGGGACGTGGCGCGCCGTGCGGGAGCGGTACGACCCGGAGCATCGGCTTACCGGACTGTACGAGAAAGCGGTAGCACGAGCATGAGCGAGCGAATCATCAGGCTCAGCGCGGTGGTGCCTCATGGCGGCACGGAGCGAAGCGGAGTGCCGGCATGAGCCTCACCGACCGAAGCCAGGGAGCGGCAGGCGCTCCCGCCACACCGCCCCCGGGGGGCCGGCGGCATGGACCGACCGTGGCGGACATCGTCCGGGCGGTGACCTCGGGCCCTCTGCCGGTTCGCGTGACCGGGTACGACGGCAGTGCCATCGGCCCGACCGACGCCGGGATCACCCTGTCGATCCGATCCGAACGAGGGCTGTCGTACCTCCTCACCGCGCCGGGCGACCTCGGCATGGCGCGCGCGTACGTCAGTGGTGACCTGGCCCTGGAGGGTGTGCACCCGGGCGACCCGTACGAGGCGTTGCGGGTGCTCAAGGACGAGCTGCGGGTGCGGCCACCGGCGCTGGCCGAAGGGCTGGCCCTGGTGCGAGGGCTGGGCTGGGAGCGGCTGCTGCCGCCGCCGGCTCCGCCGCAGGAGGCGTTGCCGCGCTGGAAGCGGATCATGGGCGGGTGGCGACACTCGCGGACCCGCGACAGCACCGCCATCTCGCACCACTACGACGTGTCGAACGCGTTCTACGAGAAGGTGCTCGGCCCGTCGATGACGTACACCTGCGCGGTGTTCCGTAGCCCCGACGACACGCTGGAGCAGGCCCAGGCGAGCAAGTACGACCTGGTCGCCGGCAAGCTCGCGCTGCGGCCGGGGATGCGGCTGCTGGACGTGGGCTGCGGCTGGGGCGGCATGGTCCGGCACGCCGCCCGCGAGTACGGCGTGCGGGCGCTCGGGGTGACGCTGTCGCGGGCGCAGGCGCAGTGGGCGCAGGCGGCGATCGAGCGGGAGGGGCTGACCGGGCTGGCCGAGGTGCGGCACCTGGACTACCGCGACGCACCGCGCGAGCAGTTCGACGCGGTCTCCTCGATCGGTCTGACCGAGCACATCGGGGTCCGCAACTATCCGGCCTACTTCGGCTTCCTGCGCAACCGGCTGCGACCGGGCGCACGGCTGCTCAACCACTGCATCACCCGGGCGGACAATCGGGCGCCGCACCGCTCGGGCGCCTTCATCGACCGGTACGTCTTCCCCGATGGCGAGTTGGCGGGGCCGGGCCGGTTGATCAGCGAGATCCACGACGCCGGGCTGGAGGTGCACCACGAGGAGAACCTGCGCCAGCACTACGCGCTGACGCTGGCCGCGTGGTGTCGCAACCTGGTGACCCAGTGGGACTTCTGCGTCTCCGAGGTGGGTGCGGGCACGGCCCGGGTGTGGGGGCTCTACATGGCCGGCTCGCGGCTGGCCTTCGAGCGCAACGGCATCCAACTGCACCAGGTCGTGGCGACGCGCAACGGCCAGGACGCGGTGAACGGCTATCCGCTGCGCCCCGACTGGCTGCCCTGACCCGCTGACCGATCCGAAGGCCGCGCCGGATATCGCCGGCGCGGCCTTCGTCGACCCTATTGACAAGGAAGTTTTTTACGTACAAGCTGATTTTGCCATGAGGGATGTCCTGTACCTGGAGCAGATCGAGCAGGCCGAGGCGCTGCTCAAGCCGCAGCGCGTCGAGATCCTGCGGCAGTTGGCCGAGCCGCGCACCTGCACCGAGGTGGCCGCCCGGCTGGAGCAGACGCCGCAACGCGTCTACTACCACGTCAAGCAACTCGTCGGGGCCGGGCTGGTCGAGCAGGTCGACCAGCGCAAGGTCCGCGGCATCACCGAGGGCATCTACCAGGCCGTCGCCCGGTCGTACTGGCTCTCGCCCCGCGTGGTGGGGCGGATCGGTCTGCGCCGGGCGCGCGACGAGCTGAGCCTGGGCTACCTGCTGGACCTGATGGAGGAGGTCCAGGCGGACGTCGCCGCCCTGGATCGCACCGCGCCGGAGCTGCCCTCGATCGGTGTCTCCGGTGAGATCCGCGTGCCGGCGGAGCGCCGGCAGGAGTTCCTGCACGACCTGCAGTCCACGCTGCAGGACCTGTTCACGCGCTACGGCGGCGCCGAAGGTGACGCCTTCAAGCTCGCCGTGGCCTGCTACCCGAAGGAAATCGACCGTGACTGAACCGATGATCGTCGCCGCCCGACTCGCCGTGCCGGTCGCGCGGGTCCGCCAGGCCCTGACCGACCCGGCCGAGCTGCGCGTCTGGCTGGCCGAGCACGCCGAGGTCGAGCTGCCCGAGCGGTACGAGTTCTGGGGCCGGTACACGCCCGAGGGTGACGCGCCGCACCAGCGGCTGCTGCACGCCGACGACGACCGGCTGCGCTTCGCCTGGCTGCTCGACGGCGTGGAAACCACCACCGAGATCACCCTGCGTCCGGACGGGCCGGACGCGACCGTACTGCGGCTGTCCCAGACCCACTTCGACTTCAACGACGTGATCAACGGCACCAGCATCCGGGGCGTCCTGGAGACCTACTGGGCTCTGGCGATCGCCAACCTCGAATCCCACCTGGCCGGCAACCCGCTGCTCCCGAAGACGGACTTCACCCGTACCGACTTCCGGGGCGAGCTGGTGATCGCCGCCCCGGCCGACAAGGTGTGGGAGTCGCTGACCGACTCCGAGCAGGCCAGCGCCTGGTTCGGCTACCCGATCGGCATCGAGCCCTGGGTCGGCGGCCGGTACGCCATGGGCGGCTTCGAGAGCGGCCATGCCGCCAAGGTGGTCGACCTGGAGCCCGGCCGGCGGATATCCGTCGACTGGGGACCGTCCGGCGTCACCACCTGGGAACTGGCCGAGTCCGAGGGGAAGACGAAGCTGACCTTCGTGCAGAGCGGCTTCGACGAGCAGAACCCGCCGTACGCGGCCTGGTCCGGGTCGGTCAGCGGGCTGGCCGAACTGCGGCGCTTCCACGAGGTGCCGGACTGGCAGCCGTTCTGGCTGCCCGGAGAGGCCGCCCCCACCGGTTGAGCCGCCCCGACCACGACCGCCCATCACTAACCGTCACCGAAGCTTACGCCCGCCGAATCCCTCTGCGGACCCTTTGCTCTGCTTACCTATACGCACCGGTTGCTCTAGGTAGTCGACGACAGAAGCGTTGCTTCGCTGGAATGCCAGTTCAAGGCGGGGTTGCGTATGGGTAAGCAGAGCAAAGGGCGCGTGGGGTGATGAGGGTGGGGGTGGGCAGGGTCACTGTGCGTGACGGCCATCGGGTGGTTGCTCTGTGTTACGACCGGTGTGGACTGGTGTGGGGAGAGGGGAAGGGGCGGCTCGGATCGGGTGTTGGTGTCGGGTGGGGTGGTGTCGCTGGCGGGCGCGGATGGGCGGAGGGCGGATGGGCCGTCAGGTTGTGGACTTGGGTGCCGCTGGATCTGGCGGGGTGGTTGCGGGCGTGGCTAGGCTTTCGGGGTTTGCCAGGACCGGTCCTCGTCGTCGAGGGGGTCCGTACCAGAGAGAGCCGGAGCGATCGCTGTGTCGCGAAAGGACGTCGAGCAGGCTGCCGCGCGGTCGCCCGGGCAGAAACGAGCCGGTCGCGTGGGGCTGGTCGGTGCCGGCGTCGTCGTCGCGGTAGAGGCGCTCTGGTTGGCGCTGGAACTGCCCGCCGGCGCACTGGTCAGCGACCTGGGCGCGATCGCCGTGGCGGGCTGGGCCGCGGTGGCCTGCGTCGGGGCGGCCCGCCGGCATCCGGCGGCGCTGCGCCGGTTCTGGCTGTTGTTGGCGGCCACCATGGCGCTGGCCCTGGCCGGGCGGGCACTGTGGACGTCGCAGCGGCTGCTCGGGGATAGTCTGCCGCACACGGTGCCGGTCGGGCTGATCTTCGCGGTGAGCCTGCTGACCGGCACCGGCGCCCTGTTCTGCTCGGTCACCGCCCCGCGCACCACGGTGGGTCGCGCCCGGACCCTGCTCGACGGGGTGATCGTCGGGTTGGCGCTGGTCCCGATCGGCTGGCTGGTGTTCTTCCGCAACGTCACCATGACGGATCTCGACGAGCCACTGCGCACCGCCGGCCTGCTCTACCCGATGTTCGACCTGATGCAGCTGACCATCCTGGTCGCGGTGGTCGGTCCCGGCCGGCCGGTGTGGCGGCCGATGGCGCTGCTCGGGGCGAGCCTGACGGTGCGCGCGGTGGCCGACACGGCGTACGTGTCGCTGGTCGCCGCCGGCACCTACCAGCCCGGCACGCCGATCGACGTGCTCTGGCCGCTGAGCTATCTGCTGATCGTCGTGGCGACCCGGATGTCGCCGCCGTCCGACTACTCCGGCGCCGAGGAGGCGGGGGAGTCGCCGTTGCCGCCGTGGTGGCGCGTGGTGCTGCCCTACCTGCCGGTGGGCGGGGCGATCGTGGCGACCATGCTGGCGCGCGACACCGGCGGCCACACCCCGCTGCCGATCTTCCTGGCGATGATGGCGCTGTTGGCGGCGCTGGCGCTGCGGCAGGGACTGGCGGCGAACGAGAACCTGCGCCTGGTCGCCCGGCTGCGGCAGCTCGCCTACGTCGACCAGCTCACCGGGTTGCCCAACCGGTTGGCGTTCACCCGCCGGCTGCGCGGTGCCCTGCGGGGAACGGACCGGGTCGCGGTGCTGCTGCTGGACCTGGACGGGTTCAAGCAGGTCAACGACCGGTTCGGGCACACCACCGGCGACACGCTGCTGTCCGGCCTGTCCCGGCGGATGCGTCGGGCGGTCGGCGACGACGGCATGATCGCCCGGGTCGGCGGTGACGAGTTCGCCGTGCTGGTCACCGACGGGCGACCGGCGGCGCCGGAGCGGCTGGCCGAGCGGTTGCTGGCGGCGCTGCAACCGTCGCCCGGCGAGGAGCTGGTCGGGGTGCATCCGTCGGCCAGCATCGGCATCGCCGAGTACGGGCCGCAGCACATCTCGTACACGGATCTGCTGCGCGACGCGGACATCGCGATGTACGCGGCGAAGGCGGCGGGCAAGTCCGCGTACCGGCGGTGCACGCAGGGGCTGCGGGAGTCGGCGGTGAGCCGGGCGGAGCTGATCGCCGACCTGCGGCGGGCGGTCGACGAGGAGCAGCTGCACCTGGAGTTCCAGCCGATCGTGGACCTGGCCACCGGGGCGGTGCGCAGCGCGGAGGCACTGGTGCGGTGGCGGCATCCCCGGCTCGGCGTGCTCAGCCCGGCCCGGTTCCTGCCGCTGGCCGAGGAGACCGGGCTGATCCTGGCGATCGACCGGTGGGTGATCCACGAGGCGTGCCGGGCGGCGGCCACCTGGCAGCAGCAGGTGCCGGCGGTGACGGTGGCGGTGAACATCGCCGCGTCGCACCTGCGCCGGCCCGACCTGATCGCGACCGTCACGGAAGCCACCGCCGGGGCCGGGTTGGCCCCCCGGGCGCTGACCCTGGAGCTGACCGAGTCGGCGCTGATCGAGGGCAGCGACGCGGTGCTCGACCGGCTGGGGCAGCTGCGGGAGCTGGGCATCCGGATCGCCATCGACGACTTCGGCACCGGGTACTCGTCACTGAGCTACCTGCACCGGATCCCGGCGACCGAGCTGAAGATCGACCGTTCGTTCGTGGCCCGGATCCCCGAGGACACCCGGGCGTACGCGACGGTGGAGATGGTGACCCGGCTGGCCGGCGCGTTCGACCTGGACGTGGTGGCCGAGGGGGTGGAGACCGAACGGCAGCACGACGCGGTGGTCGCGATCGGCTGCCTGCACGGGCAGGGTTACCGGTACGGCCGCCCGACCGCCCTGGCCGAGCTGCGAACCCTCCTGGCGCAGACCGACCCGTCCGGGGTGACCGGCGTCGCAGAATCGGACTTGACCCTCACGTAACGGCAGGCGGGACCGTGGTTCCCAGGAAGGGAGGGAACCATGGCGTACGGCGTGGGCCAGGTGGCCCGACTCGCCGGGGTGACGGTCCGGACGCTGCATCACTACGACGAGATCGGGCTGTTGTCGCCCAGCGGGCGCAGCGCGGCGGGCTACCGCCGTTACTCCGATGCCGATCTGGAGCGGTTGCAGCTGATCCGGTACTACCGCGAGCTGGGGTTCCCGCTGGAAGAGATCGCCGTGATCCTCGACGACCCGGCGAGCGACCCCGGCGCCCACCTGCGCCGACAGCACGAGTTGCTGACGGTGCGGATCAGGCGCCTGCAGGAGATGGTCGCGGCGATCGAGTTCGCGATGGAGGCGAGCAAGTTGGACATCCGACTGACCCCGCAGGAGCGCTTCGAGGTGTTCGGTGACTTCGACCCGGAGGCGCACGCCGAGGAGGCGGAGCAGCGGTGGGGCGGCACCGACGCGTACCGGGAGTCGAACCGGCGGGCGTCGCGCCACACCAAGGAGGACTGGCAGCGGATCAAGGCCGAGAACGAGGACTGGGGGCGGCGGATCGTCGCATTGCTGGCCTCGGGCGCGCCCGCGGACGGCCCGCAGGCGAGGGACCTGGCCGAGGAGCACCGGCAGCTGATCAGCCGGTGGTTCTACGAGTGCTCGTACGAGATCCACACCGGGCTGGCTGACATGTACCTGGCCGACGAGCGGTTCACCGCCCATTACGAAGCGATGGCGCCGGGGCTGGCCGCGTACCTGGCCGAGGCGATCCACGCCAACGCGATCACCCGCGCCTGACGTTCGGCGTGGGCCGCTCGTCGTCGTGGCGAAACCACCGTCTCGTCCGTATTGGTCCACCGATCGGGTAATTCGCCCGGTCGGGGCCGTGTCCCTGCCGGTGCCCGCAGCCGTTAACACTGTGACACCCCACTTGGTGGCCTGCGGTTGGTGGCATGCGCGGCGAAGGAGTCGGCGTGGCAAGGACTGATTCGACGGGTTCGACATGGCGGTACCGGTGGGCGCGCCGGCAGAACGAGCGCCGGCTGCGGCTGTTCCGCAGCGTCGAGGGAACGTGGCGGCGACGCGACGACGAGCTGCGCCGCCTGCGTACGCTGGCCGAGCAGTGTCACGGCTCGGCGGGGGCGGGCGACGGGCTTCCCCTGGAACTGGTCGCCGACGAGGTCGTGCTCCGGGTGGTGCCGGCCGCGCAACTGGTCGAGATGCGACACACCGCCGTGCTGCCCGCCCCCGACCTGACCGTCGGCGCCGAGACCGGCCGCCTGCGCAAGCGCCTTCCCGACGGGGTACGGATCACCGACGCCGGCATGGCGGTGATCACCAACCGTCGGCTGGTCCTGCTCGGCGGGCGGGGCCGGCGCGACTGGGCGTACCGGCGGATGACCGGTCTGGCGCACGACCCGCACGCGTCGGTGACCCTGATCCAGGTGCTGGACCGGCGGCGTACCTCCGGGGTGCTGCTGCGTGTGGACGCGGCGGCCGAGTTCCGGTTCGTGCTCACCCTGGCCTTCGCCGACGCCATCGAGCAGCGCCAGGCGGTCATCGACCAGCTCGACGAGCTGATCGCCGAGCACGCCCGGCTACGCCCGTCCCGACCGGGCATCGCCACCCCCGGGCAGGCCCGGCTGTCGGCGCTGATCCCCGGTGGCCGCCGGACCGCCGTGGTCGCCGCCGCGCTCGCCGTGATGGTGCCGGTGGCGCTGGCCAACTCCGGCCCGTCCGCCCCGACCCGCACGGAAACCGCGGTCGCCGCCACCCCGGCACCGGCCACCGCCAGCGCCGCGACGGCGCCGCGCGCCACCGGCTCACCGCGCACCACCGCTTCGCCGCGTGCCGGCGACTCACCCGCGCCGCGCCGGCCCAGCCCGACGCCCGAGCGGCGCTGCGGCGCCCCCGCCAACCCGATGGGATACGACTTCTGCGGCGGGGAACGGATCCGCGAGCCGGCCCGCGAGGTGTGTGACCACTTCGACTGCGTACCCGGGTTCTGGGAGGGCAGGGGCTACCTGGTGCAGTGCGAGAACGGGAAGATCAGCCTGGCCGGTGGCAGCCCTCGGGCCTGCGGCCTGCACGGCGGCGTGCGCCGCACCGTCTCCGACTGAGCTGACCGGTCCCGCCGCATCCGGGCGGGCGGCGGGTCAGGAGGGGAGAGCGCCGTTCTTCGCCGCGATGACCGAGCAACGGGTTATCCGAGGGGGACCTGGACGGCGACGTCGTGCTTCGGGTAGTACGACTCGAACTGGTCGGCGCCGTACTTGTCGCGGAACATCGCCACGATCCGGTCGACCTGGTCGGTCGCCGTGATCGGGGTGGCGCTCGAACTCAACGCGGCGCCGTTGGCCGTCAACTGGACCATCGGCGTCTGCTGGACGTTCTTGTACCACTGGCTGTCCGAGCCGGTTACCGGTACCAGGAACACGTTGTCGTCCTGCTGCACGAACCACACCGGGTGCGAGATCTGCCGCCCGGTCTTCCGGCCGGTCACGGTCAGCTCGACCTCGCGTACGCCGTCGAGGGCGTCACCGATCGCGTTGGTCATGATGTCCTCCGTGCGTGCGCCCGACGGTGCCTCTGCCGACAGGCTAGGCAGCGCCGCCGGCTCGCGCCGCCGGTTCCGCCACCTACCCCTCGAAACGGCGAACTCCCGGTGCCGCGCGGCGCGGCACCGGGAGTTCCGGGTCGGGTCAGCTCAGCGGCGCGCCGCCGGGCTGGACCACGTTGTTCACCGTGAGGGTGTACGGCGCGTACTGGGTCACCTGCTCGGTCGGCTCGTCGTAGGCGACGATGGCGACCACCTTCGGGAAGGCGGTCAGCAGCGCCGTCTGGACCAGCCCGAGGGTGAAGCCCGACTTGCCGTCGACCTCGACCTGGAGGGCCAGCTTGAGCTTCTCGTCGATGCCGACGAACCGGACGTTCCAGTTCGCCACCGGCGTCGGGTGGATCTCCGACGGCGAGCTGAACGGCGCCAGGCTCGACCCGTCGCTGACCAGTGTGCCGCCGACGGCGATGTCGTCGATCAGTAGGCCGCCCTCGTTGACGCCGCCGTCGCTGACGTAGCGGAAGCTCACCAGCACCTCCTGCCCGGCGTACGCCGACAGGTCGAACGAGTGCGGCTCGAAGCCCTCGGTGGTGCCGTTCAGGGCCGGGCCGAGCGGACCGGCGACGGTCTCCTCACCGGCGATGACGGTGTAGGTCTCCCCGCCGTCGGCGGAGACGCTGACGTAGCCGTAGTCGTAGCCGGGCTCGGCGCCGTACTTCGCGAGGAAGGTCAGCGTCGGGTCGGCGACCGGCACCGTCACCGGCGTGACCGCCGCGACGTCGAGGCTGCTGGCGTTGCCGGACCAGAGCACCGAGTTGCCCGGCCGGTCCGGGTCGTCGGTCACCGTACGCCAGGCCAGCGGGACCGGCGGCAGCGTCTTCGCGCCCGCGAACTTGATCGAACGCAGGTCGCCGCGGCTCAGCGGCTTGCCATCCGCCTTCTGCAAGGGGATGTAGTCGGCGCCGTTGGGTGCCGCGCCCGGCGTGGCGTACGAGGCCGGGTTGGCGAGGTTCACCGTGGCGTTGAGGCTGGCCGTGGTGACCCGCCGCTTGTCGACACCGAGCGTGATACCGAGCTTGGAGTTGCCGACGATCCGGTCGACCAGGTTCATCGTCTGGTAGTCGTGGATCACGTCGTACATGTCCTTGACGCCCTCGGCCCTGAGTGCGGCCTCAAGGCTGGCCAGCCCCTGCAGGTCGCCGTCGCGGTGCAGCCGGGAGATGAAGTCCAGGCCGTAGCGGTCGTAGAGGAACAGGAAGAACGAGTAGACGTTGCCGTAGTCGGCGAGCACTCCGCTGGAGGTACTGCCCTCGTTCCACAGATTGATCGAGTTCTCCGGGCCACCGCAGTCGCGTGGATTCGTGTTGTAGTCCGTCTGGACGATGCCGAAGCCCTGGAAACAGTGGATGTGGCTGTCCGTGCCGCGCTGGTCGACTCGGGCCGTGGCGTCGACGTAACCGGCGAGCGTCTGCACGAAGTCGGAGAGGCCCTCGTTGAGCCAGACCGTCTCGAACGGGTCGGCGTAGTAGTGCGCCAGGTGCTGCCATTCGTGGATGAACGTGCCCTCGTACAGGTTCGGGCGGGCCGGCCGGCTGGTGCACAGGTCGTCGGTCGGCTCGTTCGGCGGGTTCGCACCGGTGCGGTGCGCCCAGTCGAACGCGTCGACCGTCATGATGTTGCGGTCGAGCAGCTCGTTGAAGAGCGAGAAGTGGAACCCGGCGATGTAGCTGGGCGCGGCCGGGAAGTCGTAGAAGTTGTCGTCGCGTACGTTGTCGACGAGCGTGACCGTCCGGTTGCCGGCGCCGGTGTAGTCCCCGGCGATGGCGGCGTTGCTGCCGTCGCGCTCCGGCGGAGTGCTGAACGCGGCCGTGGACTTCGGGTACATGTTGGTGTCGAACTCGTTGACCAGGTGCGCGACCTGCGCGTCGGTGACCACCGTCGAGTTCGGGATCTGCCGGCGGCAGTCACCCTCCGGGAACTCGGTGTCGTTGGCGACCCACACCTCGATGTGGTCGCCCACGCCCCGCAGCGTGTAGTCCTTCAGGTAGATCACGCCCTGGTAGTCGTCCAGGGCGAGCCACTGCCGCACCGTACCGACCGGCGGCGTCTCGGCGGCCTGTGACTGCCGCGCCTGGGTGCGGGGCTGGTACTCGGTCGGCGCCTCAAGGCGCTGGCCGTTGAACGTGAAGTCCTTGCGCGTCAGCTCGCGGACGTCGCTGGCCAGCCCGGTGGCCGGTGCCGGGACGGGTTTCACCGTCGCGGTCTCCGTGGTGGCCGATGCCGAGGCCGGCTGAGTGATGACGTAGAGCAACGGTAGGACGATGGCGCTGGCTGCTATCCCCGCGAAGCGGCGTCGTGCCACGGAACCTCCTCATAGGTGGAAGACCTACCCGCCGGAGTGACCCAGGCGTCGGTGGATCTACGTACGCTGATCGAGCGTCTCCGTATCCTGTGCAGCCGGGCATCGATCAGGCAAGACCTCGGCGCGCAATCGATCCGATGAGCCGGTCAGGTCGAGGTCTCCCCTACCGCCGTGTTCGATCCGGGAACTGTCGGAACAACTTCCGGAAAACAAGGGGCGTCGAACATGGCAAGACGTACTGGCCGTCGACATTGTCACTAAGGCGTACCGGGGGCTACCCTGTGCCGATCCGGCGATGGAACGTCGCCGAAACTTTCGACGCGGCTACCGCTACGGAGAATCGACATGACGACCGCAACAAAGAGCCCGACAACGGTTGGGCCCCACGGCGGCGAGGTGCCCGGCCGGCTGATTCGAAACCCGGTGCTACCCGGCTTCAACCCTGACCCGTCGATTTTGCGCGTCGGCACCGACTACTACATCGCCACGTCGACTTTCGAGTGGTACCCCGGCGTCCGGCTGCACCACTCGACCGACCTGGTCAACTGGCGTCCGCTCGGTGGCGTCCTCACCGAGCGGCGGCTTCTCGACCTCACCGGAGCGGGTGACTCCTGCGGTGTCTGGGCGCCCGATCTATCCTATATGGACGGCGAGTTCTATCTCCTGTACGCCGACGTGGCAAGCTTCGCCAGCGGGTACTGGGATCCGCAGAACTATCTGGTGACCGCGCGCGACCTGGCCGGGCCCTGGTCGGACCCGGTGGTGCTGCATGGGCGCGGGTTCGACGCGGAGCTGTTCCACGACGAGGACGGCACCACCTGGATGCTGTCGATGACCGCCGACTGGCGGCCGGGCCGCGATCGGTTCGCGGGCATTCAGATCCAGCAGTACGACCGCGAGGCCCGGCGCCTTGTCGGTGCCGAACGGATCATCTTCCAGGGCACCTCCGTCGGTGTCACCGAAGGTCCGCACCTGTACCAGAAGGATGGCTGGTACTACCTGGTGACCGCGGAGGGTGGCACGTCCTGGGAGCACCAGGTGACCGTGGCCCGCTCCCGTAGCCTGTTCGGGCCGTACGAGGCCGATCCGGCCGGCCCGTTGCTCACCTCGTACGGTCGCCCGGAGCTGGAGCTGCAGAAGGCCGGCCACGGCAGCCTGGTGTCCACCCCGGACGGGCGTTGGTACCTGGCGCACCTGACCGCCCGGCCGTACACCCCACTCGGTCGGTGCGTGCTTGGCCGGGAGACCGCAATCCAGGCGGTGCAATGGCCGCAGGGGGAGTGGCCGAGCATCGAGGGGGGCATTCCGGCGGTGGTCGTACCCGTGCCGGGTGAGGCTGAGCCGGCAGCGGACCTGGCGGAGGAGCGTGACGACTTTACCGAGCCGGTGCTCGGCCCGGAGTGGTCGACGCTGCGCCGCCCCGCCACTGCGGACTGGGTGGATCTCACGTCGCGCCCCTCGTTCCTGCGGATTCAGGGTGGGCAGTCGCCGGTCGGCCGGCAGCGCCCGAGCCTGGTCGCGCGTCGCGTGACCTCGAAGCAGTGCGAGCTGACCGCACACCTGCATTTCGCGCCGGCCAACTACCGCCAGCTCGCTGGCGTCACCGCCTACTACAACACCCGCAACTGGCACTACGCCTATGTGACCGCCGACGACAACGGGCGGCCGGTGCTGGAGGTGCTGTCGTCGGACAACGGCCGGCGCACCATGCACGACGCGTGCCGCATCGAACTACCGGAGGTGGACGAGATCACGCTGCGGGTCACCTTCGACGGTCCGCGCGTCACGTTCGCCTATCAGCTGGCCGGTGCGGCGGGCTGGGTCGACCTGCCGGTGGAGCTGGACGCCACGATCCTGTCGGACGAGTATGCGGCGACCCTTGTGGATGGTGAGCCGGACGGCTGGGGCTTCACCGGGGCGTTCGTCGGCCTGTGGGTTCAGGATCTGGGCGCCGAGGGCGGGTACGCGGACTTCGACTGGGCCGCGTACCGCCACTGGTGAGTAGCGGCCACCGCGGGCGCGGCCGGGCGTGCGCACCGTTCACCGGCTGATGCAGTGGCGCGGCGTGTGGAAACATGGTCGACGTACGTCGATTCGCTGAACGGGGGATCACCGTGACGACACAGGTTTCCAAGGCCGCCGCCGTACCGGGTCCGACCGGGCATCCGCTCCTCGGCATGCTGCCGGCACTCCGCGAGGACCTGCTGGGATCGATCCTGGACGGCTTCCATCAGTACGGCGACGTGGTGGCATACCACGTCGGACTGCCCTGGGGTCCGCGCGCGGTGAGCGTGGACGTGGTGAACGTGCACCACCCCGACGGCATCCACCAGGTCCTTACCACGCCGCAGGTCTTCAGCCGCCGCGCGAGCGCGTACGAGATCCTTCGTGAGTTCATCGGCGAGGGCCTGCTGACCAGCGAGGAAGACCGGTGGCGGCGGCAGCGACGGACGCTGCAACCGCTGTTCACGCCGCGCCGGGTGGCCCGCTACACCGAGCTGATGGCCGAGGAAGCGGCCCGCGTCGTCGACGACATGGCGGTCACCGCGGGATCCGTCGTGGATCTGTACCAGGTCATGCAGCGCTATACCATGCGGGTGGTCGGCCGGGCGCTGTTCGGCGACGACATCGACGAGGTCGTCCCCCGTCTGCAGGAGCTCATGCCGATTCTGGGTGATCTCGCGCTGGCGCGCGCCCTACAGGTGGTCAAGTTGCCGCTGCGCTGGCCGACGCCGCGGTCGCGCCGGATCGCGCAGGTACGCGCGACGCAGTACGAGATCGTCGACCGCATCATCGCCGACCGCCAGGGCCGGGCGGGCGGCGAGGAGAACGAGGATCTCCTCGGTCGATTGTTCGCGGCCGAAGATCCGGAGACCGGGCAGGCGCTGTCCATCGAAGAGATCCGGGATCAGGTGCTGGTGTTCCTGCTCGCCGGACACGAGACGACCTCGGCCGGGCTGGCCTTCACCATGCACCTGCTGGGTCGGCATCCCGAGGTGCAGGAGCGGGTCGCGGCCGAGATCGGCACGGGCGACGACGAGTTGGTGCGGGCCGCAATCATGGAGGGCATGCGGCTGTACCCGCCGGTGTACAGCATGGAGCGGATGTCCGAATCCGACGTTGTCGTCTCCGGCTACCGGATCCCGGCCAACACCAAGGTGGTGATCACCCCCTGGGTCACCCACCGGCATCCGGAGTTCTGGCCCGATCCGGAGCGCTTCGAGCCCGACCGGTTCCTCGGCCGGCAGGAGCGGCCGCGCTACGCGTACTTCCCCTTCGGTGGTGGGCCGCGCAGCTGCATCGGGGAACACTTCGCGCTGCTGGAGATGACCGTACTGCTGAGCGCGTTGCTCGCCCGCTACCGGGTCGACACGCGCGGCGAGCGGCTGGATGTCGTGCCGAGGGTCACCTTGCGTCCGGCTGGCGCGGTCCGGGCAACGCTGAACCTCAGGTGAGCTGGTGCCCTGGCTGATCCGGACAGGATCAGCCAGGGCAGCCGTTCGCCGCCGGCGGTCGTCTAACGCTCGCGGACTGGCGTCCCGTCACCCGTCGTCACCGGCAACGGCTCGATGGCGGGCGGCACGGCGGGCGCAGGCCCGGCGGCCCGCTCTCGGGGTCGGGAGCTGGCGAACCGGCGCATCATCGGCCGTTCCACGCGGGCGTGGAGCAGCCATGCCAGGCCGAGCGTGGCCAGGTAGGCGCCGACCATGACGGCCAGCGCAGCCGTGATACCGAAACCGTCCGGGGACACGTTGCTGGCGCCGTACAAGACCAGGATGTGAATGAGGTAGAAGGCGAAGGACGTGTCGCCCAGCCAGCCGGCGACCCGCCCGCGCAGCGGTGAGCGGTGTCCCTCGACGTCCGCCCGCGCCGCGGCAGCCACCAGCAACGAGAGCGGGATGATCATCGCCGCGACCACCGAGTAGAGCAGCGGCACGACCTGGGAGATGCCGTAGAAGGCCACCGTGATGAGGGCGGCGGCGGGCAGGCTTAGCCTGAACCACTTGCCCCGCATGACGAGCTGGGCGATGACGATCCCGAGGACGAAGTCCAGCATCCGGATCAACGGAAACTGTTGCACGAACCAGAACTGCGGGAATGCTGCGTCCGCGTAGGTGTACGTCGGCTCGGCCGGAAGGAACGTGGTGGAGAAGACGGGTGCGACCAGCGTCGCGGCGACGATGCCGGCTGCGATCGACCAGAGCCAGGTAGGGGAGAGCCGCCGAAACCCGGCGAGCAGCCACGGGAACGACGCGTAAAAGAAGATCTCACAGCTCAGCGACCAGCTCGGTGGATTGATTCCGTTGAAGATGAACTCGTTTGGAATCCAGCTCTGCACCAGCGTGACGTTCGCCAGCGTCGGCCACAGCGGCGCGCCACCGCGGACCAGGACCATGAGCACGATGACCGCGGCGCAGACGACCAGGTGGTTCGGCAGGATCCGGGCGGCTCGGCGGCGCCAGAACCGGCGTTTCGGCTCGTAGTCGGCAGCCGACCAGGTCAGGACGAAACCGCTGAGGATGAAGAAGAAGCCGAGGGCAGCAGATCCGGTACGGCTGAGGGTGGCGTACCACCAGTCGTCGATCCGCTGGTCGGCGAAGAAGCCGAACAGCGTCGTGTGGGAGAAGAAGACCGTGACCGCGGCGACCCCCCGCAACCCGTTGAGCGTCGGCAACTGCCGGGCCATGCGTCCCGCCTGCGCTGTCATCGGCGGCCACCCTCCGTGGTGTCGGACAACTCCTGTCTGCGTACCGGCTGACGCGTCCGGAACGCCTCCTCCGCGATGTCGGCCGCGCGCCGCACCCCGTCCAACTCCGCGATTCGGCGTTTGTAGTGCTGCGCCTTCGCCCGGTAGGCAGGGTCGCCGCGCACCGTGTCGATGGCCGCCCGCAGCCGCGCCGGAGTCACCTTGTGCACCGGGATGAACTCGCCCGCGCCGAGGTACTTGAGCCGGGCGGCCACGCCCGGCTGGTCGTTGCCCACGGGCAGTGCGACGATCGGTACGCCGTGGGCGAGTGACTCCAGCGCGGTGTTGATTCCGGCGTGCGTGATGACGAGAGACGCCCGCGCCAGCAGATCGAGCTGAGGCGCGTACCGGACCACGATCGGGTTGCCGGCGAGGCCGGTCGGCGGCTCGACGTCCGTGCTGCCGAGGGAGACGACCAGTTGCGCGTCACGCCCGGCACACGCCTCGGCGATCGCCTCGAATATGCGCGGGAGGCGGTTCTGGAGGGTACCCATCGAGGCGTAGATCAACGGGCGGTCGTCGAGCTTCTCCCAGGGGAACGGCACCGGCTCGGTGCTGTCCTCGTCGTGGAACGGGCCGGTGTAGTGGAACGAGTCCGGCAGTCGCATACGCGGGAAGTCGAAGAACGGCGGCTGTTGGGTGATCTGGGCGAGGTCCGATCCGTCGTTGACTCCGTTGACCGGCCGCAGGCCCCACGCGGCGCGACGTTCGTTGATCCGTTGCAGCACCGGCCGGATGACCCAGGCGATCACCTGGTCACCCAGCATGTTGCGGGCCCGCGCGAGCAGCGACGGATGGTACGGCCACGCCGTCATGAACGGCGGCACACCCGGCTCGGTGTTCAGCGCCAGCGCGTTGCACACGTTCACGACCGGAATGTCGAGGTGTTCCGCGACGGAGTTGCCCGCGCCGTAGACCTGGTCCACCAGCAGTGCGTCCATGCCGTGCTTCGCCACCAGGACCGGCAGATCCCGCAGCAGAACCTCGACCTCGCGCACGTACCCGCGGACGATGAAGCGGATCGCGGCCAGGCCACTCAGCCGGCCCTGCTCCTCGGAGAAGCGGGCCAGCGAGCCCACCGGAAACTCGCGCTCGCCGATCGGCGCGAAGGCGAACCTGGCCGTGAACGACTTCGTTGCGGCGTCCGGCAGGGAAACCAGGGTGACCCGGTGGCCGCGCCGAACCAGTTCCCTGCCGAGCGTGGCCATCGGACTGAGGTGACCGGTGTAGTCGGGAACCACGAGTCCGATGTGAAACGCACGCGGAGTGGACATGGGTCGCTCCCTCGCTGGGTTCATACCACCGTCGCCAGGCACGACGGATGTATCGAGAACTCGGCCGGGGTGTGTCCGACGATCTCGCCGTCCACCTCCACCGGCAGCGGGCTGTCCGCGTCGATGCGCACGGTGCGGACCTCCTGCCGGTGGATTGCCGGGTGTCCCGCAGCGGCACCGCGGAACACTCGCCACATCAGCCCGACCACGCCGATGCGGCCGACACCCGCCACCCGCACCGCGTCCAGGTATCCCGCCTGCGCCGGCTGGGTGCGACCGAAGGTCAGCCCACCGGCGAAGTACGGCACCTTGAGCACGGCGAGATTGGTGACGATCTGGTGGGACGGTTCGCCGTCGAGTTCCCACCGCACCGCGACGGGCCGCCAGCGGGCCAGTGTCCCGAGGCTGGACGCCGTCTGGGCGAGTGGCAGGTTGAGCCGCTTGAGCACCCGGTTGACCGGTGTCTTCTCGGTGAACCGCTGACCGATCACACTGATCAGGCCGACCGTACCGCTGACGAGAAAGTACCGGTGGCCCGGCGTACCGTCGGGGCGGGTGAAGGTCACCGTGCCGACGTCGGTTTCCCGGTCGCGGGTACGATCGAGCAGGTCACCGAGGTGGGCGACCGGCTGCCGGCCGCGAGCGAAGTCGTTGCAGGTACCGGCCGGCACGTACGCGAGCCGCACCTTCTCCCCGCCCGCCGCCAGCATCCCGTTGGCCACCTCGGACAGCGTGCCGTCGCCGCCGACGGCCACCACCGTGCCGTACCCGTCCTCGACTGCCTGCCGCCCGAGGGCGATGCCGTGCCCGGGATGGCGGGTGGACCAGCACTGCGCTTCGGGTAGCTCTGCGGCGATCCGCTGCTCGATCGTGCGCCCGCGCTGGACCCCGGACGCGGGGTTGACGATGCAGACGACCGGGTCGTGCTCATCGGCTGCCATGCGCCTGCTCCATCGCCAGTTTCGCCAGGGTGTGGCTCAGTGCCTCCGCGAACCCGAACCGGGGTGAGTAGCCGATCGACCGGATCCGGCCGACGTCGTACCGCATTCCTCCGGCAACGGACCGAACCGCGTAGCGGGTGAGCAGCGGCCGTCCGGATCTGGTGCCGACGCCGGCCCACCCGGCCAGTTCGGACAGTGCTCCCGCCGCCAGCGCCGCACCGAAGGGGATCGACGAGGTAGGCGGCCGTGCCCCGATCCGCTCGGCCACCGCGGCGATCAGCTCACCCAGGGACAGGCCGTACGAGTCGCCCACGATGAACCGGCCGCCCGCGCAGCCGGGGGTGGTGCCGGCCAGCACGATCGCGTCGGCCAGGTTGGCGCTGTAGGTCACCTCGATCGGGGGTGCGCCGCGGTCGAACTGGACGAGCCTGTTGTCCCGCAGCCCGCGCACGAGCTCGGGCAGGAAGTTGCGGTCGCCGGGGCCGAACACCCAGGCGGGGTACACCACCGTGACATCCAGACCGTTCCCGTGGTATGACCACGCCAGCTCCTCCCCGGCAGCTTTCGACTGCGGGTACGGGTATCGCGGTACCCGCCGTGGCGACGCCTCGTCGATGACCTTCGCCGCGTGAAAACCGAAGACGTCGACGGTGCTCAGGTAGACGAATCGGGAGACGCCGCCGCGCCGCGCCTCGTCCAGCATTGCGCGGGTGCCGTCCTGGTTCACTCGCCAGATGCGACGGCCAGGTCGCCAGTCGGTCAGATCGGCGGCTGCGTGCACCACGAGTTCCACGTCCGCGCAGGAGCCGCGTAGCGACTCCGGATCGGTCAGGTCACCGACGTGCGTCGCGTACGCCGCGTGCTCCGGCGTGGGCGCCCGCACCAGCCCGCGCACCGACCAGCCCTGTTCCCGCAGCGCGGCGGCGACCGCGCGGCCGACACAGCCGGTGACCCCCGTCACCAGCGCGACACCGGACCCCATCAGGTGCCTCCCGCCAGCAGGGCCCGCAGATCGGCCAGCAACGACCCGGCCGGGTCGAGCGCCCGCATGCGCAGCAGCAGGTTCCGTAGTTCTCGGCGTTCGCCCGACTCGTCGAAGAGCAACAGCTCCGGGCCGGCGACCAGCTGTCCCACGTGGGTGGGATGCAGGCCGCGTTCCGACAGCGCCTGGGCGCATTGCTCCGCGTCGGCGGGGTCGACCGCGTACAGCAGCTCGAACTCGCCCCACTCGGCAGCGGCCGAACACCACCGAGGCAGCTGCGCCGAGTCGGCGATGGCGGAAACGATCGGTGCGTACACCTCATCGCGCAGCACCACCTCGGTCCCCAGACCGTTCAGCTCGGCGAGGCTGACCGCCGCGCTCAACAGCCCGTCACTGGTGTCGATGCACGCCCGCGCGTACCGGCGCAGTGGATCGCCCGCGGCCACCCGCGCCTCAGGAAGCCACGGCTCGCCTTCCCCCGTACCGCCGAGGGCCAGGGCACGGAAGCCGACCGCGTTGCCGGCGCCGATCGGGCCGGTCACATACAGCGCGTCGCCGGGCCGAGCACCGACCCGGCTCAGCACCGATCCGCGAGGGACGGTGCCGAGGGCGCACGAGGTGAAGCTTTCCTCGTCGGCCCAGTTGGTGTCGCCGCCCACGATGTGGCAGCCGTACCGTTCGGCGGCGTCGGACGCGCCGCGCCCGAACTCGCGGGCGTCATCGAGGGTCCACTTGTCGCGGCGCAGCGAGCAGGAGACAAGCACCGCGACCGGGTCGGCGGCCACCGCGGCGAGGTCACTGACGCTGACGGTGGTGGTCAACCACCCCTTCGCGTACGGCGTGGTGACGGTGGCAAGTTCGGCTCCGTTGTTTAACGTGTCGATCGTCATCGCCAGGAGCCCGGCGGCACCCAGATCGAGTAGCTCGGCGTCGGCCTCGAAGGCGTTGTTGAGTTGCCGCGGCGACCGGACCATGCACTCGCGTATCGCGGTGATCAGGCTGCCCTCGGCCGCGTTCAGGGACAGCCGGTTCCAGGCGGTAGAGGTCACGTCACGCCTGCCGGGACGATTGGGTCGCGCGCAGCGTCAGCTCCAGATAGGCCATCATCGGAACGGCGGCGACAAGGAAGAGCGTCGGTCGGTGCAGCGCGCCGAGCGACAGGAAGAACAGTGTGGTCGCCCGGATGAACCAGACCAGCGCCTCGTACGCCCGGGTCTCCGGTGCCCGGATGAGCGTCACGAGGCTCTGTGTGAACCCGAGCCCGGCCGCGACGAGTAGCCCCCAGAAGGCGATCTCGGCATAGGTACCCGTGCGGCCGGAGCCCGCCACGGCGGCCGCGCCCGCGGCCACCACCGCCACGACCGGGAACACCACGGCGATCCGGGCGGAGGCCCTGGTGCCGATGGCCACCGGCAGCGTGCGGTAGCCCGCGACCCGGTCGCCCTCGATGTCCTTGAAGTACCCGACGAGGCAGAAGCCGCTGAACACGACCGCGACGAGCGCCGTCTGGAACCAGGTCACCGCCGGGATGTCGAGCCATCCGGCGTCGGGTCGGACGGCCACGGCCCCGAGCACCGTGAACAGCGCCATGTCGACGCCGTTGACGAGGTTGCCCAGCATGGGAATGCGCTTGGTCCAGGAGTAGACCAGATGCCCGCCGATCGCGATGACACTCCACAGCGCCAGCGTCGGTGCGACAACGATGGCCACCACCATCAGGGCGGTGGACATCGCGAGCGTCAGCCCGAGGCCGACGTGGGGGTTTATCAGCCCGGTGACGAACGGGCGGTCCGGCGCGTTGACCGCGTCGGCCTTGCGGTCGAACCAGTCGTTGATGACCACGCCGACGCCGTATCCGAGGGTGCAGAACAGCAGCCCGATCACGATGCTCGCGGCGCTGGCCCCGACCGGCGGCGCGGTCATGCCGACCAGACCGGCCGACAGCGAGAAGGGCACGAAGTGGAGCCGCCACATCCGCGCCCAGGCCACCACCTGATCTCGGACGGTGACTGTGGGTTCGAGCTGGCTGACGGTCATCGGTCCTCCCGGGGCATCAGGTCGCGGACTTCGGCAAACGCGGCGACGACGCGCTTGAGCTGCTCCGATGTATGCGTGGTGGAGAAGCTTGCGCGCAGCCGGGGCGAAGCCGCCGGGGGGATCACCGCGTTGACGTACACGCCGCGGTCCAGCAGGCTGCGCCACGCGCGCAGGGTCTGCTGCATGCCGTCGAGCAGCACCGACACGATCGGCGTTTCGCTGGGGATCGGGTCATAACCCAGGGCGGCGAGTTCGCGACGCACATACGACGCGTTCTCCGCCGCCTGCTGGCACAGCCACGGCTGCGCCCGCAGGATGCGCAACGAGGCGTACGCGGCGGCCAGGTTCGCCGGTGGCGCGGACGCGCTGAAGATGAGGCTGCGCGCGTGGTGGCGCAGGTACTCGATGACATCCTCCGGACCGAGCACCGCACCGCCGATCGACGCCAGCGACTTGCTGAAGGTGACCGTGACGAGGTCGACCTGATCGGTGACGCCGAAGTGTGCGCTGGTACCCCGGCCTTCGGCGAGCACGCCGATGCCGTGCGCGTCGTCGACGAGCAGGCGGGCGCCGTACTGCTGGCACAGCCGTACGACGTCGGTCAGCGGGCACAGATCGCCCGCCATCGAGTACACCCCGTCCACCACGACCAGCCGGCCGGCGTCCGAGGGGCTGGCTGCCAGTTGCCGCTCCAGGTCGTCCATGTTGTTGTGGGCGAATCGGCGGATCTTCGCTCGGCTCATGCCGCAGCCGTCGTAGACCGAGGCGTGCGCCTCGCGGTCGAGGATGGCCACGTCGTGACGCGACAGCAGCGACGCGATCACCCCGACGTTTGCCTGGTATCCGGTCGGAAACACCAGTGCGGCCGGCATGCCGAGGAAGTCGGCCAGCTCGTGTTCCAGCTTCTCGTGCAGCGGTGTGTTGCCGTTGAGCAGCCGCGAGCCCGTACGTGAGGATCCGTACTCCTCGATCGCCGCCTGCGCCGCCGCTTTGACGCGCGGGTCGGAGGTGAGTCCGAGGTAGTTGTTCGAGCCGCACATCAGGATGTCGCCGTCCGCGGTCTGCGCGACGGTCGCGTCCTGCCCCTCGAAGGGAGTGAAGTACGGGTAGAGCCCGGCCGCGCGGGCCTCCCTGCTCTCGGTGTATGACCGGCAGCGACCGAAGATATCCACTGTCACCACGGTTCGCGTAACCCCTCTCATCTGGTGCCCCGTGTGCATCTGGCCATGTAGCGGACCTGCTGCCCGAGTTGTCGGCGGCATCGCTCCAGGCGGCGGCGCACCGGCGGCCGAGGCGAGGCCGGCCGGCGCGTAGCCGCTGTGCGGAGGGAGGTGGACGTCATCCCCTGGGCGGTGGTGACCGGGCCGCGTTCGGGCGTGTGTGTCGCGATTACGGATGCGAGGAGGTGATCCGGGCCACCGCGGTCCGCGGTTCGGTCAGCGGCTGGCGAACATCAGTCGGCATCAGGCCAATAGGCTTGTGATGGTCTCCGGAAACCAACGCCCAAGCCCGAAGGGGCGCGGTGCTATAGCAGCGCCAGGGGAACGACGTTTCGGTGGCAGTACATAGACCGTTACCTCCCCCGTTCCGCTGTCGAGGATCACCAGCGGCAGTCGTTTGACGATCTCTATGGGGCAGGATGCTACGCCGGGTCCGCAGCGCAAGTCCACCCCACTTCGGTCGTCAGATCCTCCCTGCCGCCGCGCCCGTACCCGTTTGTGCAGGCAACGCGCGGACAAGATCGATAAATAGTCGTCGGCGAATCGCTCGCGCCATGGTGCCGTTCCGTGCGACGGCGCCGCCGTAGACCGATCTGACCTGTTGCAGGCACTTTGCCATGCTTTCCTCCACAATGGTGGGTCGGCTTCGTCTCAGTCGATGGTCACGGTGCGGCAGGCGGATGTTCAGCTGGATGTGGATAATGATTGATCGTGGCGCATCGCAGCAGACTCTCGACGATCCTCATTGACGTACCCAGCGGTGAGGCACCCGCGGCCACCGCCTTCTGGTCGGAAGCACTTGGTGTGCCGGCACGTGCGGTCCCCGATGAGCAGCAGTTCACCTCTCTGCACGGCGCATTGCCCGAGCTGATTCTGGCGGTTCAGGCCGTGGATGACCAGGCTCGATATCACGTCGACATCGAGACCGACGACGTCGAGGCCGAAACGCGCCGACTGATCGCCCTCGGCGCCGTCGAGGTCGGACGCTGGCTGGAGTGCGTAACCTTACGGGCTCCGGGCGGTCACCTCGTGTGCGTCATTCCGTGCCACGGCGATCCGGAGACCTTCGCGTCTCGTTCGCAGTCCTGGCAGTAGACGCGCGGCCCTGCGCGATGTGGCACGAGCCTGGTCGACGGTCGGGCCTGGCTACGGTGCGGCGGCATCGCTGTCCGGAGCGTTGATCCCGTGAGCCCACTTGTTGATCACGTTGAAGGTGGCCGGTACCACGGCGACGGCGGTGGCCGGTGGATGCGGCTCGGGCTCGCCGGGCTTTCGCCACTCAGCCCGTACGGGGTAGCCGGTCTGCTTCGCCAGTGCCTCACGGTCGATCCAGCTTGCGGCGGTCGGCGTAGCGGTGAGGCAGATGGTCCAGTCGTCTTCCTGTAGTAAGTCGATCAGCTCACCGATGCTCAGCACGGGAGGAGATGAGTTCGGCAGTGAGTGTTGTTAGTGCCCCGTCATGCAACCGTGAACGGGCAATCCGGGGCCGGCTACGGCATCGGGTCCAGATCTTGGACAGTTCCCGTTAGCGCTGGACGGAAACTGTCCAAGATCTCGCGTCAGGGTGAGCCCAACTGTTGGTCGTCCCACGGGCAGCTGCGCATGTCCAGCCGCCTGACACCACCAGGTGTCTCACGTTCAGATCCTGCGCCGTCTCGCCAGCCGCTGCTCGATGCGGCACGAGCGTGGTCGACGTTTCGCCAGCAAATGCCCGGACGGTGGCGGTCGGCGTGGCTACGGTCTGGCGGCATCGCTGCCCGGAGCGTTGAGTCGGTTGGCGACAGCATGCCAATCCCATTCGCTGGGGAGTGGCGAAACTGCGACGCCGGCCTCCTGGATTAGTCGCAGGTGCCGATCGTAGCTGGGGTGGGCGGCGAGCTGCGCCTTGACATTCGGAAAGGCGTAGACGGGGATGCCGGCACCGAGTGTCTCGTTGAGGATGCCGAGCGCGAGGGTGTCGTTGATCCCCTGGGCCCACTTGTTGATGACGTTGAAGGTAGCCGGTACTACGGCGACGGCCGTGGCCGGTGGATGCGGCTCGGGCTCGCCAGGCTTTCGCCACTCGACCCGGACGGGGTAACCGGTCTGGTTCGCCAGTGCCTCCCGGTCGATCCAGGTCGCGGCGGTTGGCGTAGCGGTAAGGCAAACGGTCCAGCCGTCTTCCTGTAGAAAGTCGATCAGCTCACCGATGCGCAGTGCCGGCGGGGCGGCGCAAACGACGAGGGCCAGCACCCTTTGACTGGTCATACCGCACAGCTTGCCTCGTTCAGGAAGTCGCGGTGTGGCGCTCACGAGGCCCTTGCGCGGTCGGGGGTTGGGGGTAGAGGTAGGGCTCTGGTGAGAACGATGAACTCCGGTGCGTCTTCCCACCCTGGCCGCAATCGAGCCTGCTGCGCCCAGCCCCACGAGTCGTAGGCGCTTCGGGCGATCGCGTTGTCGGGACGGACGAGGAGGGTGGCGCGCTCCTCGGCACGGCTGCCGAGTAGTCGGTCGTGAAGTGCTCGCGCTACGCCCTGGCGTCGCCAGTTGGCCCGCACCAGCAGCTCGCTGATCGCGAAGGTACGCCGGCCGTCCTCGTCGGTGAACCCGACGGGAACCGTACCCCTGATGCCCTCCCACCACCGGCTCTGCGGCGGAAGTGGAAAGCCGTAGATGTAGCCGATCAGCTCGCCGTCGACCACGGCGGTGACGAGCTGCCACTCTGTTCGTTCCCGGTGTGCGCCGAGCTGGCGGCGGTAGCGATCCTCACCGTAGAACTCACCCTCGTCGGCGTGAACTTCCAGATAGAGCGCCACGAGGTCGTCGATGAGCTGCTCGGCCTCGTCAGAGTCGTAGGTCTGTAGGTCCGGGCTGCGGCTGTGGCCAGCCGCATAGTTCGTCCTTCGCCACGTCATCGTGCATCCGCAACAATGGTGATGGCCTTCTGATATGCCGCCAGGATGGGGTCGGTGAGTTCGGGTGTGATGGCGAGGGTGGTTGTGGATGTCATGTCATGACGCGCGCCATGGCCGTCGATCACGACGGCTCCCGCCTCGCGCGCAATGATCACTCCGGAAGCCATGTCCCACGGATGGTTGGATAGGGTCAGGGCGGCGTCAAGTTTGCCGTGGGCAAGCCATGCCAGGTCCAGTGCCGCACTGCCGGTCATTCGTATTCGCTGGACCTCGGCTGCCAGCTGGCCGGTCAAGGCGAGCCGCAGCTGGTTGCGTGTCTCCGCGTCAGGACCCACCGCATAGTCCCCGACAGCCACCAGTGCCTGACTCAGGCAGGTGGTGTTACTGACCGTGATCCGCTGCCCGTTGGCGTGGGCACCCCATCCCTTCGCGGCGGTGTAGGTAGCGGAGAGAAACGGCAGTTCGATGACACCGACTACCGCCTCGTTTCCCTGCACGAGCGCCAGCGACACCGCGCACAACGGCAGGCCGCGCACGTAGTTCGACGTGCCGTCGATAGGGTCGAGAACCCATCGCTTGCTTGACGATCCGCTCGGTCCTTCCTCTTCACCATGGAAGCCGATGTCGGGAGTCTCGGTACTCAGGAAGGCTCGGAGGTCCCGCTCGATCGCGTAGTCCAGCTCCGAGACGACGTCCCGATCACCCTTGGAGGCGAGCGCTCCGGGCGACTGCTGCCGCATCGCTTCCGCCGCCCGCCGCGTAGCCTCGACTGCGATAGGCAGGTGCTCTTTGTAGCTGCTCACAGTGCCCGCCTCCACTGCCACTGCGACTCGAAGACCTGCTCAAAAACCGGATACAGCCCTGCCCCCGACTCTCCTCGGTACATCACGAACGCAGGGGAGTCGACGCCACGGCTGTCTGTTAGATAGGGCTGGGCAACACAAAGGTCATCTACCACGATGATGTTAAAGCGCAGAGTCTCGTTGTACGTTGCCAGTTCCAGACGCTCCCGTAGTGCGATGGGAAGGCGGTCGCGGACCCGGAGCAGGGTTTCGATGTTCAGCTTGGTCAACGCCGACAGTTGGCCGGGTGGAAACCCTTCCTCCCGCTCTCGGGCCTGAGTCGATGCCCCATCGGGGTCAAGGAACAGGCAGCGGGCATGGGCACCCCGCTCCAGGAGTTCCAGCCAACGTCGGTCGGCGTAATCCTGGCAGAGCATGTTGAGGGACAGGCCGACTGCCCGCACAACTCGCGCACGGTCGAGGAGTTGGTCAGCAGGCATGGCAGCAGTGAGATGGGATCGACTCTGGTAGACCGCCGTCAGGCCACCCAACACATCGGCAGCGGAAGAAAGTGACGTGTCGCTTGGCCCTCCTCGCGTGGCGACGAGCGCGGCATCGAACCGATGGCGTGCGTCCTCGGCGGACTTGTCGAGGACCGTGTCGAGCGCCGCTTGCATTTCTGGCCGAGGGCAAACCGCGTCCTGCCCGGCTTCCCACTTCGACACCGTCCGTTCGGCCACCCCGAGGTGGGCAGAGAAGTCTCGAATGCTCATCCGCAGCGCTTGGCGTAGCGCTCGCGTTTCCCGACCGGTCCACCGGTGCACCGTGGTCATCGTGCCGCCTTCTGTCGCGTCGGCATCGGCTGAAGTGCAGCCTATCGCCTGAGCGTGCAGCGCAGTTACCGCCAAGGTGCAGTCCGTAGTCATGTCGATTGGGTGACCTCGCGAACAGGGTGGAGGCATGGCCCGGGGCGGGTGCTGGGCTCCGGTGGCGTCGACCCGAGCGGCGAGTGCCGTCCCCCGCCCGCCTCGGTGCCGAAGCCTGGTGAGGGAGGGACATGGATCCGATCGACGAGGTGCTCGGCGAGCTGCCGATGCCGCCGTACGTGACCGCTGAGGATGTCGGCTTCGCCGTCAAGGCGTTGGCCGTACGCGTGGCGGAGCAGTGGCCCGAGGGTCCGCGCTGCGGCAACGATCGTGCACCGCACCCGTGTCGGCTGCATCGCTGGGGTCGGCGGGTGCTTGATCGGCGGGGTCTTTCCGACCGGCAGGTCCAGGCGCTGATCGCCGAGCGGGGGGTGCCGCAGTCATGATCTACGTGCCCGGGGAGCGGTTGCATCCGCATCACCTTCGCACCGCTGTCTTCGACAGTCGCTGGCGTGGCCTCGACGCGGACCAGGTGCGCGACTACCTCGACCGGGTGGCCGACGAACTCGAACGGCTGCACCGGGAGCTGACGACGGCGAACACCGAGACGGAACGCATCCGGCAGGCGTTGCGGCAGTGGCAGTCCCGGCACACCGGCTGTCGGCATGCGCCACATGGCTCACCGAACACCCGGCGGCCGCGATGATCGCACCCCGCTGGATCATCCACCTCGCCACGACGCTGACCAGCCGCGACGAGGCGACCAGGCTCGCCGAGGCGCTGCGCGACTCGCTCGGGCACATCCCGAGCATCGACTTCGGCGAGGCAACGCTCAGCGAGGAGGACCACCAGTTGGTGCGTACCCGAGTGTGGTGTGATCTCAAGATCGGCGGCGCTGGCCGCTGCCGGCGTCGCGACGACCACGACGGGCCGTGCGCGGCCACCGAAGAGTAGTAGCCTCCCCGGCATGCCCGACACGCGCTGGCGCGATTCCCTTGGCGGGCGTGTCGGGAGACGCTGTCATATTGTGAGTGTTCGATCCGTCACCGTGAGGGAGCGTGGTGGAGTCGGATGCGTGACGTGCTCAGGTCTGCGGCCGGGGAGCGGTTGAGTCTCGCCGGCTACGACGAGGACTTCGCCGAGGCCGTGGGCTCGGTCGACGGTCCGATCCTGCGGACGCAGCGCTTGCAGACGTTGCGTGAGCCCGGCAACCCCGCCTGGGAGGCCTTCGCGCAGGGGCGCTGGGACGAGGCGATGGGACTCGCGGCGGAGCCGGATCCGGAGACCGTCCGGTTCTTCGAGGCGCTCGATCGGGCCGGCTCCGGGTTGCGCCGGCTGCGGATCGTGGAGCGGCCGTTGTCGCCGTATCTGATCTGGGAACTGCACACCCTGCGCCACCGCGCGGCCGCCGGCGAACGGATCCGGATACTCGGCGCGGACCGGCTGGCCGGCTTCGAGGGCAAGCATGGCCGGATCCCGGAGCTGATGGTGCTCGGCGACCGGGTCCTCTACGAGGTGATGTACGACCCGTCGGGCACGCCGGTGGGCGCCCGGAAGGTGGTCGAGCCGGGCGTGGTCCGGGCCTGCCGGGTGCAGATCGAGTCGCTGCTCACCGAGGCCGAGTCCTTCGACTCCTTCTTCCGGCACGAGGTCGCCGGTCTGCAACCCCAGCAGTAGGGCTCAGCTGACCCGTCTGTCCCCTTGTCGGCGTGCTCGGCGCCGGCGCGGCGTGGCGGTGCTCACAGAGCGGTCTGCCAGCCGCTAAACCGGCGGCGGTTTGTCGGTGCCGGCGGCTAGTCTGCCCTGCGGGCCTGCCTCTTCCGCACGTCGTGCCGACCCTGGCAGGTCGACGCCGCCACCACCGCTCGTCCGTTCGGTCGATCCGACTTCAGGAGACTTCGTGACACAGCAATCCGTCGCGGCACCGCAGCCTGTCCCGACCTCGGACAAGCTCGACGCCGCGGTGCTCAAGGTGGCCGGCGTCGTCGTGCTCGGTGCGATCATGTCGATCCTCGACGTGACGGTGGTCAGCGTCGCGCTGCCGACGTTCCAGAGCGAGTTCGACGCGTCGTACGCCCGGGTCGCGTGGACGATGACCGGTTACACGCTCGCGCTGGCCACGGTCATCCCGCTCAGCGGGTGGGCCGCCGACCGGTTCGGCACCAAACGCCTCTACATGATGGCCCTGGCGCTGTTCACCATCGGCTCCGGCCTCTGCGCCACCGCCGACACGATCGGTGAGTTGATCACGTACCGGGTCCTGCAGGGCCTCGGCGGCGGCATGCTCATGCCGATCGGCATGGCGATCATGACCCGGGCGGCCGGGCCGAACCGGATCGGCCGGTTGATGGCCGTCCTCGGCATCCCGATGCTGCTCGGCCCGATCGGCGGCCCGATCCTCGGCGGCTGGCTGATCGACGTGGCGAGCTGGCACTGGATCTTCCTGATCAACCTGCCGATCGGCGTTCTCGCGCTGGCCTACGCGCAGTGGGCCCTGCCGAAGGACAACCCCCAGCCATCCGAGTCGTTCGACTTCCTCGGCATGCTGATGCTCTCGCCGGGCCTCGCCCTCTTCCTCTACGGCGTCTCCACGCTGCCCGAGGCCGGCACGTTTGCCGACGCCAAGGTGTGGGTGCCGATGCTGATCGGCGCCGCGCTGGTGGTGTCGTTCGTCATCTACAGCTTCAAGCCGCAGCACCCGCTGCTCGACCTGCGGCTGTTCCGCAACCGCCGGCTGACCATCGCGGCGGTGACCCTGTTCGTCTTCATCATCGCGTTCATGGGCGCCGGGCTGCTGTTCCCGAGCTACTTCCTGCAGGTGCGCGGTGAGTCGACGCTGCACGCCGGCCTGCTGATGGCGCCGCAGGGCATCGGCGCCATGGTCACCATGCCGATCGCCGGCATGCTCGCCGACAAGGTGCCGGTAGGCCGGACGGTGCCGTTCGCGCTGGCGCTCATCGTCGCCGGGTTCTTCACCTTCACCCAACTCGACGCGGACACCTCGTACGTGCTGCTCTGCGGCTCGCTGTTCGTCATGGGCCTGGGCATGGGCGGCACGATGATGCCGATCATGACGTCGGCGCTGAAGACGCTGACCGGGCACGAGGTGGCCCGAGGCTCCACGCTGGTGAACATCCTCCAGCAGATCGGTGGTTCCGTTGGTGCCGCCGTGATGTCGGTGATCCTCACCAACGAGCTGAACGGCTCCCGGCCGATCCCCGGCCTGGCCGGCCCGAACGGCGAGCCGGTCACCGAGGCCGGCCTGGCGATCGCCGCCCAGCAGCGGCCGGAACTGGCGCAGCAGCTTCCCGACCCCTCGATCATCGAGCGTGGTCTCGACTTCGCCGCCAACTCCTTCGCCACGACCTTCTGGGTGGCCTTCGCGCTGGTGGCGGCGACGTTCATCCCGGCCGCGTTCCTGCCCAGGCGGCGGGAGCGGTCACACCTGCTCGACGACCAGCCCGGCGACCAACCCAGCACCCCCGTCGTCGTGCACTGAGCCCTCCGCCGGCGGATCGGTCCGCCGGCGGACTGGCTCCGGCAGCGACGTGCGGCATGTCGGGCGTTCGCGCTCGCGAGATGGCCCGAGTTGCGGCATGTCGTGGGGGGCGGGGGAGTGGGCGGTCAGCGGGCGTCGGTGACCACGTGGGCGCAGGCGGCGCAGGCGGCGGAACCCTGCTCGGCGAACCAGCGGCAGGTCCGCCGGATGGCGCAGCGCGGCAGGTCCGCCTCCGGTTCACCGGCGATCTCCGCGTACGAGGCGGCGAGGCGTTCGCCCAGCCCGCAGTGCTCGCCGGTCCAGAAGCCGCACCGGCTGGTGACGCAGGGACCGGCGAGGCGGTACCTCGCCTCCACCGGGGCGTCGGCCTCCGCCGCCGCGGTGACGGCCACCTCGGCGGGCATCGCCGGGGTGACATAGGCGACCCGACCCGCCGGAGTGATCATGCCGAGGAAGACCGTGGCGTTGTCCGCGGGCGTACTCGGGCACATCCGCTCCGGCGGGACCGGCCGGTCTGACGTTGGGGTCACTTCTGCAACCAGAAGCCGATGTCATTGATCTTCTGGCCGAGGTCCTGGGCGAACGGACCGTCGATCACCCACAGGCCGTACCACTCGGGCCGCAGCCGCAGGTTGGCGTGGCCGAGGGCGAGCGGGTTGGTGAGCTTGGTGCCGGCGACCGAGAGCGCGGCCAGGCCGGCCTTCTGGATCTCACCGGCGATCTGACTCTGCTGGTCGGGTGTGAGGTCGACGCCGTCGACCACGAAGCGGAACTCGTGGCGTGCCATGCTGTTTCCTCCGGTTCGTCAGTACGTGTCGGTCCGCAGCCCGCGCCGCAGGGCCGCCCTGGTGAAGGCCGCCCAGCCGGAGCGGGAGGCCGCGTCGAGGGAGCCGACCTGGTGCCGCCACGTCGCGACACCGGCGGTACGCACGCCCCACAGCTGGCGGCAGGCCGCGACCGCGAAGGCCACCTGCTCGGGCGTACCGGTGAACCCGGGCTCACTGTCGACCACCCGCAGCCCACCACCGGCGTCGGCGGTGACCTGCCCGAAGTGGTGGTGCAGGCTGGCCAGGGTGCCCAGGTGGGCGAGGTCGGCCCGACCGGCGACGAAGGCGTCGAACGGCCGATCGTCCACCACGACCCAGACGGCGTGCAGGGTGAACGCGTCCCCGGCGGGGTCGGCTTCGCCGGCCACCTCGGTGGGGACGCTCCAACCACGCGGCGAGTTCGCCGACCAGAAGGCCAGCCAGGCGCCCAGCCGCTCGTGCAGGTCGGGTTGGAGGGCCGCCGGGGCGGCCAGTCGTGCGGTGGCGATCCCGTCGCGGGTGACCGCCGGTGGTGCCGCGCGGACCGGGCTGGCCGCGACGGCGGGTGAGGTGGCGACGGTTGCGGTGACGGCGGCGGCCGAGGCGACCGCGGTGCCGGCGAGCAGCCCGCGCCGGGACAACGAAGCAGATAGGGATTTCATGGTCCGCCTTTCTCTGACGGCCTGCGCACACTCCACGCTATAGACGGCAACAGATCATCTGAATCGCCGTTCTATCGGGACGCCGACATGAATCCCGGTGATAGACGACGGCGTGAGTCCATTCATCCTGCATTCCGTCGCCGCTGGTCAGCGCCCCGCCGAGCCACGAGCCGGGGCCCATCCACGAGGCCGGGGCCCTCGCCGTGTCGGTGGCGTCGGCTACCGTCGGTTGCCATGAAGGCGCGGTCCGGCGGAGTCATGATCGGGCGGGACCACCCCGCCGGCCTGCTGCGCGCCGAGGTGGACCGGGCCGCGGGCAGCCACGGCGGCCTCGTCCTGGTGGCCGGCGAGCCCGGCATCGGCAAGACAACCCTGGTGACCGACGCCGCCGACGAGGCCCGCCGGCAGGGCGCGCTGGTGCTCGGCGCCGCCTGTTGGGACTCGGCGAGCGCGCCCGGCTACTGGCCCTGGACCCAGGTGCTGCGCGGGCTGCGACGGTCGTCCGGCGACTGGGCGGTGGCCCGGGAGTCCGCCGAGCCGGCGCTCGCCCTGCTGCTCGGTGACACGTACCCTTCCGGGGCAACCTCCGGCCCGGGAATCCTGAGGTCCGCCGCGGCGCCCGGCGGCGGCCCGCCCATCCCGGCGGGCCCGGGAGTCCTGGGGCCCGCTGCGGTGCCCGGCGGCGAAACGCCCACGCCGGCCGGCGGCGGGAGGCTGATGGTGGCCGGCGCCGGTGGGTTGACTCCGGCCGGCGATGGCATGTTTACCTCGGCTGTCCTGCACGGCGAGGGTGACGCCGCGGAGCAGGAGGCGTTCGCCCTCTACGACGCGGTCACCACCGCCCTGGTCACCGTCTCCCAGCACCGGCCGGTCATGGTGATCCTCGACGACCTGCACTGGGCCGACGCGGCGTCGGTGCGGCTGCTCCAGTTCGCGGCACAGCACACCTGGTTCGAGCGCCTGCTGCTCGTCGGCACGTACCGGGACGCGGAGGTGGAGGCCGGTGACCATCCGCTGCGCCCGTTGCTGATGTCGCTGGTGGCCAAGGCCACCACGATCAGCCTCACCGGCCTGGCCCGCGACGAGGTTGGCGCGCTGATGACCCGTACCGCCGGCCGGATGCCCGACCCCGACTGCGTCGACGACGTGCACCGGCGCACCGGCGGCAACCCGTTCTTCGTCGAGCAGACCGCCCGGCTGTGGCACGCCGACGGCACGCTGACCGCCATCCCGCCCGGCGTACGGGAGGTGGTGCGGCGCCGGCTGGATCACCTGCCCGCCGTGGTGGTGGACGCGCTCACCGTGGCCGCCGTGCTGGGCGGGGAGTTCCACGGCGAGGTTCTCGCGGCCAGCGCCGGTCTGCCGCCGGCGCGGGTCGGTGAACTGCTCGACGTCGCGGTCACCGCGCGACTGCTGCTCGCCGTGGGCGGCGGTCGGTACTCCTTCGCCCACGATCTGGTCCGCGAGACGCTCTACGACGGTCTGGCCGACGACGACCGCAAGGCCCGGCATGCCGCCGTGGTCCGTGCCGTCGACGAGCACGTCGCGCTGGACCGGTTGCTGATCCCGGCCGACCTGGCCCGCCACGCCTGGCTCGCCGGCGCGCACCTCGACGCGGCCCGTTCCACCGAGCTGCTGGTCACCGCCGCCCGGGACGCCAGCTGCCGGCTGGCGCTGGAGGAGTCCACCGTGCACCTGCGCCGGGCGCTGGCGGTGGTGCGGGACGATACCCAACGGGTGAAGATCATGATGGATCTGGCCGACCGGCTGTCCCACGGCGGTGACGGTGAGGAAGCGCGGCGACTGCTCGCCGACACCGCCGCGCTGGCCCTGACGATCGACGATCCGGCGCTGCTGGCCCGGTTCGCCCTCCGCGTGCACCGCCACTGTCAGATCAACGCGGCGCTGGCCGTCGACACGGACGCGCTGGTGCGGGAGGCGTACCGGCGGCTCATCGGTGAGCCCGACGACATCGCCCCGGTCAGCACCCTCGAAGCCGGCCTGATCGCCGCCACCGAGGCACTGGCCCGACGGATTGACGACGACGAGGCGCTGACCTTCGCCCTCTGGGCCCGCCACGACGCCATCTGGGGGTTGGGCACCGCCGCCGACCGAGCCGCCCTGACCAGGGAGATCCGCGACCTCGCCCGCCGCACCGGCGACCGGGAGACCGAACTCTGGTCCACCTCCCTGCGCTGGGTGGCCCTGCTGGAGCTCGGTGATCCCCGCTACCTGGACGAACTCACCGCCTTCGTGACCGAGGGCCGGCAGACCGAGAGGCCCCGGCACCGGATGGCCACCGCCATCGACGGCGGTATCACCAGCGCCTTCCGGGGCGACTTCGCCGGCGCCGAGGCCAGCTACGCCGAGCTGGGCGACCTCGCCGAATGGGAGCACGCCGACCACGCCTTCCTCGGCCACCACCTGCGCTGGTCGTTGCTGCTGCTGCGGGGCCGCTTCGACGAGATCGACGCCCTGCTCGACGGGCTCGCCGGCGGTGACTACCCGCACCTGGAACTGCTCCGGGCGATCACCGCCGCCGAGCGCGGCGACCACCGGAGCGCGGCCCGCATCACCGCACGACTCGAAGCCAGCGGGACCGGGCGCGGCGGCTCGATCTCCCCGCTGTGGCTGCGGCTGCGCGCCCAGGCCACCGTCGCCGACCCGAGTCGCTGCGCCGAGGCCCGGCAGGCCCTGCGGCCGTACCGTGGCCAGTGGCTGGTGTCGCTGTTCGGCTGCGACGTCAGCGGCCCGGTCGACCACTGGTTGGCCGTGATCGACGCCGCCGAACAGCGGTGGGACGACGCGGTCGCCGGTTTTTCCGCCGCCCGCGCCAACGCCGACCGGATGGGCGCCCGCCCCTGGTCGCTGATCGCCCGGGTGGCGCTCGCCGATGCCCTGACCGGCCGGGGTGGCCCGGGCGACGCGGCGAGCGCCGCCGCCCTGCGTGCCGCCGCCGAGCCGGAGGCCCGCGACCTCGGCATGCCGCAACTGCTCACCCGACTAGCCGACGCGACGAGCGGTGGCGGTGCGTCGGCGCCCGGCGGCGGTACGTCGGGTGGCGGTGCGGCGACGCCCGGCGGTGGTGCGTCGGGTGGTGCGGTGCCCGGTGACGGGGCATCGGATGGTGCGATGTCCGGCGGTGCGGTGCCGGGTGGCGGGAGAGCGGACGGGGTTCCGGGAGGGCCGACGCCGGCCGGGTCGGCGCCGGCGGAGTCCATGCTGGCCGGGTCAGTGCGGGCAGGATCAGTGCGGGCAGGGTCGGCCGGCGACGGCGATGGGTCGGGCCGGGTGTACGAGTTCCGCCGCGATGGAGCGGTCTGGCGGCTCACGTACGACGGCACCACCACCCATCTGCCCGACGCCAAGGGGCTGCACGACCTGCGCCTGCTGCTCGGCCGCCCGGGTATCGACGTGCCCGCGGTCGAGCTGCTCGACCCGGCCGCGGGGCCGGAACTCGTCGCTGCCCGCCGGATGGGCGGTGACCAGGTGCTCGACGACGAGGCGAAGAGCCGCTACCGGCGTCGTCTGGAGCAGCTCGACGACGAGATCGACCGGGCGGCCGGGCGCGGCGACCAGGTGAAGATGGCCGCGCTGGACGCCGAGCGGCAGGCGCTGATCGACCAGTTGCGCACGGCTGCCGGGCTGGCCGGGCGCACCCGGCGGCTCGGCGACGAGGCGGAGCGGGCCCGCAAGACGGTCACGGCACGCATCCGCGACACGTTGCGCCGCCTGGACGAGCGACATCCGCCGCTCGCCGCCCACCTGCGCGACACCGTCTCGACCGGCGTCTCCTGCCGCTACCTCCCCCAGAACCCCCACCCCTGGCTCCTCTAACTGCCGGCGTGCGTAGCGGAGAGACAAGGACGAACCCCACTGTCGGCGTGCACCTCGGCCGCCGCGAGACCGGCTGGGTCCTCCCGCCCTCGGCCTGCAAGATCCGCGCAGTTTCAGGGATGTTGCTGCCTCCAGCGCTGACGAGGCAGCAACATCGGTGAAGTTGTGGAGATCATGGCGATCATGAGGTTAGCGGCGAGTTCGATCTTCACGGATGCCGCTAACCTCATGATCAACAGCGGTTGTCGGTGGTCAGCGGCGGTTGTAGCGGTACATGGTCAGGGTGCCGAAGATCACTATGAAGGCGGCGCTCCAGAGGAGCATCCACATCATGGCCGAGGCGTCGGTGGTGCCGGCCATCGCCGCGCGGACCGACGACACCAGGTGCGTGATCGGGTTCGCCTTGACGAAGGCCTGGAGCCAACCGGGCATGGTGCTCGGGTCGACGAAGACGTTGCTCAGGAAGGTCAGCGGGAACAGCACCATCATGCTGACCCCCATCACGGACTTCTCGCTGCGCAGGACCAGGCCGAAGAACGTCCAGACCCAGGAGAACGCGAAGGAGAAGACCACCAGCAGGCCGATCCCGGCGAGGACACCGATGACGCCGCCGTCGGGACGGAAGCCGAGCACCAGCCCGACGGTCAGGATCACCACTGCCGCGAGCACGTAGCGCAGCACGTCCCCGACGATCATGCCGACCAGGGCCGCCGGCCGCCACACCGGCAGCGTACGGAACCGGTCGAAGACGCCCTTCTCGATGTCGGTGTTCAGCCCGACGCCCGTGTACATGGTGATCATCACGACGCTGGTCACCATGATGCCCGGCAGGAAGAACTGCAGGTAGTCACGTGGGCTGTCGGCGAGCGCGCCGCCGAACAGGTACGTGAACATCAGCACCATGATGATCGGGAACGCGGTCACGTCGAACAGCTGCTCCGGCACATGCTTGATCTTCAGCAGGGCGCGCCAGCTGAAGGTGAGCGAGGCCGACAGCGGGCTCGGCCGCGGCGGTCGTGCGCCGGGCGCGAGGACCGTACCCAACGCCTCGGTCGAGGGCACGTAGACGGTCGGCGCCCGGCCGGTCGAGGTGGCGGTGTCGCTACTCATCGGGCTACCTCCAGCTCGTCGTCCCGCTCGTCCTCGGCGGGCACCGCGGGGTGGTCGGTCAGGGCCAGGAAGACCTCGTCCAGGCTCGGCTGGCCGAGGGAGAAGTCGTCCACCACGATCCCGGCGCGGGACAGCTCGCCCAGGGCACGGGCGGCTCCCGCGCTGGCGTCCAGGTCGCTGCCGTCGCCGCCGACCCGGGCGGTCATCGCCACCGGGTCGGCCTCCAGCTGCACCGGCACGTCCAGCACCGCGTGCAGCACCCGCTCGGCCTCGGGCCGCTGGGCCGGATCCCGCAACCGCAGGTGGACCGTGCCGGAGCCGACCGACGACTTCAACTCGCCCGGGGTGCCCTCCGCGATCACCCGGCCGTGGTCGACCACCGCGATCCGGCTGGCCAGTCGGTCGGCCTCGTCCAGATATTGTGTGGTCAGCAGCACGGTCGTGCCGTGGGCCACCACCGCCCGGATGATCTCCCACACCTGGTTGCGGCTGCGTGGATCCAGCCCGGTCGTCGGCTCGTCGAGGAACAGCAGGTCGGGCGTGTTGAGGATGCTCGCCGCGATGTCGATCCGCCGCCGCATGCCACCCGAGTATTTCTTGACCTGCCGCCCGGCCGCGTCGGTCAGCCCGAACGCGCCCAGCAGCTGCTCCGCCCGCTGCTGGGCGGCGGGCCTGCGCAGCCCGAGCAACCTGCCCAGCAGGATGAGGTTCTCCGAGCCGGTCAGGTCCTCATCGACCGAGGCGTACTGCCCGGTGAGGCTGACCCGTGCGCGGACGGCGTCGGCTTCGGCGACCACGTCGTGGCCGAACACCCGCGCCCGCCCACCGTCCGGACGCAGCAGCGTGGCCAGGACGCGCACGGCCGTGGTCTTGCCGGCACCGTTCGGGCCGAGCAGCCCGTACACCGCGCCGGCGGGGACCTGTAGGTCGATGCCGGCGAGCGCCCGGGTCTCACCGAAGGACCGGGTCAGGCCCTCGGCCTCGATGGCGAGGCCGGTGCTTCTACTCATGATCTTGAAACTTCCTTCCGCTCGTCACACCTGCGAGCCGGTCGCGCGTCACCTTCCGCGACCCGCCACCCCAGCACACTCCACGGGTACGACAGAAATAGTCTCTCCCGTGGCCTCCGCCTGCTACAACGACGGCGGCCGGCGGTGGTGGCCGGCTCATCCCACCGGCTCATCCCACAGGCGCGAGACGACGAGCAGCCGCCGCTAGATCAGATCTAGCGGCGGCTGTTCCGACCCCGCGGCACTGGCCCGCGCGCCACCCGCCGGCAGTGGCCTCGGGCCGCTGCCAACCCCCGTTACCAGGCGGTGTCGAGCCGGTGCCGTTGCTCGGGCGTCAGCTTCAGGTCGACGGCGGCGAGACTCTCCTCCAGCTGGGCCACGGAGGAGGCTCCCACCAGCGGGATGGTGGGCACATCGCCGTCGATCAGCCAGGACAGCACCACCTGGTTCACCGTCGCGCCGGTCTGTTGCGCCACCTCCCGCAGCGCGGCCAGCCGGACCGGCGCGCTCGGCAGGTCGTACTCCGGGCCCAGCGGCCGGTCCGCCCGGCTGTAGGCACCCCACAGCAGCGACCCGTACGACACCAGGGTCAGGCCGGGCTCGGCCCGCAGGTAGCCGATCAGCTCGCCGCCGACGGCGCCCACGTCGCCGTCGGCGTCGAGGTCGGTCGGCCCGTCCAGGCGACGCGGCAGGTAGCTGCGGTGGTACTGGAGCACCTCGTACCCGGGCAGACCGGCCGCGGCGGCCAGCGCGCGAGCCCGCTCCACCCGCCACGTGCGGTGGTTGCTCGCGCCGAGCAGCCCGACCGTGCCCTCGGCGACCAGTTCGGCGAAGCCCTCCACGGTCTCCCGGACCGGCACCCGGTGATCCTCGATGTGGGCGTAGAGCAGGTCCAGCTTGCCCACCCCGAGGCGCTGCCGGCTGCGCTCGGCGGACTCCCGGATCACCGCGGCCGACAGCCCTTCCGGGTTGTCGAGGTAGCTGGTGCCCGGTGCCAGCGGCCGCGCGCCGAGCTTCGTGGCGATGACGATCTCGTCGCCGATGCCCCGGCTGCGCCGCCACCGGCCCAGCAGTTCCTCGCTCTCCCCGCCCTGCCCGCCGTTCATCCAGAACGCGTAGTTGTCCGACGTGTCGATGAAGGTGCCGCCCGCCTCGACGAAGCGGTCCAGGATCGCGTAGGAGGTGGCCTCGTCGGTCTTCGTGCCGAAGAGCATCGCGCCGAGGCTGAGCACGCTGACCTCGCGGCGGGTACGCGGGTCCGTGCCGATCGTGCGGTACCGCATGGAAACTCCTCTCGTGCGCCCGAGCGGATGGACGCGGCACCAGCCTGCGTCTTCGAGCGCACTCGAGGTCAACCCCACCGTGGCAGGGCCGGTCTGAGGCACACCCGCCGCTCGGGCCGTTCGGCGACCCGACTGACCGCGCGTACCCGTCCGAAGGTCCATTGCCTGCGGCCCCTGAGCCCGGTGCGTACGTCCGGCCCTGCGCATACGGTGTGTTCCTGTCCGATCTCGGTGCGTAGAAGGGTTGTGCCGTGCCACAGTTGCCGGACCTGCCATTCGGCTTGGAGTACGCGGCACTCGGGCTCTTTCTGCTGGCCATGCTCCTCGGGGTGGTGCAGCAGTTCTTCGCCGACTGGATCAGATCCGTGTTGGCCCGCCTGTGGGGCCTCGTCGCGGGCCGACGCCGTGGCATCCGTCCGGACGAGTGGCGCCGCTACCGTGCCTGGGTCGCCCGCACCTACAACCGTATGGAGCTGGGGTTTCTCCGGGACGTCTCGATCACCCTCGACGAGGTGTACGTGCCACTGGAGTACGAACAGGGCGGCAAGCGGGTCGACATCTACCGCGATGTCCAGGGGCATCGACGCACGGTCATCCTCGGTGCGGCCGGGGCGGGAAAGTCGATGCTGCTGCGGCACTCGATGGTGCGGTGGGCGGCGGCGCCCGAGCGGTTCGACCGGGTACCGGTCCTCGTGGAACTGGCCCGGTCGAACCGGGACGGGCGCACGATCCGGCAGCTGATCGCGGAGGCCCTCGGTCGGCTCGACGACGAACCCGCCCGCCGCCGTCGGCATCGCACCGCCCGCTCGTCACCGACGCGGACCAGGTCGCCGAGGTGGCGCTCGCCAGCGGCCGGCTCTGTGTGTTCCTGGACGGGCTCGATGAGGTGGTCACCGACCGGCGGGCCACGGTCGCGGAGGACATCAAGGAGTTCGCCGAGCGTCATCCGACGACCCAGATCGTGGTCACCTGTCGCGACGCGGTCTACGACGGCGACCTGCGGCCCGTCTTCGAGCGGGAAGTCCGGGTGGCCGGCTTCGATGACGCCGGGATCCGGCACTTCCTGCGGCTCTGGTTTGGCCGGCGGCGGGATATCCGCGAAGAACACCGGGGATCCGAGCAGGGCGGCGACGACATGCCGGCGGACCCCCGGCATGTCATCGAGCAGCTCATGGCGGAACTGCGGTCGAGCCCGACGGTGATGAGGCTGGCGCGCAGTCCGCTCATGCTGACCATGATCAGCACCTTGTACGAGGCGGACGCGGGCACCGGCCCAATGTTGACCAACTCGCGGGCGGAGTTCTACCAGCAGGCCGTGGACCACCTGCTCCGCCGGGACCGGGATCTCGGCCGGCACCGTCACCTCGCCCGTTACCAGGCCGGTCACAAGCTCATGGCGCTGCGGGCGATCGCGCTGGCCGCGCAGGGTGGCCGATCTCAGGGCACGGACCGTCGGGTGATCGGCGAGGCGGAGGTGTACGCCGAACTTGCCCGCATCCTGCCCCGGTTTCGCCTGGCCGAGGAGCACCTGCCCCGGATGGTCGACGAGATAGTCGAGCGCAGCGGTCTGCTGATCCGTATCGACGACAACAATCTGCTCTACGAGTTCGCCCACCTGACACTGCAGGAATACCTGGCTGCGGTGGAACTCGCGGACGACCCCGACCGGCTGCTCGGGCTGTACCGGGAGAACCCGGGCAGGTGGCGGGAGACGGTGAAGCTCTGGTGTGCCGGAGCCAACCGCGATGCGTCCGGTGTGGTGCGGCAGATCTTCGCCGGCGACGACCGGGACCGGCTGCTGGCCCTGGAGTGCGTCGCCGAGGCCCGACAGCTCGACGAGGAGCTGGCTTCGGCGATCGTGGACAGTCATGTCCGGCTGCTCGGTACGCCGGTCGCCGACAAGCACCTGGTCCTGGCGGCGCTCGGCGCGGTGGCCGGCAATCCGGGGCCGTTCGGCCAGCAGCTTTTCGAGAGCCTGCGGCACCAGGCGCGATCCGGCGGAGCCGTGGCCGAGGACGCCGTGGTGGTTCTCGCCGAGTCCCGACGCCGCGAGGCGATCGAGCTGCTGAGCGAGATGGCGGAGCGGGTACCGGTGGCCCGTGCGGCGTTGCGGGCCACCGGCGAGCTGGCCATTCCGACGCTGGCCGCCCGGGCCGGCTCCGGTTCGGTGGCGGCCGTCGACGACCTGGCCGCCATCGGCACTCCGGCGGCGGCCGTCGCGCTCGCGGAACACCTGTGGGGACGCCACCGGCAGGTCTCCGTGCGTGCGGCGTGGCGACTGGCCGTCCTGGTCAGCGCGGCAGACGTGGAGAACGAGCTCCGCAGGTTCGACCCCGCGCCCGCAGAGACCGTATCGATGGAGCTGGCCGACAAGTCGGGGCGTGTGCGGATCAGGGAGTGGTACGACTGGCTGTGGGCGCCCTTCGAAGCGGGCACCGATCTGGCCCGGACGATGGGCCGCCTCGGCTGGCTGATCCTGGAGTCCTCGGCCGAGGACGTCCCGAGCGATCTCGGCGCCGTCGACGTGCGTGTCGCGATCGGTCTCGTCGCCCGGCGCGGCACGTTCGCTTCCGGTCAGATGCCCGAGGAGCTGACCGAGGAACTGAGCCACACGGCGCACCGTTTCGGCTACAAGCGGGTGCTCTCCGGTTCTTTCAGCACGAATGAGATCTGCGGCATGTTTGACCAGGTCACCCGGCGGGACCCTGGGACAGCACGCGACATCGCGGTGCGGGCGCTGGAGCAGCGGGCATCCGGCTGCCAGGCTGTGCTGTTGGCCGGCCTCCCGACGCCGGTGCTGACGGAGTTGGTCAGTCGCCTGTGGACGCGCGGCACGCTCGACGCCGACCTGCGGGACTGGCGGACGCTCAACGAGCGCGCGGAGGCGCCGACGGTCCTGGCCTACCTGCGCAACGTCGCGGTCACGCTCGGGGTGCTGGCTGGCGTGGCTCTGATCGGCGTCGCGCTCATCCGGTCGTTCGGGACTCTGATCGGCTGGTGGGCCTGGGGGCCAGTGGTGGGGGCGGCGGTCGTGGTGTTCTGCGCGGCACTCGTGGTCACCGGAATCGTGGTCGAAGCGCGGGCGACGTCCGACCCCAATCTGGACGGGTTGATCGGCTTACTAATGTTGATCGGCCTGTTAGGCGTAGTAGGTTTGGGTGCGCCGGTGGCGTTCGCCACCGTGGCCGGTTGGATCGGCATTCCGCAGACGGTCGTGGCGGTCGTCGCGCTCATGGGCGTGAACGTCGTGCTCGTGCGGTGGACCAGCCGCCGGCAGCGGGCGCTGCGCAATCCCTTTCGGGCCCTGCTTGATCGGGTGCCGTCGGCCCGCGTCGCCGAGCCGACGGTGATCGGCCGCCAGGCGACCAGGGGCAGCCGCAGCCCGCGCCAGGCGGTCCTGGCGGGTGAAGAACAAACGTCCAGCGCGGGCTAAGCGGGTCAGCGTTGCCGCAGGGCGGTGGAGGTGAGGCGGTAGCCGATGGTGTGCTCGACCACGCGCTCGACCAGTTCCGCCTTGCGCAGCGCGCCGACGCCGCGCAACCCCAGGTTCGCGGCCAGCTCCCGCAGGTCGCGCACCGGCCAGGGCGAGAGGTACGCCGTACCGTCGGCGCGGCTGGTCATCGCCGCCAACCGCGCGGCGGCCTCCGCCGCCAACGGTCCGGCGTTGACGGTCGGGTCGCCGTCCGGGCAACTCACGTCGGCTGCCGGTCGGGCTGGAGGTGGTCGAGGAACTCGGTGGCGAGCCGGCGCAGCTCGTCGCGGACGGCGGGCACGGTGACCCGGTCGCGTAGCACCACCGGCACTCCCCGTGGGGTGTTCGTGGCGTAGAGGGTGACGTTCTCCCGCAGCGCGGTCGGGAAGACCGGCAGGCCCAGGTTACGGACCTGGTCCATGTAGCCCTGGTGGGTGGCGATCGGTCGCTGCGCCAGCAACTGGATCATCGTGAAGACCACCCCGGCCACGCCGGGGGCGACCTTCTGGTGCCGGCGTACGGTGGCGAACCGGCGGGCGTCGGCGTTGTACTGCTCGACCAGCTCCCGCACGTTGCCGTGCAGGTAGTCGATGCCGAGGGTGGACAGGTAGTCGGCCTTGGCCGGGATGACGAGGTGGTCGCTGGCGATGATGGCCGACTGGGTGACCACGTTGAAGTTCGGCGGGCAGTCGATCAGCACCATGTCGTACGGGTCCAGTCCGTCGGCGAGCAGTCCGTCGGCGAGCGAGCCGCGGACCCGGAACAGTTCGGCGTCGTACTCCTCCCCACCGGCGACGTTGCGGGCGAGGGCCAGATCGATGTCCACCAGTTGCAGGTGGGACGCGATCAGGTCGAGTCGCCCGGCGCCGGTGAGCCGGGCGTTCACGGGGCCGGGGGACACCACCAGCTCACCCAGGGTGACCGAGGGGTTGCCCTGGCGCAGGCCGTCGTACCAGCGCTTCACGGTGCGGCTGTCGCGCAGCCGATCCCGCCAGTCGTCGGGGTCGTAGAAGCCGAAGGTCAGGCTGGCCTGCGGGTCGAGGTCGATGAGCAGCACCTTCATCCCCCGGTTGGCCAGCTCGGCCCCGAGGTTGCCGGTCACCGTGGTCTTGCCGACCCCACCCTTGTAGTTGATCACGGACACGACGTACATCGACGTACCTCCCCAGACGGGTGACGGTAGCGGGCCGCCGCGGCAGAGTTCGATCATCCCCCGCCTTCTGTCGTTTGCACGTAACTACGTAAGTTCGTAGTATCGAGTGATGACCGACGTGGAGGAGCGGCTGGCCGCGCTGGAGGCGCAGGTCGGCGCGCTGCGGGAGCGGCTCGACGGGGGTGTGCCGGCGGCCGAGCCGGAGGGCACCTTCTGGGCCCTCGACGGGCTCAAACAGCGGATCCCCGCCGGCAGCGCCGGCGCGGTGCTCTACACCGGCACCGTCCACCTCGCCGACCAGCAGTTCGACTGGCAGTACGGCCGGGGCGTCGACGATCTGCTGGCCGGCGACTGGGCCGACCTGCCGGCCACCCTCTCCGCCCTGGCCCACCCGGTGCGTCTGCGGCTGCTGCGCGAGATCCTCGGTGGCCGGCAGGGCACCGGCGAGCTGGCCGGGATCGAGGAACTCGGCACCACCGGCCAGCTGCATCATCACCTGCGCCAGCTCACCGCCGCCGGCTGGCTGCGCAGCGCCGGCCGTGGCCGGTACGCCATCCCCGGCGAGCGGGTGGTGCCGCTGCTAGCCATCCTCGCCGCCGCCGGCCGCTGACCGCACCAGGCCACCCGCCAGCGTCCGGCCACCCGCCCCCGGCCGCCCAGCTACCGGCCGTACCGACGGAAGGAGCATCATGCGCAAGCCGCCCGTCATCGCTCTCGTCGCCGGGATCGTCGCCGGCCTCGCCGGACTCGGCGTCATGCCCCGCGAACCCCGACTGACCGCGCAGACCACCGGCGACGCGAACCTCGCCGCCGAGGTCCGCGCCGCGGTGGCCGATCCCGGTGGATACCGTGGGCTCTCCGTGGCGCTGATCGACGGCGGCCAGGTCCGCACCGCCGGCCTCGGCGACCGCGACCGCGACGGCAACCCGGTCGAGGCCGACACCCCGTTCGAGATCGGTTCGGTGCCCAAGGTCCTCACCGGCATGCTGCTGGCCCACCAGGCCAGCGCCGGGGCCGTACGCCCCGACGACACCCTCGGCGCGACCTGGCCCGAGGTCACCGGCCCGGCGCACGAGGTGACCCTGGCCGAACTGGCCAGCCACCGCACCGGCCTGCCCCGGGTACCCCTCGGCTCGGTGCGCGACTGGGTGCGCGTCCTCTGGGCCAACTTCGCGGCCGGCAACCCGTACGCCGGGCAGGACGTCGACCGGGTCCGCGCCGCGACCGACGACCACCGGCCCGGGGACGACCGGGGCCGGGTCGGCTACTCCAACCTCGGGATGGCGCTGCTCGGCCAGGCACTCGCGGCGAACGCCGGCACCGGCTACCCCGAGCTGCTCGACCGGGAGCTGCTGACCCCGCTGGGCATGACCGCGACCGTGCAGGTCACCGACCCGGACGCGGTGCCCGCCGGGCGGGCCGAGGGTGCCCGGAGCAGCGGACGCACCCCGGACCCCTGGATCGGCGCCGGGTATGCCCCCGCCGGCATCGGATACTGGTCCACCGCGGCGGACCTCGCCCGGCTCGTCTCCGCCACCGCCGCCGGCACCGCGCCGGGCGTCGACGCCCGTGAGCCGCGCTTCGACGACACCGAGCGCACCCGCATCGGGTACGGCTGGTTCACCACCCGCTACGGCGACCGCGAGATCACCTGGCACAACGGTGCCACCAGCGGCTTCCACTCCTACATCGGCTTCGACCGGGCCACCGGCAACGGGGTGGTGGTGCTCGGCAATACCGACAAGGGCGTGGAACCGATCGGGCTGCGGCTGCTCGGCGTACCCCGGGAGCAGGCCGGCACCGCCTCGCCGGCGCTGCCCACCTGGGCCGGCGCCGGCATCGCGCTGCTGTTCACCTTCATCGGTGGTCTGTCGCTGCTCGGCACCGTCCTACGCCCCACGCTGGACCGGCTGACCGCGCTGGCGGCCGCCGTCTGGGCGCTGGTCTATCCAGCCCTGGGCCACCAGCTCGGCGACTGGTCGGCCGTGCCGGGCTGGCTCTGGCCGGTCGGGCTCGCGGCCTCGGGCGCCGGGCTGGCCCTGGCCGTCCACCGCTGGCGGGAACTGCCGGTCAACGGTGCCACCGTGCCGTGGCGACGGGTGGCCTCGGTGACCGCCTCGTCGGCCGCCGCCGTCGCGCTGACGGCCGCCCTCCTCTCCTGAGTGCCGGCTCGGTGGCGAGGGGCATCGACGGCCGTGCCGGGCCGAACGTCGGTCCGGCTCGACTGAACAGGCCCTTTGCATCGGGCATCGAGGTGCATCAGGATGGCCGGAAGATCCGGCACACGGGGGTTGGGGAGCCGGACAACCACAGAGGAAGGACGTGGCACATCGTGGTGCCTTTCTCCGGCAGGAAAGTGCTGGCCGCCATCGCGGCCGGCGTTCTCTTGGGCACGACGGCGCTGGTAAGCCCGGCGTTGGCCAGCCCGAACAACAACTCGGCCAAGAAGCTGACCAAGGCGGTGACGGTCAAGGGGGTCCTCAAGCACCTCGACAAGTTCCAGGCCATCGCCAACGCCAACAACGGCACCCGCGCCTCCGGCACCCCGGGCTACGACGCGAGCGCCGACTACGTGGCCAAGCTGCTGAAGAAGGCTGGCTACCAGGTGACCCGGCAGCAGTTCGACTTCGCGTTCTACGAGGAGTTCGGCTCGTCGTTCGCCCAGGTGGCACCGAACCCGACCACGTACGCCGACGGCGTCGACTACGAGCTGATGAGCTACTCGGGCGCCGGCGTCGCGGAAGGGCTCGTCGTCCCGGTGGACCTCGCCCTCGAACCACCGCGCGCCTCGACGTCGGGCTGTGAGGCCAGTGACTTCGACGGCGTGGACGTGGCCGGCAAGATCGCCCTGTTGCAGCGCGGCACCTGCGCGTTCGGCGACAAGGCGGTCAACGCCGAGGCCGCCGGTGCGGCCGGCGCGATCATCATGAACCAGGGCAACGGCACCCCGGAGGCGAACGCGGACCGCTACGACCTGTACGCCGGCACCCTCGGCGCGCCGGTCGGCATCCCGACCGTCGCCGTGTCGTACGACACCGGGGCGCAGTTCGCCGCGACGGCCGGCCTGGTCCTGCGGATCGAGGCCGACACCACGTCGGAGATCCGGAGCACCGAGAACGTCTTCGCCCAGACCAAGCAGGGCCGCACCGACAATGTGGTCGTGGCCGGGGCGCACCTCGACTCGGACCCGGCGGGGCCGGGCTACAACGACAACGGCACCGGCAGCGCCGCGCTGCTCGAGGTCGCGCTGCAGATGGCCAAGGTGAAGCCGTACAACGCGGTGCGCTTCGCCTGGTGGGGTGCGGAGGAGGCCGGCCTGGTCGGCTCGCAGTACTACGTGGACAGTCTGACCGAGCAGCAGGTCGCCGACATCGCCCTCTACCTCAACTTCGACATGGTCGGCTCGCCGAACTACGTCTTCGGGGTGTACGACGGTGACGACTCGGCGGAGGAGGGCTCCGGCCCGGGGCCGGAGGGTTCGGCGCAGATCGAGCAGGTGTTCGAGAAGTTCTTCGCCTCCCGCAAGCTGCCCACCGTGCCGTCCGACTTCACCGGCCGCTCGGACTACGGGGCGTTCATCGACGTCGACATCCCCGCCGGTGGCCTCTTCACCGGCGCCGAGGGCGTCAAGACGGAGGCCGAGGCCGCCCTGTTCGGCGGGCTGGCCGGGGTCTCCTACGACCCCTGCTACCACCAGGCGTGTGACAGCCGCACGCCGGTCGCCGACGGCGGCGACGCCGCCGTCTACAAGGCGCTGGGCAAGAAGTACAAGCTCCAGGGCAACGTGAACGTCTTCGCGCTCGACGTCAACGCCGACGCCATCGCCACCTCGGTGATCACCTTCGCGTTCGACACCTCGGCCGTGAACGGCGTGCCGGGCAAGGCGCCCGGCAAGGGTAAGGGCAAGAAGGGCAAGTCGCACGGCCACAAGCACGGCCACAAGCACCACTGGCGATAACCCGCGAGACGCCCCGATCGGGCCGGGCCACCACCACGGGGCCCGGCCCGATCGCGTCGGCCGGCGACCCAGCGTGCTGCGTCAGCCGGGTGGCAGGGCGGACCGGGACAGCCGGAAGTGTTGCCGCTTGCCCTCGTCGCGGAGCACCACGCCGTAGCGGGCCAGCTCCGCCCGCAGTTCCCGGGTCTCGTCGCCCCGGTCGCGTTCCAGCGCCTCCTGCCGGGCCCGCAGCAGTGCGTCCGCGCCGGCCGGCAGGCCGGGAAGGTCGGGCACCCAGCGCCGGTACGCCGCCCGGTGCGGATCCGCCTCCACCCAGGGCCAGCCGTGCTCGCGGAAGGCGCCGGCCAGTTGATCGGCCGGCAGGTCGGACCGCTGCCGGGCCAGCTCACCGTCGTCCGCGTCGAGCAGGACCAGATCCTTGCCGTCGGCGAAGACCGCCCGCGTCTGCGCCCGGCCGACCTCCCGCTCGGAGCTGCCGACCCGCAGGCGGACCCGGGTGCCGTCCACGGTGACGTGCACCGCCTCGGCGGTGCCGACGGCGGCGATCACCAGGCCGGCCAGTACGCCGACCCCCACCCCGCCGGCCAGGGCGTACCCCTCGGGCAGCCCGTCGACCAGCCGGAACAGGCCCTGCATCGGGGCCCACGGCAGGCCGACCACCCAGCCCGCGCCCGCCGCCAGCAGACCGCCCGCCGCGGCGCCGAGCACCGGGATACCGACCCAGAGCACCAGCAACTCCCCGACGCCGCCGCTGACCACCGTCGGCTTCCCGTACGCCGTCACGCCACCTCCCGACGCATCGTCCGGACCAGCCCGGCGACCAGCGGCACCACCAGCCACACCAGCAGTGACACCCCCAGCCGCCCCCACTGCCCGGCGGTCATCTCGGTGGTGAACAACGGCTCCATGGTGCGCCCGGTGTCCAGCCACTCCGCGGCCCGGCTCAGCGGCCGGACCAGCTCGCCCACGATCGACCAGGCGATCGGCAGGATCAGGTAGGCCACGATGGCCAGCGGGGTGTGCAGGAGCAGCAGGCCGAACCCCGCCCCCATCAGCACGTTGGCCACCTGGAACACGGCGGCGTGCAGGATCAGCGTGCCCTCGATCCGCCAGCTGCCCGCGCCGCCGGTCGCGCCGGCGACCAGCGTCCCGGCGGCGGCGAGGGCGAGGCTCGCCAGCACCGAGGCCAGGGCGGCCAGTACCACCGCGGCAAGCTTGGCGGCGATCACCCGTTCCCGCCGGGGCACCAGCGCGAAGGTGGTCAGCGCGGTGCGCTGCGACCACTCGCTGGTGATCGAGAGGATGCCGAGCACCGGCAGCAGCAGCCCGACCGGGAACAGCGACGGGAGGAAGAAGTTGACGAAGGTCTGCTCCGCGTCGGGCGCGTACACCAGTTGGAGGGTGACGATGAGGGCGGCGACCAGGCCGATGGTGATCAGCAACCAGCGGCCGGCCCGGGTGTCGACGAGCTTCCGCAGCTCCACGGCGGTCAGCCGGCCCAGCGACGGCCGGCGCTGCGCCGGCCGGGCGTCCGGGGTGACCTCGGGTGCGGCGGTGGTGGTCATCGGACGGCCTCCTCGGTCGGCGCGGCGTCGGTACGGGTCTCGGCGGGGCGGGTCTCGGCGACGGCCGGCTCGGCCGTGGTGAGGGTGAGGAAGAGCTGCTCCAGGCCACCGGTGCCGGCCGGGCGCAGCTCGGTGAGGGCGACCCCGGCCGTCGCGGCGGCCTGCCCGACGGCCTCCGGGTCGGCGCTGACCAGCAGCCCGTCGGTGCCGTCGCGGGCCGTCAGGCCAGCGCGTTGCAGCGCGCCGCGCAGGGCCGCCCGGTCGCGGGCCCGCACCAGCGTGCCGTCGCCGGCCAGCAGTTCGTCCTTGCCGCCCTGCGCCACGATCCGGCCGCCCCCGATCACCACCAGCCGGTCCGCGACCGCCTCCACCTCGCGCAACAGGTGGGAGGAGAGCAGCACGGTGCCGCCCCGGTCGGCGAAGTCGCGCAGCAGGCCGCGCATCCAGAAGATGCCCTCCGGGTCCAGGCCGTTGGCCGGCTCGTCCAGGATCAGCACCCGGGGGTTGCCGAGTAGCGCGAGCGCGATGCCGAGGCGCTGGCGCATCCCCAGCGAGTACGCCCGGACCCGGCGCCGGGCCGCGACCGCGTCCAGCCCGACCCGGTCGAGCACCTCGCCCACCGCCCGCCGGTCCACTCCCATCGTGGCGGCGGCCACGGTCAGCGCCTCCCGGCCGGTCCGCCCGGCGTGCTGTGCGGAGGCGTCCAGCAGCACCCCGACCGTGCGGCCCGGGTTGGGCAGTTGGCGGTACGGGCGTCCGGCGACGGCGGCGGTACCGGCGGTCGGCGGGGTGAGCCCGCAGATCATCCGCATGGTGGTGGACTTGCCGGCCCCGTTGGGCCCCAGGAAGCCGGTGACGGTGCCCGGCTCGCAGTGGAACGACACGTTCTCGACGGCGGTGTGCCGTCCGTACCGTTTGGTGAGCTGGTCGACAACGATCATGTACGCCAGCCTGCCCGGACCGCCGGGCTGCCCGCAGCGGCCGACGGTCTGCCTCACCCCGACCAAGGTCGACCGTCAGGCGTCGACTTTGGTAGCTGGCCCGGTGGCCGGACAGCTGCCTACCATTGCGCCGTGACCAGCGCCGACGTACTCGAACACCCGTGGCTGCTGCCCGGGTCGTTGAGCCCGACGCGTCGCCACCCCCGGCGCACCACCCGCGACTGGCTGGTGGACAGCTTCTGCTTCCTGGCCGCCCTGCTCTGGATCCCGGTGGCCACCGGCGACGCCTTCGCCATGGAGCCGATCATCGCGGAACGGTTGCCCCACCCGTGGATGATCGCCGCGGACGCGTTCATCGGCCTGCTCGGCGCGGCGGCGCTCTGGTTCCGCCGCCGCTGGCCGGTCGGGTTGGCGCTGGTGTCGCTGCCGGTGATCATGTTCTCGGTGGCCGCGGCGGTGGCCCTGGTGGTCATCTATCTCACCGTGGCGGTGCACTGCCGCACGGCGGTCACGGTCGGCCTCACCGTGGCCGGCCTGGTGGCCAACGCCGTCTACTACCTGGTCCGTCCCGAACCGGGCACCGCGTACTGGGTGAGCCTCGCGTGGGCCACGGTCATCACCCTGTGCCTGCTGGCGTGGGGGATGTTCGTGCGGGCCCGCCGGCAGCTGGTGCTGTCGCTGCGGGAACGCGCCGAGCGGGCCGAGGCCGAGCAGCAGCTGCGGGTGGCCCAGGCCCGCCAGCTGGAACGCACCCGCATCGCCCGGGAGATGCACGATGTGCTCGCTCACCGGATCTCGCTGCTCAGCCTGCACGCCGGGGCGCTGGAGTTCCGCCCCGACGCCCCCGCCGAGGAGGTGGCGCGGGCGGCCGGGGTGATCCGGGGCAGTGCCCATGCCGCCCTGCAGGATCTGCGCGAGGTGATCGGCGTGCTGCGGGCCGAGCCCTCCCTGCCCGCGGAACCGGAACGTCCGCAGCCCACCCTCGACGACCTGCCCGCGCTGGTCGCCGAGTCCCGCGCCGCCGGGATCCGTGTCGACCTGCGCGACCGGGTCCGCGCGGCCGACGGGCTGCCCGACGTGGCCGGCCGGAGCATCTACCGGATCGTGCAGGAGGGGCTGACCAACGCCCGCAAGCACGCCGCCGGCGCCGCCGTCACGGTCGGCCTCAGCGGCGCACCGGGCGACGGGCTGACCGTGGAGATCCGCAACCGCTGGCCGGTGGGTGAACCCGCCGCCGCCCCGATCCCCGGCGCCGGCACCGGCCTGGTCGGCATCGCCGAGCGGGTCAACCTCGCCGGCGGGCGGCTGGAACACGGCCGCGACGGCAACGGGGACTTCCGGCTGGCCGCCTGGCTGCCCTGGCCGGCGTCGTGACCGGAGACCAACCGGCACCGGCCGATGCGGCGGAGCCGACCACGGCCGGCCCGGTACGGATCCTGATCGTGGACGACGACGCGTTGGTACGCGCCGGGCTGTCGATGATCCTCGGCGGTACCCCCGACCTGAAGGTGGTCGGCGAGGCGGCCGACGGCAGCGAGGTGGTCACCGCGGTCGCCGCGTGCCGGCCGGACGTGGTGCTGATGGACATCCGGATGCCCCGCCTGGACGGGCTGGCCGCCACCGAGGCGCTTCGCGCGTTGCCGAGACCACCCGAGGTGCTCGTGCTGACCACCTTCGACACCGACGAGCACGTGCTGCGGGCGCTGCGGGCCGGCGCCGGCGGGTTCCTGCTCAAGGACACCCCGCCGGTCGAGATCGTGCGAGCGGTGCGCCGGGTGGCGGCGGGCGAGGCGACCCTGTCCCCGACGGTTACCCGCACCCTGATCGCGCACGTCACGGCCGCAACGATGACGGCCGACCCGCGCCGCGACCGGGCCGCCCAGCAACTGGCGGGTCTGACCGAGCGGGAACGCGCCGTCGCGGTGGCCCTGGGCCAGGGGCGGACCAACGCCGAGATCGCCGGGGAGCTGTTCATGAGCGTGGCCACCGTCAAGGCGTACGTCTCCCGGCTGCTGACCCGCCTCGGCCTGAACAACCGGGTGCAGGTGGCCCTGCTCGTCCACGACGCCGGGCTGGTCTGACCGGCGGTGACGGGCTCGCCCGGTCCGCGATCGCGGACCGGGCGACGCTGGGCTCGCTAGTCCTGCCAGACGTTCAGGGCCCAGACGAGGACGTACCAGACACAGACGTACTCCCGCCCGGAGGCGATTCCGGCGATGTGGCAGGTGATCGGGTCGGGAAAGACACCCTGGAGTCCCCAGCCGCCCGCCGCAGCCAGCGTGACCGGCGCGGCACTCACCGCCGCGTTGACGACGGGAACCGGGGCGGCTTGGGCAGCCCCGCCCGTCGTGCCCAGGCCACTGGCCACCAGGGTGACCACCACGATTGTCCGGGCCAGTCGCTGCCGCAGCGATTGTTTGCGCATCGGGCTCTCCTCCCACGCGCCCGGGCCGGATGTCCGGCCGAGGGCGTCCCGTCGATGAACGATGCGCTACATGCTGCGCCGAGGAGGGGATCTGGTCGTCAGCCCACGATCTGACTGCCCGCGTATACCAGGCGGGTGAGTCCGGCCACCCGCGTCCCCCGACAGGTAGACCCGGAGTCGCCGGGTTGCCGGAACGGGACTTTGAACTATCCCGCCATGGGGGCCGTACCACTGCCCGAGGTGCGGTGCTCAAGCGCACCGCTACCGGAGCTGCGGGAGGTCTGCCGTGCGAGTTGATGAGCAGTCGACGGATCCCATCGATCAGATTCTGGGCGAGTTGCCGGTCCCGACGCCGTTGACCCCTGAGGACGTCCGGCTGGCCGTCCGGGCGGTGGTCGTACACGCGGCGGAGGAGTGGCCGTCCGGGGCGCTGTGCCGCAACGATGGGGCCCGGTTCCCCTGCCGGCTGCATCGTTGGGGTCGGCGGGTGCTACTGAACCACGGGCTCAACGAGCGGCAGCTCGACGCCCTCATCCGGCACGGCAATCCGTTCGTGCACGTGCCGTTCCCGTTCCTGATCAACGGACCTTCGGCGGGACGTACCCCCGCCGCACGTCCGGTGCGGCCGGACCGTGCCGCCGGTCACCCGGCGCGTGGTCCGGTTCCCCGGGTGCCCGCACCGGCGGTGCGTACCGGTGTCCGACCCTCCGGTTCCGGCCGGCCGGTGGCACCCCCCGCCACCGCGCCGCGCTGGCCGCGGGCGAGCTGAGCGGGCTCACCCGCGTACGACGCCGGCCCGGGCGCGGTCATTCCCCCGCCCGGCCCGGGCCGGCGTCGCGATCTCAGCGGTACCCGGCAGGGATCCCGCAGTTGGGCGCGGCCCAGTAGGTGTTGTTCGGGCTGCGGTCCTGGTTGTTCTCGCGCCGTGAGTCGACGTGGACGTGGTTGTTGTGCCCCTGCACGCCCGGCCCGATGATTCCACTGAAGCCGTGGTTACGAGCCTGGCGGGCGATGTCGCACAGCGGCCTGGTACGCGAGACGAGGTCGGCGGCGTTGCCGTAGAGGTGCTGGCTGTCCGTCGCCCCGCCCACCTGGCTGTTGCAGGTGCGGCTGCGGAAGCCGCTGGTGACGACGACCGGCTGGTCGCCGAGGCTCTTGCGCAGCGCCTCCAGCTTCCACATCGTGCGCAGGGCGTTCTGCCGGGTCTGCGCGGTGGTCAGCGGTCCACCGGTCCATCCGCTGCCGCCACAGCCGTTGTCCAGCTCGCTCCAGCTGAAGTGCCGGGGCGTGCAGTCGTTGTCCTGGATCTGGTACAGCTTCGCGAAGGTCTGCGGGCCGGCGATCCCGTCGACCCTGATGCCGTACGCGGACTGGAAGCGGCGTACTGCGGCGGCGGTCTTCGGGCCGTACCGCCCGTCCAGTTCCACGATGTTGTTGTTGCCGGCCCAGCCGGCCATCCGGAGTTGCAGCTCACGTACGTCGCTGCCGGAGCGCCCCTGGTAGAGGTTGCGGTTCCAGGTGTAGCAGGCGTCGGCATGGGCCGCTGGCGCGGCGACCACCGAGGCGATCGCGGCGCCCGGCAGGGCCAGGGCGAGGGCGACGACTGCCCGTTTCAGGGTGTGTACGCGCACAGAAGTCCTCCCGATAGGAGAGCGAATGGGGTGGCGTTCGGGACTTCGACCGGGCCGTCCCGTGGATCCACCCTCGCACCGGACGGACCGTTTGGCGGCAATTAACGAGAATTGTCCTCATGATTCGTCGTACCTGGGCATCAGCTGGGAATTAGGCCCATCTGCGAAACAGGCATTCACGTCCGAGGTGTCGGAGAAGGGGCGCTTCCGCGCCGAAGGTCGCATCCGGCGACACGGAGGGTGATGTTCTCCGGTGCCGGCGGCCCGGTAACGTCAGCGCGGGCGACGGCGGGGAGGCGGGCGTGGCACGTGGTGGCATCTTCTGCGTCGAGGGCCAGTGGCACCGGGACCTCAACGAGCGCGGCTCCGTGCTGCCCACCCTCGAACTGCTCGAACGGCTGGGCCGGATCCGCTTCATCCACAAGGACGCCGCCACCCGGGATGAGCTGTTCTACTTCATCGACCGCTGGCTGCTGAAGCAGTACGCGGACCACCGGCTCGGCTTCTTCGCGATGCACGGCGAGCCGAACCGGCTCTGCCTGACCGACTGGCAGTCGGTGGAGCTCACCGAGGTGGCCGAGCTGATGGCCGGGCGCTGCGAGGGGCGGCGCCTCTACTTCGGCAGCTGTTCGGTGTTGCGCGCCTCCGAGTCGGTGCTGCGGGAGTTCCTTGAGGTCACCGGCGCCGCGTTGATCTGCGGCTTCACCCGCGAGGTGGACTGGGTCGAGTCGGCGGCGTTCGAGACCGTCCTGCTCGACGTGCTCGCCAACGGTCAGCGGCACAACGCCGCCGAGCTGCGGATGGGCTCGGCGCACTGGGCGCCGCTGGCGTCGTACCTCGGCTTCCGGGTCATCTACGCCAACGGCCGCGCCTGGCGACCGCCGGTGCGGCCCCGGGTGCCCGCCAGCCGTCAGCCGGCCAGCTCACCTGACGGCTGGTAGGACGGCTGGTAGAAACGAACGATGCCACGCACGATCGCTCGTAACACCCGGGTCGACCGGGACGCTCTCCTCGACTTCATCCGCCCCCGGCACCGGGTGCTGCTGATCACCACCCGCGCCGACGGCCGGCCGCAGTCCTCGCCGGTCGCGGCCGGGGTGGACGCCGAAGGCCGGCTGGTGATCTCCAGCTATCCGGAACGCGCGAAGGTCGCCAACCTCCGCCGCGACCCCCGGGTGTCGGCCTGCGTGCTCTCCGACGACTGGAACGGCCCGTGGGTGCAGCTCGACGGCACGGCCGAGGTGCTGGACCTGCCGGAGGCCCTCGAACCGCTGGTGGACTACTTCCGCAGCATCTCCGGCGAGCACCCGGACTGGGACGAGTACCGGCAGGCGATGCTGCGGCAGGGCAAGTCGCTGATCCGGGTCACCATCACCTCGTGGGGCCCGGTCGCCACCGGCGGCTTCCCGGCCCGGCTGGCCGACTGAACGCGGGCGGGGTGCGGCCGACACCGCACCCCGCCCGACAGGTCAGTACCGCGCCGTCGCGTACGTGGCGCAGCCGATCAGTTCCATCGACACCTGGAGCCGCTCCAGGCTGATGTTCTTGGCGATGGTGTCCTCCGGGCTGTGGTACGGCGGTTCCAGCAGCGCCGGCGACTCCTCGCCGCGCCAGGAGAAGTTCGCGCTGGCGATGCCGACCTCCTGGAACGACTGGTGGTCGCTGGCGCCGCGCTGGGTCACCGGGGAGATCTGCGGCTCGTAGCCGAGCCGACGCGCGGCGGCGGCGACCTCGTCGGTGGCCCGGTTGCTCTCACCGGTGAACGACAGCAGCCAGTAGCGGGTGGCCGGATCCCAACTGGTGGCGACCATGTCGGTCTGGTAGACGGCGAGGATCCGGTCGCGCTCGGTCTGGGGCAACTGGGCGACGTAGTAGCGCGACCCGATCAACCCCTGCTCCTCCGAGCCCCACAGGGCGAACCGCACGGTGGCGTAGGTCGGTATCGCCCGCAGCACGCGGGCCAGCTCCAGGCTGAGCACCGTGCCGGAGCCGTCGTCGTTGGCGCCCGGTGCGCCGATCACCGAGTCGTAGTGCGCGCTCACCATGACCACCGGGCCGCGCTTGCCGGCCAGCCCACGCCGCTCGGCCAGCACGTTGTGCGAGGTGAGGCCGCGGTGCGCGGCGGTGGCGACGGTCAGGGTGAGCGGGCCGGCGGCCAGCAGGGCACGGAGCCGGTGCTTCTGCGCCTGGGCCACCCCGACCACCGGGATCGGCAGCGGAGCGGACTCGGCGCCGGGCAGCGTGGGGGAGAACGCCGACGCCCGGCGGGGCTCGACCAGGTCGGCCGGGAGGAAGACCACGGCCGCCGCCCCGGCCGTCACGGCGGTGGCGGCGAGCTGCTCGCGCTCGGCCGCGACGTAGTCGACCAGCACGATCTTGCCGCCGACGTCGGCCGGATAGTCGCCCGGCGCTCCGGCACCGACGTCGACCACGGCGGCGGTGACGGTGGTGTCCAGCGCGGCGTGCCCGCTCGCCCCGGCCTGCCAGTTCAGGTCCCTGGGCAGCCCGGCCGGCGAGCTGAGCTGGGCGAGGAACTTGTCGGCGACCGGGAAGGGTTGCAGCGTGGTGTCGTAGCGCAACCTGTCGAGCTGGCCGGCGATGTAGTGGGCGGCGCGGCGCTCCGAGTCGGTGCCGCCGATGCGCGGGCCGATGTCCTCGGAGAGCACCTTGAGGTGCTGGAGCGCCCGGCTGCTCGACAGCTGGGCGACGACGAGGCGGTCGAAGAGGGTGAGGGCCGGTGGGCGGTGCGCGCCGGGCCGCTGACCGGTGGCGGCCCAGGCGGGCGCGGGCAGCGCCACGGTGGCGGCGCCGCCGAGCGCGACGGTCAGCATCCGTCGGCGGTTGAGCGAACCTGATCCGGTGGAGCGGGAGGAGTCGTGCGGGGATGTCACGGTGTCGTCGAGCGAAGCCAAGACGCGCCCTCCTGATTCAAGGTCCGACCTGGGCGTCAGGGGTGCGGCGCCCGAGTCACAGAGACTCGAATCTATCTGGCGAGCTGGCGTTTCTCAAGATCAGAGATCAGTACGCGGCGGTGAAACGCGCATTCCGGAAGCGAGGGTTCTCGATCTCGTCGACCACCGCGACGGCCAGATCCTCGTAGCTGAGCACGCTGCGGCCCTGCGCGTCGGTCACCGGCTGGTCGGTGCCGGTGCGATACCGGCCGGTGCGTTCCCCCGGGTGGAACTCCAATGGCGGAGGGGAGACGTACGTCCAGGTGACCCCGTCGGCCGAGGAGCGGTAGACATCCAGGGCCTCCGCCTGCCCCCGGGCGGCGTCACGGTACTCCTCGGGAAAGTCCGGCTCGTCGAGCAGCCGGGTTCCGGCCGCCGTGAGCAGGGTGGCACCGCCGCCGACGTGGATGACCCGGGGAGCCGCCGGCATGCCGTGCAGCACGTCCAGGACGGTCCGCGCCGCGTCGGGCCAGAGCGTACGGTCCCCGCCGCCAATCGCTACCACCAGTGCGTCCGCCTCCGGCGCCAGTTCCCGCACGCTGCGTTCACTGGTCGCGTCCCCGGTGACGACGCGGACCCCGGCCGGCAGGAACGGCGCGTCCGCCTCCGGCCGGCGCACCGCGGCCACCACCCGGTGCCCCCGGCCGAACGCCTCCCTGGTGATCCGCGAACCCGCGGTGCCGCCCGCACCGAACACGACGATGTCACTCACGTCGCTGCCACGCTGCTGGGCCGGATGGTTCGCTCGCTCCGCTCACTCACGCCTCCCAGGCTAGGGAGCGGCCCGGGCGGTCGTCGGTGGAACGGCGATCCCGCTCGGTCTCTCAGCCGACCAGCGCGGAGTAGACCAGCTGGCGCAGCTGCGGCCGGATGGGCCAGGTGCTCGACGGCATCAGCTGGGTGAAGAACATGGCGGTGATCTCCTCCGCCGGGTCGACCCAGAACGCGGTGCTGGCCACCCCACCCCAGTAGTACTCGCCGGTGCTGCTCGGCATCCGGCTCGGTACGGGGTCGTCCACCACCGCGAAGCCGAGGCCGAACCCGATGCCGTCCAGGGTTGTCTCGGCGAACCCCCCGGTGGACAGGGTGCCCAGGTCCTGCCCGCCGGGCAGGTGGTTGCGGGTCATGAAGCGCACCGTGCGGGGGCCGAGCAGGCGCGTACCGTCCAGTTCGCCACCGCGGAGCAGCAGCTGGGTGAAGCGGTGGTAGTCGGCGGCCGACGAGATCAGGCCGCCGCCGCCGGAGAGCAGCGTCGGCTTCTCGTACGCCAGGTCGCCGAGCGCGTCGTGGCGTACCGCCCGACCGGTCGCCGGGTCCGGCACGTAGAGCGCGGCCAGCCGGTCGGCGTCGGCGCCGTCGACGTGCCAGCGGGTGTCCGCCATGCCCAACGGGCGCAGGATGCGGTCGGTGAGGAACGTGTCCAGGCTCTGCCCGGCGACCACCTCGACGAGCCGGCCGAGCACGTCGGTGGCGACGGAGTATCCCCAGGCGGTGCCGGGCTGGAACAGCAGCGGCAGCTCACCGAAGACCCGGCAGGCCTCGGCGAGGTCGACCTCCGCCGGCGGGTACAGGTCGTAGCCGGCGGCCCGGTACAGGCCGTCGACCACCGAGGTCTGCATGAAGCCGTACGTCAGCCCGGCGGTGTGGGTGAGCAGGTGCCAGACCCGGATCGGCTCGATCGCCGGCACGGTGTAGGGCTTGAGCGTCGAGCCCTTCGAGTAGACCCGCATGTCGGCGAACTCGGGCAGCCAGCGCCCGATCTCGTCGGTCAGCTCGAAGCGGCCCTCCTCCCAGAGCATCATCGCCGCCACCGAGGTGATCGGCTTGGTCATGGAGTAGATCCGCCAGAGGGTGTCCGCCTGCACCGGCGTGCCGGCCTCGCGGTCGCGCAGCCCGTACGTCGAGCTGTGCGCGATCTCGCCGCGCCGGGTCACCACCGCCTGCCAGCCCGCCAGCCGGCCGTCGTCGACGTACGGGCCGAAGTGCTGGTCGATCCGGGCCAACCGCGCCGGGTCGAAACCGACCCGGTCCGCCTCGATGCTGGGTGCGATGCTCACCCGACCGAACCTACCGGCCGGTACGCAGGGCGGGAAGGCGTACCTGTCGGTGGCGCTGGTTACCCTCCTGGCATGCCGGAGCCGACCGAGGACGTCACGTTCCACGACGAGGACTGGTATGCGGAGGATCTGGCCGACCGGCACTTCGTCGGCTGCACCTTCCACCGGGTGGATCTGACCGAGGCGAGCAGCCGGGGCGCGGTCTTCGACGGCTGCACCTTCGGCGACGTGGCGTTCAACGTCTCCCGGCACACCGACTCGGCCTTCACCCGCTGCGTGTTCACCCGGTGCAACCTGTTCGAGGCGGAGTTCACCGGCTGCAAGCTGGTGGGCAGCACCTTCGACCGGTGCGACCTGCGGCCGTTGACCGTGACCGGGGGCGACTGGTCGTTCGTCACCCTCGCCGGCGCCGACCTGCGCGGCGGGCGGTTCACCGGCGTACGCATGCGGGAGACAGACCTGTCCGGTGCCGATCTGACCGGCGCGACGGTGACCGGCGGTGACCTGTCCGACGTGCAGTGGCGAGGTGCCCGGCTGTCCGGTGCGGACCTTCGCGGCAGCGACCTCGCCGGGTTGGACCCGACGGCGGTGCAGCGCGCCGGGACGGTCATCGACGTGATGCAGTCGGTGGCCGTCGCCCGGGCCCTCGGCTTCGACATCCGCGGCTGACCCCACCCGCGCTCGCCGGGCCGGCGACGGGCCAGGCGACGATCCGGGTAGCGCGGAGGGTCCTGGTAGTGCCAATGTGAGGCGCCCGCACAACCGGGTGCGGTGTGCCGGTGCGAGCCCGGTCCGGCAGAAGTGGAGGGTCGGTGACGGAGGAAGAACCCGCACGGGCGCCTCAGCCCGGCGAGCCCGCCCGGCATCGCGTACCTGCTCCCCGGCGGCACCTGCCCGGGCCGGACGGCGAGAGCCGCGCCGCCGCCCGCCGGCTGGCCCGTGGCCGTCGACGCCGCCGCTGGGTCGTCGAGGCGGTCGCCGCCGGCGCCGGTCTGCTGGCGCTGGTCGGGTACGTGCAATGGTGGTCGGAGCCCAGCCCGCAGGACCGGGCGGATCTGGGCGGCCTGCCGGCGGTGGTCGGGCGCCCGAGCCTGCCCAGCACCGTGCCCACCGCCCCGGCCGTGCCGGGCCTGCAACCGCGCGAGCGGTCGCCGAGCCCCCGCCCCACCCCGAGCCCGAGCCCCACCTCCACGGCACCCACGGCGGCACCGCCGCTGCTCACCGTCAGCCGGTCGGACATCCCGGCGACGGTGAACCTGACCCGGGCGGGTGAGCGTGACTGGGTGCACTGGGGACTGGGCGGCGCCGGGGCGACGGTACGCAAGCGCGACGGCTCCGCCGAGATCCGTGACCTGGGCGGTCGGGGTGAGCGGGCCGGCTGGGACGGTAACCAGGAGATGTTCCGGTGGCGCGACGGCGCGCCGGTGCGGTCGACCGACGCCACCCCCGACGGGGTCTACACCTGCGGTGCGGGCAACGGCTTCAGCCTCGCCGTCGTCGCCGACGGTCAACCGCGCACCGTCACCGTCTACCTCGGTGTGTGGATGGCCCGTGGCCGGTTGGAGATGCGGCTGGCCGACGGTGGCCCGAGCCGTACGCTGCGGCTGGAGGAACGGCACACCAGCCAGTCCGCCGAGGTGACCATCCGCTTCCAGGCACCGAAGGCCACCCGACTCCTGCTCACCTGGACGGTGGCGGAGACCTTCACCTCCCGCTGCGGTAACGTCGGTCTACAGGCCGTAGCGTTGCGCTGACGGCGGTGGAGCAGGCTGACCGGGGGACCTATGACCACAGGCGAAGAGGTGCTGGACAGCCCGACGAACTGGGTGGCCGAGCACATCAACCGGTACGTCGACACCGACGGCGCCGACGGGCACGAGTGGCGGCCCGGCGTCTTCACGCTACTGCTGACCACCCGTGGCCGGCGCAGTGGCACGTTGCGGCGCACCGCGTTGATCTACGGTCGATCCGGCGACGCGTACGCGGTGGTCGGCTCCCAGGGTGGCGCTCCCCGGCACCCGGCCTGGTACCTCAACCTGCTGGCCGATCCGCACGTCGAGGTACAGGTCGGCGCCGATCGGTTCACCGCCCGGGCACGGACCGCGACGCCCGATGAGAAGGCGCGGCTGTGGCCGGTCATGACCGCCATCTGGCCAGCCTACGACGACTACCAGGCGAAGACCGACCGGGACATCCCGGTGGTGCTGCTCGAACGCGCCTGACGCGACGACCAGGAGAGGATGCCTGATCCTGACTGCGGGCTGCCGGCTGAGTCGCCGGGACAGTTTGTCCGTCGGGGTGGGGGTGGTGGGTCGTAGCGTCCTGCTGTCCGTGTTCGACTGTCCTGTGTGGAGGCCAGGCCGATGAGCAGCAGCAGTACCGTCCGTCCGTCACCGTCCACCGGCGAGCGGGCAGGAGTGGGGCTGCGGGAGATCCCGCTGCCGCCGTACGTGACCGCCGAGGATGCCCAGTTCGCCGTCCGAGCCGTCGTGGTGCACGCGCCACGGAGCTGGTCGGGGGGAACGGTCTGCCGTAACGACGCCAGCCCGCACCCGTGCCGGCTGCACCGTTGGGGTACCCGGGTGCTCGCGCTGCGCGGCCTGCACGACGCCGACATCGCCGCGCTGATCGAGCGCGGCGACCCGGCCGCGCCGCTGCCACCCCACCCCACCGCCCGACGCGGCGACCCGCCCGACGAGACGCACCGCCCGGCGTGGCCTACCGCCCGGCGCGGTGGCCGGCCCGACGGCGGTCGGGCGTAGGAGGATGCGCATACCCCTCCGACGCCCCGCCATGCACTGACATTCCTCTATTTGACGGATGCCCGGACAGGGGGCACCGTGGGCAGTGGCGGGGCTCTGAGCTGCCCCGATGCGGCATGGGTGGCACCGCCCGGCAATCCGTCGGGGGGTGACCAGCGCAAGGCGCCGCCGACACGTCTGTGCCGGTACGCGGGCCGAGTCCGGCCCGCCCGCGGATCCGCGAAGCGCGGCCGCGCCGGGAGCCCGAGAACACCCACGAGGAGTCGCACCATGCTCACGATGACCGACAACGCCGTCCTGGTGATCCGTGATCTTGCCGCGCAGCAGGACGTCGCCGAGGGCGGTGGCGTCCGCATCGCCGCGGACACCGCAGCCGGTTCGCTCACCGTCGAGATGGTCCCCGCGCCGGTCGAGGGCGACCATGTGGTCGACAACCAGGGCGCCCGGATCTTCCTCGACTCCGACGCCGCCGACCTGCTCGGTGACGCCTCGGTCGACGCGACCGTCGACGACGAGGGCGTCGTGCAGTTCGGGTTCACCGAGAAGGACTAGGGGTTCAGCCGGCGCGGCGGGTCTCGCCGCCGCGCCGCGTACGGCCGCTCGTCGGCGGCCGGGTCACCGCGGGTCGCCACGCGCCGCCGTGCGCCGGCCGCCTTAGCGCGTCCAGCACGTGGGCCAGGTGGTGCGAGGTGCTCCACGCCACCCAGTTGGTCGCCGACCCGGCCCCGGCGACCCGCCGTGCCCGGCGCAGGATCTCGTGATCGCCCCAGGAGAAGCCGGCGCCGGTCGCCGGCCAGTACGGCCCGGACACCAGCGTGTGACACAGGTCGGCGACCCGTTCGTCGCCCCGGCCCCGGCGCCGTGACCAGCGGTGCACCCACCAGGCGCCGTCGCTGGTGTAGGGGACCGTCGGGTGCCGGTCGCCCGCCGGTGCTGACCCTGCCGCCGCTGGTTCGGCCGCCGGGGCCACGCCGTAGTCACCGAACCCGACGCCGAGATCGGCCAGTCGCTGCCAGAGCAGCCAGTCCCAGCGGTCCAGCCGTACGGGCTCGTCGGTGGGCAGGCGGGACAGCGCCGGCGGCATCCCGCCGGCCACCACACTCACCGAACGCCAGTCGTGCCGCCGTGCCCAGTCCAGCACCCGTCGGACCCGGGGCTCGGTCAGCCGTACGTCCGCCGGGCAGCAGACGTCACCGCAGTCGAGCAGCAGGTCGCACTGCTCGGGCGCCAGCCGCGCGTACCGCCAGATCCGCTCGACGGCGACGGTGGTCGCGTCGGGGCGGGCCCGGTCCTGGCGGATCCGCAGCCGCACGACGGCCCGCCGGGTGTGTGCCCGGGCCACCGCGCCGAGCGCCGCCAACCGCCGCTCACCGTCCGCCAGACCGATCACCGGCACCAGCGGTACGCCCCAGCGAGCCAGCGCGGATTCCGCCGGCTCGGGTAGCGCGCTGATGTCGACGGCCGGAACCAGGCCCGGCGGAAGCCGCGCCACGGTCGCCACGATGGAGCTGTCTAGTTCGGACAGTTGCAGGATCGGGCTGAGCATCGGGGCGAGGGCGTCGTCGAGGTGGCCGAGCGCCTCCAGTTCCCCGCGCCGTGCGGCGAGGACGGGGCGGTAGACGGGATCCTCCGCCCGGCCCCCGGGGGCGGGCATCATAATTCAATGTAGCCAGGCGATTACGCACCTCACAGGGCCTGCGGCGGCAAAATCCCCCGACCGGTGTCAGCTCTCCGACTATCGTCACGTCGGTGCCCGAACCCCCGACCCGATACCGGTCCCCCGACGAGGACAGCGCCCGCTGGCAGGGGTTCCCCCGCCGTCCGGGGGACATCGTGATCAGCACCCGTTCCAAGAGCGGGACGACCTGGGTGCAGATGATCTGCGCGCTGCTGGTGCTGCGTACGCCCGACCTGCCGGCACCCCTGACCGAGCTGTCGCCCTGGTTGGACTGGCTGGTCGAACCCCAGGAGCAGGTGTACGCGCGGCTGGCCGCCCAGCGGCACCGTCGCTTCATCAAGACCCACACTCCGCTCGACGGTGTGCCGAGCGATCCCCGGGTGCACTACGTGGTGGTGGCCCGCCATCCGCTCGACATGGCGGTGTCCCTGCACCACCAGGGCGCGAACCTCGACCGCGCTCGCGTCGCCGAGCTGACCGGCCAGCCCACGGCGCCGGACCGGGACGGGCCGTCGGTCGAGCAGGCGCTCGTACGCTGGATCGACGCGGATCCGGATCCGCGCGAGGAACTCGATTCGCTGCCCGGCGTCCTGTGGCACCTGCGTGACGCCTGGGCCCGCCGGCACCGGCCGAACGTCCACCTCGTCCACTACGACGACCTTCGGGGCGACCTGTCCGGGCAGATGCACCACCTCGCCGACCGGCTGGGCCTCGACCCGCCCGGGCCCGACCTGGTCGAGGCGGCGACCTTCGACCGCATGCGGGCCCGCGCCGACCGGCTCGCGCCGGACCCCGCCGGGGTGTTCAAGGACCGGAGCGCCTTCTTCCGCAGCGGTCGCTCCGGTCAGGGCAGCGCCCTGCTCGACGACGCCGGCCGGGCCCGCTACCGGGCGCGGGCCGCCGCGTTGGCCCCGCCCGACCTGCTCGCCTGGCTGCACCGCGACCGCTGACGCGGCCCGCCCGATGTCCGACCCGCGCCCGGTCGCAGCGACCGGCCCGGTGAAACGGCAACCCCGGCACGGCGGGGATGCCGTACCGGGGTTGCCGGTTGGGTGGGCCGTCACCCGGCCCGGGTGCGCGCGTCAGTCGTCGTACCGGTCGTCGTCGTCATCGTCATCGTCGTCGTCAACCGGCTCCTGCTCGGCCTTGACCACGGTGCCGGTCTCCCGGTCGACGTAGATCTCGTGCTCGGTGTTACCCCTGACGATCTCGACCTCCCAGACCGGCCGGCCCTTCTCCCGGTCCCGCTCGATCTCGGTGATCCGGCCGCCACCGACGTGTGCCACCGCGATCTCGCCGGCCCGCTCCAGGCTCACCGCGTCGGCCGCGGTGGCCGGCGTGCCGGCGTTGCCCGGGTCGGCCGGGGTGGCGGCGCCGGTCGGCTCGGCCGGCGTGCCCAGGGTGCCGCTGTCGTCCGGCGTGGCGTCGTCCGGGACGCCGGCCGTCGTCGGGGCACTGGTCGCGGCGGTCAGGGTCGCCTGCTCTGCCCGGCTGTTGTCCGCCGCCGCGACACCCAACAGCACCCCGGTCACCGCCAGGACCGCCGCCGCGCCGCCGGCCGACGCCAGGATCAGGGGGTTGCGCTTCATCGTCTCCACCTCTCCTCGGTTGTTGCATCGAGGATCGGTGCCGGCGCGATAGCGGCGCGCTGTCCGAACCCTAAGCCCGGGTTAAGCCCTCGCCGGGTCATGGGAATCCCGACGGTCAGGTCTTCGGCGGGCCGAGCCGGAGGATCACCTCGGCTCCACCGCCGTGCCGCTCGCCCAGCTCCAGCCGGCCGCCGCTGGCCTGGGCCGCCCGGCGGGCGATGTCCAGCCCGAGCCCGGTCGACCCGGCCTGGCTGGCCCCCCGGCGCACCGAGTCCGCCGCGATGCCGGGGCCCTCGTCGGCCACCGTCAACACCACCTGGTCGGCGACGGTGGCGAGCCGGACGGCGAAGGCGGTGCCGTCCGGAGTGTGCGCGAAGACGTTGCCGAGCAGCGCGTCCACCGCCGCGGCCAGCTCGTCGGGTGGGACCGCCACCGGCAGCGGACCGGGCGCCAGATCGAGGTCGACCGCACGGCCGGTCTCCTCCGCCAGCACCGACCAGAAGGCCACCCGGTCGGTCACCGTCGCCACGGCGTCGGTGACCACCGTGCCGTCGGCGGGGGCGCGCCAGCGGGCCTGCCGGATCAGACCGGTGACCGCCCGCTCCAGCCCGTCCACCGCGTCGGTGACCCGGGCGGCGTCCTGCGGGTCGCGCAGCGACTCGGCCTCCAGGCGTAGCGCCGTCATCGGGGTGCGCAGCCGGTGCGACAAGTCCGCCACCCGTTCCCGTTCCTGCGCCAGCAGCTCCTGGATCCGGCCGGCCAGGTGGTTGAGCGCCCCGCCCACCTCGCGCAGCTCCGCCGGCCCGGCGGGGACCACCCGCGCATCCAACTCGGCGTTGGCGAGCCGGTGCGACACCGCCGACAGCTCGCCGATGGGCCGGACCAGGGTCCGGGCCAGCCGGTCGGCGACGGCCAGGCCGATCAGCACCAGCAGCACGCCGAGCAGGGCCAGCACCAGCCAGGCCCGACCCACCCCGGCGGTCATCTCGGCGTACGGCACCACTGTCCGGATGACCGCCGTGCCGTCCGTCCGGCCCTGCACCGCGATCACCACCTCCCGGCCGTCGGCCGTCTCCGCGGTGAGGCTCTGCCCCCGGCCGGCCAGCTCCACCGCAGGCGTACGCGGCACGGCCGAGCCGAGCACGGTGCCGTCGGGCAGGAACACGCTGACCGGTCGGCCGGACTCGGCGGCGAGCTGCCCGACGGTCAACCGCACGGTCTCCACGTCGGCGGTGCCGACCACCGGGGCGAGGCTCTGTGCGTCGGCCGTGGCGCGCACCGTCGCCCGGTCCTCGGCGGCGGTACGCAGCAGCAGCGCCAGCGGCACCAGGAAGGCGATCACGATGAGCACGCTGACCGCGGCGACCAGCAGCGCCAGGCGTCTCCTCACCCGCCGACCTCCGGGGAGACCAGCCGCACCCCGACCCCACGGACCGTGTGCAGGTAGCGCGGCTGCTGGGCGCTCTCGCCGAGCTTGCGGCGCAGCCAGGACAGGTGCACGTCGACCGTCTTGTCCGCCCCGCCGTACGGGATCTGCCACACCTCGGTCAGCAGCTCCCGCTTGGTCACCACCTCGCCGACCCGGGTGGCCAGGTGCCGCAGCAGGTCGAACTCGCGCGGGGTCAGCTCGACCGGTTCGCCGTCGAGGCTGACCTGCCGGGACCGGGGGTCGATCCGGAGCCCGCCGACCACCACCGTCGGGTCCTCGTCGGCCTGCCCACCGGGTCCGCGGCGCAGCACCGCGCGTACCCGCGCGTCCAGCTGGGCGGCGGTGAACGGCTTGACTACGTAGTCGTCGGCCCCGGCGTCGAGCACCTGGACGATCTCCCGCTCGTCGTCCCGGGCGGTGGCCACGATGACCGGTACGGCGCTGACCGCCCGCAGCATCCGCAGCAACTCGCGGCCGTCAAGGTCGGGCAGCCCGAGGTCGAGCACGACCAGGTCGGGGCGGTCGTCGAGGGCGTCGCGCAGCCCGGTCATCGCGGTGGAGGCGGCCGCCACCGCATGCCCCCGCTCGCGCAGCGCCCGCACCAGCGGGGTACGGATGGTCAGGTCGTCCTCGATCAACAGCAGGCGGGCCACAGCAGGCAGGGTATCCCCGGCCACGGCCGTCGGCCGCGTTCGTTAACCCTCCCTTAGCGCTGCCCGAAGGTCGGCCCAACCGACGATCGGGGATAGTCGGGTGATGGGCCGTCGTACCTTTCTCGCCGTTGCCGGGTGGCTGGCCACCGCGGTCGCCGCCACCCTGATCGGGCTCGCCGCGATCCAGCTGGTGGGGGAGAGCCTCACCGGGACGCCGGGCGGTGTCCGCAGTCAGGAGGAGATCGCCCGGGCCCTCGCCGAACCCGCGCCGACCGGGGCCCCACCGCCCGGCACCGCGCCGCCGGGCCCGACCGCGTCGCCGGCCAGCCCGAGCGCCGAGCCGGGCAACCGGCGCAGCTTCTCTACCGCAGGGGGAAGCGCGGTCGCCGAGTGCGTGCCGGGCGGGGTGTGGCTGGAGTACTGGTCGCCGCGGCAGGGGTACCGGGTCGACGACGTCGACCGTGGCCCGGACGACGACGCCGAGGTGACGTTCGTCGGCCCGAGCGGCGAGTACGAGTTGTCGGTGCGGTGCGTGGACGGGGTGCCCGTCCAGGACCCCGACGACGATGACTGAGCACCGTGCCGACCGGAGATTCGCGCAGGTCAGCAGCATGATCACGGACGGCTTCTGTCCTTGATCGGACAGTCGTTCGCCTGGTTACCGGCGGGGAACGCGACATACGTTCGATGCACAAAGGGGGCCGATCGGCGCTGATCCCCCTTTAGCTACCACAACCAACTCAACACGCCAGGGCGGCTCGGCCGGCTGGGAAGGAGTGCAATGTCCAGCGCGAGAGCCAGGATCACAGGGGCGGCACAGCCGGTTCCGGGGGACGATGCCGCCGCCCGCGCCGACGCCGCACACACCACCTGTGCCGGTGCCGGCATGCCAATGACCGCGCGGGTGTCGTTCGCGGTGGTCAACGCCGATGGCCTCCTGGTCCGAGGGCTGGGCGCGGCGACGGCCAACCGCTTCAGCACCGGGATGTACCAGGTGGTCTTCGACCAGGACGTCACCGGGGCCAGTCTCGTCGGCACCGTCGGTCTGCCGGGCAGTTCCGGGCTCGCACCCGCCGGCCAGATCGCGGTCGCCGGTCGTACCGGCATCCCGAACGCCGTCTTCGTGACCACCTTCGACGGCGCCGGGGAGGCCGCCGACCGGGCCTTTCACCTGGCCGTGCTCTCCTGACCGCCGGCCGGGGCGCCCGGCCGGGTCGCCCAAGCCGCACGTGAGCGCGCGGCGCCGTCTGACCCGGAGGTCGAAACGTCGCCGCGCTCGGCCGTCTCCCACCGTCGCAGCCGTACGGCGGTACGTCAGCGGGGACCTGGCGTGACCGGTCATGCCGGTCCGCCCGTGTCGATCCCCGAAAGGTGCCGCGCCAAACCCTCCGGCCGTGACCAATTCCACCATCTGCGAAGCCCGGCGTGGGTCGGACCGCGGTGGGGTATAAGGGCGTACATGGAGCACTTCACTATCGCGACCGTCGCCGAGAAGAGCCCGGACTTCCGACGCGTGCTGTGGACCGGCGAGCACACCCAGTTGGTGATCATGACGATTCCGCCCGGCGGCGAGATCGGTGAGGAGGTCCACGAGGAGATCGACCAGATCCTCACCTTCGTCAGCGGCACCGGCGAGGCGCGGGTGGCCGGGGAGACGCGCGAGGTGGTGCAGGGCGACCTGGTGGTCGTACCCGCCGGCACCAGGCACAACTTCGTCAACACCGGGCCGAACCCGCTGGTGCTCTACACCGTCTACGGGCCGCCGGAGCACGCCGACCAGGCGGTCCACCGGACGAAGGAGGAGGCCGACGCCGCCGAGGCCGCCGGCGAGGACGAGCCGCCGACCTCCTGACCACCCGCCGGCCCGCACCGCCGCCAGGCGGCGGTGCGGGCGTGATGAGATCGAGGATCCGGGGTACGCCGGCCGGATGGAGCAGCCGGCGATCTCCGACTACGGGTTCCTCTCCGACTGCCGCTCGGGTGCCTTGGTGAGCCGGGCCGGCTCGATCGACTGGTGGTGCCCGAACCGGTTTGATTCGCCCTCGGTCTTCGGCCGGCTGATCGATCCCGACGGCGGTCACTGGCGGCTGGCGCCGGTCGCGACGGGGAGCCCCGGCCACCGGGTGCAGCGGGCGTACCAGGGGCAGTCGCTGGTGCTGCGCACCGTGCACCACACGCCCGAGGGAAGTGTCGCGGTCACCGACGCGCTCGCCGCCGAGGTGGGCGCCCGCGCCCACCAGTTCGGCCTGCACTCGCCGGCCGTGCTGCTGCGCGTGGTCGAGGGGCTGTCCGGCCGGGTGCGGATGGCCATGGACTTCCGGCCCCGACCGGAGTACGGCCTGCTCACCCCGTACCTGCGGGAACTCACCGATGGCGCGGTGCTGGCCGTTGCCGGCCCGATCGAGCTGGTGCTGCGCTGCGACGGGCTGCGGCTGCGGGCCGACCATGACCGGGTCCGACACACCTTCGAGGTCGACGAGGGGCAGGTGCTCGGCTTCGACCTGGCGTACGCGTCGGCGTTCGGCGGGACACCGGCGCGACTGGAGCCGGTCGGGACGCTGGCGGACACGGTGCAGGCGTGGCAGGCGTTCCGCGAGACCCACCGGTACGACGGCCGCTACCCGGAGGTGGTCCGGCACAGCGCGACCGTGCTCACCGGTCTGACGTACGCCCGCAGCGGCGCGGTCGCCGCGGCGTCGACCACGTCGCTGCCGGAGGAACTCGGCGGCGACCGCAACTACGACTACCGCTTCTCCTGGTTGCGTGACTTCGCGATGACCATGCGTGCCCTCTGGGTGGCGGCCTGCCCGACCGAGGCGTCGCGGCTGTTCGACTGGGCGGTCCGCGCGATCGGGCGGATCGGTCCCGAGCCGGTGCCCGTGCTGTTCGGGCTGGAGGGGGAGCGGGACGTCTCCGAGCACATCTGCCCCCACCTGGCCGGGTACGCCGGCAGCTGGCCGGTGCGCATCGGCAACGACGCCTGGCGGCAGCGGCAACTCGACGTGCCGGGCGAGGTCGTCTCGGCGATCTGGCGACTGCGTGACTATCTCGGCGACGAGTTCGCCGCCGAGCTGCGCGAGATGGTGCTCGGCCTCACCGAGCAGGTGGCCGCCACCTGGCAGCTACCCGACCAGGGGATCTGGGAGCCCCGCGACCGTGAGCTGCACTACCTGTCGTCCAAGGTGCTCTGCTGGGTGGCGATGGACCGGGCGGTGCGGCTGGCACCGCAGCTGGGAGAGCGGGCGGACGCCCAGCGGTGGGCCGGCATCCGGGACGAGATCCGGGCCACCGTGCTCCGCGACGGCTTCCACGAACGCCGGGGCGTCTTCACCGGTGCCTTCGGCTCGCCGGAGCTGGATGCCGCGGCGCTCTACCTGCCGGTGGTGGGCTTCCTGCCGGCCACCGACCCGCGGATGCGGGCGACCATAGAGGCGGTCGAGCGGGAGTTGGGCGGTGACGGTGGGCTGGTCCGCCGCTGGGACTCCGATCCCGCGGGCTTCCTGCTCTGCTCGTTCTGGCTGGTGGAGTGCCTGGTGCTGGCCGGCGAACGGGAGCGCGCCGCGCGGCTGTTCGAGCGGGTGACCGGGCACGCCAACGACGTCGGGCTCTTCAGCGAGCAGATCGACCTGCGCAGCGGGGCGCACCTGGGCAACACGCCCCAGGCGCTGTCGCACATCGGCCAGATCAACGCCGCCTGGCGGCTGACCGACCCCACCGCCGACTGACGCCCGCCCGCCGGTCAGCTGGGCAGGACCGGTACGCCGGCAACGTCGATCGTCTCCGGATACTTCACACCGGCCCCGGTGTTGAGCACCACCACGCGCTCACCCGCGCGGATCCACCCGCCGGCCCGCAGCTTGCGGGCGGCGGTCAGGCAGGCCGCTCCCTCCGGGCAGAGCAGCAGGCCCTCCCGGGCGGCGAAGTCCCGCAGGTCGGTCAGGATCTCGGCGTCGTCCACCGCGATCGCGGTGCCGGCGGTGGCCCGCAGCGCCGTCAGGATCAGCTCGTCGCCCAGCGGCGCGGGAACGGTGATGCCGAACGCCACCGTGTGCGCGTCGGCCCACGGCCGGGCCCGGTCCTCCCCGGCGGCGAACGCCCGGACGATCGGCGCGCAGCCGGTGGACTGCACCGCGACCAGGCGGGGCAACCGGTCCTCGACCCAGCCCAGCTCGCGTAGTTCGCCGAGTGCCTTGTGGATGCCGATCAGCCCCACCCCACCGCCGGTCGGGTAGACGATCACGTCGGGCACCTGCCAGCCCAGCTGCTCGACGATCTCGTACCCCATCGTCTTCTTGCCCTCAAGGCGGTACGGCTCGCGCAGCGTACCGGCGTCGAAGATGGTGCCCGACGAGGCCGCGACGAGCGCGGCGACCTGGCGCCCGGCGTCGCCGATCAGTCCGTCGACCAGGCGCAGGTCGGCGCCGGCGGCGACGCACTCCCGGCGGCAGATGGTCGGCGCGTCCAGCGGCATCGCGATCGTGGCGCCCATCCCCGCGCGTGCCGCGTAGGTGGCCCAGGCGGCGCCCGCGTTGCCGTTGGTCGGCATGGCGATCCGCCGGATGCCCAACTCCCGTGCCCGGCTCACGCCCACGGCGGCCCCGCGTGCCTTGAACGATCCGGTCGGGGTCAGGCCCTCGTCCTTGACCAGCAGGTCGTCGACGCCGATCTCGGCGCCGTAGGCGGGTGCGCGCAGCATCGGTGTCCAGCCCTCGCCGAGTGTGGTGACACAGGCCGGGTCGGCCACCGGCAACAGCTCCCGGTAGCGCCACAGGTCGGCCGGGCGCAGCCCGAACCGCTCCGGCTCGACCGCCCCCGCCACCGCCGCGAGGTCGTAGCGGGCCAGCAGCGGCGAGCCGCACTCGCAGAGATTCTGCGGTACGCCGGCGTCGTGTTCCCGGCCGCAGCGCGGGCACTCGAGATGGGTCAGGTACACGGTGCTCCTCGCCGTCTCAGCTCGCGTCCACGCTGCGCCACGCGCGGCTGCGCCGCCCCGGCTCGTAGACCGAGTCCAGTCGCTTCGCCACCACCCCGGGCAGCCCCTGCTCGCGGGCCGCGCGCATGGTCTCGGTACCGGCGCCGGGAAACCACGGCGGAGTCTGCCAGTGCGGCCCGGCCAGCGCCAGCGAGTCGAGCAGCTCCCGGCGCTGCGGGTACGGCAGCCCCATGCTGGTCGTCCCCTCCAACCAGAGCAGGTCGACCAGCAGGTACTGGGCGTCGGCGGTGCTCCGCCCGCCCCGCGCCGGCCGGACCCGTCCGGCCCGGTCGATGCGGACCAGCACACCGTCGAGCACGGCCTCGGTCGGGGCCAGCGCCTCGGCCATCGGCCGCAGCCACGGGTACGCCCCGGTGATCTCCTGACCGGAGTCGGAGAGCAGCCGCAACCGGCCGCCGGAGACGTACGCCACCGCGCGTATCCCGTCCCAGCGCAGCTCGTACCCCCATTCGGCCCGGTCGGTCGGGAGCCGGCCGGCCGGCGTGGCCCGCATCGGCGCGACCTGCTCCGGCATGCTGGTCCAGCCCTCCGGCGGCGGATCCGTGCGGCGCACCATCCAGTCCCGGCCGTCCCGCCCGCCGGTGGCGAACAGCACGTACCGTCCCGAGGTCCGCCCACCCCGCAACTGCACCACCACCTCGCGGTCCTGCCACTTCTCGCAGTGGTAGGTGCCCCGGTCGTGGATGGTCATCCGCCCGCCGCCGTACTCGCCGGCCGGGATCTCACCGGAGAAGTCGAGATACTCCGTCGGGTGATCCTCGGTGTGCACGGCGAGGTGGTTGCGGCCCGGCTCGCGGGGCAGCCCGCGCGGCACCGCCCAGGAGACGAGCACCCCGTCGCGCTCCAGGCGCAGATCCCAGTGCAGGCTGCGGGCGTGGTGCTGCTGGATGACGAACCGCGCCCGGTCGCCGGCCCGGCGGCGCCGGGGACGGTCGGGCGGCACCGGCTCCGGGGTACGCGCGGCGTCCCGCTTGCGCCGGTACTCCTCCAGCCGGTCAGCCACACCCCGCATTCTCCGGCACGGCGGACCGACGCGCTGGTCGGCGGCGCGTCGCGGGGCCTGATTCGGGCAGATCAAAGTGGATCTTGGTCGTCCGGGTCGGCGTAGCTGTCCCACAAGCTCTGTGCGTTGGCCATCACGCGGAGGGCTTCCACGTCCTCAGGGTCGGGGATGAGCAGCAACACGTCCTGGCCGTTTCGCACGGTGACCCGCCAGCGCTGGTCGGGCGGCACCACCAGTTCCAGGCCCGGTCCAGAGCCGGAATCGAGCCACACGGTGACCGGCTGATCCGGCGGCACGCCGTCACCAACGATCGCAACCGGCACTGACGGCAGTTGACGCGCTCGCATCCCGGCCTCCCGATGTCACTGTGCAGCCATGGCGTTGACGCTAGACCCAACCTGTTCATCCTGTCTAGTAGATGAACACCATCGACAGGTTGAGCTAGGGGGACAGGTGAAAGCCTCGGGGCATGGTCGACCCGTGGCAGCCTCGATCCTTCGCGGCCCAGGTCGCCGACGCGCTACGGGCGAAGATCGAATCTGGCGAGTGGCCGCCTGGACACAAGCTCCCGGGCGAGGTGACGTTGGCGCAGACCTACGATGTGGCACGAGGAACCGTCCGCGCGGCGCTCGACATCCTGCGCGAGGAGAGTTTGGTGGTCACCTTCACCGGGCGGGGCACCTTCGTGAAGCCGGAGACCACCTGAAGGAACCGGCACCCACCGACGCGCCCACGCGCTGGTCGGCGGCGCGTCGCCGGGCCTGATTCGGGCATGGCGGGGGTCATCGGGGGTAGAACCGTCGGTATGGACCATGCTGACCACCCCACCGCCGTTCTTCCCGGCGACGTCCGGATCCCCCTGCTCGGCTTCGGCACCTGGCAGGCCACCGGCGAGGAGGGCTTCAAGGCCGTGCTCGCCGCGCTCGACGCCGGCTACCGGCACATCGACACCGCCACGATGTACGGCAACGAGGAAGAGGTCGGCCGGGCGGTACGCGAGAGCGGGCTGCGCCGGGAGGACGTCTTCATCACCACCAAGCTCCCGCCCGAGCGGGTCGGCCGGGAACGGGAGACGATCGAGGCGAGCCTGCGGGCCCTCGGCGTCGACTACGTCGACCTGTGGCTGGCGCACTGGCCGCCCCGGGACCCGGGTGACCTGATCCCGGTCTGGCGGGAGATGCTCGCCGCCCGCGACGAGGGCCTGACCCGCGCGGTGGGGGTGAGCAACTTCAGCACCGCCCAGATCGACGAGCTGATCCAGGCGACCGAGGAGAACCCGGCGGTCAATCAGATCAAGTGGAGCCCCAGGCTGTACGACCGGCAGCGGCACGTCGAGCACCGGGATCGCGGGGTGGTGCTGGAGGGGTACAGCCCGTTCAAGACCAGCGACCTCTCCGACCCGGTGCTGACCCGGATCGCCGGCGCGCACGATGTCTCGCCCGCCCAGGTGGTGCTGCGTTGGCACATCGACCACGAGATCGTGGCGATACCCAAGTCGGTGACGCCGGAGCGGATCCGGGCCAACGCCGACATCTTCGGCTTCTCGCTGACCGCCGAGGAGATCCGCGACATCGACGCCCTCGGCAACTCCTGACCGTCACCGGTCGCCGCCCGCCGCCCGCCGCTCGCCGTCGGGCTGTTGGGCGGCGTCGGGGCGGCCGGGGCGCGGGGTGGCGTCAGGTGGCCGGCGGCGACGGCTCGGTGTGCGTCCAGCGGTGCAGGGCGTAGCGCCGCCCCTTGTCCTCGACGAAGGCCGGTTCGCCGCCGGCTGGCCGGTAGCCGACCGACCGGGCCACGGCCGCGCTGCCGGCGTTGTCCGCCTCGATGTCGAGATACACGGTCGGCAGGCCCGCCACCGAGTGGGCGTACCGGGTGATCAACCGTAGGGCGCGGCTGGCCAGGCCCTGACCCCGGTGGGCCGGCCCGACCGCGTAGCCGATGGTGCGACCGGCGAAGTTGAGCATCACCTCGCCGCGCGCCAGGTCGTCGCCGCTGGTGATGGCGAGGTAGATCCGGTGCCCGGCCTCCTGTGCCCGCCGGGCGGTGATCAGGTACGCCTCGGCGGCGGCCAGGTCGAACGGCGCGGCCACCGGCAGGCGGTAGGCCATCTCCTCGTGGTCGAAGATCGCCACCAACTGTGCCAGGTCGCGCTCCGACCACTGACGCAGGACGACCCCGTCGCCGTCGAGGCGTACGTCCTCGGCCACGCGTCCCCCCGTCGTCGAGCTTCACAGTTTCCGGCCAGCGCGGAGCGGCGGCAACCGCTAGTTGGAAAACTTCACGGGCGAACCTTCAGGTGAAGACTATCGACATCGATGGGTGTCGCGCTGTAGCGTCTCGGCCAACTATCGATGACCGTCATCGTCCGGAGGTTGTCATGGCCCCTGACCGTCCCGCCCGCCTGCGCCGCCGGGGGTTGCTCGGCGTACCGGCCCTGGTGGCCGCCGCCGCGCTGACCCTGCTCGCGCGGCCCGTCGCCGCCCACGCCGCCGACGCCGCCTCGCCGGTCGAGTGCCTGGCCGACCTGCTCCGGGAGTCCTGATGGCCACGATCCCCTGGCTGGTGGATGTGCTGCGCGGTGCCGGCGTGCAGGTGGTGGTGGAGGGCGACTGGCTCAACCGGATGCGCCCCGGCTCGTTCGACCCGATCGGGGTGCTCTGGCACCACACCGCGTCCACCTCCAGCGCCAGCAACCCGCACCCGGCGCTCAACATCTGCATCAACGGCCGCTCCGACCTGCCCGGCCCGCTCTGCCAGGCGCTGGTCGACTACCACGGCGTCTTCCACGTCATCTCCGCCGGCCGCTGCAACCACGCCGGCGCCAGCGGTGGCAGCGGGCCGATCCCGGCCGGCGACGGCAACACCCTGATGATCGGCTGGGAGATCGACTACAACGGCGTCAGTCAGGAGATGACGGCCGCGCAGTACAACGCCTCGCTGGCCGCCACGGCCGCCGTGCTCACCCGCCTCGGCCGGGACGCCAGCCATGCCCGGGGGCACCGGGAGACCAGCACCACCGGCAAGATCGATCCGTCGTTCATCGACCTGAACGTGATGCGCGCCGACGTGGCGGCGCGAATGGCCGGCGGCACCGCGTGGAGCGCGACGGTCGACAACACCACCGCCGGGCGGTTCACCGCCAGCGCCAACTGGGGCGTCTCGACGTACTCCGGCCAGCGCTACGGCGCCGACTACCGGTACGCCGACCCGGTCGCCGCCAGCGACGTCGCCTGGTACCGGTTCAACGTCCCGGCCAGCGCCAGCTACCGGGTGGAGGTCTGGTATCCGGCCGACGCCGGCTACAACAGCGCCACGCCCTACATCGTCAACACCTCGGGCGGCAACCAGACGGTGTACGTCAACCAGCGCACCGGCGGCGGACAGTGGCGCAGCCTCGGCACCTTCGCGCTGCCCGCCGGCGACGCCAACCGGGTGGCGGTGAGCCGGTGGAGTTCCGCCAGCGGCTATGTCATCGCCGACGCCGTACGCCTGACCAGGGTTTGACCGCTATAGCAGCCTCTCCGTAGACCATCCGGTGACAACATGCAACCCCTGAACGATCGGTTGACGACCGTGAACCCCTCTCATATCTTTTCGTTGATCTTCGATATCGACCAACGGGGGAGCACGTGTTCGTCGATCGATGGTGGCTGCCGGCATCCGTCTCAAGGGCATCCAGAGCATCTGCGTCAGCTGCGACATCATCGCCTGGGAGCGGGCGATCCAGTTTCCGGATCCGGCTTCGGGCCGGGTTGGCGGCGGGCGTGGCGGCGGCCGTGGCGGCATCGGTGACGGTGGTCGCCACCACCGCTCCGGCACCGGCCGCCGCACCCTCGTGCGACGGGAGCGAGAGTATCAGCGTCGGACGATCGGCCGAGAGCAAGGGCCTTACGATGTGGAGACAAACAGTTGTCTGACATACTGTGGCGACGTGCTGCGTGCTGGTGGCGTAGATGTCCCGGATACGTCTACCGGATTAGCTCGATGGCTGATAGTCAATGGGCGAAAGGTCGGGTGACTCGGCGTGAGTGGCGAAATTCGTGAGGGAAAAGGTCTGTTTGCCCTACTTCTAGGGGTAATCGGATCGCCGAAAGCGGGGCTCGAACTCGTTGAAGTGGCTGCGGAGCTGGTCGCCGAGAACGCACGGTTTAACAAGTGGGTGTTTGCCAGGAAGTCCCGCTCCTCTTCGATAGATCTTTGGAACCTGGCCGCGTTGGCAAGACGCCACGAGGAGGATTTGTCGGCCGCATGGAATGGCTACCAGTTGGCTGGCGATGAACTTCGTAACCAAAGATTTCGCGAACTGATTAATTTACTGAACGCCCAGCGAGATTCGTTGCGTGAGTGTCGAGAATATGATTCAGTTGCCTATCAAGATCCGGCAATGCCTCGGGAGCTTCTAGATTGATAATTGCCACATTTGGGTGAAGCAACTTTAGCCCAGTTGCTGCTTCTGCGACGGGGGTTGGTTGGTGGCGTGAGACGGCGTGAAGGTTGAGATCTGGGTCAAGGTCAGGGCCACCGCCCGGGCGGTGGCCCGAGGCCGCGGATGCGACCGGTGGTGGGGGGTGCGGGCTGCGCCGCGCCCCCCACCAATTACACGCTCGTCAGGAGCGGGTGCAGGCGGTGCCGTTGAGGGAGAAGCTGGTGGGGGAGGAGTACGTCCCGCTCAGCGTTCCCTGGTAGCCGAAGCTGGCCGAGCCGCCGGGGGCGATCGTGCCGTTGTGGCCGACATTGCGCGCGGTCACCGACGAGCCGCTCTGGCTGACCGTGGCGTTCCAGGCGTTGCTCACCTGCTGCCCGGAGGGCAGCGAGTAGGTCAGCGTCCAGCCGTTGATGGTGCTCGACCCGGTGTTGGAGATCCGCACGTCGGCGGTGAAGCCGTTGTTCCACGAGTTGGCGGTGTAGCTCACCGCGCAGCTGCTGCTGCCGCCCGGCGGCGGGGTGGTGGGCGGCGGGTTGGTCGGCGGGGGCGTGGTGGGCGGCGGGTTGGTGGGCGGCGGGGTCGGGTTGCCGCCGCCGTTGACCGAGGCCGAGAAGCTGTTGACGGCCAGGCCGACGCCACCCTGCCAGGGCTCGAATCCGGCCTGGATGCTGGTCAGGTACCAGGAGTTGGTGATCCCGCCGCGGCTGCGTACGTCGTTGATGAAGGCGAGCAGGTTGAGGTTCGCGCTGGTGATCGTCGACGGGGCGAGGTACGAGACGACGTTGTTGGAACCGTTGCTGCCCGTCCAGACGTCCCAGGTGCGGCCGTCGATGGTGGCGTTGCCCACCGAGGAGCCGATCGGCTGGATCGGGCCCTGCCGGTTGAACCAGATCATGATCTCCATCTGGTTCACCCCGTCCCGCCGGGGCGACGGGTCGAGCCAGATGTCGTACGCGGCGTTGTACGTGCCGCTGCTGACGTACCGGTAGTTGATGCTGCTGGTGGCGCTGCTGATCTGGCTGACCTGGATCGGCAGGTTGGTGCCGGGGGAGCAGTTGGTGTAGTGGCAGCCCAGGTAGATCGACGGGTACGCGGTGGGCGCGCCGTTGGTCGGGCTGCTGCCGTTCTGGGTGGTGATCTGGAAGCCGGTGTCGGTGACGTTGATGCACTGCTGGGCGGTGGTGCCCCAGCGGTTGTTCTGCACCACGTACCGGTTCTGGATCACGGTGGTGCCGTACTGCTCGCAGATCTGGGTGTCGGCGGAGGCGGTGCCGCCGCCGAAGGCTACGGCGACGATCGTGCCGGCGGCGAGCAGGCCGGCGGCCACGATGGCCCGCAGGGGACGTCTCATGATGCTCCTTGCGCTGCGGCGTCAGGGCGACGCCCGGGACGGATGCGGATGGAGCGGTCGGAAACGTCTACCGGTCAGGGGGAACCGGGAGCGCTCCCATGCTCATCGTCACATTTACATACATGAAACAAGGGGCGCAACCGGTGGGGGTGAATAAGGTGGATTGTGACGTGTGTCGTCGCACCGTCTGCCGCGCTCCGGATCCCCCGGGCGGACGGGTGGAAGCCGTCGGGCGGGCGGCGTCGACGTGCCGAGGGCTGTCCGCGACAGGCCGGTTGCCTCTGGTGTGCGCCGATTGCGCCGAGTAGCCTTTTGCCTTCAACGCGTGCCGCACCCTCCGGAGGCGTACACCCTCATGCGTGGCTCCCCCCTGCGCATCCTCGTCGTCGGCGCGGGCATCGCCGGACTGGCCGTGGCCCGGGCGCTGCGCCTGGCGGGTTTCCGGCCGGACCTCACCGACAAGGCGCCGCCGGGCGACCTCACCGACGCGGGTCTCTATCTCCCGGGCAACGCGGCCCGCGCGCTGCGGCGGTTGGACCTCGACGGCCCGGTCCGCCCGTACGGGCAGGTCATCCACCGGCAACGGTTCCTCGACTCGGCGGGCTCGCCGCTGTGCGAGGTGGACCTCGACACCCTCTGGGCCGGGGTCGGCGAGTGCCGCGCGCTGCCCCGCTCCGACCTGCACCGGGTGCTGCTCAGTGGGGCGGGCGGTGCCGTCCGGCACGGCGCCGAGGTGCGCACCATCGACCTGCTGCCGGCCGCGGTCGGCGTCACCTTCGTCGACGGCACCCAGACCGAGTACGACCTGGTGATCGGCGCCGACGGCCCGCGTTCGTCGATCCGTGCGCTGGCGGCTCTCGGCGGCCCGCCCCGCCCCGCCGGTCAGGTGGTCTATCGCGGCGTCGTGCGCGACGGCCCGGTCGTCGACGAGTGGACCGCGCTGCTCGGGCAGCGCAGTGGCTTCCTCGTGGTGCCGATCGGCGCCGGCCGGCTGCACTGCTACGCCGACGAGGCGGGGACCGACCTGCCGGCCGACCCGTCGGCCCGGCTGCGCGAGCTGTTCGGCGACTACGGCGGGCCGGTGCCGGAGGTGCTCGACGCGCTCGACGGGGTGCACGCCACGATCACCGACGAGGTCGAGCTGGGGCGCTGGTACCGGGGCCGGGTGCTCCTGGTCGGCGACGCCGCCCACGCCACCGCGCCGACGCTGTCGCAGGGGGCCGCGATGGCCCTGGAGGACGCGGTGGTGCTCGCCGAGTCGCTGCGCGCGGCGGGCAGCGTCGACGCGGCCCTGACCGCGTACGAGAGCCGGCGTCGGCCGCGTACCCGATGGGTGCAGGACCGGACCCGGGACCGCAACCGCACCCGCGACGTGCCGCCGGCGCTGCGCGACCCGCTGTTGCGCGGGCGGGGCGACCGCATCTTCGGCGAGCACTACCGGCTGCTCCTCGGCCCGTTGTGATCCACCCTCGGCGACCCCACGCGGCGCTGTCACCTGCCGGGGACTATCCTCCTTGCGGATGACGGCCCGCCGAGACAGCGCGTGCCGAGCGGGACAACCCAGAACCGGAGGCCACTCGTGACCACCGTCGCACCCAAGCCGGTCGTGACCCGGCCCTGGCCGGTCCGGGAGCCGGTCAAGGGGTCGGCCATCGCGCGGCTGCTGCGGACCACGGACGCGAAGCAGATCGGGATCATGTACATGGTCACCGCGTTCGTGTTCTTCATGATCGGTGGCCTGATGGCCCTGATCATGCGGGCCGAACTGGCCCGGCCGGGGCTGCAGTTCCTCTCGCCCGAGCAGTACAACCAGCTGTTCACGATGCACGGCACGATCATGCTGCTGTTCTTCGCGACGCCCATCGTGTTCGCCTTCGGCAACTACGTCGTGCCCATCCAGATCGGTGCGCCCGACGTCTCCTTCCCGCGCCTGAACAGCTTCGCCTACTGGCTGTACCTGTTCGGCGGCACCATGGCCACCGCCGGCTTCCTGACTCCGGGTGGTGCGGCGGACTTCGGCTGGACCGCGTACACCCCGCTGAGCACCGCCGAGCACGCCCCGGGCGTCGGCGCCAACCTGTGGGTGGTCGGCCTGGCCGTCTCCGGTCTGGGCACCATCCTCGGTGCGGTCAACCTGATCACCACGATCCTGACCCTGCGCGCGCCCGGCATGACGATGTTCCGGATGCCGATCTTCACCTGGAACATGCTGGTCACCAGCCTGCTGGTGATCCTGGTCTTCCCGCTGCTGGCCGCCGCGCTGTTCGCGCTCGCCGCCGACCGCCTCCTCGGTGCCCACGTGTACAGCCCCGACACCGGTGGGCCGATGCTCTGGCAGCACCTGTTCTGGTTCTTCGGTCACCCCGAGGTCTACATCATCGCGCTGCCGTTCTTCGGCATCATCAGCGAGATCATCCCGGTCTTCTCCCGCAAGCCGATCTTCGGCTACAAGGGCCTGGTCGCCGCGACCATCGCCATCGCCGGCCTGTCGATGAGCGTCTGGGCGCACCACATGTTCGCGACCGGCCAGGTGCTGCTGCCGTTCTTCAGTTTCCTGAGCTACCTGATCGCCGTACCGACCGGCATGAAGTTCTTCAACTGGATCGGCACCATGTGGCGGGGGCAGATCAGCTTCGAGTCGCCGATGCTGTTCTCCCTCGGCTTCCTGGTCACCTTCCTCTTCGGTGGCCTGACCGGTGTGCTGCTGGCCGCCCCGCCGCTGGACTTCCACCTGCACGACTCGTACTTCGTGGTGGCGCACTTCCACTACGTGCTCTTCGGCACCATCGTGTTCGCGGTCTTCGCCGGCATCTACTTCTGGTTCCCGAAGATGTTCGGCCGGATGCTCGACGAGCGGCTCGCCAAGATTCACTTCTGGCTGACGATGATCGGCTTCCACACCACGTTCCTGATCCAGCACTGGCTGGGCAACGAGGGCATGCCCCGGAGGTACGCCGACTATCTGCCCGGCGACGGCTTCACGACGCTGAACATGATCTCCACGATCGGTGCGTTCATCACCGGCATCTCGACGCTGCCGTTCCTCTACAACTGCTGGAAGTCGTACAAGGCCGGTCCGGTGGTGGAGGTCGACGACCCCTGGGGTCACGGCAACTCGCTGGAGTGGGCGACCAGCTCGCCGCCGCCGCTGCGCAACTTCGACCGGATGCCGCGGATCCGCTCCGAGCGGCCGGCCTTCGACGCGAAGTTCCCCGAGCTGGCCGCCGGGCAGACCATCGCCGGCCCGCCCGAGGGTGGCTCCAAGCCGCTGACCAGCGAGTCCGACGGCGGCGCCACCTACGCCGAGGACACCGCCAGCAACATCGACCGCCCCTGACCCACCGCACCGTACGACGGGCGCCGACCCCTGCCGGGGCGGCGCCCGTCGCGTCTCGGCCCCTGGGCGACCTCCCGGTCACCGTCGCCGGGCCGGCCGCCCATCTCGGCCCTCCATGCCGGGCGCTGCTACGGCTGTACGGGGCTACTTTGTGCAACTGAGTATCTCTCCGGCGTTCTCACTCAGCGTGATGTCACTGGTCCGCCAGTACCGACCGCTCTTTCGCCCCTTTGCTCTGCTTCAACCCACGCAATAGCTGCTGAACTGGTGAGATGCGGGCGATGTGGTGAAAGCATGCCGGCGTTGCCGATACGCACCGTAGTTTGTTGCGTCCGTTGAAGCAGAGCAAAGGGAGCACGGGAGAGGGTGGGGGGAGGGTTGATGGTTACGCACCGCAGTGGGCTGGGCGCGATCACGTGGTGGGGGTGAGGGCCGCTGCGGTGGTGTCGTCGGTGCTCGAGGTGGTGGCCGCGATGTCGGCGCGGCGGTGACGCAGCTCGATCGGCAGCACCGCCAGGGCCACCAGGGCGCCGATCGCGCCGGTGACCGCGAAGCCCCACAGCGGCGCCGAGGCGTCGATGACCGCGCCGGCCAGCGGGGCGCCCAGCGCGATGCCGACGGTGACCGCCGAGCCGTGCAGTCCCATCGCCTCGCCGCGCACGCTGGCCGGGGCGAGCCGGCTGACCGTGTCGGAGGTGGCCGCGATCGTCGGCGCGCAGAGCGCGCCCGCCGGGATCAGCGCCAGGCAGAGCAGCCACCAGTGTGAGCCGCCCAGCCCGACGGGGATGGTGCACAGGCTCAACACGCCCATCAGCGCCACCGGGGAGAACGAGCGGCGGACCGCGCCGTACGCGAAGCCGCCGACCAGCGACGCCACCGCCCAGACGGAGAGCACCGCGCCGGTGAAGGCGACGTCGCCGTTCTCCCTCAGCACGGCGATGACGGCCACGTCGGTGCCACCGAGCACCAGGGTCGCCGCGGTGCTCACCGCGAACACGGCCACCAGCCGGGAGGTGAGCCACTGCCGTCGGGCGATGCGCGGCTGCGGCCCGGTCGACGTCTCGCCGGCGCCGCGTACCGGCGGATCGAGCAGCCACAGCACGACGCCGGCGGCGACGATGCCGGCACCGACCAGGTAGAGCGTGAGGCGGGCGGAGATGGTGGTGACGCCGACCGTGGCCAGGGCGGGGCCGATCATGAATGACAGCTCGACCGACATCGAGTCCAGCGCGTAGGCCGGGCGGCGACGCTCCGGCGGTACCAGCGCGGCGATGGACTGCCGGATCACCGAGAAGATCGGCAACGCGAGCAGGCCGGCCACGAACGCGGCCGGCAGCAGCAGGGTGTACGACAGCACCGGCGCGGTGGACCAGAAGATGGCCTCGGCCACGGTGGTGAGGACCAGGACGGGGCGCAGGCCGCGACGGTCCACCAGGCGGCCGAGCAGCGGGCCGCCGATCGCCGCGCCGACGGTGATCGCGGCACCGACCAGCCCGGCGGCACCGTAGCCGTGCCCGAGATCCTGCACGACGTAGAACGTCAGCGTGATGCCGGTGGCGGTCAGCGGGATCCGCGCCAGTACCGCCACGAGCAGCAGCGACCGCAGACCGGGCAGGGCGAGCGCCTCCCGGTAAGGCTTCATGTTCACGTCGGTCCGTACCTCCGCCGACATCCTCGACGGCAGGTACGACGCTTACCAACGATTTATCGGATCATGCGTCCCTGATCACAGGTGAACCGAGCGTGGTGATCCCGGCGCCGTCGAAGGCGCGCAACGCGACATCGGTGGTGTCCGGCGCGACCGCTGCGGTCAGGTCCAGCAGCACGGTGGTGGCGAAGCCCTCCCGGGCGGAGTCCAGGGCGGTGGCCCGGACGCAGTGGTCGGTGGCGATGCCGACCACGTCGACCCGGTCCACCCCTCGCCGCCGAAGCCAGTCGGCCAGGCGCTCGCCGTCGTCGGCGTGCCCCTCGAACCCGGAGTACGCGGCGGCGTACTCGCCCTTGTGGAAGACCGCCTCGATCCGGTCGGTGGCCAGTTCCGGGTGGAACTCCGAGCCGGGTGTGCCGACGACGCAGTGTCGGGGCCAGGTGCTGACATAGTCCGGCGAATCGGCGAAGTGTGTGCCGGGGTCGACGTGGTAGTCCTTCGTCGCCACGACGTGGTCCCAGCGGTCCGGCTCGGTGGCCAGCAGCCGGGAGATCCCGGCCGCCACGCCCGCACCGCCGGCCACGGCCAGCGAGCCGCCCTCGCAGAAGTCCTGCTGTACGTCCACGATGATCAGCGCGTTGCTCACGTCCATTCCCCTCACTCGGCGGGTACCACGGTGACCGGGATGGCCGGGTCGCCCGCGGAGAGCTTGAGACCCTCCCACGGGATCGAGATCAGGCACTGCCGCAGGTGCTCCCGCGACTCGTCCAGCTTCGGCAGCTCCATCGACTCGCCGTCGACGACGTACGACCGTTGCAGCAGCCGGTCGTTGGGGCGGCGGTCCGGCACGCCCTGCGGGACGACGATCTCCTCGATGGCGGTGCCGGTCGGCTTGTGCCGCCGGACGGCGACCTTGCGGCCGCCGATGGTGGCCTTCTGCTCGGACCGCTTGACCACCGGGCGCCCCTCGACCTCGACCAGCTTGTAGACCAGGCCGGCGGTCGGCGCGCCGGAGCCGGTCACCACGGCGGTGCCGGCGCCGTACATGTCCACCGGCTCGGCGGCCAGCGCCGCGATGGCGTACTCGTCGAGGTCACCCGAAACGATGATCTTGGTTTCGGTGGCGCCGAGCGAGTCCAGCAGCTCCCGGGACTGCTGGGCGATCACGGCCAGGTCGCCGGAGTCGATCCGGATCGCCCGCAGCTCCGGCCCGGCCACCTCGATCGCCGTCCGGATGCCCTGGCTGATGTCGTACGTGTCCACCAGCAGCGTCGTCTCCCTGCCCAGCGTGGCGACCTGCGAGGCGAACGCGGCCCGCTCGTCGTCGTGCAGGAGGGTGAAGGCGTGCGCGGCGGTGCCGGCGGTGGGTATGCCGTACCGCTGGCCGGCGGCCAGGTTGGAGGTGAACCGGAACCCGGCCAGGTACGCCGCCCGGGCCGCCGCGACCGCCGCCTCCTCGTGGGCCCGCCGCGCCCCCATCTCGATCAGCGCCCGGCCCCGGGCGGCGGTGACCATCCGGGCCGCGGCGGCGGCCACCGCGCAGTCGTGGTTGAGCACCGACAGCACCAGCGTCTCCAGCACCACGCACTCGGCGAAGCTGCCGGAGACGGTCAGGATCGGCGAACCGGGGAAGAAGAGTTCGCCCTCGGCGTACCCGTCGACGTCGCCGGTGAACCGGTAGCCGGACAGCCAGTCGGCGCCCTGCTCGTCGACCACGCCGGTGCGGCGCAGGAAGTCGATGTCGGCCTGATCGAAGCGGAACTCGCGGATCAGGTCGACCAGCCGGGCGGTGCCGGCGACCACGCCGTACCGGCGGCCGGCGGGCAGCCGGCGGCTGAACACCTCGAACACGCAGCGCCGGTGCGCGGTGCCGTCCCGCAGTGCGGCACTGACCATGGTCAGCTCGTAGTGATCGGTCAGCAGCGCGGGACGAAGGGTGTGCACACCCTCAGCCTAGGGTTCAGGCCGTCGCCGTGCCGTCATGGCCAGGGATCGTGCGCAGCGCCGCCTTCAGCTCCGCCCGGCTGGTCACGCCGAGCTTGCTGTAGACGCGCTGCAGGTGGTTCTCCACCGTGCGGGCGGAGAGAAACAGCTGCTCGGCGATGGCGCGGCTGGTCCCGCCGTCCGCGGCGAGCCGGGCCACCTGCCACTCCCGGTCGGTCAACGTCGGGGCGGCCGCCAGCAGTGCCGGGGTGTGCACGATGTCACAGTAACCGAGCAGTGCGGCGAGCCGCTCCCGCGCGTGGGCCACCTCGGGCGAGCGCCGCTGCCGCAGCAGATGCACCGCGCCGGCGGCGGCCTCGGCGGCCAGGAGGGCGAGACCCCGCTCCGCGAAGCCACCGGCGGCGTTGAGCAGTTCCTCCGGCAGGCCGTCGGCCGCCGCCCGGGCATGCCGCGCCATCAGCGGCGGCAGCTCCCCGTCGACCTGTTCCGACAGTTCGGTCAGCCGTTGCGCGACCGAGCGGCGGCTGCCGTCGGAGCACCTCGGCCCGGTGGGCGCCGCGGCCTGACCCAGCCGCACCAGGTCGTGCAGGGCCAGCGCCTCGTGCCCGGCGAAGCCGTCGGCGCGCAGCCGCTCCACCAGGCCGTGCAGGTGGGCCACGGCCCCGGGCAGGTCGCCGTCGGCGGCGAGCACCGCCACCCGGGCCTGCTCCAGCCACGGGTACAGCACCCCCATGCTCGGCGAGTGGAGGCGATCGGCTTCGGCCATCGCCGCGGTCGCCTGCCGGGCGTCGCCGCGCAGCGCGGCGGCCTGCGCCCGTTCCGACTGGGCCAGCCCGGCATAGACCCGGCTGGTCGCCAGGACCGCGCAGGCGCTGAGCGCGGCCTGCAGCGCGACGTCGCTGCGCCCGCGCAGCCGCGCCGCGTACGCCCGCAGGATCGCCAGGTAGCCCGTGCCGAGGCGGAAGTCGCCCGCGTCGGCGAGGTCGGCGAACTCGTCGGCGACCAGCGTGTCGATGCCGGCCAGATCGCCGGAGAGGGCCAGTCGGGTGCCGCGGGCCAGCTCCACGGCCAGTTGCAGGTACGGCATGTCCGCCCGCCAGCTGGCCGCCTTCGCCTGCACCAGGTCCACGGCCGCGGAGCTGCGGTTCAGTTGCCCCTGCACCGCCTGGAGGTGGGCGATGGCGCAGCGGGCGAGTTCGCGGGCGGCGACGCTGGCCGCCGGCCGGTCGAGCACGCCCTGCGCGAGCCGGAGCGCGGTCGGCGCGTCCAGCCGGTGCAGGCGCATGATGGCCTCGAAGGCGCGGACCCGGGCCTGGGCGGCGGAGTCGCTCAGCTTGGCGCCCCGGGTGGCGATCTCCTCCACCGTGGACGCCTGGCTCAGCCCCCAGTAGCTCACCATGCCACGCACGGTCAGCCACCGGCTGAGCCGCTCCTCCTGGCCGGCGTCGGTGGCGACGGCATCGAGCACACCGAGCGCCTCGGCCGGCCGGTCGGCGAACATCAGGATGGTCGCCAGCAACTCGGCCGCGTCGAAGCCGCCGCCGGCGTCGAGCGCCGCGCGGGCGAGCCGGGTCGCCAGCGGTACGTCGTAGCGCGCGAACGCCTCACCGGCCGCCGCGATCAGCATCGCCGGGTCCTGAGCGGTGCCGGAGGCCAATCGCCACCTCGCCACCCGCAGCAGATCCTCCCGCCGTCGCTTGCCGACCTGCTCCAACAGGTCGGCGAGGTGCGCCTGCAACCGGCGGGTACGGCTGACGGGGCACTGCCGGCGTACCACCTCGCCGTAGAGCGGGTGGGCCAGCCGGACGTCGAGCCGCCGGTCGGACTCCACCATCGTGATCAGCCCGCGTTCCTCGGCGTACTCCACGTCGTGCTGCTCCACGGCCTGGTGGAGCAGCCGCAGACCGAGCGGCTCGCCGAACGCGACCAGCTCGACCACCGTCCGCACCCCAGGTGTGAGCTGGCCGATCCGGATGTCGATCAGCTCGGTCAGGCTGGGGGCCAGCTCCAGCCGCCCGGTCCAGGTCCAGACGCCGTACTTCTCGATGAGTTCGCCGCTGTTGTTGGCGGCGTGCACCAGCTCGCGCAGCAGCAGTGGGTTGCCGGCGCTGAGCCCACCCAGCCGGTCCGTGGAGCCGCTGTCCACCTGGCCGCCGACGATGGCGGTGAGCAGGCCGGCGGTCTCGGCCGGTGTCATCGGTCCCAGCTCGGCGCGCTCGACCAGGCCGTCCGTCCACAGTGCGCGGATCGGCAGTGGGATCTGCTCCCCGTCGCGCAGCGTGCCGACCACGCAGGCGTTCTCTACCCGGGCCACCAGGTGCACCAGCGCGGCCGACGGCGGATCGAGCAGATGCGCGTCGTCGACCGCGAGCACGATCCGCCGGCCCGCGGCCTGCTGCTGCAACACGTCGACGGCCCACCGCAGGATGCCCGCCGGGGACAGGCCCTGCGGCTGCTCGACGGGAAGCACCTGGACCAGACCGCCGAAGGCCATCGCGGCGGTGGTGGCGCTGGCCGCGATCCGCCAGACCGCGTACTCCTCGCCGGGGAGCGCGTCGACACCCTCGTGCAGCAGTCGGCTCTTGCCGATGCCCGCACTGCCGGTGAACAGGATGCCCCGCCCCTCGGTGCCGGTCACCGCCAGCCGGAGACGGTCAAGTTGCTCAGCCCGGCCCACGAAGCTCCAGCGACTCATTCGCGCAGCATATCGACGGAACTGCCGCCCGGCCGGTAGCCCGCGACGGTGAAGTTGAGTAGTCGCAGAGTTACCCGTGAGTATCGGGGTTGCCTCGTTCCCGGTGCCGGCAGCTTTAGTCTTCCGGAATCCGGGTGTCGTCACCGGAGTTCACCGCGGCCACCTACGCCGGCCGCCTTGCCTCGGAGGCCGCCGCCTGATGAAGCCGGGCCCTCTCCACGATCTCGGCACGCCCGACGACGCGGCCGGGCCGCCTGGTCACGGCCCCTTTCCGGAGCGACTCGGCGTTTCGAGCACCGGTGCGGGCGAGCCACTCGCGGTCGTCGCCGCAGGTCCCGCCGATGCCGGGCGGGCCAGTGTGCTCGCCGCGCTGCTCGACCTCGACGCCGCGATGCTCGCCGTGCCGGCGGGTAGTTGGCTGCTGGTCAGCGACGCCGCGGAACCGGCCCGGGCCGCCTACGTGCCCGGCTACCGGACGCCCCACTCGTACCGGCCGGACCTGCCGACCGCGGGACCGGCACTGGCCAGGCCGCCGCGCCGGGTCGAGCTGCGCCTGCCCCAGCCCTTGTTGAGACACTTCGCCCTGGTCGACACGCCGGACATCGCCACGTTGGGGTCGGCCGGCTCCGGCCTCCTGCGCGACGCGGTGGGTCGGGCCGGCGCACTCCTGTTCGTGATCGCGGCGGACCAGTCCTTCAGCTCCGCCGAGCTGAACCTGCTGTCCGAGATCGCCGGGACTCCGGTCCAGGTCTTCTTCGCGGTCACGCCGGGCGCCGACGGTTGGGCGGCGGGTGAGGGCACGGCGGCGGCGCAGGGTACGGGGGAGCCCGGAGGCTCGGCGGTGGACCCGGTCGCGGTCACCGTCGCGGCACACCGGGCCGCGCTGCTCGCCGCCGTGCCCGAACTGGCCGAGGCCCGCTGGTTCCCGCTGGGCTCCGGCGGCGAGGCCGACCTGAAGCGAGCGCTGGTGGGCTGGGCGTCCCACGAAGGGCTGCGTCGGGCCAGCCTCGAGCCACCGGAGTTGCCGGGCACGCACGGCCGGGTGCCGGTGCTGGCCGAGCCGGGCGAGTGGTCCGAGCAACTGGACCGGCAGGCGCGCACCGCCGCTCGGCGCATCCGCCAGCACCTCGCGCTGGAACTGGCCAACATGCACATGCGGGTGGTGCAGGAGATCGTCTTCGGCGTCGGCTGTGCCGGCCTGCCCCCGCTGCTCGACCGCGAGATGGCGGCGCTGTCGTTGCTGGCCACCGCGCAGTGCGACCACGACGCCCGCGAACTCGTCGACGGCATCGCCGGCCGACTCTTCGGTACGCCGTTGCCCGAGGGAGTCCGCCGGCGCATCGACAAGGCGGTCCGCTGGGGCCTGGTCGACGACGCCACCGGGCAGAAGCTGGAGCGGGCACTCCTCGTCACCAGTGAGGCGGGCGTGACGTCGCTGGCCGGTGCCGAGGCGATCGACATGCTGTCGGTCTATCCCACGCCGCCCCGCATGGCGGTGCTCCCGCCGGTGGCCGTGGCGCTGGCCGGCGGCTGCTGGCAGCACTGGCGTACTCCCGGCAACAACGACCCGAGCGCCGCGCGGGCCTGGGCGCAGCGGGCGCTACGGGAGATCGAACTGGAGTTGTCGCGGGAGGTGGCTCGCAGGTTCGAGGCGGTCCGCCTATCGCTGCGCACGGTGCTGTCCGATGCTGCCGACCGCGGCACCCTGCGCGCCTGACGGTTGCTCCGTCCACCCTGCCGGCCATGCCGGCGGGGCGTCCCCGCACGCCCGGCGGACGACCCGCCGTGGTGACGGTGCGGCCGTCGGTGGCGATCCGGGCCGGTCCGGCGTTCCGGTTCCTCGGTTCCGCGGATCCGGTGGCACGATGGGGGGCATGGCGGCTCCGCAGGTTGCACCGGTCGAGACCCCGGACACCGATGAGGTGCCGGCTCCCGACCGGCCGTGGGTGACGATCGTGTGGGACGACCCGGTCAACCTGATGACCTACGTGACCTGGGTGTTCCAGAAGCTCTTCGGGTACAGCCGGGAGAAGGCGGAGCAGCTCATGCTGGACGTGCACCACAAGGGCAAGGCGGTGGTCTCCAGCGGGGCCCGGGAGCGCATGGAGCACGACGCCTCGCAGCTGCACGCGTACGGCCTCTGGGCGACGGTGGACCGGTCGTGAGCGCGAGGAGTGAGCCGGGTTTGCGAGCCCCGCAGTCGCGAACAGGGATGGCACCGTGAGCGCGAGGAGTGAGCCGGGTTTGCGAGCCCCGCAGTCGCGAACAGGGATGGCACCGTGAGCATGTTCCGCCGCCGGGGTGACCGGTATGTCGCCACCTTCGCCGTGGACGAGGTGCGCGTGCTCCGAAAGGTCGCCTCCGAGGTGGTCGGCCTGCTCACCGACGGTTTCGACCACTCCGACCCGGTCGTGTGCCGGCTCTTCCCCGAGGTCTATCCGGACGACGTGGCGGGCACCGCGGAGTTTCGCAGGTACACCGAGGGCGACCTGAAGACCGCGAAGATCGACCAGGCCGGTGCGGTCCTGGCCGCGCTGCCCGGCGACAGCGGCGGGGAGGTACGCCTGGACGCCGAGGCGGCCGAGGCGTGGCTGCGGGCGCTCAACGACGCCCGGCTGGCGATGGGCGTCCGGTTGGAGATCAAGGACGGGACGGACCTGGGCGAGGAGCTCGACGACGCGGTCGCCGAGGACCCGACCTCCAGCCGGGTGTTCCAGCTTTCGGTCTACGCCTATCTCGGCTATCTCCAGGAATCCCTGCTCAACGCCCTGATCGACTGACTGTGACCGGCGCCGCCTCGCGGTCGGCCGCCGCCGGGCGCTAGGCTTGGCGGCGTGCTGAGCATCGACCGGTCGATCGTTGACGCGATCGTCGCCCACGCCCGTCGGGATCACCCCGACGAGGCCTGTGGTGTGGTCGCCGGCCCCGTCGGCAGCGACGCGCCGACCCGGCACATCCCGATGGAGAACGCCGCCCGCTCGATGACCTTCTACGAGTTCGACTCGATGGAGCAGCTGCGGGTGTGGCGGGAGATGGACGACCGGGACGAGGAGCCCGTCGTCATCTACCACTCGCACACCGCCACCGAGGCCTACCCGTCGCGGACGGACATCTCCTTCGCCGGCGAGCCCGGCGCGCACTACCTGCTCGTCTCCACCCGGGAGCCCGACACGGAGGAGATCCGCTCCTTCCGGATCTCCGACGGGGTGGTGACCGAGGAGCCGGTGCGGATCCTCGACGCGGCGGTGGATCCGCACGCCGTGCAGTCCTACATGTTCGGGCAGAGCCCGGCGACGGTCGACTACGAGTGTTCGGGTCGCTGAGCACCTCAGCCCCCTTACGCCCCTTCCCGTCACCGAGCACGAGCACACCCGATCGAGGAGTACGACACCAATGGCCATCGAGGTTCGCATCCCCACCATCCTGCGCAGCTACACCGGCGGCGCGAAGGTCGTCGAGGGCAGCGGTGACACGCTGGACGGCCTGCTCACCGACCTGGACTCCCGGCACGGCGGGCTGCGCGGTCGGCTGGTCACCGACGCCGGCGCACTGCACCGCTTCGTCAACGTCTACGTCAACGACGAGGACGTACGCTTCCTCGGCGCGCTGGACGCCAAGCTCAACGACGGCGACAGCGTGACCATCCTGCCCGCCGTGGCCGGTGGCGCGTTCGGCTTCGCCGCCGCAGCGGCGATCGCGCAACACGGCGCCGCTGCTGCGGCGATCGCCCAGCGCGGCGCCGCCATGCCGGCCGGGCGCCGGACGCCCGTCGCCGCGAGCTGAGGCTGGCGCGATGGCGCGGTACGACAGCCTGCTGGACGCCTGCGGCGGCACCCCGCTGGTCGGGCTGCCCCGACTGTCGCCGGCGGTGCCCGAGGGGGCGCCGCCGGTGCGGCTGTGGGCGAAGCTCGAGGACCGCAACCCCACCGGCAGCATCAAGGACCGGGCCGCCCTGTTCATGGTCCGGGCCGCCGAGGCGGCCGGTCAGCTCCGGCCGGGCGACACCATCCTGGAGCCGACCAGCGGCAACACCGGCATCTCCCTGGCCATGGTGGCCAAGCTGCGCGGGTACCGCCTGGTCTGCGTGATGCCGGAGAACGTCTCCGCCGAGCGGGTGCAGCTGCTCCGGATGTACGGCGCGGAGATCATCTTCTCGCCGGCGGCGGGCGGCTCCAACCAGGCGGTGGCCACCGCCAAGCAGATCGCCGGCGAGCATCCGGACTGGGTGATGCTCTTCCAGTACGGCAACGAGGCGAATGCCCGGGCGCACTACGAGACGACCGGCCCCGAGCTGCTGCACGACCTGCCGACCGTCACGCACTTCGTGGCCGGTCTGGGCACCACCGGCACGCTGATGGGCACCGGGCGCTACCTGCGGGAGAAGGTCGAGGGCATCCAGGTCATCGCCGCCGAGCCACGCTACGGCGAGCTGGTCTACGGGCTGCGCAACATCGACGAGGGGTACGTACCGGAGCTCTACGACGCCACCGTGCTCACCCGGCGGTTCTCCGTCGGCACCCGGGACGCGGTGCTGCGTACCCGGCAGTTGGTGGAGGTGGAGGGTCTCTTCGTCGGCTTCTCCACCGGAGCGGTCCTGCACGCCGCCCTGGCGGTGGCGCATGAGGCGGTGCGCGACGGCCGCCGCGCCGACGTGGCGTTCGTGGTCAGCGACGGCGGCTGGAAGTATCTCAGCACCGGGGCGTACGGCGGCACGCTCGCCGACGCCGAGGAGGCGCTGGACGGGCAGCTCTGGGCCTGACCTGCGGCGCGAGCGATATCGACGAGGGTCATCGGCGTGCTGCCGGTGGCCCTCGTCGCGTCGGTCCGTCCTGGTCGGCCACTCCGGTGATCCGGCGTCGATCGGACGGGCGAAAGCGGTGTCACGTTGGTGACAACTTCCAGCAGATCATTCTTGCCCCTGTGCAGGCGGGCGTAGGCTGCGCAGCGTGGCGTACGCGTCGGTAGTGATCATGGCCGGAGCGGCGGCCGGCACGACTGCTACCTACCGTGACAGCGAGACAACTCGATGCGACTGACCGTCCTGGGCTGTGCGGGCAGCTTCCCCGGACCCGAGTCCCCCTGCTCGGCCTATCTGGTCGAGGCCGAGGACTTCCGGCTCCTGGTCGACTTCGGCTCGGGCTCGCTGTCCACCCTCCAGCGCTACGCCGGGCTGCACGCACCGGACGCCATCCTCCTGACCCACCTGCACTGCGATCACATCCTCGACGCCGCGACCTACGTGGTGGTGCGGCGGTACGCCCCGGACGGGCCGTACCCGCCGTTGCCGGTGTACGCCCCGGCCGGCGCCCCGGACCGGCTCGCCGCCGCGTACGGGCAGGAGGACAGCACGGTCGAGGACGTCTACCAGTTCTACGCCCTGCAACCCGGCACCTTCCCGATCGGCCCGTTCACCGTCACCGTCGACCGGGTGCTGCATCCCGTGGAGACCTACGGCGTCCGGATGGAGCACGCCGGCCGGGTCCTCTGCTACTCCTCGGACACCGCACCCTGCGAGGCGCTGCTGCGCCTGGCCCAGAACGCCGACGTCTTCCTCTGCGAGGCCAGCTACCTCGACGGTGTCGACAACCCACCGGATCTGCACCTCACGGGCGGGGAGGCGGGCGAGGCGGCGGCCAAGGCCAACGTCGGGCGGCTGCTGTTGACCCATCTCGTCCCCGCCTGGGGCAGTGAGGCGCACACGGTGGCTGCGGCCTCCGCCGCGTACGCCGGCCCGATGGAAGTGGTCCGCCCCGGCGCCAGCTACGACATCTGATCCGCCCGGCCCGGGTTCGTGCCGCACTGTTCGCCGGCCGGTCAACCGGACGTCTCCTGGACCTTCGCTGTCACCCCCACGGTGAGAGGCATGCGGATCGCCATCGTGACCGAGTCGTTCCCGCCGGACGTCAACGGAGTCGCACACTCGGTCGTGCGGGCCGCCGAGCACCTCGTCGCCCGCGGGCACCAGCCGCTGGTGATCGCGCCCGCCCCGCCGGGCATGCTGCGCCGGGACACCGACCGCTACCCCTACCCGGTGGTCCGCATCCCGAGCGTGCCGCTGCCGCGCTACCAGGGCTTCCGGCTCGGCGTACCGACGAACAACCGGCTGGCCGGCGTGCTGCTGGAGCAGTCACCCGACGTGGTGCACCTGGCCAGCCCGTTCATCCTCGGCGCCCGGGCGGCCGTGCTGGCGGCCCGGCACGGGCTGCCCACCGTCGCCGTCTACCAGACCGACGTCGCCGCGTACGCCCGCGCGTACCGGGTCGGTTGGGGGGAGGCCGCGGCGTGGCGACGGCTGCGGGAGATCCACAACTCGGCGCGGCGTACGCTGGCTCCCTCGACCCGGGCCGCGGCCGATCTCGCCGCGCACGGGGTGCAGCGGGTCTGGCTGTGGCGCCGGGGCGTCGACGCCGAGCGGTTCCACCCCGACAAGCGCTGCCCGAGCCTGCGCCGGGCGCTGGCGCCCAACGGTGAGCTCCTGGTGGGCTACGTCGGGCGGCTCGCCCCGGAGAAGCGGGTCGACCTGCTCGCCGCCACCGCCCGACTGCCCGGCGTCCGGGTCGTCGTCGCCGGTGACGGCCCGGCCCGTCGGCAGCTCGAACGGGACCTCCCGGGGGTGCGTTTCCTCGGAGTCCAGCAGGGCGAGGCCCTGGCCCGCCTCTACGCCAGTCTCGACCTGTTCGTGCACACCGGCCCGCACGAGACCTTCGGCCAGACCATCCAGGAGGCGCTCGCCAGCGGCGTGCCGGTGGTGGCGCCGGCCAGCGGCGGGCCGGTCGACCTGGTCACCTCCGGCACGACCGGGATCCTGGTGCCACCCGAGGACGAGGCGGTGGTCGCCGAGGCGGTGGCCGCGCTGGCCGCCGACGGGCCGCGCCGCCGGGCGTACGGCCTCGCGGCGCGGACGGCGGTGAACGGGCGCAGCTGGGCGGCGGTCGGTGACGAACTCGTCGGGCACTACCGGGCCGCCCTGGCCGCCGCGCCGGTCGTCGACCTGCCGGCGGCGTCGTGACCGGCACCATCCCGATCGGCACCACCACCCGCAGCGCCGCGACCCGGTCGACCGGCACACCCACCCGGCCGCTGCGGATCGTCCGACTGGCGACCTTCGTGACCGGACGGTCCGGCGGACTGCGCACCGCGTTGCAGCACCTCGGCGTGGGCTACCGTGATGCCGGCCACGAGCCGGTGCTCGTCGTACCGGGTCGCCGCGACACTGACCAGCGGCACCCGTGGGGCCGGGTCGTCACCGTGGCCGGGCCGCCGCTGCCGCACAGCGGCGGCTACCGCCTGCTCACCGGCCGGCGCCGACTCTCCGGGCTGCTGACCACGCTCGCCCCCGACCGGCTGGAGGTCTCCGACCGTTCGACGCTGCGCTGGACCGGGGACTGGGCGCGGGCACACGGCGTGCCGTCCATGATGGTCTCGCACGAGTCGCTGACCGGCCTGTTCGGCGCGTGGGGCGTGCCCGGCACGCTGGGCCGGCCGCTCGCCGACCGGCTGAACGCCGACACGGCCCGCCGGTACGACCGGATCGTCTGCACCACGCGTTGGGCGGCCGAGGAGTTCGCCCGCCTCGGCGTGCCCCACGTCGACCTGGTGCCGCTCGGGGTGGATCTGGACACCTTCCACCCCGCCCGGGCCGCCCCGTCGATCCGCGAACGGTACGCCGATCCCACCGAGGTGCTGCTGGTGCACTGCGCCCGGCTGTCCGTGGAGAAGCGCCCCGAGCTGGCCATCGACGCGTTGGCGCAGCTGCGGCGGGCCGGCGTACCGGCGGTGCTGGTGATGGTCGGCGACGGCCCGCGCCGGCCGGCGCTGATGCGGCGCGCCGCCGACCTGCCGGTCACCTTCACCGGCTTCCTGCCCGACCGCGCCGCCCTCGCGGCGTTGCTGGCCAGCGCCGACGTGGTCCTGGCCCCCGGGCCGGTGGAGACCTTCGGTCTGGCCGGGCTGGAGGCGCTGGCCTGCGGGACGCCGGTGGTGGTCAACGCCGCCAGCGCGTTGCCCGAGGTGATCGGGGCGGGCGGGCTCGCCGCTGCGGGCAGCCCGTCGGCGATGGCCCGGGCCGTGCTCCGGCTCCTGGAACGTCCCGAGGCCCGACGGCGGGCGGCCGCCCGCGAGCGGGCCGAACGGTTCGGCTGGCCGGCGGCGGTCGCCGGTTTCCTCCGCGCGCACGGGTGAGCGGGACACCCCGGGTCGGTTCGATCAGCGCACCACATAGGGTGCAGGCATGGCGCGACCTGACGGGCGGCGACCCGACCAACTTCGACCGGTGACCCTGACCCGCGGCTGGAGCACCCATCCGGAGGGGTCGGTGCTGGTGGAGTTCGGCGCGACCCGGGTGCTCTGCACGGCGAGCGTCACCGAGGGCGTGCCCCGTTGGCGCCGTGGCTCCGGGCTGGGCTGGGTCACCGCCGAGTACGCGATGCTGCCCCGGGCCACCAACACCCGCTCCGACCGGGAGAGCGTCAAGGGCCGGGTCGGCGGGCGCACCCACGAGATCTCCCGGCTGGTCGGCCGCAGCCTGCGCGCGGCCATCGACCTGAAGGCGCTCGGCGAGAACTCGATCGTCCTCGACTGCGACGTGCTGCAGGCCGACGGCGGTACCCGCACCGCGGCGATCACCGGCGCGTACGTGGCCCTGCACGACGCGGTGAGCTGGCTCGCCGCGCGCAAGGCCCTGGCCGGCAGGCCGGAGAACGTGATGCACCGGTCGGTCGCCGCGATCAGCGTCGGCGTGATCGGCGACGAGCCGCGCCTGGACCTCTGTTACGACGAGGACGTGGCCGCCGAGGTCGACATGAACGTGGTCTGCACCGGCACCGGTGACTTCGTCGAGGTGCAGGGCACCGGCGAGGCCGGCGTGTTCGCCCGCGAACAGCTGGACGCGCTGCTCGACCTGGCCGTCGCCGGCTGCGGGGAACTGGCCGAAGCCCAGCGGAAGGCGCTGTCCTCATGAACAAGGTCCTGCTCGCCACCCGCAACCGCAAGAAGCTCATCGAGTTGCAGCGCATCCTGGACGGTGCGCTCGGCGCGCACCGGGTGGCCCTGATCGGGCTGGACGACGTCGAGGCGTACCCCGAGCTGCCGGAGACCGGGCTGACCTTCGGCGAGAACGCGTTGATCAAGGCGCGGGAGGGCTGCCGGCGTACCGGCCTGCCGACGATCGCCGACGACTCCGGGCTGGCCGTCGACGCACTCAACGGCATGCCGGGCGTGTTCAGCGCCCGCTGGGCCGGCCGGCATGGCGACGACCAGGCCAACCTCCAACTGGTGCTCGACCAGATCGGCGACGTGCCGGACGAGCACCGGGCGGCCTCCTTCGTCTGCACCGTCGCGCTGGTGCTGCCCGGCGGCAAGGAGCACCTGGTCGACGGCCGGCAGGCGGGCCGGCTGCTGCGCGCCCCGCGCGGCGACGGCGGCTTCGGCTACGACCCGATCTTCCTCGGCGACGGGCAGGACCGCACCAACGCCGAACTGACCCCCGAGGAGAAGGACGCCGTCAGCCACCGCGGCAAGGCCCTGCGCGAGTTGGCCGCGCTGGTCGCGAAGGTGCTCCCACCCACCGCCTGACCGGCTGGGCGAGGCACCGGAACCCTCACCGGGGCGGTTCCGCCTCCGGACCGATGAGCCAGTCCTCGACGATGGGGGGCGGTGGAGGGCCGTTACGCAGCCAGGTGTCCAGCGCCTCGATCAGTGGCCCGGGGTTCTTGCGGGAGCGGGGAAACGCCCTGCTGCTGGTGAACAGCAGACCGGGAGCTGTCGCTCCCGTCTGGATGGCCTGAAGCAGGATCGGCCGGAAATCCTTGACGTTCTCGGTCAGCAGCCAGGACTTCTCCTGCGCTGCCCAGCCAAAGACCTCGTTGTCACTCATGGATCTCAGGTCGACTCGCTCGGCGACCGCGACGACGGTGTGCCCCGACTCGCGCAGGGCACTGGCGATCGTCGGAGAGAACATCTCGTCGAGCAGGAGGCGGGAAGGGCTGCGGGAGGTCATGCGATGAGCCGCTGCTGGACACGCCAGGCACGCTCGGCCCGCAGGGAGGCATCCTCGGCCGCTTCGATCTCGGAGTCCACTTCCTCCCGGTAGTCGCCGTAGTAGTTGACCGCTGCGGTGATGCGATTGACATCGACGGCGAAGACGTCGGCGGCCGCGTTCAGGGCCTCTGGTCCGCGTTCGTCGATCTCGCGGAGGAACTTGACGATCTCCCAGACGTCCGGACCGTACGCGAGAGCCGCACGGCGCCCCGTCGGACCGTCCTTGAACAGGATGCCCGGATGGTCCGCCATCCGTAGCCCCTCGTCGACGAGGCGCTGCGCCAGCGCGGAGGTGTTCGCCCCGGTTGTCGCCTGAGCTCTGCGCCGGAGCCGAGCGAGAAGGACCTCGTCAAAGCGGATCGACGTCGGTTTCGACATGTGCTACATAGTATGCTACGTAGCACAGGACTGCCGCTAGCCGAGGGGTCCGATCTCCTGCTCGATGGCGGTCCGCAGGTCGGGCCCGGCCAGCACCGCACGGGCAGCCTCCATGAGGGGGGCGAGGAACACGTCGGGGCCGGGGGCGCCGGCCGCCCCGCCCAGCGCGGTGATCGCCGCCCGGCCGGCCGGGGACGGGGTCAGCGGGGCGCGCAACTGGAGACCGCGTACGGCGGCGAGCAGCTCCACCGCGAGCAGGCTGGTCAGGTTGTCCAGGACGGTACGCAGCTTCTTGGCCGCCGCCCAGCCCATCGAGACGTGATCCTCCTGCATGCCGCTGGTGGGCAGCGAGTCCACCGAGGCGGGAGCGGCCAGCCGCCGGTTCTCGGCGACGATGCCGGCCGCCGTGTACTGGGCGATCATCAGCCCGGAGTTGACCCCCGCGTCGGGGGAGAGGAACGCCGGCAGGTCCCGGGACCGGGTGACGTCGAGCAGCCGGTCCACCCGACGCTCGGCGATCGCGCCGACCTCGGCCGCGGCGATGGCCAGGAAGTCCGCGGCGAAGCCCAGCGGAGCGCCGTGGAAGTTGCCGGTCGACTCGACCCGGCCGTCGGGCAGCACCACCGGGTTGTCCACCACCGAGAGCAGCTCCCGGCCGGCCACCGTACGGACGAAGTCCAGCGTGTCCCGGGCCGCGCCGGCCACCTGCGGGGCGCAGCGCATCGAGTACGCGTCCTGCACCGCGTGCGCCAGGTCGTCGCGGTGCGAGTCCATCACCCGCGAATCCTGCAACAGCCGGTGGATGTTGGCCGCCGAGACGCCCTGCCCGGGGTGCGGACGGATGGCGTGCAGCTCCGGCAGGAACGGCCGCTCGGAGCCGAGCATCGCCTCGATCGCCAGCGCGGCGGTCACGTCGGCCATGGTGAACAGGTGCGCGGCGTCGTGGATCGCCAGCAGCAGCATGCCGAGCATGCCGTCGGTGCCGTTGATCAGCGCCAGCCCCTCCTTGGCGGCCAGCTCGACCGGGGCCAGGCCGGCCCGGCGCAGCGCATCGGCGGCGGGCAGCCGCTCGCCGTCCGGGCCGAGCACCCAGCCCTCGCCGAGCAGCACCAGCGCGCAGTGCGCCAGCGGGGCCAGGTCACCGGAGGCGCCCAGCGACCCGTGTTCCGGCACCCACGGAGTGACGTCGTGGTTGAGCAGGTCCACCAGCGCGGCGGCGACCAGCGGCCGGACGCCGGAGTGGCCCAGGGCCAGCGACCGGATCCGCAGCAGCATCATCGCCCGCACCACCTCCCGGGGCATCGGTGCGCCCACTCCGGCGGCGTGCGAGCGGATCAGCGCGTGTTGCAGTTCGGCACGGCGCTCCGGGGCGACGAAGGTGTTGGCGAGCGCACCGAAGCCGGTCGACACGCCGTACACGGGACGGCCGGCGGCCTCGATGCCGTCCACGATGGACCGGCTGGTGGCCATCGCGTCGACCGTGGCCGGGTCGAGGACGACCTTGGCGGCGCCGCGCGCCACGGCGAGCACGTCGGCGGGGGAGATCCCGGTGGGCTGGATGGTCACGGTCATCGCGTTACTCCGTTGTGCAGGACCTGGCGGATCAGGGGCACCCCGGGCCGGTAGGCCAGGTGCAGGTGGGACGGTGCGTCGAGGATGATCAGGTCGGCGCGGGCGCCGGGCCGCAGCACCCCGACGTCGTCGCGGCGCAGTGCCCGCGCGCCCCCGGCGGTCGCGGCCCACACGGCCTCCGCCGGGGTCATCCGCATCTCGCGTACGGCCAGCGCGATGCAGAACGGCATCGACGAGGTGTACGACGAGCCGGGGTTGCAGTCGGTGGCCAGCGCCACGGTGACGCCTGCGTCGAGCAGCCGGCGGGCGTCCGGATAGGGCGACCGGGTGGAGAACTCGGCGCCGGGCAGCAGGGTGGCGACGGTGGCGGTGTGACCACCCTCGGCGCACATGCAGTCGACCCGGGTCGAGGCCAGCGCGTCCACGTCGGCGTCGGTCAGGTGGGTGCAGTGGTCCACGCTGGCCGCGCCCACCTCCACCCCGAGCCGCACGCCGGGGCCGGGCCCGAGCTGGTTGGCGTGCACCCGCACGCCCAGGCCGGCGGCCTGCCCGCAGGTCAGGATCGCGCGGGCATGGTCGGCGTCGAAGGCGCCCCGCTCGCAGAACACGTCGATCCAGCGGGCGTACGGCGCGGCGGCGGCCAGCATCGGCCCGCACACCAGCGAGACGTACTCGTCGGGGCGGTCGGCGTACTCGGTCGGGACGACGTGGGCGCCGAGGAAGGTGGTCTCCTCGGTGACCTCGGCGGCGATCCGCAGCGACCGGGCCTCGTCGGCGACGGTGAGGCCGTACCCACTCTTGATCTCGATCGTGGTGGTGCCCTGCCGCAACGCCTCGGCGCGCAGCCGACGCACGGTGGCGCGCAGCTCGCCGTCGGCGGCGGCGCGGGTGGCACCGACCGTGGTCCGGATGCCGCCGCCGGTGTACGGCTGGCCGGCCATCCGGGCGGCGAACTCGGCCGCCCGGTCGCCGGCGAAGACCAGGTGGGCGTGGCTGTCCACGAAGCCGGGCAGCACCGCCGCGCCACCGGCGTCGACGCGCCGGTCGGCGGCCGGCGCGTCGACCGCGTTACCCACCCAGGCCACCTCGCCGTCCTCGACGAGCACGGCGGCCCGCCGCCGGATGCCCAGCGGCCCGCCCTCGCCCCGGCCGGCCTCGTTGGTGACCAGCTCGCCGATGTTGTCCACCAGCAGACTCACACCGTGCCTTCTTTCGTTCGCGACTGCGGGGCTCGCAAGACCGGCTCACTCCTCGCGCTCACGGGTTTACCTCCGCGATGGCAGTGGCCAGTTCCGTCGCCACGTCGACGGTCAGGTGGCGGCCGTCGCGGACCAGCACCCGGCCGTCCACGACGACCTGGGCGACGTCGGCCGCGCTCGCCGCGAACCAGGCGCCCGCCGGGGTCACCCCGGCCGTGCGTACGCTGTCCAGCCGCACCGTGACCAGGTCGGCGCGGTCGCCGACCGCGATCCGCCCGGCGTCGGTCCAGCCCAGCGCGGCGTGCCCGGCCGCGCTCGCCGCCGCCAGCAGCTCCGCCGGGGCGAAGTGACCGCGCCGCCGGGTCCGCAGCCGCTCGTCCAGCTCGACGGCCCGCGCCTCCTCGAACGGGTCGATCACGGCGTGGCTGTCGCTGCCCAGGCTGAGCGGGATGCCGGCGTCGGCCATCCGGCGGGCCGGCCCGATGCCGTCGGCCAGATCCCGTTCCGTGGTGGGGCAGAGGCAGACCCCGGTCCCGCTCTCGCCGAGCAGGCTCACGTCGGCGCTGGTCGGGTGGGTGGCGTGCACCGCCGTGGTGGCCCGGCCGAGCACGCCGTGCTCGGCGAGCAGGCCGGTGGGGGTGCGCCCGTGCACCGTCCGGCAGGCGTCGTTCTCGGCGGGCTGCTCCGACAGGTGCACGTGCAGCGGCGCGTCGCGGCGGTCCGCCCAGCCGGCGACCGTGGCGAGCTGCTCGGCCGGTACCGCGCGGACGGAGTGGATGGCCGCGCCGAGGCGGGCGTGCTCGCCGTCGGGGGTGAACGCGGTGACCCGCTCGGCCCAGCGCAACGCGTCGCCGTCGCCGAAGCGCTGCTGCGGCCCGACCAGCGGTTGCCCGTCCACGGTGGCGGTCAGGTAGCACGCGTCCAGCAGGGTCAGCCGGATACCGGCGTGCGCCGCCGCCTCGACCAGCGCCGCGCCCATCGCGTTCGGGTCGGCGTACGGGGTGCCGCCCGGCCCGTGGTGCAGGTAGTGGAACTCGCCCACGCAGGTGATCCCGGCCAGCGCCATCTCGGCGTAGACCGCCCGCGCCAGCGCCAGATAGGAGTCGGGGTCCAGGCGGGTGGTGACGGCGTACATCTGGTCGCGCCAGCTCCAGAAGTCGCCGCGCCCGCCGTGGGTGCGCCCGCGCAGCGCCCGGTGGAAGGCGTGCGAGTGGGCGTTGGCCAACCCGGACAGGGTCAGCCCCGGCAGCCGGACGGCGTCGGCCAGCACGTTGACGCCCGCGTCGGGCCGGCCGCCGGGCGTCAGCGGGGTGACCCCGGTGATCCGGCCGTTGACCGTCTCGATCAGCACGTCCGGGGTCGGCTCGGCGTGCTCGGGCAGCCAGGCGTACTCGGCGAGCCAGCGGGTCGAGGTCACCGGGTCAACTCCGTCAGCACCCGGGCCAGGGCGGTCACCCCGGCGGCGCAGTCGGCGTCGGTGGCCGACTCGGCGGGGGAGTGCGACACCCCGGTCGGGTTGCGGACGAAGAGCATCGCGGTGGGCACCTGCGCCGCGAGCACCCCGGCGTCGTGTCCCGCGCCGGTGGGCAGCACCGGGGCGTCGAGCAGCGCGGCCAACCGGCCGGCGAGTTCGCCGTCGAATCCCACCAGCGGCGTCACCGACTCCTCGGTCAGGGTGACCTCGGTGCCGTCGCGCCGGGCCCGCTCGGCAACCTTGGCCCGTACCGCCTCGACCAGGCCGGTCAGGGTCTCGGGCTCGGCCGCCCGGGCGTCCAGCCAGCCGGTCACCCGCGACGGGATCGCGTTGGTCGCGTTCGGCTCCACCGCCACCCGACCCACGGTGGCGTGGGCGCCGCGCAGCCGGGCCTCCTTGTTCGCCGCGAGCACCGTGAACGCGTAGGTCAGCATGGGGTCGCGGCGGTCGGCCATCCGGGTCGTACCGGCGTGGTTTCCCTCGCCGGTGACGTCGAAGCGCCAGCGACCGTGCGGCCAGATCGCGCTGGCCACCGCGACCGGCGCGTCCTGGTCGACCAGCGCGCGGCCCTGCTCGACGTGCAACTCCACGAAGGCGGCGAGCCGGCCGAGCAGCGCCGGGTCGGCGCCCGCCGGCCGGTCGCCCAGCGCCTCGGCGAAGCTCACCCCGGCCGCGTCGCACAGCAGGGCCGCGCGGTCGGCGTCGATCTGCCCGGTGAGCAGCCGCGAACCCAGGCACGGTACGCCGAACCGGGCCCCCTCCTCCTCGACGAACGCGCCGACGACCAGCGGCCGGGACGGGGTGACGCCCGCCGCGCGCAGCTCGTCCACGGCGAGCCACGCGCTGACGATGCCGAGCGGCCCGTCGTACGCCCCGCCGTGCGGGACCGAGTCGAAGTGGCTGCCGGTCAGGACCGCGTCCCCGGCGTCCGGGTCGCCCCACCAGGCGAACAGGTTGCCGTTGCCGTCGGCGGTGACCGGCATGCCGCGCAGGTCGGCCTGCTCCCGGAACCAGTCGCGCAGCCGCGACTCCGGCTCGGTGAGCGCGTAGCGCAGGTAGCCGCCGCTGCCCGCGTCCCGCCCGATCGGGGCGATCTCGTCCCACAGCTTCCGGAACCGGCCGGCCAGCTCGGTCATGATTACCCCTCCGCCATGGGGACGCGCACGCCGGTGCGCTCGGCGACCTCGCGGGCGGCGTCGTAGCCGGCGTCCACGTGCCGGATGACGCCCATCGCCGGATCGTTGGTGAGCACCCGCTCGATCTTCTGCCCGGCCAGCGCGCTGCCGTCGGCCACGCAGACCTGGCCGGCGTGGAGGGACCGGCCGATGCCCACCCCGCCGCCGTGGTGCAGCGAGACCCAGGAGGCCCCGCTGGCGGTGTTGACCAGCGCGTTGAGCAGCGGCCAGTCGGCGATGGCGTCGGAGCCGTCGGCCATCGCCTCGGTCTCCCGGTACGGGCTGGCCACGCTGCCGCAGTCCAGGTGGTCCCGGCCGATCACCATTGGCGCGCTCAGCTCACCCGAGGCGACCATCTCGTTGAACCGGACGCCCGCCCGGTCCCGCTCGCCGTAGCCCAGCCAGCAGATCCGCGCCGGCAGGCCCTGGAAGGCGACCCGCTCGCCGGCCAGCCGGATCCACCGGGCGAGGGACTCGTTCTCCGGGAACAGGTCGAGGATGGCCCGGTCGGTGGCGGCGATGTCGGCCGGGTCGCCGGAGAGTGCCGCCCACCGGAACGGGCCCTTGCCCTCGCAGAACAGCGGCCGGATGTACGCCGGCACGAAACCGGGGAAGTCGAAGGCGCGGTCGTACCCGCCGAGGCGCGCCTCGCCCCGGATCGAGTTGCCGTAGTCGAAGACCTCCGCACCGGCGTCCAGGAAGCCCACCATCGCCTCGACGTGCCGGGCCATCGACGCCCGCGCCCGGTCGGTGAACTCGGCCGGCTTGGCCGCCGCGTAGTCCCGGGCGTCGGCCAGCTCGACCCCCTCCGGCAGGTACGACAGCGGGTCGTGCGCGCTGGTCTGGTCGGTGACCACGTCGATCGGTACGCCCCGGCGCAGCAGCTCGGGGAAGACGGTGGCGGCGTTGCCCACCACCCCCACGCTCAACGCCCGACGGTCGCGCTTCGCCGCGAGGACCCGCTCGACCGCGTCGTCCAGGTTGTCGGCGACCTCGTCCAGGTAACGGTCGTGCACCCGGCGCTCCAGCCGGCTGCGGTCCACATCCACGATCAGGCAGACGCCGCCGTTCATGGTGACGGCCAGGGGCTGCGCCCCGCCCATCCCGCCGCACCCGCCGGTCAGCGTCAGCGTGCCCGCCAGGGTGCCGTTGAACCGCTTGGTGGCGACCGCGGCGAACGTCTCGTACGTGCCCTGGAGGATGCCCTGGGTGCCGATGTAGATCCACGAGCCGGCGGTCATCTGCCCGTACATGGTCAGGCCGAGCTGTTCCAGCCGGCGGAACTCGGGCCAGGTCGCCCAGTCGCCCACCAGGTTCGAGTTCGCCAGCAGCACCCGGGGCGCCCACTCGTGGGTGCGCAGTACCCCGACCGGCCGGCCCGACTGCACCAGCATCGTCTCGTCGTCGCGCAGCTCGGTCAGGGTACGCACCAGCGCGTGGTACGACGGCCAGTCCCGGGCGGCCTTCCCGGTGCCGCCGTAGACCACCAGGTCGTCGGGGCGCTCGGCCACCTCGGGGTCGAGGTTGTTCATCAGCATCCGCAGGGCGGCCTCCTGCGGCCAGCCGCGGGCGGTGCGCTGCGGGCCGCGCGCGGCCCGGATCGGCCCTTGCGTGGGTCGGGACATCTGGGACCTCCTCCTAACCGAGGAACAACTGACGACGGGCGGCCGAGGCTTCGAACGCCTCCAGCCTGCGCTGGGTCTCGGCCGGTGCGGCGTCGCAGATCGCCTGGAGCAGCACCATGGCCAGGGTCATCGGGGCGGTGTGCAGGTCGAACACGAGCTGTGCGCCGATCGCGGCGGGCAGCAGCACGTCGGCGTGCTCGGCCGCCGGGCTGACCGGCGAGTCGGTGATCGCCACCACGGTCAGCCCGGCGTCGCGGGCCTGGCGCAGCGCCTCCAGGGTCTCCCGGGGATAGCGCGGCAGCACGAACGCCAGCAGAGCCCGTGCCCCAGCCTCGGTCGCCTGCTCCAGACGGTCGACGAGCAGGCTGCCTCCGTCGTCGAGCACCCGCACGTCCGGGTGCACCTTGGCGGCGAAGTAGGCGAAGTACGCGGCCAGCGGCGCGGCGGCCCGCAGGCCGAGCACCGGCAGCGGCCGGCTGGCGGCCAGCAGCCGCCCGGTGGTGGCGACCCGCTCCCGGTCGGTGAGCTGTGCGGCCAGCCGGTCCAGGTTGCCCATCTCGGCGCGTACCGCCTGCTGGAGTTCGTTGCCGGCGGTGGCCGGCCCGGGCGCGGCGGCGGTCAGCTCGCGCAGCCGGCGGCGCAGCGCGGGATAGCCGTCGTGGCCCAGTGCCACCGCGAACCGGGTGACCGACGGCTGGCTGACCCCGGCCAGCTCGGCGACCTCGGCGGCGGAGAGGTAGCCGATCGCCGGAGCGTGCTGCACCAGGCAGTGCGCGATGCGCCGCTGCGTCGGAGTGAGCCGAACCCCGTCGAACAGGCCGACGACCCGCTCGGTCGGCGCCATGGCAGCTCCGTCATTCATTCAGCGACTCTATGCATGAAGACTTTCACGAGGCAAGCGGTCCGCCCTTCAGCTGCGGCTTCGCGGTGATCTCCGGAAGTGCGGCCACCGGTGGACAAGGTGGCGAGCGGCGGATCGGTAGGATCCGCACGGCGGTCGAGCAAGGGAGTTGCCAATGCAGCCGGAGGGCCCCTACCGGTACACGCACCTGCTCGGCGGTTCGCCGGTCGGCAAGGCGTGGGCGGCCGTCGACGGGCAGGGCCGCTTCGTCACGGTGGCCGTGCTCGACGCCACTGTGGCCGATGCTCCGGGCTGGCGCGACGCCTTCGCCGGGACCGCGAACGCGCTGGCGCAGGCCGCGGACGCGATGCCCTACACGTACGCCGACTTCTCGGTCGCCGCGCCCTGGGTGGCCTACCCGGCCGAGGCCGGACCGGGTGCGGAGAAGCTGTTCCGGGCCCTCGGCGTCGAGTACTCGCCGGTGCCGACATCCGCGTCGCCGGCCTCGGCCCCGCCGGTCTCCGGCCCGCCGCGGCCCGTGTCCGGGGCGCCCGAGCCGACCTCCGGCCCGCCGCAGCTGCCCTCGGCGGTGGCGAGCCCGATCCCCGGCCAGCCGGCCCCGCACCCGATCTCGGGCGCTCCGGCCTCGCCCGCGACGCCGGACACCGCGCTCGCCCCGTACTCCCCGGTCCCCGCCACCGCGCCGGACGACGTCGTGCTCCGCGACCCGTTCGCCTCGCCCGTCCGCCGGATCGCGCCATCCGAGCCACCCCGGCGGCGGATCGGGACGTGGATCTGGATCGGGGCCGCCGCACTGGTCCTGGTGGTGCTCGTGGGGGTCGGCGCGGTGGCCCTCCTGTCGGGCTCGGACGACGACCCCGCCGCGCCGGTGGCGTCGGCTCCCAGCACTGTGGCGCCGCCGGCACTGCCGACGGCGCCGCCCCAGTCACCCGGGATCGAGCCGCCGACGCCCGGCGCGTGGCCGACCCAGTGGCCGAGGTTCACCGAGCGGGACCAGGTGCAGACGCTGACCGATCTTGAGGGGGTCGGCTTCCCGGTCAAGCTCCCCGCGGGCTGGAAGTGCACGCCGGCCGCGCAGGCCGACGGGTACGTCCGGCACAACTGTGGCAACTCGGCGACGGGCAACGAGATGGCCGGCGGTGAGTTCATCGTGCGGGACTGCCCCGATCCGTGCAACGAGCAGTGGCAGAACGCCATGCGCGCGGTCGAGGAGGCGTGGGGCGCGCAGTGGATCCGCAGCGGCGAGTACGCCAGCTACGCGGAGCAGATCATCGAGGTCGACGGCGTGAAGCGGCACGGCCTGGTCGTGGTCGCCTACTTCCGCAGCGGCGAGGCTGGGCTGGTGGACCGCCAGGTCGTGATTCGGATGACCTCGCCCGTGCCCGAGGCGTACCAGCTGCGCCGCTTCGCCAGCTACGTCCGCGACGTCGTCGTCTTCTGATGAGCCTCGTCTCGTCCACATCGGACGCCACGACCCGGCCGCTCGCCGGCCGCACGGTCGCCCTGATCCACGAGTGGTTCGGCGCGACCGGCGGTTCCGAGCAGGTCTTCCTGAGCATGGCCGACGTCGTGCCGCACGCGGACCGGTTCGTCCTCTGGAAGGACGACGACGCCACGGTGGGCCGGGACATCAAGGAGTCCTGGCTGGCGAGGACCCCGCTGCGGCGGAGCAAGGCCCTCGCGCTTCCGGTCATGCCGCTGACCTGGCGGACGCTGACCCGTCGGACGTACGACGTGGTCATCTCGTCGAGTCACGCCTTCGCGCACACCGTCAAGATCGGCGATCCGGACCGGACCCGGCACCTGAGCTACGTGCACTCGCCCGCCCGCTACGTGTGGAGTCCGGATCTGGACCAGCGGGGTGGCAACGCCGTGCTCGCGCCGATGCGCGCCGTGCTTCGGGCCGGTGACCGCCGGCTGGGCCGGCACGTGCACAGCTACGCGGCGAACTCCCGGGAGGTGCGGGGGCGGATCCGCCGCTTCTGGGGCCGCGACGCCCGGGTGATCCACCCGCCGGTGGCGGTGGACTACTTCGGGGCGGCCCCGCCGCAGGTACGCGACCAGGACCGCCGCTATCTGCTGGGCGTCGGCCGCTGGATCCCGTACAAGAACTTCGACCTGATGATCGAGATCGCGGCGGCGGCCGGCCTGCCGCTGGTGATCGCCGGTGGTGGGCCGGAGGAGACGAACCTGCGCCGGCTCGCCGCCCGCGTCGACGTGCCGGTCGAGTTCGAGTTCCGGCCGTCGCGGGAACGGCTGCGCGAGCTGTACTGGGGCGCGCTGGCGCTGCTCTACCCGGCGCTCGAGGACTTCGGCATGATCCCCGTGGAGGCGCAGGCCTGCGGCACACCGGTCGTCGGCTGGGCCCGCGGTGGGCTGCTGGAGACCGTGCTGCCGGAGGAGACCGGCCTCCTGCTGAACGCCACCGACCCGGCCGCGTACGTGGCGCCCGTCCGGCGGGCGGCGCAGCTGTCGGGATCGGCGCCGATGACCAACGCCCAACGGTTCACTTCGGAGGCCTTCCAGGCGAACATCGTCGCCTGGTTGACCGACGAGGCGTAGCCGATGCGGGCGGCTCCGGGCCGGTGCCGACGACCGGGTGTTGGTTTCGGCCGCCGCCTCCCTTACCCTTGCGCCGGGCAGCGCACGGCGAGCTGGAGATGACTTATGGTGGCGGCCTCGGTGCCGGAGCATGCCCCACTCAGCGACGTTCCGGTGGCGAACGTGCTGATGCTGGGGACGGCCGAGTGGGACTCCCCGATCGCGACGAACCAGCACTATGTCGCGCGGGAACTCGCCCGTACCACGAACGTGACGTTCGTCGAGTCGCTGGGCCTGCGCCGACCCAAGCTCCGGCGGGACGACATCGTCCGCGTGGCCGCGCGGGTACGCCGGGCGTTCGGCGACCGGGCCGAGACTCCGACGCACCGACCCCGGCCGGCCGGGGCGCGGATCGTGTCCCCGCTCGTGCTGCCGGTGCACCGGACGCCGACACGTCCGCTCAACCGGGCACTGCTGCGCCGGGCCACCAGCCACTGGCTGGCCAGTCCACGACCGCGGGTGCTCTGGACATTCACCCCGGTGACATACGGCCTGGAGTCCGCTGCGGACGTCGTCGTCTACCACTGCGTGGACCTGCTGGCGACCTTCCCCGGCGTCGACGGGGTCGCCGTCGGTCGGGGTGAGCGCGCCCTGTCGAGGCGCACCGCCGTGGCCATCGCCACCAGCCGGGCCGTCCACGAGCACCTCGCCGCCGCCGGCTTCCCCCGGATCGAGTTGCTGCCGAACGTCGCGGACGTGTCGGTCTTCACGGCGGCGAGCAGGCCGGCGGCCGAGCGCCGCCCCGCCGTCCTCTTCTCCGGGAATCTCACCGTCCACAAGCTCGACCTGCGGCTCCTCGAATCGGTCGCCATCGCCCTGCGCGGGCGGGGTGAGCTGCTGCTGGCCGGTCCGCTCGCCGCCGGTGGGGGCAGCTTCGACGCGGAACTGCGGCGACTGGCGGAACTGGGCGCCCGACACCTCGGCGTCCTCACACCCGCCCAGCTGGCCGAGGCCGCCGGCAGCTGCGCGGTGGGGCTCATCCCGTACGCGATCAACGACTACACCCGGGGCGTCAGCCCGCTGAAGTGCTTCGAGTACCTCTCCTCAGGACTGGCGGTGCTGAGCACCGGGCTGCCCTCGGTGACCGAACTGGCCCGCGCCAACCCGCACGTGACGGTGGCCGGGGGCGACGGCTTCGCGGCCCGCCTGGTGGAACTGGTCGAGCCGGTCACCGACACGGTGCTGGCCGACCGGATGGCGAGTGCGGCGGCACACGGGTGGGAGGGCCGTGGCGCGGCGCTGCGGTCGCTGCTGAAGGGCGAGCTGGCCGGTGCACGATAGCGGAGCGCCGGCATGAGCCGGGTGCTGGTGGTCAGCGTCGAGCCGCCCTGGCCGGCGCAGCACGGCGGGCGGATCCGTACCGCCCGGGTGGCCGAGGCGCTGGGCCGGCAGGGCGAGTTGCTGGTCGCCTTCCCCGACCACGGCCGGCGGGAACCGGACCCGCCGGTGCAGACGCACCCGCTGCCCTGGTCGGCACCGTCGGCGCTGCGTACCCGGATCTCCGGCCGGCCGCACCTCGGCGGGCACTACCTGGCGCCGGTCGCCGACTCCCTCGACGCGCTCTGCGCGCGGTTCCGGCCCGACGCGGTGTACTGGTCCCACTCCTACCTGGCGGCGTGGGCGCCGCCGGCGACCCGGCGGGTGCCGAACGTCGTCGAGTTCGCCAACGTCGAGCGTCACCGCCTGCGAACCCTGACGGCCTCGACCCGGGGGTGGCAACGGATGGCCCGCGGTGCCGAGGCGGCCAAGGCCGGCTTCTGGGAGCCCCGGGTGGCCGCCCGCGCCGCCTTCTGCGTCGCGCTCTCCCGGCCGGACCAGACCGTGCTGCGCGAATGGAGCGACGCCGTCGTGCTCGCCCCGAATGGCGTAGACCGCTGGCCGTACCGTCCGTCGCCACCGGATGGTTACGTCCTCGCGCTGGCGTCGTACGACTACGAGCCGAACGTGCGGGCGCTGCGTGCGTTGATCCGCGACGTGTGGCCGCTGGTGCGCGCCGAGTCCCCCGAGGCCCGGCTGGTGATCGCCGGCCGGCGTAGCGAGGCACTGGCCCCGGAGTTCGCCACGGTTGCCGGGGTCACCGTCCTCGGCACGCTCGACGACGTGTCGGAGGCGTACGCCGCCGCCGCGGTGACCGTCGCCCCGGCCACCACCGGCGGCGGCTCGCAGCTGAAACTGACCGAGTCGCTGTCGCGGGCGCGGACCGTCGTGATGAGTCCGTTCGCCGCGTCGGGCCTGCCGGACGCCGTACGCGACGCCGGGGCCCATCGGGTCGGTGCCGAGCCGCCGTCCTTCGCGGCGGCGGTCGTCGACGCGCTGCGGAACGTCCCGGCCCGGCACGAGCGGGAGCACGCCGGATGGCGGGGCTGCGCGGCGCTCGGCTGGTCCCGGACCCTGGGCGGGATGGTCGACGCCGTGGCGGACCTCGCCAGCCGGAGGGTCGTGTCGTGATCCGGCGGGTGCACCTGATCGAGTCGGGCGGCCGGGGTGGCGTCTTCAACCACACCGTCGAGCTGGCCGCCGGCCTGGTGGGGCTCGGTGCGGACGTGGTGGTGCACACCGCTGACGACTGCGACGCGGCGCCGGCCTCGGTGCCCCTGTGCCACTGCGTCACCTGGTATCGCGCGTCGCCCCACCGGCTGGTCAGGCAGGCGGGGACGTCGGCGCGGTACCTCCTCCGGACGCTGCCGCACCTGTACCGGGCGATCGACGCGGCGGACGTCGTGCACGTGCAGGGCATGTTCGCGCTGACCCCGGAACTGCTGTCGGTGGCGCGGCGCCGCAAGGCGACCATCGTGGCCAGCCCGCACAACACGTTCGTCCGGTCCCACGCCCCCGGCGGCGGCCGGGCGCTGCGCAGCGCGCTCGGCGACGCCGACCGGGTTCTCGTCTACTCCGAGGCCGACCGGCGACGGCTGCTCGACCGCGGGGTGGCCAACGTCGCCCGGGTTCCCCTCGTGCAGTGGACCCCACCGGCCGACCCGGCCCTCGTCGAGCGCTGGCGTGCCGAGCTGGCGCCGGACGGGGCACCGCTCGCCCTGCTGCCCGGCCAGGTCCGCGACGACAAGAACCCGGAGCTGTTCGTCCGGGTGCTGGCGGAGCTGACCGGCTGGCGGGGCGCGGTGGTCGGCGAGGACCTCGGACCGGGCCGGCGGGTGGACGCGCTGATCGCGGCGACCGGCGCGGCGGTGGCGACCGCCTACCGCTACCTGGACGTCGACGAGTTCACCGCGCTGGTCGCCGCCGCCGACGTCGTCGTCGCGCCGTATGAGATCGCCAGCCAGTCCGGGGTCGTCGCGGTGGCGGCCCGGCTGGGCGTGCCGACCGCGGTGGTGCCGTGCGGCGGGCTGGGCGAGCTGGCCACCGCGGTGGCTCGGGACACCAGCATCCCGGCGGTCCGCGACGCCGTCGTGACCGCGTACGACACCGGTGCGAGGCCGCTCGACGCCGCCGGCGCCGCCGACCGCTTCCGGCACGAGTACACCGTCGCCCAGCAGAGCCGGACCAGGAGCCGGCAGTGAGGACCGCCGGGTCCACGTCGACCGTCACGGTGATCTCCGTCTCGGACACCGCCGGTGGTGCCGAGGCGCACACCGTCGCGCTCGGGCAGGGGCTGCGGCAGCGCGGCCACGACGTCATCCTGTACGGCCGCTGCCCGGGCTGGGAGGAACACGGCCTCGACCGGCGGGAGATCGCGCTCGGGCCGAAGTGGTCGCGCCGGACGATGGCCGCCGGAATCCTGCGGGTGCCTCTGGAACGGCACCGAATCCGGGAGATCGCCGACTCCTCGCTCTACTACCTGCAGTTCAAGCGGGAACAGATCGCGCTGACGGCACCGCTGGCCCGCCGCGCGCCGGTGGTCTGGACCGAGCACGGGCGATGGATGGGCGGCCCGGCCGGTCGGCTGCTCCTCGCGGGCTACGTGCGCGCCGCCGCGCACGTCGCGCGGGTGGTCTGCGTCAGCGAGGCGGTGGCCGACGACCTGGTACCGGTGATCGGCGGGAGCAAGCTCGTCGTGGTGCCCAACGCGATCGACACCCGGCGCTACACCGCCCCGCCGGCCGCGACCCGGGCGGCGTTGCGCGAGCAGCTGCTGCCGAGCCACTTCCAGGATCGCCGGGTGGCGATCCTGGCCGCCCGGCTGCACGGTGCCAAGCGCCACGACCGGGCGATCGCGGCGGCACTGGCCAGCGGCTGTGCCCTGGTCGTCGTCGGCGACGGGCCGGACCGCGAGCGGTTGGAGCGGCTCAGCGCGGGCAACGCCGATGTGCACTTCACCGGTCACCGGGAGGACGTGCCGGACCTGCTCGCCGCCGCCGACCTCTACCTCTACTGCGGGGCGGCGACCGACGGTACGCCGACCTGCGTCCTCGAAGCCGCCGCCAGTGGGCTGCCGATCGTGGCGTTCCACGGCGACCCCGGCACCGAGCTGGTGCCCCGCTGCGGTGGTCTCGTGATCGCGGATCCGGCGGACCTGACGGTCGGGACGGTGACGGCGCTGCTGGAGCTGCGGGGCAGCGGCGTAGCGTACGTCGAGCATCGGCACGGTCGGCAGGCCTGGCTGGACGCGTACGAACAGATCTTCGGGGAGTGCCGCCGGTGACCTCGCCTGGACCGACGACGGCCGAGTCGGGGGACCGGGGTGCCACCCCGGCCGGCACCGGCCCGGCGGATCCGGGCGCGGCGTCCGTCCCGGCGCAGGCATCGCGGTCGGCGCGCGGGCTCAGCATGGCGACCGGCCTCTCCCTCGGGCTGCGGCTGGTGGGCATGGTCGTGGGCATGGCGACCACCGCCGTGCTCGCCCGCTACCTGAACCCGGAGGGGTACGGCGTCTTCGCCCTCGCGCTCACCCTCGGCACGGCGGCGGCACAGGTCGCCGACATGGGCACCACGATCACCGTGAGTTCGCGGATCGCGCGGGACAGGGAGTCCGCCGGCCGGATCCTCGGCACCGGCCTGGTCATCCGCACGGCGGTGGCGCTGGCGGCGACCGTCGCCCTGCTCGTCGCGGCCGGCTTGGGGTGGTTCGGCGAGTCCAGCGCGGTGGTCAGCGTGATCGCGATCGCCACACCGCTGTCCGCGGCAGCCATCCTCACCGCCGGGGCGACCGCCCGCTTCCGCCCCGAGGTGTCGGCCATCCTCGCTCTCGTGCAGGGCGTCCTCTGGTTGACGGCGGTCGTCGTCATCGCCCGTACCGGCGGCGACGTCGTCCTGCTCGCCTGGTTCTTCGTCGGTGTCGTCATGGTGCAGACCGGCATCGGCGTGCTGATCAACCGGCGGCTGGTGCCGCTCGGCCGGCCGTCCTGGGCGGAGGCGGGTCGGATCTTCGCGCTGAGCTGGCCGCTCGCGATCAGCTCGCTCGCGGTGATGGCCTACTACCGGCTCGGCTCGGTGATCCTGTTCCATCTCCAGGGCGCCGCCGAGGTGGGCTACTACGCGGCCGCCTACAAGTTCCTGGACGTCGCCCAGCTCGGCCCGGCCATGCTGGTGGCGCCGCTGCTGCCGATCGTGGCGACCAGCCTGGCCGGGAACCCCCATCGGCGAAACCTGATCTTCAGCCTGGCGGCGCGTACCGGTGTGGTGATCGGTGCCGGCACGGCGGTCCTGCTCATCGCGCTCGCCCCCGCGCTCGTCGGGTACCTCTACGGCGACGACTACGGCCCGGCGGTCACGCCCCTGATGCTGCTCGCCGTGGCCTTCGTCGGCGTCGCCCTCGGCTACGTCGGCACCACGATCTGCTCGGCGCTCGGCCTGGTCCGGCCGATCGCGGTGCTGACCGTCTCGGTGGCGGTGGTCAACCTCGCGGCCCAGTTCTGGGCGTGCGCCCGCTGGGGGGCAACGGGCGCGGCGGCGGTCGCGGCGGGTACCGAACTGGTCATCGGCGTCTCGACCTGCCTGCTGGCCGCCCGGGTGATGACGTCCCGGCTGCCCGTACGCGAGATGGCGAGCGTCCTCGTCGCCGGGGCCGCCACGATCGCTCTGCTCTGGCTGGTCCGGCTGCCCTGGCCGGTCGAGGCGGCGATGGCCGCCGGGATGTTCGGTGTGGCGGTGCTGGCTTCCCGGGCACTCACCGTGGCGGACCTCCGGCGCGTACTCTCCCGCCGGGCGCTGTGACAAAGCCCGGCTGCGCCCCGGTCAGTACGTGGCGCCGGTGTGCAGGTTCTGCCAGACCAGCCCGGTGCACACCACCGGGCCGAGGCCGCACGGCAGCTGCGCGTTCGTGTTCGTGGCCGAGCTGCCCTCCGCCCGGACGAGCCGGCTGACGTCGACGGCGAGATCCAGCAGGTACGAGGTGACCGCACCGCCGGAGCCGACCGACACTCCCTGGGCACCGGCGGCGGTCCGCAGGGTGTTGCCCCGGACCACCGCCGCGCCCGATCTGTGCACCCTCGCCACTCCGCCGGTGGTGTCGTCGACGGTGACCCGCGACAGCAGCAGTTCGGTGCGGGTGTTCAGGTCGGCCAACCATGCCTTTCCCGTGGTCCGCACGTTGGTGAGGGCGACCCGGGGCAGCCGGTGGGTCGCCGCCCGGGCGGCGACCAGGCCCCCACCCCGGCCGGTGACACCGGCGTCCGACACGCTCGCCTGGCCCACCGTGGCGTCCGCCGCCCACTGGGGAAGCTCCAGCAGGTAGCTGTCGCCGGGGGCGGCGACGCTGACCGACCGCACGGTCAGCTCGTCCACCGCGCCAGCGACCTGCAGGACCCGGGCGCCGGCGTCCGACGCGGCGACGGTCAGCCGGTCGACCCGTAGCCGCTGGATCCGGGCCGTGGCGTCGACGGCCACGACCGGCCCGGCGCCGAGGTGGGTGACATCGACGTCCTCGACGGTCAGCTCCGCGACGGTCGCCGCGGCCAGCGGCGAGATCCGCAGCAGCGCCCCGTCCGCCCCGGGATCGGCGAAGGCCAGGCCCCGGACCAGGACGCTTCCGAGGTGGGAACCGTTGAGGTACACGACGTGCCGGCCGGGCACCGTCTCGGCGCCGACCCGCTCCACGACCAGGTCGTCGACCCGGCCGCCGGTGGTACGCCACTCGGCGGTGTCGTCGCCGACCCAGATGACGTTGTTGGCCGCGCGGCCGGCCACGTCACGGACGGTGGTCCGCAGCGCTGCCGTCTCGGGCGCTCCGCCGAGCACCTTGACCAGCGTCGCGGCCGAGACCACGTCGATGTCCTCGATGACCGTGTCGGTGACCGGGCCGGACACGTCGTCGTAGGCCCGCCAGTCGCGGGGGGTGATGGCGACCGTGTCGTCACCCGTCGCCCCTCGGATCGTGGCGATCCTGGTCCGAGCGGCCGGCCCCTGGAGGTGTACGCCGTCGGACCCCACGTCGAACGCGATCCGGGTGACGGTGGCGTCGGTGACGTCGCCGAGGGAGATGGCGTACTTGTCGCCGGAGGTCCTGACCGCCAGCCCCTGAAGCAGCAGCTGGTCCACCCGCCGGAACCGCATGGTGTGCAGGTCCGGGCCGACGCCGCCCACCCCGTCGGCCCGCACCCAGCTGCCGCCGATCACGGTGATGTCCCGGTCCCGGCCGCCGCCGGTGACCGCCCGGTTGGTCAGGAGGTTGCAGCCGCTGCCCGACGCCAGGGTGACCGTGCACTCCGCCATCATCAGCGTCGTGCCACCGTGCACCACGAGCGGGGCGCTGACCTGGTAGTGCGCGCCCGGGCGGCCGTGGACGAGGCCGCCCGCGCCGGCACGGAGGGCGGTGTTGAGCGCCGTGGTGTCGTCGCCTCCGGAGGGTGCGGGCAGCACCGTGCGCCCCGGTCGCCGGGAATCGCCGGCCAGAACCATGCCGCCGGCGACGGCGAGCAGGCTGCGGCGGGTGATCATCTTGGCTCCGGGAGTGGTCGGCAACCTCGGCGGGAGGCCGTGACGGCGCATTCGGTGGGACCGCAACACGTCGCGGGCATCGTACTGAAACCCTGGCGGCCGTGGGTTCGCCGGGCGAAACTTCCGATGGCGCTCGCCCTCGTCGGGCCTGATACTGTGAGCCCGCGACGGCCGCCGTGCCGTGATGTTCGACTCACCACAATGTCCGATCGCGCCGATCACGGTGGCGCCTCGGTCGTGGTCGTCCCGCGACTGTCACGGCAACCGGTTCGGCGTTGTTGTCAGTGGGTTCCGGGTCGGCACGGGCCGGCGGGATCCGGTCACGGGGCAGAGGCGGCAATGGGTTCCACAGGGACTTCGACTGGTTCGGGCGTCGGCGCCGAGCCCCATCTCCCCGGCCAGCCCGTGAGTTCCCCGAGGTCCGGCGCCGAGGCGGAACACGGGCCGCATCCGGTGTCCCGCGCCCTCGGTCCCGTGGTCGCCACCGTGCGGCATCCGCTCGGATGGGCGTCGTGGGTGGTGGCGGCGTTCTCCGCCGCGTACATCGCATGGGCACTGCCGGCACCGGCCGGGATCGTCCTGGCGGTCGCCCTGCCGCTGCTCGTGCTTCGTCTGCCGGTAGCTGGCATCGTGCTCGTGGCGGTGCTCGCCCAGGAGATCAAGCCCAACGAGCGCTTCGGTGAGCTGACGACGTTCGGCCACCAGTTGCTGATCAGTTCCGGGAAGATCCCCGTCGTCCTGCCGCTCGCGCTGACCGCCGCGCTCGCGGGCGCCGCCCGGTGGTGGCCCGCGGAGCGCCCTCGGCTCCGGTCCCTCGGCGGGGCGCTGCTCGGGCTCGCCGCCGCCCTCGTCGTCGTGGCCACCAGTGTCGGCCTGCTGCACGGCCAGTCGATCTTCTCGGCGGTCAACCAGAACGCCCGACCGTTCGTCCTGCTGGTCCTGGGGCTGGTCATCGGGATGAGCCTGCGGTGGCTACCCGAGGACCGGAAGTCGCTTCCCCCGACGGTCGGAGCGGCGCTGATCGGCCTGCTGGTCGCGGCGGCGATCGCCATTCCCCTCGGTGAGATCGCCGACGAACGCCTGAGCGCCTACTTCGTCTACTACGATTCGGCGTTGCCCGCGATCGCGGCGGCGGTGTTCATCGGCATGCTCGGTTCAGCCGGGTGGCGGTGGGACTGGCGGCACCTGACCGTGGCCGTCGCGGCGCCACTGCTGATCGTCATCAGCTTCCGCCGCAGCGTCTGGCTCGCGGTTCTGGTCGTCGTCACCGTCCTCCTCGTGGTCGCCTGGCCACGGTGGCGGCGGATGGTCCAGCAGCTCGCGTTCGCGGGCCTGGTGGTCGCGGCGGTGGTGTTCGCCGCGCCGGGCCTCGCCGCGGATGTCGGCCTCCGCAGTGCGGGCAGCCTCGGGCTCGGTAACGATTCCGCCCCGACCGACGCGGCGCCCGCGACGACTGCCCCGCCCGCGACCGGTGCCCCGCCTACGACGACCGCCCCGCCCGCGACGACCGCCCCGCCTGCGACCAGTGCCCCACCCGCGACGGGTGAACCAGCCGGGCCGGCCAGCGCCGCACCGCCCGCCGAGCAAGCCCCGCCGCCCGAGCCGCCGAACCCGCCCGCCGAACCCGGCCCGACGCCGCCGGTGAGCGCCGACCACCAGGCCGCGTCGACCGGCGGTCACCTGAGCGATCTCCAACTCGGGTGGGAACACGTACGCGCGAACCTCTGGACCGGGGTGGGACCGCTCGCGCCCCAGATCACCGGCATGGCCGCCGACGAGGCCGAGCGGGTCTACGTGCACAACCAACTGCTGCAGGACTGGCTGCGGTACGGTCCCGTGGCGCCGCTGCTGGTGGTGCTGTTCTTCCTGGTCGCCGGGCTGGCGGCACTGGCGCGTCTGCGCGATCCCGACAGCGATGTCGTCGTTCGCGCGGCGGCCGCGTTCTGCCTGATCGCGCCGCCGTGTCTGATGACCGCGCCGTTTCTGTCCGAGACGAGCCGGTGGCCGCTGGTGACGGGTGTCGCGGCCGGAATCCTCGCCCAGTGGGCCAGCAGCCAGCGCGGAGTCCGGCAGAGCCCGGTGTGGAGCTCCTGGTGACCGGTGCGCCGCTGCGGGACGGTGAGGCGAACCGTCAGGGTGCGGCCACCGTGTCCGTGGTGGTCCCCACCCGGAACCGGAGCCAGCTCGCCGACGGGCGAGCGCGCTGGGCCCTGGGCCAGCCGGTCGTGCGAGAGGTGATCTTCGTCGTCGACGGGAGCACCGACGACACCGTGGCCCGGCTGCGGGCCCTCGCGGGCCAGGACTCGCGGCTCCGCGTCATCGTCAACGAGCGCAACGTCGGCCCTCCGCGGGCCAAGAACATGGGGATCCGCGCCGCGACCTCGGAATGGGTGCTCGTCATCGACGACGACGACATCCCCAGCGACAATCTGGTCCCCGCGCTCCTTCGCGTCGCGCAGGAGGCGGGCGCCGACATCGTCGGCGTGCCCTGGTTCAACCTCGGCGAGGCGGAGGACGTCGAGGCGTTGGTGGCGCGGGCGCAGCGAGCGCCCGGCGGCCCGCAACTGGACCGACCCGGGCTCTTTCCGGAGACGGCCTGGGCGCCGTGCATCTGGATGCCCGCCAACGCGCTGTTCCGCCGATCGGTCTTCGACGGGGTCGCGTACGACGAGTCCTACCGCGGGAACTTCTACCGCGAGGAGACCGACCTGTACGTGTCGGCGGCGCGGGCGGGTCACCGGGTGGTGGTGACTGATCGGGGTTACACGTACATCAGGTCGCGGCGTGGCGGCGGCATCGATCGGCAGTCGACGCTCCGGTACGAGTACTCGGTGCTCCGCAACAACTGGTACTTCCTGCGCAAGCACGGTGCCTGGCTGCGCGGGCAGGGCCTGCTCCGCGGACCGGTCCAGGAGCAGACGGCGCTGCTGGTCCGGCGGATGAAACCGCTGGCCAGGGCCGCCGGACGGCGCCTCACTCGGTGGACGCGACGATGAGGGTCGCGATCGTCAGCCCGAATCCGGCGAGCAACTCCGGCGGCGTCGAGCGGTTCTGTCACACGCTCCGCGATGTCATCGGACGGCTCGGCGGCGTCGCCACCGTCGTCGGTGCCGCCGATGTCGGTAAGGTCCCGCACGACCTGTCGATCACGAACGGGATGGTCAGCCGACGCACGGCGACCCCACGGATCCACGTCTACCACGGATGCTGGGTGGACCACGTGCGGTTGGGGTCGCGGACCAACGACTACTCGCTGCCCTGGAGGACACAGTTCCTGGTCAAGGGTGCGGTGAGGGAGATCTGGGCGGGCGCCAACGCGTACCGGGTGGCCGTCTCGGCGCCGACCGCGGCCGAGGTGGCGCACTGGTACCGGCTCCGGGTCCATCGGGTGATCCCGAACGGGATCGACACCACGACGTTCGCCATCGGCGACCGTGCCGCCGCCCGCAAACAGGTGCGGGTACCCGCGGACGAGAAGCTCGCGCTCTTCGTCGGCCGGGCGGAGGCGCGCAAGCGGCCGGACATCGCGGTGGCTGCCGCGTCCCGCGCCGGCTATCGGCTGCTGACCGCCGGCTCGGGCTCGGTCGACGGCGCGACAAGCCTCGGTGTGCTGTCGCCGACGGAGCTGCGGACCTGGCTCCAGGCGGTGGACTGCGTGCTCGCGCCCAGCGACTACGAGGCGTGTTCACTGGCCATTCTGGAGGCGATGGCCAGCGGCACGGCGGTGGTGACGACCCGGGTCGGCTACGTCCGTACCCTTGTCGCGCACCTGCCGGCCTACCGCGACCTGACCGCACCGGCCGGTGACCTGGACGAGTTCGGCCGGGCGTTGACGCTGGTCCCGTCCCGGCAGCGGGCGGTTGCCGAGGCCACCGCGTTCGTACGGACGGAGAACAGCCTGGAGCGCTTCGCGCAACGCTGGTCGGCGGCGATCGACGAGGCGATGGCGAGGCGGTCGCGGCCGGCCGCTGGGTAGCGACCGGCCGCCGGCCATCCGACCGTCCCGGTCAGCGCCCGCCGGCGCGGAACACCTCCGCGACCGTACGCAGCACGACCTTCACGTCGAGCCAGAGCGACCAGTTCTCGATGTAGTAGTTGTCGAACCGGGCCCGGTCGGAGATCGGGGTGTCACCGCGCAGGCCACTGACCTGCGCGAGGCCGGTGAGCCCGACGGGAACCCGGTGGCGCGCCGCGTAGTTCGGGTACTCCGCCGAGAACTTCTCCACGAAGTACGGCCGCTCGGGGCGCGGACCGACCACGCTCATCTCGCCGCGCAGGATGTTCCACAGCTGGGGCAACTCGTCCAACGACGTGCGGCGCATGAACCGGCCGATCAGGCCCACGCGCCGGTCGTGGGCGATGGACCAGTTGGTCTGCGCCTCCTGCTCGTCCACCGGGCGCATGGTCCGAAACTTGATGACCTTGAACGGTCGGCCGTGCCGGCCGATCCGCTCCTGGCGGAAGAAGATGCCCCGGCCGCCGTCAGCGAGGGTGGCGATGGCGCAGAGCAGCAGCAGCGGGCTCAGCGTGATCAGCGCGACGGCGGAGAACAGCAGATCCGATGCCCGCTTGATGGCCCACCGTGGACCGGAGAACGTGATGTCGCTGATCTTGACGATCGGGATGGCGCCGATGTGGTCGGGATATCCGCCCTGGGAGCGGGAGCCCCACAGGCGTGGCACCGCCCACAGGTCGCAGCGGGAGCTGCGGGGCCGGAGCAGGGTCTCCATGAGGGCGGACTCCGGGCAGTCCGGATCGGCGATGATCAGGACCTCGCAGTCCACCAGCCGGATCAGGCTCTCCAGGTCGTCCAGGCTGCCCGTGAGCGGGAGCGTCCCGGTCTCCTGTCGCGATGGTGCGTCCACGCACCCGACGAACCGGAGGCCGTAGCGCGGGTAGCGGCGCAGCATCCGGGCCAGTTCGAGCCCGATGGGCCCGCTGCCGATGATGATGGCGTTGTGCTCCACCCACCGGCGCTTGCGGGTCAGGATGGTGAGGGCACGACTGAGCGCCCGACCGGCGATCACCAACAGAGCCGAGAGCGCCACGCCCCGCATGAAACCGCCGACGTACGCGACCGACGAGTGCCGCTCCGCCGCGATGATGGCCACCACCGCGGCGGAGGCGAGCAGCCGGCCGCCGAGGCCCGGCAGCTCGTCGAGGATGCTCACGTGCCGGCGGGGGCGGTAGAGCCCGCCGGCCGCGAAGATGGCCACGGTGAGCACGGCGTTGGCCAGCGTCCCGCGCCAGTAGTTCTGGCTCAGCGCCAACGGGGTGAGCAGCGCGGCGACGTCGATGGGGAGCGTCATCATCCACGCGCGCACCCAGCGTGTGCGGGACGAGGCCCGGGACCGGGCGTACGGCAGGACCGCGGTCGTCTGCAGACCGGCGCGTGCCCCGGCGACCCCGGCGGCAGCGGTCACCGGAGCGGTGGCCATGGCCGGGGCGGTCGTCGGAGCGGCGGCCATGGCCGGGGCGGCCCGCGCGGGGGCGGCCAGCTCGGCCAGGCAGGCCTGGTCAGCGGCGATGTCGTGCCGTCGCGGCGTCGCCTGCTCGGGCAGCCCACCGAACGGCCCGGCGGGCGCGGGATGGCTCATCGTCGGTTGGCCTGTCATGGTTGGCGCTCCCCCCGTGGAACCCTCGGCCGCGCAACAAGACTCAGGGCGACCGCAGGATACGGCCGGGCGATATTGACCGCCATCGTAGGAAAGCTCGGTTCACCTTCCTACTTCGCGGCGGACTGGATGTCCGGCACCGAGTCGCGGCGGACCGCGTCGAAGAGCCGCTCTGCCTTTGCCGTGTCGGCCAGCACGACACTTTCGTTGCCGATCCGGCCGGTGCCCTTGGTCGGGCAGGTGTAGAAGTCGAGGTTGCCGCCGCGCAGGTGGCGCAGCTCCATCCCGAGGTCCAACAGGGACATCGACTCGTCCACCGCCACCGCGTCCGCGGTGGCCCGGACGAACGAGTTGAGCTTCGCCGGGCTGGCGAGCGTGCCACCGGAGGCGGCCTTGTCCAGGATCGCCTTGATGACCTGCTGCTGGTGCTTGATGCGGGTGAAGTCACCGTCGGCGAAGGCGTACCGCTCGCGGGCGTAGTCCAGGGCGGCGGCCCCGTCCATGGTCTGCTTGCCCGCGGCGAACTCCCGCCGGCCGTCCGGATTGAGCGAGTGCCGCGAGGTGAAGCCCTTCTCGACGGTGATCTCGATGCCGCCGAGCGCGTCGACGATTTCCTTGAAGCCGGCGAAGTCGACCATCGTTACGTGGTCGATGCGGACGCCGGTGAACTTCTCGACCGTCTGCACCATCAGCGGCACGCCACCCCAGGCGTACGCGGCGTTGATCTTCGCATCCCGGCCGCCCCGCCCCTCGGCGGACCTCGGCACGCTCACCCAGGTGTCCCGGGGGATCGAGATGAGCTGGGCACTCGAACGGTCCTTCGGCAGGTGGGCCAGGATGATCGTGTCGGTGCGGGATCCGGAGGTGTTGTCCGGGTCGCGCGAGTCGCTGCCCAGGATCATGATGTTCATGGCGCCGGTCGCCACGACCTGGGGCCGGGACTCCTCCGGGACGCCCTCGAAGGCGTCGACCCGTTCGATACTGGACTCGACCGAGCGGTAGTACAGCCCACCGGCGACCATGCCGGCTCCGGCGAGCAGCACCACGACCAGGCCACTGATCAGCGCGATCCGCCGCCATCGACGGCGCCGCGGCGGGCTCTCGGTGGTCGGCTCCGGCGTCGACTGCTCGTCGGCGGTCGACGCCGCCGGCGGCCGGTCGAAGAGCAGCGTCTCGGTCTCGATATCCCCGTGGTGTTGGTGCATGCGAAGGATGCTACTGATTTCGGCTTCCCGCGCGCATTCCCCCATCCGTTCCATTCGTGTTTCGGCATATGCCGGGACCGGGGTGCCGGGTGGACATTGTAGAAATGCCCCGATCGACCCGTCCCCATTTGTTACCCCGGTGTTTCCCTCGGTCTGGTAGAACCCAGCGGTGGATGCCGTCAAACTGCGTCGGGCGATCGCGCGTACCCGCCTCGCCCCCGTCGCCGCCTTTCCGAAACGCCTGGTCGCCGTCGCCCGTCACGACGCCAAGGTGCTACGCACCTCGGCCCGCTGGCTGGTCGCCTCCCGGGAACATCACAACTACACGTACGAGCTGACCAAGCTCAGTCGTAGCCATCTCGCCTGGTTCGTCAGCGTCGTCTGCGAGCTGCCGGTCAAGCAGGTCCGCGAATACCTTGCGGAGATCGAGTCGGATGACGCGCTGCGGCAGCACATCACCTCGGCCGTCGCCAGCGCCGCCCGCCGCGGCCTGGCCGACCGGCAGGTCCGGTACGCCCGCCGCATCGGCTGGTACGCGATCGTCCGCGCCCGCCGGCCGGAGCACATCGTGGAGACCGGTGTCGACAAGGGGCTCGGCAGCTGCGTACTGGCCGCCGCGCTGCTGCGTAACGCCGCCGAGGGGCACCCCGGTCGGGTCAGCTCCATCGACATCAACCCCGAGGCCGGGTACCTCGCCCGCACCGCGCCCTGGTCGGACGTGATCGACCTGGTCATCGGCGACTCGGTCGAGTCGATCACCGGGTTGGACCGGCCGGTCGACCTGTTCCTGCACGACAGCGACCACAGCCGGGCGTACGAGCGGCGCGAGTTCGACGCCGTCGAGCCGAAGCTGGCCCCGGGCGCGATGCTGCTCACCGACAACGTCACCCACACCAACGTGCTGGCCGAGCACGCCGAACGCACCGGCCGGCGGTTCCTCGCCTACCGGGAGACCCCCGCGAATCACTGGTACCCGGGGGACGGTATCGGCGTGGCATGGTAGGCGGGTGCGGCTGAGCGAGATCAACACGTACCCGGTCAAGGGTTGTCACGGCCTCGGCCACGACGAGGCCGGCGTGCGACCGTGGGGGTTGGACGGCGATCGTCGCTGGATGATTGTCGACGCCGACGGGGTCGGTGTCACCCAGCGGGACGTCGCGGCGCTGGTCCGGGTGCACGCCCGGTGCGGACCGGACGGGTTGCTGCTGTGCGCGGAGGGCCATCCGGAGCTGCTGGTGCCCGAACCGGCCGGTGCCGCGCCGGTAGCGGTGCGGACCTTCCGCCGCCGGCTGCTGCGGGTTGACGCGCTACCCGCCGGCCCCGCCGCGGATGCCTGGCTCGGTGCGGTGCTCGACCGGCCGGTCCGGCTGGTCTGGCTCGCCCAGCCGGCCCGGCACATCCGGCGGGGCGACAAGGAGTATGACCCCGGTGACCAGGTCAGCTTCGCCGACGCGTACCCGGTGCTGCTGGCCAGCACCGCATCGTTGGCGGCGCTCGGCGACTGGCTCGTCGCGGCGGGCGCGGAGCCGGTGCCGATGGCCCGCTTCCGGCCCAACCTGGTCGTCGACGGCGCCCCCGCCTGGGCGGAGGACGGCTGGGCCGGGCGCGGCCTGCGGATCGGTGCGGTCCGCTTCCGCGCCGCCGGCCCGTCGGCCCGCTGCCTGGTCACCACGATCGACCAGGAGACCGGGGTACGCGACCGGGAACCGCTGCGTACCCTCGCCCGGCACCGCAACATCGACCGCAAGCTCCTGTTCGGGCTGAACCTCGTCCCGCTCCAGGCCGGCCACCTGCGGCTCGGCGACCCGCTGGAGCTGACCGACTGACCACCCGGCTCACCTCCGGCGCCGACCGGCGGGTATCGCTTGCCGTCGACGGTCGGTCGGATCGATGATGGCCGAAGGGAAGCTCGACCGAGGAGTCCGAGATGTCGGTGATCCATCATCCCCGGGTGGCGTGGGACGCGGCCCGGACGCTGGTCGGGGCGGTACCCGACGACGAACGCTTCACCAGAATCGCCGGTGAGCTGGGCGAACTCCTGGGCGACGAGATGGCGCGGTCGCTGCGCGAGACGCGTGACCGGCTGCGCGTGGCCCCGGACGACGGCCGTGACCTGGTCGAGGCCGGCGTGTGGCGGGTCCGGCTCGAGGACGCGCTGCGTGGCCGACCGGACGCGGTCGCGCCGCTGCGTCGCCTGGTCGACACCGCCGGCCGGCAGAGCTGATCTCTCTTAGCTTTCGCTTAGCTCGCTTGTCCGGCCGGCTGCCGCTCAGGCAGCATGTGTCCACGTGACCGACGGAACCGACGGCCCCGCCGGCCGGACCTCGGCCCAGCGTTCCCAGCTGGGTCGTTGGCTGGCCGGCGGGGCCGTCGCCACGCTCGCCACGGTTTTCGGGCTCAGCCTCGCGCTCCGCTCGGGCGCCGCGCCCGCCTGCGCCGCGCCGGCCCGTCCCGGCGGCGCCCTGCCGGCCGCCGGTGCGCTGCTCGCCCCGCCCGCCGCTGGCACCCTCCACAAGGGAAAGGCCACCTTCTACGACTCGAAGGGCGCGGGCGGCAACTGCTCCTATCCCGCCGCCCCCGCCGACCGGCTCTACGTCGCGCTCGGCCCCGACGGGTACGCCGACGGTGCGTCCTGCGGCGGATATCTCGACGTGACCGGGCCGAAGGGCACGGTGCGCGTCATGGTGATGGACCAATGCCCCGAGTGCGCTCCCGGTCATGTCGACCTGTCCAGGGAGGCATTCGCCCGGATCGCCGACCCGGTGCAGGGCGTCGTCGACGTCAGCTACCGCCTGCTCGCCGACCCGCCGCTGCCCGGCCCGCTCACCTTCCGGATCAAGGAGGGCGCGTCGCAGTGGTGGTTCGCCGTGCTGGTCGCCGGCCACGGCAACCCGCTGCGTTCCGTCGAGGTACGCCAGGGCAGCTCGGGTGCGTGGCGGGCGGCCGACCGGGAGAGCTACAACTACTGGGTGATCGACTCCGGTGCCGGTCCCGGCCCGTACCAGATCCGGGTCACCGACACCCGGGGCCACCGGGTCACCGCCACCGGCATCAGGATGGCTCCCGGCCAGGTGCAGCGCGGCGCCGTCCGGATGTACGGCGCCGTAGCGGCCCGACCGTCGTCTTCGCCCCGGTCGACGCCACCGCCCCGGTCGACGACTGCCGCACGGTCGCCCTCGGCCAGCCCGGAACCGGATGCCAGCGCGACGACCGCACCCCCGCCGCTCCCAGCGGCCGCGGCGCCCGCCGACCCCCCACCCCCACCCACCCCACCCCCCACCTGCGCCACCCCCACCCCCACTCACCCAAGTTGATCATGAGGTTGGCGTCGACTTCGATCTCCAAGACACTCGTCAACCTCATGATCAACGGGGTGTGGGGTGGGGTGGGGTGGGGTGGGGCTGTTACGTGTTGGTCAGGTTGAGCCACATGAGGATCTCGTCGCGGTCGTCGCCGGGGGCGACGCGTAGGGCGCGGGGCCAGCGGCCCACCTCCTGGTAACCGAGCCGCCGGTAGAAGCGGTCCAGCCCGAGCCCGTCCCGCACGGTCACGTGCAGGGCGGCCAGCCCGAGGTGACGGCCGATCCGCTCGGCTTCGCGCATCAGCGCCGCGCCGAAGCCGCGGCCCTGCGTGTCGGGGTGGACCATCACCCGGGTGAGGACCCGCAGATGCGTCTTCAGGTGGAAGCGTGGATCGGTGAAGATCGCCATGGCCACCAGCCGGTCATGGTCGTAGCCGAGCAGCAGCCGGTCCGGACCGTCCGCGATGCCGGCGAGCGTCGGGTCGGCGATCGTGCGTACCTGCTCGGCGGTGATCGGAGCAACGAAGCCGACCGCGCCGCCGGCGTTGGTCACGTCGACCCAGAGCGCGACGATCCGTTCACGCAGGTCAGGGGTCAGCTCGGGGTCGAGGACGAAACGCAGACTCACCTCGGTCATCCTCACGGTGCGGGAGAGGGGATTCGAACCCCCACGTCCTCACGGACACAGGTTCCTAAGACCTGCGCGGCTGCCTGTTACGCCACTCCCGCCAGCCTGAGAGAGTCTAGACCGTCGCCGGACAGCGGCGTCCGTCCGGCGCACTGTGGAGCTGAACCGGTTGTGCCGTCACACCGTCTGCGCGGTCGCCCCTCGGTGCGGCCCGGGTCGCGCCGTCAGTCCAGGCCGAGGTCGCGGCGCAGCTTGGCGACGTGACCGGTGGCCTTGACGTTGTAGAGCGCCCGTTCGATCTTGCCGTCCTCGTCGATGACGAACGTCGAGCGGATGACCCCGGTCACGGTGCGGCCGTACAACTGCTTCTCGCCGTACGCGCCGTACGCGGTCAGCACCACCTTGTCGGTGTCGGCGACCAGCGGGAACGTGATCGCGTCGCGCTCGCGGAACGTCGCCAGCTTCGCCGGCTTGTCCGGTGAGATGCCGACCACCTCGTAACCGGCGGCCTTCAGCGAGGCAAACGAGTCGCGGAAGTCGCAGGCCTGCTTGGTGCAGCCGGGGGTCATGGCGGCCGGGTAGGCGTACAGGATGACCTTGCGGCCGCGCAGGTCCGCCAGCGTGAGCTGCCCACCGGTGTCGGTGGGGAGGCTGAACTCGGGCGCCGGGTCACCGGGGGAGAGGCGAGCGGGTGCGGTCATGGCACGACCCTACCGCCGCCCGGCGCGGCCCCCGCGCCCGCCGCCCCGCCCCGGTACGGACGGCAAACATGATCAGGGTCGGTGTTTGCCAACTATTGGCAGGCCGTGTTTCTTGCCAGATATTGGCAACAGCGTGGTATGGGAAATAGGCTCACCCCTGCCGGCGGGCACGGGCCCGCCGACACGTGGGAGGTCGCGTGGACATTCTGGCGATGCACATCTCGAACGGGATCATCAACGGTCCCGTCGCGGCGGTCTTCGCGGCGATCGCGCTGGCGGCGATGGCGTTCTGCGTCGCGCGCGGCCGGCAGGACCTGGACGACCGGCTGGCGCCGATGGCCGGCCTCGTCGCCGCGTTCATCTTCGCGGTGCAGATGCTCAACTTCCCGATCTTCACCGCCGGGGTCAGCGGCCATCTGCTCGGCGGCGCGCTCGCCGCCATGCTGGTCGGGCCCTGGGTCGGCGCGCTCTGCGTCGCGGTGGTGCTCGTGGTGCAGGCCCTCGTCTTCGGCGACGGCGGAGTGGCCATGCTCGGTCTCAACATCACCAACATGGCCGTCATCGGCATCGCGGTGGCGTACCTGCTGATCGCGCTGCTGCTACGGGTGCTGCCGCGTACGCCGACCGGGCTGGCGGTCACCGCCTTCGTCGCCGCGCTGGTCAGCGTGGTGGTCGCGGCGATGGGCTTCGTGCTGCAGTACTGGCTCGGCGGCACCACCGACCTGGGCGGCAACCTGGCCGGTCTGGCCGGAACCATGGCCGTGTCCCACCTGTTCATCGGCATCGGCGAGGGCCTGATCACGGCCACCACTGTGGTCACCGTGGCGAAGGTCCGCCCCGACCTGGTGTACGCGCTGCGCGCCCTGAAGCCGGCCGCGCCGGCATCCGCCCCGGTCGTCGGAGGTGTCAAGTGAGGAAGCGGTCCTGGGGTTTCATCGCCGGTGGCCTGCTGGTGGCCCTGCTGCTGGCCGGCGTGGTGAGCAACTTCGCCTCGTCCCACCCCGACGGGCTGGACTCGTCGCTGCGGGAGGGCTGCACCTTCAACGCCGACGACGAGATCACCGGCGGCAGTTGCCCGGCCGAGGAGGCAAAGGAGCACGAGATCGGCGGGCCGCTGGCCGACTACGGCATCGCCGGCCTCGACAACGACTACCTCTCCACCGGGCTCTCCGGAGTGCTGGGCGTCCTGCTGACCTTCGCGGTGGCCGGCGGCGCCTTCTGGCTGGTCCGCCGGCGCGGCCCGGAGCAGGCGCCGAACGCGACCGGGTCGTCGGGCACGGCCGGGTCGTCGGACGCGGAGCGGCCGGGCGCGCCCGCCCCGAGCCAGGGGTAGCGGTCGGATGGGGGCCGGGCACGCCCACGTGCTGTACCGGGAGTCCGACTCGCCGGTGCACCGGCTGCCGCCCGAGGTCAAGATCGCGGCGATGGTGGCGTTCACCATCGCCGTGGTCGCCACCCCCCGCGAGGCGCTCTGGGCCTTCGGCGCGTACGCCCTGCTGGTCGCGGCCGTCGCGGCGCTGGCCCGGGTGACCGCCCGCTGGCTGCTCCTGCGGTCCACGATCGAGCTGCCGTTCGTGCTCTTCGCCTTCGCCCTGCCGTTCCTCGGCGCCGGCGAGCGGATGGACGTGGCCGGGCTGAGCCTCTCGGTCGACGGCCTCTATGGGGCGTGGAACATCATCGCCAAGGGGACCTTGGGCGTCTGGGCGTCGCTGCTGCTGGCGGCGACCACCACCACCCGCGACCTGATCGTCGGGCTGGACCGGCTGCGCTGCCCGCAGATCCTCACCCAGATCGCCACCTTCATGCTGCGCTACCTGGACGTGCTGGTCGGCGAGGCCGGCCGGATGCGGGTGGCCCGGATCTCCCGGGGTGACGATCCGCGCTTCGTGTGGCAGTTGCGCGGCTTCGCCGCCGGGATCGGCGCGCTGTTCCTGCGCGCCTTCGAGCGGGGCGAGCGGGTCTACCTGGCGATGCTGTCGCGCGGCTACGCCGGTCGGATGCCGGTGTGGCAGGGCGCGGGTGCGGCGACGACCGGCCAGTGGCTGATCGCCGCCACGGTGCCGATGCTGGCGGGCACCGTCGCCGCCACCGCCGCCGTCCTGACATGATCGAAGCGTGCAGCCCACCGCGCCGAGCCTGGACGTCCGTGGCGTCCGGTACGCCTACCCGGACGGCCACGTCGCGCTGCACGGCGTCGACCTGACGGTGGCGCGGGGCGAGCGGGTCGCCCTGCTCGGCCCGAACGGGGCCGGCAAGACCACGCTGGTGCTGCACCTCAACGGCATCCTGACCCCGACCGAGGGCGACATCGTCGTCGGTGGCCTGGCGGTGAACCGGGACCGGGCGCGGCTGGCGGAGATCCGTCGCCGGGTGGGCATCGTCTTCCAGGATCCGGACGACCAGCTCTTCCTGCCCACCGTCGCCGAGGACGTGGCGTTCGGGCCGGCCAACCTCGGGCTGCGCGGGGCGGAACTGACCGCCCGGGTGGACGAGGCACTGGCCGCGGTGGGCATGTCCGAGCACCGTGACCGCGCCCCGCACCACCTCTCCTTCGGGCAGCGCCGCCGGGTGGCGGTGGCCACCGTGCTCGCCATGCGCCCGGAGATCCTGGTGCTCGACGAGCCGTCGTCCAACCTCGACCCGGCGGCCCGGCGGGAACTGGCCGGCATCCTGCGCGCCCTGCCGGTGACCCTGTTGATGGTCACCCACGACCTGCCGTACGCGTTCGAACTCTGCGACCGCTCGATCATCCTCGACGGCGGGCGGATCGTGGCCGACGGCCCGACGCCGGCACTCCTCGACGACGAGGACCTGCTGGCCCGGCACCGTCTCGAACTGCCCTACCCGTTCCGTCCCACCCGGAGGTCCAGCCCGGTCAGGGACTGACGGTCGACGGCGCGCGGCGGCCGGCGGCGTGCAGGCGCAGGTACGCGGCGGCCAGCGCGCCGGCACCGGCGACGACGACGAGGAGGACCAGCACCCGGGCGGCCGTGGCCGGCCACGGCACCGGGAGCACGGCACGGGCGAACCCGGCGGCGTTGGTCACCCCGGCGAACAGCGCCAGGCATGCCCCGGCCAGCGCCACCACGAAGTTGGCGTGGGGCCGGCCGTCCGGGGCCGACGTGCCGGTCATCGCCCAACCACCGGCGACGATCGCGCCGAGGCCGGTCAGCAGGGCCCACACCGGGCCGGTCAGCAGGCCGACCAACACCCCGCCGACCCCCTCCGCTCCGGCGTCCAGCACCCGCCCGACGGCGAGCGCCACCGCCGCCACCCCGCCGACGCCGAGCAGCCCGCCGAGGCCGAGCAGCGCCCGCCGGCCCGGGACCGAGGCCGCCGGCAGCAGGCCGAGCGCGCCCACCGCCAGCGCGCCGAGCGTGGCGGCCACCCACCAGGGGTACGCGTCGGGCGGCGGCACCCAGTCCAGGGTGCCGCGGACCTCCACCGGCCCCTCCGCGTCGCGCAGCGGCACCACCCAGTCGCGTACCCGGTGCTCGCGGTCGGGTGCGGCGCGGACCGCTGCCGGCGGTTCCGGCTCACGCCACAGGGCGCGCTGGTCGTGCCAGCGGACCGTCGTCCCGCCGTCGACGCGTCGCCACTGCGGCGCGGCGGCCGGATCCACCTCGGCGGGCAGCGCGGAGTCCCCGACGATGGTGCGGTTGAGGTACGTCGCGGGCGACCGGGTGTTCTCGAAGACACCGTCCGGACCGACCCGCAGGTACGGCTCACCCGAGTAGCCGATCACCTCGACCGGCTCGCCGCCGGTGTTGGTCAGCTCCAGCCGGGCACCCGCCTCGACCACCCGTACCCGCAGCTCCGGCCGGGCGGGGGCCACCTCGGCGACCTCGACGCGGTAGTCCGTGCCGTTCGGCGCGTCCGCGCCGTGCGCGAGGGCGGGGGCGGCGGTCGCGAGGATCGCGGTGACCGTGCCGGCGAGCAGCAGCCCGGCCCGGGTCAGCAGGGTCCGGGTCACCGGCCGGCCGCCTCCACGGCGGCGGTGATGTTCTCCGGCGTCCACTCCCGTACCGGCTGCCCGTCGACCAGGATGCTCGGCGTGCCGGTGATGTTGGCGCGGCTCGCCTCGGCGGTGACGTGCGCCGTCCACGACCGGTACTTCCCGTCGCGGACACAGGTGCCGAAGGCGTCGCGGTCCAGCCCGACCCCGGCGCCGATGTCGATCAACTCGTCGTCGCTCAGCCCGGCGCCACCCTCCGGCGGCTGCCGCTCGAACAGCGCCTTGCCGAACTCGGTGAACCTGCCACCCTCGGCGGCGCAGCCGGACGCGGCCGAGGACCGGGTCGAGTACTCGGTGCTGGAGAAGCGGTTCAGGTACGCCACCGGGTGGTACACCACCCGCACCTTGCCCTCGCTGACCAACTGCTCGATGGTGCCGCCGCTGGCCTGCTCGAACTGCTTGCAGGCCGGGCAGAGGTAGTCCTCGTAGATGTCGACGGTCACCGGCCCGGAACCGACCACGATGCCGGTGCCGGCGTCGTTGGCGCCCGGCGGCGCGGTGAACTCCTCCGACTCCTGGCTCGACCAGACACTCCAGCCGATCAGGCCGGCGACGACCAGCACGACCACCGCACCGAGTGAGATCCACAGCGTCCGCTTGCGGCGCCGCTCCCGGGCCAGCTGTTCCCGGACCACCCGGGCCGCGTCCTTGCGCCCCTTACGACTACTCATCCTCGTCCTCCACCGGTTTGCCCGTCAGCACACCGTCGGCCGAGACGGCGGAGCGGGGCCAGATCAGCAGGAACCCGGCCAGCGCCAGGAAGCCGATGTCCCGGAGGATCTCCGGGAGGTAGCTGGGGCTCTGCCCGGCCGGCAGGTCGCCGCCCACGCCGAAGCAGCCGCAGTCGATCGCCAGCCCGCGCGACCAGGCCGAGGCGATGCCCGCGATGAAGACCAGCAGCAGCGCCACCGAGACCCCGGCGGCCAGCCGGGTGGCGAGCCCGAGCACCAGCAGCAGGCCCAGGGCCAACTCGACGAAGGGCAGCGCCGCGCCGACCACCATGGCCACGTCGTACGGCAGGACCTGGTAGGCGTGCACCGCGCGGCCGGAGCCGGCCAGGTCGCCGACCTTCGACCAGCCCGCGTACAGCCAGACCCCGGCCAGGCCGAGCCGGACGGCGAGCCCGAGCCACGGGCGCCAGGTGCGCAGCGGGTTCGCGTTCACCCGGCCAGCGCCTCGCCGGCCGCGTCGACCAGGTCGGCCCGGGCCCGCGCGACCCGCGACCGGATGGTGCCCACCGGCACGCCCTCCACCGCGGCGGCCTCGGCGTACGACAGGCCCAGCAGCTGGGTCAGCACGAACGCGCTGCGCCGCTCGGCGGCCAACCGGCGGACCAGGTCGGCCGCGCCGAGCTGTCCGGCCGGGTCGGGATGCGGCACGTCGGTGTACGCGTGCGCGGTGAGCCGCTGGTCGAGCCGCCGCCGCCGGACCACGGTGCGCAGGTGGTCGGCGCAGGTCCGCCGGGCGATGCCGAGCAGCCAGGTGCGGGCGCTGGAGCGCCCCTCGAAGGCGGGCAGCGCGCGCAACGCCCGCAGGTAGGTCTCCTGGGTGAGATCGTCGGCGCTGTCGGCATCGACCAGCGCCGCCGCGAACCGCCACACCTCGGCCTGGGTGGCGCGCACGAAGGCGGCCAGGGCGGCCGGGTCGCCGTCGCGGGCCGCCAGCGCCCAGCCGGTGGCCGACTCGACGGTCGGCTCCGGCGGGTACGCGCCGGTGTCGGTGTCGCGCGGGGGAGTATCGCGCGGAGCGGGGATCACGACAACCCAGGTTACGCGGCGCCACGCTGAGCAGCAGGGTCCTTCGACCCTTCCATGGGCTGCGCCACTTCGGGAACTTCTGCCGGGTTTCGGCCGACTACCCGCATATGACGCCCGGCCCCACGACTGCGCGCTCGCGCTCGATCATGGGGTATCGTCATCCATCGATGTTTGTTGCTCGCTTGAAACGGGTGTTGTCGGCGACGATGGGCGGCATGACTGCCGCCCACCGCCGATTCGCCCGGCTGGCCGCCGCTGCCGGCCTGCTGGTCACCGTCGTCGCCCTGCTGCTCGCCCCGGCCAGCCCGGCCAGCGCACACGCCGTGCTCTCCAGCAGCAGCCCCGCCGCATCCGCCGTGGTGCCCACCGGACCGGCCGAGGTGGTGCTCACCTTCAGCGAGACGGTCCGCAGGGTGCCCGACAGGATCCGGATCATCGCACCGGACGGGTCCCGCGCGGACCGGGGCGAGCCGATCTTCAACGGCGGCGTGGTCAACATCCCCGTCGACTCCTCCGGCGGCAACGGCACCTACCTGGTCACGTACCGGGTGATCTCCGCAGACAGCCACCCGGTCTCCGGCGCGTTCACCTACTCCGTCGGCGCGCCCTCCGAACCGCCCGTGGACACCGGCGACGACGGCCGGGCCGACCCGGCGGTCGGCAATGCGATCAAGGTCGCCAAGTTCGTCGGCTACGCGGGCCTGCTGCTGGTCGTCGGGCCGGCGCTGGTGCTCGCACTGCTCTGGCCGCGCCGACTGTCCCGGCGCGGACCGGCCCGGCTGGCCTGGATCGGTCTCGGGCTGGTGGCGCTCGCCACGGTCGCGGTGACACTGCTGCAGGTGCCGTACACCAACGGCGGTGGGCCGTTCGACGTCACCGGCGACGGGCTGAGGCTGGTGCTCGGCAGTGCCTTCGGCGCGGCCCACCTCGTCCGGCTGGGCATTCTGGCCGCGGCGGTGCTCCTGCTCCGACCCCTGCTGGCCGGCTCGGTGAGCCGCGCCGACCTGGTGGTCCTCGGTGTGCTCGGGGCGGGATCACTGCTCACCTGGCCGCTGTCCGGTCACCCGGCGGCCTCGCCCGCGCCGGCCGTGTCGGTGCTCGTCGACGCGGTGCACGTGGGCGCCATGGCGGTGTGGCTGGGCGGGCTGGTGATGCTCGCCGTGTTCCTGCTGCCCCGGGCGGACGAACGGGAGCTGGGCGCGATCCTGCCGATCTGGTCGCGCTGGGCCGCCCTGGCGATCTCCGCCCTGCTGCTCGCCGGCATCGTCCAGGCGCTGATCGAGGTCGGCACTCCGACGGCACTGATGAACACCTCGTACGGGCAGCTGGTGCTGGCCAAGATCGGGCTCTTCGGTGTGGTCCTCGCGGTGGCCGCGTATTCCCGGCATCTGGTGCGCACCCGGGTGGCGGCCAGCCGACCGGCCCCGGTGCGCCGCGCGATCTGGGTGGAGCTGGCGATCACCACGATCGTGCTCGGTGTGTCGGCCAGCCTGGTGCAGACCACCCCGGCCCGTAGCGTCTCGGGGGACGTGTCCGCCGCCGACAGCGGCTACTTCACCACCACGGTGGACAGCTCCCTCTACTCGATGCAGATCGAGATGTCGCCGGCCGAGCGGGGCAACAACTCCGTGCACTTCTACGCGTACACGCTCGACAACCAGCCGCAGCCGGTCGTGGAGTGGTCCGCCTCCGTCGCCCTGCCGTCGGCCGGGATCGAGCCGATCACCGTCCCGCTGCTCCCGCTTACCGACAACCACGCCACCGGGGAGATCAACCTGCCTGCGGCGGGGGAGTGGGAGCTGCGCGTCACCGCCCGTACCACCGAGATCGACCAGGCCACGGTGACCGCCACCGTGCCCATCCGTTAGAGAGGTTCCATCGATGATCCGTCACCGGCGTACCACTGCCGCCGCTGCCGCCCTGACGCTCGGCGCCGTCGCCGCGGCCGTGTTCGGCTTCGTGGCCCCCGCGTCGGCCCACGTCACCGTCAACCCGAGGGAGGCGACCCAGGGCGGCTACGGCCGGTTCGCGTTCCGGGTGCCGAACGAGAGCGACACGGCGTCGACCACCAAGCTGGAGGTCTTCCTGCCGGAGAACGCCCCGGTCGGCTCGGTGTCGACGATGCCGGTGCCCGGCTGGACGGTGGCGGTGGAGAAGCGCCAGGTCGACCCGCCGGTGCAGGTGCACGGCAGCGAGATCACCGAGGTGGTGTCCAAGGTCACCTGGACCGCCGGCGAGGGGGCCGCGATCGCGCCGGGCACCTTCCAGGAGTTCCCGGTCTCCCTGGGCCCGCTGCCCGAGGTGGACCAGATGGTCTTCAAGGCGCTGCAGACCTACTCCGACGGGGCCGTGGTGCGCTGGATCGACGAGCCGGAGCCCGGCGGCGAGGAGCCGGCCAGCCCGGCGCCGGTGCTCACCCTCACCGCCGCGGCCGCCGACGCACCGACGGCGGCACCGGAGGAGTCGCCCGCCGCAGCGGCCGGCGCGGACGACGGCGATGACGGCAACGGGCTGGCCGTCGGGCTGGGTCTCGCCGGCCTGATCGCCGGGCTCGGCGGGCTGGCGCTCGGCGGGTTGGCGTTCGCGCGTACCCGGCGCGAGAGCGACGCGGTCGAGAGCGGCGCGGCCCAGGGCGACGAGGCGGCGTCGACGTCCTGACCACCGACAGAGCTGCGGGCCCGCCGGGATCACCCGGTGGGCCCGCCCGTTTTCGACGTCCGTGCCGTGGATATCCGCTGATTGGCCGGTCGACATAGGTAAGGTCGGCCGGGTATCTGGCTACGGAGGGGGACAGGGCGGATGCGTTTCGTGTGGGCGCTGACCGGAATGCTGATGCTGACCATCGGTACCACCGCGCTGCTCGGCGCCGCCGCGCTCGGTCTGCTGACCGGCCACGCCGACCCCGGCGGGGCCTTCACCGCCCGGTTCGAGACCGTGCAGACCCCCGGGCACGCGGTGGTGGTGGCCGACCTCGACGCGCTGGTGCGGCAGGAGGTGCCGTTCGCCCGGGGCGGGCAGGCCCGGCTGCGGCTGGATGCGCGCACCCCCGACGGGCCGGCCTTCGTCGGGTTGGCCCCGGCCGAGGAGGCGCAGCGGTGGCTGACGGGGACACCGCACGCCGTGGTCCAGCGCATGGCGCTGGCCAGGGGTCCGCTGCCGGTCCGCCTGGAGCAGGTCACCCCGCCGGACGGTACGCCGCCGACCGTGCCGGCCGGGCCCGCCGCACAGACCTTCTGGGTGCGCGCCGGCGCCGGCGTCCTCGAATGGAGCCCGGGCGACCTGGCCGGTCAGCGGCTGAGCCTGGTGCTGATGCGGCCCGACGGCGGGGCCGAGGTGACCCTGGACCTGCGCGCGGAGCTACGCGCCGGGTGGATCGCCCCGGCGACCTGGGGCTCGCTCGCCGGCGGAACGCTGCTGGTGATCCTGGCCGCGCTGGTGCTGCTGCGCCCGGTTCACCCGCGCGAGGTGGTCTTCGTGGTCGAGCCGGATCAGGTGCCGCTGCTCGCCGGGCGGCTCGGGGTGAGTTCGCTCAGCGGCCTGGGTGCCCCGGCGCAGCCCGGCCCTCGCCGGCTGCCCGAGCGTCAACTCGTCTCGGTGGCCGCGGCGGTGCCCGCCACCACCCGAGCGGCGATCGGCCCCGTACCCCGCCCCGAAACCCTCGCCGACCTCCCCGCTCCCCACCTTCCTCCCCGCTCCCTCCGCCCTTCCGCCCCACCCCGCTAACCTCGCGGAGTGGGCGGCCCTCCGTGCTGCCGACGCGGAGGGCCGCCCCTTCACCGGGGGAAATCGGTGTTATCGGGGGAGATTACCGGTGGATGGGCGTCTCGGGAAGAGTGTCCGTCTTTGTGCCTCGCCGCTGCGGCACGTCGGCCTTGGGGCGCACCGGCAGGACGACCAGCAGCGCCAGGCAGAGCAGCACGTACGCGTTGCGGAGCAGGAACTCCCACGGGCTGTCGGTGGGCGAGGGCGCGACTCCCCAGTCGTAGAAGGACACCACGCCGTACACGATGATGGCGGTGGTGGCGACGGCGAGCGTCACCAGCCGGCGGCGCCGGCGCGCACCGGCGATGGTGCGCGGATCCGCGCCCAACGCCGCGTCGGCAATGATCACCACGGCGGGGATGAACCAGTAGATGTGGTGCGTCCAGGTGATCGGGCTGATCAACGCCGCGACCAACCCGGTCAGCGTCAGGCCGGTGAGCGCGTCCCCGGCCTGCGACGCCCGCACCGCCCGCCACAGCCCGTACCCGACGACGGCCGCGACCAGCGGCAACCAGACCAGCCGGCTCGGCTCCTCCGGCGCGGTGAGCCGGCTCAGCAGGCCGAACAGGGACTGGTTGCCGGTGTAGTCGGTGCGGCCGACCCGGTCGGTGGCCCACAGTTCGTGCGTCCAGAACCGCCAGGAGTCCGCGGGTGCGACCGCGGCGGCGAGCAGGGTCGCCCCGGCGGCGGTCGCCGCGGCCACCGTCGCCGCCCGCCAGCGCCGGCCGGCCAGCAGGTAGACCACGAAGATGCCCGGGAACAGCTTGAGCGCCGCCGCCAGGCCGATGCCCACGCCGGCCCAGCGACTGCCCCGGGGTACGGCGAACAGCAGGTCGGCCAGGATCAGCACCACCAGCAGCATGTTGATCTGCCCGAAGGTGATCGTCTCCCGGGTGCTCTCCACCCCGAGCACGAGCAGCATCCCGACCACGAGGGTGAACAGGTGGGGCAGGCGGTGCCGACGGATCACCGGATCGAGCAGCCACTTCGTGGTGACCACCACGCCGAGCAGGGTCAGCCCGGTGAAGATCGCCACCGTGGCGCCCAGCTTCAGCCAGGAGAACGGCAGCAGGAGCAGCGCGGCGAACGGGGGATAGGTGAAGTACAGCTCCCCCTGCACCCGATCCGGCTGCACGTAGTCGTAGAGCGGGTGGCCGGCCGCCCACCAGTCCATCGCCGACATGTAGATCTTCAGGTCGAAGAAGTTGTGGACGGTCCCCGGAAGGTAGAGCGCCGGAAGCGCCGCCGCGAGCGCCAGCGCCCCCAGAACCCGGCGCGCCATACGGTCACCAGGGCCGTCGAGGTCGACGCTGGGTGGTGTGGCGGGTTCGGCGGGCACGGGGAAGACCCTAGCGGTCGGTGACCCCGGCGGCGCGCAGCCACGAGTCTTGGGCTGCGCGTAGGCTGTCCCGGTGGCTGATCTTCTCGTCTGGATCGACTGTGAGATGACCGGGCTCGACCTCGGTGGCGACAAGCTGATCGAAGTCGCCGCGCTGGTCACCGATCCGGATCTCAACGTGCTCGGTGAGGGTGTGGACGTGGTGATCCACGCTGACGACGCCGCGCTGGACGCGATGCCGGAGATCGTCCGGACGATGCACGCCAAGTCGGGCCTCACCGACGAGGTGCGCCGCTCCACCATCACCCTGGCCGAGGCCGAGGAGCGGGTGCTCGACTACGTCACCCGCCACGTCAGGGATCCGCGGACCGCCCCGCTCTGCGGCAACTCGATCGCCACCGACCGGGGGTTCATCGCCCGGGACATGCCCCGCCTCGACGCCCACCTGCACTACCGCATGATCGATGTCTCCTCGATCAAGGAGCTGTGCCGCCGCTGGTACCCCCGGGTGTACTTCGGCCAGCCGCAGAAGGGCCTGGCGCACCGGGCCCTGGCGGACATCCGGGAGAGCATCCGGGAGCTGGAGTACTACCGGCGTACGATCTTCGTCCCGCTGCCCGGGCCCGACGTGGAGAGCGCCAAGGCGATCGCCGCCGGCCTCTGAGCGCCCGCCGGCAACCCGCTGGACGCGGTCGGCCGTGGTGGGGGTATGATTTCTCCGCACCCGCCCCGGGCAGTCGACCGGGTGCGGCGGCATGGTGGCTGTAGCTCAGTTGGCAGAGCACCGGGTTGTGGTCCCGGTTGTCGTGGGTTCAATTCCCATCAGTCACCCCACACGTCAGGCCCCCTCCCCGCGAGGGGGCCTGACCCGTTCCGTTCCGGTGTCATGTCTCTTTGTCTCTTTCTTTGCGCCACGGTGCCATGGGCCGTACCGTTGTCTCATTGATAGAGACATAAGGACAGCGATGATGATCTACGCGACGCCCGAACTGACCAGCAAAGATCGCTCGGTCCTGGGCGAGATCCACGAGATGCGGCGCACTCTCGCCGACGTTCTCCGGACGCCTCGGCGCTGGACCGGAGGCCTGCGTAAGACCATGCTCGCCCGGGCCATCCTCGGCTCGAACAGCATCGAAGGATACGTGGTGGCCGAGGACGACGCCGCCGCCGCGCTGGACGACGAGGAACCGTTGAGCGCTGACGAGCGGACGTTCGCGGAGATCCGTGGCTATCGGCAGGCGTTGGGTTACGTTCTGCAGAGCGCCGCTGATCCCTATTTCCGTTTCGACACCTCCGTCATCCGCAGCATGCACTACATGATGCTTTCGCATGATCTGTCGAAGAGCCCCGGGCAGTACCGGTCCGGACCGATCTACGTGTACGACGAGCGCACCGACCGCCGTGTGTACGAGGGTGCGGACGCGGGCGACGTACCTGGGCTGCTGGAGGAACTGGCGCGGCATCTGCGCTCTGACGAGCCTGCGGATCCACTCGTCAGGGCGGCGATGGCCCATCTGAACCTGGTCATGATCCATCCGTTTCGGGACGGCAACGGCCGCATGGCGCGTGCACTGCAGACCCTGGTGCTCTCCCGGGAGGCCATCGTCGAGCCGGCGTTCTCCAGCATCGAAGAGTGGTTGGGCAGCAATACCGAGGACTACTACCGGGTCCTCGCCATCACCGGCAGAGGGCGGTGGAGCCCCGAGGGCACGGCGGATCTCTGGGTGTCGTTCAACCTGCGCGCTCATCACATGCAGGCGCAGACGGTTGCCCGGCGATTCCAAGAGGCATCGGCGATCTGGGCCGAACTCGACGCTCTGGTGGCGCAGGAGACGCTTCCAGAGAGGGTGACGGGCCTGCTGTACGAGGCCGTCCTCGGGTACCGGGTGCGGCGTCCCCTCTACATCAAACTCGCCCAGGTCGAGGAGCGTACCGCCAGTCGCGATCTTGCTCGACTTGCCGAGCACGGCCTGCTGGAGGCGCGCGGCGAGCGGCGGGGCCGGCACTACGTTGCCGGTGCCGTACTGGAGCAGGTACGCCAACGGATTCGTCAGCAACGTGCTCCCATCGAGGATCCCTACGTCGGGATGCCCGTGGTACTCGCCACGAAGGCCGCCGCCGCGGTGGGGCCTCAGCCCTCAGCCGATCCGTGAGAAGCTCCGGCTGAGGGCTTCAGCGTCCGTGCCGGGATGGTGCGGCACGGGTTCAGGCGGTGGGGGTCTCGCTCGGCGAGAGATCCGGGTCGTCCGCGTCGTCCGCGCCGTCCTCCGCCGGCTCGTACGGCAGGGCGCTGCCCTTGACGTACTCCTCCCAGCTCACGTTCCAATCGGTCCAGCCGTTGCCGAGCTGCAGCTTGCGCTCGGTGCCCTTGACCACGATCGGGTCACCGACCTTGGTGTTGGTGAACAGCCAGGCGCCGTTGGCCATCGAGACGTTCACGCAGCCGTGCGAGACGTTGGTGGTGCCCTGCTGCCCCTCCGACCAAGGCGCGGCGTGGATGAACTCGCCGCCCCAGGTCAACCGCTGGGCGTAGTCGATCTTCGTCCGGTAGCCGTCCTCGGGGCCCAGCTCGTCGTACGTGTCGAAGACGGTCTTGCGCAGCTTCTCCATCACGATCATCGTGCCGCTGGAGGACGGGGTGCTCTTCTTGCCCAGGCTCACCGGGATGGTCTTGATCGTCGAGCCGTCCCGGGTGACCACCATCCGCTTGGTCCGGTTGTCCACCGTCATGAGCAGCTTCGGGCCGATCTTGATGTCGACGGTCAAGTCGGCCCGGCCGTACCAGCCGTCGCCCAGCGGCAGGCCGCCCGCCTGCACCCGGTACGACACCTTGCTGCCCGCCTGCCAGAACTCCTTCGGCCGGTAACGGACCTCGGTGGGGCTGACCCAGTGCCAGCTGCCCTCCTGGGCCGGCTCCGAGGTCACCGTCATCCGGCGCTGCAGGTCGGCGCGGTACTTCTCCGGAATCTCCCGGCCGAACCGCACGATCAGCGGCATGGCCACCCCGACGGTCTGGTCGTCGCCGAGGAAGCTGCTGATCCGCACCTGCTGCTGCGGCTGTGCCATCACCGTGAAGGCACTGGTGGCGGTCACCGGCCGGCCGTCGTCGCCGGTCGCGGTGACGGTGGCGGTGTACGACCCGCCGTAGTCCAGCGCCTTCGACGGCAGCCAGCTCCTGCCGTCCGCCGCCAGCTCACCGTCGACCGCCGCGCCGTCGGCGCCGGTCACCTCGACGGTGGTGTCCTCGGCCTGCTCGGTGACGAAGGTGATCGCCGTGGCGGCGGGCACGTCCTTCGCGTCGGCGGCCGGCTCGCTGATGCTCACCGACGCCTTCGCGGCCGGCTGGTCGACACCGTCCTGCCAGCCCGGCCCCTTGTCGCCGCCCTTGCCGCCGGTGCAGGCGGAGGTCAGCGCCAACGCCACGGCGAGCATTCCCGCGGCGAGCACCCCCCGCCTCCGGTTGCGCTGGTCCCGAACTCGCATGGTGTCCTCACAGTCATGGTCCGCTGCCCGTCCACATCACTGACGCACGGGAACACGTACCCGTTGCGGAAGGTGAACCGAAACACGTGGAGCGGGGGATGTCCGGATAGTGACATATCTTGCCCGGTTACAGGGCCGGACCGGCACCACCGTCCGGAACTGGCAGCGCGCTGCCCTTGACAAACTCCGACCAGCTCAGGTTCCACGCTGTCCAGCCGTTGCCGGGCGCCAGCTTGCGCTCGGTGCCGCTGATGGTGATCGGGTCACCGATCTTCGTGCGTTGGAAGAGCCAGCGGGCGTTCGCCATGGAGACGTTCACGCAGCCGTGGGACACATTCTGCCGCCCCTGGACGTGCTCCGACCAGGGTGCCGCGTGGATGTACTCGCCGCCCCAGGTGATCCGCTGGGCGAAGTCGATGTCGGTGACGTACCGGTTCGCCGGGTCGGGGTCGTCCATCGTGTCGAAGACGGTCGACTCCTTCTTCTCCATCACCACGAGGGTGCCGCTGGAGGAGGGGGTCGTCTTCTTGCCCAGGCTCACCGGCAGGGTGCGGATCAGCTGGCCGTTCTCGTACACCCGCATCTGCTTGTCGCTGTTGGTCACCTTCATCTCGAAGGCGGAGCCGATCTTGGCGGTGGCCGTGCGGTCGACGTTGCCGTACCGGCCGTTGCTCAGCGGGATGCCGGCCAGCGCGATGCGTACGGACAGTTTGGTGCCGGGCTTCCAGTACTCCGGCGCCCGGTAGTACGCCTGGGTGCCGTTGCTCACCCAGTGCCAGGCGCCCGGCTGCGGCGGGTCGGTCTGCACGAACATCCGCTTCTGCACGGCGGCCCGGTCCTTGGCCGGAATGCCCGGATGGAACTCCGCCACCACCGGCATCGCCACCCCGTAGGTTCGGTCGCTGAACAGGTAGAGGCCCGAGGTGATCATCGAGCCGGGCTTGGCCATCGTGGTGAAGGTGCTGGTGCCCTCGCCGACCGTGCCGTCGGGCCGGCTCGCGGTGACCGTGGCGGTGTAGCGCGTGGACCACTTCAGCGGCGTCGACGGAACCCAGGAGGAGCCGTCCGTACGCAGCTTGCCCTTGACCTTCTTGCCGTCCTCGGTCGTCAGCGTGACCTGCGACACCTTGCCGCCACCCGGCAGCTTCGCGGCGATCTCCACGCTGACCGGCCGGTTCTTCGCCCCATCGGCCGGGCTCAGCGCCAGCGGCGGCCCACTCGGTGTGTCCGGCGCCCCCGGTGTCGCCGAGTCGGTCACCTCGGGCTGGTCGCCCTCCACGAACTGGGCGACCTCAGATGTCGCAGTGCAACCCGAGAGTGCCAGCGACGCCACCAGGCCCACGGCGCCCAGCAGCGCCCCCGCCCGCGCGAACCTGCCCATGCCCACCCCTGTCCTTCGCGCCTGGCGGACATCGTGCCGTATCGCTGCCTCCCGGCATCACCCCGGTCCCACACTTCGTGTGACGTTCTCACCAAATGTCCGTCAAGCTCGGCCGAAGGGACGACCCGGGGAATCGGATTGGAACCCCGTTCGGAGTGCGTGCTAGTGTTCTCCCCGTTGTCAGCGAGCGCCGCTAGCTCAACTGGCAGAGCAGCGGACTCTTAATCCGCGGGTTCGGGGTTCGAGTCCCTGGCGGCGCACCACCGAGCAAGGCCCTGACCTGGTAGAACTCTGCCGGTCGGGGCCTTTTCGCGTACGACGCAGGTGGCCCTGGGTGCGCTCGGCAACCGCTGGGCCGCATTGGCGCCGGTGGGGCGCGGTGCGATGCCATGGATGCCTGCGTTGGGCATGGTTCGATCAGCCGTGGTCGGAGGTGGCCGATCGATCCGGGTGGGCGAGTCGGGCCGCTGTCTCGAACGCCATCTTCCAGGGAAAGGCGCGCTGCTGATTCTGCCCGCTGCCGGGCGGGTGTGGTTCCCAGCCGTCTTTGGGACCGAGCAGGATCCGTATGCCTTCATCGCGGAGGCCTGCCACGGCGCGGCGGAAGGGCAGGCGGGCGGCGAGTGCGGCGTTGACGAACGGGACGATGACGGTCGGCACCTGCCGTCCGATCAGTTCGGCGACCGAGGTCATGGCGTAGTTGTCGGCGAGGCCGAGGGCGATTTTGTTGATCGAGTTGTACGTCGCGGGTGCGATGATCAGGGCGTCGGTGGCGGGTAGCGAGCGGCGGTTGCCGGGGGATGCGTGGTAGCTGGATCGCACCGCGGCACCGGTCAGCCTCTCGATCGCAGGGGCGTCGATGAAGTCGACGCTGCTGGGCGTGGCGGTGACGGCGGTCGTCCAGGAGTGCGTCTGCGCGACGCTGATCAGTTGGGTCACGTCGGCGGCGGGGCCGGCGGCGCAGACGACGATCTGCAGGTGACCGCCGGTCATAGCCGGATCCCGGCCACTCGTGCGAAGTCGATGACGGCGGTGCGGGCGGAGCCCTTGGTGAGGAGCGCCAGGTCGGCGGCGATGCGTTGGACGGCAGGGCGGCAGCGGATCTCCTCGGGTGCCACTTCGTACGCCATGCTCAGCGAGGTCAGGCCGTGCTCATAGCGCCCCCACTGGGTGTAGGCGCGGGCGACGTCTACGTACAGCGAGGCTTTGCGCTCGGCGAGCGTGACCTTGTCCAGCGGTACCGTGCGAGCGATCGCGATGGCCGTTCCAGCATCGCCAAGGGCCAGGGCGATGTTGACCCGGTGCAGCAGAACATTGGTGGCACCGAAGCCGGTCCACCGGTCGTTGCCGTCGTAGCCGAGTCGGGCAGCGGCGCGGCTTGCCTCATCGAGCATCGCTTGTGCGGTGTCCCGGTCGTCGCTGCGAGCGGCGGCGACGGCACCTCGGAGGACGAGTGCGCCGTAGACGGCCACTGCTTCAGTTGACGCGAGGCGCGTGTCCCGGTCGAGTATGCCGGCCGTGCTCTCGGCGAGGGTCACCGCCTGCTCGTCGTGGCCGTTGCTCATCAGGGCGTGGGTCATGATCCGAGCGCTCGCGGCGACGGCCACCGGGTCCTCACTGGCTGCGGCGGCTTGGGTGCTGCGCTCCGCCGCTACCAGGGCCATTCCTCGGTCACCCACCTTGAGCAGGACGCTGCCGACGACGTGGTACAGGTCCGCGGCCAGGACCTCGATCTGCGTTTGCTGCTCGCTCGCGGCACCGGCCGTGGCCGACGTGAGGGCCGGCAGCAGCGTTACGAGCTGGTCGAGGACGCGTTCGTAATGGCAGGCCTGGTAGTCGATCTTTGCGGTGGCCACGGCCCGGGAAAACTGCTGAGCGGACAGCGCCACCGCGTTCGAATGGCGTGGCGAGATGAGCGCGTCGAGTAATGGCACGACGTTGGGCACGGCGGCGACGCCGATCGCCGCCCCGCGCAGGAGATTTCTTCGTCGCACGTCACCGTCCGAGCCCAAGTCGGTGTGTCCCTCACCGCCAGTATCCGCATCCGCGGCGGCATCCGGCAGTGTGGCACCCACGGTTGCGCCGCTGGTTCCCGCCGCTCGCAGGGCCTCGAAGCGTTCCCGGACGTCGGGTGTGGCTCGGGCCAACACGGTGTCCAGTGCGGCCTGCATGTCGGCGCGCGGTATGACCTTGTAGCCCTGGCTGCTCCACTTGGCCACCGTCCGCCGGGCCGCGCCCAGGTGCTCGGCGAAGGCGGTGACGCTCATCCGCAACGCCTTGCGCAGCGCGTTCGCATCCCGGCCGGTCCAGGTCGTTACCGCAGCCATCGCACGTCCTTCCGTAACGGACAGTCGCCGGCCTGGTGATCGTACCGGTACGTGGGGTGACGGCAGGTGCACCGCCAATGCACCGGCAGGACATTCCGTCGGTCTGCCATTCGAACCAGCCTGGACGTGCCGGCGCGCCGTTCCCCAGAGGCTCACCGGCTGACCAGCGGCAATCTCACGCCAGGGAGTTCCACATGGACGTGCCTATCGGCGACAGGTCGGAACGCGACCCGACGCACCGGCAAGTGCTCCCGCCGGGTACTCCGTCGACCGCACGGGTGACTCCCCGTTCGCGTACCGCCAACAGGGCTGCGTGGGCGGGTGGCCGGCGGTCCGCTCCCGGCCGCTGGTTGAACGCGGTGGGCTTGCCGGTATGCCGGCAAGCCCACCGCGCACAGGCGACGGTTCCGCGCAAGGGCCGGTCATAACCGTGTACGTCTCGCGTCACGCCACGACCGGCGAGCTACCGCGAGACCAGGGTGCTGGGGTTCGGCCGGTCGTGTGGCCAGACCCGGCTGATCCACCGTTGCTCACCTACGGGTGGCGTCAGCTGTTCGAGCGGCAGGTCCGGGACGGCGGTCGCCGATGACCGGGGATCGGGACCAGGGACCTGTTCGAGCGAGTGGTGCAGCGCTGTTCCGGCAGGAGCATCTGCCGACGCGTCCGCTGTGGCTTTGCCGGCGGTGCGGTCATCCGTGGCCCTGCGGTGCGGCGAAGCTCGCGCTCGTGGCCGAGTACCAGGACAGCCCGGTGAGCCTGTTTCTCTACCTGGCCAGCTGCCTGCACGACGCGATCGAGGATCTGCACCGGCTCGATCCCACCGAGACGGGTGGCGCCGCCTTCCTGTTCGACCGGTTCCTCGGCTGGCCCGCCCGCACTCGGGTCCACCGCGCCAATACCGCCACGGCGGTCAGAGACGAGGAGGCATCGCCGTGAGCGCCATCGGCCTTATCCATGCCCATGGCCAGCCGGCGATTGCCGGCAGGTTCCACACGCTGGATGTCCACCGACCAGGTTCTGCAACCTGGACTGCACCTAACTGCTACCTGCCCGACCGGCGGTCTCGCTCGCTGATGTCGATGTCAATCCCGACCGCGTGCGTACGGTCGATCGAGCGGCAGGACAGCGCCCACCCGGTCAGCGTCGTGTGGCGCGGCGGCGAGCCAACAAGAAGAAGTAGCCCGCCGACAGGCCGCACCCGATCGATGTTCGGGGTGGGCGTGCCCACCCCGCGTCCGGACAGGTTGAGGGAGACATGCGTACGACCACCGTGGGTGACGCGACGGTTCTCCTGCCCGACCTCGACCCGGAGGACCTCGACCAGGTCACCGACTTGTCTGACGACATCTTCGACGGCCTTGTCGACGGGGTTTCCTGGCGCGGTGCACAGATCGCAGACCTGAGCATTCGGGGTAGCCGGATCACCGCTGCGGACCTCGGTGAGATCACCTGGGAGGGTGGGGCTCTCTACGGCACCGAGATTGTGCGGACGGACCTGTCCGGGGCGACCCTCACCGGCGTCAGCATCGAGCGGTGCTCGGTCACCGGTTCGCGGTTCACCGGCACGCGGTTCACCGACGTACGCCTCAAAGACGTCCTGTTCGAGGGCTGTCGGTTCGACTACGCCACCCTGAATCGGGTCAGCGCCGTCGGCTCGGTGGCTTCATCGACTGCGTTCTCGTCCACGGCACTTGGTCATCCTGCCGGCTGCCCAGCATCGCGCTGCGCTCCTGTGACCTCAGCGACCTGGAACTGGACTCCTGCCGTCTCGACGGCGCCGACCTTCGAGGCAACCGACTGCACGGCTTGACGGCACCGCTGGACAATCTGCACGGCGTCACGCTGAGCGAGACCCAGCTCCCTGAACTCACTCGGCTGACCGTTGATGGCCTGCGCATCGCCATCCGTGCCGAGGCTGGACGAAGCGATGTGCACGGCGGTTGACCGCCTGACCGTGTGGCGTTCGCCGTGCGGGGTGGTTACTGGTACACCCTGGCCTGGAGGGCGTACAGCTCGGCGTACTGGCCGTTGGCGCGGATCAGTTCGGCGTGGCTGCCCATCTCGGCGATCCGTCCGTCGCGTACGACGATGATCTGGTCGGCCATGCGGACGGTGGAGAACCGGTGCGAGACGAGCAGGGTGATCGCGCCGGTGGTGGCGGCGACCCGACGGGACTGTTCGGCGTACCGTTCGAAGAGACCGTGCTCCGCCTCCGGGTCGAGCGCCGAGGTGGGCTCGTCGAGCACCAGCAGCAGCGGGGTCTCGCGCATCAGGGCCCGGCCGAGCGCCAGCTTCTGCCACTGACCACCGGACAGTTCCGCGCCGTCGGCGTAGCTCTTGCCGAGTTGGGTCTCCAGCCCTTCCGCCAGGTGGGTGAGCACATCGGTGCTCCGGGCGCGTTCCAGCGCCGCCCGCACGGCCGCCGCATCGTCCATCTGGGCCAGGTCGCCCACACCGACCGCCTGGCGGGCGAGCAGTTCGTAGCGGACGAAGTCCTGGAAACCGGCGGAGATCCGTTGCCGCCACGCCTCGATGGACAGCTCGCGCAGGTCCACGCCGTCCACCAGCAGTCGACCCCGGGTGGGCTGGTAGAAGCCGCAGAGGAGCTTGACCAGGGTGGTCTTTCCGGCGCCGTTCTCGCCGACGACCGCGACGACGGAGCCGGCGGGCAGGGCGAGGTCGACGCCGCGCAGCGCGGCCGCGTCGCTGGCCGGGTAGCTGAACTCGACGCCGTCGAAGACGATCCCGTCCCGCAGCCGTTGCGGCGGCAGCTGATCGGCGGAGGCCTTGCCCGGGAGGGCGACCGCGGTGCCGAGCTGCTCCATCCGGCGGTAGGCGCTGGCCATCCGGAGGAGGTCCTGCATCAGCGTGACGGCCGTGGTGACCTGCTGGTTGACCTGGGCGGCGAGGGCCACGGCGAGCACCACCGCGCCGACGCTGTGCCGGCCGGTGGTGGCGTCGCGCAGGATCAGCAGGACACCGCCCACGTACGCGGCGGCGAAGACCAGTTGCCCGGCTACCAGGGTGGCGGCGGCCGTGGTCTGGGCCCGGTGCAGTCCGGCGGTGCCGCGCTCCCACAGCTCGGCACGCCTGCGGCGAAGCTGCTCCTCCAGCCGGAAGACCCGCACCTCGCCAGCGTGACGGGAGGAGGTGGCCAGGTTGAACAGGTTGAGCGAGAGGCGGACGGGTTCGGCGGTCGCGGTCTTGGCCGCGTCGAGGCGCCGCTCGGCCAGCCGCCCGGTGTAGAGCGGGGGGATCGCGGCCAGCGGCAGCAGCAGGAGCAGTGGGTGCAGCCGGGCCAGCAGCACGGCGGTGACCACCATGGCGAGCAACAGGCTCACCCCGCCGAACAGCGCCTCCAGCCCGATGCGGAAGCGGCGCGCCTCGCGCTGCAGGACGGTCAGCGAGTCGGCCTGTTCGGCCTGCTCGTGGTGGCCGATGCCGACGGCTCCGTTGGAGAGGCCGATGAGCTTGCGGTCGAAGTCGATCTCGGCGAGTTCGGAGAGTTCGAAGTAGAGCACGTGGGCGAAGTGGCTGAACGTGAGCGTGACGATGGCCAGGACGGCGACCAGCACACCGTAGAGCGCCCCCTCGCGCCAGCTGCCCGCCACCACGGCGTCGGTCATCGCGCCGAGGCCGACGGCGAGCAGCGGTGCCGCGAGCGCACCGCAGACCATCAGGACGATCGAGCCGATCGTCCGGATGCGGTCCATCCGCCACGCGGTGGCCAGGAGCTGCCGGCAGCCGGCGAGCACGTGGGTCACGTCGCCACCTCCTCGGGCTGCGCGGCGTCGGTGAACCGGTCGGCCTGCAATCGGAACAACCGGGCGTACCGGCCGCCGAGGGCGATCAGTTCGTCGTGGCTGCCCTGCTCGGCGACCTTGCCGTCGGTCAGCACGACGACGTGGTCGGCCTGCCGGACGGTGGAGAAGCGGTGCGAGATCAGCAGGGTGGTGGCGCCCTGGGTCAGCTCGGCGAACTCGTCGAAGAACTGGGCCTCGGCGCGGACGTCGAGGCTCGCGGTGGGCTCGTCGAGGACCACGATGGGTGACCCGTGACGCAGTGCGAACAGGGCGCGGGCCAGTGCCACCCGCTGCCACTGCCCACCGGAGAGGTCGGTGCCGCCGCCGATCTGCTTGGTCAGCGGGGTGTCCAGCCCGCTGGGTAGCCGCGCCAGGTCGTCGGCCATGCCGACCGCCTGGGCGGCCTGCTCGATGCCCGAGCGGTCGTCGGCCGCGTCGATCGCGCCGTAGCCGATGTTCGCCGCCGCCGAGATCTCGTAGCGGGCGAAGTCCTGGAAGATGACGCCGAGCTTGCGGCGCCACTGGCTGACCGGATAGGTGCGGATGTCGACGCCGTCGACCCGGATCGCGCCGCCGGTGGGTTCGTAGAGCCGGGCGAGCAGCTTGACCAGGGTGGTCTTGCCGGCCCCGTTGAGGCCGACGATCGCGGTGCAGCGGCCGACCGGGATCGTCAGGTCGAGCTGGTCGAACACGAGCCGGTCCTGCCGGGGGTAGGCGAAGGAGACCTGGTCGAAGTGGATCGTGGTAACGGGGTCGGGCACGACGGTCGGCGCGACCGCCGGGGGCCGGTCAGCACCGTTGTCGCGGACCTCGGCCGGGTACGCCTCGACCCGCTGCGCGAACCGCTGGACGGCGTCGTAGGCGGTCATGCCCACGGCGATCTGGTTGTCCGCCTCGGGGTAGAACTCCGACAGCCGCAGCGCGCCGAGGCTGGCCTGCATCACCAGCGCGAAGCCGGTGAGCGTCAGCTGGCCGGCCGCGGCGCGCCCGGTGAGGGCGAAGACCATGCTGGTGAGGACCAGCCCGACCAGCGCATATCGGAAGAAGGGCCAGAGGTAGAGCCGCCGGCGGGCCACCCAGAGCGGGGCCAGCCAGGACCGGTACGCCTGTTCGAGCGTCGAGGTCAACCAGCCGGCGAGCCCGAAGACGCGGATCTCCTTGCCGGCCGGCGGCTGGATACCGAGCCCGCGCAGGTAGTCGATCTTGCGTTCGGGCCCGTCGAGGGCGTAGCGCAGCCGGGAGTAGTGACGGATACCGTTGCGCTGCCCGTAGCGGAACAGCAGCACCACCACGACCAGGGCCAACGCCGCCCACCAGGCGAACGCGAGCGCGATGATCGTGGCGTAGCCGATCAGCTGCACGTACCGGGCGCCGAGCGCGAGCAGGCCGGCGCAGGCCTGGCCAGGGCTCTGGAAGCCGTACTGCACCTCGTCGACGGCGGCCCGGAGATCCTGGAGAGCGGCCTGGTCCTCCAGGGGCGCGATGCCCCGGGGCCGCAGGGCGGCGGTCATCAGTTCGTCGAACATCTGGCCATCGACGCGTCGGGCCATCAGTTCGCCGAGCGAGCCCTGGAAGGGCGCGACGATCTGCTGGCCGACGAAGGCCGCGGCGGCCACCGCGAAGATGGCCAGCAGGGAGCGCCAGGCCGCCGAGCCGGTGCCGCCGGTGACCGCCTCGGGCACCCGGCCGAGCAGGTTGCTCGTGGCGACCACGAAGACCACCGGCAGGGCACCCAGCACGATGTTGATCGCGGCGAGGCCGACGACCAGCCGGGCGCCGGCGCGCGGCAGGATCCGGACGATGCTCCACCGCTTGCCGAACTCCGCCAGTGCGGTGTGCCACCAGCTCGTCACCGAGCCTGCTTCCGGTCCATCCGGGTGGCCTCCGGCGGCAGGTCGAGCACCGCGATCACATCGTTGATGTTGAACGGGTGAATGGTCGGAGTCGCCAGCAGCAGCGGCATGACCGGAGAGCGGTACTTCGCGTTCATGTGTTGGTAGTTGATCGTCGCGTCCGTGAGGTTCTGGCTGAAGTCCTTGGGGTGGGGGTAGTGCACGGATCTGGCGGCGCGGTCGAGCACGAAGCGTGCCCCGTCACAGTGCAGCCGGTACCCCAGGTCCAGGTCCTCACCGCCGAGGGTGCGGAAGGTCTCGTCGAAGAGGCCCACGTCGTGCAGCTGGCGGGTACGCGCCGAGACGTTGCACGTCCAGTACATGATCCACGGCGCCGGAAGGTCGGCGAACTCGTCGTTGTCGTAGCGGAGATAGAACCCCTCACGGACGTCGGAGTAGTCGCGCCGGGTGGCGAGCCGCTCGATCGTCCCGTCGGGGTCCAACGGGTCGATCAACCGTTCGAGTTCGCTGTTGTTCCCGCCGTCGAGGTCGAAGCCGTAGACGTAGCCGATCACGGCGACCGGCCCGGGCGCCGCATCGTGGCTGGCCAGGTGCGCGGCGAGCATCGTGGAGTGCGCCATGACGCCGGAGTCGAGCATCACGCAGATCTCGCCCGCCGCCCGCCGGATGCCCGCGTTGCGGGCCCGGGTGGCGCCGACGCCGTCGTGCTCCTGATAGAGGTGGTGCAGGTCGAGCCGGTCCCGGTAGCGGTCGATCACCGACGTGGTGTGGTCGGTGGACCCGTCGTCACCGATCAGGACCTCGAACTGGTCGGTCGCAAGGCTCTGCCGGGTCAGCGACTCCAGTGTGTGGCCGAGCAGTTCGGCCCGGTTGTAGGTCGGGATTACCACGCTACAGCGCCGCGAGTTGGCCATCTTGTCTCCTAGTGGTCAACGGCTACGAACGATGCGCACGGAGATCGATCGAGGCTAACAGATCTTCCAATGACCATCGTGGCTCTCACCCGCACGGTCTGCGGGTACGCGCGAAGGACGGGTCGTCCCAGCGTGTCAGGGCGATCGACGCGGGGGCATCCTCGCCCGTGCGCTCGCCGCGCCCTCTTCCAGCCGTGTCCTGCACGACCGCAATCTGGAAGATGTGGTGACCGGGCGCGGCTGACAGACTGACCGCCGGTGACCCAAACCGGAAGGGTTCCCCATGCCCCGTTCCATGCGGACCGATGCCGAGGTGTCGGTCGTCATTCCGACCTACAACCGCAGTGCGGCGCTGCGGTTGACGCTGGAGCACCTGGCCCGGCAGCGGCTGCCGGTCGAGAGGTTCGAGGTCATCGTCACCGACGACGGATCCTCCGATGACACCCGTGTGGTGGTGGAGGAAGCAGCGGGATCACTGCGCATCCGGTACCACTTCCAGCCGGACGACGGCTTCCGGGCCGGTGCCGCGCGCAACGCCGGCGCCCGCCTGGCTACCGCGCCGATGTTGTCCTTCCTGGACACCGGCACCTTCGTCGCCCCCGAATACCTGGAGCGGCTTCTCGCCGAGTACGCCGGTGGCGAACGTCTGGCGGTCATCGGCTACGCCTACGGCTACGACATCGACGGTGAGATGCCCGGCCTGGCCGAGGCGATGGAGGGGGCACTGCCCGAGGACGTCGTGGCCCGGTTCCGCGACGAGCCGGCCTTCTTCGATCCGAGGCACCGCTACTTCGCCGCGGCCGACTTCGATCTGGGCCGGCTGGCCGCGCCGTGGGTGCTGTTCTGGTCGCTGAACTGCTCCGTACGCGCCAACGACTTCTGGCGGGTCGGCGGGTTCGACGAGGAGTTCCACCGCTGGGGCATCGAGGATCTGGAACTCGCGTACCGGATGTTCAAGGACGGGGTCAACTTCCGCCTGACCCGGTCGGCGTGGGCGGTGCACGCGCCCCAGGGTCGCGACCGGGACGCGAACATGGCCGACGGCAAGGCCAACATCGCGCACTTCATCGCCCAGCATCCGGAGCCGCCGATAGAGGTGGTCTGGAAGGTGATGCAGCGGACCGAACTGCTGGATCTGGAGGAGAACTACCAGTTCCTGCTCTCCTGGGCGGACAAGGTGCGTACGGTCGACGTGGCCGACGAGGTGGAGCGGGAACTGCCCCACCTCGACGCGGCGGGCCGGACGGCCGTCCTCGGCGCCGGTGGCCGCGTACCGGCCGGGTTGTCGCCCGCGGTGCTGCTGGACTTCGACGCCGACCTGCTGACGACGGCGACCTCCGGCACCTCGCACGTGGCACACCACGCGATCGGCCTGCGCACGCCGGTGGCCGACGACGCGGTGGAGAACGTGCTCCTGACCTCCCGGCTCGCGGGACTCTGGTCTCGTTGGGGCGCGGACTTCCTGCTGGAGGCGCACCGGATCGGCCGCTCCGTCCGGCTGACCGACGAACTGGCCCGGCAGGTCCACGCCCTCAGGCGGTACTGAGCCGAGACCGGCACGACGGCAATCTGTAAGGCGTGCCAGGGGCCCGCGGTCGCCAGACTGGTTACTGGCAACCCGAACCGAAGGGTGTTCATGTCGATCTCACCCGGAAACGGCCCGCAGCTGTCGGTCATCATTCCGACCTTCAACCGCAGCGACCTGTTGAGGCAGACGCTGGGGAACCTGGCCCGGCAGCGGATGCCGACGGAGATGTTCGAGGTCATCGTCGCCGACGACGGTTCGTCGGACGACACCCGTGCGGTGGTGACCGAGGCGGCGAAGGCGCTACCCGTCCGATATCACTTCCAGCCGGACGAGGGGTTCCGGGCGGGGGCCGCGCGCAACGCCGGCGCCCGCCTGGCGACGGCCCCGATCCTGGTGTTCCTGGACACCGGTGCGCTCGTCGGACCGGACTTCCTGGACTGCCATCTCGCCGAACACGACGCCGGCGACCGCACGGCGGTGGTGGGCTACGCCTACGGATACGACCTCGCCGAGACCACACCCGGTCTCGCGGCAGCGGCCGCCGAGGCGCTGCCCGAGCAGGTCGTCGCCCGGTTCCAGGGTGTGGCGAGCTTCGCCGACGACAGACAACCGCAGCTCGTCGCCTGCGACTTCGATCTGGGCCAGCTGGCTGCCCCGTGGGTGCTGTTCTGGACGTTGAACTGCTCCCTGCGCGCCGACGACTTCTGGCGGCTGGGCGGCTTCGACGAGGACTTCCGCGGCTGGGGTCTGGAGGATTTGGAACTCGCCTACCGCCTGTTCAACGACGGGGTCGGGTTTCGCCTCGCCCGGCAGGCGTGGGTGGTGCACGCCCCGCACGGTCGGGACCGGGACGCGATCCTGGCCGACTGCATGCGCAACCTGCGCCGGCTGCTGGTGAAGCACCCGGAGCCACCGATCGAGATCGTCTGGCGGCTGATGCAACGCGCCAGCCCGCTGGACCTGGAGGTCAGCTACCAGTTTCTGCTGTCGTGGGCGGACCGGGCGCGAGGCATCGATGTGGCCGACGAGCTGGCACGGGAGGTGTCCCGCCTCGACCCGGCGGGCCGGACGGTCGTGGTCGGGGCGGGCAACCGGGTGCCACCGACCCTGCCCGCGGCGATCCTGCTGGACTTCGACGCGGACCTGCTCGCCGAGGCGACCTCCGCCACCTCGCACGTGGGGCACCACGCGATCGGTCTGCGCACCCTGCTGGAGGACGGCGCGGCCGACACCGTGCTGCTCACCTCCCGGCTCGTCGGGCTCTGGCCCCGATGGGGCCGGGCCCTGCTGACGGAGGCGCACCGCATCGGCCGGTCCGTCCGCCTCACCGACGCGTTCGCGGAGCAGATCGGGGACTCCCCACCAGGTTGAGCCCGGCCCCGCGCGGGGCGCGGTGCGGGCCTCGGCCCCCGTGTTATAGATGGATGGAAGTTTGTGGGAAACGTCACGAGGAGGAGCCACATGCCACGAATCCAGCTCGGCAGCATCCTGCTTGGCACGGCCGACGCGGAACGCCTGCGCGCCTGGTACGTCGCCGCCTTCGCCCCGGTGGAGACGCCGTCAGGGTTTCTCGACTTCGGCGGGTTCGAGATGCTGGTCGACGGCCGCGACGACGTCGGCAGCAAGAACGCCGAGCCGGGCCGCGTGATCCTCAACTTCGAGGTCGACGACGCGCGGGCGGTCGCCGCCCACCTCGACGGCATGGGGGTGACGTGGCTCGTGCCCCTGGAGGAACGCAAGGACGGGCTGTTCGGCACGCTGCTCGACCCGGACGGCAACTACGTCCAGGTCATCGAACTCAACGAGGCCTATCTTGCGGCGAAGCAGGGTGACCGGCCCGCGGGAGGGACGTTGCTGGCGCAGTCCAAGGCGTTCAACGGGTTCTCGGTGGACGACATCCCGGCCGCGAAGAGGTTCTACGGCGAGACGTTGGGGCTGACCGTCGACGAGGAGTACGGCATGCTGCACCTGCGGTTGGCCGGTGGCCGTGACGTGCTCGTGTATCCCAAGGCCGAGCACCAGCCGGCCACCTACACGATGCTCAACTTCCCGGTCGACGACATCGACGCGGCCGTGGACGAGCTGGTCGGCCGGGGCGTGCGGTTCGAGGCGTACGACAACGTCGACGCCAAGGGCATCCACCGCGGCGAGGGACCGCCGATCGCCTGGTTCCGCGATCCGGCCGGCAACATCCTCTCCGTGCTCCAGGAGTGATCGGGCGCCGTACCCGATGGCGGGATGCCATGGTGGGGCCGGTAGGTCCGGCCCTCGCCGTGGCGTCCGCCCGCGGGGGGCACGGGCGAACCCGGCCACCTGTCGACGTGCGGCGGGGCGGGCGCTAGTCGCACTCCACCAGGCCGGCCCGGATGGCGTTGATCGCGGCGGTCGTGCGGTTGGGTGAGTCCAACTTGAGCATGATGCTCGCCACCAGGCGCTTCGCACCGTGGCTGGAGATGGCGAGTCGCCGCGCGATCTGCTTGTTGCTCAACCCCTTCACCAGCAGGGTGAGCGCCTCGGTCTCCCGAGCGGTCAGGTTCACCGTGCGGGCGCGGGTGCCCGTCCCCGGCTCGTCGGCGCGGGCGAGCAGGGCACGGGTCAGCGTGGGCGGCATCGGCAGCTCGCCGCGGCGGATGCGGTGCAGGGTGTCGCTGAGCAGATCGGCGGTGAGGCGCTGCTGGGACACGAAGCCGTCCACCGGCATCGAGGCCAGCTGGGTGACGTTGGTGGTGGCCACCTCGTCGACGAGCAGGATGACGTGGGTGCTGCCGCGTACCGCCCGGCCCTCGTTCTCGAGCCAGTGCGCCTCGGGCGGCGCCACGATGAGGAAGTCGACGCCGCCGAACTGCGACAGCATCTCGTACTCCTCTCGGGAGCCGCAGCGGTGCACGGTCGAGACCTCCGGCACGCTACCGAGCACCGCCTCGATGCCCCGGCCGAACACTTCGTTATCCACCAGGACCGCAACGGTCAGCGTGCCGCGGTCGACCTCGAGCAAGCTCTGCATGTCACTACCTCCACTGTGTCGCCGGTTGTGCCGTGGTCGACGCGGACGTCGTACCCTCGTCGATCGGCTAGGCCCGATGGATGAGGCGGCGCCGCGCGGGTGCCTGGGCTAGGGTGGTAACCGCGTCGCCGCGGCGAGCCCGTCTCCGGCCCCTCCGCGCCGTTGCCATGAGACGAGGCGTGCGTCCGCCGGCCGCCGTGCGTCCGGATCGTCCGTCACGTCGACCACTTGACGGCGTGTGCCGTCTCCGCCGACCTCCATCGGCTACAGGCCCATCGTGCTATCGGCGACCGTGGCGGCTCATCTCCTGGATTGCGCGGTGGCTGACCAGCGTCTTTCTCCAGAACGGCCGCTGGGCCGCCATCGGTCGACCGATGGCGGCCCAGCGGCCGTGACGGCGTGGGTCAGACGGGTCGATCAGCGGTCGGCCATGCCGTCGAAGGCGTCCGCTGCGGTGCCGCTGCGTTCATCGACGTCTCCTCCGAGGCGGTGCGTCGCCGTCGACCGGGTGCGGACGGTGTCGGCGAGGGTCATCAGGTGGTGCCAGGAGGCGTACCCGTAGTCGTCCATCCAGTCGTGGAAGTCGACGCCGAGCCGGGCGTAGTGCAGCCCGTGCGGCGTGACCAGCCGCAGTACCGTCACCGCACCCCGGTACAGCCGCAGCTCGACGGTGCCGGTCAACGGCTCGTCCAGCTCGGCCAGGCACCGCCGGAGCGTACGCCCGAGGTGGCTGAACCAGCCGCCCTGCACCGCCGTGGTGGTCCACTCGGTGGAGAGCAGCGTCCGTACGGTGTGTTCGCGCGGGTCGAGGACGGCGTTGGCCAGCGCACGGTGGGCGGTCGTGATGACCGCTGCCGCCGGAGACTCCCGGACCTCGTGGTTCTTCACCCCGAACGCGGTGTCCTCCAGCCCGGCGTAGCGGCCCACGCCGTGCCGGCCGGCCAGCTCGTTGAGCCCGGTCACCAGGTCGCGCAGGGGCAGCGTGGTGCCGTCCAGGGCAACCGGCAGCCCCGCCGCGAAGGTCAGGCTCAGCTCGGCCGGTTCGGCGGGGCAGTCGACCGGGTGCCGGGTGAGGGTGAAGACCGACTCGTCCAGGCGGTTCTCCGGGGTCTCCAGGCTGCCGTTCTCGATCACCCGCGCCCACGGGTTCACGTCGACGCTGTGCACCGCGTCGGGCAGCACGACGCCGACCTCCGCCAGCCGGGCCTGCTTCTGCGCCCGGGTCACGTTGGAGCCCAGGAACGGCGCGACGACGTGCAGCGTCGGTGCCAACGCGACGACCGAGCGACCCAGCCGGGCCGTGCTGTTCTGCATGTACGTCGCGGTGTGCCCGATGGCGTCGCCGCCGACGTCCCGGGCCACCCGGACCGCCGCCCGAGCCATCAACGGTCGGCTCAGGGTGGACCCGACCGGGAACTGTCCCTGGTAGTAGGCGTCGGCGTGGATCGCGGCGGGCACCGCCTCGGTGAAGAACTCCTCGGTCACGTCGGCTTCCTGGTACGACGCGCCGAACCGGGCGGCCAGATCCCGGGCCTGGCCGTCGTCCGGCGCCCCGATGCGGACGTTCAGCGCGGTGATACTGACCGGCGCGTCCTTGAGCAGATGGAGCAGGTAGGTGCCATCCAGACCGCCCGAGTACAACAGCACCAGGTGCCGGGGCGGCCGGGCGATCAACTCGTCCAGCGTGGTGATGAAACGGCGCATCGGGTGCCCCTTCATCGTGCGGAGACCGAGCGGGTGACACCGGCCAGCGGCGTCGACGCCGGCGCGGTCGGCCGGTCGGCCAGGATCGTGGTCAGCGGCGCGAGCACCCGTGAGCCGGGCGGCCGGACCCCACGAGAGCGCCGCAGGTCGGCCACCGCGAAGCACCGGCGCAACCACCGGTCGGTGCCGTCGTGGCGGGCGGTGAAGCTGGTACGTCCGTGCACGGCGCGCCAGTTGTCGACCACCAGCAGACTCCCGGTGTCCAGCACGACCGAGGCCAGCGACGGGGTGAGCACGGCCTCCAACTCGTCGAGGGCCTGGCGCGCCTCGTCCGTCATCGGCTCCATGGCGTGGAAGTCCGCGGTCAGTTCCGGATCGTCCACCGGGCCGGACAGCACCGCCACCGGCTCGGAGTACCCGCTGGATCCGTGCTGGACGAACGAGCTGCTGAACCGGATCCGGAACAGCGGCCGGCGCAGGGTCGCCACACCGGATTCGGACAGCCGCGGCTGCACCCGCTGCACCGTGCCGGTCAACGTGTGCCCGCTGCGATCGTGGTCGGGGCGTAGGCAGAGCAGGCTCAGGAAATCCGGCTTGTACGGGTGGAACCCGTTCTCGGTGTGCAACTCCAGGTAGGCGGAGCCGCTGTTCTCCTGCTGGCGCTCGGCGCCGGCGATCGGGGCGACGTCCTGGACGACCCGACCGTGCTTCTCGTCGGTGTACCCGATGATGTCGCCCAGGTGGGACATGACCATCAGCTGGGCGGCCGTGGCGATGCCGACCGAGCGCCAGTCGGCCAGGTAGCCGTCGGTGGGTGTGGCGGGTAGCCGTTCGTCGACCGGCACGTTGCGCACCAGCAGAGCACCCGACGAACTGCTGGTGCACCGGAAGGACACCAGGGCCGCCACCAGGCGCTCGGGCAGCCGGCAACCGATCAGCTCCACGGTGGTCATCGCCGCCTGGGTGCTCAGGTCTGCGTCGCCGAGGGCGTTGACGGCCTCGGCGCACAGGCCGCGCATCAGCACGGCCTCGTCGTGGGTCAGGGTGACCTCTTCGAGGTTGCCGGCATCGGATTCGATCCTGCTCATCTGACTCACTCTCCGGACGAGATCGTTCAGGCATCGGCGGACCAGCAGGCCCTGATGCGTCACGTTTCCACCTTCGGTGGGTGAGCCACCCGACGGAAGCGCAGGAGGCGCGCGCGGTCGACCTGCCCAGCTGACCAGGTCGCAATGAGGAGCAGACCCGGGCGCGGCGGCCGAGGTTGACTAGCGGGGATACCGGGGTCCGTCACGCTGTGGCGCTGGCCCCGACCGCCGGACCACCGCCGGACACCGGCGGGGTCCTGTTCGCACACGAGAAGGGAGCGCAGATGGCCGGGATCGATGCTGCGCGGACCACCGCAGGGCCCGCGCCGCTGACCGCCGGAATGGTGGCGGACTACCACCGCAACGGGTTCCTGCTGCTGCCCGGGGACCACCTGCCCGCCGACCTACTGGCTGAACTGGTCGAGGCCGCCCCGCGGATCCTGGCCCAGGAGGGGCCGCAGCGGGTGCTGGAGCGCGACGGGGTGACCGTGCGATCGGTGTACGGACCGCACCGCACCGATCCGGTGGTGGCCCGGGCCAGCCGGTCGGCGGAGCTTGCCGGCGCGGCCCGGCAACTGCTCGACGACGAGGTGTACGTGCACCAGTCGAAGGTCAACCTCAAGGCCGCCTTCGCGGGCGACCAGTGGGAGTGGCACCAGGACTACATCAACTGGCGGGACCGGGACGGGATTGCGCGGCCGGACCTGGTCAACGTCACGGTGTTCCTGAACGAGGTCAACGAGTTCAACGGTCCGCTGACGTTCATCCCCGGCTCGCACCGGCACGGGCTGCTCGCCGGCACGGACACCGACGGCATGCCGGCCGGCTACGAGGACGGGCCGAACTGGATGGCGACGCTCACCGCCACCGAGAAGTTCCAGGTAGACCGGGCCGTCATCCGTCGGCTGGCCGAGGAGGGCGGGCTGGTCAGTCCCAAGGGGCCGGCCGGCTCCGTGCTGATGTTCCACCCGAACGTGCTGCACGCCTCGTCGCCCAACCTGTCGCCGTTCGACCGGGGCATGCTGTTGATGGTCTACAACGGCGTCCGCAACGCGCCCCGGCCGGTGGCGAGTCCACGCCCGGACTTCCTCGCCGAGCGTGAGGTCGCCCCCATCCCGCTGGCCGCCTGAGGGCGGGCCGGCCGGCGTCCACCGCCCGTGCCCGACTGGGGCGCGGGCGGTGGCCCGATCGCATTCCGGCGGGCGGCGGGGCTGCCCGCTCGGCCCCCTGCGGTGGGCGGTCAGAACGCCGGGGTGGCGCCGTCGGCGCTGAGCACGACCTTGAACGCGTCCTGCCGGTCGAAGAGTCGATACGCCGCACCGGCCTCGCCCAGCGGCAGCCGGTGCGTGACGATCCGGCTCGGATCCAGCCGGCCGGACCGGATCAGCGCCAGCACCGGTTCGCGCATCCGGATCGGGTCACCGACGGCGAACCGCACGGTCAACTCGCGGGCGAACGCGAGCCCGGTGGGGAAGGGCATCGCGGTGGAATGGTGTGCGCCCACCGCGCAGACCGTGGCGTGTGCGGCGGCTGCCCGTAGCGCGCAGGCCAGCGCCGCGTCGCTGCCCACCGCCTCGACGACCGCGTCCGCGCCGCGGCCACCGTCGTCGCGTACCGCCTCGTCGAGCTGTTCCGGGGTGACAGCGGTGAACCCGAAGCCGGCCGCCCGCTCCCGCCGTGCCGGCGTCGGGTCGGCGATCACCACCCGCGCGGCGCCGGCCGTCACCGCGCAGAGCCCGGCGAGCAGACCGAGCGGGCCCGCGCCGACCACCGCGACCAGGGCACCGGGAGTCACCCGCGCCCCGTGCACCGCGGCCAGCCCGGTCGTCAGTACGTCGCCGGCGAAGAGTGCCTGCTCGTCGGTGACGTCGTCCGGGGTGGCGGCGAGCACCACGTCGGCGAAGGGCACCCGGACGAACTCGGCCTGCCCACCGGGCAGCGGCGCCCCCACCACGTCGGCGTACCCGAAGAGGGTCACCGAAGGGCACTGGTAGTGCCAGCCGCGTGCGCACGCCGCGCAGCGCCCGCAGGCGACCACGTCGGAGGCGAAGACCCTGGTGCCGACGGCGAACGGGGCCTGCGACCCCGCCTCGTGGACGGTGCCGGCGAACTCGTGCCCCAGCACCGTGCCGGGCGCGAATCCCGGCAGCTCTCCCCGGTACGGGTGCAGGTCGGTACCGCACACGGCGGTACGGGTGACCCGCACGATCACGTCACGCGGATGCTGGATCCGGGGCAGCTCCACCTCGTCGACGCGTACCGACCCCGGGCCGTGATAGACGACCGCCCGCATGGTCGGGCTCCCACCGCGTCCGGGCTCCGTGGCCCGCGTTCCTGGCATGGTCATCGGCGCACCTTCACGACTGGGCCGGCACGGGGCACCGCGCCGGCAGTTGGTGGGGTCGCTGCGATCCTGGGCCAGCCGGACCGCCGCCGACCAACCGCCGACGGCCGCCGATCCGCCCTGCCCCGACGGTTCACCCGGGCGCCCTGGCGCGACGGTCGGCCGGTCGGCCGCCGTCCGGGCCCCGCCTGGCCATGGCCGATCGAGGGCTGAAGAGAGGGGTACGCGGGCCCGCCACCGACGCGAAGACTGGGCAGGCGGCGACCTGACGACGACAACGGAATGAGGTGGCGTACGGTGCCCGATCCTGGACAGGCCGGCCCGGATCCGTGCTGGTGGTCGGCACGGCAGGTGGCCGACGCGATCGCCGCCCGTCGAATCTCGGCCCGGGAGTATCTCGACACCCAGCTCGCCCGGATCGAGCAGCTCAACGCCGGGCTGGGGCTGGTCGTCACCCTCGACGAGCGGGCGCGTGAGTACGCCCGGCAGGCCGACGAGGCGACTGTCCGGGGCGACCGCCGGGGGCCGCTGCACGGCGTGGCCATGACGATCAAGGACTGTCTCGCCACCGCTGGCCTGCGTACCACCGGCGGCCTGACCGAGCTGCGGACGTATCAGCCCCGGGAGGACGCCACGGCGGTGGCCGCGCTGCGCGGCGCCGGGGTGGTCGTGTTCGGCAAGACCAACGTGCCGTCGGGCTCGGGCGACCTACAGTCCTACAACGAGCTGTTCGGCGTGGCCCGCAATCCGTGGCACCCGGACTACACCACCAGCGGGTCCTCCGGCGGCGCGGCCGGTGCCGTCGCCGCCGGTTTCACCCCGCTCGAACTCGGCTCCGACGTGGCCGGCTCGATCCGGTTGCCGGCCGGCGCCTGCGGCGTGTTCGGCCACAAACCCAGCTACCGCGCGGTGCCGATGGTCGGTCACGTGCCGCCCTACCCGTTCAAGCCCCGCGAGGCGGACATCGCCGTGGTCGGCCCGATCGCCCGCACCGTGGCGGATCTGGAGACCGCTCTGGCGGCGATCGCCGTGGCGCACCCCTGGGACGCGCCGGCCTGGCGGTTGTCACTGCCGCCGCCGCGCCCGGTGCGCCGCGTGGCGACGTGGTTCGACGACCCGTACTGCCCGGTCGACGTCGAGGTCCGGGCCGCGCTGCGCGACGCCGCGGACCGGCTCGCCGACAGCGGTGTCCTCGTCGAGGAGGCCCGCCCCTCCGGGGTGCGGCTCGCCGCCAGCGACGGCGTCTTCCGGCGGCTGTTGGCGTCGGTGGCGATGCCCGAACACACCGCCGACGACATCGACGAGATCGCCGCCGGACGGCGTCCGCCCCGCGCGGTCCTGGGCGGCGAGTACGTCGCCCAGCGCTACCGCGACTGGGTGGAGGCCGACGACCAGCGGAACCGGCTGCGGACCCGGTGGCGGCAGTTCTTCGCCGGCTACGACGCGATCCTGCTGCCGGTGGCGCCGAACCTGGCCGCCCGGCACGACCACCGGCCGTTCCGGGACCGCACCGTCACCGTCGACGGGGTGCAGCGCCCGTACTGGGACCAGATCGTCTGGGCGGGCCTGACCGGGGTCAGCTACCTGCCGTCCACGGTGGTGCCGGTCCGCACCGACTCGCGGGGCCTGCCGATCGGCATCGCGGTGGCCGGTGACTATCTCCAGGACCGGACGACGCTGGCGGTGGCCCGCCAGCTCGCCGGGGTCCTGCCACCCATCGGCCACCCCGAGCTGACCGTGGCGGCCACCGACGAGCTGCCGGCAGGGCAGCCCTGACCGGGAAGGTCCGCATGACAGAGCCGATCGACGTCGTCGTGCCCAACGTGGGCGAGTTCAACACCCGCAACCCGGCCGTCTCCCTGGGGCCGGCCGTCACCGACGTCGTCACCCGCCTGGCCGGGCACCTCGGCGACTACGCGGCCTACTGGAGCAGCCGGCCGCGGGTGCTGGTGCTGCCCGCGGGCCACGACCCGCACTGGTACGCCGACGTGCACCGACTGCTGGACGAGCCGGCGCCGCCGGTCGTCTCGCCGGCCCCGGTCAGCGGGATGGTGGCGAGGGACCTGCTGGGCGACGGCGCGGCACTGGCCCGGCTCCGTGCCCTGTTGACCGGCCACGACGAGGTCCGGCTGGTCACCTGGGGGGCGACTCCGGAGGTCTTCCTGCTCGCGGCGACCCTGCGCGGTTGGGGCCTGGCGGTACGCCTCGACGGGGTGCCGGAGCGGGACTACTGGGTCAGCCGATACCTGGATTCGAAGCTGAGCTGCCTCGACCTGGCCCGCGAGGTGCCCGGGGTACGCGTGCCGCCCGGCCTGTTGGTGGTCGACAACACCGAGTTGCGGGGCGCGGTCGAGCACCTGTTGACCCGGCACGAGCGGGTCATCGTGCGCAGCCCGTACGGCGTCGGTGGGGACGGCTCGGTGGTGCTGCACCACGACGCCCGGGGCATCGGGGCGCTGTGGACCGCCGTGGAGCGGGATCCCTTCCTGCGGACCTTCCCACTGCTCGTGCAGCAGTTCGTGGCGCACCGGCCGGGAGTCGGCTGCCCGGCGGTGGACCTGCGGGTCGACGATGACGGAGTGCGGGAGATCGTGCCCACCGCGATGGCGGTGGACGTCTCCCGGGTCCGGGGCGTACACGTCGGAACCGCCTCGGTGCCCCCGGCCGAGGCGGAACGGATGACCCGGATCGGCCGCGGCATCGGGGTCGCCGCGCACGCCCGGGGCTTCCGTGGCTGGATGTGCGTGGACTTCGTCCTCGCCGACGACGGCGCCTACCACGTGACCGAGATCAACGCCCGGCGCAGCGGTGCCATGGCGGCGATCGCCATGCTGCACCGCTGGGGCTCCGCCGACCAGGTGGTCTTCTCGCACGACGGGGTCACGCTCGGCGCCCGCGGGCCGCTGTCCTACCTCGACGACGTGCGACCCGTGCTCGCCCGGCTCTGGGCCGACGGGGTGCGGATCTATCCGACGTCGGTCCGCGGGCTGGACTTCCGGCAGCCGGTGCTCTCCCTGATGGCCCCGGGCGCCGACGTGGCGCAGGCGCAACGGGTCGTCGAGGACGCCGCCCGGGAGCTGACCGCCGCGGTCGGCGGCGGTGGCCGGGCCCGCCGGCCGATCGCCGCCGCCGTGCCGTCGGCCGGTTGACGCGTCATGGGCCGGGGGAGCGGATTCCCCGGCCCATGACGGTGTGCGGGATCAGCGGCCGATCACGCCGCCGTCGCGGCGGCGGATCGCCACGGTCGCCGAGCGGGGGCGCCCGTCCGGGTCGGCGTCGGGCCAGTTGCTCACCGACCGTGGGTTCGCCGGCGTGGGCCGTTCCAGGGTGGGCACCGCCTCACCCGGGTGTTGCACATTGATGAACATGGTCCGGTGGTCCGGGGTGAAGGTGATCCCGGTCAGCTCGCAGCCGCGCGGACCGACCGCGAACCGGCGGACCTCGCCGGTGACCGGGTCGGCCGCCAACAGCGCGTTGTTGCCCAGGTTGACGTAGTACGTCTGGGGGTTGTTCAGCGACGAGTTGGAGATGTCGCTCTGGATCCACAGTCGTCCGTCGGCGTCGAAGGCGAGGCCGTCCGGTGAGCCGAACTTCCCCGCCGCGTCGAGCGGCACGCTCGGGTCGAAGTCGGGATCGCCCGCCAGGAGGAAGATGTCCCACTCGAAGGAGGTGGCGGTGGCGTCGCCGTGCCGCTCACGCCACCGGACGATGTGGCCGAACGGGTTGGGCTGCCGAGGATTGGCCGCATTCGGGAAGCCGGGTCCGTTGCTCAGCGTGACGTACACCTCCTTGGTGTGTGGGTGCACCGCGATCCACTCCGGCCGGTCCATCGGCGTGGCGCCGACCGCGTCGGCGGCCTGCCGGGTCCGCAGCAGCACGTCGGCCTGGTCGCGCCAGCCGTTGGCCTTGGTCAGCGGGCCGGTGCCGTGGGTGAGCGGCAACCAGCGACCGGTGCCGTCGTCGTCGAAGCGGGCGACGTAGAGGGTGCCGTGGTCCAGCGGGTGCCGGCCGGTCGCCCGCATGACCCGCCACTTGCCGGCGCTGACGAACTTGTAGATGTACTCGCCGACCTGGTCGTCGCCGGTGTAGACCACCACCCGTCCCCGGGACTCGGTCACCGTGGCCGTCTCGTGCTTGATCCGCCCCAGGGCGGTGCGCTTCACCGGTTTGCTGGTGGGGTCACGCGGGTCGATCTCCACCACCCACCCGAACCGGTTGGGCTCGTTGGGGGTCACCGCGAGATCGAAGCGCGGATCACCATGGTGCCACCGGTACCCGTAGCCGTACCGGGTCACGCCGTACCGGGCCTGCTCCGGCGTGGGCTCCCAGGCCGGGTCCTCGGTCGCGAAGTACTCGTTCCAGTTCTCCTCGCAGGTCAGGTAGGTGCCCCACGGGGTGGCGCCGCACGAACAGTTGTTCAGCGTCCCGCGCGCCTCGGCCCCGGTTTGCAACGAGGGATGGTTGCCCGCGAGCGGGCCGGCGAAACGGACCGGGGTGGCCGTGGTGATCCGACGGTTGAACCGGGAGTCCACCAGTTGCCACCGCCCCCGGCGCAGCGCGACCTCCACCACGCTCACCCCGTGCGCCGCCAGCGACTTGGCCACCTTCTCCGGGGTCATCACCGCGTCGCCGTCGCGGAAGAGCAGCACCTGGTCGGCGTACTCGTGGTTGAGGACCAGCAGGCCACGGTCGGGGCCCAGCGGGAAGAACTGCATGCCGTCGTGGCCCATGCCGATCTGCTTGGCCTGCTCGGCCGCGGTGTTCGAGGCGTCCCGGCGCCAGGCCGGCCCGTTCGCGCGGATCGGGGTGCCCCAGGGGATGAGGACCTGCGCGGTGTAGCCGTCGGCGACGGTGAGGGTGTCCGCGGAGCTGATCTCGACGGCCGGGAAGTTCAGCAACCGTCGGCGGTGCCGCGCCCCGGCGGTGGCCGCCGCCCCGCCGCCGGCCACGCCCGCGCCCAGGAAGCCGGCGGCCGCCACGACGCCGCCGGTCAGCGCGGTCCGGCGGGAGAGCCGGGCGGCGACGACGTCATGGAAGAGACGGTTTCCCGAAGGGTTGGAGCTGATGTCGTCCGACTCCGGTTGCGGCAGCGGACCGGACGAGGTGACTGGGCTGGACATGGTTGACCTCCAGGAGGGATAGGGTTCAGGGCCGTCGCGCGGTATGGGTGATCTTGATGTTGGTGTACTCCAACAGCCCCCAGTGCCCGTACTCCACGCCTCTGCCGGACTCCCGGAGCCCACCGAAGGGGACGTCGTGGCGCAGGTCGCCGTGGGTGTTGACCCAGGCGGTGCCGCACTCGAGGCGGGCGGCGAAGTCCCGGGCGGCAGCCGGCTCGCCCCAGACCGAACCGCCCAGGGCGAAGCGGGTGCCGTTGGCCCGGGCCAACGCCTCGTCGAGGTCGTCGTAGCCGATGACCGGCACCACCGGCCCGAACTGCTCGTCCTGCTCCAGGTCCGTGCCCGGGGGCAGGTCACTCACCACGGTCGGCGGATAGAAGTGCCCGACCCCCGGCAGCGCCGCCCCACCGGTCACCACCCGGGCGCCGGCCCGCGCCGCCGATTCCACCAACCCGTGTACGTGCGCGAGCTGGGCCTGGCTGACCAGCGGGCCGAGATCGGTCCGGGGGTCACGCCCGTCGCCGACGATCGCCGCCTCCGCCTCGGCGCGCAGCGCCTCGGTCAGCTCGGCCGCCTGGCCCGCCGGCACGTACACCCGCTTGATCGCCGCGCAGAACTGCCCACTGTTGACGGTGGCGCGCCGGAAGATCTCCCCGGCGACCCGGTCGATCTGCGTGCCGGGCAGCAGGACGCACGGGTCGTTACCGCCGAGTTCCAGGACCACTCGCTTGAACGAGTCGGCCGCGCAGCGCGCGATGGCCTGCCCGGAGCGGATCGAGCCGGTGAAGGAGACCATCCGGATCGCCGGGTGCGCCACCAGCGCCGGTCCGAGGTCCCCGTCCCCGCTGACCGTGCTGAGCACGCCCGGCGGCAGCACCTCGGCCAGCACCTGCCCCATCCGCAGGCTGGCGAGTGGGGTGACCGGTGACGGCTTGAGCACCACCGTGTTGCCGGCCAGTAGCGCCGGTGCGATCTTGGTGACGGCCAGGATGATCGGGTAGTTGCTGGGGGCGATCGCCGCGACCGGTCCCACCGGCGTCCGGTCCATCGTGACCTCGACGGCCTCCTCGGTGACCAGCTCCTGCCGGGGCAACGACAGCTCGGCGGTGTGGCCGAACCAGTCGGCCGCGAGCGCCACCTCCGCCCGCGCCTGACGCAGCGGTTTGCCCTGCTCGGCGGTGAGCAGCTCGGCCACCTCGTCGCCCGCCCGCGCCAGCGCCGATCCGCAGGCCAGGAGTGCCGCCCGCCGCGAGTCCGCAGCCGAGCGGGACCAGCGGTCGAAGGCGGCGACGGCACCCAGGACCGCGTCGTCGAGCTGCGCGGCCGTGCACCGTGGCACCTCGGCGAACAGCTCGGCGGTGGCCGGGTTCTCCACCGGCATCCGATCGGGGGAGCGCGCCGAACGTCCCGCGATGGTCATCGGCATGATCATGAGCACTCTCCCCACTGGCCTGGTCCGTCCGGACAACGGACCAGGCCAGTCTTCGCGTCGATCACAGGGCCCAGAACCCCCGCTTGCGGGCATGCTCGTCCGGTCAGGGGCTTGGTGCGCCCGTCGGCGGCTTTCCGGTGCACCCGGTGCACGGGAGGGTCAGTGACGCACGGCGGCCCCGGCCCGGAGCCGCCGTCCCGGCCCGGGGTCGCCGAACGTCGGACGGGCCGACATCGGCGGAAGGGGGTCAGGTGACGTCCATCGAGGCGGTGCACACGTACCTGCCACCGAACCGCGTGTCGGTGGGCGAGTGCCTGGCCGAGTACGGGTTCTCGGCGGCGCAGATCCGGATGCACGAGCGGTTCTACGGGCTTCGCGAGATTCGACTCGACCCGCAGGGCAGCCTGGCCGATCTGCTGGTTGCCGGGGGCGCCGGGATGGCCGCGCTGGCCGGCCGGGAGCACCTGGTCCGCTACGTGCTGCACGCCCGGACGATGCCGGTGGTGGCGCCCTACCCGGTCAACCCGGTGCGAGAGGCCGCCCGCCGGCTGGGCCTGGCCCACGCCACCACGTTCACCGTCAGTCAGCACGCCTGCGCGTCCGGCCTGCTCGCCGTCGACCTCGCCGGCACGCTGCTGGCCGACGACCCCGATCCCGCGGCGCTGGCGCTGGTGCTCACCGGAGAGAAGGCCTTCACGGCCTCCGCCCAGGTCATCTCCGGCACCGGGGTGATGGGGGAGAGCTGTTCGGCGGTGCTGGTCAGCGCGCACGGCCAGCGCGACCGAATGCTCTCCTACGCGGCCGGCACCTACGGCCGGTTCTCCGCCGGACCGTGGATGTCGGAGGCGGACGCGGCGGCCTTCCGGGACGACTACCCGGTCATGCTCGCCGAGGTGGTGCGGGCCGCCGTCGAGGAGTCCGGTCTGGACCTGGACCGGATCGGGACGATCCTGCCGCACAACGTCAACCGGTTGTCCTGGCTGCGGGTGCTCCGACTGCTGAACATCCGCAGCGCCGGGCGGCTGGTCCTGGACAACCTCCCGCGTACCGGGCACTGCTTCGCCGCGGACTCCTTCGCCGCCTACGAGCTGGCCCGCGACCAGGGCCGGCTGGCGCCCGGCGACCCGTACCTGATGACGTCGGTGGGGCTCGGCGCCACCGTCTCCGCCATGGTCCTCGTCCACTGAACCCCGAGCCTGGAGCGACCCGTGCACACGCACACACTCAGCGGTGATGTCCTGGCGCTGTTGCGTACCGCGCTGACCGGTTCCGCCGACCGTCCCCTCGTGCTGCTCGGCAACTTCGAGGTCGAGGAGCACTGGGCGCAGGGCGAAGCGGGCCTGCCCGGGATCGTCATGCCGGCCAGCCGGGTCATCGTGAACCGGATGGACGAATGCGCGTTGCTGCTCGCCGGCGCGGACGACCACGTCGTCCTCAAGGCTCCACCCGACGAGGAGTACCTGCGCTACCTCGGCGACCTGGGGCTGGCGCTGCCCCGGATCCTGACCGTCGCGAACCAGCAGCCGCAGCGCACGGTGAGCGAGGACGCGGTGGCCGATCCGCAACTGGTCGCCGCGCTCGGCCGGTTGGTCGACACCGGGGCGCAACTGTGGCCGCACGGCGTGTCGGTGGTCGAGGAACGTCTGGCGGAACTCACCGGGCTGCCCCTGGCCACACCGGCGGCCACCGTCTGCAAGCGGGTCAACAGCAAGATCTACAGCCGGTTGCTCGCCGACGAGGTGGGGCTGCCGCAACCGGAGGGCATGGTCTGCCGCGACATCGACGAGCTGGATCAGGCCGTACGCCGGGCCGGCGCCTGGCTCGACGCCGGGCGGCCGGTCGTGCTCAAGGACGCCTTCGGTGTCTCCGGCCGGGGCATCGTGGTGGTCCGGGACACCCGACGACTCGCGCAACTGCACGCGCTGATCGCCCGCCGGGCCCGTCGCGGCGCCGGCCGGGTCGGCGTGGTCATGGAGGAGTGGCTGCCCAAACGCCACGACCTCAACTACCAGATGACCGTCGACCGCGCCGGCGACGTGCACTTCGACGTGATCAAGGAGGCGATCACCAGCGATGGCGTGCACCAGGGTCATCGCATGCCGGCGCCCCTGACGGGACCGCAGCACCGGCAGGTGCGCTCCGCCGCCGCCGCGATCGGCCGCCGGCTCGCTGCCGACGGGTACTTCGGGGTGGTCGGGGTGGACGCCCTGACCACCACCGACGGCCGGCTCTACCCGATCATCGAGATCAACGCGCGCAACAACATGTCCACCTATCAGGAGCGGCTGCGTCGGACCTGGTTCGGCCCGGAAACGGTCGCACTGGCCCGGCAGTACCCCCTGCGGCTGACCAGAGCGCTGCCCTTCGGCGAGCTGCGGGCACTGCTGGACGGCGTGCTCGCCGACCGACCGGACCGGCCCGGCCTGGTGATCAACAACTTCGCCACCGTGAACGCCGCCAGCGGCGACGGCGCCGGCTTCGGCGGCCGGCTCTACGGCGTGGTGGCCGCTGACTCCGCCCGACAGGTCGCCGCCATCGACCAGGAGGTCACCGAACGGCTGCGGAACTGCTCCGCGACCGTCGCGCAACCCTAGCCGCCAGACGATCGGCCTCCGGCCGATCGACCCCCGCCGTAACCCGGCCGACGCGCCCCGCATCGGTCCACACCACCGGCCCGCCCGCTCGGCGGGGACCGCGACCAGACAGGGAGACGACATGAGTGACGCGACCACCGGTGCTGCTCCGCCGGCTGCCGCCAGCGACATCACCGGAGTGGTGGTCGGTGCCCTCGGGCAGATGCTGGGCCGCGACCCGGAGGGCATCTCCGCACAGCTGCGGCTCTTCGAGGACCTCTCCTTCGACTCCACCAGCGTGCTGGAGCTGCTCATCCAACTGGAGGCGGAGCTGGGTGTCGAGTTCGACACCGACACGCTGGAACCGACCGACTTCGAGACCGTCGGCGCGCTCATCACCTATGTGGCCGGCCAGGTCGAGGAGAACGCCTGATGTACGTCACCGCGCCGGGGCGTCGGTCGCGGACCGGCACCCCGGCGGGGGAAACCGCACCGCTCGGCCTGGCCCGGGCGGTGCACCAGGTGTTCGGCCCCGGCGGGCCGTTTGGCAACGACGACCACATCTACTACCCGGACCTGATGCGCTCCTATGGCACGACCTGCCCACCCGGCGCGTTCGAGGGGCGGCGCAACTCCTTCACCGACATGGTCACCGCGGTGCTGCCCCGCCTGCGTCCCCACGCCGACGGGTTCGACCTGGCGGTCCTCGCCGCCACCACCCCCGACTCGCAGCCGGGGTTCCCGATGTGTCACCTGAGCACCCTGGTGCCCGACGCCGGGCTCGCCTTCGCCGTACTCGACCAGGGCCTGGTCACCGCGTTCACGGCGCTACAGGTGCTGGCCAACCGGGCCCGTCGCGACGGCGCCGGCCGGCTGTTGCTCATCGCGGCCGACCAGACCGCGTTGCTGCACGACCTGCCGGTGCCGTACCGGCTGCGGGTCGAGCGCGACGTGGTAGTGGTGCTGGCGTTCGACCCGGCGGCCGACGGCGGCCGGCTGTACCCGCCGCGCAGCGTGCCGACCGCGTCCCGGACGCCGGAGGTGGCCCTCGCCGAAGCGCTGGCCGACGAGAAACCGCAGGTGCTGGTGACGGGGACGGGCCTGGCCGGGCGGATGCCCGCGGTGCCGGCCGGCACGCTGGTGCTGCCGGCGCCGCACGGGCAGCCGGTCACCGGAGTGTGGCAGGAGGTGGCCACCCGGCTGCCCCGGTGGCAGGTCGACGGGGCGCGGGTCCTGATCGCCGACCACGACTCCGACCAGGAACGGCTCGCCATCTGCCGGCTCGACGTCCCGGCTGCGGGGCGACGATGACCATCGACACCCTGGCCCGCTGGACCGCACCGTACGACACCGCCCGGTCGGCCGGTGTCGAGGCGGCCCTCGCCGACCTCTACGACCGGGTCGCCACCCGGTCACTGGTCGCCGGACCCACCGGGCAGGCCCTGGCACCCGGCCCCGTCGGCCGCGCCGCCGAGTGGGTGTGGCCCGGCGGGATACCGCTGCGCGGGCTCGCCGGTGTCGCCACGGTCCCGCTGCCCGGGCCGGTGCGCGACGCCGGCCTGATGGCCTTCCGTGGACTGCCCGGCCCGGACGGAGCCGGATGGGCGCCGTACCGGACCTGGCTGCTCGGCCTGGCCTGGCTGCGGCTGGGCACCTCGGCGGGGCTGCTGGACCAGATCCGCGCGCACCTGGCCGGCCGGCGAGCCGCCGACGGGCCGCTGTTGCGCCAGCAACTCGTGCGGGCCACCCTCGCCGAGGCGGTCACCGACCAGCTCACCGTCCAGGCGTTGCTGACCGACGTGGACCCGGTCGCCGACCCCGTCGCCGACCTGGTGCAGGCGCACCACCAACTGACCGCCTCGGATCACGCGCTGCTGCCGGTCCTCGGCGCCGCCGGGTTCACCGAGGACGGTCCCGGGCGGGAGGTGTACCTGTCCCACCTGCTCGCCGACGTCTATCTGCCGGCCCACTGCGACGTGCGGGTGCCGGCGTGAGGAGGTGACCAGCCGTGCCCGAGCTGGACCACCGGCTGCGGTTGCTGCGCCGGCACGCCCGTGGCTGGGCAGCCGAGTTGCGCCCGTACGCCCTGGACCTGGACCGCGATCCCGACGTGGTGCTGCGGCTGCTGGACGCGCCCGCGGTCAGCTGCGCGGCCCGCCTGCAGATCCCCGCCGCGTTCAACCCGGCGCCGTTGGTCCTGGCTGGTGAGCGCTTCCTGCTCACCTCGGCCCTGGAGCGGGTGGTGTTCTGCGAGGAGATCGCCGGCGGCGACCTGGGCATGATGCTGGCGCTGCCCGGCGCGTCGATGTCCGGCGTCCTGGTCGCCGCCATCGGCGACCGCAGCCAGCAGGAGTGGTTCTACGGCCGGCTCCTGGAGCGGCCCACCTGGACCTTCTTCGCCCTCACCGAGCCCGAGGGCGGCACCGACGCCGGCGGTCTGCGTACCCGCGCCACCGAGTTGGCCGACGGCGCCGGGTGGAGCCTGACCGGGCGCAAGCGCTACATCAGCAACGCCCTACGCGCCTCCATGGGGGTGGTGTTTCATCGCACCGGCGACGGTCCGCTCGACCTCGGCGCGGCGCTGGTCGACACCGCCGCCCCCGGTTTCACCGCCGCCCCGGTGCCCACTCTCGGTGTGCGCGGCGCCCAGCTCGGCGCGCTCCGCCTCGACGCGGTGCCGATCACCGCCGAGCAGCTGCTCGGGCGGCACCTCTCACCGATGCGCCGGGGCAGTTGGGGCTGGCAGCGGACGTTCAACCTGCTGCGCCCGACGGTGGCGGCGATGGCCGTGGGGCTGGCTCGGGCCGCCTGCGACTACGTCCGGGAGCACCGCCGCGCGCTGCGCCCGGACGAGCGCGACGTGCTGGCCCGGGTCGAGGGGGAGATCGAGGGGGTACGCCGGCTGACCCGCCGGGCGGCCGTGGCGGTCGACTCGGACAGCGGCAGCGGGCACCTCGCCTCGGCCGCGAAGTTGCGGGCCACCCGGCTGGCCATCGAGGTGACGCGCTGGGCGCTGGGCAGCTTCGGGCCGGGCGCCCGACTGGACCAGCCGCTGCTGGACAAGTTCGCGCGGGACGCCGGGGCGCTGGAGTACATGGAGGGCACCGGCAACGTGCAACGCCTGGCGGTGGCCGCCGCCATGGACCGTGGCGCCTTCGACGGGTACCCCGCCGTCAGCGCCACGACGGCGACCGCAGGTGGCCGGTGATCGCTCCCGACGTGGCACACGTCTGGCGTCTCGGGCTGGACCTGACGCCGCAGCTGGCGCAGGTCTTCGACGACGTGCTGAGCCCGGCCGAACGGGCCCGCCGGGACGGCTACGCCGACCGGACCGTGCGGCGCCGCTTCCTGGCCGTGTACGGGTCGTTGCGCGTCATCCTCGGGGCCTATCGGGGGGAGCCGCCGTCGCGGGTGCCGCTGCGTACCGGGCGGTGGGGCAAGCCGCTGCTCGGCGACGACGGGTTGCGCTTCAACATCTCGCACTCCGGACGGTGCGCCCTGCTGGCGGTGAGCGCCGAACGCGACATCGGCGTCGACGTCGAGCGGGCCCGCCGCGACCGATCAGTCGAGGCGTTCGCCCGGCGCTACTTCCCGCCGGCCGAGGCGCGGTTGGTCGCCGCCGCCCCACCGGCCGAGCGGACCGCCCTCCACCTGACGCTCTGGACCCGCAAGGAGGCGTGCGTCAAGGCCGCCGGGGACCGCCTGTTGAACGGGCTCGACCTACCGGTGGCGGGCCCGGACGGGCTGCTCGTGCACCGGCCCGGCGGCCGGATCCCGGGCCCGTGGCGGGTACGCGACCTGCGGGTCCCACCCGGCTACCGGGGTAGCGTCGCGCTGGCCGGGACCGAGCCGTTCGACGTCGAGTACCGGCACTGCCGCCCGGTGGACCTCGCCCGGGCGCTGACCGGTGCGAGCGGCCGGTCGACCCGGGCCCTGCCGTCAGCGGCTTGGTAGCACCTGCCGGGCCCGGAGCGCACCCGGTAGGTGCTGGCGGCGCATCATGTCCTCGGGGCGGTCGCGCTCCCGCACCAGGAACGGTCGTCCATCGTGGACCAGCACCTCCGCGGGATAGCCGTGGCTGAGGAACTGCACCGGTGAGGCGGTCGGCCCGTACGCTCCGGAGCGGAGCACACCGAGCAGGTCGCCGGTGCGCAGCGGCGGCAGCAGGACGTTCTTGCCGAGCGTGTCGTTGGGCGTGCAGAGTGGCCCGGTCACCTGCCACGGCTCCGCCGCTCCGGTGGCCGTACGCAGCAGTCGGATCGGGAAGTTGCGTTTGACGTAGGAGCCGATGCCGACGGCCGCCATGTGCTGGTGGGTGCCGCCGTCGGTGACCGCGAACCGTTGACCGACCGAGGTCTTGAGGTAGCGGACCCGGACCACGTAGATGCCGCCCGGGGCGGTCAGGTAACGCCCCAGCTCCATCACCAGCCGGGTACGGGGGTGCCGGGCCCGGAACTCGCCGAGCACCGGGTTGAGCCGCGCGGCGAGCGTGTCGACGTCGAGGTCCCGTTCGTTGTCGAAGTACGCGACTCCCAGACCACCGCCGACGTCGACCAGTTCCAGCGGGAAGTCGAGCCGGGTGGAGAGCCGCTGGGCCAGCTCGAAGATGCGCCGGCTGTTGTCGGCGACCACCCCCGGGTCGAGGATGCGGGTGCCCATGTAGACGTGCACACCCATCAGCCGGACACCGGCGTAGCGGCTGCCCAGCCCGGTCTGCCGCATCAGCTCGTCCTCGTCGATGCCGAACTGCCGGGGCCGCCCTCCCATGGTCAGGCCCGAACCCTTGACGGTGAAGTTCGGATTGACCCGTAGCGCCACCGGCGCGATCGTGCCCGCCGCCCGGGCCAGGCTGTCGATGAGCTGCAGCTCACCGAGGGACTCGCAGACGATCGCGTAGATCCGCTGGGCCAGGCATGCCTGCAACTCCTCGGCACTCTTTCCCGGGCCGAGGAAGATGATGTTCTCCGGGCGTACCCCGGCCCGGCGGGCGGTGAGCAGCTCCGTCAGGGACGAGACCTCGGCGTGGGCGCCGAGGCCGGCGAGGCGGGCGCAGATCGCCACATTGGGGTTTGCCTTCAGTGAGAAGAAGAACTCCAGTCGGGGATCCAGCGCCTCCCGGAGCCGGCTGAACTGGGCCCCCAGCACCGCCGAGTCGTACACATACAGCGGGGTGCCGTACCGCGCCGCGAGTTCCTCGAACCGCACGCCCTGCACGCCGACGTCGCCTGCCATGCCACCGCCTCCCGATTCTGCCGTCCCTGGCAATTCTTGGCGCTGCACAGCGCAGGACAAGCCGCCAACGGGCGCTCCGACGGTCAGGGCGGGCAGCTACCGGAACACCGGTCGACGCCCTGCGCCATACCCGTTCGCGCAGGGCACTGGCGCGCTCGGTCGCGCCTTCTGCCCTGGCCCGGCTCCGGGTGAACCTTGGTGGCACGGCGCACCGTGGCGGCCACCCACCACACGAACTGATCGGGGACGAGATGCGCAACGGACAATCCGACGTCAGCGCCACGATTGGTGAGCTTATGGGCGAGGCGCTGCTGCGCGGCCCGCTCGCCCCCAACGAGGACTTCTTCGACTGCGGCGGCGACTCGGTCCGCGCCGTCGACGTGCTGCAACGGCTCGTCGACATCTGTCGACCCACCGGGCCGGAGGCCGCCGAGGCGCTGCGATCCACCCTTCTGGAGACCATCTTCGAGGACGCGACCCCGGACGGGTTGGCGGCAGTCTGCGCCGCCCACGCGACGGTGCCGGGTCCGGTCGGCGGAGGGCAGCGTCATTGACGGCACCGGCGCGCCGCCCGGTGGGCTGCTGACCGAGCTGCGCCGACGCCGCGACGAGCACCCCGACGCGGTAGCCCTGCGGACCGCGACGGCGACGGGCGGCCAGCTGGTCACCTGGGCGCAGCTGCACGACACCGCGTGCGCCGTGCGGACCTTCGCCGCGACGCTGGAGCCGGACGCCCCGGTGCTGCTGATCGTGGACAACACCCCGGCCAGCGCGGCGGCCCTGATCGGGCTGACCACCGCCGGGGTGGACGTCCTGCCGGTCGAGGAGGTCAACTCCCACCTGACCGACCTCCTCGCGCCGACCCGCAACCCGGGCGTACGCACCGTCGTCGGCCCGGCCCGCGCGGCCGGCACCGAGCCCGCAGGGATCGCCTTCCTCAGCTACGAGCGATGCCGGGCCCATCCCACCGGGGCCGGCGGACACCCCGCGCGCCGGCTCGGTGAGGTGCTCCAACTGACCTCCGGTTCGGTCGGCGAACCCAAGATCGTTCGTCATTCGCTGGCCAACGTCTGGCGTGGCGGAGACACCTACCGCCAGATCCTCGACCTGACCCCGGCCGACGTGGTCGTCGCCGCGGTGCCGTTGGCGCACTCGTTCGGCCTGGTCGGCGCGCTCACCGCCGCGGTCGTCTCCGGCGCCGAACTCCGGACCACCCGGCGGTTCCAGCCGGGTCGCGTCGCCGACGCGCTCGCCGACGACGCGACCATCCTGTTCGGCACCCCGCAGGTGTACCGGCTGCTCACCTCGGTGCTGCACAACCGCCCGACGCCGGCCCGGCTGCGGGCCGCCGTGTCGTCGGGCGGACCACTACCCGCCGAACTCGGCGCCCAGGCGCGCGCGGCGCTCGGCGTGCCGGTGCGCCAGTTCTACGGCAGCACCGAGACCGGCCTGATCAGCTATCAGCGGGACCTCGGCGGCGAACTGCCCGACCTGTCGGTCGGGGTGCCGGCGCCCGGTGTGCGGCTGCGGCTGACCCGCCCAGAGCGGGGCGGCCCGGCCGGAGTCGGCCAGCTGTCGGTGTACACGCCGACACTGTTCCACGGCTATCTCGGCGCGTCCGGGCCGGTGTGCACGCCGGAGGGGTTCTACGACACCGGCGACCTGGCCCGCCTCGACGCCAGCGGTCGGCTGCACCTGCTCGGCCGCAAGAACACCTTCGTCAACGTCGGCGGCCGCAAGGTCAACCCGACCCGGGTGACGAGGGTCCTCGGCGAGCACCCCGGGGTGCGGGAGGCCTTCGTGTTCGGCCTGACCGACGCCGGTGGCGAGCAGCGGGTGCACGCGGCGGTGGTGCTCGTGCCCGGTACCGGACTGGCGGACCTCGCCGCACACTGCCGAGCGCGTGGTCTCGCTCCGTACGAGGTGCCGCACGAACTCCACCCGTTGGACCGGCTGCCCCGTACCGCGATGGGCAAGGTCGACCGGCGGGCCGTGATCGCCGCCGTGGCTGCCGTACCGACCGGAAGCGAGGTTTGAGATGACCCACCCCGCGTCCCCACGACCGTCGACTCCCGCCGACGGGCCGGACGGCCCCGTCGCCGTCATCGGCCTCGGGTACGTCGGCCTGACCCTGGCGGTGAGCCTCGCCCGGGCGGGCGTGTCCGTCGTCGGAGTGGAGGCCGACCCGGGCACCCGCGCGGCGCTGCGGGCCGGCACACCGGCACTGTTCGAACCCGGTGTCGACGAACTGCTGCGCAGCCTGCCCGCGGACCGGCTGACCGTCACCGGCACGCTCGACGGCGTCACGCCGTCCGCGATCGTCATCTGCGTCGGCACCCCGCTCGATGCCGGCACCGGCCGGCCGGACCTGCGCCACTTCACGGCCGCCGCCGAGACCGCTGCTGCCGCCACCACCTCGGACACCCTCGTCGTGGTGCGCAGCACCGTCCCGGTCGGGACGACCCGGCGCGTCCTGCTGCCGCTGCTGCGCGCACGGGTGGACGAGCCGCTGCTCGCCTTCTGCCCCGAACGCACCATCCAGGGCCGTGCGCTGGCCGAACTCACCAGCCTTCCGCAGGTCGTCGGCGGTTTGGACGACCGCTCCACCGATCGGGCCCGGCGGCTGTTCGCCCAGCTCACCCCGGAGCAGGTCGGCACCGCCAACCTGGAGACGGCCGAGCTGGTCAAGCTGGCCTGCAACGCACACACGGACCTGCTGTACGGCTTCGGCAACGAGCTGGCGATGATCGCCGAGGCGGTCGGCGTGGACGCCACCGAGGTCATCGCCGCCGCGAACCTGGGCTACCCCCGGCCCGACCTGGCCCGGCCCGGTTTCGTCGGCGGCAGCTGCCTGACCAAGGACCCGTACCTGCTGATGTACTCGGCCGCAACGGCGGGGTACCACCCACCGCTGGTGGCCGCCGCCCGCGCCGTCAACGAGCAGGTGCCGCACCTGGTGACCGAGCGGGTCCTCAAGGCACTGGCCGCCACCGGCCGGGTGCCGGCCGACGCGAAGGTCCTGGTCTGCGGGATGGCCTACAAGGGCCGGCCGGAGACCGACGACGTCCGGGGTTCCGCCGCCACGGTGGTCGCGGACGGTCTGCGCGAGCGGGTCCGGCTGCTGGCCGGCCACGACTACCTGGTCTCCGCCGCCGTCACCGCCCGCCTCGGGTACGTCCCGGCGTCCCTCGCCGAGGGTCTGGCCGGCGCCGACGCCCTGGTACTCCTGGTGGACCACCCGCGCTACCGCGCCGACCTCGACGCGGCGCTGCTGCGCCGCACCATGAACCGTCCCGCCCTGGTGGTCGACGTCTGGGGCGACCTGGCGCCGGCACTCTCCGGGGTGGCCGAGGTGGACTACCGGGGGCTGGGCCGTGGCTGATCGGATCCTGATCACCGGCGGCGCCGGGTTCGTCGGCCTGCACCTGGCCCGCCGTCTGCTGCGTGACGGGGCGGACGTGACCCTGCTCGACGACCTGTCCCGTGGCCGGGCCGACCGGGATCTCGACGAGGTCCGCACCGAGGCCCGGCTGGTCCGGCACGACCTGACCGCCCCGATCCCGGCGGACCTGCTCGTCGGCGACTTCGACGAGGTCTACCACCTGGCCGCGGTCGTCGGCGTACGGCAGAACAGCGAGAACCCGTCCCTGGCACTCAACGTGAACCTGCGCGCCGTGCTGAACCTGCTCGACTGGTGTCGGCGTCGCCCACCGGGGCGGGTCTACCTCAGTTCCACCAGCGAGGTCGCCGACGGTGCCGCCCGCCTCGGGCTGGCGCCGTTCCCGGTGCCGGAGGACGTGCCCTTCGTGCTGCCCGACCCGTCGCTGCCTCGGGCCTCCTACGGGCTCAGCAAGATCGTCGCCGAGACGCTGCTGCGCCAGTGTGCCGACCTGTTCCCGGTGCGCATCGGCCGCTACCACAACATCTACGGTCCCCGGATGGGTCACGACCACGTGATACCCCACTTCGTGGCCAGGGCCCTGGCCCGCCAGGACCCCTTCCCCATCTACGGGGCGACCCAGACCCGCGCGTTCTGTCACATCGACGACGCCGTCGACGCGACCGTCGGCCTGACCCGCCTGCCCGGCGCCGAGCCGGTGGTGGCCAACATCGGCAACGACACCGAGGAGATCGTGATCCGGGAACTCGCCGAGCGGGTCACCCGGCTGGGCGGCTACGCCCCCACCTTCGAGGTCTTCGACCCCCCGCCCGGCTCCCCGGACCGGCGGCTGCCCGACCTCGGCCGGCTGCGGCGCACGCTCGGCTACGCACCCTGCGTCGACCTGGACCGAGGGCTGCGGCAGACCTTCGACTGGTACGCCACCGCCCTCGCCGACGACCCGGCCACCACCCCGCCGCCGCTCATCAGGGGCCGCACATGAGCGAGCGTGCGCGAGTGAATCATCGGCTCAGTTTCGAGGTCCGCGACGGTGGGCTGTGGCGGGACGGCACGCCGTTCCCCGTCGCCGGGGTCGACTACCACCCGTCGGCGGCCGGCTGCCGGATCTGGACCGACTGGGATCCGTCGGCCCTGCGCCGCGACTTCCGGGCGATGGCCGACACGGGTCTGAACACCGTACGGATCTTCCTGTTCTGGCGGGACTTCGAACCGACGGCCGGCCAGCACGACCCGGTCGTGTTCGACCGGCTGCGCACCGCCGTCGACCTGGCCGCCGAAGCGGGGCTGGCCTGCGTGCTCTCCCTGCTGACGATCTGGATGAACGGGCAGCGCCTGGATCTGCCCTGGCGACGGGGCCGCGGCCTCTTCGACGACGCGGAACTGCTGGAGCGGCAACGGGCCTACGCCCGGCGGGTGGCCGTCGCGTTACACGGGGCCGGCAACGTGCTGGCCGTGGATCTCGGTGACGAGATCGCCAACGTCGACCCCGGGGCCGCCCGGCTGCCCCGGGACACCGTCGCCGCCTGGCAGACCGGGCTGGCCGAGGCGCTGCGCGAGGAGCTTCCCGGGCTGCTGGTGACGCAGGCCAACGACGCGTCCGGCGTGCTCGGCGCCGCGCCGTTCGGTCCGGACAACGCCTCCGGGCTGGACCTGATCGCGCTGCACGGCTTTCCCACCTGGGCCCCGGTGTCGATCGAGTCGACCAGCTCCTACAAGGCGAGCAACCTGGTGCCGTTCCTGGTCCGCTACGCGCGGGCGTTCGGGGTGCCCCTCGTCGACGAGCTGACCAGCTACGGCACCGACGAGGCCACCACGGCGGCCTACCTGCGCGCCGCCACGGCCTCCGCCCTGGGCAACGGCGCCGCCGGAGTGCTGGCCTGGTGCTGGCAGGACATCGCCTCCACCGAGGAGCCCTACCAGCAGCGCCCCGGTGAGCGCTTCGTGGGCCTGCACCGACTCGACGGGACACCCCGGCCGGCGATGGCCGGGCTGCGTGAGGCGCTGCGGGCGGCTCCCCGGCTGCGACCGGGCCCAGGCCGGGCTCCGGTCGCGCTCTACCTGCCGGAACGGGCCCGCATCGACGGTGGCTCGTACCTCGACACCGGGGTCGGGACGGTGGCCACCTTCTACGCCTACCTTCTGCTCAAACGCGCACACCTGGACGTCGACATCGTCGCCGGTGACCCGACCGGCTACCGGCTGGTGGTCTGCCCGTCGGTCGGCCACGTCACCCTGACCGACCTGGACCGGCTCGGTCGCGCGGCCCGACACGGAGCGACCGTCTACTACTCGATGGCCGATCACCTGCACGGCTTTCCGGGGTCCGCGCTGGCCGGTGCCGAACCGGTCGACTACACCCTGCTCGCCGCCGGACGCGAGCACGTCGAGTGGGACGCCGACCGGTGGGCGATCGACTGGGCCGCCGCCCGGGTCCGGCCCTCGGTGCTGGCGGTGACCACCGGGCAGGTGCTCGGCCGGTATCCCGACGGCACCCCGGCCCTGGTGCGTAACCCGGTCGGTGCCGGGCAGGTGGTCTTCTGCGCGGCTCCGTTCGAGCGCCAGCTCGACGTGCCCGGTCGGCTCACCGCCGCCGCCTGGGAGGGCCTGTACCGGCGGGTCGCCGCCCTGGCGGGGCTGGCCCCCGAGGTCGAGTGTGCCGACCCGGACGTGGAGATCCTGCCCGGACGGGCCGCCGACCCGCACGAGGTGCTGCTGGTCAACCACGCGCCGACCGTGCGCCGCGTCCAGCTGCGCTGGCGGACGCCCGCCGGCCGACCGGTGTGCCAGGAGGTGGTCCTCGACGGCAAGGACTGGCGGCTGCTCGCCCGACCGCCCGAGCAGCGGCACGACGAGGCGCCATCCCACCACGAACAGCCGGTCCCGCACTGACCCGCGTCCGCCGTCGCCGATCGGCGATGCCCATCGATTGGAGAGCAGCATGCCCATCACCGTCCCGGGCGAGCGGTCCCTGACCGGAGCCGACAACGCCGTGCCCGCCTTCATGTTCGACATGCTCTCGGCCTGGGGTTTCCGGGCCGTCACCCTGGCCTTCCGCACCGGCGTGCTGGCGGCGCTCGCGGACGAGGAGCTGACCGCCGAGCAGGTGGCCGGCAAGACGGACCTCGATCCCCGCGGTACGGCGTTCCTGCTCGACTGTCTCGACTGCCTGGGCTACCTCTCCCGGGTCGGTGACCGGTACGCGGCCACCGACACCACCAAGGAACTGCTGCCGATGATCACCATGGGCATCCCGTACTTCGAGAAGATCGTCTTCACCGACTGGGCGAACCTGGAGGGCCGGCTGCGCGGCGACCTGACCCTCCCGTTCGGGCCGGACCAGCCGCGTACGCCGCGCTGGCTGGCCAAGGAGTGGCGGGTGTTCCAGGACGGCATGGTGGCCCTCACCAACATGAACATCGACGAGGTGCTCGAGCGGGTGCCGGTGCCGGATCCGTCCGGGCACCTGCTGGATCTCGGCGGTGGCTACGGCCTCTACAGCATCGCGCTCTGCCGCCGGCACCCACAGCTGCGCGCGACCATCTTCGAGATCCCGGAGATGCAGCGGCTCGCCGACCGGGCCATCGCCGAGAACGACATGACCGACCGGATCGACTTCCGGGCCGGCGACTTCTTCACCGACGATCTGGGCAGCACGTCGATGGCGCTGCTGTTCAACGTCATCCACTCCAAGAGCCACGTCCAGAACCGGGAACTGGTCGCCCGCACCGCCGCCGCCCTGCGGCCCGGCGGCCTGCTGGTGATCCTCGACCAGTTCCCCGCCCCGGAGCTGGGCCCGATCGGGCGCGCCTTCGGCGCCATGATGGCGCTGAGCATGTTCAACAGCGTCGGCCAGCAGACCTACCCGCTCGACGAGGTACACGACTGGCTCACCGACGCCGGGCTGGTCGACGTGGAGTTCCAGGCGGTGCGCAGTGCTCCGGGCAACGGCTTGTTCCTCGCCCGTAAGCCCGGCCGGTAGGACGTCGATGTCCACGCCCACGCCGGCCACCGGGTCGACGACGATCGAGGCCCTGGTGCGGCAGGTCAGCCTGGTGCCCGACGGCCACCGGTCCTTCGACACGTCGCTGGAGCACGCGACCCGGTTCCACCGGCTGTCCCGGGCCTGCCTGGAGCAACTGGTCGAGCTGGGGCTCCCGCACTCCTCGAACGCCGAGGGCCTGCTGTTCGACCGCTACGACCTGCGCAACGCGGCGCTTGCGCTGGACGTGCGGTCACCGCAGCGGTCGACGTACGAGGCGATGGCGGCGGCCCTCCGCGTCGGCGGGGCCGAAACGGCCGCGCGGCGTACGGTGATCGTGCGGGCGTACTGCCCGGCGCGGGACCGCTGCGCCGGCTGCACCTTCGTCCTCGACCCGGCGGTGACGTCCGCGCCGCAGGTCGTGGCGGCCCGGCGACCCGAGGCGTCCCGCTTCGAGGTGGACATCCAGCTCGAACCGGCCGCCGCACCGACGGCGCTCACCCCCGAGCAGCGGCGTCTGGTCGACGAGGCGGCGGGGCTACGGTTCCACCTGCTGCCGCCGGGACTCACCACCGACCTCGGATTCCTGCGGGAGACCGGCCTGGCCGACTGCACCCTCGCGGTGCGTCACCTGGTGTCCCGGGGCGGCGAACTCGGTACGCCGGTCCGGGCGGCCACCGGACTGTGCCTGTCGCGCCCCTTCGCCAACCGGCATCACTGGCTGGAGCTGCGTGACGCCGAGGGCCGCTGGTGGCCGGCCGACCCGTTCTTCCTCCGCACCCTGGTCGGGTGGGGACTGCTCGACGACGACTGGCCCGCGCACCGTAGCCCCGCTGGCGCGTACTGGCGGGTGGACGTGGGACTGGACGTCCCGTTCCTGCGCCACCTGGGCGCGACCGCCGGCGCATCGGCGCCGGAGCGGCTGGGGCCGGCCTACTTCCTCGTCCAGTGACCCGGTGACCCCTGGCCGTCCGATCACCGTCAGCACGAGAAGGGGGCAACATGATCGTTGTCGGTACCGAGGTCGAACCCCTGCGTGCCCTGGTGGGGCGCCACCTCGGCTTCAGTGAGTGGATGTCGATCGATCAGGAGCAGGTGGACAGCTTCGCCGAGGCGATCGGCGACTACCAGTGGATCCACGTCGATCCGAAGCGGGCGGCCGACGGCCCGTTCGGCGGCACGGTCGTCCACGGCTTCCTCATCCTCGCCCTGACCTCGCGGGTGCTGGAGCAGGTGCTCGTCGCCGAGGGCGTACGCCTGAAGGTGAACTACGGCTGCGACCGGGTCCGCTTCCTGTCGCCCGTGCTGGTCGGTTCCCGGATCCGGGCGGGTGTCCGGCTGCGGGAGGTCCGGCCGCTCCGGGGCGGCGTTCAGCTGGTCCTGAGCCTGACCTACGAGGTGGAACGGCGACGGGTGCCGGTCTGCGTCGCGCAGGTGCTGGTGCACAACTACGCGTGAGGACTCGCCGTGGTGCCGGCCCCGGCGGCCGGGGCCGGCACCACCCAACTCAGGATCGGGATGCGGCGCCGCCCTGTCGTCCGGCGACGAACCCGGCCAGGTCGGCGATGGTCTCCATGCGCAACCAGTCCACCCGATCGACCATCGGCTGGCCGAGTTCCTCCTCCAACCGCATCAACAGTTCGAGGATCCTGGCCGACGTCAGGCCGAGTTCCATGAAGATCCTGGTGTCGTCGGTCAGCGACGCCGGGTCGATACCGGTCATCTCGGTCAGCAGTCGGATGATGGTCGCCCCGACCGTGGCGGCGGTTGGTGGGGAGATCATGATGTGCTCCGTCCAGTCGATGAGGGGGTGGTGCGGTCCGGCCGCAGACAGCGCAGCAGCGCCCGGGCGGCCAGCACGGCGTCGTCGTCGGACATCCGGCTGTGTAGCGGCAGGGACAGCAGACGCGGTGCCACCGCGTCGGTCACGGTCAGTGCCGAACGACTCGCGCCCGCGCTGCCCCGGTAGGCCGACAGGTGGTGCACCGGCGGATAGTGCACCGAGGTCTGTACGCCGGCGGCGGCGAGTCCCTCGCGTACCGCGCCCCGGTCGGTCCCGTCGGGCAGCACGACCGGCATCAGGTGCAGCGCGGAGTCGCCGGTCCGACCGGCGAACGGCAGCACCAGCTCGGGTGCCGCGGCGAGCACCTCCCGGTACGTGGCGACCAGTTCGCGGCGCCGCTGCCGGTCCCGTCCGAGCCGGCCCAACTGGACGCGCCCCAACGCGGCGGAGACCTCCGTCGGCCGGTAGTTCAGCCCGATCCCGGCGACGTCGTAGCTGGCGTCGCCCGAGCTGAGCCGGTCCCAGGTGGAGGTGGTCAGGTGGTGTGAGCGGGCCAGCCGGATCCGTTCCCGTACCGCCTGATCGCGGGCGAGCACCATCCCGCCCTCACCGGTGGTGACGTTCTTGGTGGCGAAGAAACTGAAACAGCCGATGTCACCATGCGTGCCGAGCATCCGCCCGTCGTGCTCGACGACGGGGGCGTGTGCGGCGTCCTCGACCAGGACCGCGCCGTGCCCGTCGCTGACCGTACGCAGCGCGGCCAGGTCCGCCGGGTAGCCGGCGTAGTGCATCGCGACGACCGCCCGGGTCCGCGGGGTGACCAGCCGCGCCACGTCCACCGGGTCCACGGTGAGGTCGTCCGGGGCGCGCACGTCGGCGAGGACCGGGGTGGCGCCGGCCAGCGCCACCACCGCGGCGGAGGCCACGAACGTCAGCGCCGGCATGATCACCTCGTCGCCCGGCCCCAGGTCGAGGGCCAACATCGCCAGGTGCAGGGCGGCCGTGCCACTGCTGACCGCGACCGCGTCGTCGGCGCCGAGCCGGTCGGCGAACTCCCGCTCGAAGGCGGCGGTCTGTGCGCCGGCCGAGAGCCAGCGCGAGCGCAGGACCTCGGTGACCGCGGCGATCTCCTGCTCGTCGACGGTGTTGTCGGCCAGGGTGACCCGCCAACGCGGGGCGGCCAGTGCGCTCATGACGCCACTCCGCTTCGCTGCGTGCCGCCCTGAGGCACCACCGCGCTGTGTCGATGATTCACTCGCTCACGCTCGCTCATCCGTGCGTCCTTTCGGGCGGTGGGCAGGAGGTCGGGTGCGGCTCACCGTGGTAGCGCGGTCGGTGCGGCCGGGCTGGGCGCGGGCGCGTAGCTCGATTCGTAGGCGTCGAGGACCCGATCCCAGCCGAACGACCGCTCGGCGCGCCGCCGCCCCGCCGCCCCGAGTTGCCTCCGTCGAACGTCGTCGCCGAGCAGCTCGATCAGCCCGGCGGCCAGGCGCGCCGGGCCGGGCGGGACGACAAGTCCGTCCACGCCCTGCCGCACCACCTCGTACGCGCCGGCGAACGCGCCGCTGACCACCGGCCGGCCGCACGTCCAGGCCTCGACGAAGACCAGCGGAAACACGTCCGCGACGCTGGGCAGGCAGACCAGTTCGCAGGCGGCGATCGCGTCGTGTTTGGTCTGCTCGTCGACCGTGCCCAGGTCGTGCAGGCGCGGATCGGCGTGGGCGGCGAAGTGGGCGGGCGCGTCCGGATCGACGTCCGGTCCGATGAAGACGAACCGGCTGGCGGGCAACCGCCGCCACACCGTGGCCATCGCCTCCAGCAGCGTCCGGTACCCCTTGCTGGCCATCCGACGCCCGACGAAGAGTACGAACGGCCCGTCGATCCCGTGGCGGCGTCGGAACCCGGCGGTGTCGACCGGCCCGGTGAGGTCCGACGCGGACGGCAGGCGGCGGATCCGAGCGTCCCGCACACCCAGGTCGCCCAGCGCGGTCTCCTCCGCGGCGGTCAGGGCGAAGACCACGTCGGCGGCCCGACAGACCTCGCCGGCCCGGACCGGGTCGGGCCACACCTCCGGTGCCGAGCAGGGGGTCAGCACCAGTTGGGCGCGGTACCGACGGGCCAGTCGCACCGCCTCGGCCGGCGCGTCGGGGCGGGCCAGGTCGAAGGCGTGCACCACCGACGGGGCGAAGTCCGGGCGGGCCCGGAGCAGCTGAGCGGCGTCGGTGCACAGCGGCACACCGGCGGAGCGCAGGCTGGCGACGGTGTCCGGATGAGCGTCGGTCACCAGCGCCGTCACCCGCCGCGATCGTGCGGCCAGGCCCGCCGCCGCGCGTACCGCCATCCGCTCCGCCCCCGCCCGCGCTTGCCCGTAGCCGGCGAAGACCACGAGGACGTCGCCGGTGCCGCCGCTCACGTCCACGTCTCGATCGTGGCGCCGCCCGTCACCGGTTCGTCGAGGAAGACGACGTCGAGTTCCGGGCGGGACCGACCCGCCGTTGGCGCGGAGGGCACCAACCGCAGGTAGCGGTCCGGATCCGCCAGGAAGTCGGCCCGCGCCTGCTCGTAGCGGGCCGGCGTGCCCACGTCGTGCCAGGACTCGTCGAAGGCATGACCGTTGACCGGCCTGCCGGCGTCGGTCAGCGCGTTGATGAGGGCCGGCATGTCGGTAGGCTCGCCGGCACGGATGTACGACCGGACGTCCGGGTCGGCCACATAGATGCCGCAGCAGACGTTCCACGCGAAGGTCGGCTTCTCGTGCACCCGTCGAATCCGGTCACCGTCGGTGCGCAGCAGCCCGACCCCGGTGGAGATCCAGTACCGCTGGTACGCCACGGTCAACCCGGCGCCGCTGGCCACGTGTCGGCGATGCAGGTTCCCGAAGTCGAGTGACGTCAGCAGGTCGCCGTTCATCACCACCGCGGGCCCGGTCCAGTCCGGCACGAGCAGCAGCGGCGCGGCCGTCCCCATCGGACGTTCGTCGACGCAGTAGTCCACCCGCAGACCGAGCTGGGATCCGTCGCCGATCGCGGACCGGATCATCGAACCCAGGTGCGAGATGCACAGCGTCGCCCGGGTGAATCCGCAGGCCCGCAGCCGGCGCAGGCTGATCTCCAGCAGGGAGTGTCGTCCCATCGGCATCAGCGCCTTGGGGCGGTTGCTGGTGTGTGGCATGAGGCGGGTGCCCCGGCCCCCCACGAGCAGGATGGCGTGCATCGGGTCAGCCTCCCGTTCCTCGGACGAGGGCCCCGTCCGCCTGCGAACGTGGCCCTGCCGGGTAGCCGTGCCTCACGCCCGAACCGCCGCCCGCAACTCGGTCTCCAACTGGGCGAACGTGGGCGTGAGCTTGCGCATCGTCGCCGCAGCGGCGGCGTAGTCCCCGGCCACCAGCGGGTACTCCATCGACCCGATCAGCCGGGCCTGCTGGTCCAGCACCTCCGCCACCCGGGTGTAGCCGTACCGGGCGAGCACCACGGCCGCGTCGTTGCGCCGCCGTGCGCCCACGCACACCATGAAGTCGGCCAGGTGGAAGAAGAGGAAGGTGCTCAGCCCGCCGTCGAGCACCTTCGCCGCGCCCTCGGATGCCTCCGCGGAGGCATCCGGTACGACCATGTCGGCGGCGATCGGCAGCAGCCGGCGCACCGCCTCGGCGGTGTCGACCTCGCGTACCCGCCGGAAACCGGTGCGCAGGTTGAAGTCCGGGACGGTGTAGGACAGCGTCTCGGTGCGCCAGGCGGCGAGCAGCTTCTGCACCGGCAGCACGGTGTACGGGTGAGCGCGCGGGTCGTGGATCACCACGTTCTCCCCGTCGAAGCCGACGATCACCAGATAGTGATCGGCCCCGATGGGCTGACCCAGCCCCGGGTGGTGCGGGAGCAGTCCCATCTCCACCGGGCCGGCCACCGCCCGGTGCTGGTCGTCCACCTTCTCCAGCGCCCGGACCACCTCGTCGAGGGAGCCGCCGGTCCGCTCGCACGTCCACCCGAGCAGGTCCAGCATGCTCTCGATGCCCTTCTCCGGGTTCCAGCCGATCGGGGCGAAGAACGGGCGTCCGTCGTGGTGCAGGTACATGCCGAAGGCCGACCCGGTCAGCACCTCGACCACGGTCTCGCCGGGGCCCTCGTCGCCGAAGGCCATCTGAAGGGAGTCCGAGAAACAGCCATGTGTCTCTCCGGAGAACTGAACGGGCATCGGGGTCGACTCCTGTCTCAGCGATGGGCATCCGACGCCGCAGCGGCGCCGTCGGGTGTGGGGCCAGGACCGCCGGCGCTCCGGCCGGCGGTGACGAGATAGCTGCGGGGGAGGTTCGGGAAGTCCACCGGTGGCGCGCCCTGCGGCCAGCGCCCGTAGTCGGTCCCGGCCGCGCCGGGCTCGGTGACCTGCTCGACCTCCCAGCCGGCCTGCCGAAGGAACTCGGCCGGGGTGTCCGTGCCGAATCGCCACGGGCTGCCGGCGTCGGCCAGCTTGTCGAGGAACCGACGCATGTAGCGCAGCCGGAAGATCCCCGTACCGATGAGATCCACCGCGATCCGGCTGCCCGGAGCGGAGAGCCCGAAAGCCTGGGCGGCCACCGCAGCGGCCACCGGCGCCGGCAGGTAGAACAGCAGCCCCTCGGCGAACCACACGGTCCGCGCCGTCGGGTCGAAACCCGCGTCGAGCAGCGCCGGCCCCCACCCACCCGTGAAGTCGGTCGCGACGGTCCGGCGCTCGCACCGCGGCACGTTGGCGACCCAGGAGAGCCGCTCCCGCTTGTACGTCAGCACGGTGGCCTGGTCCACCTCGAACACCACCACCCCCGACGGCCAGTCCAGCCGGTACGCACGGGTGTCCAGTCCCGCGCCCAGACCGACCACCTGGCACCCGGGGGTGACGCTGCCGCGCAGGAAGTCGTCGAACCACCGGGTGCGGATGGGCAGCACCGGGTTGCCATCGGGAGCGGCCCGTTCGGTGTGGAAGTGCCGCAGCAGGGCGTCGCCGTCGGTGCCCGCGAGCAGGGTGGCGAACGGGTCGTCGAAGAGTCGGTCTGGGCGTGCCGTCTCCCGCGCCCGTGCTGCCGCGGTCCAGCGGGCGGTCCGGGCGACGCCGGACAGGTCGGTGTCCCAAGCGGCCGCCTCGATACTCATGCCCTCAGTGTTTCCATCGACGCGGGCGAGGGACACCTGTCCGTGCGGGCGTACCCATGCGGGCAGCACCAGCGTCGCCCCAACCGGCGGGGTCGCGGCCCGGCCGCCGCCCGGTCCTGCTCGGTTAGCCTGGGCCGTTATGGGCGACGACGACGTGGGTGGCGGTGTGGACGACTCTGCTCGCGGCAAGGGATGGAGCGCGCTCGCGGCGTGGGCCGGCGTGCAGCTGGTCCGCCCACTGACCGGCGGGCACCGCAACGAGGTGATGCTCGCCGAGCGGGCCGGGGTGCCGCTGGTGGTCCGCCGCTCGATCCGGCCCCGCGCCGCCCTGGAGTGGGAGCTGGACCTGCTGGAGCATCTGCGTGACCGCGGGGTGACGGCACCGGAGCCGGTGCCCACCGACGACGGGCGCCGGCACGTGGACGGGTTGCTGATCAGCGAATTCGTCCCCGGCCGGTATCCGGCCGAACCCGCCGACTGGCGGCGGGTCGCCGACCAGCTCGCGGTGCTGCACGCGGCGACGACCGGCTGGCCGCAGCGCCCCGGGTTCGCCGCCAGCGGGGTGCTGCTCGACGCGGGGCGGGGCGGTGACGTGCGGCTGGACGCGATGCCCGCGTCGGCCGCCGGGATGGTGCGATCTGCCTGGCTGCCGGTGCAGCAGGGACCGCGTTGCGTGGTGCACGGTGACGTCGGCCCCACCAACGTGCTGGTCGACGGCGCCCGGGTCACCCTGCTGGATTGGGACGAGGCACGGGTGGACGTGCCCTGGTTCGACTACGCCCTCCTGCCCGACGAGGTGACGACGCCGTGGCCGGGCGACCGGGCGCAGCTGCGCGCCGCCGGCGTCGCCTGGGAGACGGCGACCTGCTGGCGGGCCGAGCCGGTGTACGCCCGCCGCCGGTTGGCCGAGCTGCACCGCCATCGGCGGCACGCCGGCGCCTGACGGTCGGCGCGACCGGACCGGCGCATCTTGGAAGATGCGAGCCCGGGCACCCCCCGTCCAGCATGGACGCGAAGCTCGGTCCCACCCGCTCCGCATGCCGTCACCGGCGCGGCGGTCAGGGCGCCGCCGGGCTCCAGGTGACGCCGACCCCGGCGACGACGGCTGACCGGATTCGCGTCCGGTCGGCCGCGTCCGCTCGCCGTCCGGCGCACCACCGCACCCGCGCCGCGGGTGCGGGGTGAACCAGGACCGAGCTGGAGGTGTGGTGAGCGATCACCGTCGGGATCTCCCGGTCGAGGTGCCGTTGAACGAGAGCCCCGACGCGATGGCCAGCAATCCGGCCAACCTGCTGCGCGCCCGCTGGCAGACCGTGCGCCTGCTGCGTCGGGGCGGGGCCGGCCTGGTCACCACCCTGGTCGTGATCAACCTGCTCCTGGGTGTGCTGCCCGTACTGTTCATCGTGGCGACCAGCGTCCTGCTCGGGCGGGTGCCGGCGGCCGTCAGCGACGGTCTGGGCTCCCCGGCCTGGGACTCGCTGGTGACTGTCTTCGTCGGAGCGGCCCTGGCCTTTGTCGCGCAGCAGGTGCTCACGCCGCTGCGGTCCTCGCTCGGGGATCTGGTGGGCCGCCGGGTCGATCAGCAGGTGCACGACGAGCTGATGGCGGCGTCGCTGTCCCCGGTGGGCATCGCGCCCCTGGAGGACGAGGAGAACCAGGACCGGCTGCGGGTGGCGGCGCTGAAGCTGCAGTTCGCCGTGCAGACGCCGGGCGACGCGTGTGCCGGCCTGCTCGCCCTGCTGGCCCGGTACACCCAGCTCCTTGCGTACGCCGTGGTGATCGGTGTGGCGTTCTCCTGGCTTGTGGCGGCCGGCCTGCTGCTGTCGGTGCTGCTGGTGCGGCACAGCACCCGGGGCGGGCTGAGCCGCTATGCCGAGGCGCGGCAGCGGTTGAGCCGGGCCGAGCGCCGGGTGCACTACCTGCGGGGGCTCGCCGTGGAACCCGTCGCCGGCAAGGAGATCCGGGTGTTCGGGCTCGTCGGCTGGCTGACTGCCACGTACCGCCGGGTGTACCTGATGTGGCTGCGGCCGATGTGGGCCTACCGTCGGCGGATCCTGCTCTGGCGGTACCTGATCTTCGCTGGGCCGAGCCTGGCGGTGGGCGTCGCGGTGTTCGCGGCGGTGGGCGTGGCCGCCCCCGCGACGCTGACGCTCACGCAGTTCGCCCTCGTGGTGCAGGCGACGCTGGGCGCGATCGCGCTGGGCGGCTACTACGCCGAGGCCGACGTGCAGACCGCCGTCGGCATCTCCGCCTACCAGGACGTACGCCGCTTCGTGGGCCGCCTGGTGGCGACCGTGCCCGCCACCCCGCCGGTGCCGCCGCGCCCGCTGCCGCCGCTGCGCAAGGAACTGCACTTCGACCGGGTGAGCTTCCGCTACCCCGGCCAGGACCGCACCGTGCTCGACGAACTGGACCTGCGGATCCCGGTCGGCAAGTGTACGGCGATCGTCGGCGTCAACGGTGCCGGCAAGACCACGCTGGTCAAGCTCCTGGCCCGGCTCTACGAGCCGACCGGTGGCGTGATCCGGGCCGACGGGGTGGACATCCGCTCGTTTCCCGTCCCCGAGTGGCGCGCCGCGATCGGCATCATCTTCCAGGACTTCCTGCGGTACGAGACCTCGGTCGCCGACAACATCGCCTTCGGCGCGGTGCACCACCGCGACGACCGGGCCGGGGTGCGTACGGCCGTCGCGTCCGTCGGGCTGACCGACTCCCTGGACCGGCTCTCCGCCGGCCTGGACACCCCGCTGGCGCGTCACGTCGCCGGCGGAGCGGAGCTTTCCGGCGGCCAATGGCAGCGGGTGGCGCTGGCCCGGGCGCTCTTCGCGGTCCAGCACGGCGCGCCGATCGTGGTCCTTGACGAGCCCACCGCGAACCTCGACGTGCGCGCCGAGGCACGCTTCTTCGACCAGTTCGCCGAGCTGACCCGGGGCGTCACCAGCCTGCTGATCTCCCATCGATTCTCCACCGTCCGGCATGCCGACGTGATCGTCGTCCTGGAGCACGGCCGGGTGGTCGAGCGGGGCAGCCACGAGGAGCTGATGGCGATCGACGGCCGGTACGCGCGGCTGTTCCGGATGCAGGCCGACCGGGTGCTGGGCCCGGAGGAGAGTCCGTCGGACGACGCCGATGCCCGGGAGGTGCTCAGGTGAGCGCGACGTTCGCCGGCAGTTGGCGGATGCTCGCCACGGCGTGGCGGATGCATCGCGGCAAGACGGCCACCGCGCTCTTCTTCGTCGTGGCGGGCGCGTCGGCGGCGCCACTGCTCGCGCTGGTGCTGGGCTGGATGACCGACGCGGTGGTCGCCGGGGACAAGGGTGTGGTGCTGCTGGCCGGGCTGCTCGCCGGTGTCCTCGCGTTCGCCACCGTCACCTTCGGCCACTTCGCCCACCTCGCCTACTTCGAGCTGGCCGAACTGGCCGAACTCGACTTCGACGAGCAGCTCATCGCCCTCTCCAACGGCTCGGTCGGGATCGCGCACCACGAGCAGGCGGCGACCAGCGATACGGTGACCGTGCTGCAACGCGAGATCCGGCAGTTCGGCCGAGGGCTGGAGGCGCTACTCAACGGGCTCGGCCTGGTGATCGCCGTGGGCATCACCGTGGTGCTGCTCGTACGGCTGCATCCGCTCCTGCTGCTGTTGCCGCTGGCGGCGGTGCCGTCGCTCTACCTCAGCCGGCGGGCCGAGCAGCTCGTGGACGGCGCCAAGACGGACACGGCGGAGACCACCCGCACCGCGCTGCACCTGTTCAACCTGACCACTCAACTGCCCTCGGCGAGCGAACTGCGGGTGTTCGGGCTCGCCGACGAACTGCGCCGCCGGCACGCCGGACTCTGGTCGGACGTGACGGCCCGGCTGTTCCGGGTCGACCTGCGCGCGGCCGTGCTCCGTACCGCCGGTCAGGTGACGTTCGCGCTGGCCTACGTCGGCTCCGTGCTGCTGCTGGTCCGGGCCGCCGTCGACGGCCGGCGCGGCGTCGGCGACGTCATCCTGGTCGTGGTCCTCGCCGCTCAGATCAGCCAACAGGTGGCCGCCACCGTCACCCTCCTGCGCGACCTGCAACGGATGGCCGCGCTCTACGGGCGGATGGCGCAGCTGCGCGGCGCCGTCACGGACGCCGACCCCGGCGACCTGCCCCCGCCGGACCGGCTGCGGCACGGCATCGCCCTGGAGGACGTCTCGTTCAGCTACCCCGGCACCGACCGGCCGGTGCTGCGCGACGTCACCGTGACGTTGCCGGCCGGCAGCACGGTGGCGGTGGTGGGGGAGAACGGCGCCGGCAAGTCCACCCTGGTGAAGCTGCTCTGCGGGTTGTACCGCCCGAGCAGCGGTCGCATCCTGCTCGACGGCAGGGACCTGCACCGGTTCCAGCCCGACCGGTGGCGCGAGCGCATCTCCGTCGCCTTCCAGGACGCGGTGCGCTACGAGTTCCGGACCCGCCACGCCGTCGGGATCGGCGACCTGGACGGCGGCTTCGCCGATCAGCCGGTACGTGACGCGCTGCGGCTGGCTCGCGCCGACGACGTGCTGCGCCAGCTGCCCGACGGCCTGGACACGGTGCTCGGCAAGGGTGGCAGCGGCGCCGAACTGTCCGGCGGGCAGTGGCAGAAGGTCGCCCTGGCCCGCGCGCTGGCTCGTCGGGCGCCGATGCTGCTGGTGCTCGACGAGCCGACGACGGCGCTGGACCCGGAAGCCGAGCTGGCCATGTTCGAGCACTACGCGGAGCAGGCGGCCCGGGTGGGTCGGCAGACCGGGGCGATCACCCTGCTGGTCTCTCACCGGTTCTCCACCGTCCGCACGGCCGACCTCATCATCGTGGTCCGCGACGGACGGGTCGTCGAGGCCGGCGATCACGCGACGCTCAGCGCCGGGTTCGGTCCCTACGCCGAACTCGTCGCCATCAACGCCCGAGCCTACCGGTGATCGGTGGCCGGGCGACCGACCCAGATGACTCCCCGGAGTGTCGCGGCGCCGCCGCTGACCGACCCGTGGGTCCAGACAGGAGGAACCAGATGACCCGTTGGAGATCCGTGCTCGGTGCCGCGTTGACCGCGGTGCTGCTGGGCGCGGCCCTGCCGGCACCGGCGTCGGCCGCCCCGGGCACCGCAGCCCAGCCGCCAGCGCAGCGACTGAAGTGGGGCGCCTGCGCTGGCAGCAGCGGCCCCGAGCTGCGCTGCGCCCGCGTGAAGGTGCCGCTGGACCACCGTAACCCGCGGGGCCGGAAGATCGAGGTGATGATCTCGCGGTTGCCGGCCACCGACCCGGGCCAGCGGCGCGGCGTGCTGCTCAGCGCCCGTGGCGGACCGGGCCAGCACGGCGGGGTGTACCTGCCCGAGGACTACACGAACCTGATGACGCCCGAGGTGCGGGCCCGCTACGACCTGATCGGGTTCGACGTGCGCTTCCTGGAGCAGAGCACCCCGATCACCTGTGGGTATCCGATGGAGGAGCCGGAGGGGTTCTGGAATCGGGGCGCCCAGTCCCGGTCCGAGTTCGAGCTGCATGTGGTCGAGGCACGCCAGTACGCCCGGGACTGCCAGAAGCACGCCGGCTGGGCGCTGCCGCACGCCACCCTGGCGAACATCGCCCGGGACATGGACGTCATCCGGATCGCCCTCGGGGAACGGCGGATCAGCTTCCTCGGTGCGGACGCCCTGGGCACGGTCGGCGCCATCTACGCCACCCTCTTCCCGCGCCAGACCGACCGGTTCGTGCTGGACAACCCCCTCGACCCGAGCAAGCTGTGGCAGCCGTCCCGGCTTGAGCGGATCGCGCTGATGGAGAGCGGTCTCGACGAGTTCGCCGCCTGGATCGCCGACCGCGACGACGAGTTCGGTCTGGGCGACACGGCGGCGCAGGTCGAGCGGAACGTGTCGGACATGTGGAAGAACGCTCCCTGGCACGCCGGCGGCCGCGAGTGGACGGGAGACGAACTGGTCTACTACACCATCCTCGGCGTGTTCTTCGATGCCTTCGCGTGGCCGATGGCGGCCAATCTGGCCGCGATCCGCAGTGGCGATGCGCCGCCCGCGCCGTGGCCGCTCTATCCCTCCGTCCGTCCCGGCGTGTCGGGGGTGCCGGTGGACAACCACACCGCCGTGAGCACCGCGTACATGTGCGCCGAGAGCCCCTGGCGGACCAACGTCGAGTCGTACTGGCGGGACCTGCAGAGGTACGTGCCGCCGTTCCCGAACTTCGGCGTCGCCGCCGCCAACATCTTCCCCTGCGCGTTCTGGTCGTCGCGCAAGGACAACCGGGTGACGGTCGGCGGTCGGCACACCCCGCCGGCGCTGGTTCTCGGTGCGACCGGCAACTCGATCGTCCCACTGTCGAATGCCCGGGCGGTCGCCACCGCGCTGCGCGGCTCCCGGCTCGTCGTCGACGACCTCCGGGGCCACGAGCTCTATCCGTTCTATGGCAGCGACTGCCTGAAGGATCGGGCGAACCGTTACCTGATCTCCGGTGAACTGCCGCGTGGCAACGTGCGGTGCCCGGCGCCGGTGCCGGCCGGCTGAGGGCGGACCGAGCGCTCAGATCGCCGCGGCGGCCAACTCGTTGAAGTCGAGGAACCGCCGCGGCGGCAGCTCGGCCAGGATCCGCATCACTGGCGAGCCGTACTTCTCCGCCATGTAGTGGTAGTTGCGCGTGGCGGCGCGCATCGACTGATCGAAGGCCTTCTCGTGCGGTATGTGTACTGCTTTGGCTTGTCGGTTGAAGATGAAGGTGGCGCCGTTGAGGTGGAGTCGGTAGCCGAGGTCGAGGTCTTCGCCGCCCCAGGTGCGGAACTGTTCGTCGAAGCCGCCGACGGCGCGTAGTTGGGTGGTTTGGGCGGAGACGTTGCCGGTCCAGAAGATTTGCCAGGGGGCGGGGATGCGGGTGAGGTCTTCGCCGTAGCGGTCGTAGAAGAGTTCGCGGATGTCGCGGCATTCCCGTTTGGCCTGCATTCGTGCGATGCTGCCGTCGAGATCGTCCACGTCGAGGCGTTCCCTGACCACGTCGATGTTCGTGTCATCGCTGGAGAAACCGTAGATGTACGCCACCACGGCGGTCGGGCCGGTGGTGCTCTGATGGCTGGCGACGTGCTGGTTCAGGTTGTCGGCGTGCAGCATGATGCCGGAGTCGGTGAAGACGCAGATGGGGGAGCGGGCGTCGGCGATGCCGATGTTGCGGGCGGCGGCGGCGCGGAATCCTTCGTCGGGTTGGTAGTGGTAGCGCAGGTCCAGGCGGTCCTGGAAGCTGGTGGCGACGTCTGCGGTGTCGTCGGTGGAGCCGTCGTCGACGACGATTACCTCGAACTGGTTGGCGGGCATCCGTTGCCGGGTCAGCGAGTCCAGGCTGTGCCGCAGCAGTTCCGAACGGTTGTAGGTCGGTATGACGACGGTGCATCTCAGCGCGTCGGACACGGTTTCTCCCTGTGGACTCGGGGGCACGGTGCGCGGCTCACGTCACGGCGTGCGACGCCTGGGACAGGTCGCGGGTACCGGGGCTGCGACGGCCGGGCCGTCCGGCCGCACTGCAGGCATCCTGGCCCGGGAACAACTGGCCGGGCATCTCGTTGATTGCCCTTTCACGCCCGCCCTGACCAGCTAATCCACCACATCGGAAGCAATCGACGCTAGGCTATAGTTGTCGATGGCCCGGTATGCCCCGCGCCGGCGATCTCGTATCAACCCATCGGAGGTTCGGATGTTCCGGATAGAGCGGCGTGAGGTGGCGGAGCAGCTGGTGCTCTGCGAACTTCACGAGCGGTTGAGTCAGGCTGAGTTGGCCGACCACCTGCGCGCGACCATGGAACGGTTGACGGAACTCGCCGAACAGCACGGTGGGGTGGCGGGCCCGACGTTCACGATCTACCGGGATGACGAGTTCGACCCGGAGAACATCACGGTGGAGACCTGCATGCCGATCCACCGGGAGCCGGCGGTGCCGGTGGCCGCGACCGTACGTCGCGAACCGGCGCACCATGAGGTGTTCGTGCGGCTGACGAAGTCGCAGGCGGTGCCGCCGCAGGTCGGTGAGGCCTTCGCGGCGGTGGCGGAGTATCTGGAGCAGCACGGCCTGGTGGAGGCGGACGCGGCACGCGAGGTGTACTTCACCGACTTCGTCGCGGCCGGCCCGGACGACCTCGTGATGGATGTCGCGTTCGTCATCAAGTAGTGGGCTGTGCCGGCAGACCGGCGACGAGTTCGTTGAAGTCGAAGTATCGCTCCATCGGCAGGTCGGCGAGCAGGTCGATGACCGGCGTCCGATACTTCTCGGCCATGTAGCGGTGGCTGCGCTCGCCGCTCTCGATCACCGTGTGCAGCACCCTCTCGTGCGGTATGTGTACTGCTTTGGCTTGTCGGTTGAAGATGAAGGTGGCGCCGTTGAGGTGGAGTCGGTAGCCGAGGTCGAGGTCTTCGCCGCCCCAGGTGCGGAACTGTTCGTCGAAGCCGCCGACGGCGCGTAGTTGGGTGGTTTGGGCGGAGACGTTGCCGGTCCAGAAGATTTGCCAGGGGGCGGGGATGCGGGTGAGGTCTTCGCCGTAGCGGTCGTAGAAGAGTTCGCGGATGTCGCGGCATTCCCGTTTGGCCTGCATTCGTGCGATGCTGCCGTCGAGATCGTCCACATCGAGGCATTCCGCGACCAGCCTGCTGTACTCCCCGGTGTCCGTGCAGCCGTAGACGTACGCCAGCACGGCCGCCGGGCCGGTGGTGCTCTGATGGCTGGCGACGTGCTGGTTCAGGTTGTCGGCGTGCAGCATGACGCCGGAGTCGGTGAAGACGCAGATCGGAGAACGGGCGTCGGCGATGCCGATGTTGCGGGCGGCGGCGGCGCGGAATCCTTCGTCGGGTTGGTAGTGGTAGCGCAGGTCCAGGCGGTCCTGGAAGCTGGTGGCGACGTCTGCGGTGTCGTCGGTGGAGCCGTCGTCGACGACGATTACCTCGAACTGGTTGGCGGGCATCCGTTGCCGGGTCAGCGAGTCCAGGCTGTGCCGCAGCAGTTCCGAACGGTTGTAGGTCGGTATGACGACGGTGCATCTCAGCGCGTCGGACATGGCCCCTCCCTCACAGGGTCACGGCGCGGCCCGCCGCAAGCCCGACCACGCGGCTTGAGACCGCGCCGGCGCCGCCCGGAAACCGGACGAGCGGCAGACCGCACCCAGGGCATCGTGGCATTGGTACGACCCTGCGGCATCTCGCGGATTGCGCTCGCCGGCACCGCAATGTGAGAGGTGCGACCGGTGCGAGCCGTGGCCAAGCATGGCCCTAACCCCGGCCCGAAGGAGAGCTTCATGCCGATCGTCAACGATCTTCCGGCGGTGAACCGGCCCGCCCAGGAACTGGAGGAGCTCGATCGTCGGATGCTCCTGCACCCGCACCAGAGCGGGGCACGCCGGGAGCGCTGCGTCATCGTGCGGGGACCCGGTTGCACGGTGTGGGGCGCCCACGGCACGGAGCTGCTCGACGTGGTCTTTCGGCTCGACGCCGACGGCGCGCTGGCGGGGCGGTCCCGGTGACGGGGCCGGTGGACGAGGCGATCCGACCGTTCCGCATCGAGATCCCGCAGCACAGCCTCGACGACCTGCACCGCCGGATCGCGGCCACCCGCTGGCCGGCCGAGCCGTACGGGGGCGGCTGGGCTCGCGGCGTGCCGGGGGCGTACCTGCGGGAGCTGGCCGACTACTGGCGTACCGGCTTCGACTGGCGGGCCGCCGAGACCCGGCTCAACCGGTACCCGCAGTTCACCACGACCATCGATGGGGCGACCGTGCACTTCCTGCACGTACGCTCGCCGGAGCCGGACGCACTGCCGATGGTGCTGACGCACGGCTGGCCCGGGTCGGTGGCGGGGTTCCTGAAGGTGATCGGCCCGCTGACCGATCCCCGCGCGTACGGCGGCGACCCGGCCGACGCCTTCCACCTGGTCATCCCGTCGCTGCCCGGGTACGGGTTCTCCAGCCTGCCCGGCACCGGCTGGGACACCATGCGCATCGCCCGGGCCTGGGCCGAGCTGATGCGCCGCCTCGGCTACGACCGGTACGTCGCGCAGGGCGGCGACTTCGGCTCCGCGGTCTCCCTCGACCTCGGCGACGTCGACCCGGAGCACGTGCTGGGTGTGCACGTCAACATGCTGCTCACCGGCCCGTCGGAGCCGGGTGAACTGGCCGAGCTGGACGAGGCGGATCAGGCGCGGATGGCGCTGGTGCCGCGCTTCAACGCCGACCTCGTCGGCTACATGAAGGTCCAGGCCACCCGGCCGCAGACCGTGGCGTACGCGCTGACCGACTCGCCGGTCGGCCAACTCGCCTGGATCGTGGAGAAGTACCGCGAGTGGGCCGACTCCGCCGACGTACCCGAGGAGGCGGTCGACCGCGACCAGTTGTTGACCACGGTCGCCATCTACTGGTTCACCGCGACGGCGGGCTCCTCCGCCCAGCTCTACCGGGAGCTGGTCGAGCTGCTGCCCTGCACGGCGGTCGGCGCCCGGCCGTACCCGAACCCGGTGCCGCTGGCCGTCGCGGTGTTCGGGCACGACATGTTCCTGCCGGTCCGCCGGTTCGCTGATCGCGACTTCCCGAACATCCAGCAGTGGACCGAGTACGAGCGTGGCGGCCACTTCCCCGCCATGGAACAGCCGGATCTGCTGGTGGCCGACATCCGCCGGTTCTGCCGGGGCAGACGGACCCGGCCGATGGCCGGGCGGGCCCTCGACGCCGCCGGTCTGAGCTGACCGCCACCTGCGTCGGCGCCGCCGGTCTGAGCTGACCGCCACCTGCGTCGGCGCCGCCGGGCGCCGCGCCACACCACCCGCATCGACGAGCATCCCGACGCCCCAGCCGCACGTCAGGGGCGACGACGGCCCACGTCCCGGCGTACCCGCAGAGAGGAAGCAGATGGGCGACGAGCAGCTGGGCACGGCGAGGCAGGGCGGCCCTGAGTACCCGCGCGATCGGACCGGTCCTCGATAGCTGGCCGCGGTGCGGTGCGCACGACAAGAGGTGCGGCGCCCGGAGCCGCTGCCGACCATAGGAGATATACGCCGAGTCCGCGGATTTGAGCGGTTTCTCGCCCTTTGCATCAATGCCGCGCTGTCCGACCGGACAGGCGTTCCCGCTGCACAGTGGAGGTAACCCGGGATGCGTGAACAGCCAGGCACGCGAGCCGTCGTGCTCGGTGGTGGAATGGCCGGGCTGCTCGCGGCTCGGGTGCTGGCAGACCGGTACGACGAGGTCGTCCTGGTCGAACGCGACACGATCGTCGACGTCACCGAAGCACGGCGTGGTGTTCCCCAGGCCCATCACGCCCACGCGCTGCTGGCGCGTGGGCACGAGGTGATCGAGGATCTTCTGCCCGGCCTTCAGGCCGAGCTGACCGCACACGGAGTGCAGACCTGCGATCTCTCCGGGGATCTGCGGTGGTACTTCAACGGTCGGCCGCTCCAACAGGCGTACTCCGGGTTGTTCAGCGTCAACGCGAACCGGCCGACGCTGGAGGCGCACGTCCGGGCCCGCGTCCTGGGCCTGCCCAACGTGCGGCTGCGCGAGGGTACGGCCGTGCAGGGCCTCACCGTCACCCCGGATCGCAGCCAGGTCACTGGCGTGCAGCTCAGCGGTGAGCAGGGGCAGTCGTCACCGGAGTCGCTCACCGCCGACCTGGTCGTCGACGCCACCGGGCGGGGCAGCCGCACGCCGGTCTGGTTGGCCGAGCTGGGATACCAGCGACCGGAGGAGGAACGGGTCAAGATCGACCTGGCCTACGTGTCGCGCTACTTCCGGCTCAACAGCAACCCGTTCGGCACCGATCTGGCCATCAACTCGGTCGCCTCGCCGGCCAATCCCCGAGGAGCGTTCTTCGGCCGGTTCCCGGACAACATCGCCCTGCTCTCGCTGACCGGGATGCTCGGTGACCACCCGCCCCGAGACCCGGAGGGTTTCCTTGAGTACGCCCGGACGCTGGACGCGCCGGAGATTTACCAGGCGGTCCGCAACGCCGAACCGCTGGGCGAGATCAACGGGTTCAAGATCCCGGCCAGCATCCGTCGCCGCTACGACAAACTGACCCGGTTTCCCCAGGGGCTCCTGGTCATCGGCGACGGGGTGTGCTCGTTCAACCCCGTCTACGGCCAGGGCATGACGGTGGCCGCCATGGAGGCCGCCGCCCTCGGCGAGCACCTCGACGCCGGCCCGGTACGACCGATCGAGTACTTCAAGGCGATCCGTCCCATCATCGACGGCCCCTGGGAGACCTCCGTCGGCGCCGACCTGGCCTTCCCCGGGGTCGAGGGACCTCGGACCGTCAAGGACCGGCTCGGCGGCGCCTTCATGGGGCGCCTGCACACCGCGGCCCAGCGCGACGGCCGCTTCACCAGCGCGTTCTTCCGGGTGGCCGGACTGGTCGACCCGCCGACCGCGCTCATGAAGCCCGGCATCATCCTCGGCGCGCTGCGCACCGCCCGGAAGGCCGACGCCGACGCGGTGCCGGCGAACGCCGCCGGTCCGGTGGTCGGTCAGCGTGCGGTCGTGCTCGGCGGCAGCATGGCCGGCACCCTCGCGGCCAGAGTCCTGGCCGACCACTACCGCGAGGTCGTCGTGGTGGAGCGCGACGAGGTGCTCGGCGTCGATCAGCCGCGCCGTGGCGCCCCGCACACCGGGCATGCCCACGGTCTGCACGGTCGCGGCTACCTCATCCTCACCGAGCTCTTTCCCGGGCTGCGCGGTGACCTCCAGGCCCGGGGGTTCCCGGTGGGCGACATGGGGGAGATGCGCTGGTTCTTCGACGGTCGTCGACTCCAACCGGCCCGTACCGGCCTGCTGTCGATCACCGCACCCCGCCCGGTGCTGGAGGAGTACCTGCGTGGCCGGGTCGCGGCGCTGCCGAACGTCACCTACCGGCAACTCACCGAACTGACCGGGCTGCGCGCCGTCCCCGACAACAGCCGGGTGACCGGGGTGTCGCTACGGGACGTGGCGACGGGCCAGGAGAGCGTCCTCGACGCGGACCTCGTGGTCGACGTCACCGGACGTGGCTCCCGTCTCCCGGTCTGGCTGCAAGAGCTGGGCTACGACCGGCCGGTCGAGGAGAAGATGAAGATCGGTCTGACGTACACCACCCGGATGTACCGCAGCCGGCCGGAGATGTTCGACGGCGTGCAGTCGATCAACCCGGTCGCCTCACCCGCCCACCCCCGGGGCGCGTTCTTCGGCCAGGTCGGGCCGGACGAGTGCATCGTGTCGCTGACCGGCATACTGGGCGACCAGCCGCCGACCGACCCGGACGGCTTCCTCGACTTCGTCCGCTCGCTGCCGGTGCCGGACGTCTACGACGGCATCCGCGACGCCGAGCCGCTCACCGACCCGGTGGCCTTCACCTTCCCCGCCAGCGTGCGCCGCCACTACGAACGACTGACCCGGTTCCCGGAACGGCTGCTGGTGCTCGGGGACGCGGTATGCAGCTTCAACCCGGTCTACGGCCAGGGTATGTCGGTCGCGGCGATCGAGGTGATGGCGCTGCGTCGCCTGCTGCTGCGCGGCACTCCGCCCGACTCCAAGGCGTTCCTGCGCGACATCGCGCGGGTGGTGGACACGCCCTGGCAGATCTCCACCGGCGGTGACCTCGACTTCCCCGACGTGCCCGGTGACCGGCCGGTGAAGGTGCGGCTGGGCAACGCCTACCTCAGCCGGGTGCAGTACGCGGCGACCAAGGACCCGGCAGTGACCTCGGCGTTCATGCGGGTGGCCGGTCTTGTCGAACCGCCGAGCGCACTCATGCGCCCGAGCATGGTGCGTCGGGTGCTGCGACTGTCCCGGGACCGGCAGTCGGCGCGACCGCCGGCACCGGCTGCACCCAAGACGCCGACCTCGACGTCGGCCGGCACCGCGCCGAAGCCAACCCCGACGTCGGCCAGCACGGAGCCGACGCCGACCTCGGCCTCGGCCACCACGACGCCGACGCAGGCCGGGGCCCGGTCCCGTCGCAGGGTCTCGGGCCGCGACGGCGCCTGATCCGGCGTCGGCGGCCCGGCACCGTGGCCGGGCCGCCGACGCCGGGACGCACCACGACGCGTCGCGGGCCGAATCAGTGGTCCGCCGAACCACTCCGAGTCCGACATGTCAACCCCGGAAAGGGCCTGCCCATGCGACCGTACCGAATCGACATCCCTCAGGCCGACCTCGACGATCTGGCCCGCCGGCTGGCCGAGACCCGTTGGCCGGCCGCGCTCGCCGACGACGGGTGGGACCGTGGCGTACCGGTGAGCTACCTGCGTGAGCTGGCCGAGTACTGGCGCACGACGTACGACTGGCGCGCCGCCGAAGCCGAGCTCAACCGATACCCCCAGTTCGTCACCGAGATCGACGGTGCGAACGTGCACTTCCTGCACGCACGGTCGCCGGAGCCGGACGCTCGTCCCATGATCATCTCGCATGGCTGGCCCGGTTCGGTCGCCGAGTTCCTGGACGTCATCGGCCCGCTGACCGATCCCCGCTCGCACGGTGGTGATCCGGCCGACGCCTTCCACCTGGTCATTCCCAGCCTGCCCGGCTTCGGGTTCTCCGGGCCCGCCGCCCCCGGCTGGAGGCCGGCCCGGATCGCCCGCGCCTGGGCGGAGCTGATGCGCCGGCTGGGCTACGACCGCTACCTGGTCCAGGGTGGCGACGCCGGCGCTGTCATCTCCATGGAACTCGGCCGGGTCGATCCCGAGCACGCCGCCGGCGTCCACGTCAACATGCTCATGACGTTCCCTTCGGGTGACCCGGAGGAGCTGACCGGGCTCAACGAGTCCGACCAGGAACGGCTCGGTCGGATGGCGCGCTTCGACGCTGAACTCTCCGGCTACATGAAGCTGCAGGCGACCAGGCCCCAGACGCTCGCCTACGGGCTCACCGACTCCCCGGTCGGGCAGCTCGCCTGGATCGTGGAGAAGTTCAAGGAGTGGACCGATTCCGCCAAGGTGCCCGAGGACGCCGTGTCGCGGGACCGGCTGCTGACCCTGGTCTCGATCTACTGGCTCACCGCCACGGCCGGCACCTCCGCCGCGCTGTACTACGAGGACGCCGCCGGGCTGCGCGATATCACCACCGGCGTCGCACCGGCCCCGGTGACGGTTCCGATCGGGGTGGCCGTCTTCCCGCAGGACATCTTCCTGCCGCTGCGCCGCCTCGCCGACCGGGACCTGCCGACCATCGTCCACTGGAACGAGTTCGACCGCGGCGGGCACTTCGCCGCGCTGGAGGAGCCGGATCTCTACACCTCCGACGTACGGGCGTTCGCTCGCGCCGTCGGCTGATCGCGGACCCGGGTCCGCGCCAGCGCCGCACGCCCGAAGATGCGCCGTCGCGGTGGTGGCTGCGATCGTCGATGGGGGCGGTGGGTCACCCGCCCTGTGGTGCGGCACCCGAACACCAGTGAGCACCGCCGGAGTCGCCAGCGCCCGTGCCGCCGGCACGAACCACCCAGATCGCGGCTGCGGTCCGACCAATCCCCGAGGAGACAATCGTGTTGCAGACCGCCGTTCCCACCCGGGAACAACTCGTCCAGCGGGCAGTCGATCTGCTGCCGGTGCTGCGCCGCAACGCGGAGTGGGCCGAGCAGCACCGGCGGCTGCCCGACGAGACGATCGAGGCGCTGGCCGAGGCCGGCTTCTTCAAACTCAGGACTCCGCTGCGGTACGGCGGTTACGAGTCCGACACCCGGACCCTGGTGGAGGTGGCCGCCGAGCTGGGGCGCGGCGACGGCGCCACCTCCTGGACCACGTCGGTGTACTGGATCCCCACCTGGATGGCCTGCCAGTTCCCGGACGAGGTGCAGGACGAGGTCTTCGCCACCCCCGACGTGCGGATCTGCGGCACGCTCAGCCCGACCGCGATGGCCACCCCCACGGCCGGTGGGATCGTGGTCAACGGCAAGTGGGGCTTCATCAGCGGCGCCCTGCACAGCCACTGGCAGGAGATCATCGCCGTGCTCGTCGACGGTGACAAGGAGCCGATGCCGATCATGGCCCTGGTGCCGATGTCGGACCTGCACGTGGTGGACGATTGGCACACCTCGGGCCTGCGGGGCACGGGCAGCGTCAGCACCGTCGCCGAGGAGGTCTTCGTCCCCGCCGCGCGGGTGATGCCCCTGGGCGCCGTCGTACAGGGCCAGTCCGCGTCACAGCGCAACGCCGAATCGGCCATCTATCGGCCGCCGCTGCTGCCGGTGGCGGCCGCTTCATCGGTGGGCACCGTGCTCGGTCTGGCCCGGGCCGGGCAGGAGACCTTCCTGGAGCGGCTGCCCGACCGGAAGATCACCTACACCGACTACACCAGCCAGGGCGATGCCCCGCTGACCCACCTGCAACTGGCCGACGCCGTGATGCGCGCCGACGAGGCGGAGTTCCACGCCCTCCGGCTGGCCGACCTGGTCGACACGAAGGCGGCCGACGGCAGCGACTGGACCCTGCTGGAGCGGACCCGGGCCCGAGCGGACATCGGCGCGGCCTGCCGGCGGGCCCGGGAGTCGGTGGAGATCCTCGCCGCCGCCTCCGGCGGATCCTCCATCTACAGCTCGGTGCCCATGCGGCGGATCCTGCACGACGCGCAGGCGGTCAACCTGCACGCGCTGATGAACCCCGACACCAACGCGGAGCTGTACGGGCGGGTGCTGGCCGGACTCGCCCCCAACACGCTCTACCTCTGACCAGCCCCGCCCTTCGGGCCGTCCACCCGGGCCGCCCGCCAGTGCAGAAGGAGCACTCGATGTCCCCGTCCAGCACGTCGGCAGTTGCCCAGCCCACCGCCGAGGATCAGGCGGCCGTTGCCGCCATTTCCCAACAGATCGTCGCGGCCTGGCAGCGGCACGACGCCGACGCCTTCGCCAACGTGTTCACCCCGGATGGCACCATGATCCTGCCCGGCATCTTCCTCCGGGGCCGCGACGAGATCCGGGACTTCATGGCCACCGGGTTCGCCGGCCCCTACCAGGGAACCCAGGTCACCGGCCAGCCCTTCCAGGTGACCTTTTTCAGCGCCGACACGGCTCTGGTGCTGACCAAGGGTGGTGTGCTGGCGCCGGGTGAGGACACCGTCAGCGAGGAGCGCGAGATCCGCGCCTCCTGGCTGCTCACCAAGCGCGACGGTCGCTGGCTGCTCGCGGCGTACCAGAACACTCCCGCACACTGACACCCTCGGTGGCCGGGCGAACCGCGCCCGGACGCCACCCCGCACGGACACGACGGCCGGCACCGGACGGTGCCGGCCGTCAACGCGCGGCCGTCGCAGCACGATGGGCCGGCGCCGGTACGGCCCTCGGAGGCCCTTCGCGTACGCCATCGTTGCCTGAGCGGTCGGCGGCCGTTGGATCGGGGCGGCCGGCGGTGGACGCGGGGGTACGGCGGATAATCAGCGCAGGACGGGGATGTTGTCGAGTTGTTCGGGGCGGAGGTGCTCTCTGAGGATGCCGGACGGTCGCTCCCGGCCAGGCTCGCATGCGACGACCTCTGCGGGGGTGATCGCGTAGTCGACGCTGAAGTCGTGATCGGCGTGGGGCAGTTCCTCGTCGAGGAGTTGGCTCTGGTGGACAGTGGTGGCAATGGTGGTGTCCTTGGTCACGAGCCCGGCTTCGGTGAGGAGTGCGATCTCCAGGTCGGAGTAGCCGGCTCCCTTGCCGACCCGTACGCCGTTACGTCGGCCGATCGCGACGCTGCCGCACACGATCAGGTCCACCGGCTGCATCTCGTCGGGGCCGACTGTGGGGGCGATCTCGGGCGCGCCTGTGCTCGTGGCGGCAGTCTCGTACGGGGCTGTCAGCACCGCCGGGTCGAGCAGGTAGAAGGGCTTCGGTGTGGCGAGTCGTGGGACTGCCATGTAGAGCAGTTTGCCCTCTTGGAGTGCGCGTACCCGGACGGGTAGCTGGGCGCGGTCGGGATTGCACTTGATGACGCGTGCCTTCTTCCATGCCTCCAGTTCTGCGAGTCGGGCCGCTGCGTCTTTCTTGCCGGTGAAGTCGGGGATGTGGCCGTGGACCCCGGGCGGTGCGGCGCCTTCGCGTTCTAAGAGGTCCCAGACGCGTCGCCGAACGGACTGTTTGGCGTCGTCGGTGCTTGTCACGCTGCTGCTCCTATGGATTATGAGGGTGAGGCATGACGGTGTACGTCTCGCGGCATGTGAGAGCTGACCGCTTCTGGCGACAGACGTTGATCAGCGAGGGCGCCGCGCCGCAGACGACTCGGCCGGCTGATCCACCGTTGCTCACCTACGGGTGGCGTCAGCTGTTCGAGCGGCAGGTCCGGGACGTTGGTCGCCGATGACGGGGGATCGGGACCAGGGACCTGTTCGAGCGGGTGGTGCAGCGCTGTTCCGGCAGGAGCATCTGCCGACGCGTCCGCTGTGGCTTTGCCGGCGGTGCGGTCATCCGTGGCCCTGCGGTGCGGCGAAGCTCGCGCTCGTGGCCGAGTACCAGGACAGCCCGGTGAGCCTGTTTCTCTACCTGGCCAGCTGCCTGCACGACGCGATCGAGGATCTGCACCGGCTCGATCCCACCGAGACGGGTGGCGCCGCCTTCCTGTTCGACCGGTTCCTCGGCTGGCCCGCCCGCACTCGGGCTTACCGCGCCAATACCGCCACGGCGGTCAGAGACGAGGAGGCATCGCCGTGAGCGCCATCGGCCTTATCCATGCCCATGGCCAGCCGGCGATCGCCCGCAGCGAGTCGACCAGCCTGGAGCCCGGGGCAGCCCGCCGGGGACGGGCACCGTCACGAGTCGGCGTACCTCGCGAGGTGCTCCAGCACGGCGGCACTGAGCTGGTCGCCGGCCTCCTCCGGCACCCAGTGCGAGATGCCCTCCAGGATCTCGAAGCGATAGTCCCCGCCGACCCACTCCTTGGTGCCGACCGCCGCCGTCGAACCGACGCCGGCATCCTGGGTGCTCCAGACGTACAGCGTCGGCACCGTGATGAGTCCGGCGGTGACCTCGTCCGGCCGGGTGGCCCGATACCAGCTCAGCGCCGCGGCGAGCGCGCCGGGCTCGGCGAGTCGCGCCACGTAGGCGTCCACCCGCTCCGGTGGCAGCGCCCCGCGCCACATCCCGCGGAGGGCGGCCGCGCCGTCGGCGAGCAGCATCCGCTCCGCCGCCGCCGGATCCTGGAACATCCGCAGGTAGCCCGATCGCCGCTGCTGGTCCTCGTCGCCGCGCAGCGCCGCCACGAACGCCTGCGGGTGGGGCACCGAGACCGCCGTCAGCGTGCGGATCCGGTCCTGGTGCTGGTCGGCCAGGACCCAGGCCAGCACGGCTCCCCAGTCGTGACCGACCACGTCGAAGCGAGGCCAGCCGAGCGCGTCGGCGATCCGCAGCGTGTCGCGGACGAGTTCGTCGACCCGGTACTCGGCGGCCTCGCTTGGCCGCACCTGCGGTGAATAGCCCCGCAGGTCGGGCGCGACGGCTCGATATCCGCTGCCGGCCAGCGCCGCGAGCTGGTGTTCCCACTCCAGGCCGCCCTGCGGGAAGCCGTGCAGGAGCAGCACGGCGCGACCGTCCGCTGGGCCGGCGGCGAGCGCGTCGAAGACACCTACCTCGGTCGAGATCCGCACCTTCTCGATCATCGTGTCGATCCTCCCGATTGGGCCGCGGCTGCGGTGGTGGTCTCCGGTCGCGCACCGGCCGGTAGCGCCGTGCCCGGCTGATCTGTCGGCGGCGTGCGCACCTCGGTCGACGGCGTGCGTACCGTGGGTGGCGGCGGTGAACCCGGCCAGTCGCGCGCGTGCCACAACACGCGAGCCACCAGACCGGGCCGCCAGAGCCGGCGCGGGCGGTGGACCAGCCCGGCCACCCGCATGAACGCGGCGGTGACCTGCGGATCCTTGCTCATCGCATACTGCAACCGGGTGAAGTACCCGTTGCGCACCCGCACCCAGAGCGACCGGCGCGCGGTCACGCCGGGGAAGTCGAGATCGCCCGTGGTCGACAGCCGCCACGGGTCCGTGATGATCCGCGCGATCTGCCTCGCGATCTGTCGCGGCGCCGGCTCGGGGTGGCGGGCCAGCTGGTCCCGTAGCGCCATCACCTGCATCGCCGCGACCGACATGCCTTGGCCGTACACCGGGTTGAAGCTGGCAGCCGCGTCGCCGAGCACCACCAGGCCCCGAGGTAGCCGGCGGAGCCGCTCGTAGTGGCGCCAGAGACTGGCCGGGAAGGCGAACGCCGTCGGCTCACCGGTGCGCTCGGCGTCGACCACCGCCTGGTAGATGTCGGGCACCGGCAGGGACCGGACGTACGCCATGAAGCCGTCCGGGTCCGTCGGCGGCCGGTCACCGCTGATCCCGGTCAGTGACAGTCGACAGTCGCCGGTGGCGGTCTGTCCGAAGAACGCCCCGCGCGGGTGCGCCGGGGAGGCCACCGGGTTGATCGCGGTCGGACCGTCGAACGTGCCCGGTCTGCGCCGGAACGTACACGTGGTGTAGGTCAGGCCGATCTTCAGGCGCTCCTCCGGCGGGCGCTCGTAGCCCAGCTCCGCCAGCCAGGCCGGGGTGCGTGAGCCGCGGCCCGTCGCGTCGATCACCAGATCCGCGGCGATCTGGTACGCGCCGGAGGCCGCGTCGCTGTTTCGCAGGCGCACCCCCGTCACCCGGCTGCCGTCCGCGCTCCAGGACAGCCCGAGCACCTCGGTGGACTCGCGGTAGCGCACGTTGGGCAGCGCGTTGACCCGGCTCCGGATGAGGTTCTCCAGGATCGGCCGCGATCCCGCGATGGACAGCAGGCCGGTGTCCGCCGGCCGGATCGGTCGGGCATCGAAGTACCAGCGCATCTTTCCGACGTCGCGCACCGGCAGGCCCACCGAGCGGGCCTCGTCGAGCAGGCCGGGGAAGAGCTCGGACAGGATGAGGTAGCCCCGCGCGTGCAGACCGTGGGCATGCACCGTGTGCGGGGTGCTCCGCCGGATGTCGGTCACGCCCAGCACCTTGTCGCGGTCCACCACGAGGACCTCGCGAAACGAGTCGGCAAGTACCCGGGCCGCCAGGGTGCCGGCGATGCTTCCGCCCAGCACCACGGCGCGATCGCGGGCCGCCGTGTCGGCCGCCGTTCGACGCAGTATCCATCGCATAGCGACAATGCCAGCACACGGGCGGTTCGTTGCACGCCTTCAATCGTGCCCGTTGTCGGGGAACCCCCGCGCATTCTCGAAGATGCCACCACCACTCGGCCGCCGCGATCATCAGTCCGGAAAGGATTGGGTTCCGAGCCCCGGTACGACGAGAGAAGGCGGTGCCGCCATGCCCCACATCATCGAGAACCCGGACGGCACAAAAACGTTCGCGATCACCTCCACGGAGGTACGCGAGATCGGCGACCGACTCGTCGAACAGATCCCCGAGATCAAGCGGGTGTTTGAGCTCGCCGACGGGGCGTGGGCCCGGACGACCTCGGAGTTCCTCAAGTCGACCTTCCTGTCACGATGAACGCCGTCGCGGACAGGCCGGGTCGGGCGCTGGTCCACCCCGGCGGCGGCGAGTCCTCCCGGGCGATATTCGGAATCCGCGGTGTGGCGGCCCTGGCGCTGCTTACCGTCCACGTCGCGATGTTCTCGGGTCTGCTGGGTACGAAGGCATTCGGCACGTTTCGGCCGCCGACGAATTTTGTTGGCGCGTTCTTCGTCAGTGGCCTTCCCTCGTTCATCGGCGTCTTCTTCGTACTCCCCGCGCTTTTTCTTTATCTGCCGCTGGCGAAGGCGGTGATCGCCGGCGGGACACCGCCCCGGGCGGGCGGTGTCCTGCTGCGCCGCGTGGCCCGCCTCCTGCCGGCCTACTACGTCATGTACCTGGTCGTGCTGCTGGCGTTGAACCGGCACGCCATCGATGGCGTGTGGTACGTGTTGCGACCGATCCTGCTGCTGCAGGTGTACCTGCCCAGTCCGTTCGTGCCGACGCTGATGAACGGCATGGAGATCACCTGGACCGTGCCGAGCATGATCCAGTGGTACGCGGCGCTGCCGCTGATCCTGTGGGCAACCCACCGCTTCGCCGCCCGGGGCGCGACACCGGCACAGCGGGCGCGCCGGCTGATGCTGCCGGTGCCCCTCCTGATCGCGGTCGGCATCGGTTGGCTCTTCTTCGTCAAGGCCAACGGCTGGGACAATCGGATCGTCTTCTGGTGGCCACAGGGCTTTGCGCCCACCATCGCCATCGGCATGGCGCTGGCCATCCGGCTGGCGCTGGTGCAGGTGTCGCCCGGCGACCGCTCGGGCATCCTGGCGGCCGCGGCACGGCACCCGAACCGGTTCTGGTTCGCCGCCGCCGTGGTCTACCTGGTCAACTGCTTCCGCCCGTTCAGCGTCATCGGCATGGACGCCATCTACTCGGTCAGCGGCCTCCTGGTCACCTACCTGATGGTGGCCCTGTTCGGGCTGTTCGCCTCGCTGCCACTGATCGCCCCCGGCACCCGGCGGCACACGATCGGCACGCTCCTCGGGACCGCGCCGCTCGCCTATCTGGGTCGAGTCTCCTACGGCATCTACCTGTGGCACTTCGCGGTGATGCACTTCTACCTCCAGCCCGAGCGGGTCTTCGACGGGCCGGCCAAGCCGATCCGGGAGCTGTACGGCTCCTCGGGCTTCTGGCGGCTGGAGTTGGTCACCGTCCTCGGCGCCGTGCTGCTGGCCGCGCTCAGCTACCACCTGCTGGAACAGCCCGTGGCCGACCGGGTCAAGCGGCACCTCGCCCGCAGACGGGACCGCGACGGCACCCCGGGCCGGGTAGCTGCGCTGGTGGCCGCGCCCGCCGCGCCTCCAGCAGGACCCACCGCGGTCGACGACATCCCCCCGGTCACCGACCTGCTGACCCAGCGCGACGTGATCCGTGCGAACCTGGTGGATCTGGAGGGCAGCGCCGGCCCGCTGCTCACCCAGGCATCGTTGACCGGTCGCACCGCCGACCGATGGACCACCGCCAGCGTCGATCTGGCCGAGCTGTGGAAGCTGTTCGACGCCTACAGCCGGGTTGTCGACGCGGCCGTCCAGATCGCGTCGGACCGCCAGCCGGTCGAGCAGCGGATGGCCCGCGTCACGGCACTGCTGGCCGCACCCTCCGTCGTCGTGTCCGCCACGCCGCCACCGTTGGACCAGCGGCACATCACCGACGACGGTCGCCAGCGACTCGCGGTGGAGGCCGCGGTGGCCCGCATGAACGACCTCTTCGCCCGCTGCGCCGCGCTGACCAGCATGGCGGAGGCAGTGTGGCGGGAGGGGGCACGGCGGCTGGTCGCCTTCGAGGCCCAGCTGGCAGCGCTCGACCAAAGCGCCGCGCCGTCGGCCGAGGTGGCCCGTGCGATGGCGGAGGCCGAAGCCGAGCTGAGCCGGCTGCGGGTCGTGCTCGGCACCGACCCGCTGAGCCTGTGGCGCGACGGCCAGCTGGACGAGGCCCAGTGGGACCGGCTCCGGCGCAGCCTCGCCGCGGCCGGCGCCGGCGCCGCCACCGACTGACCGTCGCCGTCATCCCCACACCCGTTTGGAGACTCCATGACCGCAACGTCCCGCAGTGACGCGATCACGTTCCAGGGCCGGCCGGTGACCCTGCTAGGCCCGCCGGCGATCGCCGGCGCCCCCGCGCCGGCCTTCACCGTCCTGGCCGCCGACTTCTCGCCGGTGACGCTGGACTCGTCGGCCGGCCAGGTCCGCATCCTGTCGGCGGTGCCCTCCCTGGACACCCCGGTCTGCGACCAGCAGACCCGGCGCTTCCACCAGGAGGCGTCGACCATCGACGGGGTCACCGTGCTCACCATCTCCGCCGACCTGCCGTTCGCCCAGCGCCGGTGGTGCGCCGCCGCCGACCTGCCCGGGGTGCAGACCCTGTCGGATCATCGCGACCTCTCGTTTGGGCACGCCTACGGGCTGGTCATCGCGGAGTTCCGGCTGCTCGCCCGCGCCGTCTTCGTGGTGGACGCCGACGACCAACTGACCCATGTCCAGTACGTTCCGGAGGTGGGCCAGGAGCCGGACTACGAGGCCGCGCTCGGCGCGGCGCGCAAGGCGGCAGGCTGAGCGTACGCACACAGCGAGGCGGCCGGTGCCCTCGGGCACCGGCCGCCTCGTCGCTCGGTCAGATGTAGGCGGTGTTCGGCTCAAGCCCACACAGGATCCTGCCGTACAGCTCGAAGTTCGTCTCGGGGACCATCAGGGCATGCAGGGCGACCGCGTGCATGTCCCGGACGATCCGCTGCATCGGTGCCGCCGAGTAGATGGACGAGCCACCACTCGCGCGGCTGAGAATGTCGACCGCCGCTCGCCCGAGTTCGCACACGGCACCCATGTCGGCCCGGGTCCGGGCCCGCTCCTCCAGGGTCCACGGTTCGCCGCTGGCGCCCTTCGCGTCGACCAGCTCGGTCGCCCGGCCGGCGTGGAACTCCGCCTGGTCGATCTTCATGACCGCGGCGGCGACCTGCAGGTGGGTGACGGGTGCCTCGGCCTGGTGGGCGTATTCCGTGTAGGTGATCGGCCGCTTGCCGAGTCGCTCGAAGAAGACCTCCCGGGCGGCCGTGGCGAGCCCGACGACGGTTCCCATGGACGAGGCGTTGGCGACACCCAGCAGCGGGTTGCGGTACATCGGCAGCGCGGCGTTGCCGACCGAGGCGGTCTGACCCTGCAGCACGAGCGGCAGCGGCATGATCCGCGCGTTCGGCACGAACACGTTGGTCGCCACGGTGGTGACGCTGCCCGACCCGGCCAGCCCCGACGTGTACCAGTCGTCGACCACGGTGAGGTCGGACATCGGGACCAGCGCCGCCACCGGCCACTGCGCCTTGCCGTCCGGAGTCGGTGCCATCACGACGATCTGCTGCCAGTGGCTGTGCAGGGCACCGCTGATGAAGCTCCACCGGCCGTTGACGACCAGGCCACTGTCGGTGGGCGTGCCGGTTCCGGCGGGACTCAGGGTGCCGCAGACCCGCACGTTCGGCGTCGAGTACACCTCGTCCTGGACCTCGTCGGGGAACATGCCGACCATCCAGCCGGGAATGGTCCACACCGACGCCGTCCAGGCCGCCGCGCCATCCCCGCGACCGAGCTGGACCATGACGTCGTTGAGGGTCCGGGTGTCCACCTCGTAACCGCCGTACCGGGCGGGCACCCGCAACCGGAAGACACCGGCGTCGGCCAGGGCCTCGATGGTCTCGTCGTGCAGTCGGCGATGCTGCTCCTGCCACGCGGCGTTCTTGCGCAGCAGCGGGACCACCTGTTCGGATCGCCGGACCAACTCCTGCCGGGAGGGTGCGGCAACGGTGTCGCTCATCTCGTCTCCAATGGTCGTGGCGAGTCAGTGGGCTGCCGCGACAGCGCGGGGCTGCCGCGCGACGGCCCCGCTGATGAGGTCGGCCGCCTTCTCCGCGATCGCGATCGTGGCGGCGTTCGGGTTGCCGCGGATGATGGTCGGCATGACCGATGCGTCCACGACCCGCAGCGCGTCGACGCCGGTCACCCGCAGCTCGGGATCGACGACGGCACCGATGGCGCAGGTGCCGGCCGGGTGGAAGATCGAGTGCGCGTAGCTGCGGACGAACTCCCGCACGTCCCGGTCGGAATCCGAGGCCGGAGTCCGGAACCATCCCTCGGTGTACGCACCGAGCGCCTTCTGCCGGGCGATGTGCAGCCCGATCCGGGTGGCCTCGACCGCCACGTCGAGATCCGCCGGGTCGCTGAAGTAGTTGTGCGAGATCCACGGCTTCGCGGTCGGATCGTCCGAAGCCAGCCCGACCTGTCCCCGGCTGGCGGGGGTCAGCATGGAGGGCCCGTAGGAGAGGGCGTGCGCGGTCGGCATGCCGAGCCCGCTGTCGATGAACATCACCGGCGCGGCAAGGAACTCCACGTCAGGCGCAGGCAGTGCGTCATGGGTACGCACGAACCCGCCCGCCTCCGGCCCGTTGGCGGTCATCGGACCCCGGCCGTCCTCGATGAACTGCTGGATGTGCTCGGGCTGGCCGGCGGCGATCAGGCTGATCGGTTGGGAGTGGGTGAAGACCAGCGGCACCAGGAGATGGTCCTGGAGGTTCTGCCCCACCAGCGGGTTGTCGGCCGCGACCGGTATCCCGAGCGCGGTCAACTGGGCGGCCGGCCCGACCCCGGAGCGCATCAGCAGTTGCGGTGAGTTGTACGCGCCCGCGCACACGATGACCTCGCGCGTCGCCCGGATCGTGCGCAGCTCGTCGAGCCAGTTGCCGACGACTCCCACCGCCCGCCCGTTCTCGATCAACACTCGGTGCACGTGCACGTCGGTCTGCACGGTCAGGTTCGGTCGGTCGAGTGCCGGGTGCAGGAAGGCGGTCGCGCTGCTGCACCGTCGCCCATCCCGCTGGTTGACCTGGAACAGGCCGAAGCCGTCCTGGGTCGCACCGTTGAAGTCGTCGTTGGTGGGATACCCGGCCTGCGTCGCGGCCTCGACGAAGGCCGCCGACATGGGATTGTTGGAACGACCCTCGGAGACCGCCAGCGGCCCGCCGGTCGCGTGGTACTCGGACTCGCCGCGCTCGTTGTCCTCGGAACGCTTGAAGTACGGCAGCAGGTCGTCGTAGCCCCAGCCCGGTTGGCCCCAGCCGTCGAAGTCGGCCCGGTTGCCGCGGATGTAGACCATCGTGTTGATCGAGCTGGTCCCGCCCAGCACCCGCCCGCGCGGCAGGTACACCCGACGGCGGTGCAGTTCCCCCTCCTCGTGGGTGCTGTAGTCCCAGTCGAACTGGGTACGGAACAGCCGGCCGAACGCCACCGGGACGTGGATGTTCTCTGCGGTGTCGGCCGGCCCGGCCTCGATCAGGCAGACGTTGACGGCGGGGTCCTGCGACAGCCGGGCCGCCAGCACGCAGCCGGCGGATCCCGCACCGACAATGACGTAGTCGTATTCGTACACCCCTGGTCCTCTCTCATGGATCGGTGCGGCCCGCACCTGACCGGCGTGCGATCGCTGGCCATCGGCCAGCACCGGCGGTCGTGACGGCGCCGCGAGGCCACGCGTCAGCTCTTGATCGGGCTGCTCTGGTGCGAGACGAGCTGGTGTCGCCCATCCGGCTGCCGCCGGATCACCCAGGTCGCCCGGATGGCGTTCTCCGGCGCGACGGCCGCCTCTCCTGGCCGTCGGATGCCGCCCTCGGTGATCACCACCGCCACGTCCTGGCTCAGGAACCGGACCTCGATCGGCCATCCCTTGACGGAGGCGCCGTGCAGCGGACCGGCGAAGGCGTCGGTCATGTACGCGAGGATCTCCGCCCGACTGCGCAACTGCTCGTCACCGAGCAGCAGGCTGCCGTTGTCCGCGAAGGTGCCGGCGAACGCCTGCGGGTCGTTGGCAGCCCAGGCCGCCTGGATCCGCATCGGGACCGTGAGGGCCGCCTTCTCGTCTGGTCGGGTGAACTCCCGGTAGTAGGTGGTGTCCTCGGAGACGCTCGCGGAGGCGAGGATCGTCGAGGCGTCTCCCCACCCGTTCGTAGTGGTCATGACGCTCCTGTCGGTCGATCGGACCTGACTCACCCGCGCAGCGGGCTGCTCTGGTAGGAGAAGACCCGCCAGTCACCGTCGTCGCGGACGATGACCCACAGCCCTCGGGCCTCGTCCTCCGACAGCACCCGTTCCGCTCCGGCACGGATCAGGCCACCGCGCGAGACGACGACCGCGATCGACCCGGACAGCAGCCGTACCTCCTGCGGTTCCTCGGTGAAACGGGTGCCCTTGAAGCCACCCGCAAAGGCGTCCGCGAGATACGACCGGATTTCCGTTCGGCTGACCAGTTGGTTGTCGCCGATGAGGAGACTGCCGTTCTCCACGAACATGTCGGCAATCCCGTCCGCGTCACTGGCATTCCAGGCCGCGTGCACCCGCAGCGCCGCGGTGAGCGCTGCCCCTTCCGCGCCGTTGGCGTAATCTCCGTAGCGGCCGGCCCACTCTTTCGCGCCCGCGACGAGCGATTTTGCTGGTGTCGTCACTTCCTTTTCCTTCCGTTACGTCCGGCACGTCACCAGCGCAGGGTGGCGCCAGCGCCACGAGGGCTGTTCTGGTAACCGGAAAGCAGCCACTCGTCGCCCTGTTTCACCGTGATCCAGGTGGATCGGACGGCCAATTCCGGCGATATCTCCGTCTCCCCGGGCGCGAGGATCCCGCCATGCGTACGCAGCAGGGCCACCTCGTCGGAGACGAACCGCACGTCCACCGGCCGACCGGTCACCCGGCTGCCCTTGAAGGGCCCGGCGTACGCCGCGGCCATGAAGGCGCGGATCTCCTCCCGGCCCTTCTTGTAGACATCACCGGGAAGGATGAGGATCCCGTCCTCGGTGAACACGTTCGCCACCCCGGCCGCGTCGTTGGTCGCCCACGCGCTCACCAAGCGGAGGGGCACACTCAGCACCTCCTTTTCCCGGGCACTGGTGAACTCGCCGTAATAGGCATCCAATTGACTCTGGTCAAGCACCGCCGATGCTTTGTTCATGGCAGAAGTTTCCTTTCTCAGGGATGGCAATACTGTATGGCGGAAGCCTCAATGCCGTACGGCCAAGCTCCGCGACATCATTCTGATGTGACTGGATCTCCGGCTCATCTTTCCGAGTGCGCATCTTCAGTGACGGGGCGGAGATTCTCCATGAGGTGCTGCGCGAGTGCACCGACCGTCGGGCTGCTCCACAGGATGTTCGGGGGCAGGTCCAGGCCGTACCGGCGCTGCAACCGCACCCGTAGCGCGACCGTCATGACCGAGTCGATGCCCAACTCGACCAACGGCCTGCGCAGCTCGATGTTCTCGGCGGCCAGGTTCAGCTCGGCCGCGACCTGCTCCCGGACGTCCGCCGTCAGCAACTCCCGCACGGCGGTCTCCGGCAACGCCCAGTCGATCGTCAGTTCCTGGCTGGCGGCGACGTCGGCACCGTCACCGCCGGTCGCCCGTAGTTCCCGCAGCATGGGCAGCCGGGGACGGTTCGACGGTGTCGGCAGTACCCGCAGCACCGCCTGGTAGGAGGAGCGGAACCGCTCTCCGAAGGACCAGGCCCGCAGCGCCTCGGCGGCGGTCACCGCCTCCAGGCCACGGGCGTTCGCCTCCATCATGGTGGTGCCGATGGACTCGGACATCCCCAGGCCGCGCCAGGCCGTCCAGCCGATGCTGGTCGTGTCATGGTGGCCGCTGGCGTTGCGGTGCGCCGCGAGGGTGTCGAGGAACGAGTTCGCCGCCGCGTACGTCGCCTGACCGGTCAGCCGGGCGAACTGGCCGCACGAGGAGAACAGCACGAAGAAGTCCAGCGTCCCCGGCGGGAACAGCCGACTCAACACCATCGCGCCGTCGGCCTTCGGCGCCATCACGTCGTGCAGGGCCTCGCGGCTAACCTTGTCCACCATGGCGTCGCGCACGACGCCGGCGGCATGGACGATGCCCCGGATCGGGGGCAGCCCGTGACTGGTCGGGTCGAGCGCGGCGCGTACCTGATCCTCGTCGGTGATGTCGAAGGACAGGACCCGGACCGTGACGCCCATCATCTCCAGGTCGAGAATCCCCTGGATCTGCCGGCGCAGCACCGGGTCCTCGATCCCGGCCCACTGGCTGCGCGGCGGAAGTCCCCGACGTTGCAGGAGGAGCAGCCGGCGGGCACCGCGCTCGGCGAGCCGGCGGGCAACCAGCAGGCTGAGCGCGCCGAGCCCACCGGTGATCAGATAGGTGTGTGTCGGCCGGCACCGCAGCGACGCGACCTCCGCCGGGCGCTCGATGGGCGCCAACCGGGCGACGGTGACCTCCCCGGCCCGGACCGCGACGACATCCTCCTGGCCGGCGGCACTGCCGAGCACGAGCGGGACCGCGGCGCCCGTCGTCTGGTCCAGCTCCGCGACGTCGATCACCCCACCCCACAGTTCGGGGTGCTCACCGGCGATGACCCGGGAGACTCCCCAGAGCGGCGACTGGGCGAGCGCCGCTTCATCGCTCGCCTCGCGTACCCCGTGGGTGACAATCCACAGCCGAGGCTGCCGCGACCCGCCCCGGGGGGTGGTGCCGTCGCCCGCATGCGCGTCGACGAGGTGCTGTGCCGTGCGGATCAGCGCCCAGGCGTGCTCCTCGGCGGTCTGCTCGGGCGTCTGACCCGCCGCGACTCCGCCGGGAGCCAGTAGTACCGCGTCGACCTCCGTCGCGGTCAGCAGGGCCGGGTCATCGGGGGAGTCGACCCGGAGGCACTCCGTTCCCGCCGCCGCCAGGTGCTCGGTGAGCCAGCCGGCGAGGGCGCCCTCCCCGACGACCGCCGCGGTACGCGGCAGCGCGCCGGCGAGTCCACCGTCGTCCAGCGGCATCGGCCGCCACGCCAGCTCGTACACGAGGTCCCGAGGGGCGGCGACAACGCCCTCCTCGCTCTGGATCGCCGAGAAGGTCAGCCCGCGTACCTCGCAGACGACAGTCCCGTGTTCGTCGGTCACCAGGACATCGACGGTGTCCTGGGGGGACCGCGCCGAGCGCACCGAATGGACGACGATCCGGGCCGGTGGTTCACCCCGGAAGACGACCGAGTCGATGTGCGACGACATCCACTGGTGCTTGGCGTACTCGGGGGTCACCAGCACGGCGCTGATGGTCAGGGCGCCGTCGATGACGTGCGCCCAGGAGGATGCCCGTTCCGCGGGCGGCGCCTCGATGGTCAACGACGCCAGTTGTTCGACATCGTTGCGGCGCAGCTCGTCGACATCCCAGGGGAACGCGTACCCGCCGACCCCCATCCGCCGGAACATCTCGTCAACCCGGACCCACGACCACGTCTCCGGGCACCTGGCGCGGATGAGGTCCGCCGGCACCGCCGTCAGCGACGGTTCCACCGTCCAGTCTACGGTCGCCATCGAGTGGGTGATCCACTCGTACTCCTCGTCCGCTACCGGGTCGTCGTCGGCGATCCGGGTGGCGAGCTGGATCCCACCGCCGGAGAGCACGATCTGCACGATCCGGGGCGGGTTCACCGCGAGCGGGGTACGGAGTACGACATCGGCGAGCCCGGGCAGTTGCCCGTCCTGCGCGGCCGCGGCCGCGAAACTGTTGATGATGACGGCCGCCGGCGTGATCTCGACTCCCACCACCTCGTGGTCCTGGGGGTACGGGCGGGTGGAGAGGTCCAGCCGGGTCTGCCAGACCTGGCGTGCCGGCGTGCCGCTGACCGTCATCCGGCCGCCGAGCAGGTGGTGCGCCGCCGGGTCGTGCCCGGCGCCGAGCGCCGCCCCGCTGGCCGACTCGGGAAAGATCCAGTAGGGACGGTGCTGCCAGGCCATGGCCGGCAGCTCGACGAGTTCACCGTCCGGGTACAGGGCCGGCCAGTCCACGGTGACGCCGTGACAGTGCAACTGCGCCAGCCCGTTCAGCAGAGATTCGATCTCCGCGCGGTCGCGCCGCAGTGAGCCGACCGTCGCGGCCTCCTCGATTCCGGCCTCCGCTGCGGTCTCGGCCACCGATTGCAGCACCACCGGATGCGATGACACCTCGAGAAAGACACGGTGACCATCCGCGAGAGCGGCCTGCACGGCGTCCACGAACCGCACCGGCTCACGGAGGTTGGTGACCCAGTAGCCGGCGTCGCGCCTCGCCGCCGATCGCGGGTCCGGCAGGGCCGTCGTGTAGAGCGGGACGGTGGGCGCCCGGGAGACCAGCTCGCCGGCGGCCGCCGCGACCTCGTCGACGACCCGCTCGACCTGCGGGCTGTGGAACGCGATGTCGGTCGCCACCCGCCACACGCCCAGGCCCTCGTCCCGCCACTGCGCGGCCAGCTGGTCGACCGCCGCCGCGTCACCCGAGACCACCGTGGAGGTCGGGCCGGCCGCGATCGCCGCCACGACATCGTGTCGCCCGGCGAGCCGGCGCTCGACATCGGCGCTGGAGAGGCCGACCATCGCCATCGCGCCCTGCCCCTCCAGCCGACCAAGCGCGGCGGCGCGGCGGCACGCGAACCTGGCCGCGGCCACCGGGTCCAGGCAGCCGGCGGCGACCGCGGCGGCGAGTTCGCCGACCGAGTGGCCGATCACCGCCGCAGGCCGGATGCCGCGGGCCCGCCAGGCCTCGATGAGGCCGATCTGCATCGCGAAGGTCAGCGCCTGCACCTGGTGGCTCGACCACGGGTCGTCCCGGCCCAGCATCTCGCGCGGTGTCCAGCCGAGTTCGGCCTGGAAAACGTCGGCCAGCCCGTCCAGGGCCGCGGCGAATGCCGGCTCCTCCCGGAGCAGCTGCCGCCCCATGCCCGGCCACTGGCTGCCGTGCCCGGAGAACACCCACACCGGCCCCGGCTGCTGGCCCGAGCCGGTACGCGCCGTGCTGACCCCGGCCGTCTGCTCGCCCCGCGCCAACCCGTCCAGGCGGCTCAGCAGCTCGGCCGGCGAGCCGGCGACCACGCCGGCCCGAGCGGCCAGGTGCGACCGCCGGCGCGCCAGGCTGTAACCGACCGAACCCAGCTCGACATCCGGGTGCGCGCGGAGCCACTCTGCGGTAGTGGCGGCGAGTGCACGGACTCCGGCCTCGGACATGGACGAGAGTGGAAACAGCCAGGGACCCGGGCGGGATGCGGCCGGTTCGGCGGGGCGTGGGCGGTGGTCGGCCGGCGACTCCTCGACGATGATGTGCGCGATCGAACCACCCACGCCGTAGCTGGAGACACCCGCGCGCCGCGGCCGGCCGTTGGCGGTCCAGGGGGACCGCTCGCCAATGAGCCGGAGCCCGCCGCCGTCCCAGTCGATCTCGGGGTTGGGGGCCTGGTGCAGGCTCGGCGGCAGCTCCCGGTGCCGCATGGCGAGCACCACCTTGATCAGGCCGGCGATGCCCGAACCCGCCTCCACGTGGCCGATGTTCGGCTTGATCGAACCGATCAGGCAGGGGTCGGCGAGCGGCCGGCCGGCGCCGAACACGCGCGCCAGGGCCTGCGCCTCCGCACGGTCTCCGGCCGAGGTCCCGGTGCCGTGCGCCTCGACGTAGTCGACCTGGTCGGGGGAGATGCCGGCGCGCTCGTAGACGGTCTGCAGCATGTGCTCCTGGGCCTCGTCATTCGGCGCCATCATCCCGTCGGAACGGCCATCCTGGAACACGCCGCTGCCGCGGACCAGGGCCAGCACCCGGTCGCCGTCGCGCTGGGCGTCCACCCACCGCTTGAGGACGACGACACCGGCACCTTCGCCTCGGCCGTAGCCGTCGGCGTCGCGGTCGAAGGCCTTGCTGCGCCCATCGGGTGCGGTGGCCCCGGCCGCGTCCAGCGCGACGAACAGGCTCGGGCTGGCCATGACATTCACGCCGCCGACGATGGCCAGGGGGCTTTCCCCGGTGCGAAGGCTCTGGCAGGCGACGTGCAGCGCGGTCAGCGACCCGGCGCACGCGGTGTCCACCGCCATGCTCGGTCCGCGCAGGTCCAGGTAGTAGGAGATCCGGTTCGCGATGCCGTAATAGGTCGTGCCGTTCACCGCCCAGGCGTCCGTGCGGGTCAGATCCTCCAGCAGACGCCGGCCGTAGTCGTTGGAGTTCGCCGCGACGAACACGCCGGCGTCGGTGCCCTGCAGTGAGTGCGGCGGCACGCCCGCGTCCACCAACGCTTCCCAGGCCAGTTCCAGGGTGATCCGCTGCTGCGGGTCGAGAAAATCGGCCTCGCGGGGCGAGATCCCGAAAAAGTCGGCGTCGAACCCCTCGATGTCGCGCAGGAAGGAGCCGAGACGGGTGGTGCGGCGCAATATCGCGGTTGCCTGTGGACTTGTCGTCGCATAAGGATCCCACCGCTTGCCGGGCATTTCACTCACCGCGCTGCGGCCATCGACGAGATACGTCCAGAGCTTGTCAACGGTGTCGAGATCCGGGGCGAATCGGCAACTCATGCCGATGACGGCCACGGCATCAGCCAAGGTTTCTTCCTGCTCCACGGTTATGCCCCTCTCCGCCCGACACGTGATGCCGGCCTGGGCCACATAGTCGGCTGTGCCGGAGAGGAGGGGCACCTTCCCACGTGCGAAGCACGGACGGTCGCGGACGGCGATGGGTCGCCCAGCAATACAGAAGACGTCAGATCAGAACCGGGCTTTCTAGTCTTTCGGTGATCGCTGTTTCCGGGGGTCGGGAACCGCTGCACGGCTAGGAGGACGACGTGGCGATGCACCTCGCGCAGCCAAGCGTGGCGGGTACGGTGCCCTGGCCCGCCGACCTGGCGGCCGGGTACCGCCGCGACGGGTACTGGGAGGGCAGGCCGCTGGTCAGTTACCTGCAGGCGGCGGCGGATGCCACGCCGGACGCGGTGTGCCTGGTCGACGGCGAGCTGCGGCTGTCCTACCGCGAGCTGATGGCCCGGGTGGACGGAGCCGCGCTGCGGCTGCGCGACCTGGGGCTTCGCCCGGACGATCGGATCGTGCTCCAGCTCCCGAACTGCTGGGAGTTCATCGTCCTGACCTTGGCCTGCGCGCGACTGGGCCTGCTACCGGTGATGGCCCTGTCGGCGTACCGCCAGCAGGAGATCTCGACCCTGGTCGAGATCGCGCAGGCGAGAGCGGTCGCGGTGGCGCGTACGGTCAAGGGCTTCGACCACGAGGCGATGGCGCATGACATCGCCGGGACCGCCACCACGCTCAGCCACGTCCTGGTGATCGATCCGGTCCGCCGAGACAGCGTCGACCTGCGGGAGCTGGTCACACCGGCCGGGCAGGCGACGCAGGCCCGGGCCGAACTCGACGCCGGTGCCCCGGACTCCTCAGCCGTGGCCCTGTTCCTCCTCTCCGGCGGGACGACCGGACTGCCCAAGCTCATTCCTCGTACTCACGACGACTTTGCCTACATGGCCCGGCGGGCCGCCCGGCTCTGCGGGCTCGGACCGGAGACCACCTACCTCGCGGTGCTGCCCCTCGGCCACGGTTACCCGATGTCCGGGCCCGGGGTGCTCGGCACGCTGATGTCCGGCGGTCGGGTGGTCCTGGCCGAGTCACCGGAACCGAGCCGCGCCTTCGCCCTGATCGAGCAGGAGCGGATCACCATGACCTCGCTCGTGCCGGCGGTGGTGCAACGCTGGCTAGAACACCGCGCCGCCGACCAGTCCGCGGATCTCCGAACGCTGCGCCTGGTGCAGGTCGCCGGCTCCCGGCTACCCGACGAGGTGGCCGCCAGGATCGCGCCTGCCCTGGGGTGCACGTTGCAGCAGGTCTACGGGATGGCCGAGGGTCTGCTGTGCCTCACCCGGCTGGACGATCCTGCGGAGGTGCGCTGCCACACCCAGGGCCGGCCGATCTCCCCTGGCGACGAACTCCTCGTCGTGGACGAGGACGGCGTCCCCGTGCCGGCCGGGCGGCCCGGAGAGCTGCTCACCCGTGGCCCGTACACGCCCCGGGGCTATTACCGTGACCCGCAGCGCAATGCTCAGGCGTTCACTCCGGACGGCTGGTACCGCACGGGCGACGTGGTGCGGATCCGACCGGACGGCAACCTGGTCATCGAGGGGCGGACCAAGGATCTGATCAACCGGGGCGGCGAGAAGATCTCCGCGGAGGAGGTGGAGGGCTACGCCTACCAGCTCGCGACGGTCAGTCTGGCAGCCGCGGTGGCCATGCCGGACCCGGAACTGGGCGAGCGGGTCTGCCTCTACGTGGTGCCACACTCCGGCGCCGAGGTGGCCCTCGACGACGTCCGCCAGGTGATGCGCGAGGCCGGGGTCGCCCCCTTCAAACTGCCCGAGCGAATCGTGCTCGTCGACTCGCTACCCACCACCGCCGTCGGCAAGATCGACAAGAAGAACCTCCGGGCGCGACTCGCCTGACGGCGGTGTGTCCGCCCGTTCCCGTCACGCCTCGTCGGTCAGGCGCAGCGCGCCGGACGGACACAGCCGCACCACGACCCGTACCACGTCGAGCAGTTCGTCGGCGGCGGGCTCGCGCCGGACCACCACCTGGCCGTCCAGCGCGCTCTGGTCGAACAGGTCCGGCGCCGAGAGCACACACTGGGCGGCTCCCAGGCACCGCTGCCGGTCCACGATCAGTCGCATCGGTACCTCCGTCACCAGGTGACCGGAAGGGCGTCCACCCCGTAGAGGTTGGAGTCCCTCTTGAACGGCAACTGCGCTAGCGGCACCGCCAGCCGGAGCCCGGGAACCCGGGTGAACAGGGTCCGGAACACGATCTCCAGCTCGGCGCGGGCCAGGTTCTGCCCGATGCACTGGTGGATGCCGTAGCCGAAGGCCAGGTGGTGGCGGGCACCTCGGCGCAGGTCCAAGGTCGAGGCGGCCGGAAAGACCTCGTCGTCCCAGTTCGCGGAGGCGAAGGAGAGCAGGACTCCGTCACCCCGGCGGATCGTGACGCCGCCGATCTCGATGTCCTCCCGGGCGATGCGCGGCAGCGCGTCGGCGACGCTGAAGTACCGCAGCATCTCCTCCACCGCGGCCGTGGTGGCCTCGGGCGTGGCGACCACGTCGGAGACCGGCCGGGGGCCGGTCAGCAGACCCGCCACACCCAGCGCGATCATGCTGACCGTGCTCTCGAAGCCGGCGACCATCAGCACCTGGACCAGGCCGACCATCTGGTCGTGATCGTAGAGACCGGTCCTGCGGTTGGTGACGACCAAACGGCCGAGCAGATCCTCGGTGGGCTCGGCCTCCTTGGCCGTGACCAGCCTGTCGATGTAGGCACGCATCTCGGCCCCGGTGCGCTGCCGTTCCTGCGGGGAGACGCTACGTCGGAGCATCGCGGTGGCGGCGCGCTCGATCAGGTCCCGATCGTCGTACGGCATGCCGAGCAACTCGGTGAGGGTCCGTGCCGGAAGCGGCTCGGCCAGCACCGGCACGAGGTCGACCGGCCGGGGTCGGGACAGCAGGTCGTCGACGCAGGCGTCGACGATCTGCTGGATGTGCGGTCGCAGGTCGTTGATGCGGCGCACGGTGAACTCGGTGATCAGCATCCGGCGGCGCGGGCCATGCTCGGGATGGTCCAGGCCGATCAGGGACCGGCCCGCGGCGGCGATGTTGCGCCGGCTCTGCGGCGTGACCTCCTCGGTCAACGGGAAGTTCGGGTGGGTCCGGTCGGAGCTGATCCGCGGATCCGTCAACAACTCACGCACGTCCCGGTGACGGGTGACGAGCCAGGCCAACTGACCGTTCGGCACCCGCACCTGGATGATGGACCGCTGCCGCCGCAACTGCGCGTACTCCGTCGGCGGGTCGAACGGACAGGTCCGCTGCATCGGGAAGTCGGGCGGTTCGGTGCTGGCCGAGTTCATCCGATTGCCTCCTGTCCGGCTCGTACTGAGTCTCGCTGCACCACGGTCGACTGATCCGGCGGACGGTCCCCAGTCTGGCGGCGCCGGCCGGAGCCGGTCACCTTCGCAATTGCCCGGTTTCACCGTCGGATGGTGGTCCGTCGACCTGGCAACGATCTCCGCAATTTCGAAGAATTCCGGGCCTATCCCGGCCTCGGTTTCCTGTGGCAAGATTCCCGTACCCATGATCATGCCCAGACAAGGGGAGGCGTTTGCGGTGAAGGTTGTCACCATCGCCACAGATCTGGACAATCGGTTCCTGCAACAGATTCTGGTCCAGTCCTGCCGGGCACTGGAGCTTGACCTCATCATTCTCCGGTCGAACAAGTCACCATTCCGCCTCGCCGACAAACGCGAGACGCTCGTGGAATATCTCGCACAACTGCCCGACCGCGACGAACTGATCCTGTTTACCGATGGATACGATGCCCTGTTCATCAAGGGAGAGAACCATCTCGTCGAGGCGTACGGGCGCTTTCCCCAACCAGTGATCTTCAGTGCCGAAATGAACTGTTGGCCACTCGGAGTCGCCGGGCTCGCACTACACGACACCCCGCCCGCCGGCCGCTATCCCTACCTGAACAGCGGCGGTTACATCGGTCCCGCCGGCGTCCTCCACGAGCTTCTCGACCGCTATCCCGAGGCGCCGAGCGACCGATTCGAGACGCTACGCCGGCTGCGCGCACACGGATACGACACCGACCGCTTGTTCCAGTGGAGCGACCAGTACCGCTGGGTCCTGGTCCAGCTACTCGAAACCGGGACGATCGGGCTCGACCACGATGGGCAGCTGTTCGAGTGCTACTCGCCGCCGGCGCCCAGCCTGAACTTCCTCGAGATCAGGCGGAGTGTGGAGCAGTTCCAGGCGCACGGCCGGGAGTCCGAGGCGTACCAGCAGGAACGCACCCGCCTGGTGGAACGACTACGGGTGCCGAGCGAGGCCGCGCACATCCACTTCGCCAGTCCGGTCACCAAGGCCGTGGCCCTGGACCTCCTCGACGAGGGGCGGTGGCCGGACTGGCTCACCGCCGCACTTCCGCACGCGGCCCACGCTGCGCGCCCGTGAGCCTCCGGTCGATTCGTCTCCGCCCACGACTGACCTGCCAATCCCTCTAGTTAGGAGATAGTCATGCATCGACGAACGGTGCTCACCGGCCTGTCCAGCCTGGCGTTGGCCGGCACCGGCGCCCTCGGCCTCTCGTCGGCGCCGGCCGCCGGCGTCGGACTGACCCGCCCCCGGACGGACAGCCGCACCAGGGAACTGACGACCCTGCTGGCGACCGAGGTCGCCAGCGGCATGCCGGGCACGTACGCGGAGGTCCGGGAGGCGGGCAAGACGCTCCGGGTGGCCGCCGGTGTCGCCGACGTCACCACCGGGCGGCCCGCCCATCAGGGTGGCTACCACCGGATCGGCGGTGCGACCAAGACCTTCGTCGCGGTGGCCGTGCTCCAGCTCGTGGCCCAGCGCCGGATCGACCTCGACAAGCCGATCGGTTGGTATCTCCCGGACGTGATACCGGGCGAGCGAGGACGGCAGATCACCGTCCGGATGTTGCTGAACCACACCAGCGGTCTGGCCGAGTTCACCCGGCTCTCCCTGGCCGAGGAGGGTGAGACCGTTCCGCGCGGTGTGCTCTTCGGCAGCCTCGCGAGCATCGCGGACACGGCCGGACGCTGGTACCCACCCCGCGAGCTGGCCCGCATCGGTCTGGCCCTGCCGTCGGTGGCGGCCCCCGGAACGATCTGGTCGTATTCCAACACGGGCTACGTGCTGCTGGGTCTGCTGCTCGAACGGGTCACCTGGTCCAGCTACGAGGACGTGCTGACCCGGCAGGTGCTGGGCCCACTGGGGTTGCGGCAGAGTTTCCTGCCCCGGCGGCAACGGCGGCTTCCGGGGCCGCATCTGACGGCGTACGTGCCGTGGTCCGACGACCGACTGCGCCCCTTCACCACCTACGACATGTCGTGGGCGTGGGCGAACTGTGACCTGGTCTCCACCGCGAGTGACCTGAACCGGTTCTACCGGGCGCTGCTCAGCGGCCAGATCCTGGCCCCGACCCTGCTGGCGGAGATGATGACGACGGTTCCGATGTCGCCGTTGTTCCCCGACTCCGCCGGCTACGGTCTCGGTCTGCACTGGATTCGCGGGCAGTGCGGGCCCGCCTGGGGGCACGACGGTTTCGTGATCGGGCACAACACGTTCGTGCGGCTCACCCCGGACGGCACGACGGCGCAGTTCACCCTCACCGAGAATCTCAACTTCTATCCCGGAATGTCGACGATGATGCCCGCGAACCCCATCGATCTGGCCCGAGCGCAGTTCATGACCTCGGCGATGTCGGGCTGCGCGACCGGGACCACCGGGTTGGCCAGCCGGGCCGACGCGCCGACCGAGCTCATCGCGCACCCGGGCTGGCTGCACCGGATCAGCGCCCTGGCCAACTGAGCCCGCCGCTGGCCGTGACCGGCCGCCAAGGACCCGGAAGGGGGACCAGGCATGCGCGTACTTTTCCTACCGATGACGATACATTCGCACGTGTTCAGTATGGTGCCGCTCGCGTGGGCGTGCCGGGCCGCCGGTCACGAGGTCCGGTTCGCCGCCCAGCCACGGGTGGTCGACACCATCGTGCGGGCGGGGCTGGCGGCGGTGCCGGTGGGTGGGGCCACCGACTTCCAGGATGACCTGGCCGAACACCTGCGTAGCCTGCCGCCGAGCTGGCCGGAGACCCCCAACATCGTCGATCCTTTGATCACGACCGCGCGCAACTGCGCGGCGGACGCCATCGCCTTCGGCCGGTCGTGGCGACCGGACCTGGTGGTCACCGACCCGCTGGCGTACGGAGGCCCGCTGGTCGCCGAGGCACTCGGGGTGCCGTTCGTCCGGCTGCTGTTCGGCCCGGACTGGCCCAGGTTCGGCTTCGGTTTCGGCGGGTACGTGGCCGGACAGCGGCAGACGAACTGGCCGGCGTCGCTGACCGAACTGTACGAGTCCTACGGTGTCCCGACCGGCGTCGACCTCGCCATCGGCACCCTGGATCTGGCACCGCCGAGCCTGCAGGTCCCCGGCCTGGTGAACCGGGTGTCGATGCGACCCGTCCCGTACTGCGGCTCGGCGCCGGAGCCGGCCTGGCTGGCCACGCCGCCGACGAAGCCACGTGTCTGTCTCACCTGGGGCACGAACACCACTCTCGTGATGGGGGACCGTAGCTTCCTGGTGCCCGAGATCCTCGCCGGTGTGCAGGACCTGGACATCGAGCTGGTTCTTGCCATGTCGGGGCCCAACCTGATGTTCTCCGGACTGGATCGGCGCCGGCTGGGCAGCCCGCCGCCGAATGCCCGACTCGTCGAGCACCTCCCGCTGGATCTGGTGCTGCCCTCCTGCGCCGCGCTGGTCAGCCAGGGCGGGGCCGGGGCGTTGCTGGCCGCGGCCGGCTACGGCGTACCGCAGGTGACCGTCCCGGTCATGGCGGATCAGCCGACCAACGCCCGGCTGCTGGCGGCCACCGGCGCCGGGATCAGCGTACGGGCCGACCCGCTCGACCCGGCCGAGGTACGGGCGGCGGTGGCCGCCGTCGCGTTCGACGCGGGGCCGCGCGCCGCGGCGGAGCGGCTCCGAGAGGAGATCCAGGCGATGCCCCTGCCGGCACAGGTGGTCTCGCAACTCGAAGAGATGGCCGCCACCGGGCGCCACGCGTCGGTGTCGTAGCACCGAGGGCCAACGCAGCCGAACCACAATCGGGGCCGGGACGAGAGCTTGCCTCGTCCCGGCCCCGGTGCCGCGATGACCGGTCCGGCGCCCGACTCAGATCGAGAACGACGGCCGCGACCGACCGATTCCGACTCGACCATCGGTGAAACGACGGTCGAAGGTGATCCCGAGTTCGTCCTCCCAGCGGTCCATGATGTCCAACTCGCCGCGCCGGTCGATGTCGTCGAGAATCACCGCGTAGTCGCCGGCGAGCATCGGGTCCAGCACGGGAATCGCCGGATACCGGGCGTGGTACCGGCCCTTCTGGTAGGCCGGCGGACCATCGACGATGAGCAGGTCGATGGGCTCCGTGCCGATGCCGGCCAGCAGCGGGCCCCGCTCGTACCAGCCGGGCTCTTCGTCCGGCCAGGCCGGGTGGTCGGGGCCCAGCGGCGCCCGCACGACGGTGACCACCTTGTCCAGGCCCTCGCGCGCCAGATCCCGCTCCAACTGGTCGGCCCAGCGCTCGTCGTGCTCGACGGTGCAGAGACTGCCACCCCGCTGGGCGAGAAGCCGGCCGACGTAGAAGGTCGAGACACCGCTGCCGAGCTCGACGACGCGCCGGCGCTGATGTACGACGATCTCGTTCAGAATGATCCGCACCCCACTGGGGCGCATCGAGCTCACCGTCCACGGCAGATAGCTCGACGACAGCGGCGCCAACGCCTGCAGCGCCAGCAGGTCCTTGATGTCGCGCACGGAGGGCAGGCGCTCCTCGTGCCCCTGGTGATGGAACATGGCCGTGTTCACGTTCGCATTTCCCGACATGCCGATCCCCACTCTCTGTCGTGTCCCTGAGTCCCCGGCTGCGCTCGCACGTGTGATCCATCAGTCGATCGCGCGACGCAGAAAGCCCTTGATCCCGATCGTGCTGAACAGCGTTCCCGCAGCGAGGAGGGCGGCGATGCAGATCCAGGGGGCGATGTGCGGGATGTCCGGCACCACCGCGGACCGTGCCCCCTCGGCGAGGTACGTCAACGGGTTGATCCCCGTCACCAACTGGAACCACGGCATGGCCGACAACGACTGCCACGGGTACTGGATCGCGCCGGTGAACATCAGCGGGGTCAGCACCAGCGCGAACACGATGTTGATCTGGCTCGGCATCATGACCGTGCCCATCGTCAGGCCGATCGCACTGCCCACCCAACCGCCGACCACCAGGAACACCACGAGCATGGGGATCCCGGCGGTCCGCCACGGTGCCGAGGTGAGCATCAGCATGCCGATCGGCACCGTGATGATCGTCGTACCTATGCCCTTGATCGTCCCGACCAGCATCTTCTCCACCGCCACCAGATAGGTGGGCAGTGGCGCGAGGAGGCGGTCCTCGATCTCCTTGGTCGCACCGAGGTCGAGGGAGAGCGGGAACGCGACGGACTGTAGGGCGGTGAGGAAGGTGGTGATCGCCAGGATGCCCGGCAACAGCACGCGGCCGTAGTCGGCCGACACATACCCGATCCGCCCCAGCACCTCGCCGAAGATGAAGAGCATGAGCAGCGGCTGGATGGCGTTCTGGGCAAAGAAGACGCCCAACCCACGACCGGTGACGTAGAGGTCGCGCCCGAGGATGCTGACGAACGTCCGGCTGACCGAGGGCCGCACGGTGCGGCCGGTCGTGGTCACCGCAGCCCTCTTCCGGTGAGTTCGATGAAGACGTCCTCCAGGCTGGCCTGCCCGACGTGCACCTCGGACAGCCGCACGTGGCGCCGGTCGAGCACGGCGACCAGCGGTGCCAGCGCCGCGGCCGGCTCGGTGTCCAGATGCAGCCGAAGCCGCCGCGTCCCGTTGGCCGAGACCGTCGCGGAGGGCGCCGGTTCGGATGCCACCCACTCGCCGCGGGCGACTCCGGCGACCGTGGTCAACGCGGCCAGGACCGCCGGGGCGTCGCCCGTGCCGTTCAGGACGACCGACAGGTCCAGCACCGCTCGCTCGGCCAGGCTGCGGGTCAGCCCGGCCGGGGTGTCCAGCGCGAGTAGCCGGCCCCGATCCATGATGCCCACTCGGTCGGCGAGGTCAGCGGCCTCCTCCATGGCATGGGTGGTCAGCACGACGGTGACCCCGTGCTGGCGCAACTCGCGTACGCGATCCCACAGGAAGAGCCGGGACTGTGGATCCAGTCCGGTGGTGGGCTCGTCCAGGAACAGCACCCGTGGCTGATGCATCAGCGCCCGGGCGATCATGAGTCGCCGTACCATGCCACCGGACAGGGTCTCGATCCGCGCGTTGGCCCGCTCCGCCAACCCGAAGGCGTCGAGCAACTCGGCGGCCCGAGCCTTGCGTACCCGGGACGGCACGCCGTGGTAGGCCGCGTGAAAGAGCAGGTTTCGCCGCGGGGTGAGGCTGCGATCCACATTGGTGTGCTGTGGCACCGTCGCGAGGACCCGCCGGGCGCCGACCGGGTCACGGCATGCATCCACCCCGCCGACCACCACGTGTCCACTGGTCGCCCTGGCCCGGGTCGTCAACACGCCGATCGTGGTGGACTTGCCAGCACCGTTCGGGCCGAGCAGCCCGAAGATCTCCCCGGCGTCCGCGGTGAACGATATTCCGTCGACCGCGTTGACGCGGGCCTTCGGGTACCGCTTGACGAGATCCCTGACCTCCAACGCTACGGTCACGACCCTCCTCCCCGCCCGCGCCACGGTGGCCGCGAGGCGCTGCCTCCGCTGTCGTCGCCGCGTTCGCCGCAGACCCGCCGCCAGCATGCCGGCTCACCGCTCGCGAGGCACCTTTCCGCGTGCGGAATCCGACGCCGACGACGACGCACCGAGTACATCTGATCGCACACAGCAAGATGACCCTGCTCGCGCCCGCAGCGAGGATGTGCAGGACCAACGTCGTCGGCGGCACCCGTCGGCGTCGCCGCCGCCACCGCAGAACCGGCGGGTGGCCGAAGAAGGGGCAATCGGCCATGTGCGGCATCACTGGCTGGCTGGATTTCGGCCGGGATCTGACCTGTGCGGCCAAGGCGGTACAGGCCATGACCGACACCATGGCGTGCCGCGGCCCGGATGCCGAGGGCGTGTGGCTCGACCGGCACGTGGCGCTCGGCCATCGCCGCCTTGCCGTGATCGACATCGAGGGCGGCCGGCAGCCGATGGCGGCCGAAGCCGGCGGCCGGTCCACGGTGCTGACCTACAGCGGCGAGATCTACAACTATCAGGAGCTTCGCGCCGAACTGCGCGGCCTCGGTCACCGGTTTCGCACCCGGAGCGACACCGAGGTCGTCCTCCGGGCCTACCTCGCATGGGGCGACGGCCTCGTCGACCACCTGAACGGCATGTACGCGTTCGCGATCTGGGACGGACACCGGCAGGAGCTGCTGCTGGTCCGCGACCGGCTGGGCATCAAGCCGCTGTACTACTACCCGCTGCCCGACGGCGTACTGTTCGGCTCGGAGCCCAAGGCGATCCTGGCCAACCCCCTCGTCGAGCCCGTCGTCGACCTCGACGGCCTGCGGGAGAGCATGGCCCAGGTCAAGACGCCGGAAGTCACGATCTTCCGCGGCATGTACGAGGTCCGGCCGGGCCACCTGGTGCGCGTTCATCGTGGCGGCATGAGCCGGCGCCGGTACTGGGCCCTTGAGGCTCGGGAGCACACCGACGACCTTGCGAAGACCATCAGCACGGTGCGGGACCTGCTCGGTGACATCGTCACCCGGCAACTCGTCGCCGACGTGCCGATCTGCGCCCAGTTGTCCGGCGGCCTGGACTCCAGTGCGCTCACCGCCCTGGCCGCACGGTCGCTGCGGGAGCAGGGGCTGGGCAGCATCCGCTCCTTCACGGTCGACTACCCCGGATACACCGAGAACCTCCGGCCCAACGTGACCGTATCCACCCCGGACCAGCCCTACGCCCGGCAGTTGGCCCGGCACGTCGGCACCGAGCACCACGAGATCGTGCTGGACACCCCAGCCCTGGCGGACCCGGCGATCCGCGCGGCCACGATCAGGGCGACCGACACCCCGAGCGGCTCCGGCGACTTCAACGGCTCGCTCTACCTGCTGTTTCGGGCCATCAAGGAGCACTCGACGGTGGCGTTGTCGGGCGAGTCGGCCGACGAGGTGTTCGGCGGATATCCGTGGATGTTCAGCCCTCCGGCACTGGCCGCCGACACGTTCGCCTGGCTGGCATTCCTCCGCCCTGGCGATCCACTCTGCGCACTGCTCGATCCCGGCCTGACGGCGCGGCTGGACCTCGACGGCTACCGGGCGCAACGGTTCCGGGACGCCGTCGCCGAGGCGCCCCGCCTGACCGGCGAGGATGAGGACGAGGCCCGACTGCGGGTCGGCAACTACCTCAATCTGACCCGCTTCCTCCAGGGGATGCTCGACCGCAAGGACCGGATGAGCATGGCGGCCGGACTGGAGGTGCGGGTGCCGTTCTGCGACCACCGGCTGGTCGAGTACCTGTTCAACGTGCCGTGGGCGATGAAGACCTACGACGGCCAGGAGAAGAGCCTGCTCCGCGCCGCGGTACGGGACCTGCTGCCGGTCGAGATCGCCGAACGCCGCAAGGCGACGTACCCCACCACCCAGGACCCGGCGTACGAGGCGGCGCTGCGGGCCCAACTCGAACAGATGCTGGCCGATCCGGACGCCCCGGTGCGTCCGCTGCTCGACCTGACCAAGGCCCGCCGGTTGCTGGCCGAGCCACTGCCGGAGGTGTCCGTCTGGATCAACCGCGCCGGGATCGAGATGGCGCTCCAGCTCAACGTCTGGCTGGGCCGGTACGGCGTGCGCCTGGTGGAGTGATCCGCGCTCGCGGCCGGGTTCGTGGCGCCCTGCCCCGCGCGGTGCCAAGATTTCACCGTGGGGATGTCGATCTGCCCGGCGGCCGTTCGTATAAGGGGTGACAAGAGCCGCCGGTATCGCGCCGGCGACACCGACCAGGAGGTGCCAGACATGCCGCAGTACCTGCTCAGCATCTACCATGGCGAGGGCCCCCCACCGGATCCGGAGGTGCTGGCTCCGATCAGGAAGAACCTGGCGGTGCTGAACCAGGAGATGAAGGACGCTGGTGCCTGGGTCTTCGCCCGTCCACTGCACCCGCCGAGCACCGCCACCGTGCTGCGAAGCGACGGCGGCGAGGTGTTGATGACCGATGGACCGTACACCGAGGGCAAGGAACATCTCGGCGGCATCACCATCATCGAGGCCCCCGACCTCGACGCGGCGTTGGAGTGGGGCAGCAAGCTCGCCCGCGTCCTCGGTGGGCTACCGATCGAGGTACGGCCACTGGCCGAGGCGGCGGAAGGCTGAGACTCGGGCCGTGCCTGATCGTGCGCGCCGTCCGGCGGACGTCACCGAGGTCGAGCGGGTGTTCCGCGCCGAATACGGTCGGGCGGTCGCCGTCCTGATCCGCGTCTTCGGCGACATCGACGTCGCCGAAGACGCGGTGCAGGAGGCATTCGTCACGGCGATCCGGCGCTGGCCGGTCGACGGCGCACCGCCGAGCCCGGCCGGCTGGATCATCACCACCGCCCGGAACCGGGCCATCGACCGGCTCCGTCGGGAGGCGTCCCGGGCGGAACGCCACTCCCGCGCCGCCCGATCGCACACCCGCGACCCGGCAGCGCCGTACCCCGGCAGCGAACCAGCGGAGGAGGGCCCCGTGCGGGACGAGCGACTGCGTCTGATCTTCACCTGCTGCCACCCGGCGCTCGCTCCCGCCGCTCGGGTCGCTCTGACGCTGCGCCTGCTCGGCGGGCTCAGCACCGCACAGATCGCCGCCGCCTTCCTGGTCCCCGAACCGACCATGGCGCAGCGCCTCGTACGCGCCAAGGGCAAGATCCGCGACGCCCGGATCCCGTACCGGGTGCCGAACGAGGCCGACCTGCCGGACCGGCTGCAGGCGGTCCTCGCCGTGCTGTACCTGATCTTCAACGAGGGGTACACCGCGAGCGCGGGCGACCAGCTCGGCCGGGCGGACCTCGCCGCCGAGGCGGTACGGCTCGGCCGGGTGCTCGCCGACCTGATGCCCGACGAGCCGGAGGCGCTGGGCCTGCTCGCCCTGATGCTGCTGGTCGAGTCCCGTCGGCCCAGCCGCACCGGCCCGCACGGCGAGCTGGTGCGACTCTCCGAACAGGACCGTAGTCGGTGGGACCGGCAGCTCATCGCCGAAGGGCAGGAACTCGTCCGGCGCTGCCTGCGGCGCGACCGTCCGGGGCCGTACCAGATCCAGGCCGCGATCAACGCGGTGCACAGCGACGCGGAGACCGCCGCCGGCACCGACTGGCGCCAGATCCTGCGACTCTACGACCATCTGCTGGCGCTCGCGCCGACCTCGGTCGTCGCGCTGAATCGGGCGGTCGCGGTCGGCGAGGTCGCCGGGCCGGCTCGGGCACTCGCCCTCGTCGACGACCTCGATCTCCACGGCTACCACCTCTTCCACGCGATCCGGGCCGACCTGCTGCGTCGGCTCGACCGCACCGCGGAGGCCGGGCAGGCGTACGCGAGAGCTGAGGCACTGGCCCAGAACACGGTGGAGCGGGACTTTCTGCGCCGCGGTCGTGAGGCGATGGGGTACGACCACCTCCCGAGGTAGGGGGGCGCGATGCGGGTCAGCCACCGGGACGGATCGAGTGATGAGCCGATGACGTCCGACGATTGACCTGTGTCGTCGACCGCGTTGCCCATTCGCCGGCACCACGTCGCGCGCGTCAGCGGTTGCTTGGAGATCATCCGTCCGGTCACGTCCCGTCGGCCGCTCGGTCAGCGCGGATGCCGGCGGGTGTGAGCTACCAACCAGCGTCTTGACGCATCCGAGGGACTCGGGAATCCTCTGGGTCAGGTAAGCCTTACCTAACTTTCCACTCGCGGTTGGCCGCTCGCGGTCCCGACGGTGTGGTCCAACCTTAGCTATCGGCGGTGATGGGTCGAGTGGGGGAAACGTCAAGGCCGGCAAGGACGGCACGGCTGGCGGCGCGAGCGTGCGGCGGACTGCTGTCACTGGCACTGGTCACGGCGTGTTCGGCCGCCCCGGCCACCTCGGGCCGGTCGACGGCGGGCGACGGGAGGCCGGGATGTGGCGGCCCGGCGACGGCCCGGTCGGAGCCCAGCGTCGAGCCGATCGCGACCGATCCGCAGCCGCAGCTCCCGGTGACCTACACGGACCTCACCGGGAAGCCGGTGACGATCACCGACACCAGCCGAATCCTGGCGCTCGACACGTACGGCACCCTGGCCACCACCGTCTACGCCCTTGGGCTGGGCGACCGGCTCGTGGGGCGCGACGTGTCGACCGGCATTCCCGAGTTGAAGCACCTGCCGTTGGTCACCCACAACGGTCACGAACTCAACGGCGAGGCCATCCTGGACCTGCGGCCGTCGGTGGTGCTGACCGACTACAGCATCGGCCCGTTGGAGGTGCAGCTTCAGCTGCGGGACTCCGGCATACCCGTGGTCATCATGAGCGACCGGCGCTCCCGCGACCAGATCGGTCCGCAGATCGAGGCGGTCGCCGAGGCGCTCGGGGTGCCGCAGCAGGGTGAGCGGCTCGCCGCGCGGGTGCACGACGACACCGAGGCGGCCAGGGCCCGGGTCGCCGAGCTCGTGCCGGCGGACCCGGCGCACCGGCTGCGCATGGTGTTCCTCTACGTCCGGGGCAACGCCGGGGTCTACTACTGGTTCGGCGAGGGCTCGGGCGCGGACGGCCTGATCCAGGACCTCGGTGGGGTCGACGTGGCCAGCGAGGCCGGCCTGAAGGGGATGCGGCCGCTCAATGCCGAGGGGCTGGTCCGGGCCGCGCCCGACATCTACCTGATGATGACGCATGGGCTGACGTCGGTCGGTGGCATCGACGGGCTGCTGACGCTGCCGGGCATCGCGGACACTCCCGCCGGCGCGCGCTCGTGCGTGGTCGACATGAGCGACTACCAGATCCTCAGCTTCGGGCCGCAGTTTCCCGCCACCCTCGACGCACTCGCCGACGCCGTCTACCATGTGGCGGCCCCGTGAGCACGGTGGCGGCTGCCCGGTCGATCGAGCGGCGGCCGGGACGGGTCGCCCCGGCGGATGAGTTCGTGCTCGCCCCGGCCCGCACCGCGCGGGCGACGGCGGTGATAGCGGCGTTGCTGGTCGCGCTCGGCGTGATGTTGTTGGTCTCCGCGGGAGCGGGCCAGTTGCACGTCCCCGCCAACGAGGTACTGGGCTCGGTGCTGCACCGGATCGGGATCCCGCTCGGCGACCTGCCGACGCACCCCAACGGCGAGGCGGCACTGTGGAACATCCGCTTTCCACGCCTGGTGATGGGGCTGCTGGTCGGGGCGGCGCTGGGGGTGGCCGGCGCGGTGATGCAGGGCATCTTCGGCAACCCGCTGGCCGAACCAGGGGTGATCGGCGTCTCCGCCGGTGCCGGTGTCGGTGCCTGCGCGGTGATCGTGTTCGGTTGGACGTTCCTCGGGCCGATGACCATTCCCGCCGTCGCCTTCGTCACCGCCCTGGTCACCACGATCATCGTCTACGGGCTGGCTCGGCGGGGTGGCCGCACCGAGGTCGTCACCCTCGTGTTGATGGGCATCGCCGTCAACGCGGTGGCCAGCGCACTGATCGCGTACCTCGTGTTCCTGGGCGACACCGCCGCCCGCGAGCAGATCGTGTTCTGGCAGCTCGGCAGCCTCAACGGCAGTCGCTGGGTCCAGGTGCAGGTGGTGGCCCCGCTGGTGCTCGTCGGGTTGCTCGCGGCGTGGACGCTCGCCGGCCGCCTGGACCTGCTCGCGCTGGGCGAGCGGGCCGCCCGGCACCTCGGCGTCCACGTCGAACGCCTCCGGCTGACCGCGATCCTGCTCACCACGCTGATCGTGGCCGCGGGTGTGGCGTTCGCCGGGATCATCGCCTTCGTCGGGCTCGTCGTACCGCACCTGATCCGGATGGCGATCGGCCCGTCCCACCGCTCGCTGCTGCCGGGCAGCGCGGTGGGCGGCGCCCTGGTGCTCACCGTGGCCGATCTGGTGGCCCGCACCGCGGTCGACTACGCCGACCTGCCGATCGGGATGCTCACCGCGCTGGTCGGCGGCCCGTTCTTCTTCTGGCTCCTGATGCGCGCCCGCTCCCGCGCCGGAGGTTGGGCATGACCATCATCGACGCGTTGTGGCGGCGCCCGGCACGGGTGCCCGCGTCGCCGCCCGAGGGCACCGTCCTGATCGAGGCCCGGGGTGTGTCGCTGTCGCTGGGCGGCGCGCCGGTGCTGCGCGAGGTCGACCTCGCCCTCCGGGCCGGGGAGGTGCTGGCGGTCGTGGGCCCCAACGGCGCCGGCAAGTCTACCCTGCTCGGCGTGTTGGCCGGGGACCACCAGCCGGAGAGCGGCACGGTCGCCGTGGGCGGGGCTCCGCTGCACTCGTGGTCCGCCACCGAGCTGGCCTTCCGGCGTGGCGTACTGCTGCAACGCGTGGAGGTGTCGTTTCCGTTCACGGTCACCCAGGTGGTCCGGATGGGCCGGGCGCCCTGGGCGGGGACTCCGGCCGAGGACTGGGACGAGGAGGTCATCGCCACCGCGCTCGCCGAGACCGACGTCGCCGGCCTCGCCGACCGGGTCTACACCTCGCTCTCCGGCGGGGAACGCGCCCGGGCGGCACTCGCCCGGGTGCTGGCCCAGGAGCCCGTCGCGCTGTTGCTCGACGAGCCGACCGCCTCGCTCGACATCGGGCACCAGGAACGCATCCTCGGGATGGCCCGCCAGCGCGCCGCCCGTGGTGACGCCGTCCTGCTGGTGCTGCACGACCTCGGACTGGCCGCGGCGTACGCCGACCGGGTGGCGGTGCTCTCCGCCGGGCGGGTGGTCGCCGTCGGTCCACCCACCGACGTGCTCACCGCGGAGCGGCTCACCGAGGTCTACCAGTACCCGATCGAGGTGCTGCGCCATCCCCGCACCGGTGCCGTGCTCGTCATCCCGCAGCGCGACGGTCCGGGCGATGGTCCGGGCACCGCGAACCTGCCCGATCTGGCTGCGACGGACACCGCCGTCGCGTCGACCACCTGAGATGGGAGCAGCCATGACGTACGTCGCTGCCCGCGCCGTGTCCGTCCTCGCGGTCACTCTGGCGCTGACGGTAACTCCGGTTGCCGGCGCCCACGCCGCGCAGGGGCGCGCCGCCGCGCCTTCGCTGACCGTGTCGCCCGGCACGCTCTCGGCCGACCGGGTCACCACCGTCACCATCACCGGCCGGAACTACCTCGTGCCACCGCACGCGCCGGGCGTCGACGTGTTCGGCGGTGTGTACGTCTTCTTCGGCTGGGTCGCCGACCCCGCCCGGTTCGGGCCCAGCATCCGTAACTCCACGAACAACAACGGCACCGTCGGCGTCACGTACGCCTATCCGGGCAACGCGGGCGACGGCGCGACCCGCGACGACGGCAGCGGCGTCATGCGGCTGGTCTCGTTCACCGCCGGTGGTGCCTCCGGTGAGGCGACCGACTTCCACATGGACGACAACGGCAACTGGACCACCACCATGCGGATCTTCGGTTCCACCTTCACGACCACCACCCCCGACGGCAAGACACACACCTATGACTGCCGGAAGGTCCGGTGCGGTGTGTTCACCATCGGCGCGCACGGCGTCTCCAGTGCCACCAACGAGAAGTTCGCTCCGGTCACGTTCCGGGCCGGCGCGGCGCCTGCCGCCCCGTCGCCGACCGGGCGCAATGCCCCACCACCGACGAGTAGCGCTCCCGCACCGACCGCCGGCGGCGGTTCCCGGTCAGCGGCGGCCCCGTCGGACGGTACGGCTGCCGTGGACGGTCAGGCAGGCCCGGAGGATTCCGGCGATATCGCCGCGGCCCCGGATGGCGACGACGAGTCGGACCGCCTGGCCGTGACCACCCGGTCGGTCCGCAGCACCGGCGGGGTGAGCGGATCGGCCCTCGCCATCGCCGCGGGACTCGTCGTGGTCTTCCTGGTCGGCGGCGGGCTCTGGCGCCGGCGCCGCCGGCGCTCGCCCCGCCCCAGCGACCCCAATTCCCCCGTATCACCAGCACAATGAGGAGGTACCCGTCCATGACAACCCTCGAACACCCGGTGCGGCCACCGGGCGTCGGCCGGCGACTCGCGGCGCTCGCCGTGGCCGGCACGGTCGTCGTCGGCACCGTCACCGTAGGCGCCGCGCCCGCGTCGGCGGCTCCGCAGGCGATCGACGGCGCCACCCTGACCTGGGGGCTGAGCACCGAGATGCAGTCCGCGCCACCCTTCGGCGGTTGCAACTACCTGTCCGCCGGTGCGTCCGACGGTACCCAGGCCAGCTACCAGACCAGTGCCGGCGACGTGACCGTCCTGAAGGACGGCGCGGCACCGACCTGGGCGAACAAGTGCACCGGCGCGCCCAGCAAGGCGGTCAACCAGGAGGTGGTCTGGAGCGGCGGTACCGGCACGGTGGATCCGGCCAGCGGCGAGGTGGAGCTGAACTTCACCGGCCGGCTGTCGGTCAACTTCTACGGCGGGCTGGTGCCGTTCACCATCGAGAACCCGGTGGTCACGGTCGGCGCCGACGGCCGCGGCCGGGTGGTGGCCACGCTGTTCGGCTACGGCTCCTCCATCGAGAATCCGAACGTCAAGGTCCCGCTGGACCCGGTGGACGGGGTGGTGGTCGCCGATCTGTCCGATGTGGACGCGGGCAGCGACACCGGCTTCACCGTCACGCCGGACTACGCGGGGGTCGAGTACGAGCCGCCGGCCGGCTCCGGTGGCACGCCGCAGAACCGCACCGGTGCGGGCTGGGGTTCCTGGCCGAGCAGCTGGGTCGACTTCCACTACGAGACCGGGCTGACCTCGTACTGGTACAGCAGCGGCGGCGCCGCTGACCCGTACAAGGCGCCGAGCGCGCTGACCATCAGCTACCAGGGTGGGAGCGGCGGGGGCGACCCGGTGCCGAGCGAGGGCCAGCAGTCCATCAGCGTCACCGTGCCGGAGACCGCCGAGCCGGGCGAGTTCCTGTGGAGCATCGACGGCGACCAGGCGGTGAACCTGGGCGAGACCACCGACCAGGGCACCCACCTCCAGGCCACCGGCGCCATCGACCCGATCTCGGTCACCGACACCCGCGCGGGCGGCCCCGAGTGGTCGATCTCCGGACAGGTGTCCGACTTCACCGGTGGCCTCTCCGGCGGCTACCTCGGCTGGAACCCGCGCGTCCTGACGGCGGGTGCCGGTGCGGTGGCCGGTGACGCCGTTACCTCCAGCATCACCGGCGGAGCCGGGCTGTCCGAGTCGTCGGCCCTGGCCACGGCACCCAACGGGCACGCCAGCGGTACGGCCAGCATCGGTGCCGATCTCGACCTGCGTCTGCCGGTCGACACCGCGCCCGGCAGCTACACCACCATCCTCACCATCACCGCGCTCTCGTAGCGCATGGACGCAGCCGGGATCCGATGGCCCGGATCCCGGCTGCCCGCCCCTCACCAACTGCTCACCAGTCATGACAGGACAGATCCGAGTATGTCACCCTTCACCCCGCCGACCGGTCGGCCCGTCGCCGGTCCGGTCCTCCGGATGCGCGCGTCCGCCGCCGCGCCCGCGGCACCCCGATGGCGCAGCCGGCGGTGGACGGTGAACGGCCTCGGCCGGCGTACGGGGCGAACGCTGCTCGCCCTGGCGCTCGCCGTGGCCGGCCCGCTCGCGTCTGCCGGACCGGTGGCCGCCGCGCCGATCCAGGTCAGGGCCGACGAGCCGACCCTGACCTGGTCGGTGCGGCCCACCCCGACCGACGACGATCCGCAGCGACCGAACTTCTCCTACGACCTGGTTCCCGGCCAGCGGATCGAGGACAGCATCCGGGTACGCAACTTCGGCGCGGAGCCGCTGACGCTGGCGGTGTACGCGAGCGACGCGCGGACCACCTCCAGCGGCGCACTCGACCTGCTGCCCGCCGGTGCGGAACCCACCGACGTGGGCAAGTGGATCGTGCTCGACACCAACGTCATCAAGGTGCCACCGAAGAAGTTCGTCGACGTCCCGTTCACCATGGTCGTGCCGGCCGGCGTGGAGAACGGCGATCACACCGGCGGCATCGTCACCTCGTACCGCTCGCCGGGCTTCGACCGGGAGGGCCGGGCCGTCGTCCTGGACAGCCGCCTCGGGAGCCGGATGTACGTCCGGGTCGGCGGCGAGCTGCGACCGGAGCTGCAGATCTCGGACATCAGGATCAGCTACGCGGGTACGAACAACCCGCTGCGGCCCGGTAAGGCCCGAGTCACCTACACCGTGACCAACACCGGCAACGTCCGCCTCGCTGCCGAACAGCTCGTCATCGTGCCCGGACGGCTCGGTTTCCCGGGACGCGAGGCCGTCCTGGATCCGATGCCGGAACTGCTGCCGTCGAATTCGCTGACCTTCTCGGTCGAGATCACGGACGTATGGCCCTCGTTCCGTACGGCCGGCAGCGTCGAGCTGCGCCCGGTTCCGACCCGGGACGGGGACGTGTTCGCCCCGGATACCCCGGTGGCGACCGGCTCGGCCGCCACGTGGTCCATCCCGTGGTTCCAGCTGGTGGTGCTGCTGATGCTGGCCCTCACCGTGCTGTTGGTGGTGCGGCGCGTCCGGCGGCGGCAGCGGCAGCTGGCCGAGGCGGACCAGCAGGCCACCCAGATCGCCACCATCGTCAGGGAGACGGTGCAGGCGGTACTCGCCGCCAGCGAGACGCGACCCGCCGCCGGAGTCGGTGCCGGCACGGTGGAGGACGGCGGTGCCGCTGACGGACCCGACGGTACGGGGGATCGGAGAGGTGACCCCACCTGATCGGTGCCCGTAGCGCGAGCCCGCACGGGCGGTGGAAGGTCGTGCGCCGGTCAGAAGAGGGTGGTGGGCTCGACCGGGATCGGCTCGGGCAGCGGTGCCAGTCCGGGCACCCGGGCGCGTACCTCGTCGTGGAAGCGGCGGGCGAGCGTCGGCGCGTCGGCGTTGTCCGGGGTGTGGACGAACACGGTCGGCGAGCGGCCCTCGTGCAGCCACCCGGCAACGATGTCGACCCAGCGCTGCCAGCCCTCGACGGTGCGCGCCGGGTCGTCGCGGCCGAGGTACCGGACGATCGGCCGGTCGGTCAGCGCGACCGTACGCAACGGCATCCTGGGCTTCTTGGCCCAGGCGTCCCGCTCGGCGTCGCTGGTGGGCGGGCCGGTGAAGAACGCGGTGGTGTCGAACGGGATCCACTCGACGTCCGCCTCGGCGAGCGCCGCCGCCAGGAGCCGGGCCTCGCGGGCGTCGGTGAAGAAGGCGGGATGGCGTACCTCGACGGCGGGCCGGTGGGCCTCGGGCAGGCGGCGCAGGAAGCGGGCGAGCGTCGGTACGTCGTCCGGGGCGAACGAGCCGGGCAGCTGGATCCAGAGGGCATGGGCCCGGGGGCCGAGCGGCTCGATCGCGTCGAGGAAGGCGCGCATCGGCGCCTCGACGTCGGTGAGGCGGCGTTCGTGGGTGACGACCTTGGGCAGTTTGACCACGAGGCGGAATTCGGGATCGGTCTGCTGCGCCCAGGAGGCGACGGTCTCCCGGGCCGGGATGGCGTAGAAGGTGGTGTTGCCCTCGACCGCGTTGCACCAGCCGGCGTAGTGCCGTAGCCGCTCGTGCGCCGGCAGGGGATGGGCCAGCAGCCGCCCCTGCCACGACCTGTGCGTCCACATGGCACACCCGACGTGCAGCCGCACCGCGACTCCTCCCGTGACCCGGTCGCCGACCGCGCGCCCGCCGCCGGGCCGCCGCGACGGCCCGCCCCCGCACCGGCCCGACGTACCGTATCCGGACGCCGGCGACCGGCGGCGACCCGGTCCGGCGGCGCAGACGATTCCGCTTGACAGGCGGTGACCTCCTTATCCCGATCCGCTCGGATCGGCGGGCTACTCGGAATCCCCTAAAAGGGGCAGAAGCCAATCTTGTAGAGGTCCCGGACCAAGTCCGGCTCGGCCCACCAATGGTGGTTGCCGTATTGGGAATCCCGACGAATTCCGGTCCACAAGATCCTTAAACCGTATGCCAAGGCATGTCGCATTGTGTGCGTATTGTGTCCATTGCTCGGCATCTAGTGGCGTGATACCTTGTTCGCGCTGGGTCACCGTCGCCTCTGCTAAACCTTTCAACCTGCCCTAACGGTCCGAAGGACCGTGATGCGGCACCCGGTGTAGGGGCACCTGCGATTGGGTTGAGAGGTTTTCGTGGGGTGGCATGCCAGACGGGGGAAGGGATAGCGGCTTTTGGGGAGAGCGTCGTCACGGCCATTGCTCGGTCGATCAACGCAGCGGCGAATCGCGCTGACCTGCGCCGATGTAGCCGGTATGCCCGGTGCGGGCGGCTATTCGGTGAACTGGACGTAGCGCGAGTGGTTTCGTAGCGCGCCGGGCCAACAGCATTCTGGCCGAGGTTAATAAGAATTATTCTACCGCGCCGGGATGCCGGCAAGTTTCATTCGTGTTAATTGTGCTGGCGCCGTGGATCGGTCACGTCGTGCCGTCGCTGACGCGCGCCCTGGCCCAGGTGGCCGCCAAGAGTGAGGAGAAGATATGGCCAAGTCCCTCCTGCTTGTCTACTGCCGCGGTGGCGCACCCTTGGAGTTCGCGATTCCGCGACTCGCCCAGCGGGCCCAGGTGCACGTTCTGGCGTTGCAGCAGATGCCGCAGCGGACCGCGCCGCTGTGGCAGGGTCACTGCGCCCAGATCATACCCGCGTGGGACGAGCGCCGGTCGGGCCGGGAACTCGTCACCCTCATTGTCGAGGCTGCCCGGACGGTCGGCGCCGACGCGGTCTTCACGCTCTCCGAGTTCGCCGTGATGGCGGTCGCCGAGGCCGCCGAGGAGCTGGGTCTGCGCGGCGTCGGCCCGAACGCGGCGAATTCGCGCGACAAGCGGCTGATGCGGGCGGTCTGGGAGAAGGCCGGCGTGCCCAGCCCACGGTTCCGGCGGGTCTCGTCCGAGGCCGATCTGCGGACCGCGTTCGAGGAGCTGAACCCGCCACTGCTGCTCAAGTCGGCCTGGGGCGCCGGCTCGGTGGGACAGCAGGTGGTCAGCACGCCGGACGACCTGGCCCCGGCCTGGGCGGAGACCTCGGCGGCGGTGGCACATGCCCTGTCGACGGGTTTCATGGAACTGCAACAGGTGGGTGCCGAACGCGACTTCCTTGCCGAGGAAATCATCCCCGGCTCCACCCGTACCTGGTGGCCCGAGGGCAGCGGGTACGGCGACTACCTGAGCGTCGAGGGAATCGTCGCCGACGGCGTGTACCACCCGCTCTGCATCACCTCACGCATCCCGACCATCCCGCCCTTCACCGAGCTGAGCAACCTGGCCCCGTGCGAGCTGCCGGAGCGGCTCCAGCGCCGGATCGAGGAGGTGTCCCGGGCGGCGGTGGACGCCCTGGAACTGGGCACCTGCGGCACGCACACCGAGCTCAAGCTGATGGACGACGGCGAGGTGTCCGTGATCGAGTCGGCGGCGCGGCTCGGCGGCGTGATGGTGGCCGCCGAGCTTGAGCATGTCTTCGGGTACGAGCCGATCGGAATGCTCGTCGACGCCCTGCTCGGTCACGACGTGACGTTCCCGCCGCGGATGCTCACCGACCGCGACGCGCGGGCCGCCGCCGGATCCCTGTCGCTGATCGCCACCGACGCGGCGGGCCGGCCGTGGTCGCGGGACCTCGCCTGGGACGAGTCGAAGGTCGACTGGTCGACCATCCTGAGCCCGGGCAGCCGCATCGAGGCGGTCCCCGGCCTGAGCATCCCGCCCGGGACACCGCTGCCCCGGTACGACGTGACCAGCGGCGCGCTCGGCTACGGCGGCATCTTCTTCCTGCGTACGAGGGACGCCCAGACGCTGGTCCGGGATTCGTACGCGGTGCTCGACAACCTGGAGGCGGCCTTGGCCAAGGGTTGGGAGAACGACCGGCACCAGGGTGCATCATGATTGTCTGTGGCCTGAAGCTCACGCACGATGGCGCGGTCGCACTGGTCGACGACGGCCGGCTCGTCTTCAGCGTCGAGATGGAGAAGATCGACAACGCGCCGCGGTACAGCCAGGTACCCGACCTGTCGATCGTCGTGTCGCTGCTGCACGAGTTCGGTTACCAGGTGTCGGATGTCGACCGTTGGGTCGTCGACGGCTGGGACGGCAGCAAGGTCGGTCACGTCAGCCTGGCGGACCATGGCGTGCCGGTCGAACTCGACCTCGCCCCCTACCGGGAGACCGAGGAGGCGCCGGACGTCTTCCAACCGGCGCTGACCGGCACGTTCCCGCTGGCCGGTGAGAGCAAGCCGTTCACCAGCCACGTCCACATCGCCGGTCACATCTCCAGCGCGTACTGCACGAGCCCGTTCGCCGAGCGCGGCGAGCCGTCGCTCGTGTTGATCTGGGACGGCGGCCTCTTCCCCCGCCTGTACTGGCTCGATCCCGCCGAGGGGGTGGCGAACGGCGGGGCGCTGTTCCCGCTCATCGGGCACACGTACGCCACCGCCGCGCACCACTTCGGACCCTTCCGGCGCACCGACGAGGCGGCCACCGTCGACGACCTCTCGGTCGCCGGCAAGCTGATGGCGTACATCGCGCTCGGCACGGCCCGCGACGACGTCGTCCGGGTGCTGCGGGCCGTCTTCGCGGAGCGGTTCGAGTCCGACGCCGAGGCCGCGGTCGTCTTCCGGGCCGAGGTGGGCGGGTTCGGCAGTACGTCCGAGCCGTCGATGGCGCACGTCAACGCCTACTTCCGGGCGGTCGCGGAGCAACTGCCCCCCGGGGTGCCGGACGAGGACGTCCTCGCCAGCGTCCACGTGTTCCTGGAGGACCTGCTGATCGAGCGGCTGGTGGCGAAGGTGCTCGACTGGAAGGGCGCCGGACCGTGGAACCTCTGCTTCGCCGGTGGCTGTGCCCTGAACATCAAGTGGAACAGCGCGCTGCGCCGCCAGTCGATCTTCACGGACGTCTGGGTGCCGCCCTTCCCCAACGACTCCGGCTCGGCCATCGGCTCGGCGGCCCTCGGCGTGATCACTGCGGACCGGGTCCGGGCGCTGGCCTGGCACCCGCGCCTCGGGCCGGAGCTGCGCCCGACGCCCACCGTGCCGCCGGACTGGACCACCGCCGACTGCAGCCCGGAGGAGTTGGCCCGGCTGCTGCACGAGAGCGGTGCGGCGGTGGTGGTGCTCAACGGCCGCGCCGAACTGGGCCCCCGCGCGCTGGGCAATCGCAGCATCCTCGCCGCGCCGGTCCGGCCGGAGATGAAGGAGCTGCTCAACCGGGTCAAGAAGCGAGAGTCGTACCGCCCGGTGGCGCCGATCTGCCTCGCGGAGCAGGCGCCCGAGGTCTTCTCGCCGGGCAGCCCGGATCCGCACATGCTGTTCGACCACGTCGTCCGGCCGCCGTGGCGGGACCGCATCCCGGCGGTGCTGCACCTGGACGGTACGGCCCGGCTACAGACCGTCGGGCCGGACGACGATCCGGTGCTCCGGCGCGTCCTGCTGGCCTACTACGCGCTCAGCGGCGTGCCGGTGCTCTGCAACACCAGCGCCAACCTCAACGGAAGCGGCTTCTTTCCCGACGTCACCTCGGCGATCAGATGGGGCCAACTGCCCACCATCTGGAGCGAGGGCGTCCTCTACCGCCGCCGGTAGCCGCGCCGTCCCGTCGATTCGCGCCGTCCCATCCAGACAAAAGAGGAACGACATGAGCTACGTTCTCGGCCTCAACCTGAGTCACGATCGCTCCGCCGCACTCGTCGAGGACGGCAAGGTCCTGGTCGCCATCGAGGAGGAGCGCCTGGACCGGATCAAGCACTCCGAGGGCTTCCTCGTACAGGGCTACTTCGAGCGACTGACCAAGACGCTGCCGATGAAGGCGGTGGCGTACTGCCTCGACCACGCCGGCATCGGCATCGACGAGGTGGATCTGGTGGTGGGCAACCGTCCACTGGGTGACGGCGCGGTGTGGCGGATCCTCCGCGAACTGCCGATCAAGGACAAGAGCAGGGTCCACGCGATCCCGCTCCCGTCGCACCACCTGGCGCACGCGGCCACGACGTTCTACACCTCGCCGTTCGAGGAGGCGGCCATCCTGGTCGTCGACCAGGCGGGTAGCCGCAGCCGGGAGGGCCTGATCGAGAAGCACACCGCGTTCGTCGGTGCCGGCACCGAGATCCGCCCGGTCGCCAGCACCACCTACCCGGTCGACTACTCGGACCTGAGCCTGGGCTGCTTCTACGACTTCTTCACCACGAAGCTGAACTTCATCACCCGCTACGGCACCCCGGACTGGGGCCTGTTCGAGTGCGGTGGATACCCGGAGGCGGGCAAGACGATGGGGCTGGCGCCGTACGGCCGGCCCCGACCGGAGTGGGGCGACTGGCTCACCTTCGACGGCTTCGACATCACCGTCTCGCAGGAGTCGCTGGAGCAGATCTGGAAGGAGATCTCCAGCGCCGCCGGCGAGGGATACGAGCCCAAGGCGCCGGGTTCCTGGCAGCACCAGTTCGCCAAGGACGTGGCCTTCAAGGTCCAGGACGAACTGGAACGGGCGATGCTGCACCTGGCCCGGACGACGTACGAGCTGACCGGCAAGAGGCAGCTCTGCCTGGCCGGCGGCATCATGCTCAACTCGGTCGCGAACCAGCGGATCCGGTCCGAGGGGCCGTTCGAGGAGATCTTCATCCCGGCACCGGCCGGCGACTCCGGTAACGCCATCGGCACCGCCCTCTACGGCTGGCACCAACTGCTCGGGGGCGCGCAGCGTCACACCCTGCGCACCGCCGCGCTCGGCCGCCGCTACTCCCCGGAGCGGGTCGACCGGGCGCTGGAGTGCTACCGGGGCCGGCTCGAATGGCGGGAGACCACGGTCGAGGAGGTCGCCGGGCTGCTGGCCGAGCATCACTTCGTCGGCTGGTACCAGGGCTCGTCGGAGATGGGACCACGGGCGCTGGGCCACCGCAGCATCCTGGCCGACCCGCGTCACCCGCGTACCCGGGACTACCTCAACACCACCATCAAGCACCGGGAGGTGTTCCGGCCGTACGCGCCCTCGGTGCTGGCCGAGCAGGTCTCCGAGTGGTTCGACTTCGTCGGGGAGAGCCCGTTCATGCTGCTCGTTCCGGACGTACTGGCGGAGCGTCGGGACGAGGTGCCGGCGATCACCCACGTCGACGGCACGGCCCGGGTGCAGACCGTGCACGCGGACCTGGACCCCGAGTACCACGCGCTGATCAGTGCCTTCGCGGCGCGGACCGGCGTACCGCTGCTGCTCAACACGTCCTACAACGACAACGGTGAGCCGATCGTGGAGACGCCCGAGGACGCGCTCCGGACGTTTCACCGCACCGAACTCGACTTCCTCTATCTGGAAGGGCGGTTGGTCAGCAAGCCAGGCCGGACGCTGCCCGACGGCCACCCACGGGAGACGCCGTTGCCGTGACGTACGGCGGCCGACCGCGCCGCCGGCGGCGCCACGGCCCTGCCCGAAAGGATGCCATGTCCACCCCTCACCAACCCATGCCAGAGGTCAAGGCCTTCGAGCACTGGTACGAGCGTGCCGGCGTCCGGATGGATCCGCGACGGCTGATCGATGTCGACGACGACATCCACAAGGCATTCTTTCCGGAACACCTCGTGCCGCACCTCAACCACCCGCTGGTCGGGCCGGACGACTACGAGCTGCGGCGCTATCTGACCGCCCAGCACCTGTACCAGTGGCTCAACTTCACCATGCACTTCGAGGTCGCCGTGGTGTGCCGGGCGACGCAGCAGATCGCGGACGGCAGCACCGGCCTCGCGCTCACCCCGCAGTCCAGGATGGACGCCTACCGGATCGTGGTCGACGAGGGCTACCACTCGCTGTACAGCCTCGACGTGCAGCACCAGTTGGAGGCCCGCTCCGGCATCCTGGGCCTGCCGTACGACTTCGGTCCGTTCATCACGGGCCTCGACGCGGTCGGCGAGGACATGCCCCAGCACCGCAGGCTGGTGCAGCTGCTCCAGGTGGTGGTCTTCGAGACGCTGATCACCTCGATCCTGTCGGACATTCCGAAGGACGAGAGCGTGGTCGACGTGGTCCGGGCGATCGTGCGTGACCACGCCATCGACGAGGGTCGGCACCACGCCTTCTTCGCCAACTTCTTCCGGCACCTCTGGGGACAGCTGGACGCGCCCACCCGGAAGCTGGTGGCCGAGTACCTTCCGCACCTGGTCGTGCGGTCCCTGCAACCGGCCACCCGACCCGCCTACGCCGCGTTGACCGCCTCGGGCTTCAGCGAGGCGCGGGCGCGCGAGATCGTGGCCGAGTCGTACAACCCGGAAAGCGTGCTCAAGGGCATCCGGCACTCGGCGGCGAAGACCATCAACCTGTTCGAACAGGTCGGCGTGCTCGACCTACCGGGTACCCGCGACGGGTTCCGGACGGCCGGTCTGATCGTCGAGTAGGGCCACGCCGGAACCACCAGCTCTGTCACGGCAAAGGAGAAACGATGTCAGCCAGCGAGGGCGTACTCCTCGTCATGGGCAGTGGCCACCAGCAGTTCCGCGAGTACCTGCTGCGGGCCGCCGCCGAACACAGCAGGCTGTGGCTGTTCGACCCGGAGGAGCCCAGCTGGCAGCGTCGGTACGTCACCGGGGCCACGGCGCTGGATGTGTTCGACCCGGCAGCCGCCGTGCGGGCGGCCCGGGACCTGGTCGGCGACGGGGTCACGATCTCCGGCGTCTACTGCTATCACGAGGCGGTCATCGCCGCGGCGGCCCACGTCGCGGCCGACCTCGGCCTGCCCGGCCCGACCCCGGACGCGGTCCGTACGGTGCGGGACAAGGCGCTCACCCGGGCCCGGCTCACCCAGGCAGGGCTGGCCCAACCCCGGTACGCCGTGGTCGGCCCCGCCGACGACGTGGCGACGGCGGCGGCCGGAATCGGCTTCCCGCTGGTCGCCAAGCCCCGCACGCTCGGGGCGAGCCAGGGGGTGGTCAAGGTGAACGGTGCGGGCGAGGTCGGCTGGGCGCTCGGGGTGAGTCGCTCCGCGACCCAGCTCGGCATGGTCAACCCCGAGGAGGTGCTGCTGGAGGAGTACCTGAACGGGCCCGAGATCAGCATCGACGCCGCCGTGCTGGACGGCGAGTACCTGCCCTACCTGCTGGCCCGTAAGCGGATCGGCGGTGAGCCGTACTTCGAGGAGACGGGGCACACCATCGACGCCGCCGACCCGCTGCTGGCGGACGACGACCTGATCGACATGCTGGGCGCCGCGCACCGGGCGGTGGGGTGGCGGACCGGGATGACGCACACCGAGGTGAAGCTGACCCCGACCGGGCCGGTGCTCGTCGAGATCAACGGGCGGCTGGGCGGCGACCTCATCCCGTACGTGGGCCAGTTGGCCAACGGCATCGACTCGGGGCGGGTGGCCGCCGACGTCGCGCTCGGCGTACGGCCCAAGCTGGATCCGGGACGCGAGTCGGCGACGGCCATCCGTTTCCTCTGCCCGCCGGTCAGCTGTGTGGCGACCGCTGTCGAACTGCCGCCGCCGGATCCCGGCTCCGGCCTGTACGAGTCGACCGTGCTGACCGGGCCGGGCTCGACCCTGCTCATGCCGCCCGACGGGTACATCGCCCGGTACGGCTACCTGATCGCGCGGGCGGACACCGTCGAGCGCTGCCAGGCCGTGCTGGACGAGGCCGAGCGGCAGGTCGTCTTCCGGTACGACCCGCTCCCGTCCGGTCAGCGGTGACGCCGCCAGTGTCCAGCGGAGACAGCGTGAGCGACAAGACTCCCGAGCGCCCCCTCGGCCCCCTGCAGACCCTGCGGACGCTGCCCCGTCCGGTGGTCGTGCTGCTCGCCGGCATCGCGATCAACCGGATGGGCCACTTCATCTCGATCTTCCTCGTGCTGTACCTGATCGAGCTGGGTTTCCGGCCGGCCGCCGCCGGCGTCGTGCTCACCACGCTCGGCATCGGATCGATCATCGGTGTCTTCCTCGGTGGCCTGGCGACGGACCGATGGGGTCCGAGGCGGGTCATCATCGGCTCGATGCTGCTGTCCAGCGTGGCGATCGGCGTGATCGCCTTCGAGCGGGACTACGTCGTCCTGCTGGTGACGAGCTTCGTGGCCGGGCTGGCGATGCAGAGCTACCGGCCGGCGGCGTCGGCGATGCTGGCCGAGCTGACCCCGCCGGAGCGGCTGGTGATGACCACGGCCGCGGCCCGGCTGGGGCTCAACATCGGTGCGACCATCGGGCCACTGGTCGGGGCCTGGCTCGCCACCTACTCGTACCCGATGGTGTTCCTGGTCGACGCCGCGACGGCCCTGGCCTTCGGCATGGTGGTCCTGTTCGTGCTCCCCGACACCCGGCCCGCCCGCCCGGCGGCCACCGAACGCGATCGCCCGGCGCCGAAGCGGGACGGGATGCTGGCCGACCGGCGCTTCCTGCTCGTGCTCGGGGCGATGTTCGCCACCGCGCTCGCCGAGGTCCAGTACCAGGCTATGTTGCCGATCCAGCTTCAGTCCGACGGTTTCCCCGTGGCGCTGTACGGGACGATCGTCGCGCTCAACGGAGCGCTGGTCATCCTGCTGGAACTGCCGCTGACCCGGTTCGTGCAACGCCTGCCGATCCGGACGGTGATCGCCGGCGGGTCGCTCCTCATCGGGCTCGGCCTCTCCCTGTTCGGCATCAACGCCGGGATCTGGATCCTCTTCGTCGGGGCCATCGTGTGGACGATGGGCGAGATCATCAGCGCACCGTCGATCAGCGCGTACCCCGCCCTCGCCGCGCCGCCCTACCTGCGCGGCCGGTACATCGGAGCGTTGAACACCTGCCAGACCACCGGGTATGCCCTCGGCCCCATCATCGGCACCAGCCTCCTGGACTACGCGGGCAGCACGGCCTGGCTGCTCTGCGCGGTGCTCGGCGTGATCGCGGCGGCCGGCATGTGGGCGGGGATCAGGAACGACGTGGGGGGCGCGGCACCGGACCGCGAGGTGGCGCCACCACCCGCCCGGCGAGAGGAGAACCAGGTGAGCACCGAACCGTCGTCGACCTGAACCGCGCGGCGCTCAGGTGCCGCCTCCGACGGCGCGGTGCGGCGGCTCGTAAGGGGAGGTTGACGAAGGTTCACCGAGGCGACCCAGTCAGACCTGGCCACCACCACCCCGCGTACGGAAGGACACCGACCCGCCATGACCGAGCCTGCCCGTCAGGTGACCGTGCCTGTCGTCGTGGAAGAGGCGCCGGAACACCGGACGCTGGACGAGCTGATCGACGAACTGCGCCACCGGCCCGGCACCGAGCAGACGGACATCGTCCTCTCGCTCCTGGAGACCGCACGGACACTGTTGCCCGCGGCGACGCTCGGCAAGCCGATCTCCGAGGCCGACCTCGACGACGTCCGGGGATGCCTGCGGGCACTGTCCGTGTCGATGCGGGTCCACCTGTGGCGGCAGCGGGAGTGACCCGACCGCCGGCGGGATTCCGATGCCCCGAGCGACATACCGCGTGTTCCTCTGGATAAGAGGCTGCTTCTGGCAAACTGCTAGCCCGTGCTGCCTGTCGTCTTCGTGCACGGCCTGATCGGATCCTTCGGTATCGAGCGCTGGCCGACACCGCCGGATGCGCCGCCGTCACTGAGCCCGGACCTCATCGGCTACGGGGTCCGGTCCGGCGCCGACCCGGCCGCGATCACCATCGACGCCCAGGTGGGCCACCTGCTTGCCGAGGTGGACCGGGCGATGCCCGGCGGCCGGGTCCATCTGGTGGGCCACTCGGTCGGCGGGGTGATCGCCATGGCGTTCGCGCACCGCCATCCGGGCCGGGTGGCGAGCGTGGTCAACGTCGAGGGAAACTTCGCGCCCGCCGACGCGTTCTGGTCGAGCCAACTCGCCGCGCAGACGCCGGCCGAGGTGGCGGAGTTCCTTCGCGGATGCCGCCGCGACCCGGTGCGGTGGCTGCGCGACGGCGGCATCCGGCCCACCGAGGACCGGGTGCGTCGGGCCGGCCGCGCGCTGGCCTTCCAACCGGCGAGCACCCTTCACGCGACCGCCCGGGCGGTCGTCGAATTCACCACGGGTGACGCGTACCAGCGAATGCTCCGCGAGGTCTTCGGTCGTACGGCGGTGCACCTGGTGGCCGGGCGGCGATCCCGTGCCGGGTGGCACGTCCCCGGCTGGGCGCTGGACGCCGCCGCGAGCTACCACGAGGTGCCGGACGCCGGTCACATGATCGCGCTGGAGGCGCCGGAGAGGTTCGGGCGGACGCTCGACGCGGTGCTCCGCCACCCCGGCATGGCGTTGCGCCGCTGACGACCGGCACTCCCCAGCCGCCGCTGCCGGCGTCGGGAACCCGCGCGCGACGGACGGCTCGTGGCCGCTGATCGGCTGCCGCCGAACCGCCGCCCATCGGTGGTCAGCCGCTGGCCTCGGTGCGCTCGACGGTGAGGGTGGAGACGCCGGCGGTCGCGTCGATGTCGTAGCGGTCCGTCGCGGAGTCCCACTCGGGCGGGGTGATGGTGGTGCCGCCGGCCACGCCGGACCGGGTGGCACCGTCGACGGTGACCGAGCCGGCGCCGCCGCCGGCGCGTACCTGCACGGGTGCGTTCGCGGCCAGGCGGACGACGACCTGGCTCGCCCCGCCACTGAGCACGGTGCGCTGCGTCCCCTCCGGCGGCGGCAGGGTCAGCTCGATCCGGTTGGCGCCGGCGGTGAACTCGATGGTGCCGATCCGCGCGTCGCGCAGGTCGAGGTGCTGTTCCTTGGCGCCGCCGCTGAGCCGGATGTGCCAGCGCACCGACTCGCCCAGCACCACGTCCACCACCGCCGGGCCGTCCCGGTCGGTGCCGCGCAGGCTGGTCAGCAGGCTCCCGTCGGTGAGGGAGGCCGCGGGTCGGACGCTGGCGTCGCGCGGTGTCGAGATCCGGTAGGCGTCGTCACCCAGGTCGGCGGTGCGCAGCCGGACCACGTCGGCGCCGTCGAGCAGCACGAAGGTGGCCTCCCGCAGGTCGCCGGCGGCGCCGGAGACGACGTGCCCGCTCCGGCCGTCGCCGCGGACCGTCACCCACGTCCAACTGGCGACCAGCACCACCACGACGACCAGCAGCGCGGCGCCGAGCCACCACCACAACCGCCGCCCGCCAACAATCCGAGCGTTCTCCACGTCGCCTCCCGTACCTCGGTGACCGCACGGGCTACTACCCACCGCGCCCGTCACCGACTCTTACGCGCGTAGAGCCGCTCGGGCTCACCGCCGTCGACGGCGGTGAGCCCGAGTGTGTGCGGTGGGCGACGGGATCAGGCGCGGGACCATTTCTGGTTGGGGGTGCCGGCGCAGTCCCAGAGCTGCAACCGGCCGCCGTTGTTCGGGTTGTTCTCGCGTACGTCGACGCAGCGGTTCGCGTTGAGGTTGACCAGGTCACCGGCGCCGTTGAGGGTGAAGCGCTGGGCCGGGTTGCCGTTGCAGGTGACGAGGTTGACCTCGGTGCCGTTGGCCGTGCCGGCCCAGGCCGGGTCCATGCACTTGCCCATCGCGCGGATGGTGCCGTCGGCGGCGAAGGTCCATGCCTGTGCGGCGGTCGTGTTGCAGTCCCAGATCTGCAGGGGCGCGCCGTCGACCGGGTTCGCGCTGGGGATGTCGATGCACCGGCCGCTCTGCTGACCCCGGATCCGGGTGGTGCCGGTGTTGCCGTCCGGAACGTAGCCGTAGACCCGGACGTAGTCGACGAGCATCTGCTGCGGGAACTGGGTGCTGCCGTCGGGGTAGCCGGGCCAGTTGCCGCCGACCGCCACGTTGAGGATCATGAAGAAGGGGTGGTCGAACACCCAGCGGTTGCCGCCGAGCCGGCTCGGGTCGATCCGGAAGAACTCCGTACCGTCGGCTATGCCGTCAGACTCACATCAGAAGCCAGGTAGCGGCCCGCCGCTTAAACGCGAAACGCCCCGCGCCCGGGGGTCCGGGGCGGGGCGCTTCAGCGGTGGGTCAGTCGCGGCCGAGCGGGTATACGTGCTCGGCGGCTAGGTCACCCGCCGAAGTTGGGTGATCCGCACGTCAGTTTGGTGAATCTGGTCGGACGCCGGGCGGTGGGCGGGCGTCGCCTCCTGCCAGCGGATCGCGAGGGTAGCGGTCGTCTCGCTGGTCGGCGCCAGCGTGACCGAGACGAGACGGTATCCCGCAGCGGTACCGACCTCGGCGGCCCGCGCGATCCGCTCGAAGTTCTCATCGATGGCAGAGACCAAGTCAGTCCCTTGCACAGCGAGCGGCGCCTGAGTGCTGTGCGACCCGGCGGCCCAGCTTCGGAGAGCGTTAGCGGTGGGTTGCGTAGTCATGCGGTCCTCCTGAAATCGATTGGAGCCTGTTTAGGGTCAGTACCCGGCTTCACGAGCGCGCCGGGCAACTTCGGTCCGTTGCTCGTCCAGTGTGTGCGGGCCGGGTGGTACACGCTGGTATGTAGCTTCGTGCTCGCGGCGGACGCGCTCGGTTTCGGCCTCGAACGCTTCGAGATCGGCGACGACCCGGCGAAGATACCGGGCAATCGACTGGTCTTCGGTCACGGGCATCTCCTCAGGGTCCAGATAAGCGTAAGGCCCGCCCCGGACATCCCAGGGCGGGCCGTTACGTCAGCTCGGCTGTGTGGTCAGCACCCGCAGCTTCGGCGGGTCGACCGGCTTCGGGGCGGTCGCGGCGAGGGCGTCGCGGAGGGTCCGGCGCGGAACGCCGATCAGGTCCGCGATGTTCTGCTGCGACCGGCTGGCGTCCTCCGCGTTGAGCGCTTCGGCCCGGCGGCGGATCTCGGGGTACCGAGCTGCGTCGCCCGGCTCCGGCAGGGGGCCGAAGGTCAGCGCGGTCACCATGCGCGGGTCGGCGGGGGCGTCGGCCTGCTCGGCGTCCTCCGGCCCGCTGTGCGAGTTGCTGACGGCCTCGACGGGCTCGGGGGTGTGCTTGGTCGGGGCAGGTGCTGCGGCAGGCTGAGCAATCGCCACAGCCTGCGGGGGGGCCGCGCTCAACTCGTCGGCCCACGCCCTGAACTCGGCGTCAAGGTCGGCCTGCGCGGGGGCGGGCGGGGCCTCTTCGGTCCGGGCGCGCTTCTGCGCGGTCAGGATCAGGGCGGCCGAGCAGACCGCGAGGAGGCCGTCAATCGCGATCGGGCCGTACGTGACGGTCACGGCGTCAGCGCCGTAGTGCTCGAACAGGCCCGACATGTGCTTGTAGCTCACGATCGCGGCGACCAGGGCGACGCCGCCCACACCGACGAAGCGCAGCAGGGCGTAGCCGAAGCCCTTCGGGAAGGCGACCCGGGCCAGCACTTCGATACCGACGAAGAGCAGCACGGGCCAGGCGACCGAGAAGACGACCTGAAGAACTGGCGGGTTGTCGTTGCCGATGAAGGAGTGCTCGACGTTCGCGGCGATGCTCAGCGCGCCGCCGAGGACGGCGCCCAGGTAGGCCCAGCCGCGGCCGGTGGGGGCGGGGGAGCGGGACATGGTATGTGAGTCCTTCCGGAGGGGGGCAAGTCGGCGAGCCGGTCGGCGGTGGGTACCGGGCTAAGTAAGACCCTACCTCCGCTAACCGGTTAGCGCAAGTGTAAACGCCCCCTGCCCGTGTAATACCAGGTCAGGGGGCGTGTACGGGGTTGATCAGCGGCGCGCGAGGTGCCGGCGCTCGGCCGGAGTCAGCACCATCGGCGGGCGGGGCAGGTCTGGGTGCATCACCGAGATGCGCTTGCGCTGGTGGGGTAGTGCGTGCACGTGGCCGAACTCGTGCACCAGGAGCCACTTCCGGTCGGCCTGGCTGTACCGCAGGCGCTTCGCCTTCGCGGGGTCGATGACGACGATTGAGGTCCGGTGCGTGGCGCCCGTCTTCGCGCGGATCGGACTCGCCCACCCGACGTTCCGGCCCGAGAGCTTGCCGGTCTGGACGGTCACGCAGTCGCGCTTGGCCGGGCAGCGCTTGACCAGCCGGAACGTGCTCTTGCCCGTGTAAACGTCCAGCCACCGGAGCGCGCTCTTGACCGGCCAGTCCGACGGCATGTCGAGCTTCTGAACGTAGATCACCTTCTGCGGCGCCGCCTCGGCCGGAGCCGGGAGGGCCGCGGGGAGGAGGGACAGGGTCAGCGCGGCGACGAGGCCGGCGGCGGTGCTCTTGCGCATGATCTCTCCCGGGCTCACTGGGCGGGTTGCGGATGGGCGGGGCGGACCGGGCACACGGCCCGGCCCTCGGCGTCGACCGACCAGCGGCCGACCGGCTCGTACCCCAGCTCGGCCAGGGCGGCACGCAGCCGGGACGGTGCGTCCGGGGCGGACTCCGGCTTGACCACGATCGCCCGGTCGCCGATCGCGACCACGCTCGTCGAGGTCAGCCGGCCCGCGGCGTCGAGGTCGACCGAGGCGGTCACGATGCCGGCCGGGGGCGGGACCGGGTCGGCGTCGGCGGCGTGCTCCGGCTCGGCGGGCGGGGCGAGGATGACCTTCGTCGTCACGCCGACCTCGAACACTCCCCGGTCGGTCTCGATCCGCGTACGCCGGCCGACCTTCAGCGGGGCGGCGGTCACGGTCACGACCTGGGCGCCTTCGGTCGACTTCGCGAACTCCGGGCCGGCGTTGGTCAGGGCCGCGTACGCGCGAGCGCCCTCGGTCAGCTTGCCAGCGGTGGTCGTGTTCATCGGGGTCCTACCTTCTTGATCGTGATGACCGCCCAGTTCGTAGGGTTGGCTCATCCGGGGGTGCTGGGTGTGGCTTTCATCGGGTTGCCGTTGATGGCTCAGGAGACCTGGCCGCCCAGCACCCCGCGACGACTCGGCCGCCGATTGGGAGTTGCGAGTAGATCGCTGTGTAGGACCATGCCGGCGAGGTCGTCTGCGGACCGACTCACCAACGAACTTGTGGAGGTGACCGTGCCCAAGGTGTGGGCCGGCGTAGATATCGGCAAGGCGCATCACCACTGTGTGGTGGTCGACCAGAACGGCGACCGGCTGCTGTCGCGGCGAGTGGCCAACGAGGAAGCGGAGTTGCTGACGCTGCTGGCCGATGTGCTGGCACTGAGCGACGAGGTCACGTGGGCGGTCGACGTGGCCGACGGCGGCGCGGCTCTGCTGATCGCCTTGCTGATCAACCATGAGCAGCGGCTGGTCTATATCTCTGGTCTCGCGGTGAACCGGGCCGCCGCCGGTTACCGCGGAACCGGCAAGACCGATGCCCGCGACGCCGCAGTGATCGCCGACCAGGCACGTATGCGCCGTGACCTCAACCCGGTGCGCCCGGGAGACGAGGCGGCCGTCGAGTTGAAGATCCTCACCGCCCGCCGCAGCGACCTGGTCGCCGACCGGACCCGCACCATCAACCGACTGCGCGAGCAGTTGCTGAACATCTTCCCCGCGCTGGAACGTGCCCTCGACCTGACCAACCACGGCCCGCTGGTGCTGCTGACCGGCTATCAGACCCCCGCAGCTCTTCGCCGTGTCGGCGTCGCGCGGTTGCAGACCTGGCTGCGTAACCGCAAAGTCCGCTCGGCCGGCACCATCGCCGCCGCCGCTGTCGAGGCCGCCGACCGGCAACGCACCACGCTGCCCGGCGAGAAGCTCACCGCCCAGATGGTTCACACCCTCGCCAAGGAGGTGATCGCCCTCAACGAGAAGGTCAGCGAGATCGACAAGCTCATCGAGGGCCGGTTTCATGAGCACGAACTCGCCGAAGTGATCTCCAGCATGCCCGGCATCGGCGCGCTGCTCGGCGCTGAGTTCCTGGCCGCCACCGGCGGCGACCTCGACGCCTTCGGCACCCCGGACCGGCTGGCCGGCTTCGCCGGCCTGGCTCCCTCGCCCCGCGATTCCGGACGCGTCAGCGGCAACCTGCACCGCCCACGCCGCTACCACCGGGGCCTCCAGCGCGTCTTCTACACCTCCGCGCTGATCAGCATCCAACGATGCACCGAGTCGCGGCGCTTCTACGACCGCAAACGCGGCGAGGGCAAACGGCACACCCAGGCCGTACTCGCACTCGCCCGCCGCCGAATCAACGTCCTGTGGGCACTCCTGCGTGACAGACGGTGCTACCAACCCGTACCGCCTGCCGCTACCGCGGCTTGACAACGTCATTGGGAGGTCTCCATTCAGGATCGGCGGGCGCCGCGGGTGACGAGCAGGCCCAAGGCGAACGCGGCGAGGATGATGCCGGGCAGGATCAGGGCTTCCATGTCGGATCCTTTCGGTCAGGCGTAGACGGGCATCTCGGTCCGGCAGCGCGGGCAGATCGGCGCGCCGACCTCGTCCAGCCACTTGCGCGAGGTCCGGGCCAGGTAGCCGCAGGTGCACTCGCACTTGATCATTCGGGTGGTCTGCTTCTTCTCGCCCTGCCCGTCGCGCGTCGCGGTCGACAGCCGGGCGTGTGGGTACTCGCCGAGCTGGTCGGCGATCTCGTCCAGGCGGGCCTTCAGCTCGTCGCCCGCGACGGTCGCGGTCATCTTGCCGGTCAGGCCGATCCGCCGGGCGAGCTTCGCGAAGTCGCCCCGGTGCCCGCTCTTGCAGTCATCCCAGGCGTGAATCAGCTCGTGCGCCAGGGTTTCGAGCACCTGCCCGGCGTCGGCCAGTACGGGCGAGACGAACACCTGCGGCGTCTTGTCCGCCGTGGTGTGCGAGGCCCAGCACTGCCCGATGACCTTGTTCAGTCGCTTCCGGCTCGACACCCCCGGCCAGCCGACCGAGACCCGCACGGCCGGCAGGGTGGCGCCCTGCTCGGCGAAGATCGGGCGCAGGGCGTCGATCGCGCCGACGAGCCAGGCTTCCCGGGTGGCCGTGGCTGCGGGGGTCAGCTCGGGGGCGTTGGTCGGAGACGAGGTTGGCAGAGGCGGGGGCGGTGTTCAGCCGCTCGGCCGCTGCCTCGGCGTGCGCCATCGCGTCCGGGCCGGTGAACGCCTCGGCGTTGTCGCCCGTCTGGCGGTCCTCGACCACTGCGAAGCCGTGCCGGCCCTTCGCGTACTGCACGGCTGCGAAGCGCGGAGTGTCGGCGGTGATCTTTCCTGCGGCGGTCATCTTTTCTCCTCGTCTCGGCGGGTGTGTAAACACTCTACCTCCGCTAACCGGTTAGCGCAACTGCCGCAACACGGCAGCCCCGAGGCCCGGTGGGACCGCGTTCCCGACCTGCAAGAACTGCTTCGTCCGCGAGCCCTGAAGCGGGAAGTCCGCCGGGAAGGTCTGAAGGACTAGCGCCTCTTCGATCGCGAGTGGGCGCTTCTCTCCGGCGGCCCCGTCCCACTCAGGCCGGGACTTGCCGAAGGCCAACGTCGGTGCCGGGGCAGTGCCCGGACGGTGGGCGGTGTTCGGGCGGTCGTTGGTGACCCGAAGGTGCCACTCGACCGCGTTCAGCCGCGCGCCGAAGAACAGCGTCCCGGCGGGCTGGTCGGTCGTGCGCTCGCACGCCTTCGCCTGGTTGCCATTGCGGAGGACCCAGCTTCGCGACTTGCTGGTCACGGTGGGGCTCGGGGCGTGGCCGGGCCGGTCCCTCGGCTTGTTGTAACCGCCATCGCCTACGGACGAGCGGACGGCGAGGTCAGATTGCCAGCCCAGCGCCTCAGCCATACTTACCCACGGCAGCACCTCGCCGTCCAGCCTGTCCGGCGTACGCGAGTAGTACCGCGAGTGAGTCGGTGTCGGCAGGGCGGCCGGCTGGCCGTCGCGCCGGGCGAGCAGGAACGCTCGCTTGCGCGTCTGCGGCACGCCGTATTGCTCGGCGCTCAGGTTGCCGGTCGCGACGGCGTACCCGGCCGCGCACAGCACCTCGGCGCAGGCTTCCCAGACCGGAAGGACCGGCGGGACCTGTTCCCAGGCGATGAACACCGGGCGCGAAGCGAGCGCGACTCGCAGCGGTTCGAGGACGAGCGCCGTCCGCTCGTCACCGGTCAGCGCGGCCAGCTCGGCGTAAGTCGGCCGGACCCCCCCCTGACCGAATAAGCGCACCCCGTGGAGCACGGCGTCCAGCGCACGCCGCCCGGTGCCCGAGCCCGCCGCACTAAAGGTCTGGCACGGGGGAGAGGCAATCAGCGCGTCGTACTCGCCCGGGACCGGGTCGACGTCGCGGACGTCGTCGGCGACGGTCTTCAGCCCGGCCGCCGCGCGAGTGGCGCGAGCCTCGGGCATGATCTCGACGCCGTCAGCGTCCCAGCCAAGCGCGTGCGCGGGGATGTCCCAGCCGCCAGCGCCCGCGAAGAGGTCAAGTGCTTTCATATCTGCTCCCTGAGGAAAGGTCTCAACACGCCGAGACCCGCCCAACCGGATCGGTGAGCGGGTCTCGGGGAAGTGGGTCAGTAGTCGCGGAGAAAGCCCCACGGCTCGGCCCGCCATTGGCGATTGGAGTGCCGGCCGTGCTCGCGGTAGTACGCCGCGAAGTCGAGGAGATATCCCGTGTCCGCGGCCGGCTGCGAGCCGTCCCGGCGGGGCTCGTAGCCCTCGGTCTGCTCGTCGCGCTCGCCGTCGGCAGCGTGCCGCGGGCGGTAGGGGCCGGGCTCCGGCAGCGTGCGCGGGCGGACCTGCTCGCGCTCGGCCGTCTGCTCGCGCACGATCCGAGCCAGCTCGGCCGCCGCCTCGGGCGTGCTCCACCCGGCCGGGACCTGGGCAGCCTCGCGGCGCTCGGCGAGGTAGCGCCGGATGCAGGCGACCACCCGGCGCGTCACCGGGCACCCGCGAAGTTCCACGGGTGGATCGACCCGCGCGGCACGCCGACCTGCCCAGGTCGCGTCTTCGCGCCGTAGGTCTTCAGCACCTCGCCCGCGAACCGCTCGATGCTCGGCCAGTGCCAGGCGTGGCAGTGCGACCGGTTGTGTTCGCGGTTGGCGGGGTTGCTCGTGCGCGAGTGCGTCTCTGGCTTCGGGCAGGGGATCACCGTGCCCTCGCGGCACTCATCACGTCCGCAGGCCGTCAGCGTCGCCCGGTAGCCGGACGAGGTGGTGATCTCGAAGCGCAGCGGGATGGTTCCGCCAGAGCGAAGCGGGGCCGCGACCTCGCGGATCAGCGCAGAGGCGAAACCCTTCGGGTGGTCGATGCGCTTCTCTGTCATCGCCGCGTCCCCGGGCGGGCCGGGAGGCCGGTCAGCGCCGCGCGCAGGTCGTCGGCGTGCTCAGCGTCGAGCTGGTCGCGGTCCTCGAAGGGCAGCAGCTCGTATAGGTCGCTCGCCTCGGGGGCGTCCGGGAGGCGAACGGGGTCGGTCTCGAAGAGGTCCATTGGTGTCCTGTCTGGTCGTTGCTGTCGGGGGGCGCCTGGCCTATGCGCCAGGCGGGGGCCGGGTGTTCACGGATTCCGGCCCCCGGGCAGATCCGTTAACCGGTTAGCGCGCCAAGGGCACGACGCATGGTGGCGAGGGCGCGCGTGCGCGTGCGCTGGATCTTCAGCCGGGAGTAGCCCCCGAGCCGGTGACCGATCTCAGCGTCCGGCTGCGGGTCGAAGTCGCTGAAGCCGTACGCCAGCGCGACCACGTCGCGGGCGAAGTCGTCGACCGACCGGAGCGCGAGATCGCAGAGGATGCGGTCCTCCGTGTCGGCGATCTCTCGCGGGGCGATGATCGGGGACAGCCCGCCGTCGCCGTGCGCCTCGATCGCGTCGTCGAGCGAGGTTGAGGCCGTAACCGCCGCGTGCACGGCCCAGAAGGTCTCCGGCGTCATCGAGTGCGCCGGGGCGAGCGCGGCGGCCTGGGCGGGGTCACCGTCCGCCGCAGCCAGGATGCCGAAGAACCGTGCGACCGTCCGGCTCGGCACGGTGAAGCCCGCCCCGGCCTCCTGTGCGGCCTCGCTCAGCGCCTCAGCGGTGTGCTCGCGCAGGATCGAGGCGAGCCGGGTCGAGCGAGCCGGGTCGAACGCGCGGCACGCGGCGACCAGACCGAGCCAGGCGGCCTGCCGGGCGTCGTCGAGCGGCAGCACGCGGACGTAGGGCGCCAGCACCCGCCGGAGGACGGGCACGTACGCGACGAAGAGGCGAAGCTGGGCGGCGGAGTTGCCGGCCGCGGCTGCGGCGATCAGCTCGGCCTCAACGGCGTCGAGCGCGATCGGCTCGGCGGGGGTGTCCCAGAGCTGGGCGAATGCGGACATGGTGGACCCTCCCAGGGCGTGACGGGGTAGCCGGGCGGCCGGATGCGGCTCGAACGGCTGTGCGAGTTGCGGTACGTGGCCGACGCTACTCCGCTAACCGGTTAGCGGAGGTACTTAAGACTCTCTTAAAGCTGAGTAGCTGGTCAGCACTGGCCGTACGGATGATCACCGGTCAGCCGGAATACGGCGAGAGGCCCCGAGGAGACCCCGGGGCCTCTTGTCGCAGGTGGCGCTAGGCGGACAGCAGCCGCGGCGCGGGATTGACCGGCATGAGCCGAAGACCGAGCGCCTCGGCCATCGCGTACTCCCACAGCCGTTCGGCCCCCGGCAGCACCGCGATGACGTCCGCCGAGAGCAGCGCGTCTAGATCATCGTCAACTACGGACAGTAGATGGTCGGCGTCATCAGTGCTCTGCGAGGCCCGGCCCGGGGCGACGACCTCGAACCCTTCCGCTGCGAGGGCGTCGAACGCCGGAGCGAAGCGGCGCGCACGCTCGGCGGCCGAGCCATGCGACGGGCCGAGGAGGTACGCCCGCAGGCGGGGGAGTCCTGTTGACGGGACCGGCTCGCGGCCGTGCATGCTACTGACCATCCTCGGACCTTTCCCCGTGCCAAGGCGCAAGCGCCGCAACCAGCGCCCGCCGCACATCCCGTACGGCTTGCGTCCCGCCGTGGAGTACGTGGGCAGAGCGTACAACCTGCGAGCGCAGGCGCAACCGGTCGTCATCAAGCACGATGGCCCCGGTGGGGTCTACCCGAACGTTTTTCACCCGTTCGGCTGTGTCCTCTCTCGGCCGCGCGACGGGCGCCGCCGCCCATTGCGCGTCCATGGCAGCCGGGAGGATGGCTTCCAAGGCGCTCAATTCGTCCCGTAGGCGTGACATTAAGTCGATCATGCGAGTTACGTCACGATCGGTGTCAAGATCGGCAGGTTTCATCGGTGCCCCGCTCTCTGCAAGGTCAGTATCGTACAGGTGTTCGAGACGGAGCGGGGTCACTCCGGGGCGCCGTATCCGTGGCCCCAGCTCGGGCCGTAGACCTCCGGGTCGGACTCGATCCGGACGCCGTAGAAAGTGCTCTCCATGACCCGACCAATCTCCCGGATCACCTCCTCGGCGCTCTCCGTCGGCGCCTGGGCGATCAGCTCGTCATGCACGGGCAGTAACAGGTGGTCGCCGAGACCCGCCGCGAAGATGTCCGCGATGGCCTGGGCGAGCAGGTCGCGAGCGGTGCTCTGCACGACGTAGTTTGTCGCGGCGTACAACCTGTCCCTGTCCAACGGCAGGTGACGACCGGACGGCGTCGTAACCTCGCGCTTGCCGAACTGGGCGCGCTCCATGAGGCGCCGCGAGTAGCGCTTGATCCCCGGGAAGGTCGCGTCGTACGCCGCGAGGGCGGTCTTCACGCTGGCGAGGTCGGCGCCGGTCTGCCGGGTGATCGTCGCCGCGCCACCGCCGTAGACCTTCCCGAAGCCGACGGCCTTCGCGATCTTCCGGTGTGCCTTCGTGAAGTCCGGCCCGAAGACCCGCTCGGCCGTGAAGCTGTGCAGGTCTACGCCGTCCGCAATGGCCTTCTTCATCGTGGCGTCCTCGCTCAGCGCCGCGAGAACCCGCATCTCGACCGCCTGATAGTCGGCCGCGATGATGGCCTGCCCCGGGTCCGCGATGAACGCCCGTCGCACCCGCCAGTCCGACGACGGAAGCTGTTGCAGCGGCGGCCGGCTGATCGACATGCGGGCGGTCCGGGCCTGAAGCGCGCCGATCGACGGGTGAAGCCGATCGTCGGCGTCCTTCAGGTCGAGGAACGCCTGCGCGTAGGCGGTCGCCCACTTCTCGGACCTCTTGCTGCGCAGCACCGCATCGGCGAGCGGGTTGGGCTCGCGCACGTCGAGGCGTTCCCATCCCAGCGAGAGATCCGCCAGCGGGAGCAGTACGCCTTTGTCGACCTTCGTTGCGCCGGACGCCGTCCGCTCGGTCAGGGTCTCGCCCATCGCGTCGAGTGCGGTCGCCACCTGGGCCGTGCTGTTGACGTTCTCGACGCCGTACCGCCGGGAGACCGTCCGGAACCGCTCGGCCTCGGCGAGCAGGTCGGCCTTCAGGCGCTCGACGTAGGGTACGTCGAGGCGGAAGCCCTTTCGCTGAAGGATCGCGAGCAGCACCTGAAGGTGATGTTCGAACTTGCTCAGGTGGTCGAGGCCGATCTCTCGGACCAGCGGGCCCAGCTCGCGGAAGAGGCGGTGCGTCAGGATCACGTCGAGGCCGGCATACCTGACGTAGGTCTCGTTGTCGATCGGGATGCCGGCCCAGCCGGTCGCCTTCGTCAGCCCGAGCGACCGGAAGACCGCCGTCAGGCCCTCTTGCGTGTCCGGGGCGTCCGGGTCGACGTAGACCGCCGAGAGCGGCTTCAGGCCCAGGCCGATCCCGCCCTCCTGCGGGGCCCGCGGGTCGAGGAGGTGCCCCAACACGCGCGTGTCATAAGTGCGCGGGCCGAGGTCTTCGAGCTTGACGCCGAGGTGCCGATCAACGACGAGGAGGTCATACGGCGCGTTATGGGCGACGAACGGGCGCGGCTGGCGCAGCGCGGCGACGATCTCCTCGGCGAAGAGGTCGGCGCGCAGCACCCACGCTTCCCGGCCGTTACCGAACTGAGCGAGTCGAAGCCGATGGGTACCCGTGTAAACGTCCAAGCCGGTCGTCTCGGTGTCGAAGGCAAGCACCTTGTCACCGCCCGCCAGGAACGCGCGGAAGCCGTCGAGGTCTTCGCGCCGCTCGGGGAAGTGGATTCCCACAGTCGATCCGGCCACAGTGTGCACCAGGGACTTCATGCTCTAGCCCCCTTCCGGGCTCGGCTGTTGAGGTCGTGGCTGCGCTGGCACGTACGGCACACGCGCTTGCCGTCCTTAGTTCGCCGCGTGTTCGCTGCGTCGTACGGGTGACCGCTCGGACACTCGGTCTTAGCCGCGCTTCGTGCTCCCGCTAGTGCGGGGGCCGAGCTGCGCCGGACGTTCTCAGCTCGGGTCACTGATTCGAGGTGGGCGGGCGCTACGCAGTTGCGGATGCCGCACAAGTGGTCGACCTCAAGCCCGGCAGGGACCCTGCCGTTTGCCCAGGCGAACGCGAACCGATGGGCGAAGACGGGGCGAGACCCGTCCCAGAACCTCCCGTAGCCGTTTGGCTGGGTCGATCCCAGCCACCGCGCACACCCGTTCTCATCCGGAACGGCGACCTTCGCCCAGAAACGGGCCTCGGGGTGCTGTCTCATGGAAGCTCCACTAGGTACGGCTGAAGGGGCCAGCCCTCCTCATGGGAGAGCCAGCCCCTTCAGCGGGTCGGCTAGATCAGCAGGGAGCGGCGCACCCACCCCCGCAGCACCCCGCGCCGTCCGGGCGAGGCTCGGCCGGGTCGACGTCGGGGGCGTCGGGGTCGACGGTCGGGACCTTCGCCACGGTCGAGCCCATCGCACGGCGAAGGAACTCGGCACGCGTGATCGGCACGGTCCATGGCTTGTCGGCCCAGCCGTCGGCGTCGAGGACGACCAGCCCTTGACGCTCGCACCACTCGTCCGGCGTGCGCAGGTCCGGCCCGGCCAGTACCCCCGCCGCCTCAGCGACGGCGGTCAGGTCGTCGGCCGGCGAGGCGGCCCAGCCGCAGGCGTAGTCGCCCGCGGCGAGCGGTTCCGGCACCAGCTCGACGAGCGCCACACCATTGACGACCTCCCACGCCTGCGGCACGTACCCGCGCCGTAGGAACGCTGCGGCCATCGCCGCGTACGGGTCGCCCCGGTCGGTCGTGGTGCCGTCGGCGCGGACGGCGAATCGGGCCGGGCGCGGAGCCGGCGGGCGGACCTCGTCCGGCGCGCCGCCGAGGAAATCGGCCTCGGCCCACATGCCGGGTAGCTCGCTCGGCGCCGGGTCGCCGCACACGTTCGCGGCGAACAGCGGGCACGCCCCGCACCCGCCCGTCACGCCGCAGTCGTCGGCGGGGGTGGTCACGCGGCCTCCTCGACGTGCATCGTAGGCGTGGTCGCGCCGCCCCCGTCGTTGAGCTGTTCGGCGACGAAGCGGAAGGCGTCCGCCTCGTTCTCGCTCAGCTCGACCACGGTCTGAGTCATGTCGTCCTCGAAGCCGATCAGGCTGATTCGGTACGGCTTGCGGTCCATGGCGCTCCTATGCAAAGACGTCGTCGAGACTCGGCCCGGCGGTAGGGGTGCTGTCGCCTTGCCTATGCGCCAGCGGGCTAGCGACTGTTCGCGCTTCGCCCGGGTTTTCTTCGGCCGCCTGGTCGGTCGGCCGGGCGAGCCGGATGCCATCGAAGACCACGCCCGTGTTCGCCCGCTTCTTCACCGCTCCGCGCTCTTCCAGCGCCGCGAAGAACGCCCGCCGGGTCCAGCGCTCCTTGGCCGGTAGCGCCTCGTCCTCACACCACTGGCGGTACGCGTCCCACGCGATCCGGGCCTGCACCTTGCCGCCCTCTTCGAGCGTGAACACGCCCGGGATCAGGCCGGCGAGGGCGTCGGAGGTCGCCCGGTACTCCCGCGTGGCGTCCTTGATCGCCGCCGGGTCGCCGAGCCCGTCGCGGTACCACTCGACCGCGCCGCGGACCGCCCAGGCGAGGATGCCGGGGGCCTCGGCGAGCAGCTTTGCGCCCAGCTTGTGATCGCGCTCGGCCGGGGCGAAGTACCGCTCCCAGGGGACGAGCTTGACCCGGCGCCAGAGCCCTTCGTCCTGCCCGCGGAACTGGGGTTTGAAGTTGGTCGCGAGTTGCAGGAGGAACGTCGGGCGGAACTCGAAGAACTCCTTCCGCATGAACCGGGCGCTGATGCTGTCCCGGCCGGTGACCCGCTTCAGCACCGCTTCAGCCATCGGCCGTCCCTGCTCGCCCTCGGCCGCGAAGACGAACCTGGCGCCCTTCAGCGCGGCGAGGTCGTTGGGGATGCCCCCGGACGGCTTCTCCTCGAAGGTGGCGAACGGGGTCGTCACGGTCAGCTCGCGGAAGACCTCCGTCAACGTGTCCGTGTAGACGCTCTTGCCGTTGGCGCCCTTACCCCAGAGCACCACGAAGCACTGCTCGCCGGTCTCGCCCGTGATCCCGTAGCCAACCAGGCGCCGCATGTACGCGGGCAAGCCTGCGTGCCGCTCGTACGGGAAGACCTCGCGAAGGAACGCCTCCCACCTCGGGGCGGTCGCTTCGGGGTCGTAGTCGAGGTCGACCATCCGGGTCAGCAACAGCTCCGGGTCGTGCGGGCGCAGCTCGCCCGTACGCAGATCGATCACGCCGTTCCGGGTCGCGAGCAGGTGATGGTGCCGGTCGAACTGGTCGAGGTCAGCGGCCACGCCGCGCAGGGCGCGCAGCTCGCGCACCATCGCGTCAATACCCTTCGAGCTGTTCGCGGCCTTCGCGAACGCCTTCAGCTTCCCGACCCGGGCGCCCAGCTCCTTCGCCTCGGCCTTGTCGCCGTCGCGGGCGACCTCCTTCAGCGCCTCGGCCAGCTCGAACGCCTCAGCCCAGATCGACGCCGCTACGTCCTGCGCTGCGGTCCGGACCTCGTCGAGCTTGTCGGCCCGCCACACGCCGCCCCGCAGAATGAAGAAGCCGGCCTCGGGGGAGTAGCGCACGCCGGACCCGGCCGCCTCGAAGTGGTCCTTCAGCCGGCGGGCCGAGGCGACCTCGGTCAGGTCGGCGTCCGTCCATGCGTCGAGACGGGCCTTCAGCGCGCCGGGGTCCTCGGCGCTGACGACCGCCCGGATGAACTCCGTGCTGAAGCCCTCCGGGTGTCGGCCGCGCCAGTCGGTCAGGTCGTCGCCGTCGACCGGCGGACGGACCGACCGCGCGGACAGGCCGCGCTTCGCCAGCTCGGCGCACAGGGTACGCGCGAACTTGTCGCCGGACGGGTCAGCGTCGCCGCACACCACGACCGGGCGGCCGTCGGCGAGCTGGGCGACCTCGTCCGCCACGCTCGCGGCCAGACCAGCGCCGCGCACGAAGGCGACGTCGTACCCGGTCGCGCACGCGGTCAGGCCGTCGCCGGGGCCCTCGGTCACGACCAGCTCGGCCCAGCCAGCCTCGCCCGGGAGGTAGCCGACGCGTGCCCAGCTCTCGCCCTGCGGGCTCTTCGCGCCGAGCCACCGGACCTTGGCCCGGGGGTCGAGCGCGCGGGCCTGGTAGCCGCGCGGGACGCCGTCGCGGTCACGGAACGGGACGACGAGGCGGGGGCCGCCGCCCAGGTCGACGGCGTATCCGAGCCCTAGCCGGTCCCAGTCGGTCGAGCTGATCCCGAACCGGTCGGCCGCGTAGCGGTACGCCTCGTCACCGCCGGGCGTGTGCGAGTCGTTAACCCACCCATCGAGCTGCGCCGCCAGCGCCGCCACCGCAGCCGGGCTCGCCGGGGTCGAGGTCGACCGGGCGCGCGTCGGGGCGTCGGTAGTGTCGATGTTGTGCAGCTCGGCCACGGACATGCCGAGCGCCAACAGCACCGCGCCGGGGCGCAGCCGGCCGGGCTCGCCGTCCACGGTCGAGCACCCGGCCCGGCACTTCAGCAGCACCGCGCCGGACTCGCCGACTGCGATCCGCAGGGACGGCCGGGAGTCCGCGTGCGCCGGGCAGACGGCGAGCCAGCCGTCAGCGTCGTCGGCCGCGCCGAGGCGGTCGAGGAAATCGGTCAACTTCACAGGGTGGCCCTTCGTCGTCGAGCAGGACGAAGGGCCAATGCGCCAGGCGGGGGAGGGGTGTTCAAGGGCCGGAAACGCGAAAGAGCCCCCGGCCGAAGCCGAGGGCTCTTTGCTGTGCGGGTGGGTCAGGCGGCCTTGCGGCCGGTGGCGGTCTCGAAGGCGGTCCGGACGTCGCCGGACAGCCGGCCGCGCTGACCGACGGCGATCCCCCGCTCCCGCGCCCAGGTCCGGATCTCGGTCACGGTCGCCGGGGCCTGCGGCGCGGTGTTCGCGGTCTCGATGGTCTCGTTCACGCTGTGCTCCCTTGTCGTCGAGGGTGCCCGTGCGGGCGGTCAAAGTGCTTATGCGCCAGGGGCGGCCGAGCTGTTCAGCCTGCGCCGAAGTCGCTCAACGATCTGCGCCCGGGTCGGCTCGGTCCAGGCATGCCACTTCACGAGCGGGTGCCAACGCCGGGCGTGGTCGCGCTCCGGGTGGCCGCAGTACCGACAGCCGAGAGAGACGATCTTCACTCGGCCTCCCGCTCTGTGCCCTTCGGGAACGGCTGCGCCAGCTCGATAGCCACCAACCGCATGTGCTGCTCGAACGCGGCGGGCGCCCGCTCGGCGAGCAGTGCTTCCGCCCGCCGCAGCCGGGCGTAGACCCGCGCCCAGGTGGCGAACGTCTGCACGGCGTAGCTCTCGCCGACGGACCGGCGGACCCGCTTGACGAAGGCGACACCATACGACTCGCCCGCGTGTAAACGCTGCTTCTCTGCACCGTCGAGACCGAGCCGGATCGCCTCCTCCCACGATCGGTACGCCTTGCACTGCCCGACCCACGGGGACAGGCCGTGCAGGTCGCCCGTGTCGGCGAAGCCCTCTTGCGCGACCCGCCGGGCGTCGATGCCGAAGAGGCGCAGGGCGCGGACGCAGAGGGTTTCGTACGCGGTGCCTTTGGCCTTCGCGGCGCTCACCGCTGGCACCAACAACGGCCGAGGTACACCGCGCTCGGCGAGTGCAAGCCGAGCAGGTGCCCGAACCAGGTCGCGCGCCACGGCCGCCGCCTCACAGCGCCGCCCCGCACGCCGGGCACGCCGCGAATGCCCCGCCCGGGTGGGCCGGGTCGAGCGTGCCGTGAGGGAAGTTGCAGACCACCTGACCTTGCCGGCGGGCTGCGGCGCGTTGCAGCGTCGCGAGGGTGTCGAAGTTGGCAGCACGCGTCGCCACGGCGAGAGCGCGGGCCAGTCGCTCAGCGACGGTACGCATTGCGTCGGCGAAGCGCGAAAGGTCTTCGGGGGTCATTCGCTGCACCTCCGGTCGCTCGCCGCGCGCCACGTCAGCCCGCACCGCGCACACTTGTCGTCGGCACTTATGAAGGCCGGTAGGTCGTGGGTCTCTCGGTTGGCGGCCCACTCGGCGTACCGACGGTCCCGCGCAGCACGCACCTCGGCGGCGGTCAGCTTGCTGGTCGTCGGCAGCGCAGAGACGACCGTCAGCCGGTCGGCGCCGACGTGGACGCGGTCACGGCCGCTACCCGTGTACGACCGCCGGATGACGTCGAGCCAGATGCGGCCGGACGGGCTCAGCATCGGGTCGCTGACCCGCGCCTCGACCAGCTCGACGGAGCGACCGACGGTCGCGCCGTACACGACCAGGGCGCCCGGGGCGATCTCGGTACCGCGCCAGTCGCGCGGGGTGTCACTCACCGCAGCCCCATACCGTGAAGGCGCTCGACCAGCCGGGCTGTGTCTTCCGAGCGGTCGTAGTAGTTGCCCCCGGTCCGCTTCGTCAGGTGGGCGTGGAATTCGCTCAATGACTCGACCGGCATCAGATCGTCTACGCCGACGCTCTCGAACGGCGATGGGCAAGAGCACCCGGAGTCCTCGGCAAAGAAGAACGCCCCATCAGACTTTCGACGCCACACCACCGTTAGGTCGAACTCGTAGCTACCGCTCGACCAATCGACCTCGCCGACGGTTTCGAGGCCGAACTTCTCAGGGCTGCCGTAAAGCTCGTACACGTTGGACCCTCCAAAACAGAAGGCCCCGAGGCCGGTAGCCCTTTGGCGGTACCGGCCCCGGGGCCAAGGATGTGCTGTGCGTTAACCGGTTAGCGGATCATCAGTACGGAGGTTCGTCGTCCTCGCGCTTCGGGGCGGCCCCGATCACATCGACGACGGGCTTCGTGAAGGACTTCGTCTTGCCGATCTTCTTGTCCTCGTACGACACGACTTCCAGGCTCAGCCAGGCGTACGCCGGACCGTCGATCTCGCCGAGCGCCTTCTCCGTGGTCACGATGTCGCGGACGAGTGACCACGACCCGCTGTTGAACTTGAACCGGCCCAGTTCGGGCGAGTCCGCCAGCGTGAAGAAGATCGTCGTCGAGGGCTGGCACCCCCGCCCGGCCCGCGCGGCGTCCTTCCTGTCCTGGAAGGAGGCCGGGCACTCGCACGGCTGACCCTTCGCCGGGTCGTCGGCGTCCGTGCCGGTCTGATCGACGCCGTCACAGCGCCGGATCGCACCGGAGCGGCCCCACAGGACCATCTCCTGCCGGATCGCCTTCGGGCCGTCGAGGATGATCTTCACCCGCTCGGCCCCGGTGAACACCTCCAGGTTGTCTTCGCCCTTGGTCTCCCAGCTCTGCGCCTTGTCACCACCGAACAGGCCCCGGATGGCCTCGGCCACCTCGGGGTCGCCGGTCGTGATCCGCCACTTTTCCAAGCTGGCCGGACGGCCGTTGACCTGATAACCGGACCGGAACCGGCCGACCAGGTCCCGCGCGAAGTTCTGGCGGGGTTTCGGCTCGGCCTCGGGGTCGGTCTCCCAAATTCGCAAGCCCACGTACGGGCTCCTTCCGTTGCTGGCGCGGGGATCAGCCGCGCCGGGATGCTGTCGAGGGGCTTATGCGCCAGCGGGGCGCGAGCTGTTCAGGCAAAGACGAGCGCAGCGAGGTGACTCATGAAGAGCACGACCACGGCGGCGGTCGCCACCAAGGCAGCCCGCGTCGCCGAGGACGCCAATCGGGCCGACTCTGCGGCGTTGGTGAGCGCCCGATCGGCGTAGTACCGGGCGAGCCGGACGTGATACCGCGCGCACTGCATGCGGGTCAGGCCCCAGTACCGGCAGTCCTCGTGTTCGGTCACGCGGGCCCCAGCGGCAGACCAGGCGGCCGGCTGATCGAGACCGGGACCTTCGAGGTCTTCGGCGAGTGCCCCAGTACCTCAGCGATCTTGGCCGAGCGGCGTGCGCCCATGTGCGGGAGGACCGCGCGCATGATCGCCTCGGCCTTCGGGCCCTGGACCTCGGCGTGCCACATCGCCTTATGCGGGCGGCCCTTCAGCGCGAGACGGACCGACACGCCGAACAGCGTCGCGGCACGGCCGATCACGTCGCGGTCGACCATCGCGACCCGCACGCGGGGGTAGGTGCCCCGTTGCAGGTCGAAGGCGCCTTCCCCTTCGAGCAGGCCGGCGAGCCAGATCACGTCTTCACGGGTGGCTTGTTCGATCACTGCGCCTCCCCGGCGAGCGCGGCCTTCAGGTGGTCGGCGAAGCGGCGGACGCCCTTCGCGTTGTTGAAGTAGCGACGGCGCTTCATCCGGGCCTCGAACTCCTCAGCCTCAGCGAGCACCCGGCGCAGCATGTCGGCCTGGCCCGCCGCGAAGACGTCGGCCTCGGCCAGCTCGTCCGGCGTCATGCAGCCCTCCGCGGGGCGGCGGTCCGGCGGGCCGGCATCGACGAGGGCTTCGCGTTGATCGGCATACCGACCACGGCCTCTTTCACCTCGCGGTCCCAGGTGAAGACCTGCCGGAGGACCTTGAAATACTCGAAGGTCTCCTCGTCGGCCCGCACCGGGTAGAAGCCCCAGCCCTCCGGGCGGACGTGCAGCACGCCGCCGCCGGTCGAGCTGGGCTGCGGGACGCGCGAGCCGTCCGGGCGGATGATGAAGTCGGCGAAGCGGTACGCGGCGAGCTGAAGCGCCACCTCGGGGTGAACGCCACTGCGGGTCGTCTTCCAGTCGAGGAAAACCCGCTCGCCGTCGATGACCGCGTAGGCGTCGAATGAACCTGCGTAGTCGAACTCCTCGGACCAGACGGTCTCTTCGAGGAACACGAACTCGGGCTCGAACTCCCGCGTGAACGCCTCAAAGTGCTCGACGAACGGCCGGTAGTCCGGGTGCACGCGTCCGATGGGCTCGCCCTTGGCCAGCTTCTCGAAGAGGTCGTGCACGGCGGTCCCGGTCTCGGCAGCGGCGCCGGTCGAGCGGCGCGGGGCGCCCTTCAGGAAGTCGATGACGCCCTGACGCTCGCCGTTGAGCCGGAGCCCGACCAGCTCGCCGAGGTTGTCGGTCGCGTACTCGGCGACGACCTTTGCTGCCCAGTGCTGTAGGAACGGTTTCGGCAGCATGCCGAGAATCGAGGTTACGCCCGGGGCTTTCTTGCCGGTCTCGGGCGAGACGTAGAACCGGGAGCCACCCCGGGAAATGGTATGGATCTTTGGCACGCTGGTCTCCCTTGTGCGCGCGATGCGGACAAGGGGCCTATGCGCCAGGGAGGGCCTAGCTGTTCACCTGCGGAGACGCGGAAGCCCGCCGGGTGCGGGCCGAGCCGGCGGGCGGGGCTGCGTGTAGAAGTGACCCCAGTTTCTGCACTTCTATATTTCTTCTTCTAGGAGGAGAAGAAGCTCTAGAAGAAGAAATAAGGGAGTGTAGAAACTGGGGTCACTTCGTCACTCCTCCGGCGTCACCGCCTCGCGCAGCTCTTCCGCGCGGCGCACGAGCCGGGAGAGCACCGTCCGCGCCTGGGTCCGCGCGGTGCCGTGCAGCTCGGCGACCTCAGCGACGGACACCCGCTGAAGCACGACCAGCGCGCCCGCTATCGCTCGGCTGACGTCGGGGCTGCTGGCGGCGTTGCGCACGGCGTCCAGTTCGGCGAGGGTCGCCTGACGGGCCTCACGCTTGCGCTCGACGTAGCCGCCGGGGGTTAGGCCCAGCTCGGTTACCGTCGCCGCGCCGAGGCGGTCGCGGACGAGCCGGCCGAGGTGGTACCGGACGGCTACCTGTACGGTTGCGGCGTCCTCGCGGCTGTACCCCGCGCGGTCGTATAGGTCGCGTAGGTGAGCTTTGTAGGCGCCGGTCCGGCCCGACCAATCCGGCTCGTTCTCGGCGGTTAGGAAATACTCACGCAGATCGAATGCCCACTGTGCTGCCTCGCGATACAGGGCTGTCCGGCGGGCGGTTAGATCGTCGGGGACCTCACGGCCAGCGCGCTCGATTGCCGCAGCGGTCCGGCGCAGCGCACGCAGCGTCTTCACTAGCGTTTCGCTTAGCTCGTCGCGTGCGTCGCTCATGATCTGCCGTCCTGCTCGTCGATGTCTGGGGCCAGCGTAAGGCCCGTTAGCCGGTTAGCGCAGCCCTTCAGGCTTAGGTAGCCCTTAATTCTTCAGGTCGTAACAAACGAAGGCCCCCGCCGCGAGCCAGCGTAAGCCGGCAAGCGACGGGGGCCTAGGGTCTTGATCGAGACGTGACCTCAGTTACAGACGTGACGCCAGTCTGTCAACCTCTTTCAGCAGAGAGTGAAGATCCGACCTGTTGTGTAGCGCTGCGTGCGCCGGGCGACCACTCAACGCGGTCTCGCTGATGTGCTGGTCGGACTCGTCCTGACCAGGGCGGGTGACCCGCCAGAGCACGCCCCCGGCGGCCTCGATCGCATCCGCCTCGTTGGGGAAGCGGACGTCCGTGATCACCACGGGCTGTGACCTGTGCGCGACCTCGTCCATGACCACGCGGACCCAGAAGTGCGGGTCGAGGTGGCGCACGCTGACACCAAACTGTTGCAGGGTACGCCGCACCTCGCGGTGGGCCTTCGCCTCCTCCCAGCCGACCGCCGAGACCACATCGGACAGCCGCAGGGACCGCCCGACCGTGTCCAGCGGCGTCACGATCGGATCGGCGATCAGCGCGCACTCCCGGAGCGCGTCCGCGAAGGCGTACTGGCGGAAACCGTGGGCCTCGACGAGGCGTGCGGCGATCGTGTCCTTTCCGGCGCGCTTCTTCCCCATCACGCCGATGAGAGGTGGGCGGGCCGGGCGACGGGAGAAGGTGGCCTCGATCAGCTCGGTAACGGCCTCACCCGGGTAGGTCACGCGGCCTCCTTCAACGTGTGTGGCCTCTCGTCGGCGGCCCGGCCGCAGTGTCGACACCGGGCGATCACTGCGGCAACCCGCGCGGCGTACGCCTCGTCCGTCTCGATCGGACCGCCCATCGTGGAGACACGCCACGGCCCCGGCGGCGGGGGGCATGGCTCGAAGTCGTGCGCGTACTGAGCACGGAACTCGCTCGGCGTCGCGACCATCGGGTCAACGCCGAGCGTTTCGGCCAGTCGCCGCAGTGCTTCGACCTCTTCCGTGTCGAGGAATCCGCTACCGAAGTCGAGCGAGTTACACACGGCGTCGAAGAGGATGCGGAGGTCTTCCGTGCCGACCACCGACTGATCCGCGAAGACGAATTCCTCTTGCCCCTCGGTCACAGCCGGCCCCCGTCGAACGGCTCGCCGCCGGCCTGAAGGACCGGCGTCGCGCGACCTTCGTCGACCTGCACGGTCATCCACTCGTCGGTCTTCGGCGTGCGGCCCTTCTCGACCAGCCATCCGCCGTTGCCGCGGACGTAGGTGTAGGGGTTACCACGCGGGCCGTAGCGGACAACGACCACGTCACCCGGGCGCCAGGCCGGAGCCGGCCGCCGTAGGGCGTGGTTGCTGATGACGAAGTCCTTCGCGCTGTTGTCCGGGCGGACCTGATACAGCCCGACCCCGTGCCGGGCGATGATCCGTACGGTCCCCCCGCCCAGGTCGTCGCGCAGCCGGGCGCGGGTGCCGGGCGGGAACGGGTCTCGCGCGGCGGCCGGCTCCCGGCGTTCTTCCGGGTCGCGGTCCCACGGCGAGCCGTAAACGTCGTGATAACTGAGCCCCATCGGGCCTCCCTGCGTCGGGGTGAATCGGACGCACGGCCAATGCGCCAGGCCGAGGACGCCTGTTCACGGGAGTTTCCCGCCCGTCTCGTCGCCGGGACTCGGGCGTCCCGCCAATCGCCGCCGGACGCACTTCGCCGCAGGCACGCCCACGCCCGCCCAACCGCCCGCCAGCTCCCGGGCGACCGCCGAACGCTCGCCCGGCGAACCGACCCCGGAAACGCCGAAACGCCCCGCTCCCCGGGCGAGCCGGAGGGCGGGGCGCTGGCGGTGCAGAGCGGAACTCAGGCGGTCAGCTCGTCGTCGAGGTCGTCCGCCTCGGGCGAGAACGAGCCCGCCCCGAACCCGCCATCGGCGCTGTCACCAGGGGCGACAGCCGGGACGAGGGGCGAGCCGTCGGCGTCGCGCGGGTCGGCGACCGGCGTGACGTGGCCGCGGCCCCAGTACGCCAGGGCGATCGGGATCACCGCCAGGGCGAAGGGCTCGACCGCGTCGGCTATGGCGGGCGGGAGGATAACGCCGAAGTGGGCGAGGGTGGCGTAGAGCAGGCCCAGGCCGGCGATGATCGCGGCGCGGGTGAGGAGTGGCTGGCGGGACATGGCGTCCTTTCGGGCGGGACGGGCGGTCAGGTGGCGAGGTTGATTACGACGCCCGCCGCACCGATGGCGAGGGCGCCCACGGTGCCGACGGCCGCCCAGACCGCTCGGGGCGTGACCACCGGGCGGGACTCGACCGCCCGGAGCCGGGCGTCGACTTCGGGCGCGGTGGAGGGGCGGGCCTCCTCGGCGCGAAGGCGGGTCTCGACGTCGCCCAGGCGCCGGGCGTGCTCGTCGAGCTTCGCGCCGTGCTGGGCGGTCACCACGTCGACCTTGCCTTCGAGTCGGGCGAGGATGATCAGCATGGAGGCGGTCCCGCTCGGGTCGACGGGGTCGGTCGTCGTGGTGGTGACGTGGACGGTCACGAGGTCACTTCCGGAGTGCTGTGATGGTCTGCTTGCCGGCGATCCCGTCGACCTTCAGTTTCCGGGCACGCTGGAAGGCGGTCGTAGCGGCCTTCGTCTTCGGCCCGAACTCGCCATCGGCGTCGACCTTGAAGCCGTGCCGGGTGAGCCGCCGCTGAAGCTCGGCCACGTCCGACCCGGCGTTGCCGGCCCGCAGCACGCGCCGGCCGAAGCCGGTTCGGATCGCGGGTAGGGTCAACCCGCCAACCTCGCCGTTCGGGTTGAGCATGTGCAGACGTTGGAATGCCTTGACGGCGTTCTCGGTCTTCGGGCCGAACTCACCGTCTACGGCCAACTTCGCGCCGCGGGCGTTGAGCATCGTCTGAAGCTCGCGGACGTCGTCGCCGGACATGCCCCGCTTGAGCTGGCGCGAGCCCAGCTTCGTGACCGGCTTCGGGGCGGGCTTCGGTGCCGGCTGCGGCTTGCCCTCGACGATCGCGAGGTACCGGCGGAAGAGCGGCGAGAGGTCCCGCCCGGCCTTCGTGGCGTCGCGGAAGAAGCTGATGTGCGTGTGGGTCAGGTGGGACTTGTCGCCGGAGCTGCGCCGGCCGAGCCGGTCCCAGCGCTTCACGGTCGCGCCGTCGGGCGAGTAGATGACCTCGCGGATGTCGAGCGTGTCCGGAGCGCCCTTCGCGCACTCGGCGACCAGCCAGACCGAGAACGTCCGGAGGTTGTGCCCGTTGCGGAAGAACTGGCCGATATCGAGCGCACTCGCGTTGATCGTCAGCCCGGCCTTGTCCCGGGCGCTCTCGTGAACGCTGTAGTCGTTGGTCACGACGCGGTCCGAGCCGCAGTGGTACCCGCCGCGGTGGGCAGCGTCGCCGACGATGCCGACGCTCAGCGGATGCAGGCCGTACGGCTGAAGGGCGTCGAGGAGGAGGGTCCGTACGGTGCGGAGATTCTGAGGGGCCGCAGTCACGCGGGCTCCTTTCGGGCACGCCGAAGAGCCCGCCCCGAGGCACGGGACGGGCTCTCAGCGGATGGAGGGGTTACAGCTCGGTAGCGATGACGCTCACACCGGTCGCCGTGCCGTTGATCCTGGTGATCCACACGTCGCAGCCGGTCGTGCTGATGTTGGTTGCGGAGCACCCGGTGACCGTCGTGCCCGGGGCATTCGTCAGGGGGCTGACGGTCACCGCGATGTTCGCCGAGGTGGTGAAGAACCCGGCAGGGAAGTTGACCCTGAGCATCGTCGGAGTGTTGGCGACGGGCGTGATAGTGACGCGGGTTGACCAGGTGCGCTGACGGAATCCTCCGGTCCGGAGCTGCCCGGCCGTGAGCACTCCGGCGACATCAGCAGACCCGGCAGAGAGACTGCCGGCCACCTCGGCGTCACCGGTAACCGTCAGGTCGTCGACCTCGGCGCGGTCGTACACCTTCAGCTCGTCGGCCTCGACCACGCCGTACACGTCCAGGGCCGGGCCGTCTTCGTCGTCGTGCCCGTTGCCGAGCACGGCGGAGGGAGCGGTCAGCTTGCCTCCATTGGCGACGTGGAAGCGCACCTCCCACGTTCCCGGGTCGTCCGGGTCCGGGTACGCGATCTCCCAGTCGCCGTCAACCGCCCAGGTCACGCCGTTCGTTGCGTTGAGCCAGAAGTGGCCACTCTCGATGCTGACCGTCCCGCCGTGCTCATCGCTGGACATGTGCATCGACGCCGACCCGTTCCCGTTAATGTTCGGGCCGACCAGCGCGGCCGACACCTCGTCGGTGTTCGGGTCGGTGGCCGAGCGCAGCACGGCCGGCAGGATCACAGCGTCGCCGGAATCCTGCGGGCGCAGCTCGACGACGGCGCCGGCCTCCGGGTCGTTCAGGATGCGCACCCGCGAGCCATCCGGGCCGGGCACGATCAGCGTGGCGCCCGTGATGGTCTTGCCGTCGATCGCGGTCGCGGCGACCTTGTCCGCCGTGATCGCGTTCGCGGCGATCTTGTCGGCGGTCACGGCCTGGGCGACCAGCTTGTCCGTGGCGATCGAGCCGGCCGCGATGTGCCCGGCCTGGATCGCGCCAGCGACGATCTTCGGTGAGCTGATCGCGTCGTCGGCGATCTTTGTTTCCGTCACGGCGCCGACCGCGAGCATGGCTTCCGTCACGGACTCCTCGGCCAGTTCGAGATCACCGGCGATCTCGTCCAGCAGCTCTTGCGGGACCGTGTTGGCGTGGACCGCGGCGTCGTTGTAGCCGACCACACCGTACGTGCCGTCGCCGAGGTCGCCCATGACGATCGCGGGCAGCCCGTCGGGTCGGTTGATCGTCAGCGATCCGCCCTCGATCGAGGTGTGCGGGGCCTGGGCGGTGCGCTCGACGGCCGCCAGGCGGCGCTTGATGTCGGCGAGGGTGCGGGCGATTTCTTCGTCAGCAGTGGTCACTGTGTGGTGAACCCTCCATCGGGGGTGGCCGCGTAGATGAATGAGTCGGAGCGCCGTAGCTGAAGCTGCGCGCGGCTCTCGCCGAGCAGCGACCAGCCCACGATTCGGTGCCAGATCGCGATGTCGCCCAGCCACGGGATGCGAGCGCGGACCTCGATGTCGTCGCCCAGCGCCCACGACCCGATCGGGGCATGCGGGTGGTCGACGACCTCGATTGCCTCGACCGCGGCGGTGTCACGGCTGTTCAGCATTACGGCGCGAGTGAAGCTGTCCATGCGGGCGCGGTTGGTCACGGCCTTGTCCGTGTAAACAGCCGTGCGGCGCAGGCGCCCGTCCCGGATCGCGGCGTGCGAGGCGATCGTCTTCGATCCCTCACCCGCCCCGATGCCGAAGACGGCGTTGGCGTACTGGCCACCGTCGCGGCTGACCGGCACTACCGACACGATGTTGACGCCCTGCTCGAAGGCGAGATCGTCACGTCGTCGGCCGAGGCGCGGGTAGCCGATGCGGATACGGTGGGCGATCTCGTCGCCGGCCCAGCGGTGCTCTTCGGCGTAGTCGAACGGCGTTTCCTGCGCGAGCTTGTCCAACTCGCTACCGCAGTCCGGGGTGTCCCACCACGCGAGTTGATACGGCTCGGCCGGCACTGCGGCCTTCGTGCGCTCCGGCGTACCGGCGTGGTTGACGTACGTGCCCTTGTTGTGGCCGGTGGCGTCCGACGACCCGACGCCGCGGGTCAGGCCGGTCAGCTTCAGGCCCGTCCGCCCGTTGACACGGATGGTCTCGTTCCCGACGGTTACGTTGTACGGCGGGTCGAGCTGGCCGAAAGCGGCCAGGGTCGCGAGGTCCAACGTGGTCTGAGACGCCGTCATGGCGTTCTTCAGCTTCGCCCGAGTGGTCGGGAGGATCTGGTGTGCCGGCACGTCGCTCCGTCGGCGCCACACCCCGCCGATCTGCACTTCCTTGTAGGCCGGGATGCCGGGGATGCCGAGCCGGACCGGCGTTGTCGTCCCGTCGACCGCCACACTGAGGTTCCCGTCTGGCTGCGACTGGACGTGCGACCAGACGTGGCGGAAGGCGGTAGCCGGGTCGACGCCGACCACGGAATACTGTCCGGTGTAGGGGATGCCGTGCGGGTAGCTCGCGAAGCCAGACGCTTCGAGCTGCCAGCTACCGGACTCGAAGGCGCTCTTCGTCAGGATGCCGCCCCAGCGGATCTGGCCGTCGGCCTCGGCGTAGAGCAGCGTGCCCCACTCGGTGAGGATCGGCTGTCCGTCCGGGCCGCGCAGGGTGGCGTACTCCGGGCTGATCGTGCCGCGGAGCGACCCGGGGCCGGACAGCGCCCAGGTCAGCTCATCGCGGCGTAGGGGTACGTCCCAGTCGACCCACGCGCGGGTGAGCGCGTGCTGTGCGATGTACCGCCAGCGGGTCACTCGGGGACCTCGTACCACTCGACGTCGACCGTGATGGTCGTGCCTGCGTCGACCTGAAGCTGTCCGGAGCCGGTCTCGCGCGTCCCCATGAACCGGATGACCTGGTTCGTACCTCGGATCCCCGCAGGTACCGCCAGTTCCCCGCCGCACAGGTATGTGCTGCGGCTCGCGTTGCCGGTCCAGTTTTCATCGAAGGTCGTCCGCTCCGACACCGCGTGTCCCGAACCGATCTCGCAGCGCACATACCCGAAGGTGTTGGCCGCGTTCAGGCGCATGCCCGAGGACGTCACGACGACCCGCGCGTACGTCGCCCACGAAGGGACGGCGAGCGGCCTCGACGTGGCAAGCTGTTGGTAGCTCGCCGAGGTAATCGAGATGGTTGACGCTGGGTAGATCAGGTCAAGATGCCGTTCCCTGCGCGGGTTGGCGATCTTCCGGACGTCCTTGACCATCGCCTGCGTGATCGTGCCCGTGCTCGCGGGAATGTCGATCCGCGCGAGCGCGATAGCGCTGTAGCCAAGGCCGAGCTGGGCAACCGTGGTCGTCGAGGACGGCACGTTGGAGATCACGCGATAATGGATGTAGGGACCGACCTTGACATCCGAAGGGTTGCCCCAGGGCTCGCCCGGCATGAAGGGGTCCTCGACACGAGCCACGATCAGATCGGAGCGTGCGCTACCGCCGGTAGGGGCGATCGCTAGGGTCGTCTCGCTCGGCGACCGGCCTGCGTACGACTGATACGCCCCGCCCGCCGCCCGGCACGTGATCGCGCACGCGCCGGGGGCGATCCGAACGGAGGTACCGGGCACCGCCAGGGCGCGTACGAGCATGTCCCCCGCGCCCATGATGCCCTCGTTACCGCGCAGCGCGGCGTAGGCGACCATCCGGGCGACCTCGGGGGAGTGCTCAGCGCCGCCGCCCACGAACCACGGGACAGGGTCAAGAGCCACCGTTTACACGCTCCTTACGGGGATGCGTGCGCGTCGCGCCAGGCGATCCGCACGGAAGAGGTGCCGGTCTCGTCGGTGCCACGGAAGGCGACCTCGTGACGGCCAGGAGGAATGGTCATGTCGGCGAGGCGAGGCGAGGTGCGCGTGAGAGCGCCAGCTACCGACCCGCCGCCGTTGAGCAGCACCGACCGCGACCAGGGGCGAGGGTCAACCGTCACCGTGCGACCGACGGCGATCGTCGTGCGCAACTCCACCCGCCAGCGGCCAAGGATCTCGACGACCGGGTTGGTGATCGGCCCGCGGATCTGTAGCACGGGCCACGCAGGCAGCTCGCCGCCCACGTCGAGCACCGCCGACCGGTCCGACGTCGCGGTGGTCGTCAGCGGGGAGCCGAGGACGCCGGTCAGTCCGCCGCCTAGGGGCGGTGCGAGGGTCACGGTCCGGACGGTCTCGGTGGTTGCGTAGAAGAGGTCGTCGACCGTCTCGAAGGTCGCGCCGACCAGCAGCACGCCCTCTTGCGCTTCGTTTTCCTCGACGGCGAACCGCCGCGGACGGCCGAAGACGGCTCGCTCTCGGCCTGCGTTGCGCGTGCGCAGCTCGGCGGCCACCCGGGGCGTGCGGCGGATCGTGTCGCCTCGCCACGCCCGCGACAGCCCCGCGAGGGTCGTGCGGGCGGCGGCCTCGGTGGCGCCGAAGACGCCCAGCTCTAGCGTGACCACACGGTTGCCCCGGTAGTCGTCGCCCATCATCACGCCGTCCTCGCGCGGGCGGGGCTCGTCCTCCGACCGGATCTCGACGTCGCCCCAGTCCGGGGGACCGACCGTCACGATGGGCAGATCGGCCGGTCCCCAGGTGATGTCCGTGCCGCTGTAGAGCAGCCGCATCTCTCCGTCACGCATAGACGCCTCCCCGTTGGATGCGCCGCAGCGCCCACGTGACCTCGTCGAGCTGGTCGCGGACGGACTCGCCGGACGGCGCGAGCGTGAGCTGACCAATCAGCGGCGATCCGGACGAGCGGCCCCGGGCTGCGGCCGTGACCGTGCCGACGTTGACAGTCGAGGCGTCCGGGATGCGGGCCAGCGCGGCGACCGCCTTCGTCACGGCGCCGGCCTTCTGGCTGATGCCGCGGGCCATGCCCTCCGACACGTGCCGGCCGAGGCCCATGAAAACCCGGCTCGGCGAGTGGATGCCGAGCGCCTTTTTGACGTAGGCGGGCAGGCTGTTGGTGATCGCCGAGCGAACCGCCGAGATGATCCGACCAGCGCCAGCACGGATGCCGTTGATGAAGCCGGAGATCACGTCGCCAGCGATCGAGCGGAAGCGCCCGACCAGCTCACGCATCGGCGCGGTCACGCGCGATGCCAGATTTCGCGCCGCGCCTAGGATTCGGCCTGCGCCAGCGGTCCACGCGGACAAGCCGCGCGACATCATCGAGGTGAAGAACCCGACCACGCGCGAGACGAGGCCGGAGACCGTGCTGAGCAGCCGCGAGCGCAGCAGCAGCCCACGGGCGAGCAGGGTGTTTACCCAGGTCAGCGCCCAGCCGCTGATCTTGCCGAACATGCCGGAGAACCAGCCGCCGAGCTTGCCGAGCAGGCCCTTTGCCAGGCCGCCGAGGCGGCCGATCATGAGGATCTGGAAGGCGCCTACGATGATCTTCCAGGCACCAGAGGCTATGGTCTTCAGGCCATCCCACATCCGCGACCAGTCACCCGTGAAGATGCCGGCGAGCAGCGTGAACAGCCCTCGGATAATGCGGATGTTGCCGGTGACCACATCGACGATGCCGCCAAAGACAGACTTGATAGTGCCGAGCACGACCGAGCCGATACCGAGCTTCGTCCAGAGGAAATCGAAGACCCGCGAGGCGCCGTCGACGATCGGCGAGAGATCCGTCAGGACGGACCGAATGGTCTCGCCCCACTCGCGGAACATCGGCGCGGCCCGCTCGCCCAGCTCGGCGAAGAACGGCCGTAGCTGCGTGGTCCATATCTTGGCGAACCGCCCGCCGACCGTGCGGAACGTCTCGCCGAGCGTCGCCAGCGGGGCGCGCAGGGTGTCGAAGTATCCGCGCAGGCGGCCGAGCGCGTCGCTGCCCTCGACAGCACCGAAGAGCCGGGCGACGGTCGCGCGGACGCGCTCGATCGCGGGGCCGACGGCCGCGTGGATCTGGCGCCCGACCGCGACCATGCGGAAGAACCGCTCGGTCAGGGAGACGAGGTGCCGGCCGAGCGCCGGGAGCCAGCGCTCCATGCCTCCGAAGAGGCCCTGAAGGAACCGCCCGGCCAGGGGTGCGCCTTCGGCGAGGATTACGAACATGTCGCCCAGGCCGCGGCCGAGCGCGCCGAAGTCCAGGCCGTCGATGACCGGGGCCAGCCCCTTAACGGCCGTGGTCAGGCGGGGTACCAGGCCGGTCACCATGTCGGCCAGCGAGCCGGCGAGGCCATCGACCAGTGGGGCGCTGTCCTTACCGAGCGCGCCCAGGTCGATCTTCCCGAGCGCCTTCCGGAACGTGCCGGCGGCGCGGATCATCGGCGCCTCGAACGGCTTCGCGAACTGTTTGAGGGCTTTCTTGCCGTCGTCGACGAAGCCGGACCACGCCCGTTTCACCGCTGGCGCGCGGATGGAGGCGGCCACACCTGCGGCGATCACGCCCAGGCCGAGCGCCGCGAGCAACGTGGCGTGCAGGGTGGCGCCGAGCACGGCCCAGGCCGCTGCGCCAGCTGCGGCCACGATCGCGATCAGCGGCCCCCACTTGAAGGCCATCTTGAAGGACGAGAGAACGCCGGAGGTCAGCGTCTCGCCGAGGCCCGCAACGAGGTTCCGGGCTGCGCGGAGCCCGCCGCCGCGAGTGCTCCGGTCGGCCGAGTCGTTGAAGGACCGGCCGAAGACGAGGCCACTCATCTTCCCGGTCTCGCGCAGGTGAGGCTCGATCTCACGGCGAGTGTGCTTCCCGAAGCCCCTCGCCGACGGGATTAGCTGAATAGTCGCCCAGCCGACGCGGGTACTCATGGGATCTCGCCTCTCTGTCGCGCGATCCGCTCGCGCTGCGCCTTCAGGCGGTCGATGACGCTGGGCTTGTTCGCCGCGGGCTTCGCAACGGGAGCTGGGCGCATGGGGTGGGGCTCGCCGGTCAGGGCGCCGTAGATGTCGGCGAGGAGGGCGACCGTCGGGTCAGCTCCGTACGTCACGCCGTGGTCCGCAGCCCAGGTCGCCGAGCCCGGCGGAAGGTGCTCGACGTAGATACTCAGCTCGCGCCAAGACAGCCCGCCGCGCCATAGGTCCGTGAGCCGGACGCCGTAGTACCGACGGAGGTCAGCTTCCAGCGCCCGGCGGCGGTCACGGTCACGGATCAGCGCGGCGAGCTGCGTCAGTTTGGGACGTCGGCCGCGTTCTGGATCGCGTCGAAGATGTCGCGCAGGTCGCCAACGGTGCGCTTCGTGCCCCGCGGCTTGAACTGCTCGAACTGCGCGGGGCCAAGCAGCAGCTTGACGCAGGTCACGATGTTGCCCAGCTCGTACGCCTCCATGGCGTCGAGGTCCCACTGAGCGGTAGGCGGCACGGTGTAGCTCTGGCCGGCGTGCTCGAAGGTGACCGGCTGGCCGGTGGCCTCGGCCTTGGCGGGGTTGGACATGGGGTCTCCTCGGGGAGTCGGCGCGGAGGGCGCGGAAGAAGGGCCCCGAGACCGTCCGCGCGGCGGTCCCGGGGCCGGGGTGTTGCGTTGACCGGTTAGCGCGACGAGGTCAGTCGATCTCGCCGGACAGCTCGGTGTAGAGGTCGCCGTTCGCCTCGGGGTAGAGGGTCACGAGGAAACTGGTCGCGGTCAGCTCGTTCTCGGATTCCTTGACCTCGCCGTCCACGTCGGCGGTCGCGCGCTTGATAATCCGGCGCTTGACCTTGTTGCCGTCGCGCAGCTCCATACCGATCGCGAAGTCCGCCGAGAGCGGCACCCGCACGATGGACGTGGTCACGCCGTCGGCCGTGGTGCGCGAGCTGCCCGGGTTGGCCAGTTCGAAGGTGACCTCGTTGTCTTCGAGGGCAACGAACTTCACGGTGCGCTTGTGCTTCGAGCGCGTCTTCCGGACGAGGATGCCGCCCCATGCGAAGTGCTCGGCCTCCTCCATGTCGCGCTCCCAGGTGAAGCCCTCCTCACCGTCGAGGAGCCCGGCCACCTCCCAGTCGACTCCCCAGGGAGTCGTCAGGTCGGTCGGGCCGGCGGTGCCCACCGGGGCCACGAAGACATCGGCGCCGGCCCACTGGCCGGCATTGGTCGGGTCGCCCGCCATCGGGCCTCCTTACGCGGCGCGCGGACGCATCCGCGCAGAAACGGTGAAAGAACAGAGGGGCTGCCCGGTATCCGGGTCGCCCGTGGGAAGCGGTCCGGTCTGCGGGCCGAAGCCGCGCACGTCCGGGCCGCCCTCATAGGCGAGTAGTGCGGCGTGCGTGCGGGCCGAGAGGTCGCAGCCTCCGGCGTCGGTCTCGCCCCAGACGGCCACGCGGACGGTCGCGGAGAGGCCGACCCGCTGGCGGACGAAGGTCCCGTCGCACGAGACGCGTGCGTACGGCAGCGCCGGCACGTCGCCCGCGGCGAAGTCTTCGAGGCGCTTCGTGCCGAAGGTGACCTCGGGGAACCGCTCGCGCAGGATCGCTAGCACAGCCGCGCGGGGGTCGGCGTGCATGATCAGGGTCGTCACACGCCGTCGGCCTTCCGCTCGGTCACTTCGAGCCCGACCGACGCCGCCGCCTGAATCAGCGCGCCGTACTTCGCCTCGACCGCCAGCCCGCCCGCGTGGGCGATCGTCACCGCGCCGGCCTCACGGTCGGTCTGGTAGCGGTCCGACTCAACCGGCATCCGGTGGCGCACCACCGACTGATGCGCGGCGACCTGCGCGTGTACCGCGGCGGTCGCGCCGTCGATCAGCACGCCCACGCCCGCGCTCTTCAGGATGGTCCGGATACCGTCATAGTCGATCTTGACTTTGCGCACCGGATCACCTCCGTCTGAGTTGGACAGCAACGCGGGTCATGACCTCGCGCGAGGGCGAGCGCAGCCGCTTCGGGTCGTCGGGCACGTCGTACGTGTCCTCGCCGATCGTGAGGCGGTCGCCGCGCTCGACGTCGGCGCCGGGCGGCATGAAGACGGCCGAGCCGGTCAGGAACCCGGCCAGCTCGCCGACGGGCGCGTGTGGCCCGGACCCCGGGTTGCCATACTCGTCGGCGGTCGTCTGTCGGAGCACGATCACTGTGTCGGGGTACCTCACGCGACCACCCCCGGCATCGGGTCCGGCTCACCCGGACCTCCGTACGCGCTCGGCGTGCGGACCGTGTAAACACCCGAGCCCGGGAGCTTGCCGGCTGCGCGGAGCACGATCGTGCGCTCCGCCGACGTCAGGTAGCCCGACGTCGACTCGCGTGCGTATTGGTAGGAGTAGTCGCCGACGGACTCACCGGAGTACCCGTCAGGGTTGCGGTAGGCCCGCAGGGCGGCACCGAGGACGACCGTCACGATCACGGCCGGGGCCGTGACCGTCGTACCGTCCTCGGCGACCCAGTCCCGTCCGGCCTCAGCCCGGACGAGCGTGGACGCGTCTTCCAGCGCCACACCCGCCCGGACGAGGTCAGATCCGGACAGCGACCCCGGGGCCTGCCCCAGCCGCCGCTCTAGCTCGGCGACCGGGGCGAGCGGGGGCAGGGGCATGGAGTCAGTCCTCGTCCGGCTCGGTGCCGGTCAGCACGCGCAGCGCCGGAGTGACCAGCGAGGTCGTGCCGCTCTTGTCCAGCCGCTTGACCTGCATGGCCTTGGTACCGATGTAGGTCTGGAAGACCGACCGGTCCTTCAAGACCTGGCTGTCGTAGTCCTTGACCCAGGTCATCGCGAAGCCGTTTGCCGAATCGCTCGCGGAGAACGCAGCGCCGTCCGGCGGGAAGGGCGCGCGGATGGCCAGGGTGAAGGAGTCGCGGCCGTAGAAGACCACCTCGTCATCAGCCAGCCGGTTGTTCTCGACGGTGTTGAAGCTCCGCACCCGGCCGACGTTCGCGTTGCGCAGTGCCTCGGCAGAGCCGGACTCGGACACGCTGGTGAACGCGTTCGCGTCAACCAGATCGGCGTAGACGCCGGTACCGCACGCGGCCCACAGGCCATCGGCGGACAGGCCCAGGTCTCGCAGGATCTTCCGGGCGCGGGTGAACAGCAGGTGGGGCTTCTCCGGGTCGTACGGCAGGCCGACGCTCTCGGGGAGCGCCTGCAAGGTCTCGACAGCGAAGTTCTCGATGTCCTCGACGATGCCCCGGACCTGTGGCACGACCACCTGCCGGGCGAAGGACTCGATGTCCATACGCATCTGGACGTCCGAGACGTCCACGGCGCTGTAGACGTGGTGGGTCATCGCGACCGGAACGGTGTCCTCTTCGATCGTGTCGACCGTGATCGGAGTACCGTCGGCCGACAGCAGCCGACGCCGGGCCTTCAGGGTCGCCGGGACGCGGACGTTCACGACGGTGCCCTTACCCCCGCCGAAGTTGTCCTCGTAGTCGCGATTGAAGGTGCCGGCGGTGCCCAGGTCGTCGCGGACCAGGGCGATAGCGGTCCGGAGCACCTGCTCCGGAATGACGAAGTCGTGCGGCATTTACCTCTCCCAGAGGTCAGTAGCGCCGCGCCGCGCGGGCGACGGCGTCAGGGTCGAAAGCGGGGGCGGCATCGGCCGGAGCGCGGCCCGAGACGGGCGCGGGCCGCGGCAGGGCGCGGGGAGGCGTGACCGGGGCGGGCTCGGCGGGGCCGAAGTCCTTCGCGACCTGCTCGGCGCTCGCCTTGATCTCCTCGGCGGTCTTGCCGGTGACGTAGCCCGCGAGGTGGGCCGGCACCTTGGCCTCAGCAATGGCCGCGCGCTTCGCGGCTTCGAGGGCCTGAGCCTGCGTCTGCGCCATCTGCGCCGTGATCGCGTCGAGTTGGGTCTTCAGCTCGGCGACCTCGGGGGACGGGCCGGAGCGCTTCGCCTTCTCCGCGGCCAGCTCGGCACGGAGATTGGCGATCAAGGCCATTCCACGCGCCTCGTCGTACGGGCCGTCGAGCTTGACAGCGGGCACGGCCGGAGCCGGGGCGGGCGGGGTTGCCGGGGGCGCCGCCGGAGCGGGCGCAGGCGGGGTGACGGGAGCCTCTTCGGGCACGGGGGATCGACCTCCTGGGTCGGTAGAGAGCGCGGGGCCTGCCCGCGTGAGGGCTCGCAGGGCGCGAGCTAGGAGCGCGCTTCCATCGCGCGCCGGAAGGCGTTGATTGCGTCCGGCCCGGACAGGCCGGCGGTCGCGCCCTTCCAGATCGCCGCGTACTCCCGGGCCGCTCCCGGCCAGGGGTCGCTACGGCGGTAGACCGGGGCGACTACACAGCCACATCCGTCGTGGTAGGGGTCGTCGGCACCTGCGGTCTTCGCGCTCTTGTAGATCGGCCCGCGGCTCGCGAGCATCGCGCAGAAGTAGCAGGGATCGCCGTCGGTGACCCGGGCGAAGCCGAGCGCCAGCCGGTCACGACGGGAGGTGTCCCGGATCGTCTCGCGGCCGGCGTTGGTGACGTGCCGGATCGTGGCTCGCGCGGTCGCGGACCGACCTCGCGCCGCCGCCTGGGCGGGTGAGTCGCCGTCCGCAGTCGCCCGCTTGACCGTCACGGGGCCGGTCACGAGCAGGGACGTAGCGAGCCGGGCGTACGGGATGTCTCCCGCGTACGCCAGCGCCGGGACCTCGTCGACCACCCGCAGCGACTCGCGGTGGGTGAGGTAGAAGGCTCCGGCGGTCAGGGCCGATACCCACCGTGCGTCGGCGACGATCTCGGCCACCACGCGGGCGTACGCCGGGAAGGTCGCGTCGAGGCGCTGCGGGTCCAGCAGGGTTTCGTAGGCGAGGGTCACCCGGGCCGCCGCGTCGGCGCTGAGCTGCGACTGAAGGCGCCGGTACTCATCCGCGACCTGCGCGGCGGTCGGCACCATCAGGCGGCCTCGGGCGTCGCCTCGGTGCTCGGGGTGGCCTCAGACCGGCGGGCGAGCTGAGCGGCGAGCTGGGTAAGCCCGTCGCTGGACTTCGCCATCTCGCGCCATCGCTTGATGTCCTGATCAGTCACGCCCGGGATGCGCTCCCACGCGGCCTCAGCAGGCACCGAGAGCATCTGCACCATCTTGCCCAGGGCGTCGACCGTCGCGGCCATGCTGCGGGCCTCGGTGTCCCGCCAGCGGATCTGTGCCGAGTCATCGTTGGCCGATTCGGTGTCGCCGTCCGCCAGCGCGGCCAGCAGTAGCACCTGCTCCCACGACTCACCGAAGATCGTCTCGTACTCGCCGATCTTGCGCTGCGTGCTGGCCTCGGCCGCCGCGAGCGCGTCAGCACTCAGGTTGACCAGGTCGCCGAGGAGGACGTGAGGGCTGAGCTGGGCGATAGCCGCGAGCGTCCGGACGCCGGACCCGTAGGTTTCGAGGTGTCCGGACACGTCGGTCTGGTCGAAGCTGCCGAACTTGGCTTCGTGGTTGTCGGTGACCCAGAGCCGATCTACGGCCGCCTGGAATGGCTCGACGGGCTGGCCGAAGAGCGGGGAGTCGGGGTCCTCGACCGTTGGGATGGCCAGGCCGGTCGCCCAGCGCTGCCTGAACGACGCGTACTGAAGCGCGATCAGCAGCGAGAAGACAGCCTCGTTGATCCGGTCCTGAAGGGTCAGCAGCGGCGTGATGATGCCCCGGTTCTCGCCGTCGAGGCGGTCGCGGAAGCGGACCAGCGGCGTCACGCCGAGCCCATGCGCGGCGGACGAGACGACCCTCAGCGTCCCGCCGCCCTTCGGCATGGCGAGCCGGTGCACGGCCGTGGCGTCGTACAGGTCGTAGAGCTGGTCGCCGTCGGTCGACTTGCCCAGGATGTGAATCCCGTGGAGCGGCCAGTCGTCACCGTCGTCTTCGAACTGCGCAAACGTGCTCAGCGCGGGCAGGGGGCGGATGCTGGGCGCCTTCGGAGCCCTCAGGACGCGCACGTAGCTCGCGCCGTATTCCAGCGCGCCGCGGGTGGCGATCGTCTGCCGGGCGTCGAGCCGGTTCGCCTGCCAGTACGCCCAGGGGCGGGCGTTCTCGTGGCTGTTGCCGGCCCGGAAGCCGTCCACGAACAGGCCCTTGACGTACGTCTCGCTGATCAGCGGGAGCCAGTTCGTGACGCTCTTGCGCGCGATCTCGCGGTACTCCGCACGGGCGCCGCGCGGGGCGTACGGTAGGTCGTGCTCGCCGCGCAGGTACCGAGCGACCTTCCCGGCGCCCTTGTGCGGGTTGCCGGTCTCGGTCGCGTGCTCCCCGATCAGCTCTTCGGCGAGGCCGACTATCACGCCGTCTGCGGGCACAAGCGGCCTCCCTTCGAGGCGTGTAAACGGGGGGTCAGAAGCCGTAGAGGCGCCCGGTCGGCTTGCGCCGCTTCGCGAGCGCGCCGTCAGCGATCACGCGCTGGCGGGCCATCACGGCGAGGAGGAGAGCGGCGAGCGCGTCGACCTTCTTCAGCGACTCCCGGGTTTCCTTCCCGAAGCCGACGCCGTACTGATTCGGCCTGCGACGGGCGTTCAGGACGTGGCGCCGGAGCCGCTGGTCGCCGTCGTGAGGGACCTCGCTGTCGACGAAGGCCCGGTGAAGGGCCTCGATCGCACGGACGGTCTCGGCGCGGTGGCCGCGCATGTCCCAGGCGACCGTGTGTCGGGTGGTCGCCTTGACTAGCAGGCGTTCCCCGTACAGCTCGCGCCAGCGGTCGACGTCGGTCTCCCAGTAGGCGACGTCCGAGAAGAACGCGATCACGTCGAGGGTCGCGAAGGCGTGATCGACCACGCCGCGGACGTCGTCCTGATTGACCTCCCAGCCGACGCCCGTCGGACCCTCGGGCTTCTCCCAGAGGCCCAACAGGAACGCCGCGCCGTCGGACATGCGGACCGCGACCAGCGCGGTCGCGTCGTCCGTGCGCGAGCCGTCGAAGCCCAGGCAGACCGTGTCGGCCGTGCGCCACTTGCCGGGCTCGGCGACCTTCAGCGGGGCGAGGTCGTCGCGTTCGTTCGCGTCGTACTCGTGCGGGGCGATCCACGAATCAGCGGCGGCCACGATTTGGTTTAGGTAGAAGCGCCGGGCCTCCTCCGGCGGCGTCGCCGGGTCGTACACCTCTTCGGCGATGCGTTCGAGGTCGACCCATAGCGAGTCGCCGTAGGCCATCGCGAGCCCGTCCATGAGGGCGTCGCGATCGGCGAGGTCGATGTGACCGGGTGCCTCGCGGCTGTCGTACAGGATGCCGGTCGCGCGGGTGCGCTTCTCCTTCATCGCGAGGTACGCGAGATAGCTGATCTCGGCGACGCTGTCCTGCCCAGGCGCGTGGGCGTTGGTCGTCTCGATCGCGCGGGCCATGCCGTCGCGGGACTTCGCCAGGTTGCGCCGGATCACCCGGGCGAGGGCGTAACCACCGTTCGACTCCGTCCAGTGGTGCGTCTCGTCCATGATCGCGAAGGACGGCCTAGCACCTTCCTGGGTGCTACTGGACGCGGTAACCGGCATGATCTTTCCGCCGGAAGGCGTGAAGATCCGAGTCTTGCCGATGTCCAGGCCCTCAGCCTCGACGAGCGGCGACTGCTCGACCATGGCGCGGATCGCGGCCATGGTGTTCTCGGTCTGCGTCTCGCTGACGCCCGCGATTACGACCCAGGGCGCCGGGTGCGGCTTGCCGACGGGCTCGAAGTCCCGGCGGGGGTCTTCGTTGCGGCCGGTGGGCTCCCAGTGGGAGAACCGGACCGGCCCGCACAGCTCGGCCAGCGCCAGCGCGCCGAGGAACGGGGACTTACCCCAGCCCTTCGCACGGCGCAGCACGGCGCGGCGGTAGGTAAAGCGCCCGCGGTCGTCGACCGCGTAGAACCAGAGGACGAAGTTGAGCTGTTCGCGCGTCAGCCGGTAGGGCTCGCCCGCCTCGTCGCCGTCGGGCTGAAGTAGCCACTCCTCGACCCAGTCGATGACACCCCAACCGAGCGTCTTCACGCTGCCGTCGAGCGGAAACGCCTCGATCGTGGTTAGGGCGTGCTGGGCGATTGCCTTACGCGCTTCGAGCGCGGCGAGGCGCTTCAGCTCTTCAAGGTCGGCGTTCCGGGCGTCCTCGGCGGTCACGCGAGCCGGTCGCGCAGCCCCGCGCGACGCTCGGTCAGGGAGGTCACCCCGGCGGGAAGGTCGCCCTCGGCGGCCTCAGCGTCGGACTCGATCCGCATCCGGGCGCGCATCCGGTCGACGACCGTGGCGCCTAGGCGCTCTTCGTTCATTCGGATCTCGGAGAGCGCGGCGGCCGAGGGACGGCGCCAGTAGGCATCGACGATCGGCGCGAGGGTCGCCAGGCGCCGCCAGTCGGTCCGCTCGAAGATGGCGGCCTGCGGGGAGCGGCGCCAGTCGTCGAACCAGGCGACGGTCTCGGCGCGAAACTCGCGGCCGGCGGTCAGCTCGGCCAGCTCGGGGCCGCGGAGTGTGCCGTCGTCCGCCGGAAGGACGGTCTCGCCGTGCGTGGGGGCGTTGCGCCGACGGCGCTGACCCTCGGGCTTCGGAGCGTGCATGGTGCCGCGGGCCACGGGCGGACCTCCTTTCAGGGCGTGTAAACGGGGGTCCGTACGGGGTCGGAAAGCCGACCTAACGGCCCGTCGCGGTGCGGGGACGGGCCGTGCAACGATGCACGTCGACCTTCGTCCACTTAAGGGAGACTTAAGGAATGCGTAACAAGCGGTGGTCCGCACTGGCCTTCGTCGTCGCCGGTCTGGTGGCGCTGGGCTGCGGCGGGGGAGGCAGCGACACGGGCACGGTCAGCGAGGGCAACGCGAAGCCCGACAGCGCGACGAGCAGCGAGGCGACGACGAAGAAGGTCGCCACGATGGGCAAGGACTCCGTGACGCTCGACGGGGGCGTGGTCGTGACCGTCAGCAAGCCGGCGAAGTTCACACCGTCGGGATCGGCGGCCGGGCACCAGCGCGGAAACACGGCGCTGCTGTTCTCGATCACGGTCGAGAACCAGGGCGACGAGCCACTAGACCTGAGCCTTGCGATCGTGACTGCGGCGTTTGGCGCGGAGGGCACGCAGGCTGAAGCGGTCTTCGACAGCTCGAAGAACATCAACAGCCTGTTTGAGTCGACGGTGGCGCCCGGGAAGAAGCGCACCGCGAAGTACGTCTTCAGCGCGCCGACGAAGGACACGAGCGAGATCGCGATGACCGTGCAGCCCGCGCCCTTCGAGGACTCGACGGCCCTGTTCGAGGGCTCGCTGTAGGTGCCGCTCGACGCCCGCTGTTCGGCTGCGTGCCGGCGGCGGGCGTTGTGCTGTGCGGGCGCCTCTCCCACCTCGGCGGGAACGCACCTCCGGCCCTGGTCGGCCGTTTCTCCCGCTGCGCCGGGGCGGTTCCGGCCGTGCGGTTTCCCGGTGGTCGAAGCGAGGCGCCCGAGGTCAGTCAGTGACGCGGACGGCGTAGCAGTAGCGGCCGAAGGTGCCGACGGCTACGCCGCGGGCGGTCCGGAAGGGGTAGCGACGGTCCTCGAAGACTGGCGAGACGTACAGCGGTAGCCAGCGCCACCAGCCGTGAAGGCGAGAATGGCCGAAGATCATCGTTTCCAGCTCCCGGCGCAGCTCAGTAGCGCGCATCGATAGGTGCGGATGGTTACTTAGCGCGAATGCTGACCCTCAGTCACGACCTCTACGCCCGTACAGAGCCCGAGGCGCTATGCCGCTTCGGTAGAGGGGAGGAGAGGGGAGGGGGCCTCCCCCCAGGGGTGACAGAGCGTCACAGCTCCCCAGGGTGACGCTCGGCTTCGCGCGCTTGCTTCGGTCGCGGTTGTCGTGCTTGTGCTGCTTCAGCAGCGGTCTTCACGCCGTGGCAATACACACACAGCGCTTGAAGATTGTCCTCGTCGTGGTTGTCGCCACGCTCGATGTGGTCGACCTGCGATGCAGGTGCACCACACAGCGCGCCTGTGCTGAAGCGCTGCCTACAGCGGTAGCCGTCACGCCGTAGCACCCTCACACGACGGAGGGCCCAGTCATGCGGAAGGCGGGCCCTTCGGTCTGACCCCTCCCAGGTCAAGGTCCACCCCCAGGTAAAAGAAGACGCCCCCAGGTCGCTCGACCCCCCGCGCTTGCGAGCAGCACCCCGCGGTAGGCGGGGGCTCGCGCGCGTGGGGAGGGCGCCTCCGGGGGCGTTGGTCTGTGTGTTGGTGGGGGCCGTTATCGGCGTGCTACCGGCTGTCCCAAGACCCTGATGCGGCCGACGTCATGCCGGCATGGCCGAGGGTCGCCCGTGCGCGTCCGCACCCTGCGTCCAGCGCAGGCAGCGTCAATACCCGAAGGCAGAGGACCGAGGGGGCACCTAGTCAAAGGCGCATACGCCCCGCTCCCGAGCCTGTCCCGAGGGGCTCACAGGTCGTCGGAAGAGCGGGGCCGTAGCGGGTTCGAGGGCGGACGCTGTCCTTCCCTCTACAGTGCCTATGCGCCAAGGTCCGGTGTCACGGATCTTCGGCCGGCGAGCCGGGCGGCGTTGCATTCGCGGCACGTCCGCTGAAGGCCGTCACCTGCGGCGGTGTCCTCAGCGAAGGCCAGCGCGGGAAGCTCCCGGGCACAGCGAGAGCAGCGCTTGAACGGCTGCGCGCCGCGAGCTGCCCGCCGGGCGAGCTGGCGCCGGACGCGCGCCGCGAGGTCGTCCGGGTCGAGGGCGTGTGCGGCGGCAACCTCGCGGGCCAGCTCGCCGAGCGGATCGGGCACGTCGTCTCCTGGATACAGCGAAGGCCCGCCCAGCGCGGGTGCCGGACGGGCCTTCGGTGGGGGTGGGTCAGTCGGACTTGCGGGACGGTCCGCCGCGCATCAACGAGGATGGCCGAGCCGTAGCCGATTGTCGGCAGGCCGGCCAGCCACTCACCCCGGATGATCCCGACGGTCAGCATGAACAACCAGCCTTGCAGTGCGACGGCTCCGAGCGCCAGCACGGCGAGGCCGAGGAACTTCATGAACGACTCCACAGGGGTGCCTTTCAACTCGGGGTGGGAAGGTCGTCGAGGCCGAACATCAGCCGGCCCGCCCCGCCGTCCGCCTCGTCGGCGGCGTCGAGCAGGCCAGCAGCGAAGCGCCGGGCGTCGTCCGGCGTCAGGATCACTAGCCCGCCGCCGTTCGGCCCGTGCACGCTGAGCCGGACCGCCGGGCCGTGTGCGGTCGACATCCCGCCCTGCACCGTGGCCTTGTCCGCCGGGGTGTCCGCGCAGGAGACTGTGCGCTTCGGTCCGAGCGGGCCGGGCTCCGGGTCGTCGGCGGGTGCCGGGGTGTCGTAATCCAGTAGGAACGTGGCGACTTCGAGCGCCCGGCTGGCGTGCTCGCTCGGGTCGCCGAAGGGGCCAAACCTCGCGACGTACTCGCGGCCCTTCGTCAGTGCCTCTTCAGGGGTCAGGCTCACAACGCGCTCCAAACTGCCGTGACGAGCCCGCCCAGGGCGAGCAGGGGAAGGACGCGCAGCACGGCCGCAGGGCCGGCACAGCCGTTGTTGCCCCATTCGTTGTCGCGTCGGGTCACTCGGACTTCCCTTCGAGCTTGTCGGCGAAGGCCGCGAAGGCCCGGCCCGCGAAGGTGATCAGCCCGACCTCCTCGGCCACCTCCCGCGCCGCCTGGGCGACGTTCGGGGCGGCAGGCCGCGGAGCGTCATCGAGCGGCACGAGGTACCGGCCGAGGACGAACCGCGTGATATCGCCGGGGTCGCCGACCGTCCGCCCGTCCAGCGGCATCACGAGGTAGTCGCCGTCGTCGTCGGCGTCCTCCACCACCCGGACGCGGGTCGTACCCTCCTCGGGCAAGTCCGACCGGTCCGCGCTAAAGCGAGCGGTCGGCAGCAACCGGTACTCCCGCCCAACCTCGATCGTCGGCGAGGGCGCGTCCTCGGTCGGCTTCGGCCCGTCGCCGAGGACGGCGGTCAGAACAGCCCCCCAGTCAGAAAGTGCAAGGTCAGCCACGCCATGAAGGCGAGCAGCACGAACCGCCGAAGCCGCGTCCACCCGGTCACCGGGCGGAACGGGTCGGCCGGGTGGCGCTTCGTGCCGAACCACATCCACACGTGCTCGCTCAACGTGTCGCCGTCGCGCGAGTTGAACAGCGCCGCCAGCTCGACGACACCGAAGTACAGGAACCAGACCAGCCACGCGGCGGCCCAGTTGCCCAGCCCGAAGGCCAGGCCCCCGACGGCGCCGAGGAGGGCACCGCCGAGGACGAAGGGGAAGAGGCGCTTCACTACGCGTCCCCGATCAGGAACTCAGCCACGGCGAGGAGGGCTTCCAGGTCGACGCTCGCGCCGTCGTCGCCGAGGATCGCCATGGCCTCACGGACCGCGGCGACGCGCGCCGGGTCGAGCTGGCCGGCGGTCGTCGTGCCGAAGAAGGCGTGTGCCTCGTCGTGGACCGTGAACGTCGGCGCCACGCCCAGCCGTTCGCGCAGGGCCTCGACCGCCTCGTCGGTCGCCAGCGAGCCGAGCGGCGCGAGGTCGTCCGCGTGGACATACCAATCCGTCACTCCGTCGGCGTGCTGGCACAGCCAGCCACGAGGATTGCCCTGGTGGCTGCCGTAGTTGTCGCCCCGCCCAACCAGGGTCACCACGTCGCCAGCCTTGAAGCCGTGACCCCAGCTCGCCGTGTCGCCCGTCACGCGCGCCCGGTCGCCGGGAGCGAGCGGGGGCGTGCCCTGCGTCAGCTCGTCGAGCGGGGCGAGGTACTTCGGCTGGACGATGTAGGCCCGCTCGGAGCGCGCGCCGTCCAGGCCCTCAACCTCCCAGTCACCGTCGCTGCCCCAGCGGCGCTTCACGCGCACGCGGGTCACGCCGTCCTCGACGGCAGTGGACGCGTGGGTGCCTGACTGCAATGTGTACCGCGCGCCGGGCAGTAGCCGGTACTCCTCGCCGACCTCGACCACCTCGGCCGGGGCGTCGCTGTCGCGGCGGGTACCGTACGGCTTCAGGGCGTCGCGCAGGCGGTCGACGTCGGCGGGGGCGAGAATCACTCCCACATGCGCGGCGGTGCTGTTCCGGACGATCAGGTCGTCCTCGCCGCCGGTTTCGACGGTCATTCGGTCGGCGCAGGGGTCGACGTGCTCGAAAATCTGCGTCACAGGCCCTCCCAGGCTCGTGTCTCGTTCGGACACAGCGCCTATGTGCCAGGTGGGGCCCGGGTGTTCACGGCCCGGAGACACGAAAAAGCCCGCCCCCGAGGTGGGGACGGGCTCTCTCGATGGTGTTACGGGCGGCGCAGCACGTCGGTACGAAGGGCCCAGTCCTCGGCGGGGCGCGCGATCGACGTGGCGCGCACCACGTCGGTACCGCCGCTGACCGAGGGGGCGACCCTGCTGATCCGGACCCGCTCGCCCGTGCGGAAGCGGTCGGCGTACTTCCCGCCCTCCGTCACGATCGCCTCGTCGCCGACGGCCCAGGGCCGACCGGCCTCGACCACGCGGCGCAGCCGGCGGGCGAAGACGCTGGGGCCGTCCTGCTCGCCGTCCAGCCACGCGCCCCGGATCAGCGGCCCGTCCTCCGGGTCGTACGGGGCCTCGGCCTCGGTCACGCGGATGCGGTCGCCGGGCTTGTGAAGCATGTAGTGCTCGGTCAGCTCGCCGACGTCGCCGACCTGCCAGGGCCGTTCGGTGCCGGTGCTCGTCTCCGGCTCCGGCTCGGCCGGCATCGACAGGGCGACGTCGCCGGGACGGACCGAGACCGCCGTCAGCGCGCCGTCGCGCATGGCCTTGACGACGTATCCACGCAGGGCGTCGAACACCCGTGCCGACTCGACGATCACGGCCGGCGTGCCCTTCGGCAGCCTGGCCGGCGTGCCCGACCAGCCCTGCGCGTCGTCGGTCACGATCACGACCGGCGTACCGTCGGCGTGCTCTCCGGCGGGCTCCGGCGTCCCGTCGGCCGGGAGGACCGCGTCGGCGTGGGCAACGAACCGCGGGAGCATGTAGACGAGGCAGCCCTGAAGGGTGCCGTTGAGGAGCTTCACCCGGATATCGCCGTCGCGGTCGACGCCCTCGACCACCTCACCCCGCGTCGCGCCGCCGGTCGAGACTGTGTCGCCTTCGTAGTCCTCGGCGTCCGGCAGGATGCGAACCTCGTCGCCCTCCTTCGGCGTCCAGCTCGGCAGGGCGTACCGCTCGACCAGCCACGCGCCCAGCTCGCGGGCGGCGGCGGGGGAGAAGTGCGAGTAGAACGGGCTGGGATACCCCGCGCGGGTGCCCAGGTACAGCCCGCCCGCAACGCGCACCGACGCTGCAACGTGGAGGGTCGCGGGGGTGCCGCTCGGGTTGCTTGCCTCGATCGTGATGGGTTCGGTCACGCTGGCCTCCTCGGGCCTCGTGTCGTGTTCGGACACGGGGCCTATGCGCCAGCGGCGGTCCGGGTGTTCAGTCGAACTCGACAACCCTCACGGGCCATTCAGCGACCAGCGCGAGCAGGTCGGCGGGAATGAAGTCTTCGACGGGGCGGGCGTTCTTCGACAGGTTGCAATCAGCGCACGCGGGGACGAGGTTTTGCGGGTGGTCGGGACCGCCCTCGGACGACGCCCAGACGTGGTCGACGTGCTCAAACGGGGCGCCGCAGTAGACACAGGCGTGAAGGTCTTCGTCGGACCAGCGGGGAGCAGCGATGCGGAGAAGCCTGGAGCTGTCACAGACGCGGCAGACCCCATGAAGTCCGTCGGGCCTGCTCCGGTCGGACGTGAACGCGCTCAGGGCGACCAGTTGGCAGCACCTACGGCAGCGCTTCAGCCCGTCAGGTCGCAGCCGCGACTGAGAGGCCGAGATTTGCTCGTCAGTCCGCGCGGTGTAGCGAGCAAAGACCGCACGCTGACCTGCCAGCACCCTGTCTCGATCCGCTCGGCGGCGAGATAGAACTTTGTCGCGGTTCGCGGCGTAGTACGCGGCAGCTCGCGCCTTCTGCGCGTCACGGCTGAGGGTGTAGCGAGCACGCGAGCACCTAAGGCATTCCGTAGCGTGCCCGTCCCGCTTGCGTGCGTGGCGCACCATCTCACTCAGCCGCGCCTCGCCGCAGTACCGGCACTCTCGCCCCGGTCGCACGCGCCAGCGGACCGCGATCTCTCGTGTCATGTGCAGCATATGCGCCAGCGGTGCCACAGGTGTTCACGCAAAGACCCGCCCCGGGCGCGGCAACGGGGGATAGCCGCAGCGACCGGGGCGGGCGTCTTACTTCGAGGGGTCGGCCGGAATCCAGTCTGTGAACCGGACGTGCAGGTCCGCCGGAGGGGTGCCCGAGTCCAGCTCGGCGAGCTGGTCGGCGGCCTCTTGGCGGAGCTTCACCAGGTAGACCATGAGCCCCGGCATGTTGCCCTTGTACGCCGCGAGCAGGCGCAGCTTCGCAGGCTGGCACGGCCACGGTGCGCCGCACCCCCGACAGCGCCACGTCGGGCGGGCCGGGGTGTGGATGTCGAGGTCGCCGCTCACCCGGTCACGCTCGCGGCGCCGGATCGCAGCCGGGAGGGACGCGCGGCGAAGTGGGCGGACCCGCGGGCCGCAGCCGGTCGCGAGGATCGCGGGGACGCTGCCCGGCGCGAGGGGCACGCGTTGGGGCAGGTCCGGCGGCTCACCGGGCATGGCAACGGTTGTGCCGGTCGGACCAGCGCGACGCCGGGACGGCGTTCGCGGGCTTCTGCTGGGACACGGCGGGCCCTCCTCCGTCGATGTTGGAAGGGGCCGCCCCGGTGCTCGCCGGAAGAGGGGGCGGCCCCTGGACGTTGCCGCCGGGGGCACCCCCTTGGCCTCCTGCCGGCAGCTCCGTCACACCAACCACCCTGCCAACCGTTGCCAGGCGCTCACACCCCGTAGCACAATGGAATATCAACGCCCCATGGACGTCCAGGAAGGACCAGGAATGAACCGTGCCATTGTCGCCGCCATGGCCGAGGCTGGCGAAACCGCTGAAAGTCTCGCGGCTCAGGTCGGGGTCGACCCGAAGACCGCCGCGCGGTGGGCAAGCCACGGGCGCATTCCGCGGCCAAAGACCCGGAAGCGGGTCGCTGCGGCACTCAGCCGCGAGGTGGCGGACCTCTGGCCGGACGTTCTCAAACGTCAGGAACCGACCTGGTTCCGGCGGTGGGCGGACATCGAGCGTGTAGCCGTGTCGCTGCGCGCCTTTCAGCTCGCCTGGATCCCGGGTCTACTGCAAACCGAGGAGTACGCACGGGCGACGCTCGCCGGAGAGAAGCTGACCGCCGAGGAGGCCGACCAGCTCGCCGAAGCGCGCGTACAGCGGCAAGCGGTGCTGGACCGGGACGACGCGCCGGTACTCGTCGTGGTGATGGACGAGATGGTCCTGCGCCGGGACGCGTACGGCGATCGCGTGCTCATGTACGAGCAGTGCGCGCACATCGAGATGTGTGCCCGGCGGCCCTCGATCTCCGTGCACGTCGTGCCGGCGAGCGTCGGCATGTACCCGGGCCTCGGCGGGCCGTTCACGCTGGCTGAGCTGGGAGACGGGAGCGTGCTCGGGAACGTCGACAGTCAGGCGCGGTCGCAGATTGTCGACCAGCCGACCGAGGTTGCTACGCTTAATCGACGGTGGGAGCGAATCCGCGGCGACGCCCTGTCGCGGAAGCAGTCCCTCGACCTCATCAGGGAAGCGACAGCATCATGGGAAGAATGACCGGTGCGCAGTGGCGCAAGAGCAGCAAGAGCGGCAACAACGGTGGCGACTGCGTCGAGGTCGCCGACAACCTCGCGGGCGTTGTCCTCGTCCGCGACACCAAGGACCGTGACGGCGGGACGCTGGCCTTTGAGCCCGCCGCGTGGCGTGGCTTCGTCGAGCTGGCGAAGCGCAGCGCCTGACCCGACCCGTACGCGGAAGCCCTCGGCTAGCTGGCCGGGGGCTTCTCGCTGTCCGGGCGCCGGAACGGGATCACGCGGGCGGCCTCGGCGGGGCGGGTGCGCGCGTCCGCGCGGCCCAGCTCGTACGCAGCCTCCCACTGCGCCGCGGACAACGGAGCAGGCGCCGGGGTGGGCTTCGGGCGGCGGGAGCGCCAGGCGAGCCAGCCCACCGGCAGCGCCAGCGCGGCGAAGCCGACGACATACACGCGGTCGTCATCGTCGTCGGCAGGCACGGGCGCCCAGGCAACGCCCCGCGCCGCCTCGGGCGGGACCGCCCCGGACGAACTAGGGCTTGCGGTGGGCGCTGGCTCGCGGACGGCGTCGGAGCGCGGTGCGGGGGCCAGCTCGGGGAGCTGGGCGGGGCCGGGGGTCGAGGGGGCCGGCTCGGTGGGCGGTGTTCGGGCCGGGCTCGGGGGCGTTGTCGGGGCGGGCTCGGGGGAGCGGGTCGGCGTCGCGCTCGGGCCGGTCCCGAGGAGGTCGTCAACGGTGGTGGTGACGCCCTCGACGACGCGCCCGAGCAACCCGGGGTCGTCGGACGGGGCGGGGCTCGGGGTCAGGGCGAGGGTCAGGGCCAGGGCGGCGGTGCGCATCTTCGAGACCTCCGGCGGGCGGGGTGAGTAGTCGAGGGCGGTCGGGTGAGTAACCCTAGCCGTACCCTGCGTGCCCTGTGAATATGCAGGTGAGTGTAGAAGTGACCCCAGTTGCTACACTCCTATATTTCTCTCTCTAGAAGAAGAAGAAGCTCTAGAAGAAGAAATAAGGGAGTGTAGCTACTGGGGTCACTCCGTCACTCCCGCGTCGCGCTCCGGCGCTCCCCGGCGGGTGTTTACACGCTCAGTCGTCCGGGTCGTGCTCACCCTCGGCGGGGATCACCAACAGGCGGCCCGGGTCAAACCCGTGTCTCCCGCGCTTTCCGGGGCCCAGCCGGAGCACAGCGTACGCGTCCGTCAGCATCTCACGCCGCCCCTCGATGTCCTGGTCGTGCCACTCCTCCGCTAGTGTCCGGCCGGTGAGCACTTTGACGATGGTCGGTTCGCGCGGTGCGGCGCTGAGCGTGTCCCGTTCAGCCTGTAGCCGTTGAAGCTCCGCAAACCCCTCGGGGGTTGCGCTCTGGGCGAGCCGGGCCACGCACAGGGCTAGCTCCTCCTCGATTTCGGCCAACCGGGCGTCGTCAGGCATCATAACCTTGTGCTCCACAAGGGGGGACCGGCCGAACTCGCGGAGGTACATCTCCTCTAGGTGCGCCTCGAATGGCAGGGCGGACACTGCTACGGGCTGCGAGCAGGTTCGGCCCTCCGCGCGCCGCTGGCACCGGTACGTGATCAGGTCTCCGCGCGGGCGCCGGGCGGGCTTGCCGGGAGGGGCCGGGCGTCCAGACCGCCAGGCAACCGTCAAGTAGTTCCCGCAGCCGTCGCACTCGATGATCTTTGACCCGAGTCGTGCGGGGTGCCGGCCCCTCGGAACGTACTCTTCGTCGGACGCGAGCACTTTCCGCAGGGCCAGGACCGTAGGGAGATCGAGTACGGCCGGGAACGGCGTTACGGGTCGGCCCTTCTCATCTCGCTGCACCACCCCATTAGACACCACCCGACCGAGGATGTGATCCCCGGTGAGTACCTGCTTCAGCGTGGCTCGGGACCACTCAGCAGCCCTGCGCGGCTTTGGACCGTTGCGGTTGAGCCACCGGACCGTGCGCCCGAGCTTGTGACCGATGAGGATGCGCCCTGCGCACTCTCGGACGAAGTCGGTCTCCTTCTGGCACAGCGCCAGCGTCTTTCCTTTGCCGTCGGGCGAAGGAACGATCTCGTACCCAAACGGGGGCGTGCCGCCGGGCCAGCGGCCAGCGAGCCGTAACCGCAGTGATCGGCCAGCGACGCGCTGCTTAGCGCGCTCGCGCTCCTCCCGGGCAGTCTCGGCCTTGATCAGGAACAGGATGCGGAAGGCGACGCCGTTGTTGGAATCGAGCCCTTTTGTGTCGATCAGACGAACAGGCGGGCGGATGATCCGGCCCGTAGCGGGGTCTTTCCCCTCCTGTACGTCGAGGATCATCGCGGCTACGTTCAGGCCCTCGCGGGTCATCCGGTCGACGTGGTGAGCAACCAGCACGTCGGCCCGTTGGTGCCGGGCGTCGTCAAGCCAGGCGATGAACTCGGGCCGGTCACGCACGCCACCGGTGATTCCGTCGTCGATGTGGAGGGCGGCCTCCGCGAAGTCCTCAGCGGCGCAGACCGCTCGGCACTCCGCGATCATGTTCTCAAGCGACGTGTTCGCCTCGTCCGCCGCGTTGGACAACCGCACATAGATGCTGGCGCGCAACCGGCGGCGGCCGAGGGGTGGGCCGGTAAGGGGGAGTTGCGACATGTGGTTAGCGTACATGCGCTAGCCGGTTAGCGCATGTACCGTTGGCCGGTTAGCGCAACTAGTTCAGATGTGAGTCTGAAGGTATGCCGGTGCCGTCGAGGTACCAGCGGATGATGTTCGGTTCCCAGTCGACCCGGTAGGTGTGGAACGCGTCGGCCAGCGGTTGCCCGATGGTGCGGCTGCCACCGATCCCGCCGCCGCCGGAGTAGCCCGGCCCGTGGACGGTGCCGTGCACGGTGTTGGGCTCCCGGCCGATGTTCTCCATGATGTCGATCTCGCCGGAGGCCGGCCAGCCGACGCTGCCGAAGTTGTTGCCGAGCATCCAGAAGGCGGGCCAGATGCCCTGACCTCGGGGAATCTTGATGCGCGCCTCGAACCGACCGTACGCCTGGCTGAAGGTGGCGGCGGTCAGCAGCCGTGCCGAGGTGTACTCGCACCGGCCGTAGTGGCACTGGTAGTTGGCCGGATTGTCCCGGCGGGCGGTGATGACCAGGTTGCCCTGCCCGTCGTGCACCGCGTTGCTGGTGCTGTTGGTGTAGTACTGCCGTTCGTTGTTGCCCCAGCCGTGGCCGCCGATGTCGAAGCGCCACTTGGACTGGTCGACCGGCGTACCGGAGGGCGCGTTGAACTCGTCCTGCCAGGTGAGGCCGCCGATCGCGGCGGTGGCGGGCGCGGAGTTCACGGGTAGGACGAGCACGCTGGCGACGACGGCCGCGGCGAGGCCGGCGGCGGCCCGCCGGAGCCTGCGGGAGAAGGCGTACACGATGACTCCTTGGGGTTGGTGGCGGCGGGGAGAGCGCTCTCTCTATCGCAGTCTGTCGATATGGACGGCTTTAGTCAAGGTTGTTAACAACGATCTTCACCTGAATATGACCGTCAACGCATGGTTGACGATCGCGTGTCGTCAACTTAGAGTTGACGCATGACGAACCCAGTTCAGATGAACAACCCCGTCCGCCTCGACGAGTTGATCGAGGCCATCAAGAAGGCCCACACCGACGCGCTCGACCAGCTCACCGATGCGGTCATGGTGGCCGACCACATCGGTGAGATCGCCGACCACCTGATCGGCCACTTCGTCGACCAGGCCCGACGATCCGGCGCCTCCTGGACCGAGATCGGCCGCAGCATGGGGGTGAGCAAGCAGGCCGCGCAGAAGCGTTTCGTGCCCCGGTCCGACGCCGCGCCACTGGATCTGCAGCAGGGGTTCAACCGCTTCACCCCGCGCGCCCGCAACGTCGTGATGGCCTCGCAGAACGAGGCCCGCAACGCCGGGAACGCCGAGATCGGTCCGGCGCACCTGGTGCTCGGCCTGCTGGCCGAGCCGGACGGGCTGGCCGTGAAGGCGCTCGCCGCCGGCGGTGTGTCGGCCGAGGCGCTCCGCGAGGCCGCGACCGCGGTGCTGCCGCCGGCGTCGGGTGAGATCCCCGAGCTGATCCCGTACGACGCGGCCGGCAAGAAGGCGCTGGAGCTGACCTTCCGCGAGGCGTTGCGCCTCGGGCACAACTACATCGGCACCGAGCACATCCTGCTGGCGCTGCTGGAGCAGGAGGACGGCGAGGGAGTGCTCACCGGTCTCGGCGTGGACAAGGCCGCCGTGGAGGCGAACTTCCTCGCGGCCCTCGGCGAGATCCAGGACTCGCGGAAGTAGTCCCCGTCAGGACGTGGTGGAAGGGCGTCGGCGGGCCTTCGGCGGGCGTATCCGTTCGGCGGTCCGCAGCAGCTGCGCCATCGGCACGTCGGTGGCCATGGCGTCGAACTCGCTCGCGGTCAGCACCACCCGGCGCGGCTCACCGTGGCCGTGCCGGTCGTGGATCTCGACCACCGCCACATCCAGGGCGGCATCGTCGATGCTCTCCACCTCGACCGGGGTCGCGTCCAGTTGCACGGGCCCGGCCACCAGATCAGGGTGCTCGAGAACGACGACGCGGGCGGCCTCGTCGTCGGTACCCAGCACCGTGCCGCTGAAGTCGGAGACGTGGATCGTCTTCTTGCCCATGGATGCGCCAGCTCCTGTCATGCCCGGTCGAAGGACCAGCAGACGTTACCCGACAGGTGTGCGAAAGCCCGCGCTGGCTCGCTGTCGCGCGCGGTGTCAGAGGCTTCCCTTCGGAGCGATCCACTCGGTCGGCTGGCCGGTGAGCGCCGCGATCCGGTCGTAGTCACTGTCGTAGTGCAGCACCGTCGCGCCGTGCACCTCCGCTGTCGCCGCGATGATCAGATCGGGCAACCGGAAGTTGCGGTGCTGGCTGTCCGCAGCCAGCATGCGGTGCACCGCGAGGGCTCGGTCCATCGCCTCCGATGTCACATCGATCCACCGGTGGCCGCGCAGCGCCCGCCACAGGATCTCGTAACCCTTCGGGTGTGGAGCGTTGTTGAGGAACTCCAGAGCGGCCATGTGGCAGGCCGCCAGGCGACCTTCCGCCAGCAGCGTCTCGAAGCGACGCCGGACCGCCGAATGCCTGCCCTGGAGCACGAACACCGAGGTGTCGGCGAGGTACACCGCCCCTGCCATCACGCGGCTTCAGCGTCGCGCGCGTCCTCGGCGAGTCGGCTGAGATTCCGACCTCCGCCGTAGCGCCATGCCTCATCGGAGCCGGTGAAGTCCATCTCCACCTGGTCGAAGGCCGCGATGATCTCCCGCGCCTGGCGGCGAACCGCGAAGGCGTGCAGGGCGGCATTGATGGTTGCCACCTTGGTGTCGGTGCCCAGCACCTCCCGCGCGGCATCGAGCCATTCGTCGTTGACGTCAACCGTGATGCGCGTCATGTGCTCGATGATACACCATCTTGCTGCTGTCATGCGCACCAAGATGTATGTGATCTTGGTGCGTCAGTGGGTGTTGAGGTGGTTCCGGGCGGAGGCGCCCGCCGGGAGCCGGTCCAGCTCGGACCAGGAGAGCGCGCCGACACGAGCGCGGCGACCGCGGTGCGGCGGCTGGGCCGGAAACTGCCCGGCCGTCAGGTGCGCGCCCCAGGTCCGCTCGCTGCCCTGCTGGTAACGGTCGTTCGGCTGCATCGGCATGACTTCCACCATTCCAGAGAAACTTGTCCATGTGTGGAAATGGGTATGACGGCTGATCAATGGACAGGGTTCCCCGTTTGAAGCGATCATCACCAGATCGGGCGCGCCGGATAGCGCCGCCCGTCGTACCGTGAGCCGTCGAGGCGGCAGCGACCGGCGGGAGGTGGGCGATGCTCGACCGTCGACTCCACCTGCACCTGGCGCGCTGGCTGGGGCAGTGGCCGGCCGGCCCCGGCCTGCATGTGGTCGGATCCGGGCGGCGAGCCCGCCCCGCCTGGGACGGCCGGCTGCGCCCCGCCGTCGCCGTCACCGCCGGCGCGAGCACCGTACTCTCCGTGGCGCCGGATCGGGTCGCGGCCGTACGCGAACTGGCGCGGCAACCGGGTCGCCTGCCAGCCGCGTTGCCGGCGGCGGTCGGCCACCCCGGCTGGGCGGTCCACGACGATGTGTTCCGGTGGAGCCTCCTGCCGGCGCCCCTGCCGGACGTCGGCGAGTGGGTGCCGTCCGTTAGCGCCGGGCTGCCCTCCTGGCTGCGCCTGTTCGACCGGTCGGTGCTCGTCGTCCGGGACGATCGGGGCCGCTACCTGGCCGGTGTGGGGATCAAGCGGCACGACCGGCACGGGCACGAGCTGGCGGTGGGCACGGTGCCCGCCGCGCGGGGGAGAGGGCTGGCCCGGCGGCTGGTGGCCCAGGCCGCCCGCCGGGTGCTCGACGACGGCGCCGTGCCCACCTACCTGCACGACCGGCGCAACGTGGCCTCGGCGCGGGTGGCGGAGGCGGCCGGCTTCCCGGACCGGGGCTGGCGGTCCTACGGCGTCTACCCCAGCTGAGAGACGACGGCACGGCGCGGACCGTGGATCCCGGGCCGGATCCACGGTCCGCAGCCTCCCCCCAGATCCGTGTGCGGCTCAGTGCCGATCACGCTACGTATCCAGGCGGCTCTCGGCAAGCCGCCGCCACCGTCTCAGTGCTGTCCAATAGTGGACTTGACCTGGCACGACGCGCCGCGCGTCGGCCGCTCCGGCCAGTGACGCAGGGTGCGAGTCAGGGTGCGGAGGCGGCCAGGCCCAGCGCCTCGGCGGCGGCGCGACCGTTGGCGTGGCTCGCGCCGTACGTGGTGACGAAGGCCCGGACGCCCGCGGGTCGCCAGGTGGCCGGCCAGCCCATCTCCACCACGGTCACCGGATGTGTGGCGGCCAGCGCGGTGGCCAGCTCCGGACCACCGGGCAGCCGGTGCAGGTGGCGGCCCACCAGCACGATCGGGCGGGCACCCGCGCGCTGGCGCAGGTCGGCCGGGTCCGCCTCGGCGGCCACCACCCGGATCTGCTCGGCGCCCAGCAGGTGCGGGCCGAGCCCCCACGGCACCCGCCCCTCGGCGATGGTGGACGTCGCGTGCAACTGCACCACCAGCGGGTGGTCCAGCCCGTCCAGCACACCCTCCACCCGGACCGCGCGGCGGGCCGCCGCGTACCCCAGGTCGGTGGGGGTGACCGTGGCACCGCCGGCAGCCCGGGTCCAGGCGGCGAGGTCCGCGGCGCGGCCGGCGGCCTGCTCGACGCGGGTCCGCTCCAGCCGGCCGTCGTCGAGCGCCGCCACGATCTCGGCGGCGACCCGTTCGACCAGGTCGGCGTCGACCTTGGCGCCGATGCAGAGCAGGTCGGCGCCGGCGGCCAGGGCGCGTACGGCACCGGGTGCGATGCCACCGGCGGCGAGGGCGGCACCCTGCATCTCCAGCGCGTCGGTGATCACCGCGCCGTCGAAGCCGTACTCCTCGCGCAGCAGGTCCACCAGCACGGCGCGGCTGAACGTGGCCGGTCCGTCGCCGGTCAGCGCGGGCACCCGGATGTGGGCGGTCATCACGGCTTTCGCCCCGGCGGCGACCACCGCGGCGAACGGCGGCAGGTCGCGCTGGCGCAGCACGTCCGGCGCGACGTCCACGGTGGGCAGTTCGTGGTGGGAGTCGGCCACCGTCGCGCCGTGGCCGGGGAAGTGCTTGGCGCAGGCCGCCACCCCGGCGGCCTGGAGGCCGGCGGTCGCGGCGGCGGCGTGCGCGGCGACCTCGACCGGGTCGGCGCCGAACGAGCGGGTGCCGATGACCGGATTGTCGTCGGCGGTGTTGACGTCGACGGTGGGCGCCAGGTTGACCGTGATGCCCAGGCTGGCCAGCTCGGCGCCGATGGCCTGGTAGACCCGGCGGGTGAGCGTCACGTCACCGATCGCGCCGAGCGCGGCGTTGCCCGGGTACGGGCTGCCGGTGGCGTGCGCCAGCCGGGTGACGTCGCCGCCCTCCTCGTCGATGGCGATCAGTACGTCGCTCCGGCCGGTGCGCAGCGCGGCCGTGCTGGCCGACACCTGCGCCGGTTCGTGGATGTTCGTGCCGAAGAGGGTGTGCCCGGCCAGCCCGTCGGCGACCAGGTCGACCGCCCAGTCGGGCGGGACCGGTCCCGGATAGGCGGCCAGCAGGGTGCCGAGCGCCAGCCGGCGCAGTCCTGGATCCAGCCCCACGTGTTCTCTCCTCTCGGTGCCCGCCGTGCGCGGATGTCGTACCGGGTCGGCGGAGAGCCGCGCTCCCACGTGGCCGATACGCTACGGCTACCCGTTCGCAGGTCGGTTTACAGTTACTTAAAAGCTAAAAGGTTAGCAAAGTTTACTATTAATTGGGGACATGGCATGAGTTCGACCCGGCTGCCCGGCACCCCGCGCCTGTTGCGGGCCCTCAACGACCGCGCGGCGTTGGAGCTGCTGCTGGAGCAGGGACCACTGACCCGGGCCCGGCTCGGCGAGCTGACCGGCCTGTCCAAGGTCACCGCCTCGCAGCTGGTGGAGCGGCTGGAGGAGCGCGGGCTGGTCACCCGCGTCGGCGAGCAGGCCGGCGGTCGCGGGCCGAACGCCCAGCTCTACGCGGTACGGCCGGGCAGTGCGCACGTGGTCGGCGTCGACGTGGGCCCGGAGCGGGTGGTGGCCGCCTGCGCCGACATCACCGGTGCGGTGATCGGCCGGGTCGAGCAGTCCACCCGGGACACCGACGACCCGGTCGGCGTGGTGCACAACGCGGTGGTCCGGGTGGCCGGCAGCGCCGGCGCGCAGCTGTCGAGCGTACGCCGGATCGTGCTCGGCACCCCCGGCCTGGTCGACCCGGGCACCGGGGACATCACCTTCGCGTTCAACCTGCCCCGCTGGCACCGTGGCCTGCTCGCCGCGCTCCGCGACGACCTGGACACCCCGGTCGTCTTCGAGAACGACGTCAACCTGGCCGCGGTGGCCGAGGCGCAGTCCGGCGCCGCCCAGGGGCTGTCGGACTTCGTGCTGGTCTGGGTCGGTGCCGGCGTCGGGCTGGCGATCGTGCTGGGCGGGCGGCTGCACCACGGCAGCAGCGGCGCCGCCGGCGAGATCGGCTACCTGCCGGTGCCCGGCGCGCCCATCCCGCGCGACGTCTCCCGCCGGGCCAAGCCGGCCTTCCAGCAGCTGGCCGGCGCGGACGCGATCCGCGCCCTGGCCCGCGACCACGGCTACCCGGACGCCGCCGCCGAGGCGGTGCGGGCCGCGACCGCCGCCGGCGCCGCGGGTGAACCGTTGCTCGACGAGGTGGCCCGCCGGCTCGCCCTCGGCGTGGCCAGCACCTGCGTGGTGCTGGACCCGCCGCTGGTGGTGCTCGCCGGCGAGGTGGGCCAGGCCGGCGGCGCGGCACTGGCCGAACGGGTGCAGCGGGAGGTGGCCGCGATCACGCTGGTGCGCCCCCGGGTGGTGCCGACCGGGCTGACCGAGGAGCCGATCCTGCACGGGGCGCTGCGCACGGCGCTGAACGCGGTCCGGGACGAGGTCTTCGGCTCCACGGTCGGCTGACCCGGGCCCGGCCCGCGCGCCGGCCCGTCGCACCGACCCCGCCATGTTCACGGTCAGATCAGGTCACGACGCCGGAACAGGGCGAAGGCCGCCGCGACGAGCCCCGCGGTGAGCAGCAACAGCACGGCCATCGCCGGTTGCCAGGTCACCGTGTATTGGCCGTCGCAGTAGCCATAGGTCAACGGCCGGCAGGCGCTGGCGTCCCAGTGCGTGACCTCCCCGGCCAGCCACGCGCCGACGTAGGTGGAGAGCATGAGCTGATCCGGCCGGGCCGCCTCGACGATCTGCAGCACGATCCGCCCACCCAGCTCCCACACCACCAGGTACGCGGCCACCGCGCCGAGCGCCGCCGAGGTGTGCCGGCCCATCGTCGCGATGGAGAAGCCGGCCGCCGCGGCGAGCAGCACCAGCGTCAGGCCACGGCCCCAGATCGCGCCCAGCTCCGCCCAGAACGCCGCGTCGGTCGGGCCCGGATAGCCGCCGACCTGTGCGATGACCCAGAAGGTGACGAGGTAGGCCAGTGAGGCGAGCACCGACAGCGCCAGCACCGCCCCGAGCAGGGTGCCGAGCTTGGTGCCGAGCACGGTCAGCCGGCGTGGTCGCCACAGCAGCAGGTTGACCACGCCGCCGGAGTTCAGATCGGCGCCGATGTAGGACGCACCGACCAGGAAACCGAAGAGCACCAGGTACGCCACGAGGAAGTAGAGCAGCGGCTCGGCCTGCCGGGTGAAGGTGAACACCCCGGTCAGGTAGTCGGCGGCCACCGGCAACCGGTCCCGCAGGGCCGGGTCCAGCTCGCTACAGTCCGGCGGCAGGTAGATGTGGTCGTCGTTGACCGGCGGCTCGCCCCGATCCCGGGCCAGGCACCGTTCGTGGACCAGCTCCAGGTCGCGCCGCTCGGAGAGGGCCTGCCGTTGCGCCTCGGCCAGTTCGGTGGCGCTGGGCTGGTGCGAGCCGGCGAGCGTGGTCGCCGCGGTCACCCCGAACGCCAGCAACAGCAGCACGACCATCAGCTGCACGAAGCGGCGCGCGCCCAACCGCTCCACCTCGGCACGGATCAGGTTCACGCGTCCACTCCCCGGATGTCGAGGTCGATCTCCCGGCCGGTGGCCGGCTCGTGGTGCGGTGCCGAACCGTCCACCTGCCGGGGAACCGTCGGGTGCCCCGGTGTGCCGGTCAGCTCCAGGAAGACGCTCTCCAGATCCGGCCGCAGCGGGGTCAGCTCGCGTACCCAGACACCCTGCTCGCCCAGCGTCCGGCTCACCGTGGTCGGATCCGGCAGGTCGCTGACCACCAGATGGTCGGCGTGCCCGGTGACCGAGAGCCCGGCGGCCAGCAGCAACTCCTCGGCCCGGGCCAGGTCGTCGGCGCGGACCAGGTGCTCGTGGCGGTCGAAGCCGGCGAGCACCTCGGCCACCGGCCCGGCCGCCACCCGCCGACCCCGCGAGATGATCGTGACGTGGTCGCAGATCAGCTGGATCTCGGCCAGGATGTGGCTGGAGACCAGCACCGTGACCCCGTTGAGGGCCAGCGCGCGCACCAGGTCGCGCATCTCCCGGATGCCCGCCGGGTCGAGCCCGTTCGCCGGCTCGTCGAGTATCAGCAGCTCGGGCCGCTTGAGCAGGGCCGAGGCCACCGCGAGGCGCTGCTTCATGCCCAGCGAGTAGCCCTTGACCCGCTCGTGACCCCGATCGGCCAGCCCGACCTGTTCCAGCACCTCGTCGACCCGGCCGACCGGTACGCCACCGGCCAGGGCGAGCAGCCGCAGCGTGCGGTACGCGGTGAAGTTGCCGTAGAACTGCGGACTCTCCACGATCGCCCCGACCCGGCCGGCGACCTGGGGCAGCTGCCCCGGCGCACGGGCGCCGAGCACCCGCATCCGCCCGTCGTCGGCGCGTACCAGCCCGAGCAGCGCGCGCAGGGTCGTCGTCTTGCCCGACCCGTTGGGCCCGAGGAAACCGTGCACCTGGCCGGCCTCGACCAGCAGGTCGAAGCCGTCGACGGCGACCCGTCGCCCCCGCCGCAGACTGTGGAAGGTCTTGCGCAGACCCTCGATCTCGATGACCCCACTGCTCATGCCGCCCTACCTTCCATCGCGAGCCCGGTGGTGGGCGGTCCTCCGGGTGGGGTGAGCAATGACACGGCGCCTCACCCTACGGCCGCGACGCCCGCCCGTGGGGGCGGCCCGGCGGTGCGTGGTTGGATGGGCTGGTGACTGGTGACCTGATCCCCGGCGCCGCCGGTGCCGCACCCGCCCCCTCGCCCGTGGACGCGGATCTGGTGGTCAGCCTCGACGGCGTCGCCGTACGCCGGTCCGGCACCGCCCTGCTGCACGACGTCGACTGGCGCGTGGAGCTGGACGAGCGCTGGGTGGTGCTGGGGCCCAACGGCGCCGGCAAGACCACCCTGCTCAACCTGGCCGCCGGGCGGCTGCACCCCACCACCGGCACCGCGCACGTGCTGGGCGAGCGGATCGGCCGCACCGACGTCACCGAGCTGCGTACCCGCATCGGACTCTCCACCGCGGCGCTCGCCGAGCGGCTGCCCGCCGAGGAACGGGTCGGCGACGTGGTGATGACCGCGGCCTGGTCGGTGGTCGGCCGGTGGCGCGAGGACTACGACCCGGCCGACGAGGCCCGGGCCCGGGCGCTGCTGGGCCAGCTGGGCGTCGGCGCGTTGGCCGACCGGGCGTACGGGACTCTCTCGGAGGGGGAGCGTAAGCGGGTGCAGATCGCCCGGGCGCTGATGACCGACCCGGAACTGCTGCTGCTCGACGAGCCGGCGGCCGGGCTGGACCTGGGCGGCCGGGAGGACCTGGTGGCCCGCCTCGCCGAGCTGGCGCAGGACCCGGACGCCCCGGCGCTGGTGCTGGTCACCCACCACGTGGAGGAGATCCCGCCCGGCTTCACCCACGCGCTGCTGCTCCGCGAGGGCGCGGTGACGGCGCAGGGGCTGCTGGCGGACACCCTCACCGCCGACAACCTCACCAAGACCTTCGGCCTGCCGCTGCTCGTCGAGCGCACCGGCGACCGCTACACCGCCCGCGCCGCCTGAGGTGTAAGGAAGGGCCCCTGAGCAGGGGCCTCCTGTCGACAGCCGCGACCGCAGGGAGGCAGCCGTGCCCCAGACCCGGGTGGTCGTGGTGGGCAGCGCGAACATGGATTTGGTGGCCACCGCCGAGGCGCTGCCCCGGCCGGGGGAGACCCTGCTCGGCACCGACTTCGTCACCGTGCCCGGCGGCAAGGGGGCCAACCAGGCCATCGCCGCCGCCCGGGCGGGTGCCGCCAGCGCCTTCCTCGGCGCGATCGGCTCGGACGCGTTCGGAGTGACCCTGCGGGCCCGGATCACCGCCGCCGGGGTCGACACCAGCCAGGTGCGGACCACCTACGGTTCCTCCGGGGTGGCCCTGGTCATGGTCAACGCCGAGGGCGAGAACGCGATCCTGGTGACACCGGGGGCGAACGCGTCACTGACCGAGCTGACCGAGACCGAGCTTGCCGCCGTACGCGAGGCCGACGTGCTGGTCGCGCAGCTGGAGATCCCGGTGGAGACGGTGACCGAGGCGGCGGTGGCCGCGCGGGCCGCCGGCACCCGCGTGGTGCTCAACGCGGCGCCGGCCGTCCCGCTCCCGCCGGAGCTGCTCGCCGCCGTGGACCTGCTGGTGGTCAACGAGAACGAGGCGCAGGCGTACACCGGCCGGGGTCGGGAGGGTCCGCACGCGCTGCTGGACCTGGCGCCCCGGGCGGTGCTGACCCTCGGGGCGGAGGGCGCCTGGTACGGCGACCGGGACGGCATCACCGCGCAGGTGCCCGCCGTGCCGGTGGACACGGTGGACTCGACGGCGGCCGGTGACGCGTTCACCGGGGCGCTCGCCGTGGCCTGGGGTGAGGGCCGGGACCTGGTCGACGCGGTGCGCTGGGCGGCGGCGGCCGGTGCCGCCTGCGTACGCCGGCTCGGCGCCAGCGTGTCGCTGCCGCACCGGCACGAGATCGACCAGCTGTACGCGCCGGCGGGCTGACCGGTTCAGGACCTCGCCGCGTCCGCGTCGGTACGGAACGCGCGGCGGTACGCCGACGGCGACGTCCGCATCGACCGGGCGAAGTGGTGCCGGTACGTCACCGGGGCGTCGAAGCCGACCGCCGTCGCGATCCGTGCGACCGGTGCGTCGGTGGTCTCCAGCAGCGGCAGGCTGGCCCGGACGCGCTGCTCGACCAGCCACCGGATCGGGCTGGTGCCGGTGGCCCGGGCGAAGTGCCGCAGATAGGTGCGGGGTGACATGTGCGCCTGCCGGGCGAGCCGGGCCACCGTGAGCGGCTCCGCCAGGTGGGCCAGCGCCCAGGCGATGCTGCCGGCGATCCGGTCGTCGTCCGGGCCCGCCGTCACCGGCGCCTCGATGAACTGCGCCTGGCCGCCGTCGCGGTGTGGCGGAATCACCAGCCGGCGGGCCACCGCGTTGGCGATCGCCGCGCCGTGGTCGCGCCGTACCACGTGCACGCACAGGTCGAGACCGGCGGCGCTGCCGGCGCTGGTGAGGATGTCCCCGTCGTCCAGGTACAGCACGTCGGGATCCACCCGCACCCGTGGGTACCGGCGGGCCAGCAGCTCCGCGTACCGCCAGTGGGTGGTGGCCCGTCGGCCGTCGAGCAGGCCCGCGCCGGCCAGCGCGAACGCGCCCGAGCAGATGGAGAGGACCCGGGCGCCGGCCCGGTGCGCCCGGCGCAGGGCGGCGACCAACTCCGGCGACGGCGTCCCGTGCACGTCGGGCACCCCGGGGACGACGACGGTCGCGGCGGAGGCCAGCGTCTCCAGGCCGTACGGGCTGTGCAGGCTGGCCCCGCCGATCACCGGGGTCGGGCCGGGCCGCTCGGCGCAGAGCCGCAGGTCGTACCAGGGCACGCCGAGTTCGGGCCGGGGCAGGCCGAAGACCTCGGTGACGATCCCGGTCTCGAAGACCGACATGCCGGGGTACGCGAGCACGGCCACGCTGCGGTCGACCGGAGCCATGGCCGGATATTAGCGGAGTACGTCGTGACCGCCACTCGCCCGGCCGGCCGTCGTCGGTCGAGGATCGGTGTCATGAGCCGAACCTTCGCCGTACCGGCCGCCGACCCGGCCGCCGCCGTCACCCACTTCCTCGCCCGGCTGGGGGTCGAGACCGACGTGGCGGACGTGCACGCCGACCTGACCGCCGAGGTGCCCGCCCTCGTGGTGGTCGACTCGCGCGGCGACGCCGCCTGGGATCAGGGCCATCTGCCCGGCGCCGTGCACCTGCCCACCGCGCTGATCGCCGAGCGGGCCGCCGGGGTGGTGCCGCCCGGCGCCCGGGTCGTCACCTACTGCTGGGGCCCCGGCTGCGACGGCGCCACCCGGGCCGCGCTGGAGTTCGCCCGGCTCGGCTACCCGGTCAAGGAGATGCGCGGCGGGTACGAGTACTGGGTCCGGGAGGGCCTGCCCGTGGTCACCGCCACGGGACGGACCCACCGGCCGGTGGACGACCTGACCGCGCCCCGGCCCGCCGCCGGCTGCGACTGCTGACGGACGTCGGCTGTCCGCCGCATGCGTACGGCCCGCGCCGGAACGGGGGCGCGGGCCGTACCTCAGTCGGTGTCGTCGTTCAGCTTCTCGCCGCGTCGGCGCAGCATCGCCAGACCGGGGATGCCCGCCACGGCGAGCTTGAGGTCCCGGGTCACGTCGAGCAGGTCGTGCAGGTCCGGGCCGACCCGGTCCAGGGTGGCCAGGATCGGCAGCACGTCGGAGGTGAGGTGTTGCCGCAGTCTCGGCAGCTCGTCGACGAGGCGTACCGCCGCGGTGACCTCCTCGTGGCTGAGCTGCTCGACGAAGTGGTTCGCCATCGGGGCGGCCCGCCGCAGCGCCGGCTCGTACGCCGCCAGCAACTCGGCCGCGGTGGCCGCGGCCTCGGCCGCCGTGCCCACGGTCGCGGCGGCCCGCGTGGCCACCGATCGCGCCGCGTCCACCACGACGCTCGCCGCGCCCGCGACCTCGGTGGCCCGCTCCACGGCGGCGGTGGCGGCGGCGCTGATCACGGCCACCTCGCGGACCGCCACCTCGGCATCGGTGACCATCCGGTCGGTCCGGTCCAGGGTCTCTTCGACCCGGTCCACCACCCCGTTGATCCGGGTCAGCAGCGCCTCCACGCCGTCCAGCACCGCGAACGCGCGGGCCGGGATCGCGGCGAAGGACGCGGCCGAGTCGAGGGCGGAGCGGGTGAGACCGACGACCGCGGTCGGCCGGGGGAAGGGGAGCGCCATGGGATCAAGTGTGCGCCGGGCGGGTCGCGGATGCCGGCTCAGTGGTAACCCTGCTGTTCGACGGCGCGCTGCACCGCCCGGTAGATCTGCCCGAAGCGCAGCGCGTCCGGCGTGCGCAGCACCATGACCTCCTGCCGGTGGTACTGCACCCACAGCTCGTGCACGCGGTTGCCGCGCTCGTAGGAGCGGTCCAGCCAGCCGAGCGGGATCTCCAGGAACGGCACCAGCGCCAGCGGGATCACCACGCAGGCCGCGAGCACGACCAGCGCCGGCAGCCACTCGCCCCGGTCCTGCGCCGACCAGGCCAGCGAGACGACGCAGACCAGCCCCACCAGCGGGGGCAGGGACAACAGCAGGACCAGTACGCCGCGACCGAGCACCCGGCCGCGCACGGCGAGGGTGGTGCGGCCCTTCGCGTGCCAGACGTAGGTGATCTCGGCGATCGGGATGACGTGCCCTCCGGCCCGGATCGACTCGGAGGTCACCTGCACCGCGTCGTCCCGGTAATAGAGCGCCATCACTAAGCCTAACCACCTCCGGGCAAACCCGGGCTGTCGTGTTGGCGCGGGAAGGGGCTGGTCAGCGTCGGCGGGGCGGCATCGGCTGGCCGGCCTCCATGGCGCGCTGCACCGCGCGGTAGATCTGCCCGAAGCGCAGTGCGTCCGGCGTGCGCAGCAGCCGCACCGGGTGGCCACGCCAGCGGATCCAGACCTCCCGCTGGCGGCTGCCCCGGGCGTACGAGCGGTCGAGGTACTCGAAGAGCTGGTCGGCGACCGGTCCGGCGGCCAGTCCGATCAGGATGGAGACGCCGATGATGGCGACCGTGACGGTCGCCGACCGGTCGAGCCAGACGCCGATGGCGACCCCGATGACGGCGGCCACCAGCGGGCCGACCATCGCCGCGCCGATCGCGCCCCGGCCGGCGAGGACCCGCCACGAGAGGCTGCCCCGGTGGTGCCAGACCTCGGTGATCTCGGTCAGCGGGTAGACGTGGTCGTCGACGGTGACGGCGGCGGAGGTGACCTGCACGGACCTGTCGTCGTAGTACGTGACCATCACGGGAACTCCGGGTCGCGGGACTGGCAGCCAGAATACGTGCCGCAGGGGCGGGCCGTAAGGTTGGCACGCGACTTCGACGAGGAAGTGAGGCTCAGCGTGGGCGAGTTCGTGCGGCTGGAGAGCAAGGACGGCATCGGCACCATCCGGCTGGAGCGGCCGCCGATGAACGCCCTCAACACCCAGGTGCAGGAGGAGTTGCGCGCCGCCGCGACGGCGGCCACCACCGATCCGTCGGTCCGCGCGGTCATCGTGTACGGCGGGGAGAAGGTCTTCGCGGCCGGCGCGGACATCAAGGAGATGGCCGACATGTCCTATGTGGACATGGCCGACCGGGCCGCCGACCTGTCCAGCGCGCTCGGCGCGATCGCCCGGATCCCGAAGCCAGTCGTCGCCGCGATCACCGGCTACGCCCTCGGCGGCGGCTGCGAGCTGGCGCTGGCCTGTGACTGGCGGGTGGTGGCCGAGGACGCCAAGCTCGGCCAGCCCGAGATCAAGCTCGGCATCATCCCCGGCGCCGGTGGCACCCAGCGGCTGGCCCGGCTGGTCGGCCCGGCCCGCGCCAAGGATCTGATCATGTCGGGCCGGATGGTGGACGCGCAGGAGGCGCTGCGCATCGGCCTGGCCGACCGGGTCGCACCGGCCGCCGAGGTCTACGACACAGCGGTGGCGCTGGTGCGGCCGTACCTCACCGGGCCGGTGCAGGCGCTGCGCGCGGCGAAGCTGGCCGTGGACGGCGGCCTGGACATGGACCTGACCTCGGGCCTGGCCTGGGAGAGCCAACTCTTCGCCGCGCTGTTCGCCACCGACGACCGGCGCGAGGGGATGGCGGCGTTCGTGGCGAAGCGGAAGCCGGACTTTACCGGCCGCTGAGCGGCCGTCGAGCACGCGAGGGTGGTTCACATTCCTCCTACCGGCCAGTAGCGTGTGACTCCGGTCAGCCGACGAGAGGGAGCGGGAATGACGGAGCGGATCGAAGGCCACGGCGGGGAACTCGCGCTCGCGGCGCTGCGCGCGTACGGGGTGCGGGAGATGTTCACCCTCTCCGGCGGGCACGTGTTCCCGCTCTACGACGCCGCGCACCGGACCGGCTTCCCGATCTACGACGTGCGGCACGAGCAGTCCGCCGTCTTCGCCGCCGAGGCGGTGGCCAAGCTCCAGCGTCGCCCCGGTCTGGCCGTGCTCACCGCCGGCCCCGGCGTGACCAACGGGATCTCGGGCCTGACCAGCGCGTACTTCAACGCCTCGCCGGTGCTGGTGCTGGGCGGCCGGGCGCCGCAGTTCCGCTGGGGCTCGGGCAGCCTGCAGGAGATGGACCACCTGCCGCTGGTCGCCCCGGTCACCAAGCACGCGGAGACGGTGTTCAGCGCCGACGACATCCCCCGGGCGGTGGCCGCCGCGCTGACCAGCGCGCTCACCCCGCACCGCGGTCCGGTCTTCCTCGACTTCCCTCTCGAAGCGATCTTCTCCGTGGGGGACGCGGAGCTGCCGGCCGGCCCGGAGATCGCCCCGCTCGACGCCGACCCCGACGAGGTGGCCACGGCCGCCCGCCTGATCGCGGGCGCGGCCCGCCCGGTGATCATCGCCGGTTCCGACGTCTACACCGGCGACGCGGTCGACGCCCTGCGCGCCGCGGCCGAGGCGCTCACCGTGCCGGTCTTCACCAACGGCATGGGCCGGGGCGCCCTGCCGCCGGAGCACTCGCTGGCCTTCGCCAAGGCCCGCCGGGCGGCCCTCTCCGGTGCCGACGTGGTCGTGGTCGTGGGCACCCCGCTGGACTTCCGGCTCTCCTTCGGCGACTTCGGCGACGCCACGGTGGTGCACATCGTCGACGCACCCGGCCAGCGCGCCGGGCACGTGCAGCCCGCCGCCGCCCCCGCCGGTGACCTGCGCGGCATCCTCACCGCCCTGGCGAACCACTCCGGCGACCGGGTCGACCACGGCGACTGGGTCGCGCAACTGCGTACCGCCGAGGACGCCGCGAAGGCCCGGGACGCCGAGGAGATGGCCGCCGAGACCGACCCGATCCGCCCCGCCCGGGTCTACGGCGAGCTGCGCCGGGTCCTCGCCCGCGACGCGGTCACCATCGGCGACGGCGGCGACTTCGTCTCGTACGCCGGGCGCTACCTGGAGCCGGCCCAGCCCGGCACCTGGCTCGACCCCGGCCCGTACGGCTGCCTCGGCACCGGCATGGGCTACGCGATGGGCGCCCGGGTCACCCATCCGGACCGGCAGGTCTGCGTGCTGATGGGCGACGGCGCGGCCGGCTTCTCACTGATGGACGTGGAGTCCCTGGTCCGGCAGAAGCTGCCGGTGGTCATCGTGGTCGGCAACAACGGCATCTGGGGTCTGGAGAAGCACCCGATGCGGGCCATGTACGGCTATGACGTCGCCGCCGACCTCCAGCCCGAGCTGCGCTACGACCGGGTGGTCAGCGCGCTCGGCGGGGCGGGCGAGACGGTCGCCAAGGCCGCCGAGCTGGGACCGGCGCTCCAGCGCGCGTTCGACGCCGGGGTGCCGTACCTGGTGAACGTGCTCACCGACCCGGCCGACGCGTACCCCCGCTCCTCGAACCTGGCCTGAACCCGGCGCCGTCACACCTCGGGGCGGGGTTCCTCGCGCGGCGGCTCGCCCTCGCGCTTGCGCAGGTCGTCCTCGCGCTTGCGCAGGTCCTCCTCCCAGCGGCGGAAGAGCTCCTGATCCTCCTTGCGGGACCGTTCCTCGATCGAGCGGAGGAACTCGGGATCGTCGTCCGGGGCGGGCGGGCGGGCGCGTTCGGCCGGGCGGCCACCCGTCGCCCAGGGGGTCGACCCGCCGGTGGTCGTGCGGTCGCGCCCGGCGACGAACCAGGCGATCGCGCCGACCAACGGGAAGAACAGGATGATCAGCAGCCAGGCGATCCTGGGGAGGTGGCGGATGCCGTCCTCCTCGGCGGAGAGGCAGCTGATCAGGGCGCAGACGGCGAGGACGACCTGCACCAGGAAGAGGAGAATGTACAGCCGGGCCATGTAACCATCATGGCCTACCCGGGACGGAGGTCACAGCCCGCGCGGTATCCGTCCGGTCGGCTTGGCGTGCTCACCACCACCACGCCGTACGTCTACACTCGGTGATCATGACCCAGCGGCTGACGGACGACGAGAAACTGACCCTCAAGACGGGCGCCTTCGGTGCGGTGTTCATGGTCTCGAACGCCGATCCGGGTGTGCTCGCCCTGTTCCGGGAGAGCTTCGCCGCCTCCGGGGCGATGGCCGACGCCAGCGGGGTGGTGAAGGAGGCGCTGACCAGCGGTCCGTTGCCGAAACTGCCGCGTGATTCCGCGCTGGAGGTCGAGGCGGTGGTGCTGCCGGCGCTGCGTCGGGGGATCGAGATCCTGGCCGCGAAGGAGCCGCAGGACGTCCCGGTCTACCGGGCGGTGGTGCTAACGGCGGCCGATCGCACGGCGCGCGCCCACGACGGCGTCAGCCCGGCCGAGGCCGAGGTCATCGAACGGATCAAGGACGCGCTGGGCGAGTCCGGCTGAGGCGGATTCCGGGGCGGCGGGCGCCGGACAGGGACAATGCCGGTGAGCTGTGTCACCCCGGGTGCCGCCAAAGCACATGCTACTGACAGGTAACCTAGAGCATCACATCACCACGGCAGGAGGGTCGTCGAAGCGCGATGAACATCGTCGTACTCGTCAAGCAGGTGCCCGATTCGGGCGCGGACCGCAACCTGCGTACTGACGACAACACCGTCGACCGCGGTTCGGCGAACAACGTCATCAACGAGATGGACGAGTACGCCATCGAGGAGGCGTTGAAGATCAAGGAGGCGCACGGCGGCGAGGTGACGATCCTGACCATGGGTCCGGACCGGGCGACCGAGTCGATCCGCAAGGCGCTGTCGATGGGCCCGGACAAGGCGGTGCACGTGGTGGACGACGCCCTGCACGGGTCCTGCGCCGTGGCCACCTCGAAGGTGCTCGCCGCCGCGCTGGGTCAGCTCGACGCCGACCTGGTGCTCTGCGGCTCGGAGTCGACCGACGGCCGGGTGCAGGTGCTGCCGCACATGCTCGCCGAGCGGCTGGGCATCGCGGCGCTGACCGGCGCCCGCAAGCTCACGGTCGACGGGGCCACGCTGACCGTGGAGCGACAGACGGAGGAGGGCTACGAGGTGGTCACCGCCTCCACCCCCGCCATCGTCTCCGTGTGGGACACGATCAACGAGCCCCGGTACCCGTCGTTCAAGGGCATCATGGCCGCCAAGAAGAAGCCGGTGCAGACCCTCGCCCTGGCCGACCTGGGCGTGGCCGCGAACGAGGTCGGCTTCGACGGCGCGACCAGCGCCGTGGTGGAGCACAGCAAGCGTCCGCCGCGTTCGGGTGGCGCGAAGGTCACCGACGAGGGCTCCGGCGGCGTGCAGCTCGTCGAGTTCCTCGCCACCGAGAAGTTCGTGTGAGGGGTGTGGGACATGTCTGAGGTTCTCGTCGTCGTCGAAGCCACCCGGGAGTTCGGCGTCAAGAAGGTCACCCTGGAGATGCTCACCCTCGCCCGCGAGCTGGGCACCCCGTCGGCGGTGGTGCTCGGGGGTGCCGGTGCCGCCGAGGCCCTCGCCGGGAAGCTGGGCGAGTACGGCGCGGAGAAGATCTACGCGGCCGAGGGTGAGCAGATCGACGGCTACCTGGTGGCGCCGAAGGCCACCGTGGTCGCCGACCTGGTCCGGCGGGTGCAGCCGGCCGCCGTGCTGCTCGCCTCCTCCCAGGAGGGCAAGGAGATCGCCGCCCGGCTGGCGGTCAAGCTGGACAACGGCATCCTGACCGACGTGGTCGCCCTGGCCGCCGACGGCACCGCCACCCAGGTGGCCTTCGCCGGGTCGACCATCGTGAAGTCCAAGGTCACCCGTGGCCTGCCGCTGGTCACCCTCCGGCCGAACTCGGTCAACCCGACGCCGGCCGCGGCCACCCCGGCGGTCGAGCAGCTGACCGTCACCGTCACCGACACCGACACGCTGGCCAAGGTGGTCGACCGGGTGGCCGAGCAGAAGGGCTCCCGCCCCGAGCTCACCGAGGCCGGCGTGGTCGTCTCCGGCGGTCGCGGCGTCGGCAACGCGGACAACTTCAAGCTGGTCGAGGAGCTGGCCGACCTGCTCGGCGGTGCCGTCGGCGCCTCCCGGGCCGCGGTCGACTCCGGCTTCTACCCGCACCAGTTCCAGGTCGGTCAGACCGGCAAGACCGTCTCCCCGCAGCTCTACGTCGCGCTCGGCATCTCCGGCGCGATCCAGCACCGGGCCGGCATGCAGACCTCGAAGACCATCGTCGCGGTCAACAAGGACGGCGAGGCGCCGATCTTCGAGCTGGCCGACTTCGGCGTGGTCGGCGACCTGTTCAAGGTCGTCCCGCAGGCCGCCGAGGAGATCCGTAAGCGCAAGTGAGGCCGGGAGCTGATCGGCGGGCCAGGGAGCTGAACCGGCCCGCCGATCAGCCCGTCCGGGAGCCCTCGACGGGCGGTTGCCGTGGCTGTCGCTCGTCGGCAACCACTCGGCGGAGACATCGTGGGTAGTACCCCGGTACGGCCGGGAGATTCGCCGTACGCGGCTGCGCCTCCCCTCCCGGGCAATCCGGTCTGCGGTCAACGCGGGCGCGGTCGTTAGGCTGAACCGTGATGGCTTACCTGGATCATGCCGCGACCACTCCGATGCTCGACGAGGCATTGGCGGCGTACGTCGCGACCGCCCGCGAGGTAGGAAACGCGTCCTCCCTGCACGCGTCCGGCCGGCGGGCCCGCCGGCGGGTCGAGGAGTCGCGGGAGCGGGTGGCCGCCGCGCTGGGTGCCCGGCCCTCCGAGGTGATCTTTACCGGTGGCGGCACCGAAAGCGACAACCTCGCGGTCAAGGGCATCTTCTGGGCCCGCCGGGGCGCCGACGCCGCACGGACCAGGGTGGTCTGCAGCGCGGTCGAACATCACGCCGTGCTCGACGCGGTGGACTGGCTGGGCCGCCACGAGGGCGCCCAGGTGGGCTGGCTGCCGGCCGACGGCGGCGGGCGGCTGCATCCCGACGCGCTCCGTACCGAGCTGGCCGAGCACGGTGACCGGGCGGCGCTCGTCACCGCCATGTGGGCCAACAACGAGGTCGGCACCGTCCAGCGGATCGGCGAGTTGGCCGCCGTGGCCGCCGAACACGGCGTGCCGTTCCACACCGACGCCATCCAGGCGGTCGGCCAGGTGCCGGTCGACTTCGCCGCCAGCGGTGTCGCCGCGCTCACCGTGACCGGTCACAAGCTCGGCGGCCCGGTCGGGGTCGGTGCGCTGGTGCTGGCCCGGGAGGTCGCGGCCGTGCCACTGCTGCACGGCGGCGGCCAGGAGCGCGACATACGCTCCGGCACCCTCGACGCCGCCGGCATCGTCGCCTTCGCGGTCTCCGTCGAGGCCGCGGTCAAGGGCCAGCAGGAGTACGCCGCCCGGGTGGCCGCGCTCCGCGACGACCTGGTGCGGCGGGTCCGGCAGGCGGTACCCGAGGTCGTCTTCAACGGCGACCCGACCGACCGGCTGCCCGGCAACGCGCACTTCTCGTTCCCCGGCTGCGAGGGCGATGCCCTGCTGCTCCTGCTGGATGCCCAGGGCATCGCCTGCTCGACCGGTTCGGCCTGCTCGGCGGGGGTGGCCCAGCCCTCGCACGTGCTGCTGGCGATGGGCGCGGACGACGACCGCGCCCGCTCCTCGCTGCGCTTCTCCCTCGGCCACACCAGCACCTCGGCCGACGTCGACGCGCTCATCGCCGCCCTGCCGGGAGCCGTCGACCGGGCCCGGCGGGCGGCTGCCCTGCGTACCCCCCGGTGACCCGGCGGTTGGCACCCCCGCTGAGCCGACGGTCGGCACCTCGCGCAGCGGGCGGCGGGCTCGGGGATAGGCTCGATGGGAAGGGAGAGTGGTCCGGGTGAGGGTGTTGGCGGCGATGTCCGGCGGCGTGGATTCCGCCGTGGCGGCGGCGCGGGCGGTGCAGGCCGGGCACGACGTCACCGGCGTGCACCTGGCGCTGGCCCGTAACCCGCAGACCTACCGCACCGGGGCGCGGGGCTGCTGCACCCTGGAGGACTCCCGCGACGCCCGGCGCGCGGCCGACGTGATCGGCATCCCGTTCTACGTCTGGGACATGGCCGACCGCTTCCACGCCGACGTGGTCGACGACTTCGTCGCCGAGTACGCGGCGGGGCGTACCCCGAACCCCTGCCTCCGCTGCAACGAGAAGATCAAGTTCGCCGCGGTGCTGGACCGGGCGGTGGCCCTGGGCTTCGACGCCGTGGTCACCGGCCACCACGCGCGGCTCGGCCCGGACGGCCTGCTGCGCCGCAGCGTCGACGAGGCCAAGGACCAGTCGTACGTGCTGGCCGTGCTCACCCGAGAGCAGCTGGACCGGTCGATCTTCCCGCTCGGCGGGTCCACCAAGGCGCAGGTCCGGCAGGAGGCGGCCGATCGAGGCCTCGCCGTCGCCGACAAGCCGGACTCGCACGACATCTGCTTCATCGCCGACGGCGACACCCGGGGCTTCCTGGCCCAGCGCCTCGGTGAGACGCCCGGCGACGTGGTTGACGCGACCACCGGGGCCGTGGTGGGCCGGCACGCCGGAGCGTACGCGTACACCGTCGGCCAGCGACGTGGTCTGCACCTGGACCGTCCCGCTCCGGACGGCCGCCCCCGCTACGTGCTCTCCATCACGCCCAAGACCAACACGGTGACCGTCGGCCCGGCCGAGGCGCTGGAGGTCGCCACGGTCCGCGCCACCCGGCCGATCTGGACCGGTGCCCCGCGCCCCGACGGGCCGATCGAGTGCGAGGTGCAGCTGCGCGCGCACGGCGTGGTGGTGCCCGCCGCCGTCACGGTCGACGGCGACGGCCTGCACGCCGAGCTGCGTCGCCCGGTGCGCGGCGTGGCCGCCGGCCAGGCGATCGTGGCCTACCGCCCCGACCCGGCCGGTGACATCGTCCTCGGCTCCGCCACCATCACCGCCTGACCGTGCCGCCGGCGCGACAGTCCCGAGCGGTGACCGGGGCGGGAGGTACCCTGCGGCGGTGAGTGATCAGGCGTGGCCGTGGCCGGCGGGAGCGGCGACCGGCATCGGTTCGCTGCCCGGCACCGACATCGCCGAGGCGCAGCGGATCGTCCTCGGCGAGCTACCCGCCCTGCCCCATCTGCCGGAGCTGCCGGCCCGTGGCCCGGGCGCCGACGTGCTCGGCCGCACCGCCGGCCTGCTGGTCGAGCTACCGATGGAGCTGTACGCCGCGCGGTGGCGGGTGGCGCCGCGCCCCGGCCGGGATCTGCGCCGGGCGCGCGACCTGATGGAACGCGACCTCGACCAGCTCGCCGAGCAGGCCGAGGAGTACGCCGGCCCGATCAAGGTCCAGGTGGCCGGCCCGTTCACCCTGGCCGCGTCGGTGGAGCTGCCGATCGGCGGCCGGATGGTGCGCGACCCCGGTGCCGTACGCGATCTGGCCGGTTCGCTCGCCGAAGGGCTGCGCGGGCACGTCGCGGCGGTGGCCCGCCGGCTGCCCCGCGCGTCGGTGCTGCTCCAGCTCGACGAGCCGGCGCTGCCGGCGGTGCTCGCCGGCCGGGTACCCACCGAGAGTGGCCTCGGCACCTACCGGGCGGTCGAGCCGGGCGACGCCCGCGCACTGCTGGCCATGTTGGTCGAGGCCGCCGGGGTACCGACGGTGGTGCACTGCTGCGCGCCGGACGTGCCGCTGGAGCTGATCCGGTCCACCGGCGCGGTCGGCGTCGCGCTCGACCTGAGCCTGGTGACCGACCTCGACCCGCTGGGCGAGGCGCTCGACGCCGGGCTCGGGCTGCTGGCCGGCGCCGCGCCGACATCGTCGCCGGTCGGTCGCGCGCCGACCTCGGCCGAGGTCGCCGACCGGGTACGCACCCTCTGGGATCGCCTCGGCTTCCCGCGCCGTCGCCTCGCCGAGCAGGTCGTGGTCACCCCCGCGTGTGGCCTGGCGGGAGCCACCCCGGCGTACGCCCGCGCGGTGCTGGCCGCCTGCCGGGACGCCGGCCGCCGGTTGTCCGAGGAGTGAGGTTTCCCGTCGTACCCACCGGGCAGGATGGCGGGCATGATTGGACAGCTGCGTTCCACGGTGATCGACTGCCCCGACCCTCGGGCGCTGGCCGCTTTCTGTGCTGAGCTGCTCGGCCTGCCGCTGGTCGAGGAGGACTCCGAGGGCGACGAGTGGGTGGTGCTCGGTGGCCATCCCGGGCACCAGCCGCGGCTCGCCTTCCAACGGGCGCCGGAGCTGCGCGCGCCGGTCTGGCCCGACCCGGAGCGTCCCCAGCAGTTCCACCTCGATGTCACGGTCGACGACATCGACACGGCGGAGAAGGCGGCCCTGGCCCTGGGCGCCCGGCGGCTGCCCGGCCAGGGCGACGGCTTCCGGGTCTACGCCGACCCGGCCGGCCACCCATTCTGCCTCTGCTGGGGCTGACCGCCGGCCTCCGGCGGCCGGTGCGGGAGGGGCGGTGGGCTGATCGGGCACTGGCCGGGGCTTGCGGCCGGCGGCATCATCACCTTCATGATCGCCCCCTCGCCCCGGCGGGCCGCCGGCTCGCTCTTCGGTCTCGCCTACGGTGACGCCCTGGGCAAGCCCACCGAGTTCCTCAGCGTCGCCGAGATCAACCGCCGGTACGGTCCGACCGGCCCCCGGGAGCTGGTCGGTGATCCGGCGCTGGTCACCGACGACACCCAGATGGCCCTGGCGGTGGGCTGGGCGCTGCACGGCGCGCCCGGATACACCGCCGAGGCGGTCGAGCCGCTGCTGCGGCGGCGCTTCCTCGACTGGGCGGCCAGTCCGGAGAACAATCGCGCACCGGGGATGACCTGCCTGCGGGCCTGCGCCGAGCTGTCCCGGGGGCTGCCCTGGCAGCAGGCAACCCAGGCCGGCTCGAAGGGCTGCGGGGCGAACATGCGGCGCTCGCCGCGCCGGACGACGGCGGCGACCCGTGCCGGCTGACCGGTGAGGGCTGGGTCGCCGAGGAGGCCCTGGCCACCGCCGTGCTCTGCGCGCTGCGGCACGTCGACGACCCGGTGGCCGCGCTGGCGCGCGGCGCCACCACCGCCGGTGACTCCGACTCGATCGCCGCCCTTGCCGGAGCCTTCGTCGGTGCCGCCCACGGGATGGCCGGCTGGCCGGCGCCGTGGGCCACCCGGATCGAGTACGCCGATCAACTCGCCGCGCTCGCCGCCGCTTGGGAACGCAGGCCCTAGCGCTGGAATGCCGGGGAACCGCGGCTGCCGTGCCAGCTGGAGTGGCGGGGGAGTCGGCGGAGTGTCCCACGGGCCGGATACCGTGCCGGGGAATAGCCAGTCGTTGGTGGCGCAACATCAAATGTAACTTAAGAGCTTGAAATGTAACGCCAGCGTAGTTACATTTCGTGTCATGGCCGACGACCTGGACGACCTGATACAGACGCTGCGTGCCTCGGGCGGGGACACGACCAACGTCGAGGTCAAGGCCGCCGCAGGCGGGCTGCCTGTCTCGCTAACCGCCTCGTTGAGTGCCCTGGCAAACCTTCCCGGTGGTGGGACGATCATCCTGGGCTTGGACGAACGTACCGGTTTCCGTCCGGTGCCCCTGGCCGATCTGCAAACCCTCAAGCAGGGTCTCGCCACGAAGGCACGCGCGTACACACCACCGGTGCGCCTCTCCATCGACGACGGCATCGTTGATGGACAGCCGGTGATCGTCGCCCGGGTGCACGAATGCGATCCGTCGGCGAAACCGTGCCGGGTCACCGCCACGGGCGCCGCGTACCTTCGCGGCTACGACGGCGACTTCCCGCTCTCCGACCTGGAGACGCAAGGGTTTCTTGCCGCCCGGCGGCCACCGCTGTTCGACCGCCGGCCCGTCGACGGTGCCAGCTTGGACGATCTCGATCCAGACCTGGTCGCCTCATACCTGGCGACGGTACGCGAGCGGGACGCCACGGGGCTGGGTCGCTTCACCGACGACGCCGAGTTGTTGCGCCGGGCCGGCGTGACCGTGAGTGGCGGGCAACCCACCACGGCTGGCCTTCTCACCCTCGGCGTCCATCCGCAACAGTTCTTCCCCCGCTATGTCATCCAGGCCGCCGCCGAACCTCTGCCTCATGATCCACCCGCCGCACGAGCGCGCAACCAGATCACGATCACCGGGCCTATTCCTCGCATGCTCGACACGGCACTGGACTGGGCCCGCCGCACGTTCGACACGGTCATCGTCGCCAACCCCGATGGCACTGTCGCCGATCGACCCGCGTACCCCCTGGTCGCGTTTCGGGAAATCATCGCCAACGCACTCATCCACCGCGACCTCGACCACTGGTCGCAGGCCTTCGCCATCGAGGTACGGCTACGCCGCGACCGGCTCGTCATCACCAACCCCGGTGGCCTGTACGGCATCACCGTCGACCGCCTCGGCCACGACGCCGTCACCTCCGCCCGCAATGGGCTCCTCGTGGCCATCTGCCAACACGTCCGCTCGGCCGCCACCGGCGGGCGGGTCATCGAGGCCCTCGCCAGCGGCATCCCCACCATCGCTCACGAGCTGTCAGACCATGCCCTACCACCAGCGCAGTACATCGACACCAACATCAGGTTCACCGTGCTGCTCCGCGGCCCCGCAAGCACGCCGACGAGCCCGGCCCTCAACGCCACCGAGCTACGGATCTACGACGCGCTCGCACCCGGACCGAGGACTGTCGCCCAACTCGAAACCATGCTCCACCTGACCGGACCCAACATCCGCAAGGCCCTCCGAAGTCTGCGTAATCGCGGCCTCGTCCACCAGGACGGCGGCAAGGGACGTCCCACCACATACCGACAGACTCTCGTTCCACACCACTGAGGATCTTTGATTGCGAGGTCTCGAACAACGGCCGCCGTACCAGCTGGAATGCCGGGGGAGTCGGCGGAGTGTCCCACGGGCCGGATACCGTGCCGGGGTACCGAGTCACAGGAGGTCGCGGGGTGTCCGAGGAAGCCATCGGCCAGCAGGTCAGTGCGGCGCAGGAGGCGGCGGCCGGCGCCGAGCCGACCCCGCAGGCGCGGGAGCGGCACGCCACGCTGAGCCAGGAGCTGACCGATCACCAGTACCGCTACTACGTGCTCGACGCGCCGACCGTCTCCGACGCCGAGTTCGACCGGCAGCTCCGCGAGCTGGCAGCGCTGGAGGAGGAGTTCCCCGCGCTGCGCACCCCCGACTCGCCGACCCAGCGCGTCGGCGGCACCTTCTCCACCGACTTCACCCCGGTCGCCCACGCGGAACGGATGATGTCGCTGGACAATGCCTTCGCCGACGAGGAGTTGGCCGCCTGGGCGGAGCGGGTCGAGCGGGACGCCGGCGGCCCGGTGCCCTACCTGTGCGAGCTGAAGGTCGACGGGCTGGCGATCAACCTGACGTACGAGGGCGGCCGGTTGGTCCGGGCGGCCACCCGGGGCGACGGTCGCACCGGCGAGGACGTCACCGCCAACGTCCGCAGCATCCGGGACGTGCCCAGCCGGCTGACCGACTCGGCGGAGTTCGGCCCGGCCCCCGAGTTCATCGAGGTGCGCGGCGAGATCTACTTCCCGGTCGCGGGCTTCGCCGACCTCAACGCCGGCCTGGTCGAGCAGGGCAAGGCGCCCTTCGCCAATCCGCGCAACGCCGCCGCCGGCAGCCTGCGACAGAAGGATCCGCGGATCACCGCGTCCCGGCCGCTGCGCCTGGTGGTGCACGGCATCGGCGCCCGGCGCGGCTTCCAGCCGGCCACCCAGTCCGAGTCGTACAGCGCGCTGAAGGCGTGGGGGCTGCCCACCAGCGACCGCTGGCGGGTGGTGCCCGACCTGACCGGCGTACGGGACTACATCGCGCACTACGCGGCGCACCGGCACGACGTCGAGCACGAGATCGACGGGGTGGTGGTGAAGATCGACCCGGTGCCGATCCAGGGTCGGCTCGGCTCGACCAGCCGGGCGCCCCGCTGGGCGATCGCCTTCAAGTACCCGCCGGAGGAGGTCAACACCACGCTGCTCGACATCGACGTGCAGGTCGGGCGCACCGGGCGGGTCACCCCGCAGGCCGTGCTCCAACCGGTCAAGGTGGCCGGCTCCACCGTCGCGTACGCGACCCTGCACAACGCGCGCGAGGTCGAGCGCAAGGGGGTGCTGATCGGTGACACGGTGGTGATCCGCAAGGCCGGCGACGTGATCCCCGAGGTGCTCGGCCCGGTGGTCGACCTGCGCCCGCCGGACGCCCGGCCGTTCGTCATGCCCACCAGCTGCCCGGTCTGCGGCACCCCGCTCGCCCCGGCCAAGGAGGGTGACGTGGACATCCGCTGCCCCAACTCGCGCAGCTGCCCGGCGCAGCTGCGCGAGCGGGTGTTCCACCTGGCCGGGCGCGGCACCTTCGACATCGAGGCGCTCGGCTACAAGAGCGGCGCCGCGCTGCTCGACGCGCAGATCATCACCGACGAGGGCGACCTGTTCTCGCTCGACGCCGAGCAGCTGGCCCGCTCGCCCTTCTTCGTCAACAAGGACGGCAGCCTCGGCAGCAACGCCGTCAAGCTGCTCGACAACCTCGCCGTGGCCAGGGAGCGCGACCTGTGGCGGGTGCTGGTGGCCCTCTCCATCCGGCACGTCGGGCCGACCGCCGCACAGGCGCTGGCCCGGCACTTCCGCTCGGTCGAGGCGATCGACGGGGCCACCGAGGAGGAACTGTCCTCGGTCGACGGTGTCGGCCCGACCATCGCCGCCAGCATCCGCGAGTGGTTCGCCGTGGACTGGCACCGCGAGGTGGTCCGCAAGTGGGCCGAGGCGGGCGTACGGATGGCCGAGGAGGCGGTGGCGGAGGGGCCGCGCCCGCTCGAAGGGGTGACCGTGGTGGTGACGGGCACCCTCGCCGGGTTCTCCCGGGACCAGGCCGCGGAGGCGATCCAGTCGCGGGGCGGGAAGGTCAGCGGCTCGGTGTCGAAGAAGACCGGCTTCGTGGTGGTGGGCGACAACCCCGGCTCCAAGGCGGACAAGGCGGCCAGCCTGAAGGTGCCCGTGCTCGACGAGGAGGGTCTCCGGGTGTTGCTCGACTCCGGTCCGGACGCCGCCCGCCAGGTGGCCCGGGTCGAGGAATGACGATCTTGGGAGCGTACGCCCGGATACCAACTTAATCACGACTACGACCGATTCGTGACTGTCGCGGCGGGAAATCGGGTGGTGGGGGCGTTTCATGGGGGCGCGGCGCGTGAAACCCACGGGCCGTCCGTCTCGTGCCGGGAGGTGTGATGGAGTCGCCCGACCCGCGTAACCTCGTCCCACCCGGACGGACCGCGCAGTTCGCCACGTTCGTCGCCGCGGTGCTGGCGGTGGCCGTGCTGGTCTCGGCCGACGGACTGGCGTCGCTCGCCACCACCCTGCCGGAGCTGCCGGCGGCGTTCTGGACGATGGCGGTGCTCGCCGTGGCCTGCGACGCGCGCCCCTTCCTTCCGCCCGGCCGGGGCCAGTCCTCCTCGGCGGTCTTTCCGTCGACCTGTTTCACCTTCGCGATCCTGCTCGGCTGGGGGCTCGGCCCGGCGGTCGCGGTGCAGGCGGTCGCCGTGGTGGTGTCCGGGGTCCGGATGCGGCACGCACCCTGGCGGACGGCCTTCAACGCCGGCCAGTACGCCTGCTCGCTGGCCGCCGCGTACGCGGTCACCCGGTGGGGACCGGGCGGCGTCTTCGACGGCGGAGCGCTGGGCGGGGCCGACATCGCCGCGATCGGCGGCGCCGGCATCGCCTGGTTCGTGGTCAACTACGGGCTGGTCACCGCCGCCGTGCGGCTGCGGTTCGGCGAGCGGTGGTGGCCCAACGCCTGGCACGGCCTGCCCTTCGAGCTGCTCTCCACCGGGTCGCTGCTGCTGCTCGCGCCGGTGCTGGTCACCGCCGCGAGAGCCAGCGCGGCCCTGGTCCCGCTGGTGCTGGTGCCGCTGTTCGCGGTGTACCGGATGGCCCGGCTCACCGTCGAACAGCACCAACTGGCCGCACTCGACCCGCTCACCGGGCTGCCCAACCGCAAGGCGTTGCTGGCCGAGGTCAACGAGCAGGTGTACCGGCACGCCGAGCGCGCGGCCCGGGGTGAGTCCGGTGCCCGGCTGGCCCTGCTGCTGATCGACCTGGACCGCTTCAAGAACGTCAACGACGCGCTCGGTCACGCGGTGGGCGACCGGCTGCTGGTCGAGGTGAGTGCCCGGCTGACCGATGCGGTCGAGCCGCCGCAGATGGTCGCCCGTCTCGGCGGTGACGAGTTCGCGATCGTCATGACCGGGCTCACCAACGCCGGCGAGGCCCGATCCCTGGCCGACCAGGTCGTGCAGGCCCTCGCCGAGCCGGTGCCGCTGGACGGGTTGCCGCTCGACGTCGGCGGTTCCATCGGCATCGCCCTCTACCCGGAGCACGGCGAGGACTTCGCCACCCTGATGCGCCACGCCGACGTGGCGATGTACGACGCGAAGCACCGCAACGACACGGTCGCCGTCTACACCGCCGAGTCCGACCACAACTCCCCGGAGCGGCTGGGCCTGCTGGCCGACCTCCGTCGGGTGCTGGAGGTGGGATCGCCGGGCCGGCCCGGCCAGGGCGACGCACCGGCCGACGTGCCGACGGTCCGCGGCGGGGACGGTGCGGTGCTGCCCGCCTCCCCGCCGGCCGACGAGCGTCCCGGCGCCCGGTGGTGGAGCCGGCGGCGACGCCGCCCTCGGGCGGTGGACCACGACGACGAGCTGATCGCCCGGATCGTGACCGGCGCGGACCCGACACTGCGTCGGGCGGACCGGATGGATCGGGCGGACGGATCCGCCCGGCCGGTCGGGCCCACGGCGACCAGCGGTGCGGTGGCGGCCGACACCGGGGCCGCCCGTCAGGCCGAGGTGTGGTCGGCGCCGACGCACTCAACCGACCGGTCGGGCCCGGCACCGGGCGGCGGGCAACCCGACGTGGCGCCGCCGGCCGACGGCACGGAACCGGCCGGTGACGCCGGCGAGATCATGATGTATTACCAGCCGCAGATCGCCATCGCCACCGGCGAGGTGGTCGGGGTGGAGGCGCTGCTGCGCTGGCGGCATCCGCGCCGGGGGATGGTCGACCCGGAGGAGCTGATCCGGGTCGCCGAGCAGAGCGCGGTGATGCGCCTGCTCACCCGCCGGGTCGTCGACGACGTGGTGGAGCAGCTCGCCAAGTGGTCGGCGGCGGGCCTCGGGCTGCGGGCGGCGGTCAACGTCAGCGTCCGCGACCTGCACACCGGCGAGATCGCCGACCAGATCGCCGACCGGCTCGCCCGCTACGGCGTCGCACCGGACCGGCTGCAACTGGAGATCACCGAGGGTGCGCTGATGGCCGACCCGCGCCGGGTGCTGACCACCATCACCCGGCTGCACCGGATCGGGGTGGGCATCGCGCTGGACGACTTCGGCACCGGGTACTCCTCCCTCCAGCACCTGCGCCGGCTGCCGCTGGTGGAGGTGAAGGTCGACCGCTCGTTCGTGCTCGGCATGGCCGAGGACACCGACGACGCGGCGATCGTCCGCTCCACGATCGAGCTGGCCAAGGCGTTGGGCCTGCGGGTGGTGGCCGAGGGGGTGGAGGACGAGCGGACCTGGCGGATGCTGCACGCGGCCGGCTGCGACGCCGCCCAGGGCTGGTTCTACGCCCGGCCGATGCCGGCCGAGGAACTGGTCGCCTGGCTGGCCCGGTACCGTCCGCTGCGCCCGCTCGGCGGCCACGACGAGGCGGAGGTGCCCCGCCGGCACGCCCGGTGACCCGGCGGTGCCGGGCGGCCCGGGGAGCCGGCAGCGGCCCGCCCGGCGCGGAACAATAGACTCGGTGCCGTCACCGCGCGTCGCGTACCGGGCGCCAGCGCGGCGCACGTCAGGCAGACGCAGCACAGCCACGAAGGGGGCACCGATGGCCGCCATCTCCCGCGAGGAGGTCGCGCACCTGGCGCGACTGTCGCGGCTCGCCGTGACGGAGGAGGAACTGGACACCTTCGCCGGCCAGCTCGACGTGATCCTCCAAGCGGTCGCCCAGGTGGGCGAGGTCGCCGCCGCGGACATCCCGCCGACCTCGCACTCGGTGCCACTGACCAACGTGCTCCGGGCGGACGTCGTGACGCCGGGCCTGACGCCCGAGGAGGCGCTGTCGGGTGCGCCCGACGCGGAGGAGCAGCGGTTCCGCGTACCGCGGATCCTGGACGAGGATGTGGCCTCATGACCGACGTCACCAGATTGACCGCGACCCAGATCGCGGGACTCGTCGCCGCCGGTGAGACCTCCGCGGTCGAGATCACCCAGGCCCACCTGGACCGGATCGCCGCCGTCGACGACCGGGTCAACGCCTTCCTGCACGTCGACACCGAGGGCGCGCTGGCCGCCGCCCGCGCCGTCGACGCCCGCCGCGCCACCGGCGCGGAGCTGGGCCCGCTGGCCGGCGTGCCGGTGGCGGTCAAGGACGTGCTGACCACCAGGGGCGTGCCGACCACCGTCGGGTCGAAGATCCTGGAGGGTTGGCGCCCGCCGTACGACTCGACCATCGTGGAGCGGCTGCGCGCCGCCGGCACGGTGATGCTCGGCAAGACCAACATGGACGAGTTCGCGATGGGCTCCTCCACGGAATACTCCGCGTACGGGCCGACCCGCAACCCGTGGGACACCGACCGCATCCCCGGCGGTTCCGGTGGGGGGAGCGCCGCGGCGCTGGCCGCGTACGAGGCGCCGCTGGCGATCGGCTCGGACACCGGCGGCTCGATCCGCCAGCCGGGCGCGGTCACCGGCACCGTCGGCGCGAAGCCGACGTACGGCGGCACCTCCCGGTACGGCCTGGTGGCGTTCTCCTCCTCGCTGGACACACCCGGCCCGTGCGCGCGTACGGTGCTGGACGCCGCGCTGCTGCACGCCGCGATCGGCGGGCACGACCCGCGCGACTCCACCTCCATCCCGGCGCCGGTGCCGGACGTGGTGGCCGCGGCGAAGCTCGGCGCCACCGGCGACCTGAGCGGGGTGCGGCTGGGCATCGTCACCGAGTTCGGCGGCGAGGGCGCCGAACCGGGGGTGACGGCCGCCTTCGACGAGGCCGTCGACACGTTGACGAAGCTCGGCGCGGAGATCGTCGAAATCTCCTGCCCGCACTTCCGGTACGCGCTGCCCGCGTACTACCTGATCGCGCCCAGCGAGTGCTCCTCCAACCTGGCCCGCTTCGACGGCGTTCGGTTCGGGCTGCGGGCCGGTGACGACGGCAACCGGTCGCTGGAGGAGGTCATGTCGCTGACCCGGGAGGCCGGGTTCGGCGCCGAGGTCAAGCGACGCATCATGATCGGCACGTACGCGCTCTCCTCGGGCTACTACGACGCCTACTACGGGCAGGCGCAGAAGGTGCGTACGCTGATCACCCGCGACTTCACCGCGGCGTTCGAGCGGGTCGACGCGCTGATCTCGCCGACCACCCCGTTCGTGGCGTTCCCGCTGGGCGCGCGCACCGCCGACCCGTACCAGATGTACCTGGCCGACCTGTTCACCATCCCGACCAACCTCTACGGCGGGCCGGGCATCTCGGTGCCGTGCGGGCTCTCCGACGGGCTGCCGGTCGGTCTTCAGGTGATGGCCCCGACGATGGCCGACGACCGGATGTACCGGGTCGCCGCCGCGCTGGAGAGCGCCGTCGGCACGTTCACTCCACCGGCACTGTGAGGCAGGGAGCACCGATGACGACGACACTGCCCGCGTACGACGAGGTCGTCGCGCGCTACGAGCCGGTGATCGGCCTGGAGACCCACGTCGAGCTGGGCACGAACACGAAGATGTTCTGCGGCTGCCCGACCGACTTCGGTGGCGAGCCGAACACCCGGGTCTGCCCGGTCTGCCTGGGCCTGCCCGGCTCGCTGCCGGTGGCCAACTCCGCGGCCATCGAGGCGACCATCCGGATCGGCCTGGCCCTGAGCTGCTCCATCGCGACGTGGTGCCGGTTCGCCCGGAAGAACTACTTCTACCCGGACATGCCGAAGAACTTCCAGATCAGCCAGTACGACGAGCCGCTCTGCGTCGACGGTTACCTGGACGTCGAGGTGAACGGTGAGATGGTGCGGATCGGCATCGAGCGGGTGCACCTGGAGGAGGACACCGGCAAGACGCTGCACGTCGGCGGCGCCACCGGCCGCATCCACGGCGCGACCGAGTCGCTGGTCGACTACAACCGGGCCGGCATCCCGCTGGTCGAGATCGTCACCAAGCCGATCCCCGGCACCGCCGCGCTCGCCCCCGAGGTGGCCCGCGCGTACGTCACCGAACTGCGCGACGTGCTCCGCTCGCTCGGCGTCTCCGACGTACGCATGGAGGAGGGCTCGCTGCGCTGCGACGTGAACACCTCGCTGAACCTGCCCGGCGAGGAGTGGGGCACCCGCACCGAGACGAAGAACGTCAACTCGCTGCGGTCGGTGGAGCGGGCGGTCCGCTCGGAGATGCTGCGCCAGGCGTCGGTGCTCGACGCGGGCGGGCGGATCACCCAGGAGACCCGGCACTTCCACGAGGACACCGGGGACACCACCCCCGGCCGGTCCAAGGAGACCGCCACCGACTACCGGTACTTCCCCGAGCCGGACCTGGTGCCGCTCGCGCCGGACCCGGCCTGGGTGGCCGAGCTGAAGGCCGCCCTGCCGGAGCTGCCCCGGCTGCACCGCCGCCGGCTCCAGCAGGCGTGGGGGCTCTCCGACGCGGACATGCAGTCGGTGCTCAACGCCGGCGCGGTCGAGCTGATCGAGGCCACGGTGGCCGCCGGTGCGACCCCGGCGGCGGCCCGCAAGTGGTGGCTCGGCGAGCTGTCCCGGCGGGCCAACGAGACGGGCGTGGAGCTGGCCGACATCGGGGCCACCCCGACGCAGGTCGCCGAGCTGCAGGGCCTGGTCGACGCCGGCAAGCTCAACGACAAGCTGGCCCGTACGGTGCTGGAGGGCGTGGTCGCCGGGGAGGGCTCCCCGACCGAGATCATGACCAACCGCAACCTGGAGGTCGTCTCCGACACCGGCGCGCTGACCGCCGCCGTGGACGAGGCGATCGCCGCCAACCCGGCCATCGCCGACAAGGTGCGCAGCGGCAAGGTCGCCGCGGCCGGCGCCCTGGTCGGCGCGGTCATGAAGACCACCCGCGGCCAGGCCGACGCCAAGACCGTCCGCGAACTGATCCTGGCGCGCCTCGGCGCCTGAGTCGCCAGCACCACCCACCCCCGAACCGGGCGTCAACGACGACGTGCCGGAGCCCTGGAGTCCACCGTGAACCAGCACGACCTCGATGTCCTCGACGAGATCCAGCGGCGGGTGTTGTGGCTCGCCACCCGGATCGTGGACGCGGCTAACCACGAGCGCGGCGCCGGGGACGGGGTGAAGGTCGGCGGGCACCAGGCGTCCAGCGCCTCGCTGGTCACCGCGATGACCGCGCTCTGGTTCGCCCACCTGGCCGCCGAGGACCGGGTCGCGGTCAAGCCGCACGCCTCCCCGGTCTTCCACGCCATCCAGTACCTGCTGGGCAACCTCGACCGGTCGTACCTGACCCGGCTGCGGGCGCGCGGCGGTCTCCAGTCGTACCCGTCGCGGACGAAGGACCCGGACGAGGTCGACTTCTCCACCGGCTCGGTCGGCCTCGGCGCCGCCGCGCCGCTGTTCGCCGCGGTGACCCGGCGCTACGTCGACGCGCACTTCGGCGACCGGCCGCACTCCCGGTTCGTCGCGCTGATCGGCGACGCCGAGCTGGACGAGGGCAACATCTGGGAGCGGTCGCCGACCCGGCCACCACCGGGCTCGGCAACGTGATGTGGGTGGTCGACTTCAACCGGCAGTCGCTGGACCGGGTCGTCCCCGGGGTGCGGATCGACCAGTGGCGCGGCCAGTTCGAGGCCGCTGGCTGGCACGTGGTCGAGGTGAAGTACGGCCGCCGGCTCGCGCAGGCGTACGCCCGGCCGGGCGGGGAGGCGCTGCGCGACTGGATCGACGCCATGCCGAACGAGCAGTACCAGTCGCTGTTCGGGCTGGCCGGGCCGGCGCTGCGCAAGCAGTTCCTGGACGGCGCGCCGGACGGCATCGCGGCGTTCATCGCCGACATCGCCGACGAGGAGCTGGGCCCGCTCGTCACCGACCTGGGCGGGCACGACCTCGCGGCGCTGCTCGACGCGTACGCCCAGTGCGACGCGGTGACCGACCGGCCGAGCGTGGTGTTCGCGTACACCGTCAAGGGTTGGGGTCTGCCGATCGCCGGCAATCCGCGCAACCACTCGGCGCTGCTCACCGGCGAGCAGGTCGACGCGTTGCGGACGGCGCACCGGTTGACCCGGGACACCGAGTGGGACCGCCTCGACCCGGCGTCACCGGCCGGCATCCGGGCCGGGCAGCGCCGGGAGTCGCTGTCCCGCGCGCCCCGCGAGCGGGCGCTCGGGGTCACCGTCCCGCAGACCACGAGGGTACGCGCGAACAAGCCGATCTCCACCCAGGAGGTCTTCGGTCGGGTGCTGGTCGACCTGGCCCGCGACCCGCAGGTGGGGAAGTACCTGGTCACCACCGCGCCGGACGTGGCCACCTCGACCAACCTCGCCGGGTTCATCAACAAGACCGGCGTGTTCGCCCCGACCGAGCGGCGTTCCTGGTCGGAGGACCGGATGCTGCGCTGGACGGAGAGCCCCGGCGGGCAGCACATCGAGCTGGGCATCTCCGAGATGAACCTGTTCCTGCTGCTCGGCCAGCTCGGCCTGGCGTGGGACCTGTCCGGGCAGCCGCTGCTGCCGGTCGGCACCGTCTACGACCCGTTCGTGCTGCGCGGTCTGGACGCCTTCCTCTACGGCACCTACTCCGGCTCCCGGTTCGTCGTCGCGGGCACCCCGTCCGGCATCACGCTGGCCCCGGAGGGCGGCGCCCACCAGTCCACCATCACCGCGAGCGTGGGCCTGGAACTGCCCGGGGTGACCTTCGTCGAGCCCGCGTACGCGGGCAGCCTCGACTGGCTGCTCTGCGACGCGCTCGGCCAGATCGCCGGTGCGGCGCAGCCGACGCCGACGGCCGCGCCGGCCGAGGACGGGGCGTACTACTTCCGGCTCAGCACCCGTCCGGTCGACCAGACGCCGTTCGAGGCGGCCCGCGCCCGGCTCGGCGACGCGGTGCTGCGCCGGCAGGTGCTCGCCGGGGCGTACCGGCTGGTCGACGCCCACCAGGCGTACCCGCACCTGGCCGACGCGCCGACGGTGCAGCTGGCCGCCTCGGGCGCGGTGCTGCCCGAGGTGCTGGCCGCGGCGGCGGAGCTGGCGGACGAGGGCGTCGCCGCCCACGTCGTCGACGTGACCAGCCTGGACCGGCTCTACCGCGCCTGGCAGCGCACCCTGCGGCAGGGCGTCCGCACGGCCACCGTGCCCAGCGTGCCCGGTGCGCTGCGGTCCGCCTTCGCCGACCGGGTGCCGGTGGTCACCGTGCACGACGCCGCCTCGCACGCCATGGCCTGGCTCGGCTCGGCGGTGGGCGCGCCCGCGGTGCCGCTCGGCGTGGACGAGTTCGGCCAGTCCGGCACCGTGCACGACCTATACGAGCTGCACGACCTGCTCCCCGGCAGCATCGTCAACGCCGCCCTGGCCGCCCTCGCTCTCCGCTGACCGGCGGCGGGCGGGGCACCGGTCGCGCCCTCGTCAGCGGGTCGGCGTGGGGGTGGGCGTGATGGCGGGAGTGGGCGTGGTGGCGAGCGGCCCGTTCGCCGGTGGCTCGATCACGGTGCGTTCGAGGTTAACCTGCGCCTGGCCGGTGCCGCCGACGGTGATGTTGTCGTACGCCTGGAGTTGCTTCTCCTGGTCGAAGTAGAGCACGGTCATCGCCAGCGGTGTCGGCTCCTCGCCCTCCAGCCCGCGCAGCCCGGCACCGCCGGTGGAACCCTGCACCATCAGCGTGGTGGGCTGCTGGCCCGGCACCTCCGGCAGCGTGTTGACCTGCCGGCTGTGCGTGTGCCCGGCGAGCACCAGCGGGCAGGTGCCGGAGAGCGGGCCGGCGGCGGCCGGATCGTGCACCAGCGCGATGTTCACCGGCCGGGGCGAACTACGGATCGTGGCGGCCAGCCTCTCGCCGGTGTCGATCAGCTCGTTGGCGGTGGACTGGGTCAGCCCGCCACTGGCCGGTGAGGTGCTCTTGTCCGGGGTGAAGCGGGGGTCGCCGATGCCCGCGATGGTCAGCCCGGCGACGGTCCTGGTCGTGTTGTCCAGCACGATCGCGTTCGGCTGGCGGGCCACCGCGGCGGCCGTACGCCCCGAGTCGTGGTTGCCCCGGATGTAGACGTACGGCTTGCGGAGCAGGCTGATCGAGCCGACGTAGGACGCCTCCGGCTCGGTGCCCCAGTCGGTGATGTCGCCGGTGTCGATCACCACGTCGATGCCGAACTGCTCGGTCACGGTCCGGATGAGCTGCCAGGCGGCCGGGTTGAGGTGCAGGTCGGAGATGTGCAGCACCCGGGTGGTGCCCGGCTCCGGCTCGTACAACGGCAGCGCCGAGACCGTGGTGTAGAGCTGGGTGACGTTGCCGATGAGCCGCTGGAGCTGCTCGCCGTACCGGGTGTAGTCGTCGGCGATCCGGCGCACGTCGCCCACGATCGCCGGGGCGTTGACCAGCAGCCCTTCGTACCGGGGTTCCTCGATCGCCTGCGGGCGCATGGTCGCCGCGGCGGTGCCCAGGCTGCCCGCGGTGATCACCAGGGCCAGCGCGCCGGCCCAGGCCGCCCGCCGGGTGTCCCGGAAGACCAGCAGGGCCAGCACCAGGGTCGCCAGTACGGCGGAGCCGAGCGTCCGCAGGCCGAGCCGCAGCACGCCCTCCTGGATGTCGTCGACCGCCGACTGGGTGGCCCGGTTGAGGCTCGCGGGATCGTCGAAGAGCGCCTCCGTGCGGCCCTGGTCCAGCGCGCCCAACTCCACCGTCAGGCGGGTCGGCCCGTCGTGGCTGTCCAGCAGCAGCGAGCCCAGCGGCGGGATGTCGACCGTGGTGCTGCCCTCGGCCGCCGGCGCGACCGACAGCCGGGCGTGGAACGGGCCGATGTCGGTGCCCACCTGCCCGCCGGCGAGAACCCCGAGCAGCACCCCGGCGAGCGTGACGACCAGGACGGCCAGGGCGACGGCCGTGCGACGTACGGCGGTGCGGCGCCCGGCCGCGCGTGCGTCGGCGGCGGCCCGCCCCAGCGGGGGGAGGCGGCGCGGGCGACCGGCGGGCGTACCCCCGTCCCGGTCGCGGCGCGGCTCCTCGTTCTGCTGACCGTCCATGCTGAGATTCTGACCTGCCCGGCGAAGGATCTTGGCAAACCTGGCTGATGCGGCGTGTGCCGGCCTCAGCTGCGGCCGGCACCGCCACCGGCGAAGACGAGCCGCAGCAGCCGGTCGTCCTCCGGCGCCGGCCGGCCCCGCCCGTCGTGGTTGGAGGTGCTGACCCAGAGCGAGCCGTCCGGTGCGGCGGCGATCGCGCGCAGCCGCCCGTACCGCTCGGTCAGCAGCGCCTGCGGCTGACCGAGCACCGTGCCGGTCTCGGTCAGCTCGACCAGCCAGAGACGCTGGCCGCGCAGGCACGCGGTGGCGAGCATCCGTTCCTGCGCGGCTAGGCCGGAGCAGGACGCCTCGTCGGTCGACCACTGCACGATCGGGTCGACGTACTTCTCGTCGTCGCCGCGCCCCTCGACCTCGGGCCAGCCGTAGTTCTTGCCCTTGGTGATCTCGTTGATCTCGTCCCAGGTGTTCTGGCCGAACTCGACGGCGTACATCCGGTCGCCGTCCCAGGCGATGCCCTGCACGTTGCGGTGGCCCAGCGACCAGACCGGGGAGTTCGGGAAGGGGTTGCCGGGTGCCGGCTTCCCCTCCGGCGTGATCCGCAGGATCTTGCCGCCGAGCTGCTTCACGTCCTGCGACTGGTCGGTGTCCCCGGCGTCGCCGGTGCTGGCGTAGAGCTGCCCGTCGGGCCCGAACGCGAGGCCGCCGCCGTTGTGGATGCCCGCCTTGGGGATGCCGGTCAGGATCGGCGTGGGCTCCTCGCCGAGCCGCAGCCGGGCGATCCGGTTGTCCCGCTCGGCGGTGTAGTAGACGAAGACCGTCCGGTCCTGCGCGAACTCCGGCGACACCGCGATCCCCAGCAGACCACCCTCGCCCGAGGCGACCGCGTCGTCGATGGTCTGCACCTCGGTGACCTTCAGGCCGTCCGCGTTCGACTCCGGACCGACCTGGACGATCCGGCCGCTGTCACGCTCGGTGACCAGGGCGCCGCCGTCGGGCAGGAACGCGATGCCCCACGGCACGCGCAGCCCCTGCGCGAGCATGGTGGCGACGAGTTCCCGGTCGCCGTTGCCCGCCGTGGCCGAGGGGGTGGGCAGGTTCGGTGGTTCGCCGGCCGGATCCGGCTCCGGTTCACCGAGGCTGCAACCGCCGGCGGCGAGCAGCAGTGTCGCGCAGGACGCCGCGAGGGCGGTACGGACCTGACGGGCGCGGAGGTACGGGGGAGCGCTCACCCGGCCCAGCGTAGCCCGGTGTGGCCGCCGCCGCGCACGTCCACGCGACCGACCCCCCATCGGCTGGTGCGGCGTGCGGGGGCCTATCGTCGGCGAACGTGAAGGTATGGATCCCGCACGAGGCCGGTCACGCCCTGCTCGGCGAGCTGCCGCCGGAGGTCACCGTCGAGACGATGGACGATCCGGCCGCGCTGCCCTCGCCGGTGGCCGGCGTCCGGTTCTGGGTGCCACCCTTCCTCGCCGGGGTGAACGCCACGGCCCTGCTGCACGAGCTGCCCGACCTGGCGGTGGTGCAGCTGCTCTCGGCCGGCGCGGACGCCTGGGTCGACCGGGTGCCGCCGGGGGTCACGCTCTGCGACGCCCGGGGAGTGCACGACCCCTCCACCGCGGAGTGGGTGGTCGCGGCGATCCTGTCCCAGCTGCGCGCCTTCCCGGCGATGGCCCGCGCCCAGGCCGACCGGCGGTGGGCGTACGACGAGGTGACCCCCACCGACGAGCTGGCCGGCAAGCGGGTGTTGATCGTCGGCGCGGGTTCGATCGGCACCGCGCTGCGGGACCGCCTCGCGCCGTTCGAGGTGGAGTTCACCCTGGTGGCCCGCACCGCCCGGGCGGATCAGGGGGTGCGCGGCGTCGCCGAGCTGCCGCAGCTGCTGCCACACGCCGACGTCGTGGTGCTGCTGGTGCCGCTGACCGCGCAGACCCGGGGGCTGGTCGACGAGAAGTTCCTGGCCGCGATGCGCGACGGCGCGCTGCTGGTGAACGCCGCCCGGGGGCCGGTGGCCCGGACCGACGCGCTGGTCGCCGAGCTGGCCACCGGCCGCATCTCCGCCGCCCTGGACGTGACGGATCCCGAGCCGCTGCCCGCCGGGCATCCGCTCTGGGAGATGCCGAACGTGCTGCTCACCCCGCACGTGGCCGGTTCGGTGCGGGGCCTGCTGCCACGGGCGTACCGCCTGGTCGGTCAGCAGATCCGGCGGTTCGCGGCCGGGGAGACGCCGCGCAACGTGGTGGTGGACGGCTACTGAGCCGGCTCGGTGCCGCCGCGCCCGGCCGCGGCCACCAGCCGCGGCAGGTCCTCGCGGCGGACGGCCGGCAGCACCAACCGCCGGCCGTCGTCGAGCCGGGCGACCGCCCGGCCGCGCGGGTCCGACCCCAGCTCGACCACCTGGTCCCAGGGGATGCGGCGCTGCCCGGCGAGCGCGCGCACCCGCAGCCCCCGGACGTCGGCGTCGGTGCCGGCGCGCCAGGCCCAGACGGCCACCGTCAGTGGCGCCAGCAGCACCGGCAGCAGGTACGCGCGAGCACCGGCCAGCGGCAGGGCGCCGATGAGGGCGACGATCGCCGCGACCAGGATGGCCTGGTGGTGCCGGAACCGGGCGGTGTCGGAGCGGGACATGCCCCGATGATTCCACCCCCTCGGTGGCGCGCCCGGAGCGGGCTGTCACGGCCGTCCGCCCGCGTCGCCGACCGGGTCCGTGATATCGCTCACGGTCGATCGGCCGCAACTTCTCGCCGGCCGACTCGTTCACCGGTGGTGGACGGCGGACCATCTCCGCCGGCCACGCACCGCCGCACCGCCCCCGTGCCCCCTCACGAAGGCGAACGTCGTGCCCGTCCCGTCTGTGTTCCGTGCCGCCCCGTCCCGTGCCGCGTACCGTCCGATCCTGCCGGAGATCTGCGTCCTCGCGGTGACCGCCGTGCTGGTGGTCCTCGGTGCGACCGGTCACGTGCCGGCCCTCGCCGTGGTGGCGCTCGCCGGTGCCGCCGCCTCCACGCTGGCCGGCGTACGCCTGTCCCGGCTGACCCTCGGTCCCGACTCGCCGGCCGCCGGCCCGCCCGCCGGGCGGATGGCCCGCCGCGCGGCGGCCCGCCCTCGCCGAGCCGCCGCCCTGCTGCACGCCGCGGTGGTGACCGCCGGCCTGACCGCGGCGGTGCTGCCGCTGGCCTCCGCCGGGTACCGACCGGCGGCGACCGTCGCCGGGCTCGCCGGCACCACCGCGCTGCTCGGCGGCGGCCTGCTCAGCCTGCCCCGACGGCCGCGTCCGCCGGCCCGGAGGTGGCCGCGCCAGCTGCTCGACGGCGCGCCACCCGGCCTCTGCCTGGTGCTCGCCGCCTGGCTGCTGCTGCCGTACGCCGGTGTCCCGGCACCAGTGCGGCTGGTCGTCGCGGTCGCCGTGGGCGTGCTCGCCGTCGACGCGTTGACGGTGCTGACCGGGGCGCGCCGCCGCTCCGGCGTCGCCCGGTGCCGGGCCGGAGCGGCGCTGACCCTGCTCGCCCTGGTGCTGCTGGCCGCGCTGCCCGCCGGCCCCGCCGCCGGGCGGGCCGCGCTGCTGGTCGTGCCGTCACTGGTGGCCGGTGTGCTGCTGGTCGCCGCCGGGGTACGGGGGGTGGTGCGGGGCGACGCGTCCCGGCAGGCCCCGTGGGTCTGGCCGAGGGCGGTGGTTCCGGCGGTGGCGGTGGTGCTGGCCATCGTCCACCAGTTGCAGGCCGGTCTGCTGCCGGACCGGACCGCGGTGCTGCTCGCGCTCGCCGCGGTGCCGTCGCTGGTGGCCCGCGAACTGCTCGGCGGCGCCGGGTCGGCGCCGGCGGCCGCGCCGGACCCGCCGGCGGCACCGCCCCCGGTGGCGGGGACGGTCGCGCCGGCTCCGGCGCTCGCCGACGTCGGCGTACCGGCCGGCCGTGCCGCCCTGCTGCGCGCCCTGGCGGAGCGGCCCGAACCCGCCTCCGGCACGCTGCTCGTGGTCGACCTGCACCTCACCGAGTTGCCCGGTCCGGTCGTGCGCGACGACGTGGGCGCCGAGGCCGTCCGCCGGGCCCGGGCCGTGGCCGCCGAAGGGGACGAGGTGTTCGACCTGACCGGCAGCGGGCTCGCGGTGGTCACCGGGGTCGGGCCGGTGCTGGCCTACGCGCTGGGCACCCGACTGCTCACCGCACTGGGCCGGCCGTACGAGGTGTCGGGGGCGGCGCTGCGGTCGCGACCCAGCATCGGGCTCGCCGAGCTGACCCGTGGCCGGCCGGAGGACGTGCTCCGGCAGGCGGATCTGGCCCGGCGGCGCGCGGCCCAGCTCGGGCGGGACCGGGTCGAGTGGTACGACGCCTACCTGGAGGAGCAACTGGTCCGCCGGCTGGACCTGGAGCGGGAGCTGCCCGGCGCGGTCGCCCGGGGCGAGCTGGATCTGGTCTACCAGCCGGTGCTCGCGCTGGCCGACCGGTCGCCGGTCGGCACGGAGGCGCTGCTGCGCTGGCGCAACCCCGCGCTCGGCACCGTGTTCCCGGCGGAGCTGCTGCCGGTGGCCGAGGATCTCGACATCGTCGGCGAGCTGGGCGCCTGGGTGTTGGATCGGGCCTGCCGCCAGCTGGCCGACTGGTCGGTCGGCCGTCGGGGGCTCTGGATGGCGGTCAACGTCACCGCCCGCGAACTCACCTCACCGGACTTCGTGCCCCGGACGGCGGCCGTCCTGGAGGCGTACGGGGTGGGGCCGGACCAGCTGGTGGTCGAGGTCGCCGAGCCCCGGGTCGCCGCGGAGCTGCCGACGGTGGTGGCCCGACTGGCCGGGTTGCGCTCGATGGGCATCCGCACCGCGCTGGACGACTTCCGGGCCGAGCACGCCTCCCTCGCCCAGCTCCGGCGGCTGCCGATCGACCTGCTCAAGGTCGGGCCGGAGGCGTCGGTCGCGGGCGGCGATCCGCACCGCCCGCTGCTGGACGTGGTGGTCACCGTGGCCGACCGGTTGGGCCTGGAGGTGGTGGCCGAGGAACTGGAGTCCGCCCACCAGGTCGAGGGGGCGCACCGGGCCGGCTGCCGTTACGGCCAGGGGTTCGAGCTGGCCCGCCCGGCGACCGCGGAGCGGGTCGAGGCGTACTTCGAGGAGTTTCCGTCCACGTCCCGATGACCGCCGGGAGCGCTTAACCGTTTCACCTGGGCGCCGGGCCGGTGCTGCCGCGCGGGGTCAGATGGGCCGTCTCGTCCTCCAGCCCGACCGTCGGTGCTCCCTCGATCATCTGCAACAACTGACGCGCGGCGTGCGCGCCGTAGGCCGGGATGTCCCGGCCGAGCGCCGTGAGCGGCGGGTGCACCAGCCGGCACAGCGGCGAGTCGTCCCAGGCCACGATGGACAGGTCGGCGGGGACCGCGAGCCCCATCTCCTGGGCGACCGAGAGCCCGGCGACCGCCATGACGTCGTTGTCGTAGATCACCGCGGTGGGGCGGACGCGGGAGCTGAGCAGCCGCCGGGTGGCCCGGGCGCCCTCCTCCCCGGTGTAGTCGGAGGAGGCGGTGACCGCCTCGGCGAGGCCGAGGCGCCGGCACACCTCGGTGAAGGCGTCGGTGCGGATCGCGGTGTGCAGCAGCTCGGGCAGGCCGCCGACCCGGGCGATCCGCCGGTGGCCCAGGGCGTAGAGGTATTCCACGGTCTCCACCAGCGCCGCCGCGTCGTTCGACCAGACGCTGGGCAGCCCGCCGGTGCCCGCCGGCCCGCCGATCACCACGGCCGGCAGGCCGAGCTCCTCCAGCACCGGCACCCGCCCGTCGTTGGTACGCAGGTCGCAGACCAGCACGCCGTCCACCCGCCGCTCGCCCCACCAGCGCCGGTAGACCGCGATCTCCGCGCTCTGGTCGGCCACCACCTGAAGGGTCAGCGCGTACGACCGGGCGGACAGTTCCGCCTCCACGCCGCTGATCAGCTCCATGAAGAAGGGCTCGATGCCGAGGGTCCGCGCCGGCCGGGCGAGGATCAGCCCGATCGCCCGGGCGGTCGCACCGGAGAGGGCACGGGCGGCGCTGCTCGGGCTGAACCCGATCTCGGCGGCGATGGCGAGGATGCGCTGCCGGGTCGCCTCGGAGACGCCCGGCTGGCCGTTCAGCGCGTACGACACCGCGCCCTTGGAAACCCCCGCCCGCCGGGCGACATCCGCGATGGTGGGCCGCTTCACCGGCGACTTCCTCCTGAACCAGTCCGTCCTGCCGGCACCACGCCGGTGGCGCGGGCGGCGCTGGACACGCTACCCGGCGGCCCGCTCGTGACCCGGCGCGGGTCAGGTGACCGCGAGCGCCGGTCGGGGCGCCGGAACTTGTTCGGTTCAGTCTAGGACGGAACGCCGCACGATCATCGCGTCGCCCGTATCGAGCTGCGTAGGACAGCGGTCTATCAGGCTGTTTCGCGCAGGCGATCGGGGTGCTCAGGTTACGGGTTGGCCACGCCGTTAACCCGTCGTTGACACTGTGGGAGCGCGCCCGTACGGTGGCCTCACTTATCCGGTTCAGTCAACGCATCTCGATCTCGGGAGCGTTCCCAATGGTCTCGGAGGATGGGTCATGAGACGGTCTACGCCTCGTTGGCTGCGGGTCGCAGCCGTGGGTCTGGTGGTCGGATCCCTGGTCGTCGCGTGCAGCGGGCGCAGCACCACAGGTGGCTCCGGTGGTGATGGCGCGGTAACGCTGACAATCAACTTCTGGGGCGACTTCGGCCTGCAGGATCTGAAGGCGAAGTACGAGGCGGAGAACCAGAACGTCAAGATCGCTCTCAACTCGGGCGAGTACAACGCCCAGCACGAGGACCTGCAGAAGAAGCTGATCGCCGGTTCGGGCGCGCCCGACATCGCGGCCATCGACGAGGGGTTCATCGTCCAGTTCCGCAGCCAGGCCGACCAGTTCGTCAACCTGCTCGACAAGGGCGCCGGCAAGTACGAGAGCAACTACCTGCCGTGGAAGTGGAAGCAGTCGCTCTCGGCCGACGGCAACACCCAGATCGGTCTCGGCACCGACGTCGGCGGGCTGGCCATGTGCTACCGCACCGACCTGTTCGCCGCCGCTGACCTGCCCACCGAGCGCGACCAGGTGTCCGCGCTCTGGCCCACCTGGGAGCAGTTCCTCCAGGTCGGCCAGCAGTACACCGCCAAGACGAAGAAGAAGTTCATCGACAACGCCACCAACCTGTTCAACCCGATCCTGGGTCAGCAGCCGGCCGGCTTCTACGACGAGAACGAACAGCTCCAGATGGAGGGTGGCCCCAAGGTCGCCTTCGACTACGCGGTGCAGGCGGCCGACGCCGGCCTCTCGGCGAACCTCACCAGCTTCCAGGCCGACTGGGACAAGGGCTTCACCAGCGGGGCCTTCGCGGTGCTGCCCTGCCCGGCGTGGATGCTCGGGCACATCCAGAACACCGCGCCCGGCACCAAGGGCAAGTGGGACATCGCCGCGGTGCCCGGCGGCGGCGGAAACTGGGGTGGCTCCTTCCTCACCGTCCCCAAGCAGGGCAAGAACGTCGACGAGGCGTACCGGTTCCTGGAGTGGCTGATCCAGCCGGAGCAGCAGATCGAGGTCTTCAAGACGGTCGGCAACCTGCCCTCGCAGCCGGGGCTCTACACCGACGCGGCGATCGCGGACTTCAAGAACGAGTTCTTCAGCGACGCGCCGGTCGGCCAGATCTTCCCGAAGATGGCGGAGGGCCTGACGCCGCAGTACCTGGGCCGGAAGAACGGCCCGACCCGGGTCGCGGTGGAGAACGTGATCAACCGGGTGCAGAACGGCACGCTCGCGCCGGGCGCGGCCTGGGCCGAGGCGATCAAGGAAGCCGAGAAGGCCAGCAAGTAGCGCGATCGGGGGTGGCACGGGCGCGTGGGCGCCCGCGCCACCCCTCGCCACGGTCTCCGTCCCCCTCGCCCCCGCACCTGGAGTGTCCCCATGTCCACCACGCGCGCGGCCCCCGAACCGGCCACCCGCCGCCCCCGGCCAGCTCCCGGCCGGTCGTTGACCTGGCGTGACCGCCTGCACCGCTTCGACGTGCGGTACATGCCGTACCTGTTGATCGCGCCCTTCTTCCTGCTTTTCTTCGTCTTCGGGCTCTTCCCGATGATCTTCAACGGGGTGGTGGCGCTGCGGCACTGGCGCCTCGACGACCCGGAGCTGACCGGCTGGGCCGGCGCCGAGAACTTCCGGCGGCTCTTCACCGACGGCGACTTCGGCAACGCGCTCTACAACACCTTCGGCATCTTCCTGCTCTCCACCGTCCCGCAGCTGCTGCTCGCGCTGATCATCGCGTCGATGCTCAACCGCCGGCTGCGGGCGCAGACCTGGTGGCGGGTCAGCGCCCTGCTGCCCTACATCACCCCGATCACCGCCTCCACGCTGGTCTTCAACGTCTTCTTCTCCCGCGACTTCGGGATGGCGAACTGGGCACTCGGCCTGATCGGCATCGGCACGGAGAACCCGATCGACTGGCGGGCCGACAAGCTGCACTCCTGGATCGCCATCGCCACCATGGTCAACTGGAAGTGGATCGGCTACAACGCGCTGCTCTACCTGGCCGCGATGCAGTCGATCCCGCGCGACGTCTACGAGGCGTCCGCGCTCGACGGGGCCGGCCCCTGGCGCCAGCTCTGGCGGATCACCGTGCCGATGATCCGGCCGGTGGTCATCTTCACGGTGGTGCTCTCCACCATCGGTGGGTTGCAGCTGTTCACCGAGCCGATGCTGTTCGACCTGAACGCACAGACGGCCCGGGGTGGTGCCGGCGGCGAGTGGCAGACCGTCGCGCAGCTGATCTACAAGGTGGGCTGGAAGGACCTCAACCTCGGGTACGCCGCCGCGATGTCCTGGGCGCTGTTCCTCATCATCCTCGTGGTCGCCGCCCTGAACACCCTGTTGACCAACCGCCTGTCGGGGGGACGCAAATGAGCCTTCTGGAACGGCCCCGGGACACGGCGCCCCCGCCCAGCAGCGGGCGTAAGCGCGCCCTCCTGCTGGGCCGCGCCCCGCAGGACACCCCGGCCGGGGTCTGGACCTACCTGCTCCTGTCGGTGACCGCGTTGTTCGCGGCCTTCCCGCTGTACTGGATGTTCGTCATCTCCACCAGCACCGACGAGGCGACCGCCCAGCTGCCACCGGTGGTTATCCCGGGCGACCGGTTCCTGGTGAACCTGGAGGAGGTCTTCTCCCTCCAGGACGTCTACTTCGCCGCCTCCCTGGTGAACAGCGTCATCGTCTCGACGGTGGTGACCGCGTCGGTGCTGTTCTTCTGCTCGCTGGCCGGGTTCGCCTTCGCCAAGCTGCGGTTCAGGGGCAGCAAGCCGTTGCTGCTCTTCGTGATCCTCACGCTGACCGTGCCGAACCAGCTCGGCGTGGTCGCGCTCTACATCGTGATGGGCAAGCTGGGTTGGAACGGCACCCTGCTGGCGGTGATCGTGCCGGGCATGGTCACCGCGTTCGGGGTCTTCTACATGCGACAGTTCATCGTCAACACGGTGCCCGACGAGCTGGTCGAGTCGGCCCGGGTCGACGGCGCCAACACCATGCGGGTCTACTGGAGCATCGCGCTGCCGGCCGTCCGCCCGGCCCTGGCGGTGCTCGGTCTGCTCACCTTCGTGGCCACCTGGAACGACTTCCAGTGGCCCCTGATCACCCTGAGTGGCACCGACTACCCCACCTCGATGGTGGCCATCTCCGACCTGGCCAGCGGCAACTACGTCATCTACCGCCGGGTGCTGGCTGGTGCGTTCGTGGCCACCGTGCCACTGTTGATCATGCTGGTCATCGGCGGCCGGCAGATCGTCCGAGGAATCATGGAAGGCGCGGTGAAGTCTTGAGCGACGCACGGGGGGCCGGTAGCCACCGGCAGGCGCTGCACGACGGCTGGACCCTGCGGGCGGTGCCCGGCCCTCAGGTCCCGGCCGAGATCGACGGCCGGGCGATCCCGGCCACCGTGCCGGGCTGCGTGCACACGGACCTGCTCGCGGCCGGGCTGATCCCCGACCCCTACCGGGACGACAACGAGACCGCCCTGGCGTGGATCGGGCGCACCGACTGGGTCTACGAGACCACCTTCGACCGACCCGGCGGCGACCACCAGCGCGTCGAACTGGTCTGCGCCGGGCTGGACACGGTGGCCACGGTCACCGTCAACGGCGTCGAGGTCGGCCGCACCGAGAACATGCACCGCGGCTACCGCTTCGACGTCACGTCGCTGTCCCGGGCCGAGGGCAACACCCTGGCCGTACGCTTCGACTCCGCATACCGCTACGCCGAGGCGCACCGCGACCGGCTCGGCGACCGGCCCAACGCCTACCCGGAGCCGTTCCAGTTCATCCGCAAGATGGCCTGCAACTTCGGCTGGGACTGGGGGCCGACGCTGGTCACCGCCGGCATCTGGCAGGAGATCGGCCTGCACGGCTGGTCGGTCGCCCGGCTCGGCACCGTCCGTCCCCTGGTCACCGTGACCGACGGCGCCGGTCGGGTGGAACTGCCCGTCGAGGTGGACCGGGTCGCGGACGTGCCGCTCACCCTGCGGGCGGAGGTGGCGGGGCAGACCGCCGAGGTGACCATCCCGGCGGGGGAGCGTACGGCGGTGCTGACCCTCGTCGTCGACCGGCCGGAACTCTGGTGGCCCCGGGGGTACGGCGGGCAGCACCGCTACGAGCTGACGGTGACCCTGCACGGCCCCGGCGGCGACCCCCTCGACGAATGGCGCCGGCGGATCGGCTTCCGGTCGGTGCGGCTGGACACCACCCCCGACGCGCACGGTGCCTCCTTTGCCCTGCACGTCAACGAGGTGCCGGTCTTCGTCCGGGGGGTCAACTGGATCCCCGACGACGCCTTCCCCCCCCGCGTCACCCGGGAACGCCTGGCGCACCGCTTCGACCAGGCCGAGGGGGCGAACATCAACCTGCTGCGGGTCTGGGGCGGTGGCCGGTACGAGTCGGAGGACTTCTACGACCTGGCCGACGAGCGCGGACTGCTGGTGCAGCAGGACTTCCTCTTCGCCTGCGCCGCGTACCCGGAGGAGGCGCCGTTCGCCGCCGAGGTGACCGCCGAGGCGACGGAGCAGGTGACCCGGCTGGCCGGCCACCCGTCGCTGCTGCTCTGGACAGGCAACAACGAGAACATCTGGGGCTGGCACGACTGGGACTGGCAGCAGCCGCTGGCCGGGCGCAGTTGGGGCCGCGGCTACTACCTGAAGATGCTGCCCCGGATCGTCGCCGAGTTGGACCCGACCCGCCCGTACTGGCCGGGCAGCCCGTACTCGGGCAGCGAGGAGATCCACCCCAACGACCCGGCGTACGGCACCACGCACATCTGGGACGTCTGGAACACCGACGACTACACCCGGTACCGCGATTACGTGCCCCGGTTCGTCGCCGAGTTCGGCTACCAGGCGCCACCGGCGTACGCGACGCTGCGTCGCGCCCTCTCCGACGAGCCGCTCGCGCCCGACTCGCCCGGCATGGCGCACCACCAGAAGGCCGCCGACGGCGACCTGAAGCTACGCCGAGGGCTGGACGCGCACCTGCCCGAGCCGCGCGACTTCGACGACTGGCACTACCTCACCCAGCTCAACCAGGCCCGGGCCATCCAACTCGGGGTGGAGCACTTCCGGTCGCACCGGGGCGTGTGCATGGGCACCATCGTCTGGCAGCTCAACGACTGCTGGCCGGTCACCTCCTGGGCCGCCGTCGACGGCGACGGTCGCCGCAAGCCGCTGTGGTACGCGCTGCGCCGGTCGTACGCGGATCGGCTGCTCACCGTCGCGCCCCGCGACGGCGGGCTGGCCCTGGTGGCGGTCAACGACAGCGGGCAGCCGTGGCGGGCGTCCGCGACGGTCACCCGGCTGACCGTGGCCGGGGATCCCCGGGCGAAGACCACGCTGGAGCTGGAGGTGCCCGCGTACGCCACGGTGACGGCGCCGCTGCCGGCGGAGCTGGCGCGGCCCGACGATCCCCGGGCCGAGTTGCTGGTCGCCGAGGCGGGTGACCCGGCCGGGCGGGCATGGTGGTTCTTCGCCGAGGACCGCGACGTGCGGTGGCCGGCGGCGGCGCTGGACGCGGTGGTCGAGCCGGTCGAGGGCGGTCAGCGGGTCCGGGTGACCGCCCGCACGATCCTGCGCGACCTGACCCTGTTCCCGGACCGGCTCGATCCCTCCGCCCAGGTCGACGAGGCGCTGGTGACCCTGCTCCCCGGCGAGTCGGCGACCTTCACCGTGCACGCCGACACCCCGCTCGACCCCGCAGCCCTCACCACCCACCCCGTGCTCCGCTGCGTCAACGACATCTGACCCGCGAGCCCTGCTCGGCTTCTTTGGGTGCATCTGTGGTCGCCATCGCGACAACAGATGCACCCAAACCCCCGGTGCTTCCCAAGGCGTGATCCAGGCGGTGCTGGACGGGGGTGGCCTGGCGTGGCACCGTGTCGCGGTGAGGAGGGCCGGGTGAGCAGGGCGGTCGAGCAGACGAACCGGGCGATGCTGCGCGCTCGGGACGCGATGGACCGGGCGTACGCGGAGCCCCTCGACATCCGCACGCTGGCGAAGATCGCGCACGTCTCCGAGGCGCACTTCATCCGGACCTTCCGGGCGACCTTCGGTGAGACCCCGCACCGATACCTGCAGCGGCGCCGGGTGGAGCGGGCGATGGACCTGCTACTGCACACCGAGCAGGACGTCACGGAGGTCTGCTACGCGGTCGGGTTCGCCAGCCTCGGCACGTTCAGCCGCACCTTCCGGCAGATCGTCGGGGAGTCGCCCACCGACTACCGTAAGCGGCGCCCGCCGCCCGCCGCGCCGGTGCCGAGCTGCTTCACCAAGGCCTGGACCAGGCCAAGCAGTTTTGGATAAGCAGCAGGTCAGGGCGTTCTACTAGCGTTCCGGGCATGACGATGAACGCGATCAGCCGCTCCCAGATCTACGTCCTCGACCAGGACGAGGCGCTCGACTTCTACCTCGGCAAGCTCGGCCTGGAGCTGAACACGGACCAGGATCTCGGCTTCATGCGCTGGCTCACGGTCAACATTCCCGGTGACCGCCAGCGCGAGATCCTGCTGGAAAAGCCCGGCCCGCCCAACCTCGACCCGGCCACCGCCGAGCAGGTCCGCGAGCTGCTCACCAAGGGCGCCGCGGGTGGCTTCCTCTTCATGACCACCGACGACGCCCACAAGACGTACGAGGAACTGGTCGCCAAGGGCGTCGACATCACCGACGAGCCGACGGAACGGCCGTACGGGATCGACTTCGGCATCCGCGACCCGTTCGGCAACCGGATCCGGATCGGGCAGATGTTCGACCAGGGCTGAGACGTCTCAGCGGCGTAGGTCGAGCCAGACCAGCCGGTGGTCGGAGGTCGGGAAGCCGCCCGGCAGCGCGGGGTCGTAGTCGCCGACCAGCCGGAACAGCGGGTCGCCCGGCACCGGCCAGAAGATCCCGGCCGTGCGGACCGGCAAACCCCGGCTGGGCAGCACGTAGTCCACCCGGAGGTTGCCCGGGTCGGTGTCGGCGAAGTCGGCGGTGTCGAAGCGGGGAGCGCCACGGTGGTCGAGGTTCGCGCCACCCTGCCGCCGCGCCGCGGCGACACCGCCGGGGCTGGCCGGCACGGTCCGGTCGTTCACCCGGGGGTGGTGGAGCACCTGCTGCGCCGCGCCGGGCACGCTGTCGCCGTCGTACGGGTCGGCGTTGAGGTCCCCGGCGATCACGAAGGCCGCGCCGGGTCGCAGCCCGCCGCGCCGCCCGGTGTCGTCGTAGATGTAGCCGGCGCGGCCGGGGGAGACGTAGTCGGCCCAGAAGCGGATCTCGTCGTGGTTGCGGCGGCCGTTGCGGTCCTCCGGGCCGTCGAAGACCGGTGGCGTGGGGTGGCTGGCGAGCAGGTGCACCGTGCGGCCGGGCAGCCGGATCGGCAGGTCCCAGTGGCTCTTGGAGGACAGTCGCAGGTCGGCCAGTTCCGCCGGGGAGTACCAGTCGGCCGGCTCGGGGGTGGCCGGGTCGTCGGGCAGCAGCGCCCCGGGCATGTCCCGCCACCGGAACAACTGGAACGTACGGACCTTGGCCAGGTCGATCGGGTATGCGGAGTAGACGGCCATGCCGTACTGGCCGGGGAAGAGGCCGAAGCCGAACGCGTCGTCGGGCCCGCCGACGGTGCCGTCGTTGTTGAGATCGTGGCCGGAGGGGACGCCGGTGTTCGACGGGGCGGCGTAGCGGTACGGGTAGCGGATCGCCCGGGTGCCGTTACGCGGCACCGAGAGGTAGTTGTCCTGGAACAGCGCGAGCGCCCGGCCGCCCGGGTCGTGGTCGAACTCGTTGATCAACAGCACGTCGGGGCGTACCCGCTGGATCACCTCGGCGACGTTGGCGGCCTGGGCGTTGTCCCGGCGGGACAGGTCGGCGACCAGGCCACCGGCGGTGTCCCGGTTCAGTGAGGCGTTGAAGGTCGCCACCCGCAGCGGGCCGGATCGCTGGCCACCGGCGCCGGCCGGAGCCGCCACCGCGACCGTCGCCGTCGCGGCGAGCAGCACCGCCGTGAACCCGGCGCAGACCGTCCGCTTCGCACCCATCGACACCCTCCCGATTCACGATCAACGATCGCCACGCTACCGGGACCGGCATGACGGCCGGGTGAACCGTGGTCGACAGGTTGCCACCGCCGGCCGGTGCGCTGCACCCGTGGCCGGACCCGCACGCCGGCTGACCCCGGCTCACCAGACGACGACGTCGAAGGTGATCGTCTCGCTGGGGGCGTACCGCTTCACCGTGATCCAGGCCCACCGCCGCTCGCTGGTGTGGATGCAGAACGACTGGCCGACGCGGATCTGTTCTGAGTTCACACCCCGTTGCCGGGTGACCGCGTTCTGACACCTGGCCTGCTCCGGTGCGCCATCGATGACCACCACGTCGCCGAAGGTGAAGAGCCGGCCGCTGCCCAACGACAGGTCCGTGCCCCCGTAGATGCCGTTGAGTTCGACGTTCCAGTTCTCCGCCTCCGAGTCGAGATCGAGGGCGTAGCGGTACGAGAGGGTGACGTCCTTCTCGCTGCGGGTCGGCTCGCTCGACACCTCGGCAGGTGGCGGCACCGGCGGCGTGGGGGACGGGCTCGGCGGCGGGCCGGTGGTCGCCGGGGGCGTGGCCGAGGGGGTCTCCGTGGGCAGGTCGTTTCCGACGCGGGCCTGCTCTCCCGTCGGGTCGGCGTTGGCGGCCGACTCGGTCGGGCGACCGACGATGCGGTCCGTCGCGGCGCCGGTCACCGCCGCGATGGCGACCAGCAGGACGACCACCGCCGTGGCGAGGACGGCGCGGCGCTGCAGCCAGAGCCAGGCCAGCGCCCAGCACGCGGCGGCCAGGCCGATCACGCCGACCGCGACCACCGCCCAGGCGCCAGCGCTGGTCAGCCACTGCATGACGCCGGCGATCGCGCCCACCACGCCGGCGATGGTCGAGATGAGCAGGACCCGCCGGTCCGAGGGCGGGCTCTGCTGGTTCATCCGGCCCGTCCCGGCGTCCGGCCGGCGCCCACGAGATCAGGAGTCATCCGCCTATTCGATGGGGTGACCCACCCGCCGTGCCACCGAGTGTAGGAATCCCGACATCCAACCGGCGCGGGCGAAACCCGCTCGGATTGAAGAATTCTGCAAATGCTAAACTCTTCATCGTTGCGGTCGGTGTGGGGGAGGGAGCGCGGCATGTCCGTGCCGCTGTACCAGGCGAAGGCGGAGCTGTTCCGCACGCTCGGCCATCCCGTCCGGATCCGCGTGCTGGAGCTGCTCCAGGACGGGCCCAAACCGGTGCGCGACCTGCTGGCCGCCATCGACGTCGAGGCGTCCAACCTCTCCCAGCAACTCGCGGTGCTGCGCCGGGCCGGCATGGTCACCTCCTACCGCGACGGCGCCCTGGTGATGTACGCGCTCAGCACCCCCGACGTCGCGGACCTGCTCGCCGCCGGCCGGCGCATCCTCGGCGCGGTGCTCACCGACCGGGACGCCCTGCTCGACGAGCTGCGCGCCGGCGGACCGGAGCGGTGACGGCCACCCAGACCAGGTCCGCCGGCGCCCCCGGGCCGACCCTGGCCGCCGCCTGGCGCCGCGTCCGCGACCTGCTGCCGGGCCGCGCCGACTGGCAGGCGGTACGCCGCTCACCCCGGCGGGACCTGGTCGCCGGGCTCACCGTGGCCATCGTCGCCCTGCCGCTGGCGCTCGCCTTCGGCGTCACCTCCGGCCTCGGCGCGGAGGCCGGGCTGATCACCGCCGTGATCGCGGGCGCGGTGGCCGCGGTCTTCGGCGGATCGAACCTTCAGGTCTCCGGCCCGACCGGCGCGATGACCGTGGTGCTGGTGCCGGTCGTGGCGCAGTTCGGCCCGACCGGCGTGCTGATGGTCGGCGTGCTGGCCGGGCTGATCCTGATCGCCCTGGCCCTCGCCCGACTCGGCCGCTACGTGCGCTACCTTCCGGTGCCGGTGATCGAGGGCTTCACCGCCGGCATCGCCGTGGTGATCGCCCTGCAACAGGTGCCAGCGGCGCTCGGCGTCACCGACGCGCGCGGCGACCGGGTCTGGGCGGTGGCCGCCGACGCGGTCGTACGCTTCGTCGAACAGCCCCGGCCGGCCGCCATCGCGGTGGCCCTCGGTGTCGCGACGGTGATGCTGGTCGGCGCCCGGTGGCGCCCGGGAGTGCCGTTCTCGCTGTTCGCGGTGGCCGCCGCCACCGCGCTGGCGGCACTTCTGCCGGTCGACCTGATCCGGATCGGCGCGCTGCCGCAGGGGCTGCCCGCGCCGTCGCTGGACTTCCTCGACCTCGGCGCGGTCGGTGTCCTGCTGCCCGCCGCGCTCGCCGTGGCGGCGCTGGCCGCGCTGGAGAGCCTGCTCTCGGCCACCGTCGCCGACGGGATGACCGTCGGTCAGCGCCACGACCCGGATCGGGAACTGTTCGGCCAGGGCCTGGCCAACGTGGCGTCCCCGCTGTTCGGCGGCATCCCGGCCACCGCGGCCATCGCGCGTACCGCCGTCAACGTCCGGGCCGGCGCGGCGTCCAAGCTGGCCGCGTTGACCCACGCGGTGGCCCTCGCCGGGATCGTCCTGGTCGCCGCGCCGCTGGTCGGTCGCATCCCGCTGGCCGCCCTGGCCGGCGTGCTGCTGGCCACCACCGTGCGCATGGTCGAGGCCGCCTCGCTCTGGGCGCTGGCCCGCGCCACCCGGGGCGACGCGCTGGTGCTCGTGCTCACCTTCGCCGTCACCGTCATCTGGGACCTGGTCACCGCCGTGGCCGTCGGCGTCGGCGTGGCCATCGTCGTGGCGCTGCGCGCCGTCGCCCGCACCGCCCGGCTCGAACAGGTCCCCCTCGACTCCGGCGAACACACCGCCGAGGAACAAGCCCTGCTCGCCGAGCACATCGTGGCCTACCGGCTCGACGGGCCGCTCTTCTTCGCCGCCGCGCACAACTTCCTGCTCCGGCTCTCCGACGTCGCCGACGTCCGGGCGGTCATCCTGCGGATGTCCCGGGTCTCCACCATCGACGCGACCGGTGCCCAGGTGCTCGGCGACGCGATCCGGCGGCTCCAGGGACGCGGCATCACCGTGCTGCTCTCCGGCATCGTCCCCGGCCACGACGAGGTGCTCGACGCCCTCGGCGTGGCCGACCAGCTGCGCCGCGACGGCCTGGTCTTCGCGGACACCCCGTCCGCCATCGCGCACGCCCGAAGCCTCGTGGTCGACGAGAACGCCCCCCGGGTCTTGGCGCGGAACAGCCCGCCCGGGGGCGGTTCCGCACCAGGACCCAGCTGAACGTCTACTCGGGCACGCGGCGGTAGGCGCCGTCGCTGGCCGAGGTGGCCATCGAGGCGTACGCGCGCAGCGCCGCGGAGACCGGGCGCTGGCGGTCGAGCGGGGTGTAGGGGCGGTCCCGCTTCTCCTGGGCGACCCGGCGGGCGTCCAGCACGTCGGCCGGCACGTGCAACTCGATCGAGCGCGCCGGGATGTCGATGGCGATCTCGTCGCCCGGCTCGACCAGCGCGATCAGCCCACCGGAGGCGGCCTCGGGGGAGACGTGCCCGATGGACAGCCCCGAGGTGCCACCGGAGAACCGCCCGTCGGTGAGCAGCGCGCAGGCCCGACCCAGCCCGCGGCCCTTGAGGAACGAGGTGGGATAGAGCATCTCCTGCATGCCGGGGCCGCCCTTCGGTCCCTCGTAGCGGATCACGACCACGTCCCCGGCGACGATCTCCTTGGCCAGGATGGCGGTCACCGCGTCGTCCTGCGACTCGTAGACCTTCGCCGGGCCGCGGAAGGTCAGGCACTCCTCGGGCACCCCGGCGGTCTTCACCACGCAGCCGTCCGGCGCCAGGTTGCCGCGCAGGATCGCCAGCCCGCCGTCGGCGGTGTACGCGTGCTCGCGGTCGCGCACGCAGCCGGCGGCGGCGTCGGTGTCCAGCGATGACCAGCGGTTGCTGGTGGAGAACGGCTCGGTGGTGCGCACCCCGCCCGGTGCGGCGTGGAACAGCTCGATCGCCTCGGGGACGGCGCCGCCGCCGCGCACGTCCCAGTCGGCCAGCCAGCGCTGCAGCGAGGGGGAGTGCACCGCGTGCACGTCGCGGTGCAGCAGGCCGGCGCGATCCAGTTCGCCGAGGATGGCCGGGATGCCGCCGGCCCGGTGCACGTCCTCCATGTGGTACTGCGGCGAGTTCGGGGCGACCTTGGCCAGGCACGGCACCCGGCGGGAGATCTCGTCGATGTCGGCGACGGTGAAGTCCAGCTCGGCCTCGCGGGCGGCGGCCAGCAGGTGCAGGATCGTGTTCGTCGACCCGCCCATCGCCACGTCCAGCGCCACGGCGTTCTCGAACGCGGCCCGGGAGGCCACCACCCGGGGCAGCACCGAGGCGTCGTCGTCGTCGTACCACCGCTTGGCGATCTCCACGGCGGTGCGGCCGGCCTCGACGAAGAGCGACCGGCGCGCGGCGTGGGTGGCCAGCGTCGAGCCGTTGCCCGGCAGCGCCAGCCCGATCGCCTCGGTGAGGCAGTTCATCGAGTTCGCGGTGAACATGCCGGAGCAGGAACCGCAGGTCGGGCAGGCGGAGCGCTCGATGGCACCGAGCTGGTCGTCGGTGACGGCCTCGTTCGAGGAGGCGATCATCGCGTCGATCAGGTCGATCTTGGAGTGGACGACTCCCTCGATCGCCACCGTCTTGCCGGCCTCCATGGGGCCGCCGGAGACGAACACGGTCGGGATGTTCAGCCGCAGCGCGGCCAGCAGCATGCCCGGAGTGATCTTGTCGCAGTTGGAGATGCAGACCAGGGCGTCCGCGCAGTGCGCGTTGACCATGTATTCCACCGCGTCGGCGATCAGCTCCCGGCTGGGCAGGGAGTAGAGCATGCCGCCGTGGCCCATGGCGATGCCGTCGTCGACCGCGATCGTGTTGAACTCCCGGCCCACCCCGCCGGCCTCGGCCACCGCGTCGGCGACTAGGCCGCCGAGGTCCTTGAGGTGTACGTGGCCCGGCACGAACTGGGTGAAACTGTTCGCGATGGCGACGATCGGCTTGCCGAAATCGTCGTCGGTCATCCCGGTGGCCCGCCAGAGGGCCCGGGCGCCGGCCATCGTCCGACCGTGCGTGGAGGTCTTCGACCGCAGCTCAGGCATGCCTACCAGTCTGGCACCGCCGGGCCGGCAGCGGACGGGCGCACGCACCGTATCCCAACAGATGCACACCCGACCCCCACGGCTGGCACCGATCCGGCAGAGTTGAGGGTGTGCACACACCCCCGGCCATGATCGGCGTTGCGGTGCTGAGTGCGCTGATCGCGCTCGCGGCCGGCGTGCTGCTGGCGGCCGCCGTCCGGCGCCGGGCCACCCCCCACCGCCAGGCGTACGCGGTGCTCGCCGCCGGTGGCGCGGTGGCGCTGGTGACCATGCTGGTCGGGTTGGCCGTCGTGCTGGCCACGAACGCGCACTGGGCCCAGGAGCAGCAGCAGCGCACTGGCTGGGCGACCCTGGTGGCGCTCGGCACGGCCGTCGGCGGCCTGCTCTTCTGCGGCGGCCTGCTCCGCCTGCCCGGGGTGACCGGTTCGGCGCCCTCGGCCGCCCGGCTCGCCCTGGACGGCGTGATCGTGGGCGCCGCGCTGTGGTTCGTCGGCTGGGTGCTGCTCTCCGAGCCGACCCGGCTGCTCGGCGACGCGACGCCGAGCGCCTGCCCGTCGATCCTGCTCGCCTCGGTCAGCGCGGCGTTGAGCGTCGGCCTCGCCGTCATCATGGTCCTTCGTGCTCCCGCACCCCGGCGCGGCCTCGCCCTGCTGGGCACCGGGATCACCGCCTCGTCCGTCGGTGGGCTGGGCGTCGCGGCCGGGCTCTGCCAGGCCGGGCCGGTCCTGGCACTGACCGGTGCGGCGGTGCTCGCCGTGGGGCTGCTGGTCGCCGCGGTGGCGGCCTACCGGATCGACCCGCCGGGCCAGCTCGCCATCGACGTGATCCGCCGCGACGGGGAGTACGCTTTCGTGCCGATGGTGGCGATCGCCGCCTCGGCGATGTATCACCTCCTTCAGGACGGCCGGTTCGACGCGCTGGGCATCGTCGCCGGCAGCGTCGAGGGGTTCGCCCTGGTGGCCCGGCAGTACCTCACCCTGCACGACGTCCGGGCCTACGCCCGGCGGCTCGCCGACCGGGAGGCGCACTTCCGGCAGCTCGCGCACACCGACGCGCTCACCGGCCTGGACAACCGGCGCGGGCTGCTGCAGGCGCTGCACCGCGGCGCCGAGGCCCGGGTGCCCTGTGTCCTGCTCGGCCTGGACCTGGACGGCTTCAAGAACGTCAACGACATGCGTGGGCACGACGTCGGTGACGCGGTGCTGGCCGAGGTTGGCCGGCGGCTGCGCGGCAACCTGCGCCCCGGCGACCTCGCGGCCCGGCTCGGCGGTGACGAGTTCGCGGTGCTCATGCACGGCGGCCCGGCCGAGGCGGGGGTCGTCGCCGAGCGGCTGCTGAGGGTGCTCGGCGCCGCCTACGAGCAGGCCGAGGGGCCGGTCTTCCTCTCGGTCAGCATCGGGTTGGCGGCCTGGGCCGACGAGCCCGACGTCGAGCTGTTGCTGCGGCACGCGGATCTCGCGCTGCGCTACGCCAAGCAGCGCGGCAAGAACCGGATCGAGCGCTACGACGGCGCGTACGACCGGTTGCTGCGCCGGCGCACCACGCTGGAGCACGAGCTGCGTGGCGCGATCGAGCGTGACGAGCTGCGGTTGGTCTTCCAGCCGGTGGCCTCGCTGCCCTCGGTACGCCCGGTCGGCGCGGAGGCGCTGCTGCGCTGGCGCCATCCCGAGCTGGGCAACGTCCGCCCGGACGAGTTCATCCCGCTCGCGGAGGAGAACGGGATGATCGCCAAGCTCGGCGCCTGGGTGCTGCACCAGGCCTGCTACCAGCTGTCCCGTTGGCTGGCCGAGGGGCACGACGTCTGGGTGTCGGTCAACGTCTCCCCGCGCGAGCTGCACGCCCCCGAGTACGTGGTACAGGTCGCCGAGGCGCTGCGCGCGCACCACGTCCCGCCGCAGCGGCTGGTGCTGGAGGTCACCGAGCACGCGGTCGCCACCGACCTCGACGAGCTGATCCGGCGGCTGACCGCGCTGCGGCTGACCGGGGTGCGGATCGCGCTGGACGATTTCGGTGCCGGCTACTCCTCGCTGGGTCAGCTCCGGCGGCTCCCGATCGACATCCTCAAGATCGACCATGGTCTGGTGGCGGAGCACGAGCCCGTCCGGCCGGTCGGGCGCGACGGCCCGGCCTTCGCCCCGATGGTCGACATCGTCATGCGGCTGGGCCACCAGTTCGGCCTGGAGGTCATCGCCGAGGGGGTCACCACGCCGGCGGAGCTGGCCGCGGTGGTGGCCGCCGGTTGCCGGTTCGGCCAGGGCGCGTTGTTCGGGTGGGGCGTACCGGCGGAGCATCTGGAGGCGATGCTGGACGCGGCGACGTCACCGGGCGCGCGCCCGGCCCGTCCCGTGCCCCCGGGCGACCCGCTTCCGCGTCCCGTCGGGCCGCCCGGCCCGCGGCGGGGCGATGGCGCCTCCGAGCAGGTCACGGCGGATGCGACGGGCGCGTCGGGGAGTGACTCGCCGACTCCGTGAACCAAAATGTGGGATCAGTTGACTCATCGCGTGAGATGCGTCAGGCTTGGGCCCATGTCGTCGTACCGGTCGCTGCGAGTACTTACCTGAGCGCACTCTCCTGACTGAGAGTGCGCTGGCCCCGTGCATCTGGCACGCGGGCTTTTTTCTTGCCGTCGAACCCATCGGACGTTGGCGCCGCCCGCGTTCCACAGTGTGAGCAGCCCCACCCACTCCAGCCGAAGGCCAACCGCCATGACGAGACCCACGCCCGAGACCCTCGCCCACTCCGCCCGGCGGGCCCGCACCGCCGCAGAGGCCCCGGGCACCGTCGACCACGACCGCGCCGTCGCCACACCGGCAGCCCCGGCGGTACGCCCCGCCCCGGCCCCGGTCTCTGGCGCCGGCTCGCTGGTGCGCTCCCTGGAGGCGCTCGGCGTCGACGTCGTCTTCGGCATTCCGGGCGGCGCGATCCTGCCGGCGTACGACCCGCTCTACGACTCGACCGTCCGGCACATCCTGGTCCGGCACGAGCAGGGCGCCGGCCACGCCGCCACCGGCTACGCCCAGGCCACCGGCCGGGTCGGGGTGTGCATCGCCACCTCCGGCCCGGGCGCGACGAACCTGGTCACCCCGATCGCCGACGCGTACATGGACTCGGTGCCGCTGGTGGCGATCACCGGCCAGGTGGCCCGCCCGGCGATCGGCACCGACGCCTTCCAGGAGGCGGACATCCAGGGCATCACGCTGCCGATCACCAAGCACAACTTCCTGGTGCAGGAGGCGAGCGAGATCCCGCGGGTGCTGGCCGAGGCGTTCCACCTGGCCTCGACGGGCCGGCCCGGCCCGGTCCTGGTGGACATCCCCAAGGACGTCCTCCAGGCGTCGACGACCTTCGCCTGGCCGCCCACCCTGGACCTGCCCGGCTACCGGCCCACCCTGCACCCGCACGGCAAGCAGATCCGGGAGGCGGCGCGGCTGATGAGCACCGCGCGCCGGCCGGTGCTCTACGTCGGTGGCGGGGTGCTCAAGGCCGGCGCCACCGAGGGCCTGCGCCGGCTGGCCGAGCTGACCGGCATCCCGGTGGTCACCACGCTGATGGCGCTCGGCGCCTTCCCCGACTCGCACCGGCAGCACCTGGGCATGCCCGGCATGCACGGCACCGTCGCCGCGGTCTACGGGCTGCAGAAGGCCGACCTGATCGTGGCGCTCGGCGCCCGGTTCGACGACCGGGTCACCGGCAAGCTGGACTCCTTCGCCCCGGACGCGACGGTGGTGCACGCCGACATCGACCCCGCCGAGATCGGCAAGAACCGGCACGCGGACGTGCCGATCGTCGGCGACGCCCGGCACGTCATCGACGAACTGCTCGCGGCGGTCACCGCCGAGCGGGCGGCGGGGCGCACCACCGACCTCGCCGACTGGTGGACGCAGCTGGATGACCTGCGCGAACGCTACCCGCTGGGCTACGAGGAGCCGTCCGACGGCACCCTCTCCCCGCAGTACGTGATCAAGCGGCTGGGCGAGATCGCCGGGCCGGACGCGATCTATGTCGCCGGTGTCGGCCAGCACCAGATGTGGGCCTCCCAGTTCATCTCGTACGAGAAGCCGCAGACCTGGCTCAACTCCGGCGGCCTCGGCACGATGGGCTACGCGGTGCCGGCGGCGATGGGCGCCAAGGTGGGCCGGCCGGACACCGTGGTCTGGGCCGTCGACGGCGACGGCTGCTTCCAGATGACCAATCAGGAGCTGGCCACCTGCGCGCTGGAGGGCATCCCGGTCAAGATTGCCGTGATCAACAACGGCAACCTCGGCATGGTCCGCCAGTGGCAGACGCTCTTCTACGACGAGCGCTACTCCAACACCGACCTCGGCACCCACAAGCACCGCATCCCGGACTTCGTCAAGCTCGCCGAGGCGCTCGGCTGCGTCGGGCTGCGCTGCGAGAACGCCGAGGACGTGGACCGGACCATCGAGGCGGCGATGTCCATCAACGACGCGCCGGTGGTCGTCGACTTCGTGGTCGGCAAGGACGCCATGGTCTGGCCGATGGTCGCCGCCGGCACCAGCAACGACGAGATCATGTTCGCCCGGGGCGTTCGCCCGGTCTTCGACGAGGATGACATCTAGTCATGGCCGATCGCACCGAGCGAAGCGAGGGCCGTGCGGACATGAGGAAGGCGGCTCTGTGACTATGCATACGCTGTCCGTGTTGGTGGAGAACAAGCCGGGCGTGCTGGCCCGGGTCTCGGGGCTGTTCTCCCGGCGCGGGTTCAACATCGACAGTCTCGCCGTCGGCGAGACGGAGAACCCGGACGTCTCGCGCATCACCATCGTGGTCAACGCGGAGTCCTCCCCGCTGGAGCAGGTCACCAAGCAGCTCAACAAGCTGGTGAACGTGCTCAAGATCGTGGAGCTGGATCCGTCGACCTCGGTGGCCCGCGAGTTGCTGCTGGTGAAGGTGCGGGCGGACCGCAACGCCCGGGCCCAGGTCCTGGAGACCGTCAACCTGTTCCGCGCCCGGGTGGTCGACGTGGCTGCCGACACGCTCACCATCGAGGCGACCGGCACCCCCGACAAGCTCGACGCGCTCCTGCGTGACCTTGAGCCCTTCGGCATCAAGGAGATGGTCCAGTCGGGCCTGGTGGCGATCGGGCGCGGCTCCCGCGCCATCACCGCCGGTCCGGCCCTGCGGGCCGCCTGATCCGAACTGTCCACCGGCCCCTACCGGGCCGCCCGATCACTGAGCCACCACGGGCCGCTGCGGCCGCCGTACGAAAGGGAAGTCATGAGCGTTGAGGTGTACTACGACGACGACGCCGACCTGGGCCTGATCCAGGCGAAGAAGGTCGCCGTGATCGGGTACGGCAGTCAGGGCCACGCCCACGCGCTGTCGCTGCGCGATTCCGGCGTCGACATCGTGATCGGCCTGCCGGAGGGCTCGAAGAGCCGGGCGAAGGCCGAGGAGCAGGGCCTGCGGGTGCTCACCCCGGCCGAGGCGTCCGCCGAGGCCGACGTGATCATGGTGCTGGCACCGGACACCGCCCAGCGCAAGATCTACGCGGAGTCGATCGCGCCGAACCTGACCCCCGGCAAGGCGTTGTTCTTCGGGCACGGCTTCAACATCCGCTACGGGCTGATCACGCCGCCGGCCGAGGTGGCCGTGGCGATGGTCGCTCCGAAGGGCCCCGGCCACCTGGTCCGCCGGCAGTACGTCGACGGCAAGGGCGTGCCCTGCCTGGTCGCCGTCGAGCAGGACGCCGGCGGCGACGCCCTCGCGCTCGCGCTGTCGTACGCCAAGGGGATCGGCGGGACCAGGGCCGGCGCGATCCGGACCACCTTCACCGAGGAGACCGAGACCGACCTCTTCGGCGAGCAGGCGGTGCTCTGCGGCGGCGCGGCGGCGCTGGTGCAGACCGGTTTCGAGGTGCTCACCGAGGCCGGCTACGCCCCCGAGGTGGCCTACTTCGAGTGCCTGCACGAGCTGAAGCTCATCGTGGACCTGATGTACGAGGGCGGCATCGCCCGGATGCGCTACAGCGTCTCCGACACCGCCGAGTACGGCGACCTGTCCCGGGGCCCGCGGATCGTGGACAGCCGGGTCAAGGAGGAGATGCGCAGGATCCTCGGCGAGATCCAGTCCGGCGAGTTCGCCCGCGAGTGGGTGGCCGAGGACGACGCCGGCCGGCCGAACTTCACCAAGTGGCGGGCCGAGGGCGCGGCGCACCCGATCGAGGAGACCGGCCGCAAGCTGCGCGGGATGATGAGCTGGGTGGACCGCCCGATCACCGAGACCGCCTGAGTTCGCGTCGCGGGTTGCGGCATGCCGGGCCTTCCTGGGTCTGCGCACACCGCCGGCTGCCGCAACCCGCGGTACCCCCACGGGTCACCCGCAGGTCACGTCCGGTTTGTGAGGGCACTCACCTCGCGCACCGAGGCGCGTCGGGCGGCCCGGCGCCTACGATCGCGGGTAGGTGCGTATTCGGCACCTGACGGCCATGGCCCGGAAACGCGCCGGGCGCAACGCAGCGTCCACCGCCCCGGCCGACCGCTCTGACGACATCTACGAGGACCAATGACTCCTGTCGTACTGATCGCCGAAGAACTCGCTCCCGCCGCCATCGAGGTGCTCGCCCACGACTTCGACGTCCGGCACGTGGACGGCACCGACCGCCCGGCCCTGCTCTCGGCGCTCTCCGAGGCCGACGCCGTCATCGTCCGCAGCGCCACCCAGATCGACGCCGAGGCGATCGCCGCCGCGCCCCGGCTCAAGGTCGTGGCCCGGGCCGGCGTCGGTCTGGACAACGTCGAGGTGCCGGCCGCCACCGCGCGGGGAGTCATGGTCGTCAACGCGCCCACCTCCAACATCGTCTCCGCCGCCGAGCAGGCCGTCGCGCTGCTGCTCGCGGTCGCGCGCAACACCGCCAGCGCCAGCGCGGCGCTCAAGGCGGGGGAGTGGAAGCGGTCGAAGTACACCGGCGTGGAGATCCAGGGCAAGACCGTCGGCGTGGTCGGCCTCGGTCGCATCGGTGTCCTCTTCGCGTCCCGGATCGCGGCGTTCGGCACCCGGCTCATCGCGTACGACCCGTACATCCAGCCGGCCCGGGCCGCGCAGTTGGGCGTACGCCTGGTCGGCCTGGAGGAGCTGCTGCGGGAGAGCGACTTCATCTCGATCCACCTGCCGAAGACCCCGGAGACCGTGGGCCTGATCGGCGAGAAGGAACTCTCCATCGTCAAGCCGGGGGTGCGGATCGTCAACGCCGCCCGGGGCGGGCTGGTCGACGAGCAGGCGCTGGCCAACGCGCTGGCCGAGGGCCGGGTCGGCGGTGCCGGCGTGGACGTCTACGCCAAGGAGCCGTGCACCTCCTCGCCGCTGTTCGCCTTCGACAACGTGGTGGCCACCCCGCACCTGGGTGCCTCCACCGCCGAGGCGCAGGACAAGGCCGGCCTGGCCGTGGCGAAGAGCGTGAAGCTGGCCCTGCAGGGCGAGTTCGTGCCGGACGCGGTCAACGTGCAGGCCGGTGGGGTGGTCGCCGAGGACGTCCGCCCGCTGCTGCCGCTGGCCGAGAAGCTCGGCCGCGCCTTCACCGCGGTGGCCGGCGGGGTCGCCGCCAGCGTCACCGTCGAGGTACGCGGCGAGATCGTCGACCACGACGTCTCGGTGCTCAAGCTCGCCGCCACCAAGGGCCTGTTCAGCTCGGTGGTCGAGGAGCAGGTGACCTACGTCAACGCGCCGCACCTGGCCGCCCAGCGCGGCGTGGAGGTGACGCTGGCCACCCAGACCGAGACCGTCGACCACCCGGTGCTGGTCACCGTGCGCGGCGCGCTGCCCGACGGCCGTACGGTCAGCGTCTCCGGGACCGTGACCCAGGCCGGCGCCCGGGACGTCATCAAGCTGACCGAGGTCGACGGCTTCGACGTGGAGATCGGCGCCGAGGGCATCCTGCTCTTCCTCCGCTACGCCGACCGGCCGGGCGTGGTCGGCACCGTCGGCACCCTGCTCGGTCAGTCCGGCATCAACATCGCGGCGATGCAGGTGGCCCGCCGGGAGGCCGGCGGTGAGACGCTGATGACGTTGACGGTCGACCAGGCGCTCGGCGCCGACCTGCTCACCTCGGCCGCCGACTCGATCGGCGCGACCGCGGCCAGCGCCGCCGACCTGCGCGACGAGTAGCCCACGCACGCGACGGGTGGTCTCCGCACGACGAGCAGTCCTCGCCGGCGGCGACAGGGGCCCGGCCTTCGGCCGGGCCCCGCGTCGTGCGGGGTCGGTCAGCCGGGCAGCCGGGCCGCCGGTGGCGGGTAGACCGAGCCGTCCTGGGCGTCGAAGAGCATCAGTCGATGCTCGCCGGCCAGCCGTTCGATGTCGAGGAGCACCTGGTCGGTGCAGGCCGGGTCCAGGTTCAGCTCCACGTGGTCGGCCGCGGTGTGCAGCGGCGCGACCGCCCACGGGGTGCCCGGGCCGGCCGGCCGGTCGGGGTAGCGGGCGGTGATCGCCCGGTAGAAGGCGACCAGCCGTGGGTCCGGTTGGCGCTCGCTGTGCCGGCCGTTGCGGCACTGCTGCACCGCGGCTCGCACGTCGTCAGGCGTCGCCCCGTCCGCCAGGGCCCACACGCTCAGATCGAAACTCACGGCGAACAGGGTGCCATCTGCGATTCACCTTGTCGAAAACGACCCGTCCCCGGGCCGAATGGGGCTACCCGGATCGCCCGAACACTCCCCTGTGGAGCCCTTGCCGCGAAACGCGTCAATTCGATAGCGTACGGGTGCGGTGACCTGCCGAGCTTGTGGCGCCGGCCCGTCTTCGGGTGGCGAGGTTGACGTCCGGCCGACCGGCCCGCACCCCTCGATTGCGCGAGCCACGCGCACTCGTCGTCGACCGGCCTCCACGGTCGTTGCCGCGACCGTGGAGGCCGATCGCTGTCGCACCGGGGTCACGTGTTCAGCGGCGGGCGGCGAAGAGCACCCGGTAGTCCCCGGCACGGAACCAGGCCAGCCCGGCCGGTCCCGCCGCGTACAGCGCGGTGGCGTAGGCGTCGGCCACCGCGAGATCGGGGCCCACCACCGTCGCGGCGACCAGGTGCCCGGCCGGCTCGCCGGTGTGCGGATCCACCACGTGCCCCTGCCGCCCGGTCACCCCGGAGGTGCCGATCGCGCCCGCCGTCATCTCCAGCACCAGCGGTGCCCGGTGCCGGTCGGCCGGGTGGTGCACCGCGACGCGCCACGGGCCGCCGTGTCCGGCGTGGCCGCGTACCACCAGGTCGGCGCCGCTGAGCACGGCGTAGTCATGGATGCCCGCGGCGCGCAACCGGGCAGCGGCCCGCTCGACCGCCCACCCACCGAGCAGGCCGCCCGGATCGAAGCCGCCGGGCACCGCCCAGGCGTCGAACCAGCCGTCCGTGGCCGCGCGCATCGCGGCGCACCGGTCCACCAGATCCGCCAGCGGCGGGTACGACTCGGGGCTGATCTCGCCCCGGCGCAACCGGGACACCAGGCTCTCCGGGCGGTTCGGCCCGTACGTGAGGTCGATCGCCCGCAGCTCGGCCACGGCGTCCCGCAACGCCGCGCCGGCCCCGCGCCGGCCCAGCCACTCGGGCGCGTTCAGCAGCAGGGTGTACTCCGCCGTCGAGGTGCGTACGGTGTGCCGGACGGCGATCCGGTCCCCGGCGACCAGACCGGACCGGTCCGGCCGCTGCTGCCGGGCGCCGAGCCGTAGGTCGGGCCGGCGGAAGCGGAAGGTCTCCGGATCCGCCCACCGGGTTCGTGGCTGCTCGTCGGTCCACATCGCGCCTGCCCCCTCCTCGACGCCCGCCGCCTGGGTCGCGGCGGCCGCCCGGGCGCACGGCCCGTCACGCTCACGTTAGGCAGCGCAGATGACCGCACCATGAATGCCTGCTGGAAAGCTCCTGTGCGTGCTGATATCCCGATAAGTGGAACATTCGTACCGGGGGGCGGGACGGCAGCGTACCGTCGAGCCATTCGAGCGAAGGAGCTGGCGGACGTGACACGGATCGCGGTGGTGGCCGGGGACGGGATCGGCCCCGAGGTGGTCGCGGAGGCCCGCAAGGTCATCGACGCGGTGTTGCCCGGCGTCGAGGCGACCGAGTACGACCTCGGTGCGGCACGTTACCACCGCACCGGCGAGGTCCTGCCCGACTCGGTGCTGAGCGAGCTGGCCGGGCACGACGCGATCCTGCTCGGCGCGGTCGGTGACCCCACCGTGCCGCCCGGCGTGCTGGAGCGCGGCCTGCTGCTGAGGCTGCGCTTCGCCTTCGACCAGTACGTCAACCTGCGCCCGTCCCGGCTCTGGCCCGGCGTGGCCAGCCCGCTGGCGGCGGTCAAGCCGGGCGAGGTCGACCTGGTGGTCGTCCGCGAGGGCACCGAGGGGCTGTACGCCGGCGCCGGCGGCACGCTGCACCGGGGCGGCCCGGCAGAGGTCGCCACCGAGGAGAGCCTGAACACCCGGCACGGCGTGGAGCGGGTGATCCGTGACGCCTTCGCCCGCGCCGCACGGCGCGAGCGTCGCAAGGTGACCCTGGTGCACAAGACCAACGTGCTCACCCACGCCGGCTCGCTGTGGTCCCGCACCTTCGAGGCGGTGGCCGCCGAGCACCCCGACGTCACCACCGAGTATCAGCACGTCGACGCCGCCGCGATGTTCCTGGTCACCCAGCCACAGCGCTACGACGTGGTGGTCACCGACAACCTCTTCGGCGACATCCTCACCGACATCGCCGCCGCGGTGACCGGAGGGATCGGCCTCGCCGCCAGCGGCTGCATCAACCCCGACGGGACGTACCCGTCGATGTTCGAGCCGGTGCACGGCTCCGCGCCGGACATCGCCGGTCGCGGTGTGGCCGACCCGGTCGCCGCCGTACTCTCGGCGGCCCTGCTGCTCGACCAGCTCGGCCACGGCGACGCCGCCGCGCGGATCACCGCAGCGGTCAGCGCGGAGCTGGCCGGCCGCGGCGCGGACGTAACCCTGCGCACCGCCGAGGTGGGCGACCGGATCGCGGCGCAGGCGGCCGCCTGAGCCGCCCGCCCTCCAGGCTCGGGTCGCCCGGCGTCTCCGGCCGGTAGCGTGCCACCTGTCCAGCGGTGGACCTACCCGCTGAACGACCGTTCGGGGTAGGTTTCTGGCACACAGATGTTTCGGGCGTGCGGTCGGCGCATGCCGTCGTCCCAGGGAGGTCAGCGCGATGAGCGGTGGTGACAAGATCGACTTCGAGATCCGTCCGAACCCCGCGCCGGTATCCGCCACCGACCGGGCTGCGCTGCTGGCCAACCCCGGGTTCGGCCGGGTGTTCACCGACCACATGGTCACCATCCGCTACGCCGACGGCAAGGGCTGGTACGACGCCCGGCTCGAGGCGCGCGGGCCGATCCCGATGGATCCCGCGAGCGCCGTGCTGCACTACGCGCAGGAGATCTTCGAGGGCATGAAGGCCTACCGCGCCGCCGACGGCGGGGTCACGATGTTCCGCCCCTACGCCAACGCGTCCCGGTTCAACACCTCGGCCGCCCGGATGGCCATGCCACCGCTGCCGGAGGAGACCTTCGTGGACTCCCTGCACCGGCTGATCGAGATCGATCGGGAGTGGATCCCCGACGGCGAGGACGGCAGCCTCTACCTGAGACCGTTCATGTTCGCCAGCGAGGTCTTCCTCGGTGTTCGCCCCGCCAACGAGTACCTCTACTCGGTGATCGCGTCACCGGTGGGCGCCTACTTCGCCGGCGGGGTCAAGCCGGTGACGGTCTGGGTCTCGCCCGACTACACCCGGGCGGCGCCCGGCGGCACCGGGGCGGCCAAGTGCGGCGGCAACTACGCCGCCTCGCTGGCCGCCCAGGCCGAGGCGCTTGAGCACGGCTGTGACCAGGTGGTCTTCCTGGACGCGGTGGAGCGTCGCTTCGTCGACGAGCTGGGTGGCATGAACGTCTTCTTCGTCTACGCCGACGGATCGATCGCCACACCGCCGCTGACCGGCACGATCCTGCCCGGCATCACCCGCGAGTCGGTGCTCACGCTGGCGTCGACGGCCGGACACCGGGTCGAGGAACGGCCGGTGACCTTCGACGAATGGCAGGCGGACGCCGCCAGCGGCCGGCTGCGCGAGGTCTTCGCCTGCGGCACCGCGGCGGTGATCACGCCGATCGGGCGGGTGCGCTTCCCCGACGGGGAGTTCACCGTCGCCGGCGGTGAGCCCGGCACGGTCACCATGGCGCTGCGCCAGCAGTTGGTGGACCTCCAGCGCGGCAAGGCCGCCGACCCGCACAACTGGGTCCACCGCGTGTGGTGAGCCTGAGCGCCGGTCGACCTGGGCGGGGCGGTGGGTGCGTCTGCCACTTCACCGTCCCGGGATGCCCGACGGGCGTGACGGCGTGTGGTGCGCCCGGTCGTTGGCGTTGAGTGGTGACCTCGGACGCCCCTGATCGGCGAGTCGGCGTGCTGGCGCGGGTCCGGGCCTCCTGGCGTGCCAAAGGGACCGAAGGAGTTCTCCTCCTGCTGGTCGTCCTGGCTCCGTTCTGGTGCTGCTCCGGGTGGTTGCTCTCCGGCGCCGTCGAAGGGGCGATGGCTCGGTACCGTGGCGTCGCCGGCACCGCGACGATCACGGAATGCCGGTTCTCCCAGCCACGGTGGGGTAGCGGTGGCTGGGGCTGCAGCGGAGACTTCGTCTCGGACGACGGGTCACTTCGCATCCACGACCTCGACATCCAGTCGAAGCTGGGCTCCGGTTCGCCCGGGTCGTTGCCGGCCCGGGTCAGTGGCCCTCGGGCTACGCAGATCTATGTGCAGGAGCGTCCGGACAGTTGGCATGTGCCCTTGTTCGGGGGCCTGTTCTTCGCCGGGTTCGGCGTCTACGTGGCCCGTCTGGTGTGGAGGGACTGAGTCGGCGACCGACCAGGGGTGGCACCAGCCGGGAGGTCACCGGAGTAGATGCACGCGCAGGGCGGCGAGTTGGTCGTCGGTGACCCCGGCGTGGCGCAGGTAGTCGTCGACCGAGCCGTGACCCTCGCGGATCTCGGCGAGGAACAGCAGCATCGCCTCGGCCGGCGAGGACAGGAACGGCGCCGGCAACTCGGCGACACCCGGGAACGTGGCGGCGGCCCAGGCGGTGAAGCGCTGCGAGGCCTCGGTGCTCAGCGCGTAGTCGGCCGCGATCTCGGCATCGTCCACGCCGAGGACGGCGAGGGTCAGCCCGCAGACGATGCCGGTGCGGTCCTTACCCGCCACGCAGTGCACCACCACCGGCGCGTTGGCACCCTCGGCGATCAGGCCGATCGCCTCGGCCAGCCCGGCGGTGCCGGTGCGGGCGAGGTCGGCGTACCGGTCGGCGAGGTAGCGGGCCAGGTCGGCGCCGGGCTGGTACGACTTCTCGCCCCACTCCGCGTGATCGGGGTGGATGTGCCGGTAGGTGAGCCCGTCGAAGTCGGGCACCCGGCCGTCGCGCTCGACCTCGTACGGGCGACGCAGGTCGATGACGGTCCGCACGCCGAGCGCCGCGAAGGCGTCCCGGTCGCCGTCGCCGATGCGGTGCAGGGAGTCGGAGCGGTAGAACCGGCGGGTCCGGACCGTGCGGCCGTCGCGGTTGCGGTAGCCGCCCACGTCCCGGAAGTTGAAGGCGGTGGTGAACGGAATCCTGCGGTTGACCTCGATGGAGTCCACCCCTGACACGGTAGACGGCCGGTGGGACGCTGCCCACCGGCCGTCAGGCGTCTCCGCCCGCCCGGATCGTCCTACCGCAGGCCGCCCGGCGGGATGGGACCGTACGTGTCGTTGTAGTAGCCGCCGAGCTTCTCCCGGTACGTCGGGTCGGTGGCCGTCTCGTTGTACTCCGGCGCCGCCTTGATCTGGTCCTTGTTGCGGTCGACGTAGACCTTCTGCTCCTCGTGGTCGACGTGATTGACCGTCCCGGCCGGGAGCATGACCTTCTTGCCGAAGATCCACGGCCCGGTGTCGACCACCAGGTAGCTGGCGTTGACCTCGGCGCTGTCACTGTCGATCTTGCCGATCGAGCCGTCCGTGGCCTCGACCTTGTAACCGACCAGGTTGGCGCCGGCCACCCCGGCGTCGTCCCGGTAGCTCCAGGGGTCGAAGGCGCCCGCGGGGGTGCCGCCGGCGACGACGCTCTGGTCGACGGCGCGCAGCGCCGGGTCCGGCGTGGCGGACGTGCTGGTGTCTCGGTCGAGCCTGTCCATGGGACCTCTCCTGCCTCGACTGTGCAGTCGTCTCGGAGGAACGTGTTCCGTTGTCCCGAAAACTCCTACCCTCTGCGCGGCGCTCTACACCCGCCCCACGGAACCCGCCAACCACATCCGGCCCGGCGGGCAGCTGCGGGGCCGACACCGCCCGGCGTCCCGGCATGTGGATTCTGCCTCCCAAAACCCGTCGAGAGTGGCAGACTACCCACCGTGACACGCACCGCCCGCATTATTGGCAACTAGCGCGCCGGCCGCCCCACTCGCCGAGCGCGCAGACCTCCCGCATCCGCGGGGGGTCTTTTTGTTGCGCGGTCAGTGCCGGACGAAGGGATCCCCCATGACGTTCCAGGTCTACGACACCACCCTGCGCGATGGTGCCCAGCGCGAAGGGCTCAGCTACTCGGTGGTCGACAAGCTCGCGGTGGCCCGGCTGCTCGACGAGTTCGGTGTCGGGTTCATCGAGGGCGGGTGGCCGGGCGCGGTGCCGAAGGACACCGAGTTCTTCCGCCGGGCGCGTACCGAACTCGACCTTCGGCACGCGGTGCTGGTCGCCTTCGGCGCGACCCGCCGGGCCGGTGCGGTCGCCGCCGACGACCCGCAGGTGCGTGGCCTGCTCGACGCGCAGACCCCGGCGATCGCCCTGGTCGCCAAGGCCGACCTGCGGCACGTGGAGCGGGCGCTGCGCACCACGGCGAAGGAGAACCTGGCGATGATCCACGACACGGTGACCCATCTGGTCGCCGAGGGGCGCCGCGTCTTCGTTGACGGCGAGCACTTCTACGACGGCTACCGCCACGACTCCGGGTACACCGCCTCGGTGGTGGAGACCGCGCTGGCGGCGGGTGCCGAGCGGTTCGTGCTCTGCGACACCAACGGCGGGATGCTGCCGTCCCAGGTGACCGCGGCCATCGTCGATCTCACCGACCGGATCGGCGTCGCTCCCGAGGTGCTCGGGATGCACGCCCAGAACGACACCGCCTGCGCGGTCGCCAACACCATCGCCGCCGTCGAGGCCGGGGTCCGGCACGTGCAGGGCACCGCCAACGGGTACGGCGAGCGGCCCGGCAACGCCGACCTCTTCGCGGTCGTCGCGAACCTTCAGCTCAAGCTCGGGCTGCCGGTCCTACCGGAGGGCTGCCTGGAGCAGATGGTGCGGGTCTCCCACGCCATCGCCGAGATCGCCAACATCGCCCCCGACACCCACCAGGCGTACGCCGGGGCCGCCGCCTTCGCCCACAAGGCGGGGCTGCACGCGAGCGCGATCAAGGTGGATCCGCTGCTCTACAACCACGTCGAACCGGAGGTGGTGGGCAACGACATGCGGATCCTGGTCACCGAGATGGCCGGCCGGGCCAGCATCGAGCTGAAGAGCCGCGAGCTGGGACTGGACCTGGCCGGCCATCCGGAGACGCTGTCCCGGGTCACCAACCGGGTCAAGGAGTTGGAGGCCGGCGGCTGGTCGTTCGAGGCGGCGGACGCCTCGTTCGAGCTGCTGGTCCGCTCCGAGTTGCCGGACGCCGCACCGGTGCGGCCGTTCGCGCTGGAGTCGTACCGGGTGCTGGTCGAGCACCGTGAGGATGGCGCGGTGGTCTCCGAGGCCACCGTGAAGATCCGGGTACGCGGCGAACGGGTGATCGCGACGGCGGAGGGCAACGGGCCGGTCAACGCGCTGGACGAGGCGCTGCGGGTCGGCCTCGGCCGACACTACCCGCAGTTGCGGGACTTCGAGCTGGCCGACTACAAGGTGCGCATCCTGGAGGGCAGCCACGGCACCGGCGCGGTGACCCGGGTGCTGGTCGAGACGGCCGATGGCCGGGGCGGCGGCTGGACCACCGTCGGCGTGCACCCGAACGTGGTCGAGGCGAGCTGGCACGCCCTGGTCGACGCGCTCACCTACGGCCTCGACCGAGCCCGCGTGTAGCGCGGGCAACCCCGCTCATCCGTCCGCACCCGGCAGCCGCAGCTCGGCCAGGACCATGCGGTGGTCGCTGCCGGGCAGCGGGTGCACCGACACGGCGCGTACGGCGATGCGCCGGTCGACCAGCACGTGGTCGATCACCACGGGCGGGATCGGATCACCGTCGTACGGTCCCCAGGTGCCGGTGAGCCCGGCGCCGACCGAGGCGGCGGCGTCGGCGTAGCCGGTGGCGAGCAGGGCGCGCAGCGGGCCGTGGTCGAGGGTGGCGTTGAAGTCCCCGGCGAGGATGCTCAGTGGCCCGTCCGGAGTGGCCGCCGGCTGGGCCGCCAGGTCGGCGCGCCACGAGCCCACCTGGTCCACCGCGTACGGGGCGGCCGGGTGTGCCGACTCGACGCGCACCGGGGGCGCGCCGGGCACCGCCACGGTCGCGTACGCCTGCGTGAAGCCCCACCCGCCGCGCAGCTGGCGGATGCCGCCGCCGCTGATCGGGTGGCGGGCGTACAGCCCGGAGCCGGGGGTGCCGACGACCGGGTTGAGCTGCCGGTACGGCAGCAGCTGGTCGAGACCGAGACGGTCCAGCGCGGCCTCGGCGCCGGGGGTGAACTCCTGCACGACGAGCACGTCGACCCGTTCGGCGCGGGCCAGCTCGACCACCGTCCGCGGGTCGGCGGCGCCGGCGAGGAGGTTGGCGGTGAGTATCCGCAGCACCGGCCCGGCGGTCGACGGTTGCGGTGTCGGCAGGGCGCGGGGAGCCACCAGCGCGAGCAGGACCACCGTGGCCAGCGCCGCGACGACCGCCGGCCAGCGGCACCGCAGGGCGAGCGCGAGCACCAGCGGGGCCAGGCTCCCCAGCATCGCGTACGGCGTGAACGCCAGCGCCTGCACCAGGGGCCCCCGGTCCAGGCCCACCAGCCGGGCCAGCGCCCAGGCGGCACCCGGTGTGACGGCCAGCCAGCAGAGCACGGTGCGCCCCGGCAGCGCCAGGGACCGGCGGCCGACGATGATCTCCACGACAGGCAGGCTAGCCGCTCCCAGCCGCCCGCCGGTGACGTCGGCGTGCCCCGCCGAATTGTCGAATGCCTTTCGTGAATGGTTTACGAGTTCACTTCTCACCATTCCTGTGGCGTTGATCCGACGACCCATAAACCGCGATCCGCTGTTGACCGGCGGCATTTTACGATGCTACGTTCCAGCTGGTCGGGCGGCTGCTTCCGAGGGCATAACGCCAGCTCATGACGCTTGTAGGTCGCCTAGGTAGTCGACTGTGGGCGCGATCCTAAATGGGGCGCGCCAACGGTTCGTGCGCAATGTCGCCCGGCCCGGAAAAGGCACTATCCGTCCCGCGTGCCGCGGGTCGGCCGTATCCCCGGTCACCAAGGGAGACCTGTCATGACCAGATTTTTCCGACGTAAGGCGGCCGCGGTGACGATCGCGGCCCTGGCCCTGGCGCTGGCTGGCGGCGGGATCGCCGCCGCGAAGACCACGGTCGAGGCGGCCCAGCCCACCGCCCGCACCGCGCAGCAGCCGGCGGTCACCACAGCCTCACTGAACAGCGCGCGGGCGGCGCTCGCCAAGGGGGAGACCTCCATCGCCGCGGCCACCGGCTTCTACGCCACGGTGGTCAACGCCAACGGCACCAAGGCCCGTGGCGACGGCGTCGTCATCAAGTACGGCGTCGGGCAGTACGAGGTGCAGTTCGGCAGCAACGTCACCACCGCCGTCTACGTGGCGACGATCGGCCGGCCGGACTCGTGCTGCATCCCGCCGGGCGGCGAGGTCTCGGTCGCGCCGCGGCTGCTCACTCCGAACGGGGTCTTCATCCAGACCCGCAACTCCGCCGGCGTCGCCGCCGACCTGCCCTTCCACCTTCTCGTGCACCGCTGATCCGTCCGTCGGCGTCGGCCCCCGTCCCGGGACGGGGGCCGACGCCGTGCATGGGGCCGGGTGCGGTGCCGGGCGATCCGGGTGCGGTGCCGCGATCCAGGGGCATAACGGCTCCCCTGCGCCGTCTGGTGCCTCGAAGGCGGAAAATTCCGACGTTTGTCCGGCGCTCGCCTCGGGAAGCAAGCACCGTGACGGACATCTCGGACACCATGGCCAGCGTGCCCAGCCCGGCCGATCCCGACGCGACCGCGGCCGAGCTGGACCAGACGCTCTTCGAGGTCAAACGCGTGATCGTCGGGCAGGATCGGCTCGTCGAACGGTTGCTCACCGCGCTGGTCGCCGACGGGCACTGCCTGCTGGAGGGCGTACCGGGGGTGGCCAAGACCCTCGCCGCACAGACCCTCGCGACGGTGGTCGGCGGGACCTTCTCCCGCATCCAGTTCACCCCCGACCTCGTTCCCTCCGACATCGTCGGCACCCGCATCTACCGCGCCTCGAAGGAGAGCTTCGACGTCGAACTCGGCCCGATCATGGCGAACCTGGTGTTGGCGGACGAGATCAACCGGGCACCGGCAAAGGTGCAGTCGGCGCTGCTGGAGGCCATGGCCGAGCGCCAGGTGTCGATCGGCGGGCGCAGCTATCGGGTGCCGGAGCCGTTCCTCGTGCTGGCCACCCAGAATCCGATCGAGTCCGAGGGGGTTTACCAGCTGCCCGAGGCGCAGCGGGACCGCTTCCTCATGAAGATCGTCGTCGACTATCCCGACGGCGCCGACGAGCTGGCCATCCTCTACCGGATGAGCGCCGAGCGTCCCCGGGCGCACCGGGTGCTCGACCCGGACCGGTTGCGCGAGTTCCAGCACCGGGCCCGGCAGGTCTTCGTCCATCACGCCATCGCCGAGTACGTGGTCCGGCTCATTCTCGCGACCCGAGACCCGGCCCGGTTCGGGCTGCCGGAGATCGCCGGGCTGCTCGCCTACGGCGCCAGCCCGCGCGCCACCCTCGGCCTGGTCGCCGCCGCCCGCGCGCAGGCCCTGCTCCGGGGCCGGGAGTACGTCCTGCCCGACGACGTCCGGGAGCTGTCCGTGGACGTGTTGGCGCACCGGCTGGTGCTCTCCTTCGACGCGGTGGCCGACGGGGTGAGCGCCGAGTGGGTCGTACGCCGGCTGGTCGAGGCGGTTCCACCGCCCCGCCTGGCGACCGGTCGACCGGAGTACGCGACCGACCTGGCAGCCGCCTGATGGGACGCCAGAGCGCACCGCCGCCCGTGGCGGCGGACCCGGTCCTGACCGACCTCACCCCCGACCAGCGGCTGCGCCGGCTGGAACTGACCGTGACCCGGCGGCTCGACGGCCTCTTGCACGGCGAGCGTCGCGGCCTGCTGCCCGGGCCGGGCAGCGAGGCGGCGGGCAGCCGGGAGTACCGCCCCGGTGAGGACGAGGTGCGCCGGATGGACTGGTCGGTCACCGCCCGCACCACCGTCCCGCACGTGCGGGAGGTGGACGCCGACCGGGAGCTGACCACCTGGCTGCTGGTCGACGCGAGCCCCAGCATGGAGTACGGCACCGCCGAGTTGGACAAGCGCGAGCTGTCCGTGGCCGCGGTCGCCACCATCGGCTTTCTCACCGCCGGGCCGGGCAACCGCCTCGGTGCGCAGATCCTCACGCCGTACGGGCTGCATCGGGTGCCGGCCCGTGGTGGGCGTACCCATCTGCTCGGGTTGCTGCGCGCGTTGCTGGCCGCGCCCCGGCTGGGTGGGCACGACACGGACGCCGCGTCGCGGGCTGCCCCGTCCGCCGTCCCGCAGGCCGCCGAGCTGGCCGACGCGCTGGCGGAGGTGCAGCGGGTGGCCCACCGGCGTGGCCTGGTGGTGGTGGTCTCCGACTTTTTCGACGGCCTGCCCGACGACGCCCGGCTCCCGGCCCGCTGGGAACGCCCGTTGCGCCGGCTGGCCGCGCGGCACCAGGTGCTCGCGGTGGAGGTCACCGACCCGCGTGAGCTGGAACTGCCGGACGTCGGACTGATCACGCTCGCCGATCCGGAGACCGGCGAGCGCCGCGAGGTGTGGACCGGCGACCGCCGGCTGCGGGAGCGGTACGCGGCGGCGGCGGCCGCCCAACGCGACCAGGTCCGGCACGCGCTGCGCCGGGCCGGCGCGACCCACCTGGCGCTGCGTACCGACCGGGACTGGGCGGCCGACATCGTGCGGCACGTGCACACGCAGCGCCGGCTGGCCACCGCCCCGGCCGGGCCGCGCCGGGGAGGTGCGGCGTGATCTGGCAGTCGCCCGTCCGGCTCTGGTTGCTGCTCGGCGTGGCGGCCGTGGCCGTGGCGTACCTCGTGGCGCAGCGGCGCCGCAGCCGGTACGCCGTCCGCTTCACCAACCTGCGGTTGCTCGACCGGGTGGCGCCCCGGCGCCCGACCTGGCGCCGGCACCTGCCGGCCGGGCTCTTCCTGGCCATGCTGGCCCTGCTCGTCGTCGGCTTCGCCCGCCCCACCGCCGAGGTGCGGGTGCCCCGGGAACGCGCCACCGTGATGGTGGCGGTGGACGTCTCCACCTCGATGCTCGCCGGTGACGTGGAGCCGGACCGGCTCAGCGCGGCCAAGAGCGCCGCCCGGCGGTTCGTCGACGGCCTGCCCGGTGAGTTCAACGTGGGACTGGTGGCGTTCGCCGGCAGCGCGGCGGTGCTCGTGCCACCGAGCACCGACCGGGAGGCGCTGCACGACGGGATCGAACGCCTCGCCGAGGGGGTGACCGGTGTGCAGGGCACCGCGATCGGCGAGGCCATCAGCACCTCGCTGGGTGCGGTGAAGGCGCTGGACCAGGCGGCCGCCACCCAGCCGCCGCCGGCCCGGATCATCGTGCTCTCCGACGGGGCGAACACCTCGGGCATGGATCCGATGGAGGCCGCCGCCGACGCGGTCGCCGTGGAGGTGCCGGTGCACACCATCTCGTTCGGCACGCCGAGCGGCTTCGTCGACCGTGGCGGGCGGCCGATCCAGGTGCCGGTGGACGGGGAGACGTTGCGGGCCGTCGCCGAGGAGACCGGGGGCGGCTTCCACGAGGCCGGCACGAGCGCCGAGCTGCGTGCCGTCTACGACGACATCGGCAGCTCGGTGGGGTGGCGCAAGGTACGGCAGGACATCTCGGCCCGGTTCATCGGGCTCGGGCTGGTGTTCGCGATGGGCGCGGCGTTCGGCTCGATGCGGTGGTTCTCCCGCCTGCCCTGACCTCGCCTGCCCTGACCCGGCCCCGGCCCAGCCCGACCGATCCGCAGCAGCGGCCCGAGCCGCCCACGTGAGGAGTGGACCTATGGCAGTGCAGACCGGACTGGGCGAGCCGCGCGGACCCTGGTTCGTCTCGCCCGACCTCGACCCGGACGGACGGGGCGGCCCGGGCGCGGCGGCGGAGGCACGGGACCGGGCCGCCTGGGGCTGGCGCCGCCGGCTGCTGGCGGGGCTGGCGGTGGTGGCGCTCTCCACCGGGTCGGGAGCGTTGGCCGGTGGCTGGGTGGCCGGTCGCGGCGGTGCCCCGGGGCCGGCCGCCGCCTCGGCCGCCCCGGTGCCGGCCGAACTGGTGACGGCCGCCGAGAAGACCGTGCCCGGCGTGGTGTCGGTGCTGGTCGGCGGCGCCGGTGGCGGGTCGGCGAACGGTTCCGGCTTCGCCGTGGACGCCGAGCAGCACATCATCACCAACGACCACATCCTCGCCAAGGGGCGCGGTGGGCCGGTGACGGTGGAGCTGCCGGACGGCCGGCGGTTCGCGGCGGAGGTGGTGGGCCGGGAGCCGGGCAGCGACCTCGCGGTGCTCAAGGTGCCACCGGCGGCGGGTCTGGCGTCGCTGCCGCTGGCCAGGCCGGGGTCGACGCGGGTGGGCGAGCCGGTGCTGGCCGTTGGGTCGCCGCTGGGACTGCCCGGCACGGTCACCGCCGGCATCGTCAGCGCGGTGGACCGCCAGGTGCGCCTCGGCGACAACCGGCACCGGGCGGTGCAGACCGATGCCTCGATCAACCCCGGCAACTCGGGTGGGCCGCTGGTCAACGCGCGGGGTGAGGTGGTCGGGGTGAACACGGCGATCGCCACCATCGACGGCAACGGCTCCATCGGCATCGGCTTCGCCATCCCGATCGAACAGGTGCAGCAGACCGCCGACACGATCATCGGCAAGGGCGGCTGATGTACGGATAGTCACTGACCGATTACGTCGAGTTCGGGGCAAGTGTCGGATTCCAGCGACGGCCGATCGGGGAATGGAAATATGCCGCTGGGTATGAATACTGGCGTGGGTGGAGCGTCCTCTCATCGCGGTCCTCCTGCTGGTGGGCCTCATCATCGGAAGTGGCGTCGGGTCGTCGTACGCGCGCGCCCGACGGGGCTGGAACGACTACCAGGCGGCGAAGAAGACCGTGCCCGGTGCACGTCGCGCTGCGTGGTTATTGATCAAGGTGGTCACCACGAAGGTGGGCGTGATCATGCTGCTCCTGATCGGGGCGGTCGCGTACGCCGCCGCCGGTGGGGGCGACGAGCCGGCCCCGGCGACGCCGAGTCCGAGCAGCACTCCGGACGAACGGCCCGCACGTTAGCCTCAGGGCGTGGACGACGGACTGCGGGTGACCGACCGGTGGGTCGTGCCCGCCGCTGAACTGCGGGAGCGGTTCTCCCGGTCGTCCGGGCCGGGTGGGCAGGGGGTCAACACCGCCGACTCCCGGGTCGAGCTGAGCTTCGACCTGGCCTGCTCGCCGAGCATCCCCGGGTCGCTGCGCGCCCGCGCGCTGGACCGGCTCGCCGGGCGGCTGGTCGACGGCGTGCTGACCATCGCCGCCAGCGAGCACCGGGCGCAACTGGCCAACCGGGAGGCGGCCCGCGAACGTCTGGTGTCGCTGCTGCGCGAGGCGGTCGCCCCGCCACCTCCGCCGCGCCGCCCGACCCGCCCGTCACGGGCGGCGAAGGAGCGGCGGCTGGCCGAGAAGAAGCGCCGCGGGCAGCGCAAGCGCGACCGCCGGGTGGACGGCGAATAGCGGTCTCCCGGCCCGCCGAGACGTCCGTAGGGCGTTGGAGAGGCCCGCCCCGGCCGCTCACCGTGGGGGAAGCACGCGACCGGGACGGGTGGTAGTCGCCCTTGCGGTGCCGGGCGAACGCATGGGCACTATCTACGGCTCCCGTGCCGATGGGCCACCCACTCGCCGGCCCAGGCCGCGAGGTCGTGTACCCACCTTTCCGCAGTTCCCCGAGACTTCGCCGACCACTTCGTGGCGTTTCTTGACGCGAAGTGGTCCACGACTTCACGGTCAACGTTGGTCCAGGCGGGGAACTGTGCCAACCACTCCTCCGCCTGCTCGGGGGTGTGGCCGCTGCCGATAAGCCACTGAACGAGCAGCGCCAGTTCGACCCACGGGGCGGCCTTGGACGCCCATGCCCAGTCGACAATCCGTAGGCCGCGTGCCGTCTTGATCAGATTGGCCGGATTGAGGTCGGAGTGGATGAGCATCCCGCCGTCCATCGCCGGATGCACGAACCCAAGCCGCGCTTCCGGGGTGAACCACCGCCCGCCCGGCGCAGGAGTCTCCTGAAGCCCCTTCAGGGCCACTGCAAGCAGGTCGAGATCCGCGCCGCCGGGCGACAGGTCGGGGTGGGGGCCGGCGAGATGCTCGACCCCCACCACCAACCAGCCGTCGCACTCGAAGTGCCAAAGGACTACCGGCGGGTGCCCGTCGATGGCCAGCGTTGCCGCCAGTTCGTAGCGCAGTGACCGGACGCTGAACTCTCCACCAGCCGCCTTGACGAAGACCCTGCCGGTTGAGCCGGTGACGGTCGACGCGATCTCCGCGTGGTCGCCGTTCGGAGCCGCGTGCACGTCGATGATGCCGCCGACGCGTACTGCTATCTCCGTCGTGACGGCTTTGGGTAGGACATTCCAGTCACTACGCATGACTCACCTTCGCTGTTACTGGCTGACGCCGGGCGTGGGCGGGTTGGGCGGGCAGCAGGACTCGGCCTCGCCGTGCCAGAACTCCATATCGACCCGGTAGCCGGTCTTGTGCAGCGCCGCGAGTGTGAAGGTCACGGCGGTCCCGTCCATCATCCCCTCGGTCAGGATGGGGATGTGGTGGACGAAGCTCCCGGCGATCTGCTCGCACGCGGCGACGTACGGCACGGTGTGCTGCAACACGGCGTGCCACACCGCGTCCACCGGGAGGGTCGGCACGACTCGGCCGATCGACCCATCCGGCAACGGCATTCCGAAGTCAGGGTTGTCGATGTTGTCGGCGTGCGCCTTCAAGAACACCAAGAACTGCTCGACGGCCCGCTCAGCGTAGACACGGGTGACGTGCCGGTCGGCGGCGAAGTAGTCGACCAGCTTGCCGAACGTCTCGGGGTCGACAAGGGTTCGGGGGTCGGCGGCGACCGTAGTCGCCCTGTCTGTGGCGGTGATAGTCACGATTCTCCTCTTAGCTGTGCGGTTAGCGGCGCTGAGTCCCGCGCCGACTACGGAGATGGGGGTGCCTCCGTGTCCGTGCCGTCCTTCGGTGAAGCGATCATGAAGCCGTGTGACTCGCGGGCGGGCCTGTGCCGGTGGCCCCCTCACCCGCTGCTCGGGTGGACGCGTCGACCTCACCCCCCTCCGATGGGTCGATGGGGCGATTGATCCACCGCATAAACTGGTCGTTCAGTGCGGCGAGATCGGGAGTGAAGCCAAGCTTGACTTTGTCGTCCACTGCTTCCCGCATCGAGAGTGCGAGATAGAAGACCAGCGCAAGCGTGTGTCCGGCGTACTCCCGGAGTAGGGCCAGTTTCGCTGGCTGGCATGGCCAGTGCGCGCCGCAGCTACGACAACGCCAATGAGGGCGGCCCGGGAGGTGCTCGCGCGTCAGCATCGCCGGCCCGCCTCCCGGGCCGCCTGACCAACGGTGCGCAGTTCCCCGGCCCGGTCCCAAATGATCTGTGTTGAGTCGTCCCCTGGCCGCCGGGATCGCCCAGCGGTCAGTTCGGGTGGGCGAGTCAACGTAAGGGGAGCGGTGGGGGACGCGCTGCCGGGCTGCACCGGGGAGTGCGGAGGGTTACACCTTTGACAGATGCACTTGTGCCCACGCCTACGCCGATGACGGCCCGACATCATGCCCCCTCGATTGGTTGAGGGAGGGGCCGCCCGGCCGGTCGCCCCTTGCCGTGCCTCCAACCGGTGCGGGGCGGCCCCTCGTCCGAACGCAACCGCCGGGCTATGCGCCTCCACCGGTCACGCCGTCCTGTGGGGAACACGTTGCCGCTACGCTGGGCCGTGTGTGGGTGGCGCGGCGTATTCAGGGGTATTCACTGTGGATCTGGGGCGGTTACTGAGGGGGGCTCGGCGGGACGCCGGGGTGAGCCTGGGCGCGATGGCTGCCCGAACCCACTTCAGTAAGGGCCATCTGGGCAACGTCGAGTCGGGTAGGCGTGTCGCCACTCCGGAAGTTGTCGCCGCGTACGAGCAGGCGCTAGGGGTGAAGATCCAAAGTCGCGTTGCCGAGCTGACGCGACTGCTCGACGGCGTTTCGGATGTGCCTCGCCCGTCCACGGCGGGAATGGGTGATGTAGTCGCCGTGGAGGCGGCAACGAACATGCTTACGGCGCTAGAGCTTGATCGTGGTGGTGGTTTGGCCTGTGAAATGGGAAAGGGCCAGCTCAGGTGGGCGATCGGTCTACTCGGCGCGAACATGAATGACAGTGTGCGGGAGCGATTGTCCGCCGTTGTCGCCACCTTGGCGAATCGAACGGGATTCAGTCTCTTTGACGCCGGAGATCCGGGATCGGCCGCGAAGCTGTCCCGGCTTGCGTTGAACGCCAGCGAGTCCGCCGGAGACACCGACTTGACTGCGCACATTCTTACGGACATGGCATCCCAGCTGGTCCACCTGGGCGACCCCGCCGGAGCGCTGCGAGTGATCGACATACCCGACCGTGGACTCTCGGCGGTGACCCGCTTCACGCTCCACGGGATGCGGGCGCAAGCACACGGCTCTCTGGGGGATGCCTCGGAGACGTGGCGCCATGCGGCTAGCTGAACGGGCTTACTCGACGGTGAATCCGGAGGATCTTCCGGCCTGTGTCCGGCCGTTCGCGGAAGGGCACGCGGCGCACGCTGATCGAGACACGGGGAACGCTTTGTTTGCGCTCTCCATGCATTCCGGCCGTGCCAGGAATGAAGCAAGCCAGCGCCTGAGCGCTGCTGTCCGCAGTTTTGGTCATGGACGCACCCGCGCCGTTGTGAGATCGCGCGCCCGGCTCGCCTTGTTGCTGGACGCCAGTGGCGAACGGGAAGAGGCGCAAGCGGAAGCGCGCCGGGCGATCACGGCTGGCCGAGCGCTGCGGTCCGCCCGGGTGTCGAGCGACCTGGCAAGGCTACGCAGCCTCGTTGGCGATCCACAAACGTAAAGAGCCCCGGACCTCCGCCTGGCTCTGCCGGTAGACCATCGCCCACCGTGCATCCCGAAACAGCCTCGTGGGCCTCGCGGCGGGCCCGCCAGTCGGCCGCGTCGAGGACGGCGGGGGCGAGGGCGGCGGTCACGGCCCAAGGGTACGACCGCGGCCCGGTCGCCGGTCAGGGCACGTCCACCCGGACCCCGGCGGAGAAGACCCCGCTGCGCAGCTCCAGGTGCTGCGGCGCCTCGCGCCCGTTGATCGTGAAGACCAGCGGCAGCACCATCCGGCTGCCCGCCGCCATCGGCTCGGCGAACACGTCCCGTCCCTGGTTCGCCCGTCGGGTGGCCGGCTCGTCGGTGGTGACCCAGTTGCCGTTGGCCAGGTAGGCCCGTTGCAGCTTGCTGTGCCAGCTCTGATGCTCCGGGGTGAGGTTGCGGACCCCGACGGTCGCCTGGCACTGCCGCGCGCCCCGGCCCGGCTCGCAGACCATCCGGAAGACGGTGAACTCGAACGCGTCCTCGCGCAGCGGCGTCCCCAGCTCACCCCTTGCTCCGCTGCCCTTCCAGGCGCCGTTGGTCGGCTGGCTGTCCGTGTCGATCGCGGCGACCTGCTGGGTGGCCGACCAGGCGGCCGCGCCGACCGTGCCGGCCAGCACCGTCGCGGCCACGGGCACCACCACCCACACCGGAGGCTTGCGCCGTCGGGCCGGCGGGCGGGGAGCGGACGGGCGGGGATAGACCGTGCCCGGCCCGTCCGAGGCCAGCGCGGCGGCCACCGGGCGACGACGGCGTCGCCAGGTGACCAGGCCCACGACGCCGAGCACCAGCACCGCGACCGCACCGATCAGCAGCGCGGGTGCCTGGCGACGCCATCCCGTCGGCTCCGGCCGCTCGGCGGCGGCGGCCCCCGGCGCCGTCCAGGTGGCCGTCGCGCAGTCGTACGGCTGCCGGCCGTCCTTGGCGAAGGCGCACGCCGGCGCGGTCACCGGCCGCTGGGGCGCGGCGGTGCTGAGCGTGGTGCCCAGCGTGGTGGTGCTGCGCGGCGGCAGTTTCAGCCGCCAGGTCACCTCGGTCGACCCCGACCCGCCGGGGCGCGTCTCCCGGCCCCCGTCGCTGATCGCGGTCGCGGAGAGGCCCTGGGGCAGTTCCTGGCGCACGGTGGTGTCCACCGGGGCATTGCCGCGGTTGTGGACCTTGATGCGGTACCCGGGTTCGGCGGTGTTCCGCGGCGTGACCGCCACGCTCACCTCCGGCCGGGCCGCCGGTGAGGCGACCCGCGTCGGGGTGGGCACCGCCGGTGGTGCCGCCGGCATGCTGACCCCGGGCGTGGCGGCCGCGTGGGGCCGTCCGGCCGCCGGTGCCGCCTGGGCGCCCGGTGCCGCCAGGGCCTTCGGTGCGGCCGGGGTGCCTGGGGCCGTGGCCGCCGGTGCGGTGGCCGCCTGGGCGACCGGTGCGATGGCCGGTGCGGTGGCCGCCGGCAGGACCGGCAGGGCGGTGAGGAGACCGACGCAGTGCACGATCGTTGCGAGGGTCCTGTGGTGTCGTCTCGATGCAGGCATACCAACGAACCTCCGCAGCCGACGGTAGGTGCGGGCGCCCGTCGGGCGGGTACGAAGCGGCGAATCCGGCCCGGCAGGTGATCGTCGCCGGTAGGCTGCGACGCCGGTCCGCCGGCGGGACTGGATCGGCCTGGCTGGTCCGGTCCGCGACCGGACTACATTGGGCTGGTGCGTATCGCTCGTTTCGCTCATGCCAAGGGAATGTCGTTCGGCGTCGTCGAGGGGGAGCCGGAGGCGGGCCCGCAGGGGCTCACCATCGCGGAGATCTCCGGCCACCCGTTCGGCCAGATCACGTTCAGCGGTGTCCGTTGGGCGTTGTCCGACGTCCGGCTGCTCTCGCCGATCCTGCCCAGCAAGGTGGTCTGCGTCGGGCGCAACTACGCCGAGCACGCCGCCGAACACGGCAACGAGGTGCCGAAGGAGCCGCTGCTGTTCCTCAAACCCTCGACCTCGGTCATCGGCCCCCGGGACGCGATCCGGCTGCCGGAGTTCAGCAAGCAGGTCGAGCACGAGGCCGAGTTGGCGGTGGTGATCGGCGCGCCGGGCGCCCGGCGCGCGGACCGGGCCGCGGCGGAGCGGGCCATCTTCGGCTACACCTGCGCGAACGACGTCACCGCTCGGGACCTCCAGCGCTCCGACAGCCAGTGGACCCGGGCCAAGGGGTTCGACTCGTTCTGCCCGATCGGGCCGTGGATCAGCACCGGGCTGGACGTCACCGACCTGGAGATCCGCTGCGAGGTGGGGCGCGACCCGGAGGAGATGGAGGTCCGTCAGCTGGGCCGCACCCGGGACATGGTCTTCGATGTGCCGGCGCTGGTGTCGTACGTCTCGCACGTGATGACGCTGCTGCCCGGTGACGTCGTGTTGACCGGTACGCCCGCGGGGGTTAGCCCGCTCACCGAGGGGGATACGGTGAGCGTCCGGATCGAGGGGATCGGCGAGTTGACCAACCCGGTCGTGTCTGCGACCTGATCCCCGTTTTCGCAGCTCAAGCGCCGTTTGGGGAAGTCGATTTGGCCTGCTGGTGCCGGGAGGGTAGAGTTTGATCCCGGCGCCGCAAGGGGCCAATGGGGTATGGGGTAATTGGCAGCCCGACTGATTCTGGTTCAGTTAGTCTAGGTTCGAGTCCTGGTACCCCAGCGCAGCCGAGATTCGTCAAGAATCGAGGTCGCTGGATTCTGGTGGGGTTTGGCGCCGATGCACCGCGAGGGGCTCGGTCGCGAGGTCTGGTAGAGTCCGGTGGCACCGCCTGACAGGTGGTGCCGCGATTTATGTTCTGGCCCCGTCGTCTAGCGGCCCAGGACGCCGCCCTCTCAAGGCGGTAGCGCCGGTTCGAATCCGGTCGGGGCTACAGATTCAGATAACGGCTCGTTCCCGCTCAGCGGGGCCGAGCCGTTTCGCTGTGTTGGCCGGCTCGCTCCCGCAGCCCGGTCCGCTGCCCCGCGTCGCTCGGCGCACCGGTTTCCCCGCACCGTTCACCCAATCGGGTGAACCGCCGCTGGCCTGGACGTGCGGCACCGGCCGACCCCCGGCCGTCGCGAGCCGAACGACGCCGCTAGACTACTGCCGCACCGCCCCCAGGGGCGGTGATCCAGGAAAGTGCCTGGCCCCGTCGTCTAGCGGCCCAGGACGCCGCCCTCTCAAGGCGGTAGCGCCGGTTCGAATCCGGTCGGGGCTACCACTCACCCTCCCCACCCCCTCGCGCTGACGCACGACCACCCTGTTGATCATGAAGTTAGCGGGTCGTTTGGAGATCAAAGCCCCCCGCTAACTTCATGATCAACATGGGTGAGGTCGGGCGGGGTTAGAGGCCGGAGAGGCGTTGGCCGGCTCGGACGACGGCCATGGCGTGGCGTTCTCCGGGGCGCCGGCCGAGGCGTTCGATGGGGCCGGAGATGCTGATGGCGGCGATGACGCGGCCGGTACGGTCGCGGATGGGGGCTGAGACACTCGCCACCCCGGGTTCGCGTTCGGCGGCACTCTGCGCCCAGCCCCGGCGGCGCACCTCGGCGAGGGTGCGGCCGGTGAACTTGGCCCGGGGCAACAGCGGCATCACCGCTTCGGGGGGCTCCCAGGCGAGCAGGATCTGCGCCGCCGAGCCGGCGGTCATCGGCAGCACCGAACCGACCGGAACGGTGTCCCGCAGCCCGCTGGCCCGCTCGGCGGCGGCCACGCAGATCCGCTCGTCCGCCCGGCGCAGGTAGAGCTGGGCGCTCTCGCCGGTGGCGTCCCGCAGGGCGGCCAGCAACGGCTCGGCCGCGGTCAGCAGCACGTCCGGCGCCGCGTTGGCCAGCTCGCCCAGGCGTGGACCGGGGCGCCAGCGGCCCTGGGTGTCCCGGACCAGCATCCGGTGGATCTCCAGCGCCTGCGCCAGCCGGTGCGCGGTGGCCCGGGGCAGCTTGGTGCGTTCAACGAGTTCAGCCAGGCTGGCGCCGTCGACACAGGCGGCCAGGATGACCACCGCCTTGTCGAGAACGCCGACACCGCTCATACTGTGTCCCACAAGCCGAAACTTACCTCCCAGAATTTAGGATGTCCAGATGGTGGGAGTCACTCCTGAGCCGAGGACCCTGGCCGAGAAGGTCTGGGACGCGCATGTCGTCCGGTCCGCCGATGGTGAGCCCGATCTGCTCTTCATCGACCTGCACCTGCTGCACGAGGTGACCAGCCCGCAGGCGTTCGACGGGCTGCGCATGGCCGGCCGCCGGGTGCGCCGGACCGATCTCACGCTCGCGACCGAGGATCACAACACCCCGACCGGGTACGCCGATCCCTCGTTCCAGCAGCGCCGTGGCGACCTGCTCACCATCGCCGACCCCACCTCCCGTACGCAGATCGAGACGCTGCGCCGCAACTGCGCCGAGTTCGGCGTGCGGCTGCACCCGCTCGGCGACGCCAACCAGGGGATCGTGCACGTCATCGGCCCGCAGCTCGGCCTCACCCAGCCCGGCATGACCATCGTCTGCGGCGACTCGCACACCGCCACCCACGGCGCGTTCGGTGCCCTGGCGTTCGGCATCGGCACGAGCGAGGTCGAGCACGTGCTCGCCACCCAGACGCTGCCGCAGGCCCGACCGAAGACGATGGCGGTCACCGTCGACGGCCGGCTCGGCCCCGGCGTCACCGCGAAGGATCTGGTGCTGGCCCTGATCGCCAAGGTCGGCACCGGCGGCGGGCGCGGGCACATCGTGGAGTACCGCGGCGAGGCGATCCGGGCGCTGTCCATGGAGGGGCGGATGACCATCGCCAACATGTCCATCGAATGGGGCGCCAAGGCCGGCATGATCGCGCCGGACGAGACCACCTTCGCGTACCTGAAGGGGCGACCCCACGCCCCCACGGGCGCGGACTGGGACGCGGCGCTCGCGTACTGGCGGACGCTGCCCACCGACGAGGGCGCCCGCTTCGATGCCGAGGTGACCCTGGACGCCGCCGAGATCACCCCGTTCGTCACCTGGGGCACCAACCCCGGGCAGGGCGCCCCGCTGGGCGGGACCGTGCCGGATCCGGAGGCGTTCGTCACCGAGCCGGAGCGGGCCGCCGCCCGCCGGGCCCTGGCGTACATGGACCTGCGTTCCGGCACCGCGCTGCGCGACCTTGCCGTCGACGTGGTCTTCGTCGGGTCGTGTACCAACGGGCGTCTGGAGGACCTCCGCGCCGCCGCCGACGTGCTGCGCGGCCACCAGGTCGCCGACGGGGTACGCATGCTGGTGGTGCCCGGCTCGGCCGCCGTACGCGAGGCCGCCGAGGCGGAAGGGCTGGACAAGGTCTTCACCGACGCCGGCGCGGAGTGGCGTTTCGCCGGCTGCTCCATGTGCCTGGGCATGAACCCCGACACGCTCTCCCCGGGGCAGCGCGCCGCCTCCACCTCCAACCGCAACTTCGAGGGCCGCCAGGGCCGGGGTGGGCGTACCCATTTGGTCAGCCCGCCGGTGGCCGCCGCGACCGCCGTCGTCGGCCGGTTGGCCGCCCCCGTCGACCTGTAGAAAGGGCTGCGACATGGACAAGTTCACCGTGCACACCGGCACCGCCGTGCCGCTGCGTAGGTCCGACGTGGACACCGATCAGATCATCCCCGCCGTGTACCTCAAGCGGGTGACCCGCACCGGATTCGCCGACGGGCTGTTCAGCGCGTGGCGCGAGGATCCGGGATTCGTACTCAACGATCAAGTTTATTCGGGTGCGTCGATTCTGGTGGCCGGTCCCGAGTTCGGCACCGGGTCGTCGCGGGAGCATGCCGTGTGGGCGCTGCGCGACTTCGGCTTCCGGGCGGTGATCTCGCCACGCTTCGGTGACATCTTCCGCGGCAACGCTCTCAAGGAAGGGTTGCTTCCGGTCGAGCTGGAATTGAAAGCCGTCGAAGAAATCTGGAACCTGGTCGAGGCGGATCCGACCACCCCGGTGACCGTCGACCTGACCTCCCGCGAGGTGCGGGCCGGCACCGCCACCTGGCCGTTCCCGCTCGACGACTTCAGCCGGTGGCGGCTGATCGAGGGCTTGGACGACATTGGACTCACCCTCCGGCACGAGGCGCGGATCAGCGCCTTCGAGGCCGAGCGGGCGGCCTTCCTCCCCCGGGTCGGGTAGCCGAACACCGCGATCCGCAGCCGATTCCGCCCCCACCGGTGCCACCGGTGGGGGCGAATCCGTTACGACACAAGGGCTTTTTTCCACCGAATGTTTGTGTCCGGCCAGCACAGGGCATACCGTGCGCGCAGAATGGCTCGCGTCGAGTCAGTTGCACAATCAGGAGGAAGTCGTGAACAAGGCCGAGCTCATCGAGGCGCTCGCCGTTCGCCTGGGGGACCGGAAGACGGCGACGGCCGCGCTCGACGCGGTCCTCGCTGAGGTCCAGGCGGCGGTCACCAAGGGCGAGAAGGTGGCGATCACCGGTTTCGGAGCGTTCGAGAAGCGTGTACGGGGCGCGCGAACAGCCCGCAACCCGCGTACGGGGGAGGCGGTGAAGGTCAAGAAGACCTCGGTGCCGACCTTCCGCCCGGGCGCCGGGTTCAAGGAGATGGTGGCCAGCGGCAAGGTGCCGAAGGCCACGGCGGCGGCGAAGAAGACCGCCGGAGCCACCGCCAGGACCAGCGGTGCCAAGGCCACCGGTGCGAAGAAGACGACCGCGGCGGCGAAGCAGACGACCGCGGCGAAGAGCACCGCAGCCAAGAAGACCACCGCGAGCAGGACCGCGGCGGCCAAGAAGACGACCACGACCAAGGCGACCACCAAGGCCGCCCCGGCGAAGAAGACCACCACGAAGAAGACCGCTCCGGCGAAGAAGACCGCCGGGGCGACCAAGGCGACGGCGGCCAAGAAGACCACGGCGGCCAAGAAGGCTCCGGCCAAGAAGGCGCCGGCCAGGAAGGCGACGACCCGGCGCTGAGCCGGCTGTACGACGAGGGCGCCCGCCGTCACGGCGGGCGCCCTCGCCACGTCTGCCCCACGAGGGCCCGGGAAACGCGGAGTCGTTGACCGCCACGGGGCGCGGCGCCCAGAATCGCCGCACCACCCCTTGGCGAAAGAAGAACCGTGCTAAGTCACCGTCGCCTCGGCACCGCCGCCCTGGCCCTGGGCCTCGTCGTCCTGACCGACGTGCTCCGGGTCTTCCTGCCCTCGGTCATCACCATCTTCGGGCAGGCCGCGTCGACCCCGGCCGAGTTGCTCGGGGCGTTCGCGCTCGGCTGGTTCGTGCTCGCGTTCGCCGCGCCCGCCCTCGTCGCCCGGGTCGGCGCCCGCTCCGTCGGCATGGTGGCGGCGGTGGTGCTCGGCGCCGCCCGGCTCGCCCTGACCGCCGCACCCGGCGGCAACGCCCAGCTCTGGCTGGCCACCGCCGGTCTGCTCGCCGGTCTGGTGTGGCTGGCCGCCACCGCCGCCCGGATCGAGCACCCGGTGCCCGGGTTGGCGCTGGGGCTGACCGCCGGTGCGCTCGGCCACGCCCTGCTCGGCACGTACGACCTGGTCTGGTGGGGGAGATGGGAGGCGTGGGTGGCCAGCGCGGCGGTGGTGACGTTGCTGCTGGCCGCCGAGACGGCGCTCGCCCGTCGCTCCGGCCCGGCCGCCCGATCCGTCGGCGTCGCCGACCCTGCGGTGGTCGCGCCGGACGGTCCCGCCGGTACCCCGGGTCATGGCCACTCGGCGCGGCCCGGTCGCGCCTGGCTGCTCGCCGGGCCGGCACTGCTGCTCGGCGGCATGGTCGCGCTGTCACCGGCGGTCGCGAGCACCGGCATGTCGTTCTGGTACGGCGAGGCCGGCACCGCCGCACCGCCGCCGTTCGCGTTGGCACCGCTGGGCGTCGCGGCGCCGCTGTTCCTGCTCGGTGCGCTGAGGCCGCTGGGTCGCCGGTGGCGTCCGCTGCCGCCGGTGCTGCTGCTGGCCGGTGCCCTGATGTTCGGGTACGGGCCGCCGACGCTGCTCGCCCTCGCCATGCTGCTCACCGCGGCGGGTCTGGGCGGCTGTCTCGCCCTGGCCGGCGCCCCACCGGCACCGGACACCACTGCGCCGGCCACCGCTGTGCCGGACGACGTCACCGGGCGGGAGGCTGGGCGCCGGGCGTACGCGGCGGTCGGCGGGATGCTCGTCTTCGCCGTCGCCGCAGTGGTGTACTACGCCGCCTACGACCTCGGCTACCCCAACGGATGGCTGCCCGCCGTGGTGGCGGCCCTCGCCGGGGTGGTCGCGCTGCGCGGCGTGGCAACGTCCGGAGGTCCCGGCCGCCCGCCGTTCGCCGGGGCGGCCCCGGACGGGCCGGTGGGGCTGCCCGTGGTGCGGCTGGCCGCGCTGGCCGCCGTCGTCGCCTTCGCCGCCGCCTGGCTGCACGGGCCGTGGCTGGTGTCGAGCAACCGGGACGGACCGCCGGAGCAGGTACGGCTGGTGGCGTACAACATCCGGATGGGCTTCGGCCTCGACGGACGCTTCGACCTGGCCGGCCTCGGCCGCGCGGTCGGCCGCGCCGACGTGGTGGTGCTCAGCGAGGTCGACCGGGGCTGGCTGCTCAACGGCGGCCACGACACCCTGGCCCTGCTCGCCGCCCGGCTGGGGATGCCGTACGTCTTCGCGCCGGCCGCCGACCCGCTCTGGGGAGACGCGGTGCTCAGCCGCTGGCCGGTGCAGCGGGCCCGGACCCGCCCGCTGCCCGCCGTGGGGGCGCCCACCGGAGCGCAGGCGCTGGGCGTCACGGTCGACTTCGGCGACGGCGTACGCCTGGCCGTGGTGAGCACCCACCTACAGCCACCGCCCGGCGCGGACCCGGTGGTCCAGGCCCGCGCCGTCGCCGACTTCGCCACGGGGTACGCCGACGGGGCGCCGCTGGTGGTTGCCGGTGACTTCAACACCGAGCCGGGCGATCCCGCGTTCGCCGCGCTCACCGGCGCCGGACTGGTCGACGCGTTCGCCCCCGTACGCCCGCTGCCGACCAGCCCGGCCGACGATCCGCGCACGCAGATCGATCACATCTTCGTCTCGCCCGACCTGGTCGCCACCGATCCCGTCGCGGTGCCGGGCACCGCCAGCGACCACCTGCCGGTCGCCGTCACCCTCACCCTGCCGACCCGGTAGCCCATGGCTTGCCCGGCGGCCCTTGCCCGGCACGCCGCCGATACCGACACTCCGCCGGTGTCGCCGACTACCGGCAGGCGCGGTCAGAGGCGGTCGGCGGCGAGCAGGCGATCACCGGTGAAGGCGAGCAGCCAGCCGCCGCCCTTGCTGGTGCGGTAGTCGCCGCACTGCCCGGCCAGCCGCTCCAGGGCGCCCGGGATCACCTTGCCCTGGCTGCACACCGCCACCGGCTCGCCGGCCGCCGCCAACGCGGCGAGCCGTCCCGCGGCGGCCAGTACGCACTCGTCGGGCTGCTGGCCGGCGAGTGGCTCGTTCAGGTCGCCGTCGACCTCGATCGGCAGGTCCAGCAGCGCGGCGGCCGGGTCGAGGGTCTGCACGCAGCGGCGCGGCGCGGCGGCGAGCAGCCGGGCCGGGTGGATCAGCGCGATCAGCGGTGCCAACGCGTGCGCCTCGGACCAGCCCCGGGCGTCGAGCGGTCGTCCCGCGTCCGGGCCGGGCCAGGTCAGCCGCTTACCGGCGTGGCCGTGCCGGACCAACACCATCGTCGCGCTGACCGGGGGCAGCGCCGCGAACGCGGCGAGCACCTCGGCGTCGTGCGGATAGCTGACCAGGCGTACCGCCTCGTCCACGGCCAGCCAACGCACCTCGTCGACCTCGGTGTCGGGCTGGAAACCGCCGGTGCCCACCGCCCGCATCGACCAGTAGTCGACCACCTTCGGCCGGCCCTCGCTGCGGTACCGCATGCTCGGCAGCCGGGACTCGGGCGCGGCCTGGACGTCGGCCTCCTCGGCCACCTCCCGCACGGCGGCCAGCAGCGCGTGTTCGCCGGGCTCCAGCTTGCCCTTCGGCAGCGTCCAGTCGCCGTAGCGGGGGCGATGCACCAGGCACACCTGCACACCACCGGCCGGCGCCGGCCGCCACACCACTCCGCCGGCCGCCCGGATTTCGGTCACGCCAGCCACCGGGTCCGGCGTCGCCGGGTGGCCCGCCGCCAGGCGTACGGAAAGTCCGCCCGGGCTCGACGGACCGCGGCCCGCTCGCGTTCCAGCAGCCGGCCGGCCGCCACCGCCAGCTCGTGGTCGGTGGGCCGTTCCTCGGCCACCGCCCGCCAGGTCTGCGCGGCCACGGCGGCGTCCTGATGCTCGCCGAGCAGGTTCTGCACCTTCGCCAGCGCCCGGGCCAGCTTCTTCGCGTCGCCGCCGAGCACGGGGGCGACGGCGGTGACCGCCGAACGGGCCTGCTTGCCCTGCTTGCGTACGGTGTGCCACTGCTCGTCGGGCCCGGCCGGATCGAGGCCGGCGACACCGCCCGGTTTCTTCGCGGTGCCGGCCAGTCGCCGCCACGGGCGGGCCACCAGCCGGGGCAGCACCCGGTGGGCCGGCGCCTCCGCGTGGGGGGTGAGCCGTGGCGCGCGAGCGGCCAGCACCAGCGCGTCGACCAGGGCGAGGTACCGGGGGGAGCGCAGTGCCTCGTCCACCGCGGCCAGCGCCTCCTCCTGCCAGCCGGCGAGCACCGCGTCCAGCCGGTCGACCGCCGCCGGATCGACCGGGCTGACCGGGTCGCTGGTCGCGGTGTGGCGTAGCCGGTCCCGTAGCACCTCCGCGTCCCGCGCGGCCCCCAGCGCGTCCGCCAGCCACTTCAGCTCCGCCCGCAGCGGTCGCGCCCACGCGGGGCGGACCAGCGGGCCGAACGTCTTCAGGTCGCTGCGTAGCCGCCGGCAGGCCACCCGCATCTGGTGTACGGCGGTGTCGTCGTCGCCCACCGGCGCGCGGAGCCGGACCAGCGGATCGTGGGCCAGCAGCCGGCCCGCCTCGCGGCGTACCGCCTCGGTGACGACCGCCGCGGCGGTGGGCCGCGCCGGCAGCTCGGCCGGGGCGACCAGATCCGGCTCGGCGGCGGCGTGGCGACCGAGAGCGCGGACGTGTTTGGGGGTGAAGTCCCCGCCCCGCGCACCGGCGTCGCGCAGCAGGTCGGTGAGCCGGTCGAGCAGGCCGGCGTCGCCTCCCTTGCGTTCCACCTCGACCTCGCGGAACCCGCCCGTGCCGGCGCCGTCGGCGTCCAGCAGGGTGACGTGGTCGTCGGCCACCTCGGCGAGCACGTCACCGGCGCGGTCGACGATCTCGTGGTTGTGCCGGACCGTACGCACCACCACCACCGGGGCCAGCGGCGCGCCCCGGTGGTGGACGGTGACCAGGTCGACCAGGTCGGCCAGCACCGCGTCGGTCGGGCCGGCCCGGGAGATCTCGTGCCGTACACCCGGGCTGTCGGTCGGCAGCTTCACCGTCCACGGCAGCTCGTCACCCTGGCGGTGGCGCAGCGAGACGCCGGCCCGGGCCAGCCGCAGGTCCACGGTGTCGAAGTACGTGGCGACGAGGGTCACCGGCGGCAGCGCGCGGACGCTCGCCCCGTCCGGGGCCGCCGGGGCCAGGTCGGGCAGGAGCCACTCGGGCTCCACCGCGAACTTCCGTTCCTCCTCGACCATCAGCTCAGCCTATTCCCACGCCCTCAGCCGGCCGTCCCGCCGACCCGACGCAGCAGCAGATCCTGCAGGTGGGTCAGGGGCACCTCCGGGGCGCCGGTCCGCCGGGTCCAGGTGCCGTCGCCGGCCAGCTCGAACGCGTCGACGTCGCTGTTCATCGCGGCGCCGAGGACGTAGTCCAGTTCGGCCCGGGCCACCGGGTCGCTGACCTGGACCAGCGCCTCCACCCGTCGGTCCAGGTTGCGGTGCATCAGGTCGGCCGAGCCGATCCAGAACTCGGCGTCGCCGTTGTTGCCGAAGCGGAAGACCCGGGAGTGCTCCAGGAAGCGGCCGAGGATCGAGCGGACCCGGATGTTCTCCGACAACCCGGGCACCCCGGGCCGCAGGGTGCACATCCCCCGGATGATCAGGTCGACGTGCACGCCGGCCTGTGAGGCCCGGTAGAGCGCGTCGGTGATCTCCTCGTCGACCAGCGAGTTCACCTTGAACTGCACGAGACCCGGCATGCCGAGCCGGACGTGCGCGATCTCCCGCTCGATCCGCTCGATCAGGCCGCTGCGGATGCCCTGCGGCGCCACCAGCAGCCGCCGGTAGGCGGTCTGCCGGCTGTAGCCGGTGAGCACGTTGAACAGGTCGGTCAGGTCGGCGCCGATCTCCGGATCGGCGGTGAGCATGCCGAAGTCCTCGTAGAGCCGCGCGGTCTTCGGGTGGTAGTTGCCGGTGCCGATGTGGCAGTACCGCCGGATCTGGTTGCCCTCCTGGCGTACCACCAGGGCGGTCTTGCAGTGGGTCTTGAGACCGACCAGGCCGTAGACCACGTGGCAGCCGGCCCGCTCCAGGGTGCGGGCCCAGCCGATGTTGGCCACCTCGTCGAAGCGCGCCTTCAGCTCGACCAGCACCACCACCTGCTTGCCGGCGGCGGCGGCGTCGACCAACGCGTCCACGATCGGCGAGTCGCCGCTGGTGCGGTAGAGCGTCTGCTTGATGGCCAGCACGTTCGGGTCGGCCGCGGCCTGCTCGACGAAGCGCTGCACGCTGGTGGCGAAGGAGTGGTACGGGTGGTGCACCAGCACGTCGCCGTCCCGGAGGGTGGCAAAGACGCTGCGCGGCACCTCGCCCTCGGTGAGCCGGGGGTGGGTGGCCGGCACGAACGGCGGGTCCTTCAGGTCGGGCCGGTCGGCCGCGTCGTACAACTGCCAGAGCGCGGAGAGGTCGAGCAGGCCACGGACCCGCAGCACGTCCTGGGTGTCCATGTCCAGTTCCCGGATGAGCAACTCCAGCATGTGATCCGAGATCGAGGCGGCCACCTCCAGGCGTACCGGCGGGCCGAAGCGGCGCCGGGCCAACTCCCGCTCCAGCGCCTGGAGCAGGTCCTCGTCGCGGTCCTCGTCGACCTCCACCTCGGCGTTGCGGGTGACCCGGAACAGGTGGCACTCCACCACCTGCATGCCGGAGAAGAGCTGGCTGAGGTGCACCGAGATGAGATCCTCCACCGGCAGCATGCGGACCCCGGGACTGTCCCGGTCGACCCGGACGAAGCGGGGCACGTTGTTGGGCACCTTCACCCGGGCGAACAGCTCCGGCCCGCCGTCCGGGTCGCGCACCGACACGGCCAGGTTGAGCGACCGGCCCGAGATGTACGGGAAGGGGTGGGCCGGGTCGACCGCGAGCGGGGTGAGCACCGGGAAGATCTGCTCGCGGAAGTAGGTGCGCAGCCGCTCCCGCTCGGCGTCGCCGAGGTCGGACCAGCGCAGCACCCGGATGTCCTCGGTGGCGAGCTTCGGTAGCACGTCGTCGACGGAGCAGGCGGCGTGCCGGGTCACCAGGGTGGCGGCCTTCTCGGCGATCAGCGCCAGCTGGGTGCGCAGCGGCAGGCCGTCGCCGCCGCGCACCGGCAGACCGGCGGAGAGCCGGCGCTTCAGCCCGGCCACCCGCACCATGTAGAACTCGTCGAGGTTGCTGGCGAAGATGGCCAGGAACTTGGCCCGCTCCAGCAGCGGGGTGCGCTGGTCCTCGGCCAGGGCCAGGACCCGGGCGTTGAAGTCGAGCCAGGACAGCTCCCGGTTGAGGAAGCGGTCCTCCGGCAGGGGGTCGGCCGGCGACTCGTCGGCGGGTTGCGGCAGACCCGGCTCCGACACCGGGTCCAGCACCTCCTCCAGCCCGGCGGAGGCGGCCGCCGGATCGGTGCCGGCGACGTTGTCGGGCGTCGAGCGGGTGCTGCGGAACCGGCCGTCGGTCGCCCGGGGGCGGCCTCCGTTGCGGCTGGTGGGGTCGTCGGCGACGGTGGGGTCGGCGGGGCGTTCGCGAGGGGTGCTCACCCGCTCATAATCACCCGACCAGGGTTAACTCAAAATGAACTTGGAGCGGTTTGTCAGGACATCGTCGGCAGCGTCACGCGTACGACGTCGCCGGAGGCGTCGGTCTCCACCCGGACCCGCTGGCCGAGCCGGAGCAGCCGCAGCCCGGAGGCGTCGAACGCCCGGGCCGGGAAGGGCAGCTCGGTGCCGTCGTCGAGCAGCAACAGCCCGCTGCGGGTGCCCGCGTCGAAGGTCGCCACCGTGCCCTGCATGCCAGCACCGTACACCGCAGGCCGTCAGCGGCTGTCGGTGAGACAGCCGGCGGCGAGCGCCGCGGTGCGCGGGCCGAGCCCGAGCCGCGCCGCCGTGGCCAGGTCGTCGGCGGTGTCCACGTCGCGGCGCAGGCTGGGCCAGTCGCCGGCGAGCGGCCGGGCTCCGCTCGCCGCGTGCGCCGCGGCCGAGCCGGGCCCGAACCGCGGATCCAGGGGTACGCCCGGTGGGGCGGCCAGCAGCACGGTGCCGGTGCCGGGCGCGTCGGCCACGAACCGGCGTACGCCCGGCGGGCCGGTCAGCGTCGCGTGCAGCGCCGCCGCCAGCTCGCCCGGACGCAGGGCGGGCAGGTCGGCGGTGAGCCCCGCCACCCACCCGGCGACGCCGGCCGCGCCGTGCCGGAACGCGGCGTTGAGACCGGCGTCGGCGACGTCCGGCAGCACCCGGGCGCCCGCCCGTCGGGCCGCCTCGCCGACCCGGGTGTCGTCGGTGACCACCAGCACCTCGGCCACCCCCGGGCAGGACCGCAGGGCGTCCAGGGTGTCGCTGGCCAGCGCCAGCGCCAGTTCCTCGTGGGGTACGCCGGGCACGGCGCCACGCAGCCGGGTCTTCGCGGCTGCCAGGGGCTTGACCGGCACCACCACCGTCCATGGCTGTGTCACACCTGCCATCCTGCCAGCCGGACGGCGGTACCCTCACTGGCCGTACCCGGGGCGAGCAGGCATGATTTCGGCTGCGGACCTCACCGGACTTCTCCGGTGGGCGGGTCGGGGCGGGCACGAGGAGGCACGGTGGGTCAGCGCAGGCTGGGATTCTGGCAATGGTTCGCCGTGGTGCTGGTCAAGCCGGTGATGACCGTCTGGACCCGGCGCACCTGGCGGGGCATGGAGCACCTGCGCCAGGACGGTCCGGTGATCATCGTGCCGAACCACATCTCGCACGCCGACCCGCTGGTCTCGGCCCACTTCGTCTACGACGCCGGGCGGTGGCCGCGGTTCCTCGGCAAGGCGAGCGTGTTCAAGGTCCCGGTGATCGGCTGGATCCTGCACCGGGTCCGGCAGATCCCCGTCGAGCGCGGCTCGGTCGACGCGGTGAAGTCGCTGGACGCCCTGGTGAAGGCGCTCGACGAGGGCGGTGCTGTGATCATCTACCCGGAGGGCACCACCAGTCGCGAGCCGGATCTCTGGCCGATGCGGGGCAAGACCGGCGCCGCCCGGCTGGCGCTGGCCACCGGCGCCCCGGTGGTACCGCTGGCGATGTGGGGACCGGAGCGGATCTTCGACCCGCGCCGGGCCCGGATCAACCTGCGGCCCCGGATCCCGGTCACCGTGGTGGCCGGGCCGCCGATCGACCTCAGTCGCTGGGCCGGGGCCACCCCGAGCCGCCAGGTTCTGGAGGAGATGACCGACGTGATCATGCTGCGGCTCCGGGACATGCTGGCCGAGATCCGGGGCGGCACACCACCGCCGCTGTGGCGGCGGACCACCCGCGCCGGCACCGACCCGGAGGCATGAGCATGAGCATGAGCGGGCATGTGGCGGTGCTGGGGGCGGGGTCGTGGGGGACCGCGTTCGCGAAGATCCTGGCCGACGCCGGCCGGGACGTGACCATCTGGGCGCGGCGGCAGCCGATCGCCGACGTGATCCGCGCCGAGCGGCGCAACCCGGAGTACCTGCCCGGGTTGGTGCTGCCGGAACGGGTCACCGGCACCGGTGACGCCGCCGAGGCGATCAAGGGCGCCGAGATGGTGGTGCTGGCGGTGCCCGCACAGACCCTGCGTGGCAACCTCGCCGAGTGGGTGGGGCACCTGGACCCGGGGGCCACCCTGGTCTCCCTGATGAAGGGCATCGAGCTCGGCACCACCAAGCGGATGAGCGAGGTGATCGTCGAGACCGCGCAGGTGGCGGCGGACCGGGTGGTGGTGGTCTCCGGCCCCAACCTGGCCCCGGAGATCGCCGCCGAGCAGCCCGCGGCCACCGTGGTCGCCTGCACCGACTCCGACCGCGCCACGCTGGTGCAGCGGTCGATCACCACGCCGTACTTCCGCCCGTACACCAACGACGACGTGATCGGCTGCGAGCTGGGTGGTGCGGTCAAGAACGTCATCGCCCTGGCGTACGGCATCGCCACCGCGATGGGCTTCGGCCACAACACCCGGGCGATGCTGGTCACCCGTGGCCTGGCCGAGACCGCGCGGCTCGGAGTGGCCCTCGGCGCGGACCCGCTCACCTTCGCCGGCCTGGCCGGGATGGGTGACCTGGTGGCCTCCTGCTCGTCGCCGTCGGCCCGCAACCGCACCTTCGGCGAGCACCTGGGTCGGGGCGCCACCCTGGAGGAGGCGCGGGTGGCCACCCGGCAGACCGCCGAGGGGGTGAAGAGCGCGCTGGCCATCCGGGACCTGGCCCGCGCGCACGGCGTGGAGATGCCGATCACCGAGCAGGTCGAGCTGGTCTGCCACGAGGGGGTCGACCCGCGGCGCGCGGTCCAGGCGCTGATGAGCCGCACCACGAAGCCGGAGTGAGCAGCATGGGTGAGCGTCAGTTCCTCTCCCCGGAGCAGTACGACCGGCGGTTCAGCCCGCGCGGCGACGGCACCCGGTGCGTGCACGCCGGCCTGCCCGAGCCCACTCCCGGTGCGCCGTTCCTGCCCGGGCCGGTCCTCGCCGCGCCGTACCACCTCGACCCGTGGCAGGGGCCGGCGGCGGCGCCGAACGGGTACGGGCGCCCCGACAACCCCACCCGGCGGCTGCTGGAGGCGGCCGTCGGCGAGCTGGAGGGCGGCGACTGCCGGGTCTTCGCCAGCGGCCAGGCGGCGATCACCGGGCTGCTGCTGGCGGTGCTGCGGGCGGGCGACACGGTGGTGCTGCCCGCCGACGGCTACTTCCCGGTACGCGCGTTCGCCACCGACACCCTGGCCGGCAACGGCGTACGGGTGCTGTTCGCGCCGACGGTCGGGCCGTACCCGGCGTTCGACGGGGTGCGGCTGGTGCTGGTGGAGACGCCGGCCAACCCGGGGCTGGACGTCGTCGACCTGCCGGCGCTGGCCGAGCGGGCACACGCCGCCGGTGCGCTGCTGGCCGTGGACAACACCACCGCCACCCCCCTCGGGCAGCGTCCGCTGGATCTCGGCGCGGACGTGGTCGTCGCGTCCGGTACCAAGGCGTTGACCGGCCACTCCGATCTGCTGCTCGGCTACGTCGCCACCCGGTCGGCGGACCTGCTGGCGACGGTCACCGCCTGGCGAACCGCGACCGGGTCGGTGCCGGGGGCGTTCGACGCCTGGCTGGCCCACCGGTCGCTGGCCACCCTCGACCTGCGCCTGGCCCGGCAGACGGCCAACGCCGAGGCGCTCGCCCGACTGCTGGCGGAGCGCTCCGACGTCGCCGGGCTGCGCTGGCCGGGACTGCCGGAGGATCCGGCCCACCCGGTGGCGTCGCGGCAACTGCGGCGGATGCCGGGCGTGCTCTCCTTCGACCTGGGCAGCGCCGAGCGGGTCGCCCGCTTCCTCGACGCGGCCCGCCTGGTCGCGGCGGCGACCTCCTTCGGCGGCCTGCACACCACCGCCGACCGGCGGGCGCAGTGGGGCGACGACACGGCGCCCGGCTTCGTCCGGCTCTCCTGCGGGGTGGAGGACACCGCCGATCTGGTCGCCGACGTCACGGCCGCGCTGGACACCGCCGCCTGATGGCGCCCGTCTCGCCGGCCGAGTACGACGCCCTGGCCGCCCGGCTGCGGCGGGCCGGCTGCGTCTGGGCCGAGGACGAGACCCAGCTGCTCGTCGAGGCCGCCGACGGCGCGGAGGCGCTCGCCGCGCTGGTGGACCGGCGGGTCGCCGGTGAGCCACTGGAGTACCTGCTGGGCTGGGCGGAGTTCTGCGGGGAGCGGATCGGCGTGGACCCGGGCGTCTTCGTGCCCCGGTCGCGTACCGCCCTGCTCGTCGCGGCGGCCGCGCGGGTGACCGGCCCGGCGGCGGCCGTGGTGGAGCTGTGCTGCGGTTCCGGCGCGGTCAGCCGGGCCCTGTCGCGCCGGCTCGCCGCGCCCCGGTTGCTGGCCGCGGTCGACCTGGATCCGGCGGCGGTGGCGTGCGCGCGGCGGAACCTGGCCACGGTGGGCGTGCCGGTCCTCGCCGGTGACCTCTTCGACCCGTTGCCGGCGAACTGGCGCGGCGGCCTGGACCTGGTGGTGGCGAACGCGCCGTACGTCCCGACGGCGGCGATGGCGCTGCTGCCGCCGGAGGCGCGACGGTACGAGTCAGCGGCGGCACTCGACGGCGGCCCGGACGGGCTGGCGGTGCTGCGCCGGCTTGCCGCCGCCGCGCCGGGCTGGCTCGCGCCGGGCGGGCACCTGGTGGTGGAGATCGGCGAGGCGCAGGTCGACGAGTTCCGCACGGTGCTGTCCGAGGCCGGACTGGTGCCGACGGTGGTGCGGGACGACGCCCTGGGTGCCACCGCGATGACCGCCCACCGCCCGGCCGCCGTGGCGGGCCGGCGGTACGAGAACTAGCCTCACGTCAGGTCGGGACGGCGGGAGGCGGAACTCGGGTGGACAGCGCAACGGTGCCGGTGGTCGTCGGGATCGACAACGGTGGCACGAGCAACAACGCCACCGTGCTCACGGTGGACGGGCGGTTCCTGGTCGATCGGTTGGTGGAGACGCCCAGCCGGGTCCAGGACGGCCCGGAGGCGGCGGTGGCGGCGATGGCGGACGCCTTCGACGGCGTACTGGCCCTCACCGGGATGCCCCGTGAGCTGGTCCGCGCGGTCGGTCTGGACACGCCCGGCCCGGCGAGCGCGACCGGCGTCATCTCGTCGAAGGGGTCGACGAACTTCTCCCAGCCGGCGTGGCGCGGCTATGACGTGCGGGGCGCGCTCCAGCGGCGGCTCGGGCTGCCGGTGGTCTACCACAACGACGGCAACGCGGCGGCGCTCTACGCCCACCACGTCCACTTCGGTGCCGAGGCGATGCGGCGCTCGTCGGTGTCCGCGATCGTCGGTACCGGGCTGGGCGGCGGCGTGGTCGAGAACGGCCGGGTGGTCTCCGGAGCCGCGGGCATGGCCGGTGAGCTGGGGCACGTGCAGATCCCGCTGACCACCGTGCTGGAGCCGGGGCAGCCGGTGCCGGTCTGCGCCTGCGGCTTCGCCGGTGACGTGGAGAGCGTCGCCTCGCTGACCGCGATCGAGCACAACCTGCTGCCGTACTGGCTGACCCGTTTCCCGGGTCACCCGCTGGCCGGCGAGCCGCCGGCACGGGCGGCGAAGCTGGCCCGCGGCTACGCCGAGCGGGGCGACGAACTGGCCCGGGAGATCTTCGCCCAGCAGGCGAGGGCGCTCGGCGCGCTGTTCACCATCGCGGCCAACTTCACCGACCCGCACGCGTACTTCGTCGGTGGCGGGGTGGTGGAGACGGCGCCGGAGTTCCGCGACTGGTTCCTGGCCGCCGTGCGGGAGCACACCCTGCTCCGCGCGGAGCAGGCGGCCCTGGCCACCTTCGCGCTGGTGCCGGAGCGCGACATGGCCGGCGCGCGGGGCGTCGCGCTCGCGGCCCTGGAGGCGGTACGCGCGGTGCCGACGCCACCGCCGCTGGTCGGCGACTGAGCGGAGGGGCTGACCGGGCCGGCGGTGCCCTTACCGGCCCGGTCAGCGGCACTGGGGTGCGATTCCTCCGTGGTTCAGCTCGTCGGTGGCGCCTGGGCGAAGGCGGCCCAGGCCGACGGTGGGAAGAGCAGCAGCGGGCCGTGCGGGTCCTTGGAGTCGCGCACGGCGACCGTCCCGGGGACGACCGCCACCTCCACGCAGGCTCCCTCGTCGCCGCTGCGGCTGCTCTTGCGCCACCCGGCCACGGCCGCCGCCGCGTTGGTCGTCGGTGTCATCGGATTACCGTCCCTTCAGGAGTGTGAAGATTGCCTCGCGGCTCGCCGTCGGGCTGAGCGCGACGGTGCGCAGGTGCTCCATGATCTTGGTGCAGGTACGCAGGTCGCCGGGGCGGTCGAGGATCATCTGCCCGGCGACCGTCTCCACGGAGGCGATGATCGGGTCCTCCGGGTCGGCGAACTCGAGGATGTGCAGCGAGCCCCGGGTGCCCCGGTGGTAGCCGGCGGACAGCGGGATCACCTGGACGGTGATGTTGGGCAGCTCGCTCATCTTGAGCAGGTGGTTCAGCTGCCCCTGCTGTGCCGACTGGTCACCGACGGGACGCAACAGCGCGGCCTCGTCGAGGATCGCGTCGTAGATCGGTGGATCCTCCTCGAAGACCTGCTGCTGGCGGCCCAGCCGCAGGCGCACCCGCTCCTCGACGTCGCTGTCGCTGAGCGTGTGCGGGCCGCCGCGCATCACACCACGGATGTAGTCCGCGGTCTGTAGCAGCCCGGGCACCACCGACGGCTCGAAGTTCGCGATGCCGGTGGCCTCGGCCTCCAGCGCGATGAAGTCGATGGTGCGCCGGTCGAGCAGGTACGAGTAGGAGACCCACCAGCCCGGCTTGCGGGCGTCCTTGGCAAGCTCGACGGCCGCGGCGACCTCGCCCGCGCTGACCCCGTAGAGGGTGAGCAGGGCGCGCACGGTGGCCGGACTGACCAGGGTCTGCGCGTTCTCGTACCGGGACAGCGTGCTGCGGGTGCTGTTGATCTCGTCGGCCGCGGCCTCCAGGGTGAGGCCGGCGGCCTCCCGGTGGTGGCGCAGCGCGATGCCCAACCGTCGGGCGCGGGCGGTCTTCGGAGCCATGGATCGATGGTCGCACGTATTTGGGACTCTGTACATGAGAGAACGTTGGTGAGAGTTGCATTCATGCCCATGGAGCTGTCAATCTGTTAGCGCGTCCTCACCGCCGGTTGTCGTGGCGACGGTGGTGGTGAGCGACCGGAGGGGATGGGGCGCGCGGCGGTCGGGTTTTTCCCCCGTAACCCGGCCGTCGCGTGCCACGCCAGTGGTCGGCCACCGGAAGGGAATCGACGTGCGAACTGGTCAGCGGGTGCGCGACGAGCGCCGGGGTGGCGGGCGATGACACGTTTCCTGGTGGTGCTGACCGACGTCCGTCCGTACGAGGTGGACGGTCGTAACGAGCGGGTCGCGCCCGAACGCCGCCGCCAGGTGGTCGGCGCGAGCAGCCGGGAGGCGGCCGACCGGATCGCCGGCGCCTTCATGGCCCTGGGCATGGTGCGCGCCGGTCGGCAGCGGGTCAAGGTGATCGCCATCGGTCGGCGGCACGCGTACGGCGAGCGGGAAGTGGCGGTCTGACGGTTACGTTCCGTATATGACGCGTTGACCGAATGCCGCAGTCCCGCGTTCCCGCAGGGTATCGGCTACCCGCTCCCGCCACGCACAGTAAGGTCATCCGGGAGAGCGCCAGCAGTGCGTCCCGGAAAGGTGACCGCAGTGACCACCCCAGGCAAGACCCGCGTGGCGATCGTCTTCGGCGGCCGTAGCCCGGAACACGGCATCTCGTGCGTCAGCGCCGGCAGCGTGCTCGGCGCCCTGGACCCGGACGAGTTCGAGGTGGTGCCGGTCGGCATCACGCGGGCGGGCCAGTGGGTGCTCACCAGCGGCGATCCCGCCCAGTTGGCGATCAACTCCCGCCGCCTGCCGGAGATCACCGCCGAGTCCGGCACCGACATCGTGCTGCGCGCCGACCCCACCGGCAACGGCCTGCTCGTGCTCGACCCCACCGAGGGCCCCCGGGCACTGGCCGATGTGGACGTCGTCTTCCCGGTGCTGCACGGCGCCTACGGCGAGGACGGCACCATCCAGGGCATGCTGGAGATGGCCGGCATCCCGTACGTCGGGGCGAAGGTGTTCGCCTCGGCCGCCGCCATGGACAAGGAGTTCACCAAGAAGCTCTGCGCCGCCGAGGGCATCCCCGTCGGCCCGTACGCGGTGCTGCGCAGCGGGATGACGCTCAGCGAGGCGGACAAGCAGCGGCTGGGTCTGCCCGTCTTCGTCAAGCCCTCCCGCGCCGGCTCCTCCTTCGGCATCAGCAGGGTCACCGACTGGGCCGACCTGGACGCGGCGATCGCCACCGCTCGGGAGATCGACAGCAAGGTACTGGTGGAGGGCGCGATCGCCGGCCGGGAGATCGAGTGCGGCGTGCTGGAGGGCGAGGCCGGCGGGATGCCGGAGGCGTCCGTCCTCGCCGAGGTCCGGGTGGTCGGCGACTACGACTTCTACGACTTCGAGGCCAAGTACATCGACGCCGAGTCGGCCTGCGAGTACGACATCCCGGCCGACCTGCCGGAGCGGGTGACCCGGCAGGTGCGCGAGTACGCCGTACGCGCCTTCACCGCGCTGGACTGCTCCGGGCTGGCCCGGGCCGACTTCTTCGTCACCCCGGAGTTGGACGTCTACCTCAACGAGATCAACACGATGCCCGGCTTCACGCCGACGTCGATGTTCCCGCGGATGTGGGCGGCCGCCGGCCTGGAGTACCCGAAGCTGGTCGACCGGCTCATCCGCACCGCGCTGACCCGCGGCCCCGGCCAGCACTGACCCGCAGCCTCGGCCAGGGGTCATCGGCACCCCGGCTCAACGGTGCGGCGCGGGCGGTCGTCGCCGGGTCAGGCGGTGCAGCCGGAGGGCACCGGGCCGGCCGAGCGGATCGAGGCGACGATCGTGTGGGAGATCGGGGAGAGCCACTGCAACGCCTCGCCGTGCACGTGCGGCACCCGGACGGTCACCGCGCTCTCCCGGTCAACCGTGGTCAGCTCGGTCACGTCGGCCCGCTCCACCGCGTGCCAGCAGACCGAGTTGACCAGGAAGACGTGGTCGGCGGGCTGCACCTCGGGCTCGGCGCCACCGCAGGCGACCGTCACCGCCGGGTCGCCGTACGCGGCGTTCTGCTCGGGCCCCGCGGTAACCGGTCGTTGCGGCAGGTCGCGGATCGAGGCGGGCAGTTGCGACAGCAGGGCGCGGCAGACGGTGGCCGGGCGCTCGGCCAGCGCCGGGGCGGCCATCTCGACCGGGGCGGTGGACTGCGGGCCGAGCGTGGTCGGCGACGCCTCCGGTGCGGCGGCGGGCTGGCGGGGGGAGAGGTTGGTCAGCGCGAGCGCGCCCACCAGCAGGGCCACCGGCACCGCCACCGCCGTGGCGATCAGCGCCGCGCGGCGGTTGGTGCGGTCGGGTGCCGCCGGCACGTCCGGGCGGTCGGCCTCGGCGACGGAAGATCCGGAGGTCCTGTCCACCTAGAGACGCACCACCGAACACGTGAGGGTACGGGTGATGCCGGGCACCATCTGCACCTTGCTGACGATGAGTTTGCCGAGCTCGTCGACGGTGTTCGCCTCGGTGAGCACGACCACGTCATAGGGCCCGGTGACCGCGTCGACGCGGACCACGCCGGCGAGATCCGCGATGAGACCGGCCACGTCACGCGCCCGGCCGACCTCTGTCTGGATGAGGATGTACGCCTGTACCACGACTCGACCTCCCTCCGTCGCCGCCCGCCAGGCGGCCCGAAGGGAGAAAGTACCTTACGGACCAGGGCCGATCCCTATCGGTGGTCAAGGAGCAGCGGTGAGCGATCTTGCGGGACGGAGTGTCGTGGGTGTCGGCGAGTTCGGTCTGATCGACCGGGTGACCGCCCGGCTGTCGTACGGGGCCACGGTGCTGCTCGGCCCCGGTGACGACGCCGCGGTCGTCGCCGCGCCGGACGCCCGGGTGGTCGCCACGACGGACGTGCTGGTCGAGGGGCGGCACTTCCGCCGGGACTGGTCGGGCGCGCACGACATCGGCCGCCGGGCGGCGGCGGCGAACCTCGCCGACGTGGCGGCGATGGGGGCCGAGCCGACCGCCCTGCTGGTGGCGCTCTGCGTGCCCGTGGACGCCGACACCGGCTGGGTGGAGGAACTCGCCGACGGGCTCGGCGCCGAGGCGGCCGGTGTCGGGGCCAGCGTGGTCGGCGGGGACATGTCGGCCAGCCCCACGCTGACCATCGCGGTCACCGCCCTGGGCGACCTGGGCGGGCGGCCCCCGGTGACCCGGGCCGGTGCCCGCCCCGGGGACCTGCTCGCTCTGGCCGGCCGCACCGGGTACGCGGCGGCCGGGTTCACCGTGCTCTCCCGGGGCTTCCGGACCCCCCGGCTGCTGGTCGAGGCGTACCGGCGGCCGGAGGTGCCGTATCCGGCGGGGCCGCTGGCCGGCCGGCTCGGCGCCACCGCCATGATCGACGTCTCGGACGGGCTGCTCGCCGACCTCGGGCACCTGGCGAGGGCCAGCGGCGTGGCGGTCGACATCACCCGGGACGCCTTCGAGGTGCCGCCGCCGATGCGCGACGCCGCGCAGGCGCTCGGCGTCGACCCGTACGCCTGGCTGCTGGCCGGTGGTGACGACCACGCGCTGGCCGCGACCTTCCCCCCGGCGACGGCGCTGCCCCCCGGGTGGCGGGCGATCGGCCGGGTCGCCGAGGGTTCCGGGGTGACGGTGGACGGCCGGCCGTTCGACGGCCCGGCCGGGTGGGACCACTTCCGCTGATCCGGCCGATCCCGCCGGTCCCGCCGGCCACCTCGCCGGGCGGCGCCGGCCGGGTCGTACCCTGCACAGGTGCCCGACATCGAGATCCACGTGGTGCCGTTCGACTCGCCGGTGGCCCAGCGGTTGATCACCGCCACCCTTGCCGACCTGGGCGTGCGGTACGGCGGCAGCGGCGACGAGACCCCGATCGACGCGAGCGAGTTCGCGCCGCCGGACGGGGCGTTCCTGGTCGCCCACCTCGACCGGCAACCGGTCGGCTGCGGCGGTTGGCGCAGCCACGGCAGCGACGGCGAGACCGCCGAGCTGAAGCGGATGTACACCGCGCCGCAGGCACGGGGGCGCGGGGTGGCCCGGACGGTGCTGGCCGCCATCGAGCGGTCCGCCCGCGAGCACGGCCGCAAGCGGATCATCCTGGAGTGCGGTGACCGGCAGCCGGAGGCGATCGCGATGTACACGGCGGCCGGCTACGAGCGGATCCCCAACTTCGGCTTCTACGCCGACCACCCCGGCTGCCTGTCCTTCGGCCGTACCCTCTGACCGGCGGTCGTCGTCACCCTCTGGCCGGTGGTCGTCGCGCCGGGCGGGTGCGGACACGACGACGCCGGCGGGCCGCTGGGCCCGCCGGCAGTGACGGTGGTGCGTACGGTGTTGCGCGTCAGGCGCGGGTGACCTTGCCCGCCTTGATGCAGGACGTGCAGACCTTCAGCTTCTTGGTCGTGCCGCCACCGGCCGGGGTGCGCACCGACTGGATGTTCGGGTTCCAGCGGCGGTTGGTCCGCCGGTGCGAGTGGGACACGTTGTGGCCGAAGCCCGGCCCCTTGCCACAGACGTCACACACGCTAGCCACGGGATACTCCTGGGATTGAAACGTTCATGAGGTCGCCGCCAGGCGCTGCCCGGGCAACCTGGTCAGGTTACCCGATGGCGGGTCCACCTGCCCAACCGGCCTCACCGTCGCCATGGCGGCCGACGGGCCACGCCGGTGGCCGCCCGGCCGTGCACGCGGGAGACCCGGACGAGGCGGGACACGCCCCGGCGTCGGGCGACTGTCAGCGTACGCCAGTAGGCTTCCACCGTGCTGGACACCCTCGACGCTGCCGCCGTGCGCCGCTGGTGCGCCAGCGGACTGGCCGCGCTCAAGCGGCACCAGGGTGAGATCGACGGGCTGAACGTCTACCCGGTGCCCGACGGCGACACCGGCACCAACCTGGTGCTCACCCTCACCTCGGCGCAGCAGGCCCTGGCGATGGATCTCGACACCCACGCCGACGGCGCCTCGACCGCCCACGGGCACGCGCTGCGGCTGATGGCCCGGGGCGCCCTGCTCGGCGCGCGGGGCAACTCCGGGGTGATCCTGTCGCAGATCCTGCGCGGTCTCGCCGACGCGCTGGCCACCGCCCCCGCGGTGCGGGGCCGGGAGTTGGCGGCGGCGCTGCGCGAGGCGAGCGACGCGGCGTACGCGGCGGTCGCCCGCCCGGTGGAGGGCACCCTGCTCTCCGTGGTCTCCGCCGCGGCCGGCGCTGCCCAGCGGACCGGCAGCGACGAGCTGCGGACGGTGGCCAGGGCGGCGGCGGGCGCCGCCGCGACGGCCCTGGACCGCACGCCCGAGCAACTGCCGGCGCTGGCCCACGCCGGGGTGGTCGACGCCGGCGGCCGGGGGCTGTGCCTGCTGCTGGACGCCCTGGTCGAGGTGATCACCGGAGAGAGCCCCGAGCGCCCCGCGCCCGCACCCCGGGCGGTGCCGTCGCCGGCCGCCGCCGTCCGGGAGGCCGGCTCCACGGATTACGCCTACGAGGTGCAGTTCCTGCTCGACGCCGAGCCCGACGCGGTGCGGGAGCTGCGTGACGTGCTGGCCGCCCTCGGCGACTCCCTGGTGGTCGTCGGCGACGGCAACGCCTCGGGCGGCACCTGGCAGGTGCACGTGCACGTCAACGACGTCGGCGCGGCGATCGAGGCCGGCGTGGTGGCCGGCCGGCCCCACCAGATCTCGGTGACCCGCTTCGCGGACCAGCCGGCACCGCAGCCCGTCCCGGCCACCGACGGCCGGGCCGCGGTCGTGGTGGCCGCCGGCGCCGGCATCGCCGAACTCCTCGCCGGCGAGGGCGCGGTGGTGGTGCCCGGCAACCCGTCGACCGGGGAACTGCTGGACGCCGTACGGGCGACCGGAGCGGCGCGCGTGGTGGTGCTGCCCAACGACCCGGATGCGCAGGCCGTGGCGAACCAGGTCGCCGAGGAGGCACACCGGCTGGGGGTGGAGGTCGCCGTGGTGCCGACGCGCTCGCCGGTGCAGGCGCTGGCCGCACTCGCCGTGCGTGATCCGCGGCGACGCTTCGCCGACGACGTGATCGCGATGGCCGAGGCCGCCGGCGCCTGCCGGTACGCCGAGGTCTGCCAGGCCGCCCGCGAGGCGCTCACCGTCGCTGGCCCGTGTCGTGCCGGCGACGTGCTCGCCCTGGTCGAGGGGGAGGTGCACCTGATCGGCACCGAGCTGGTCGACACCTGCGTCGCGCTGGTCGACCGGATGCTCGGCGGCGGCGGCGAGCTGGTCACCCTGCTCGTCGGCGCCGACGCGCCCGACGGGCTGGCCGACGCGGTGCGGACGCACATTGCGGGGCACTGGCCCTTCGTGGAGGTGCAGGCGTACCCGGGCGGGCAACCGCACCATCCGCTGCTGGTAGGTGTCGAATGACCGCCGATCCGTCCGACCTGGACACCCCGCTGAAGAAGCTGGTCGGCGAGAAGACCGCCAAGGCGCTGGCCGGTCACCTCGACCTGCACACGGCCGGCGACCTCGTCTACCACTTCCCGCGTCGCTACGACGAGCGCGGCGAGCACACCGACATCCGCGCCCTCGACGTCGGCGAGCAGGTCACCGTGCTGGCCCAGGTGCAGCGCACCGCCGTACGCCCGATGCGGCAGCGCCGGGGCAACCTGCTGGAGGTGACCGTCGGCGACGGCTCCGGCGGCAGCCTCACCCTCACCTTCTTCGGCAACCAGGCGTGGCGGGAGCGCGAGCTGCGGCCCGGCCGGTGGGGGCTGTTCGCCGGCAAGGTCACCGAGTTCCGGGGCAAGCGGCAGCTGAACGGGCCGGAGTACGTCCTGCTCGGCGAGGAGACCGACACCGAGGCCGCCGCCAACGAGCGGATCGAGGAGTTCGCCGGGGCGCTCATCCCGGTCTACCCGGCCGCCGCGGCCGTGCCCACCTGGGTGATCGCCCGCTGCGTACGGGTGGTGCTGGACACCGTGGCGCCGCCGGAGGATCCGCTGCCCGCGACGGTGCGGGCCAACCGGAACCTGATCGGCCTCGGCACCGCGCTGCGGGAGATCCACCGGCCGTCCGGCCGGGAGGAGCTGTACCGGGCCCGCCGGCGGCTGAAGTGGGACGAGGCGTTCGCCGTGCAGGTGACCCTGGTGCGGCGCAAGCGCGACGCCGCCGCCTGGCCCGCGCGCCCCCGCCCGGCGCGCTCGGGCGGCCTGCTCGACGCGTTCGACGCCCGGCTGCCCTACGAGCTGACCGCCGGGCAGCGTGCCGTGGGCGTCGAGATCGCGACCGACCTGGCCACCGGCCACCCGATGCACCGGCTGCTCCAGGGGGAGGTGGGCTCCGGCAAGACCGTGGTGGCGCTGCGGGCCATGCTCCAGGTGGTCGATGCGGGGGGCCAGGCCGCGCTGCTCGCGCCGACCGAGGTGCTCGCCGCCCAGCACCATCGCGGCATGCTCGACCTGCTCGGCCCGCTCGCCCAGGCCGGCGAGCTGGGCGCCGCCGAGCAGGCCACCCGGGTCGAGCTGGTCACCGGGTCGCTGGGCGCGGCCGCCCGGCGCCGGGCGCTGGCCGAGGTCTCCAGCGGCGCCGCCGGCATCGTGCTCGGCACCCATGCCCTGCTGTACGAGGGGGTCGACTTCGCCGACCTCGGTCTGGTGGTGGTCGACGAGCAGCACCGGTTCGGGGTCGAGCAGCGGGACGCGCTGCGGGCCAAGGCGGAACAGCCGCCACACGTGCTGGTCATGACCGCCACCCCGATTCCCCGTACGGTGGCCATGACGGTCTACGGCGACCTGGAGATCTCCACCCTGTCCCAGCTGCCGCGCGGCCGGTCGCCGATCGCCTCCCACGTCGTGCCGGCCGCCGAGAAGCCGGCCTTCCTCGACCGCGCCTGGCGGCGGCTGCGCGAGGAGGTGGCCGCCGGCCACCAGGCGTACGTGGTCTGCCCGCGCATCGGGGATGCGGGCGCCGGGCCGGACGCGCAGTCGCCGGGGACCGAACTGGCCGGGGCCGGTGAGGAGCTGTCGGCCGTCGACGACACCGAGCGGCGGCCGCCGTTGGCGGTGACCGAGGTCGCGCCGCTGCTGGCCGAGGGTCCGCTGCACGGGCTGCGGCTCGGCGTCCTGCACGGCCGGTTACCGGCCGACGAGAAGGACGCGGTGATGCGCGCCTTCGCTCGCGGCGACCTGGACGTGCTGGTGGCCACCACGGTGGTCGAGGTGGGCGTGGACGTGCCCAACGCGACGATGATGGTGGTCCTGGACGCCGACCGGTTCGGGGTCTCGCAGCTGCACCAGTTGCGCGGTCGGGTGGGTCGGGGCAGCGCACCCGGGCTCTGCCTGCTGGTGACCGAGGCGGCCGAGGGCACCGGCGCGCGGGAGCGACTGGACGCGGTGGCCTCCACCTCGGACGGTTTCAAGCTCGCCGAGCTGGATCTGGAGCAGCGGAGGGAGGGCGACGTGCTGGGTGCGGCCCAGTCCGGTCGCCGTTCACACCTGCGGCTGCTGTCGTTGCTGCGCGACGCCGACCTGATCCGCGACGCGCGAACGGAGGCGATCGCGCTGGTCGAGGAGGATCCGGAGCTGACCCGGCACCCCGCGCTGGCCGCCTCGGTCGCCGCGCTGGTCGACGCCGACCGCGCCGAGTTCCTCGAGAAGGGCTGACCACCTGCCGCTGGCGGGCACCCGTTCTCCGGTTCTCCGGGGAAACGCGAACCGCCCCGGTGCCCGTGGACCGGGCAACCGGGGCGGAAAACGCTCAGCTCGGCTCTCAGGCGGTGAAGTGAACCCGCCGCCGCCGTGCCATCACGAACAGCACCGCGCCGACCGCCAGCAGGGCGATCGCGCCCGCGGCGATGCCGCCGGCCGCCGCGCCGGTCACCGGCAGGCCTGGGGGCTCCTCGCCACCGCCGCCACCGCCGCAGTCCTCGGGCGCGTAGACGACCTCAAGCTCCAGGCCCAGCTCCGGCAGGACGACCAGCGCGGTCTCCTCGTCACCGGCCGGGAAGGTGACCTTCTCCGACGAGCCCGGCTCGACGGTACGGGTCTCGGTCTTGTCGCCGTAGGTGAACTCCACCTTGACCGGCACGCCACCCTCCGGGTTCGACGCGGTCAGCGCGAAGGTCTCGCAGTCGGCGTCGGTGGTCACCGTCGGCAGCGGGCAGTCCTCGGGGCGTTCCCAGGAGTACGTGCCGTTCTCGATGACCTTGCCGTCGACCAGCACCTCGATCTTGCCGGCGTTCTCGGCGGGCACCACGGTCTCGTTGTCGGCCTTGCCCGGGTCGACCGTGACCGACTTGGACCAGCCGTTCTCGCCCCGGACCTCGAACTCCACCGGGTACTTGGAGATCGAACCGTCGTTGCTCAGCGAGACGGTGACGGTGCCGTCGCAGGCGGAGGCGAAGGTGGACGCCGGGGTGGTGCAGTTCTTGCTGCCGCCGTTGTACCAGCCGGGCGGACCCGACGAGCGGTTGCCGGGCGCACCCTTGTCGCCGAGCTTCTTGGCACCGTAGCGCGGACCGTCCTCGACCAGCGGGTCGATGACCTCGTCGACGCCGCCCCAGATCAGGTCGACCTGGGTGTGGCAGTCCGGGACGCCGACGTTGAGCTCGATCTCGGTCTGGGTGCCGCCGAGGAAGTTGCTGTCCGGCGCGCCGTAGACGTACTGCGGGGTGGCGAACTGCGGGCGCGGCGCGAAGTAGGAGACCAGGGTGAAGAACTGCTTCTCCTCGCCGCACAGCGGCAGGTCGCCCGCCAGCTTGACGGTCGCCTTGCCGTTCGGGCCGTCGAACGTGTGGCTGTACTTCGCCTGGCTGGCGTCGATGCACTTCGGTGCCGGGGCACACGGCGCGTCGCGGTCGAGCTTGATGGTGCCGCTGTTGGTCTGCTCGCGCTTGTTGTCCCACCGCGCCTCGACGGTGAGCGTGGCGACCGAGGTGTCACCCGGCACCCGCTGCACGGCCTCGACGAAGCCGCCGCGGGTGATCGCGACGCCCTGCAGGTCGACGGCGTCGGCACCCGGCACGATCACCTGCACCGGGGTCGACGGCGCGGCGGTCACCTTCTTGATCGTGGCGGCCTTGTCCCGCTCGCTGTTGACCACCTTCCACGTGATCACCCGCTCACCACTGAGCTGGTCACAGATGGCGGTGGCGGTGATGGTGGTGTGGTGGGCGGCGGCCGGGGTGGCCACCGCCGCTGCTCCGGTCATGCCGATGAGGGCGGCTGCCAGGACAGCCAGCGGTCGCCGCAGCGACAGCTTTGGTCGGATCACGCGTACTCCCGGGGTGAAGAAGCGTCAGGGCCGGCACGGGTGGGACGGACGGCGCCGGCGGCATGTGCCGCGCCTGAGAGGGTGCCACCCGTGCCGATGGCCGGCGGCGATAGCGCCGACACCCGGCAGACCCTAGCGAGATCGTGAGAAGCGAAACAGCCCACAGAGAGCCCTAATCATGATGTTATGAATTCGAGATCATTGATAACCGGTTGTGATCATCCGGCGGCTTCGCGCTCCATTGTCCGATCTGGACCAATCTGCCGCTTGGTCACGCTTGCATCCGGTACCTGGGTACGGGGTTACCGTCGCACCATGACCGAAACGAAGGCCCTGGTGAGCGGAGCGTGGGTGCCGCAGGCGTGCACCTTGCCGACCACCGAGCAGCCGCTGCGGTTGGCCGAGTTCGACGAGATGTTCGCCTCGGCCGTGGTCGGGGTGCAGCGGGTCGACCGGATGCGGGTACGGCTGGAACTGCGGCCCGAGCCCGGGGCCGCCGGGCGGGCGGCGGACCTGATGGTGCGGGAGACCCGTTGCTGCTCGTTCTTCACCTTCACCCTGACCGCGACCGGCGGGCAGCTCGCCCTGGAGGTGGCGGTGCCGGCGGAGCACGTCGACGTGCTCGACGCTCTTGCCGCCCGCGCCGGGGGTGACCGGCCGTGAGTCCGGGGCTGCGGTCGGGTCAGGTGGCCGAGGCCGCGGGGGTGAACCGGCAGACGCTGCGCTACTACGAGCGGCGCGGCCTGGTGGCCGAGCCGGACCGGACGTTGGGTGGCCATCGCCTCTACCCGCCGGAGACGGTCACGGTCCTGCGGGTGATCAAGACCGCTCAGCGGCTCGGCTTCTCCCTGGACGAGGTCGCCGACCTGCTGAGCGTGGGTGCCCACCGGCATGGCCGGCGGCCGGAGTCGGGGTTGCGGGCTCGTGCGCAGGACAAGCTGGCCGAGGTGGAGCAGAAGATCGCCGACCTGTCGGTGATCCGGGACACGTTGCGCGAGGCGGTCGCCGCCGGATGTGACGACCTGGTTGCCTGTGCGGACAGCCCATGCTGCCCGTTGCCGTTCGTGGAACTGACCAAGGAGGCTGATCGTGTCGAGGATTGATCCACGTCGGGTGTTGCCGTCCGGGTTGACGGGGCTGGCCGGTCTCGCGTGTGCGGCGTGCTGCGTGGTGCCGCTGCTGCTCGCGGCCGGGTTGATCGGTGGTGCCGGCTGGGCCGCTGCCGCGCGGGCGATGCCCGGGATCGCGGTCGGTCTGGCCGTCGCGGCGGGGGCGGCCTGGTGGTGGGCGTCGCGCCGGGTCCGAAGGCAGCGCACCGGGTGCGCTGGTGGGGACTGCGCCTGCGTCGATCGGCCCGTCTCGGGGGCGCCGGAGAGGGTCTCGGTAGTGTCCTCGTCGTGAGCCTCGCGCGTTCGGGTCTGACGACGACTCGCTCGTGCAGGTGAGGGGCGGACGCGTGACCCGGGCTACTCTCGAACGCCGGCAGGTGTGGTGCTATCTCGGTGCCGTGCTCGGCGGACTGATCGTCGGCACCCTGGCACCCGGCGCGGGTCACGCCTTCGAGGCGATGGTGTGGCCCGTCATCGGGCTGCTGCTCTACGCCACCTTCACCCAGGTGCCGCTGACAACGATCGCTGCGGCGTTCAAGGACACACGGTTTCTCACCGCCGCGCTGATCGGCAACTTCGTCATCCTGCCGCTGCTGGTCTGGGCCCTGGTGCAGTTCCTCCCCCAAGATCAAGCTATCCGGACGGGGCTGCTGCTGGTCCTGTTGGTGCCGTGCACCGACTGGTTCATCACCTTCAGCCAGCTCGGCAAGGGCGACACCGCACGCGCGACGGCGGTCACGCCACTCAACCTGGTGGTGCAGCTGCTGTTGCTGCCGCTCTACCTGTGGGTGATGACCGGCGGTCAGTTCTCCGCGGTGTTCGCACCGCGGGACATCTGGCCGGCACTGGTCGTCGTCGTGGCGCCGCTGATCGCGGCCGGCCTCTCCGAACTCTGGTTCCGCGCAGACCCCGGCCGGGAACGGGCACGCGACCTGCTGGGCTGGGGCCCGGTCCCGCTCCTCGCTCTGGTCATCGGGCTGGTCGCCGCCGCCCACGTCGGCGCCGTGCGCGACGCGCTGGGCCTGCTGCCGGTCGTGATCATCGCCGCGCTCGCATTCCTGGCCGCCGGCCTCGCCCTGGCCAAGATCATGAGTGTGATCTTCGGACTTCCCGCCACCCAGGGCCGGACCCTCGCGTTCAGCTTCGGGACCCGCAACTCCTTCGTCGTCCTACCCTTCGCGCTCTCCCTGCCCGCCGGCTGGGAGATCGCCTCGATCGTCATCGTCATGCAATCGCTGGTCGAGCTGCTCGGCATGGTGTTCTACCTGTGGTTCGTACCGCACGCCCTCTTTCCCGCCCGTGGCCCGAGAACCTGAGCCGATTCGCGCCGGTGCCACCCGGTCGACTCGTCACCGGCCCCGCTCGACGACATGGCCGGTCAGGCCCAGAGGCCCATCGCGGGCGATCAACTGTTCGCAGTTGACGCACGAGGGCGCGCCGACCAGGTGGTCGACGCGCCCTCGGATCAGGCTCGGCTCAGCTTGGGTCAGGCGGTGAAGCGCAGCCGACGGCGGCGGGTCACCACGAACAGGGCCGCGCCCGCGGCCAGCAGCACGGCGGCTCCGGCGATGATGCCGCCGGTCGCGGCACCGGTGACCGGCAGACCGCCGCCCCCGCCGTTGCCGCAGTCCGCCGGCTGCTCCCACGCCACCGGCTCGCCCTCGACGGTCTCATCCTCGACCGTGAAGGTCGGGGTCACGACCAGGCCGTCGTAGGCGTCAAAGCTCACCGAGGTGGTCTCGCCCGGCACCGCGTCCAGCGTCTTGACCGTGCCCTTCTCGGAGGTCAGGGTGACCGAGAAGGCGATGCCGTCGGCCGGGTTGTTGATCAGGAAGACGAGCTCGTCGCAGGTCTCGGTGAGCTCGAAGGTCGGCTCACCCGGCTCCGGCACCTCCGGCTGGCTCGGGCTCGGCGACGGGGTCGTCGGCTCGGGGGTCGGGGTCGGCTCCTCCGTCGGGGTGGGCTCCGGGCTCGGCTCCTCCGTCGGGGTCGGTTCCGGGCTCGGCTCCTCCGTCGGGGTCGGCGTGGGCTCCGGCTCCGCGCACTTGCCGACAACCTTGGCCGTACCGGTCTGGGTGTTCGTGACGGTCTGCCGGTCCTTCTTCCAGACGGCCTTCACCGTCAGGTTGGCCCGCTGGCGACTCGGCACGACCTGCTCGCCGATCAGGGCGCCCTCGCCCGCCTTCGGCAGTACGGCGCCGACGACAATGTTGGTGACCGGAGTGCCGGACGGCGTGGAGACCGAGGCCACCTCGGCAACCCACTGCCGCTCGCTGTTCGTGACGGTCCATTCGACCTTCACCTCACCGTTGGCGAGCTTGCAGCCGACGCCCTTGATGATGGGGTGGTGGGCGCTGGCCGGCGCGGCGACCGTGGCGACGCCGGCGAGGCCGATCAGCGCGCCGGCGGCTGCCGCCGCGACACGCCGGAAGTTGAGACGACTCACGTCTACTCCTGACAGGAAAGTTCGAGGGCTATGCCAGGCGGGCGGTTGGAGACGCACCCCGCGACCGGCACGCGGCAGACCTTATAGATCCGGCGCGGTGCGCCATAGCCTTCAGCGGGACCTAAGGATGATGTTGTAAATCCGTGATCTTCCATACACGGAACGTCCTCAGCTGACTGCGGAGAGATCAACGTCCGATCGTCGGCCGCGCCGTGGGAATCGCGTAGCGTCGGGGCATGAGCGAGCGTGGGCGAGCGAGTCATCGGCTCAGTGCGATGGTGCCTCATGGTGGCGCGCAGCGAAGCGGAGTGCCGTCATGAGTGAGCGCATCCTCGGGGGCCGGCGGTGACCCGGATCGTCGCCGGCAACCTCGGCGGCCGGCGGATCGCCGCGCCACCGGGCGCCGGCACCCGGCCCACCTCCGATCGGGTCCGGGAGGCGCTCTTCAGCTCCGTACAGGCAGAGATCGACCTGGACGGCGCGCGCTTCGCCGACCTGTACGCGGGTTCCGGCGCGGTCGGCCTCGAGGCGCTGTCCCGGGGCGCCGCGCACGTGCTGCTGGTCGAGTCCGATCCGCGTGCCGCCCGGGTGGTCCGGGAGAACGTGGCGACCCTGCGCGCGGCGCCGGCCGCCCGACTGGTCACCGGCAAGGTCGCCACGGTGCTGGCCGCCGGGCCGGACGGCGGCCCGTACGACGTGGTCTTCGCCGACCCGCCGTACGCGGTCCCGGGCGATGCGGTGACCGCCATGCTCACCGCCCTGGTCGACGAGGGCTGGCTGGCGCCGGACGCGATGGTGGTGGTGGAGCGGTCCGGTCGTAGCGGTCCGGTCGAATGGGTGGAAGGCGTCACTGGCCAGCGCAGTCGCCGGTACGGCGAGACCACCCTTTGGTACGGTCGCCGATCATGAGACGTGCGGTGTGTCCCGGTTCGTTTGACCCGGTCACCAACGGTCACCTGGACATCGTCGGTCGGGCCAGCCGGCTCTTCGACGAGGTGATCGTCGGGGTGCTGGTCAACCAATCGAAGAGCGGCCTGTTCACCGTCGAGGAGCGCATCGACATGCTCCGCGAGGTGACCGCCTCCTACGGCAACGTCCGGGTGGAGTCCTTCCGGGGGCTGCTGGTGGACTTCTGCCGGGCGCAACGGGCGACGGTGCTGATCAAGGGCCTGCGGGCGGTCAGCGACTTCGACTACGAGTTGCAGATGGCCCAGATGAACATCGGCCTCGCCGGGGTCGAGACGTTGTTCATGCCCACCAACCCGCTCTACTCCTTCCTCTCCTCCAGTCTCGTCAAGGACGTGGCCAAGTGGGGCGGCGACGTCACCCCCCACGTGCCCGACATCGTCCGCGAGGCCCTGAAAACCCGCCTCCACCCCCCACCCCCCTAAACCCCCCGCACCCGCCCCCTCGCCCCCTCACTCCCGCGATCTTGCAGTTTCGGTCGCCTTCTTGCCCTGCCTTGCCCCGTTTGCGGAGACACAAAGTGCAAGATCGCGGAGGCTAGGGGTGGGGAGGGGCGACGCGCCCGAGGGCGGGGATGGGGCGGGGGAGGGGCGGGGGACGACATCATTGGGTGAGGCGGGAAATTGGCCGCAGGCCGCATGATGTAGGTCGGCCCGACGAACGACAGGAGTGAGGTACCGGTGGACCCGCTCGACCGCATCGACGAACTGATCGCCATCGTGGAGCAGGCACGCTCCGTTCCGATGTCGCGTAACAACTGCATGGTCGACCGCGGCGAGATGATCGCGGCCCTCGACGAGCTGCGCGGCGAGCTCCCCGCCGACCTGCGCCGGGCCGCCGCCCTGCTGGAGGAGCGGGACAAGATCATGGAGGCCGGCAAGCGGGAGGCCGACCGGATCATCAGCGAGGGTGAGGCGGAACATGCCCGGCTCGTCTCGGTGAACGAGATCACCGTTTCGGCCGAGCATGAGGGTGCCCGGATCATCGCCGAGGCCCGCGCCGAGGCGCAGCGCCTGCGCGAGGAGGTCGACGACTACGTCGACACCGCGCTGGCCAACTTCGAGCAGTTCCTCACCCGGGCGCTGGCCTCGATCGAGCGCGGCCGGGACAAGATGCACGCGCTGCGGGAGATCGGCACCTTCGCCGGCGACGAGGCGGAGCGGCCGCTGCCCTTCTGAGCGGCTGTCGGGGGCACCGCCGCCCGGGCTACGCCCCGCTCGCGCCGGGCTTCCCGACGGTGTCTCCATCGGCACCGCCGTCGGCGTGACCGCCGGTCGCCCCCCGGTTCGACGCTGGGGCGTCCGTCCAGGTAACCTCGTTAGTCGGCCCCTCACCGGCCGGAGTCTGACTATGCCCAAGAATTCACCCACTTCACTCGACCCCAGGTCGCCGCTGGTCCTCGACACGAGGGAGCTGCCGCGCCGACCTGGTGCCTTGCGTACCGTCAAACGGGTGGTCTCGGCGCCGTCGGACCTCGGCGTGGAGTTGATCGGCGTGCCGGAGGGCGCGGGCCTCGACCTCGATCTGCGGATGGAGTCGGTGTCCGAGGGCGTGCTCGTCTCGGGGACCGTCAGCGGTCCGATCCGGGGCGAGTGCGGTCGCTGCCTGCGCGAGATCAACGACTCGGTGACGGTGACGATCCAGGAGCTGTACGCCTACGCGAACAGCACCACGGACGCCACCACCGCGGAGGATGAGGTCGGTCGAATGCAGGGAGACCTGATCGACCTGGAACCGGCGTTGCGGGATGCGGTGGTGCTCGCGCTGCCGACCAACCCGCTGTGCCGCCAGGACTGCCCCGGCCTGTGCCCCGAGTGCGGGGTGCAGCGGGACGATCTGCCGGCCGACCACAGCCACCAGCAGATCGACCCGCGTTGGGCGGGCCTGTCGCAACTGACCCGTACAGAGGAGTAAGAACCGTGGCCGTCCCCAAGCGCAAGATGTCGCGCAGCAACACCCGGTCCCGCCGGGCGAACTGGAAGGCCGCGGCGGTCGCGACCGTCGCCTGCCCGCAGTGCAAGTCCGCGAAGCTGCCGCACGCCGCCTGCTCCGTCTGCGGCACCTACAACGGCCGCCAGGTCCTCGAGGTCTGATCCGGACGGCGCGTGACGTCTCCGACCACGGGTCGGGCGACGCGCACCTCCCGGCGGTCGCCCGTTGCTCCCGCCGACGCCGGCCGGCTCTCACCGGCCGGCGTCGAGATGGAGCCGGGCACCGCACGGATCGCCGTTGACCTCCTCGGCGGGGACGAGGCTCCCGCCGTCGTGGTGGACGGCGCTCTGCGGGCGGTGCACGCCGACCCGGACCTGCACCTGATTCTCGTCGGCCCGACGAAAGCGGCCGGCGCGCTGATCGGCGCCCTCGACCCGGTGCAACGGGGCCGGATCACGGTCCGGCCGGCGCACACCGCCGTCGACATGGCCGGTGATCCCAGCGCCGCCCGCGCCGAGAGCAGCGTCCGGGCGGCCGTCGCCGCCGTTCGCGCCGGGCTGGCCGACGCGCTGGTCTCCGCCGGCTCCACCGGCGCGACGGTCACCGCCGCCGCCCTCGGCCTCGGCCGCTGGCCCGGCGTCCGGCGGCCGGCACTCGCCGCCGCGCTGCCCGCCGTCTCGGGTCCCGTCGTACTGCTCGACGTCGGCGGCTCGCTGGAGCCGGGCCCGGCGACGCTGACCCGGCACGCCGTGCTGGGTGCCGCGTACGCCGTGGTCGCCCACGGCGTGGTCGAGCCCCGGGTCGGGCTGCTCTCCGTGGGCACCGAGCCCGGCAAGGGTGACCGGGCCCGCCGGCTCGCCGACCCGATGCTCAGCACCGCCGCCCTGCCCGCCGACGCCCGCTACATCGGGCTCGTCGAGGGGTACGACGTCTGCCTCGGCACGCGCGCCGATGTGGTGGTCACCGACGGGTTCACCGGTAACGTGCTGCTCAAGGCCGTCGAGGGCGCGTACGCGATGGCCGGCGGGCCACCGCCGGGTGGCGGCGCGCCCAGGGCGGCCGCCCTGCTCGGAGTGGCCGGGACGGTGGTCGTCTGCCATGGAGCCGCCCGCGCCGACGATATCGCCTCCGGCATCGCCCTGGCCGCCCATCTCTGGCGGCGCGACGCCACCGACCGGGTCGCCGCGCTGCTGGCCGGGGACCGCACCGATCGTACGACCGACACCGAGGTACGCACATGAGCAATGACAAGCGCCGGCGGCCCGCGATCGGCCATCTGGAGGCGGCCTTCGGTGTGTCACTGGACCCGGAGCTGCTGGAGAGGGCGCTCACCCACCGCTCGTACGCGTACGAGAACGGCGGCCTGCCCACCAACGAACGGCTGGAGTTCCTCGGCGACTCGGTGCTGGGTGTGGTGATCACGACCGCGCTCTTCGAGAACCACCCCGACCTGCCCGAGGGGCAGCTGGCGAAGCTGCGCGCCAGCGTGGTCAACATGCGCGCGCTCGCCGACGTGGCGCGCGGCCTCGGCCCGGACGGCCTCGGCCCCTACCTGCTGCTCGGCAAGGGCGAGGAGACCACCGGCGGCCGGGACAAGGCGAGCATCCTCGCCGACACCCTGGAGGCGCTGCTCGGTGCGATCTACCTCCAGTACGGGCTGGACACCGCCGCCATCGTGATCCATCGGCTGTTCGACCCGCTGATGGCCGAGTCGGCCGGCCGGGGTGCCGCGCTGGACTGGAAGACCAGCCTGCAGGAGTTGACCGCCGCACTCGGTCTCGGGGTTCCGGAGTACCGGATCGAGGGCACCGGGCCGGACCATCTGAAGACCTTCACCGCCTGGGTGGTGGTCGCCGGCAACCGCTACGGCGGAGCCGACGGGCGCAGCAAGAAGGAGGCCGAGCAGCGGGCGGCGGCCTCCGCCTGGCGGACCCTCACCGAGCAGGCCGAGACGACCGCCGACGGCAGGGCGGAGCGGGTGGACGACCAGGTGGACGCGGTGGCCGGCGATGGCCGGGACACGGTCGACGAGGTCGAGGCGCAGGCGCACCGTGCCTGAGCTGCCCGAGGTGGAGACCGTCCGGCAGGGGTTGGCCCGTTGGGTGACCGGCCGACGGATCTCCTCCGTGGAGGTACGCCACCCCCGTGCGGTCCGCCGGCACGTGCCGGGCGGGGCACACTTCGCCGACGTCCTGGCCGGCCGGACCGTGCTCGGCGTACGCCGGCGCGGCAAGTATCTCTGGCTTCCGCTGGACAGCGGCGACGCGGTGATCGGGCATCTCGGGATGTCCGGGCAACTGCTGCTGCAACCGACGGCCACGCCCGACGAGGCGCATCTGCGGGTGCGATTCCGTTTCGACGACGGCGGGCCGGAGCTGCGCTTCGTCGACCAGCGGACGTTCGGCGGGCTGTCGGTCAGCGAGGGGGGCGGCACCCTGCCGGTGGAGATCGCGCACATCGCCCGGGATCCGCTGGACCCGGAGTTCTCCGACCCGGAGTTCGTGGCGGCGTTGCGTCGGCGGCGTACCGAGGTCAAGCGAGCCCTGCTCGACCAGAGCCTGATCTCCGGCGTCGGCAACATCTACGCCGACGAGGCGCTGTGGCGGGCGGGGCTGCACGGCACCCGACCCACCGATGCGCTGACCGGCCCGGCCGCCCGGCGGCTGCTCACGCACGTGCGGGACGTGCTCGGCGAGGCGATCACGGCGGGCGGTACGAGCTTCGACGCCCTCTACGTCAACGTCAACGGGGAGAGCGGCTACTTCGACCGGTCGTTGAACGCGTACGGCCGCGAGGGGCAGCCCTGCCCCCGCTGCGGCGCCCCGATCCGCCGCGAGCCCTTCATGAACCGCTCGTCCTACAGCTGCCCCCGCTGCCAACCCCGCCCTCGCCCCCGCCCCTAACCCCCGCCCTCCACCCCCACCCCCACCCCCACCCCGCGCGCCGATCTTGCAGTTGTGGTCGCGACAGAAGCTGTCAAAAGGGTTATATCGGCGACCATAAGTGCAAGATCGGCGGGGTGCGGGGTGCGGGGTGCGGGTGAGGTTAGGGCGGGGGTGGGCAGGGGCGGCGCCAGGCGTCCAGGGTGCGGTTCTTGCGGATGGAGGCGAAGCCGTAGCCGACGCTGGTGACGCAGAAGTCGCTGGTGGTGCCGGTGTACTCGACGTGGAACACCGGTTTGCCGGCGTCGGCGAACGGCAGCAGCTTGTCGCACTGCCTCAGCCGTACGCACTCCTCGTTGACCGCGAAGTCGAAGTCCGGTGCCAGCGCGGCGACCTGCGGCAGGCTGCCGAGCAGGCCGGGGGAGAGATCGAGGGAGCGGGCCAGCGCGGCGACCCGGCGGTTGAACTGCAACTGGTCGTCGAACTCCAGCAGGAAGCCGGAACGCCGGTCGTAGCCGTCGGCGTCCGCGAGCACCACCGCACCGAAACCCTTGCCGCGGCAGAGCCGGAACCGGTCGGCCAGCACCGGCCGCACGGTGTCCCAGCGGCGTACGTCCAGCCAGACGCGGCCGGTGGCGGCCACCGTGGTACCGCGTACCTGTGCCGGGTAGCGGCTCGCGTCGGGGTCGCTGGGGTGGAACGACCCGACGGGCACGTGGCAGACCAGCCGGCGACCCCGGGAACGCAGCTCGGCGGTCTGTGCGGCGGTGGTGTCGACCGCATCGAGCACGAACACGTCCGCCTCGACCGTCGGGTCCAGCACCCCGGCCAGTTGCCACTGCCACTGCCAGTGCCGGGCAGCGGTGGTCGGCCACCTGGTCGGCGCGCCGGGCGGGGTGAGGTCCGGCCGGCAGGCGGCCACCGTGGCGAGCAGCGCGAGCGTCAGGCCGGCCGGCAGCGCCGCGTGGCGCATCCACCGCGCCGGTTGTCCGGCCAGCCCGATCCGCATCGCCCGCTCCGCACGTCGCGGGGCGGCACCGGGCCGCCCGAGCCGGCACGCCGGGCACCCGGCGTACCTCACCCGGTCAAACGAGTACAGACCCGACGAGGACTCGCCGCCGCCCCGGCAGCGGGGCGGCGTGCGGTGCGGTCCGGGATCAGCGCGGTGCGGCGAAGACCTGCGTCCAGTACGGCCCGTTGCTGCTCGCCACGCCGACGCCGATCTCGGTGAAGGCGCAGTTGAGGATGTTGGCCCGGTGCCCGGAGCTGTTCATCCAGGCGTCCATGACGGCGGCCGGCGTCCGCTGGTTCCAGGCCACGTTCTCGCCGTAGGTGCGCCACGCGTACCCGACCCGGTCGAGCCGCTCCCCGGGGTCGCTGCCGTCGCTGCCGCTGTGCGACATGTTCTGGCTGTCCGCCTGGTCCTGGCTGTGCCGCTGGGCCGCGGTCATCAGCTTCTCGTCGATGCTCAGCGCGCCGCAGCCGGCCTTTGCCCGCTCGGCGTTGACCAGCTCCACGACCTGTGCCGCCTCGGACGTGGCGCCGCTGGTGGGGGACGGGCTGGCCGAGGCGCCCCGGCTCGGGCTGCCCTGGCGGTCGACGCCCAGCCGGGAGGGCGACGTGCTGCGCGACGGAGCGGGCGTGGGCCGGGCGGTCTGCCTCGGCGACGGCGTCAGCGACGGCGCGGCCGTGCTGGGGGAGACGCTCGGGCTGGGGGAGACCTCCGGGATGTCGTACGTGTCGAAGGGGATCGCCTCGTCCTCCTCCGGCAGGGCCGGCGCGGTGGCGATCGGGGTCTCACCGGCGGTGGTGTTGGCCGGGGTGTCGTCGCCGGGCAGCGCGAGGGCCGCGACGCCGAGGCTCACCACGAGGGTGGCCGCCGCGGCGGCACCGCCCATCACCAGGGGGCGCGGCAGCCGGCGGGACCGGCGGCCGGAACCGGCCGGTTCGCGGCCCTGCCGGTCGACGTCGGCCGCACCGGGGCGCTCGGCATCCGGCGGTCCGTAGCCGGACCATCCGTCCGGTCCGGCGTACCCACCGGGCTGGTCGTCGTACCGACCGGCGTCGTACGCCCCGGCGTGCGGCGCGTGGTGCCCGGTCCAGTCGACGGCGTGGACGGCGGTCCGGTCGTCGGCGAGGTCGCCCGACGGCGCGTGCTCGCCGACCGACCAGCCGTCGGTGGCCGGCCCGTAGCGCCCGTCGGCCGGCTCGTAGTGCCCGCTCACCGGCTCGTAGTGCCCGTCCGCCGGCTCGATGGGCCGGTAGCGCTCGTCGTCGCGGTGGTGCCGACCACCGTCCTGCCCGAAGGAGGTATCCGAAACGGGGATGTCGTACCGGTCCTGTCCGGCCGCCGGGTACGACCGTTCGGCCGGTTCGTAGGCGTCCGTCGCCCGATACGGGTGCGCGTCGTCGGGACGCCACTGCTCGGTCGGCTGGTCGCGGTACCACCCATCGGAGGGACTCTCCGGTTCGTCGCCGAACAGGTAGGACGACCGAGGCGCCGGCCGGTCGGTCAACCAGGCCGGGTGGTCGGTCGGCGGTTCCGGTCGCCGCGGGGTGTGCTCCGGGTCGATCGGATCATTCCAGCCGTGCACGCCTGTCGCCTCCACGGGTTGGTTACGGGCCGGGGTGACGCTACGTGTTGTGCCTGAGCAGCAGCAACGTGGCTAAGGAAGAGTTAAGAGGAGCCTGCCTGTCCGGGTGAGGTGTTCGACGTTTCGGAAGCGTAGAGTCGGGGTGTCCGGACAGAGCGTGTCCGCGCCTTGTGGCAGCCTCCCGCGACGGGTCGGGTCGACACCGAGATGATCTACGGCCTGCGAGAACTTGACGAATCAGGGCTGTCGGCTCAATATGGAGATGTCGCCAGTCGCGCCCGGCCGTGCCCAGAATTCGTGGGAATGGCAGTCGCGCTATAACAAGGGCGCGCGTTGGCCGGCCTCTCCGGCAGCGCACATCAAGGAGAAAAAATGGCGAAGGCCCTCTTCGGCCACGTAGGTGCGGCGCCCGACCGGCGCCTGCTCGACGAGGTCACCCGACTGCGTGCCAGGGTTCAGTCACTGGAGTTCGAGGTCACCCGGCTGCGTGCTGAGAACGATCGGCTCGCGGCGGCTGCGGCGGAGGCGGACGATCTGCTCCGTCTGGCCGAGCCGGCGCTGACCTGACCCACCTGGTCGCCGACAGGCGACTGGACCAACCGGTCGCCGCCGAGCGACTGAACCCAACTGGCCCGCCACAATCGAATAGCACCACCGCACAAAGCGCGCCGACACGAAGTGCCGGCGCGCAGCTCTGTGCGTACCCACCGACCTGGGCCGTTCGGTGCGGAGGGTGCGGGCCGGACGGTGCGCGGCGACCGGCAGGCGGGTCGCGTCGCGCGGCCCACCCGGTCCCGGGTTAGTCTGCGGGTTTACCAGGGTCCGCGCAGCCGGGCGACGGTACGGCGGCCACCGGACGAGGATCGAGAAGGTGCATCTCAAGAGCCTGACGGTGAAGGGTTTCAAGTCTTTCGCCTCCGCGACGACGCTCAAGCTGGAGCCGGGGATCACCTGTGTGGTGGGCCCGAACGGCTCCGGCAAGTCCAACGTCGTCGACGCCATCGCCTGGGTGCTCGGTGAGCAGGGCGCGAAGGCGTTGCGCGGCGGCAAGATGGAGGATGTCATCTTCGCCGGCACCGCCGGTCGGGCGCCGCTGGGCCGGGCCGAGGTGACCCTCACGATCGACAACACCGACGGCGCCCTGCCGATCGAGTACACCGAGGTCTCCATCACCCGCCGGATGTTCCGTTCCGGGGAGAGCGAATACGAGATCAACGGCGATTCCTGCCGCCTGCTCGACATCCAGGAACTGCTGTCGGACTCCGGCATCGGCCGCGAGATGCACATCATCGTCGGGCAGGGCCGGCTCGACGGGATGCTGCACGCCAAGCCGGAGGACCGTCGCGCGTTCATCGAGGAGGCGGCCGGCGTCCTGAAGCACCGCAAGCGCAAGGAAAAGGCGCTGCGCAAGCTCGACGCGATGCAGACCAACCTCAACCGGCTCACCGACCTCACCGCCGAGCTGCGTCGCCAGCTCAAGCCGCTCGGCCGGCAGGCCGAGGTGGCCCGACGGGCCGCCGTGATCCAGGCCAGCCTGCGTGACTCCCGGTTGCGGCTGCTCGCCGACGACCTCGCCACCCTGCGGACCACGCTGGACAAGGAGATCGCCGACGAGACCGCGCTGCGGCAGCGGCGGGAGCAGGTGGAGGCCGAGCACGCCGAGGTCCAGTCGCGCCTCGGTGAGCTGGAGGGTGCGCTGGCGTCCGACGCTCCGTTGCTGGCCGCCGCCCAGGACACCTGGTACAAGCTCTCTGCGTTGCAGGAGCGGTTCCGTTCGATCGAGCAGCTCGCGGTCGAGCGGCTGCGGCACCTGAGCGCCACGCCGGACGACGAGCGCCCGGGGCGAGACCCGGACCTGCTGGAGGCCGAGGCCGACCGGGTCCGCGAACAGGAGGAGGAGCTGCGCGCGGCGCTCACCGACGACCAGGTCCGGCTGGCCGAGGCGGTCGAGCACCGGCAGGAGCTGGAACGGCAGCTCGCCGCCGCCGAGCGGGAGCTGGTCGCCGCCGCGAAGGCGATCGCCGACCGGCGGGAGGGGCTGGCCCGGCTGACCGGGCAGGTGAACTCCGCCCGGGCGCGGACCACCAGCGCCGGCGAGGAGATCGAGCGGCTCGCCGCCGCGCACACCGACGCGCTGGCCCGGGCCGAGCGGGCCCAGGCCGAGCTGGACGCGGTCGCCGAGCAGTCCACCGAGGCGGACCGCGACAACGCCGACCTGGACGCCCGGCACGCCGAGGCGGTCGCCGCCCAGGAGCGGGCGCAGGCGACGCTCCGGTCCCTGTCCGACGCGGAACGGGCGGCGGAGAAGGATGCCGCCACCTGGAAGGCCCGGGAGGAGGCGCTCGCTCTCGGCCTGCGCCGCAAGGACGGCGCCGGGGCGCTGCTGGCCCGCGCCGACCAGGTGCCCGGTCTGCTGGGTGGCCTCGCCGGCCTGCTCACGGTCGCCCCGGGCCACGAGGCGGCGCTCGCCGCGGCGCTCGGCGGGCTGGCCGACGCGGTCGCGGTCACCGGTGTGGACGAGGCCGTCGAGGCGATGCGCCTGCTGAAGATCTCCGACGCCGGGCGCGCCGGGCTGCTCGTCGGTAGCCCCGCCGGGCCGGGAATGTCCGGCTCGGCCGACGCGCTGCGTCCGAAGCTGCCCGACGGTGCCCACTGGGCTCCTGACCTGGTCGACTGCGACGCGCAGATCCGCCCCGCGGTGCACCGGGCGCTGCGCGACGTGGTGCTGGTCGACGACCTGTCGGCCGCCGCCGAGGTGGTCGCCGGCAACCCCGAGCTGCGCGCGGTCACCCGGGACGGTGACGTGGTCGGGGCGTACGCGGCGGCGGGTGGGTCGGCCAAGGCGCCCAGTTACATCGAGGTGCAGGCGGCCGTCGAGGAGGCCCGGGCCAACCGGCTGGCGGCCGAGCGGACCAGCGCCGAACTGCGGGAGCAGCTGGTCGAGGCGCGCGCCGAGGTGGCCGGCGCCAAGGAGGCCGTGCAGCACGCCGCCGCGGCCAAGCGGGAGGCGGAGAGCCACCGCAACGCCGCCGCCCGGCGGCTGGCGGAGCTGGGCGCCGCCGCCCGGTCGGCGAAGGGGGAGACCGACCGGCTCGGCGAGTCCCGTGCCCGCGCCGAGGCGGCCCGGGAGCGGGACCTGACCGCCCTGGCGGAACTGGAGGAGCGGCTGCGGCTGGCGGAGGTGACGCCGATCGACGCCGAACCCTCGACCGAGGAACGCGACCAACTCGCCGCGATGGTGCCGCAGGCCCGGCAGAACGAGATGGAGGTACGGCTCGCGGTGCGTACCGCCGAGGAGCGGGTCGCCTCCATCGCCGGTCGGGCCGACTCGTTGCGCCGGCAGGCCAACGCCGAGCGCGCGGCGCGCGAGCGGGCCGCGGCCCGGCGGGCGGCGCGGACCCGGGGCGCGGCCATCGCCCGGGCGGTCGCCGGCGGGGCGCGGACGGCGTTGACCCGGCTGACCACCAGCATCGCCCAGGCCGAGGAGCACCGCGACGCGGTGGCGCGCGAGCGGGCCACCCGCGAGGCGGAGCTGCAGGAGGTGCGGGCCGCCGCGAAGCGGTTCGGCGCGGAGCTGGAGCGGCTGACCAGCCAGGTGCACCGCGACGAGGTCGCCCGCGCCGAGCAGCGGCTGCGCATCGAGCAGTTGGAGGCGAAGGCGGCCGAGGACTTCGGCCTGACCGTGGAGACGCTGATCGCCGAGTACGGCCCGAGCCAGCCGGTGCCGCCCACCGAGGCCGAGGTGGCCGCCGCCGAGCGGGACGGTCTGCCGGTGCCGGAACCGGTCCGCTACGAGCGGCCGGTGCAGGAGAAGCGGGCCGCCAAGTCCGAACGGGAACTCGCCCTGCTCGGCAAGGTCAACCCCCTGGCTCTGGAGGAGTTCGCCGCGCTGGAGGAGCGCTACAAGTTCCTCTCCGAGCAGTTGGAGGACCTCAAGGCGACGCGGCGGGATCTGCTCACCGTGGTGAAGGATGTCGACGACCGGATCCTGGAGGTCTTCGCCAGCGCCTTCGCCGACACCGCCCGCGAGTTCGAGCAGGTCTTCACCGTGCTGTTCCCCGGTGGCGAGGGGCGCCTGATCCTCACCGACCCGGACGACCTGCTGACCACCGGCGTCGAGGTCGAGGCCCGCCCGCCCGGCAAGAAGATCAAGCGGCTGTCGCTGCTCTCCGGCGGCGAGCGGTCGCTGACCGCGGTGGCGATGCTGGTGGCGATCTTCCGCGCCCGGCCCAGCCCGTTCTACATCATGGACGAGGTGGAGGCGGCCCTCGACGACGTGAACCTGGGCAGATTGATCACCCTGCTGGCGCAGCTGCGGGAGAAGAGTCAGCTGATCGTCATCACGCACCAGAAGCGCACGATGGAGATCGCCGACGCGCTCTACGGCGTCACCATGCGCGGTGGGGTGACCCAGGTGATCAGCCAGCGGCTCAACCGGGCCGACGGCGACGACGAGCGGCACGGCCGCGGCGAGGAGAAGTGACGGCTAGTGGCTCGGGAACGCGCGACGGCGCTCCTGGTGGACTTCGACGGCGTACTGCGTCGCTGGAACCCGGCGGTCGCCGCCGGGGTGGAGCGCGAGTACGGCCTCTCCTCCGGCGTGCTCGGCGACATCGCCATGCAGTGGGAGCGGCTGCAACCGGTGCTCACCGGCCAGGTCAGCCACGCCGACTGGATGACCAGCGTGGCGGACGCGCTCGCCCCGTCGGTGGGTGACGCCGAGCGGGCCCGCGCGGCGGTGCGGCAGTGGCAGCGCTATCGCGGTGAGGTCGACCCCGACGTGCTGACGTTCGTCCGCCAGGTGCGGGTCGCCGGCATCCGGGTCGGCCTCGGCACCAACGCCACCGACCTGCTCGACGAGGATCTGGCCGCGCTCGACCTGACCGACGAGCTGGACGTCGTGGTCAACTCCTCGGTCATCGGCGTGCACAAGCCGGCGCCGGAGTACTTCCGGGCCGCCTGCGAGGCGCTGGAGACCTCGCCGGCCCGGGTGCTCTTCGTCGACGACGAGGATCGCGCGATCAGCGGGGCCCGGGCGGCCGGCCTCTCCGCCTACCGCTGGACCGGCCCCACCGACCTCCCCTACCTCCGGGCGGCGCTGGCGGCCTGAGCGGGTCACTCGCCGGTGGCGCCGTCGATACGTTCGCGGATGAGGTCGGCGTGCCCGTTGTGGCGTGCGTACTCCTCGATCATGTGGCCGTAGACCCAGCGCAGGTTGAACGTCCGGCGCTTCGGGCCGACCTCGGTGAACGTCTCGTCGAGCGAGCGGCCGACGACGGCGGCCCGGGCCAGCTCCACCTCCCGGTGGTAGGTGGCGAAGTCGGCCTCGGCGTCGGCGTCGCTGACGTCGAAGTCGGCGTCCGGATTCGCCTCGGTGTAGAACGGATAGTCGACCTGCTCGCCGGCGAAGTTCTCCCGGAACCACCAGGTCTCCACCTCGGCCAGGTGCCGGACCAGGCCGAGCAGGGTGAGCCCGGACGGCTCGACGCTCGCGGTCCGCAACTGGTCGGCGGTGAGGCCCGCGCACTTGTGCAGCAGGGTCTGCCGGTGGTAGTCGAGCCAACCCGCCAGGATGGTGCGCTCGTCGCCGACGTAGGGCTCGGCGGCCCGGGTGATCTCCGGTGCTCTCCAGGTCATGCCGACCATCCTGGCCCGGATACCTGACACCCGGCGACACGTTTTCGGCCGGGCTGCGGTGCTGCGGCGTCAGGAGGGCGCCGCTATACGACGCGAGGCGTCAACCGGGGGCCCTTCCTTCGGTGTCGGGGTGAGTCGGTGCCGGGCCACCTCGCGCAGGTGACCGTCGTCGGTGGTGCCCTCGATGACCACCTCGGCGCCCCGGCCGGCGTGGGTGAGGGTCGCCACCGCGTTGCCGAAGTACGGTCCGGCCAGCTTGCGCCACTTCACCAGGGGCCGGCGCACCCCGGCGGTGCGGGCCAGTGCCCGGGCCGCCCCGGCCGGCCCGCGGGCCCAGCCGAGCCGCATCAGCGGGCGCATCCCGGCGGGCACCTGGTTGTGGATCGGCGAGCAGGTGAGCTGGTGTACGGGGGTGCGTACGGCGCGGTCGGCGAAGCGGACCCGGGCCACGTAGGAGTGGTGCACGTCGCCGGAGAGGACGTTGATCGACGCCGGTGGCGGGTACGCCGGGCCGGCGCCCTTGCGGTCGTCGGGTGTGCCGGGTGCGCCGGCGCCGATCCGGGCGAACAGCGTGGCGAGGGCGTCGAACGAGCGGCGGAAGGCGCCCCAGTGCTCCAGGTCGAGGCCGCGGCGCAGCCGTTCGGCCAGCCCGGCGACCCAGGGCCGGGCCGAGTCGGCCAGCTTCTCGTTCCACGCCTCGACATGGTGGATGCCGGGCGGCAGCAGCCAGGGCAGCGAGGAGCCGACCACCAGGTGGTCGTAGTCGCCGTGGACGCGGTCGACGAACCACGACCACTCGCCGGGTGGCAGCATCGCCCGGTGGCCCGGCAGCAGCACCCGGCTGCACCGGTTGTCCAGCATCACCAGCCGGGTGCGGCCCAGGTCGAGCGCGTAGCTCCACTGGTAACCGCCGACCCCGGTGTCGACCCGCTCGCCGAACTCGCGCAGCACCTCCGTGGCATCTCCGGCCGCGCTCACCCGGGCGAAGACGGGGTCGGCGGCGATCTCGTCCGGGGAGAGGTTGCCCAGGTGCTGGTACACCCAGTAGGAGGCCAGGCCGCTGGCGATCCGCTCGGCCCACCAGGGCTGCCGGCGCATCTCGGCCCGCCAGGAGGCCGAGGTGTTCCAGTCGTCGATGATCTCGTGATCGTCGAAGATCATCACGCTCGGCACGGTGGAGAAGAGCCAGCGGATCTCCGGGTCGCTCCAGGACTCCAGGTAGAGCTTGGTGTACTCGTCGAAGCTGACCACCTGGTCGCGGGGGGAGCCCGCCGGGCGCCGGTGCCGGCGGCGCAGCAGGCGCCGCATGGTGGGCGAGGTCTCGTCGGCGTAGACCTGGTCGCCGAGGAGCAGCACCAGGTCGGGCAGGGCCGCCGGGTCGGGGTCGGCCAGCACCCGGCGGGTGTACGCGTCGAGCGCGTCCGGCGGCAGCTTGCGGGTGGTGGCGTGCTGCGTGGTCTCCCGGCAGGACCCGAAGAGCAGGCGGACCGGCTGATCCCGGTCGTCGGCGGCGCGGGTACGGATCACGCTGGGCGGGAAGCGGCTGTCCGGCAGCGGCCAGGCCACCTCGCCGTCGACCCGCACCTCGTAGCTGGTGGCGCTGTCCGGGGTCAGCCCGTCGACCACCACCAGCGCGTAGTGGTGGTCGTACGCGGTGAAGGTGCGCGCGGTGCCGGCGGCGCCGTCGCTCGTGCGGACGGTGACCACCGCCGGCGCCGTGGTCTCGACCCACACGGTGGCCCGCGTGCCGACGACCCGGCGCAGCAGGGGACCGATGAGCAACTCGGCGGGCATGCGGGACCTCCAGACGACAGAGCTTCATCCTTACTACCCGCTCGGCGGCCACACCACTGCTGGCGGTGGCCGAGACCACCGCCGCTTCTCGAGCGGGCCCGGGAGCGGTGGCTGAGACGCGGTCGCCGGCATCTGACAGGATTCCGGCATGACGGAATACCTCCTCATCGCTCTCGCCCTGCTCGGCGTGCTGATCCTCGGCGGCATCGGGCTGGTCGTGCCGCGGCTGCGTCGACGGTCGGGGCCGCCGCTGCCGCGTACGGAGGTCGACACCCGGGCGGAGGAGGACCTCGCCGGGCCTCCGGTGCAGGCACCGGAGGCGGACCTGTCCACCGGTGTCCTGGTCGAGCCGCCGCCGGTCGTCGAGGCGCCGGCACCGACCGTCGAGGTGCCCGAGCCGACCGCCGGCCGGCTGGTGCGGCTACGGTCCCGGCTGTCCCGTTCCCAGAACGTCTTCGGCAAGGGCCTGCTCGGCCTGCTCAGCCGCGACCGGCTCGACGAGGACGTCTGGGAGGAGATCGAGGACAGCCTGATCAGCGCCGACGTGGGAGTCGAGGCCACCCGGGAGATCGTCGACCGCCTCCAGGAGCGCACCCGGGTGCTGGGCACCCGGACGGTTGCCGAACTGCGTACCCTGCTCGCCGTCGAGTTGGTCAACGCGCTCGACCCGGGGCTGGACCGCGCCCTGCACACCGCGCCGAAGGAGGGCGTGCCGGCGGTGCTGCTGGTGGTCGGCGTCAACGGCGCGGGCAAGACCACCACCTGCGGCAAGATCGCCCGCGTGCTCATCGCGGACGGGCGCAGCGTGCTGCTCGGCGCCGCCGACACGTTCCGGGCCGCCGCCGCCGACCAGCTGCAGACCTGGGCCGGGCGGGTCGGCGCCGAGACGGTCCGTGGCCCGGAGGGTGCCGACCCAGCCAGCGTCGCCTTCGACGCGGTCAAGCGGGGCATCGAGACCGGCGTCGACACCGTCCTCGTCGACACCGCCGGCCGGCTGCAGAACAAGGTCGGCCTGATGGACGAGCTGGGCAAGGTCAAGCGGGTGGTGTCCAAGCACGGCCCGATCGACGAGACACTGCTGGTGCTCGACGCCACCACCGGCCAGAACGGCCTGGAGCAGGCCCGCGTCTTCACCGAGGTGGTCAACGTCACCGGGGTGGTGCTCACCAAGCTCGACGGCACCGCCAAGGGCGGCATCGTGATCGCGGTACAGCGCAAGCTCGGCATCCCGGTGAAGCTGGTCGGTCTCGGCGAGGGCCCGGACGACCTGGCGCCGTTCGACCCGGCGCAGTTCGTCGATGCGTTGCTCGGGACGGACGCCTCCGGACAGACCGCGTAATCTCGGGTGACCAGAGACGATCGCGCGTACGCGGGCTGGCGAGACCCGAGCCACCCGTCGCAGCGCCTCGGGAGACCGTACGTGACTTCGCAGGAGATCCCCCTGCACGGCGGGAACGTCAGCACCGTGGTGCGGGTGGGCGACACGGTGCGGCGCAACGCCGGACCGTGGACCCCGTCGGTGCACGCGCTGCTGCGCCACCTGGAGTACGTCGGGTTCACCGGTGCCCCCCGTGCCCTCGGCATGGACGAGCGCAACCGGGAGGTGTTGTCGTACCTGGAGGGGGAGTGCGGGGAGTACCCGCTGGCCGCCCACTGGGTCACCGACGAGGCGCTGGTCACCGTCGCCACCATGCTGCGGATGTTCCACGACGCCCAGTACGGTTTCGCCCCGCCGCCGCAGGCGGTGTGGCGCTCGTTCGGTCCACCACCGCCGGACACCGAGGTGATCTGCCACCACGACGCCGCGCCGCACAATGTGATCTGGCGGCCGGACGGGACGCTGGGCCTGATCGACTTCGATCTGGCCTCGCCCGGCGCCCGGATCTACGACGTGGCGTACGCGGCGTGGACCTGGGTGCCGATTTTCTCCGACCGGGATTCGATCACCCTCGGGTGGAAGCATCCTGACCGGCCGCGCCGGCTGCGGCTCTTCGCCGACGCGTACGGGCTGATTCCGCGCGACCGGCACCGGCTGATCCGGACCATCCGCAAGCGGATCGTCGACCACGTCGAGGGCATCCGCCGGATGGCCGCCGCCGGGGAGCCGGCCTTTGTCCGGATCGTGCACAAGGGCCATCTGCGACGGCCGATGCGGGACCTGCGGCTGCTCGACTACGAGCGGCACGCCCTCGAGTACGCCCTGCGCTGATCCCTCGGCGGAGCGACCCGCACCATATGGCCGATCCGCCCCCCGCCAAGTCACCGATGTGTGCGACTTTCTTCACACGTCCGAAACAAGCCGTCACGGTTCGGAAACCAGCCGGGGACCTTGGGTGAAACAGCCGGCTACCAGGCTTCCGCGCAACCGGCGTACGGGCGATGCTGCGCGATGCCGGGAGGGAGGGAGAAAACAACCCGAGAGGAGGCAGCGTGCCGGAGCTAGATTCTGGTGCCACCGCCTGGATTTTGACTTCTGCCGCGCTGGTGTTGCTCATGACGCCCGGCCTGGCGCTGTTCTACGGCGGCATGACGCGATCCAAGTCCGTGCTCAACATGATGATGATGAGCTTCGGCGCGATCGGCCTGGTCAGCCTGTTGTGGGTGTTCTACGGCTACAGCATCGCGTTCGGCGACGACATCGGCGGGATCACCGGTGATCTCTCCGCCGCCGGACTGCGCGGCATGTTGGAGAGCGGCACCGAGGGCGGCATCCCCGACCTCCTGTTCGCCGGTTTCCAGCTGATGTTCGCCGTGATCACCGTCGCGCTGATCAGTGGCGCGATCGCCGACCGGGCCAAGTTCGGCCCGTGGCTGCTCTTCGCCGGCCTCTGGGCCACCCTGGTCTACTTCCCGGTCGCGCACTGGGTCTGGGGCGGCGGCTGGATCGGTGAGCTGGGCGTGCTCGACTTCGCCGGTGGCACCGCGGTGCACATCAACGCCGGCGCCGCGGCGCTGGCCCTGGCACTGGTGCTCGGCCGCCGGGTCGGCTGGCCGAAGGACAAGTTCAAGCCGCACAACCTGCCGATGGTGCTGCTGGGTGCGGCGCTGCTGTGGTTCGGCTGGTTCGGTTTCAACGCCGGCTCGGCCGGTGCGGCCGACGGCATCGCCGCCGTCTCGCTGATCAACACCCAGGTCGCCACCGCCGCCGCGGTGCTCGGCTGGGTCGTGGTCGAGTGGATTCGCGACGGCAAGCCGACCACCCTCGGCGCGGCCTCCGGCGCGATCGCCGGTCTGGTCGGCATCACCCCCGCCTGTGCGTTCCTGGAGCCGCTGGGTGCGATCGCCCTGGGCGTGATCGCCGGTGCGGTCTGCGCGCTCGCGGTGGGCCTAAAGTACCGGTTCAAGTACGACGACTCGCTCGACGTGGTGGCCGTGCACATGGTCGGCGGCATCATCGGCTCGCTGCTCATCGGCTTCCTGGCCATCGAGGTGCTGGCCGGTGAGGGCAACGACGGTCTGCTCTACGGCGGCGGCATCGAGCTGCTGGGCCTGCAGGCGGTCGGCGTCATCGCGGTGCTGGTCTACTCGTTCGTGGTCGCGTACATCATCGGCTTCGCGATCGAGAAGACCATCGGCTTCCGGGCCAGCGCCGACGTCGAGGTCGAGGGCATCGACAACGCCGAGCACGCGGAGAGCGGGTACGACTTCAGCTCCACGGGTGGTGGCGGTGCGTTCGCCGCCGCGGGCATCGCTCCTTCGGGTACGCCGAAGACGGAGCCCACCGAACCGGTAAGCGAGAAGGTCGCCGGCTAACGTTCCGCGGAATGGAGGGATTGGACATGAAGCTGGTGACCGCGGTCATCAAGCCGCACCAGTTGGACGCCGTCAAGGAGGCCCTGCACACGCTGGGCGTGGCCGGGCTGACCGTGAGCGAGGTCCAGGGCTACGGGCGGCAGAAGGGCCACACCGAGGTCTACCGGGGCGCCGAGTACACCGTCGAGTTCCTGCCCAAGATCCGGGTCGAGGTGCTCACCGACGAGCTCGACGTCGAGAAGATCGTCGACGCCGTCGTCGGCGCCGCCCGGACGGGCAAGATCGGTGACGGCAAGGTCTGGGTGACCGGTGTCGAGGAGGTCGTCCGGGTTCGCACGGGCGAGCGTGGCCTGGACGCCCTGTAGGAACACACCATCGATGACCTCGTTGACCAGCAGGACAGCCCCGGAACCCCCCGGCAGTGCTGGCCTCCTGGTCAACGAGGTCGTCGGCGTACCGGCCGGGATCGGCGCCACGGCGCGCCAGGCCCGGGCCGCCGCGTACGACGCCTGGCTGGCCCGGTTGCTGCCGGCCCGGCCGGGCGTCGCGCTGATCGCGGTCGGCGGCCTGGGCCGGCGGCAGTGCGCGCCCTACGGCGATCTCGACCTGGTGCTGGTGCACGCCGGGGTGCCCGGGATCGACGAGCTGGCCGCCGCGCTCTGGTATCCGGTCTGGGACGCCGGGCTACGTCTCGACCACTCGGTCCGCACCGTCGCCGAGGCGCTGTCGGTCGCCCAGGACGACGTCAAGGTGGCGCTCGGGCTGCTCGACGCCCGGCTCGTCGCCGGTGACCCCGAACTCGCCGACACGCTGGTGCGCAGCGCCACCGACCACTGGCGGCGCACCGCCGTACGCCAGCTCGCTCCGCTGCGGGAGAGCACCGCCGCCCGCTGGCGGGCCCACGGCGAACTGGCCTTCCTGCTGGAAGGCGATCTCAAGGAGGCGGCCGGGGGCCTGCGCGACGTCGGCATCCTGCGGGCCATCGCCACCGCCGGGATCACCGACGCGCTGCGTCCCGCCGTCCACGCCGCGCACCTGCGGCTGCTGGACACCCGCGACGCGCTGCACCAGCAGGCCGGCCGGCGGATCGACCGGCTGCTCGCCCAGGAACGCGACGGGGCGGCCGCGCTGCTCGGCCTGCGGCAGTCCGCGCCGGACGTCGTGCCAACGGAAACGCCGGACACCGCGCCACCGGAAGCGGCGCGGGCCGCGCTGCCGACCGGACGGACGGGCAACGGTGCCGCGCTGCGGCCGGGCGGGGACGGTGACGCCCTGTTGCGCCGGGTCGCCGGTGACGCCCGTACCGTCAGTCACGCCCTCGACGACGCCTTCCGGGCCGCCGACCGGCTGCGTTCCGGCCGCCGCCGGGGCGCCGACGGCCGGCCGGTGCGCCGCCCGGTCGCCCGCGACGTGGTCGAGCACGACGGCGAGTTGGTGCTGGCCCGCACTGCCATCGGCGCTCGCCCCGACGCCAGCCTCTCGCTGCGGGTCGCTGCCGCCGCGGCGGCCACCGGGCTGCCGATCGCCCGAGCGACCTGCGAGTGGCTGGCCGCCTACTGCCCGCCGATGCCGACGCCCTGGCCGACCGAGGCACGGTCCGCCCTGACCACGCTGCTGGGCGCCGGCGCGGGGCTGATCCCCGCCTGGGAGACCTGCGACCGGTACGGGCTGATCGACCGGTGGCTGCCGGAGTGGACCCGGCTGCGCAGCCTGCCCCAGCACAACCCGGTGCACCGGTTCACCCTCGACCGGCACCTGGTGCAGACCGCCTTCGAGGCCAGCCAGCACACCCGCGACGTGGACCGCCCCGACCTGCTGCTGCTCGGCGCGTTCCTGCACGACATCGGCAAGGGCCTACCGGGCGAGGACGGGCACGGCCCCGGTGCCGCCCCGGCGGATCACTCGATCATCGGCGCGCCGATCGCCGAGGCGATGGCGGCCCGGATCGGCCTGCCGGCGCCGGAGGCGGCGCTCATCGGCACGCTGGTCCGGCTGCACCTGCTGCTGCCCGAGGTGGCCACCCGGCGGGACCTCTCCGATCCGATCACCATCGCCCGGGTGGCCGACGCGGTCGGCGACGTGACCACCCTCGACCTGCTGTACGCGCTGGTCCGCGCCGATGCCGCCGCCACCGGGCCGGCTGCCTGGTCGGACTGGAAGGGGCGGCTGGTCGCCGAGCTGGTCGCCCGGGTCCGCACCACGCTCGACACCGGCGACGTGCCCGCGCCGCCGGCACCGGATCCGGCGCTGGTGGCGGGGCCGCTGCCGGTCGTACACCTCACCGGGGACCGGGTGGCGGTGGCCGCGGCCGACCGGCGGGGCCTGCTCGCGACGGTGGCCGGGTGCCTGGCGCTGCACCGGCTGGAGGTGCTCGCCGCGGACGCCTCGACGGTGGAGGGCCGGGCCCTGGTCGAGTGTCGGGTACAGCCGCGCTACGGGCTGCCACCGGATCCGGTGGCGCTCAGCGCGGATCTGCGCCGGGCGGTACGCGGCGACGTGTCGGTGACGCAGCGGTTACGCGGGCGGGCCCTGGCCGCACGGGGGGCCGGGGCCCAGCCGCGGGTGGTCTGGCATCGGGACGCCGCCACCGACGCGGTGCTGTTGGAACTGCGTGCCGCCGATGCCGCCGGCCTGCTCTACCGGGTGACCAGCGCGCTGGACGCGGCCGGCGCCCAGGTGCGGGCGGCCCGGATCGCCACGCTCGGCGGGGACGTGGTGGACGCCTTCTACCTCGTCGGCCCCTGGCCCGCCGACCCCGAACGTGACCGCCTGGAGGCGGCCGTTCTCGCCGCCGTGTGAGAGCGACCGGCCGCCCGGCGGGTGAGGCGGCGCGGAGCGCCCGTACCGTCGGCCGGATACCCTAGCGGTGGCCGGACAGCTCGCCCGGCCCCGCTCGTGCTCGCCGGAACACTGACAAACGGGATGTTCGCGTGTTTGACACCTTGAGTGACCGCCTCTCCGGGATCTTCACCAAGCTCCGCGGCAAGGGGCGTCTCACCGACGCCGACATCGACGCGACGGCGCGCGAGATCCGGCTCGCCCTGCTGGAGGCCGACGTCGCCCTCCCGGTCGTCAAGGGCTTCATCGCCAACGTCAAGGAACGGGCGCGCAGCGCGGAGGTCTCCCAGGCGCTCAACCCGGCCCAGCAGATCATCAAGATCGTCAACGAGGAGCTGATCGGGGTCCTCGGTGGCGAGGGACGCCGGCTCCAGTTCGCCAAGCAGCCGCCGACCGTGATCATGCTCGCCGGCCTCCAGGGCTCCGGCAAGACCACGCTCGCCGGCAAGCTCGCCCGCTGGCTCAAGACCCAGGGGCACCAGCCGCTGCTGGTCGCCGCCGACCTCCAGCGCCCCAACGCCGTCGGGCAGCTTCAGGTGCTCGGTGGTCGCGCCGGGGTCGAGGTGTACGCTCCGGAGCCCGGCAACGGCGTCGGTGACCCGGTGCAGGTGGCGAAGTCCTCCATCGAGCACGCCCGGCGGGCGGCCCGGGACGTGGTGATCGTCGACACCGCCGGCCGGCTCGGCATCGACGCGGAGATGATGCAGCAGGCCGCCGACATCCGGGACGCGGTCGACCCGGACGAGGTCATCTTCGTCATCGACGCGATGGTCGGCCAGGACGCGGTGCGTACCGCCGAGGCGTTCCGCGACGGGGTGGGCATCACCGGCGTGGTGCTCTCCAAGCTCGACGGCGACGCCCGCGGTGGCGCCGCGCTGTCGGTCCGCGAGGTGACCGGGCAGCCGATCCTCTTCGCCTCCACCGGCGAGAAGCTGGAGGACTTCGACGTCTTCCACCCCGACCGGATGGCCAGCCGGATCCTCGGCATGGGCGACGTCCTCACTCTGATCGAGCAGGCCGAGGCGGCCTTCGACACCGATCAGAAGGAGAAGATGACCGCCAAGCTGATGGGCGGCGAGCAGTTCACCCTGGAGGACTTCCTCGACCAGCTCATCGCGGTACGCCGGATGGGGCCGATCGCCAACGTGCTGGCCATGATGCCGGGCATGGGGCAGGTCAAGGACCAGCTCGCCGAGGTGGACGACAAGCACTTCGACCGGATCACCGCGATCATCCGGTCGATGACCCCGGCCGAGCGCACCAATCCGAAGATCATCAACGGTTCCCGGCGGGCGCGCATCGCCAACGGTTCCGGGGTCACCGTGATGGACGTGAACCAGCTGCTCAACCGCTTCACGGACGCGCAGAAGATGATGAAGCAGATGGGCGGCATGATGGGCCTGCCCGGCGGCGGGCGGCGCAAGGCGACCAAGTCGCCGAAGAACAAGCGCAAGGGCACCAAGGGCGGCGGCCGGCCGCGTAGCGGCGCCGGCACCCGGGGGATGCAGGGTGGCTTCCCGGGTGGTATGCCGCAGCTGCCGCCGGGGATGAACCCGGACGACCTGGCCGCCGGCCAGGGCCTGCCGCCCGGCTTCAAGCTGCCGAAGATCGACTTCAACAAGTTCGGCAAGGACGGCAAGCCGCCCCGCTGAGCGTATTGGTGACGGCGGGTGGCATCGTCGGCGCATAGGGTGATGCCGCCCCTGGAAGGAGGAGTCATGACCGTGGCGCCCATGCTGCCCATTCCACCCGAGCGATCGGAGTGGACGGTCGACGACCTCGGCGACCTGCCGGCGGACCTTCCGTACGAACTGGTCAACGGAAGGTTGATCGTGCCGTCGCCCACCGCCCTGCATCAGGACCTCTGCGTCGAACTACTGCTTGCGCTGAGAGTCAACTGTCCACCCGAGTACCTGGTCAGCATCGACCTGTCGATGCGGATCGACCGGCGCAACGAGCCCCGGCCCGACGTGGTCGCCATCCGCCGCGAACACGCGAACCGCTCGCCCGTACCGGTCGAGGACGCGCTGCTCGCCGTCGAGGTCATCCCGCCCACCTCGACCTTCCGCGACCTGTACGACAAGGCCAGGGTCTACGCCCGCGCCGGGGTGCGCGGCTACTGGGTGGTCGACCCGCTGCACGAGAAGATCAGCCTGACGGAGTACACGCTGAGCCCGGGCGGTGAATACGACGTCGTCGCGCACACCGAGGATCTCTTCGTCAGCGAGCGGCCCTGGAAGGTATCGGTGGATCTGCCCGCGCTGACCGCCCGGCGGGCGGGGTTGCTGGCGCGCGACGAGGAGTGATCGGGTAAACCTTGCGCATGGCTCTGCATGTGCGCGGTGTGCTCCTGCCCGACGACGAGGTCCGGGATCTGTGGCTGGTCGGCGACCGGGTGACCTTCGAACCGGTCCCAGGCGCGGAGACGGTGGCCAACGGCGGCTTCATCCTGCCCGGCCTGGTCGACGCGCACTGTCACATCGGCATCGCCCGGGGCGGCACGCCGATCACCTCCCTCGACCAGGCGCGCGCGCTGGCCCGCATCGACCGGGACGCGGGCGTCCTCGCGATCCGGGATGCCGGCTCACCCTTCCCGTACCCGGAGTTGGACGACGAACCCGACCTGCCGCGGCTGTTCCGCGCGGGGCGGCACGTGGCGCCGCCCAAGCGGTACCTGCGCGGCATCGGCGTCGAGGTCGGCGCGGCCGAGGTGGCCGCGACCGTGGCGGAGCAGGCCGCCGCCGGCAACGGCTGGGTGAAGCTGGTCGGTGACTGGATCGACCGGGGAGTCGGTGACCTGGCGCCGGCCTGGGACGCGGAGACGATGACCGCCGCCGTGGCCGCCGCGCACGCCGCCGGGGTACGCGCGGCCGTGCACACCTTCAGCGAGTCGGCCGTGGAGATCATGGTGCGCGCCGGAGTGGACTCGGTCGAGCACGGCACCGGGTTGAGCCTGGACCTGATCGACCTGATGGCCCGGCAGGGCACCGCGCTGATCCCCACGATGATCAACATTCGGACCTTCGGCGGCATCGCCGACCAGGCCCGGGGCAAGTTCCCCGGGTACGCCGACCACATGATCGCCCTGCGCGACCGTTTCCCGCAGGTGGTGCGGGCCGCGTACGAGGCGGGGGTGCCGATCTACGTGGGCACCGACGCGGGCGGCGGCATCGATCACGGGCTCGCGGTCGAGGAGATGCTGCTGCTGCACGAGCAGGCCGGCATGTCCAGGCTGGACGTCCTCGCCGCCGCCTCCTGGGCCGCCCGCGCCTGGCTGGGCCTCCCCGGCCTGGTCGAAGGCGCCCCAGCCGACCTGACCATCTACCCCGAAGACCCCCGCCAGGACCTCCGTGCCCTCCGCACCCCCACCCACCTCATCCTCCGCGGCCACCCCCACCCCCTCACCTCCCCTAAACCGCGCCGTTGATCATGAGGTTGTTGTCCTGACACGCCGGGCGGAGTGACAACAACTTCATGATCAACCGTGATGGGTGTGGGGGAGAGGGGGACGGGGGAGGGGGTGCGCATAGGATGTGCGGTCATGGCGCGTGTGCTGACTCCGCGGGCGGAGGACTTTCCTCGGTGGTACCAGGACCTGATCGCTAAGGCGAAGCTGGCCGACAACGGGCCGGTGCGGGGGACCATGGTGATCCGGCCGGCCGGCTATGCCATCTGGGAGCGGATGCAGGCCGAGATGGACGACCGGATCAAGGCCGCCGGCGCGGAGAACGCGTACTTCCCGCTGTTCATCCCGGAGAGCTACCTCAAGCGCGAGGCCGAGCACGTCGAGGGCTTCTCGCCCGAGCTGGCGGTGGTCACCCACGGCGGCGGCAAGCAGCTGGCCGAGCCGGTCGTGGTGCGCCCCACCAGCGAGACGGTGATCGGCGAGTTCATGGCCAAGTGGGTCGACTCGTACCGGGACCTGCCGCTGCTGCTCAACCAGTGGGCCAACGTGGTCCGGTGGGAGCTGCGCCCCCGGATCTTCCTGCGGACCAGCGAGTTCCTCTGGCAGGAGGGGCACACCGCCCACGCCACGCGTGAAGACGCCCGCGCCTACGCCCGCAAGATCCTGCACGAGGCGTACGAGGACCTGATGGTGGGCGTGCTCGGCATCCCGGTGGTGGTCGGGCTCAAGACCGCCCGGGAGCGCTTCGCCGGGGCGACCGCCACCTACACCTGCGAAGGCATGATGGGCGACGGCAAGGCGCTGCAACTGGGCACCAGCCACGAGCTCGGGCAGAACTTCGCCAAGGCGTTCGACATCAGCTACTCCTCGGCCGAGGGAGGCCGGGAGCACGCCTGGACGACCTCCTGGGGCACCTCGACCCGGATGCTCGGCGGTCTGATCATGTGCCACGGCGACGACAACGGGCTGCGGGTGCCGCCGAGGCTGGCGCCGGTCCAGGCGTACGTCATGGTGGTCAAGGACGGCGACGGTGTCTCCGAGGCGGCGGCCAAGCTGCGCGACGCGCTGCGCGACGCCGGCGTCCGGGTCGCGCTCGACGACCGCACCGACACCCCGTTCGGCCGCCGGGCCGTCGACGCCGAGCTGCGCGGCTATCCGGTACGCGTCGAGGTCGGTCCCCGCGACCTCGCCGCCGGCAACGCGGTCGTGGTGCGGCGTACGGACGGCTCGAAGGCACCCACGCCGGTGGCGGACGTGGTCGGCGCGGTGCTCGCCGCGCTGGAGGCCGACCAGCGGGCGCTGCACGACCAGGCGCTCTCGTTCCGCGAGTCGCACACCGTCGACGTGGCCACGCTGGACGAGGCGCTGGAGGCGGCGGGCACCGGCTGGGCCCGGGTGCCGTGGTCGGCCGTCGGTGTCGAGGGCGAGGCGAGGGCCAACGGGCAGGGCGTGACCGTCCGCTGCCTGGTGCGCGCCGACGGCTCGGTGCCCGACACCGAGGACGAGCCCGACCTGGTCGCCGTCCTCGCCCGCGCCTACTGACCTGCCGAGGAGGGGCGGGCGGCGGCGGATGTCGCACCGCCGCGTGCGCGCTGGTGGCCGGTAGGGTCGGGGCGTGAGGTTCGAGCCGGGCCGGCTGGTGGTGCACCGCAACGTGCGGCGGGGGCGGATCGGGTGGGTCCGGCCCGCCCGGGTGGTCAGCGACGACGAGCGGGGCCTGCTGCTCTGGGTGGCCGAGGGGTCGCCGGTCGCCGGCGAGGTGAACGAGGCCGGGCTGGGCATGCGGGCGGTGCCGTTCCGCGAGTGGCTCACCCCGACGTACCGCCTGGCGCAGGGCCGCTGGAACGGCCCGCCCCTGTTGAAGTACCTGCCCACCGGCGCGGCCCACTCCGTCTGGTGGTTCCGGGACGGGTGGGGATGCTTCACCGGCTGGTACGTCAACCTGGAGGAGACCGGCATCCGCTGGGACGATGGCGGGCTGGCCGGCATCGACATGGTGGACCAGGATCTCGACGTGTGGGTGCGTCCGGACCGCAGCTGGGAGTGGAAGGACGAGGACGAGTTCGTCGAGCGGCTGGCCTTCCCGGAGCACTACTGGGTCACCGACGAGGCGGCCGTGCGGGCCGAGGGCAAGCGGGTGATCGCCCTCGCCGAGGCCGGCGCCTTCCCCTTCGACGGCACCTGGTGCGACTTCACCCCGCCGGCGGGCTGGACCGTCCCCGATCGCCTGCCCGACGGCTGGGACCGACCGCCGGTACGCTGACCGACCCTGGGTGTGTTTCTCGTCACGTCCGTGCCTTGTCGGGGGAACCGGGCCGGTCCGGTGTGAGCGATCCGGGAGGGATCTGGCAGAATGGCTGGCTGGTATCCGGCGCGTGTCCGGCGCCCTCTAACCCGGGCGCGTCGCCAGTCCACCCGAGCGGTCTCCGGCCCAACCCCACTGTGCCGTTGGCGCTCACCCATGCACACCGCCCATGTGGGGTCGGTGAGATCGCAACAGGAGCGAAACAACCGTGGCCGTAAAGATCCGGCTCCTGCGGATGGGCAAGATCCGCAACCCGCAGTACCGCATCGTCATCGCCGACTCGCGCACCAAGCGCGACGGCCGGGCGATCGAGTTCGTCGGGATCTACCAGCCGAAGGAGGACCCTTCGGTGATCGAGGTCAAGTCGGAGCGGGTCCAGTACTGGCTGTCCGTCGGCGCGCAGCCGAGCGAGGCGGTGCAGCGGCTGCTGGAGCTGACCGGTGACTGGCAGAAGTTCAAGGGCCTGCCGGCCCCGCCGCCGCTGAAGGTCGCTCCCGAGCGGGCCGACCGCAAGGCGGCCTACGAGGCCGAGGCGAAGGCCGCCGCCGGCGTGGCGGACACCCCGGCCAAGCCGGCGAAGAAGGCCGCCAAGGCCGCCGAGGCACCGAAGGCCGAGGCACCGAAGGCCGAGACGCCGAAGGCTGAGACGCCGAAGGCCGAGGAGCAGCCCGCCGCGGACTCCGGCGAGCAGGCCTGACATGGAACTGCGGCCGGCGCTGGAGCACCTGGTCAAGGGCATCGTCGACCATCCCGACGACGTGCGCGTCCGGATGGTCGACTCCCGTCGGGGCAAGCGGCTGGAGGTCCGGGTGCATCCCGAGGACCTGGGCACCGTGATCGGGCGGTCCGGCCGGACCGCCAAGGCGCTGCGCCAGGTGATCGGCTCCATCGGTGGGCGCGGCGTACGCGTCGACATCGTCGACTCGTACTGATGCAGCTCATCGTCGGCAGGATCGGCAAGCCGCACGGCATCCGCGGTGAGGTCACCGTGGAGGTGCGTACCGACGAGCCCGAGACGCGGTTCGCCCCCGGCATGGTGTTGCGCACCGTGCCGGGGGCGCCCGCCCCCGGTCGGGTCGCGGAGCACCCGTCCGCCGGCCCAGGAGTGTCGTACCAGGTGCCCGACGCGCTGACCGTGGAGTCCGCCCGCTGGCACCAGGGGCGGATGCTGATCGCCTTCGAGGCGGTGCTGGACCGCGACGTCGCCGAGGCGCTCCGCGGCACCCTGCTCGCGGTGGACAGCGCCGACATCGCCGCCCCGGAGGATCCGGAGGAGTTCCACGACCACCAGCTGGTGGGCCTGGCCGTGGTCACCCCGACCGGCGAACGGTTGGGCGAGGTGGCCCGGATCGACCACGCCCCCGCCTCCGACCTGCTGGTACTGCGGCGCCCGGAGGGGCGTACCGCGTTGATCCCGTTTGTCAAGGCCATCGTCCCCGAGGTCGATCTCGCCAGTGGCCGCGTCGTGGTGGACCCGCCCGGCGGCCTGCTCGATCTCTAGCCCGGGAGCACCCCTGATGCGCGTCGACATCGTGTCGATCTTCCCGGAGTACTTCGCCCCGCTGGACCTGTCGTTGGTCGGCAAGGCCCGGGCCAACGGCACCCTGCGGTTGGTCGTACACGATCTGCGCGACTGGACCCACGACGTGCACCGCACCGTCGACGACACCCCGTACGGCGGCGGGCCCGGCATGGTGATGCGGCCCGAGCCGTGGGGTGAGGCGCTGGACGCCCTCGCACCGGCGGAGTTGCCCCCGCCGCGGTTGCTGGTCCCCTCACCGGCCGGGACGCCGTTCACCCAGGCGCTGGCCCAGGAACTGGCCGCCGAGCCGCAGCTGCTGTTCGCCTGCGGCCGGTACGAGGGGATCGACCAGCGGGTTCTCGATCACGCCGCGACCCGGATGCCGGTCACCGAGGTCAGCCTCGGTGACTATGTGCTCTTCGGCGGCGAGGTGGCGGTCCTGGTGATCCTGGAGGCGGTGACCCGGCTGCTGCCCGGGGTGCTCGGCAACGCCGGCTCCCTGGCCGAGGAGTCGCACGCGCACGGGCTGCTCGAGGCGCCGATGTACACCAAACCGGCGACGTGGCGCGGGCTGGAGGTGCCGGAGGTGCTCCGCTCCGGCGACCACGGCCGGATCGCCCGCTGGCGCCGGGACGAGGCACTGGCCCGGACCGGTCACCGCCGGCCCGACATGCTCGCCGCGCTCGATCCGCAGAGCCTGGACAAACGGGACGTCGCCGCCTTGGATCGGGCCGGATTTCAGGTGCCCGGACCGGATGTGGCAAAGTAGAGGGGTTGCCGCAGTCGTCTGCGCCGTGGACGGCTGCGAGGATCTTCGACTGGGGCCGGTCCGCACCGGCCACCACCCGGAGATCAGTATCACCCATCCGCGCGCCGATTGACGGTGCGCCGTGAGCCTCACGAGGACACCGCGATGAACATCCTGGACGCCCTTGACGCCCAGTCGAAGCGCACCGACCTGCCCGACTTCCGCGCCGGTGACACCGTCAAGGTGCACGCGCGGGTCGTCGAGGGCAACCGGTCCCGGGTCCAGATCTTCCAGGGCGTCGTCATCCGCCGCCAGGGTGACGGGCTGCGCGAGACCTTCACCGTCCGCAAGCTCAGCTTCGGCGTCGGTGTCGAGCGCACCTACCCGATCAACAGCCCGGCCATCGACCGGATCGAGGTCGTGACCCGCGGTGACGTCCGCCGCGCCAAGCTCTACTACCTGCGTGAGCTGCGGGGCAAGAAGGCCAAGATCAAGGAGCTGCGCGAGAAGCAGCCGAGCTGACCTCGCGCTGCGCCACGCCGCCCGAGCTGCGCGTATGCCGTACTGGCCGGTCCGCACTACCCTGGTCGTACGGGCGCAGCGGGACGGCGACCCGCCCGGCGTGGCGGGCGACCTCCACTACCGCCCGGGGAGCTTCGACGAGGCTCCCGGGCGGTAGTCGTTTCTGCGGACCGGGGAGTAGGCGTGGTACAGGCGCTTGACGACAGCGGCGCGGCCGATCCGTGGCGCCGGCGTACCCGGCGCGGCCGGCCGCAGATGCCGCTCTGGCAGGAGCTGCCGCTGCTGCTCATCGTCGCCTTCTGCCTCGCGGTGCTGATTCGCAGCTTCCTGCTCCAGGCGTTCTTCATCCCCTCCGGGTCGATGGAGGACACCCTGCTCATCGGTGACCGCGTCGTGGTTAACAAGATCGTCTACAACGTGCGGGATCCGGAGCGCGGCGAGGTGGTGGTCTTCCGGGGCACCGACCAGTGGGTTCCGCAGGTCGACGCGCAGCCGCCCAAGGGCTTCGCCGACAAGGTCGGCCGTACGATCGGCGACCTGGTCGGCGTCAGCCGTCCGGGTGAGAAGGACTTCATCAAGCGCGTGATCGCACTGCCCGGAGACCGGGTGAGCTGCTGCGACGACGAGGGGCGGGTGCTGGTCAACGGCACCCCGCTGGACGAGTCGGCGTACGTCCTGCGGGATTCGCCGCTGGATCTCCCGCCGAATCCGCAGGAGTGCCGCTCCCGGCGGTTCGAGGAGATCGTCGTACCGCCCGGGCAGATGTTCGTCCTCGGCGACCACCGGCTGGTCTCGCAGGACGCGCGATGCCAGGGCACGGTGCCGATCGACAACGTGGTGGGGCGCGCGTTCGCGGTGGTCTGGCCGTCCCACCGATGGCACTCGCTGCCGGTGCCCGAGACCTTCGAGGGCGTCGCCCCGCCGCCCTCGGCGACCGACGATGCCGAGCCGGTACGCCCCACACCCGACGGTGGCGTGGTCCTGCTTCTCCCGATTGCGGCAACGCTGTCCATTCTCGCGCGTTCCGGACGGTGGCATTCAGCCGGGCAACGTAGGCTCCTTCCGTGATTGACGAGCAGACCGACAAGTCGCGCCATTCGTTCTGGAAGGAACTGCCCATCCTCCTCGGGGTGGCGATCGTGGTCGCGGTACTCGTACGCGCCTTCGTGCTGCAGACCTTCTTCATCCCCTCGCCGTCCATGGAGAACACTCTCAAGATCGACGATCGGGTGCTGGTCAACAAGCTCGTCTACCACTTCCGGTCGCCGCACCGGGGCGAGGTGATCGTCTTCAAGGCGCCGGTCGAGTGGAGCGGCAACCCCGCCGGGGAGGACTTCATCAAGCGGGTGATCGGGGTCGGCGGCGACCAGGTGGTCTGCTGCGACGACCAGGACCGCCTGATGATCAACGGCGCGTCGCTGGACGAGCCGTACATCTTCTCCATCGACGGCCACCGGGACAAGCCGGCGGACCAGGAGTTCGACGTCGTCATCCCGCAGGGGCGGCTCTGGGTGATGGGTGACCACCGCTCCGCGTCCGGCGACTCGCTGGAGCACTACCAACAGTCCAGCCAGAACGTCGAGTTCGCCACCATCCCGGAGCAGGACGTGGTGGGCCGGGCCTTCACGATCTTCTGGCCGTTCGACCGGGCCACCCTGCTGACCGTGCCGGACCAGTTCGAGGCGATCCCGACGCCCTGACCGGGTGCGACGATCGCCCGCGCGGCAGCGGCCGGGTGGATGGTGCGGACGGGGTGACGCGCCCGTGGCACGGGGCGTGGGCGTTGTCGGCGGCGTCTGGCAGTCTGGTGCGGTGACGGTCTACACCCCGAGGCGCGCCGCGCGTGTGCTCCTGGTCGACGCTGCCGGCCGGTTGCTGCTGTTCCGCGGCTTCGACCCGGCCCGTCCGGAGCACGGGCGCTGGTGGTTCACCCCCGGTGGCGGGCTCGACGCGGGTGAGACCTACGCGCAGGGCGCGGCGCGTGAGCTGGCGGAGGAGACCGGGCTGCGGTTGGCCCCGGCCCAGGTCGGCGAGCCCGTTTACGCCGACCTGATCGAGTTTCCGTTCGACGGCGTGTGGTATCGCCAGGAGCAGCAGTTCTTCCTGGTGCGGGTGGCCGCACACGAGGTCGATACGGCCGGTTTCAGCGAGCTGGAGCGGGGCACCGTCGACGGGCACCGCTGGTGGTCGGCGCGGGAACTGCGCGCCACCGACGAACGGTGCTACCCGTCGGACGTGGCCGATGTGCTGGCCCGTGCGCTGGCCGGCACGGCGGGAGGCGCCGCATGCTGACCCCACCGCGTACCGTGGTGCGCCGTGAGGCCGGGCTCTACGCGCTGGAGCGCGCCCTGCAACGACGGGGCTTCCGGCACGTCGCCGGCGCCGACGAGGCCGGCCGGGGCGCCTGTGCGGGGCCGCTGGTGGCCGCCGCCGCGGTGCTGCCGGAGGGGCGGCGGGGCGAGATCGAAGGGCTGGCCGACTCCAAGCTGCTCACGCCGGCCAGCCGGGAGCGGGTCCACGACGAGATCGTCGAGCGCGCGCTGGCGTACGCCGTGGTGGTCATCCCGGCCGACGAGGTCGACGCCCGTGGGCTGCACGTGTGCAACCTGGCCGCCATGCGACGGGCGCTGGCCTCGCTGACCGTCCGGCCGGAGTACGTGCTGACCGACGGGTTCGGCGTCGACGGCCTGGGCGTGCCCGGGCTGGCGGTCTGGAAGGGCGACCGGGTGGCCGCGTGCGTGGCGGCGGCGAGCGTGCTCGCCAAGGTCACTCGGGATCGGATCATGGTCGACCTGGACGCCGCGCATCCCGGCTACGGGTTCGCCGAGCACAAGGGGTACGTCACCGCGGAGCACACTGCCGCGTTGCGCGAGCGTGGGCCCTGTCGGGAGCACCGGTTCTCCTACATCAACGTGGCCACCGTCTCGGGTCTCGATGGCCGTCCGCCTCGCGCCCGGCGACCGCCGGGCGCAAGCCCGGACGAGCCGATGGAGCGCTCGGGCGCCGCAGGGGGTACCGTCGGCGTGGCGTTGAGCGAGCAGCCTCGGCCTCCGGCGCCGGTGGGGGAAGATGTGGTCATGGAAGGCGGAGTGCGATGAGCGCGGAAGATCTCGAGAAGTACGAGACCGAGATGGAGCTCCAGCTCTACCGGGAGTACCGCGACATCGTCCGCCAGTTCTCCTACGTGGTGGAGACTGAGCGCCGGTTCTACCTGGCCAACCAGGTCGATCTGCACGTGCGCAACTCCGACGGCGAGGTCTACTTCGAGGTCGAGATGCACGACGCCTGGGTGTGGGACATGTACCGCCCTGCCCGGTTCGTGAAGAATGTGCGTGTTATGACGTTCAAGGACGTCAACGTCGAGGAGCTGGAGAAGCCCGACATCTCCCTCCCCGCCGACTCCGGCTTCGGCGGCTGATCCGCGTACCGCCCCGGGCGGCGGCCGACCCCACCCGCCGTTGCCACACCGCATCGCTGTCCACAGTTGAACGACGTCGGCCTCTCCAGCCGTGCGCGGTCAGACCGGTTGGGCGGGCTGCGGGCGCCCGGTGAACTCGAACATCGTCGCTCCGGTGAGCAGCGGCCGGGGCGTACCGAGGAATCGGTGCACGCCCACGCCGACCCCCTCCGCCGGGGTGCTCACCGCGACCGCCTCGAACCCGTCCTCCGCGAACCACTCGCAGATCGTCGGGACCAGATCCGGAGCGCGCCGGTGCCGGGTCCAGAAGACGGTCCCGCCGGTGGCGCAGAGCGAGGCGCAGTGGCGGACCGTGGCACGCACGTCGGCGTCGGAGATGTTGCCGAAGACGCCGCAGACCAGCACCAGGTCGGCCGGCGTGAGCGGGGCGTACGCGTCGGTACGGGCCGCGTCGCCGCGCACCACCTCGACCCCGGGCAGTCCGGCCTCGCGGGCGGCCGTACGGGCCAACTCGACGTTGCGCGGGTCGAGCTCGACCAGCCGGGCGGTCACGTCGCCGCCGCGCGGATGGGCCGCCAGCACGGGAATCAGGTCCCGTCCCTGCCCGGCGCAGAGGCTGACCGCCCGCAGCGACCCCGGCGGTGCCTCGTCCAGCGCGGCGGCGATCCGCAGGCGCACCTCCGCCAGCCGCCGCGACAACGACGAGGCCGAGTCCTCGTAGTGGTGGTGCCAGGCGTACCAGTCAGACGTCACGTCCCGACCCTAGTGCGGTCCGCGTACCCTCGGCGGCCCAGGCCGAGGTCACCAGATGCGGCAAGTTGGGCCCTCCCACCCGGCGCGACAGCCCACGTTGCCGCAAGCCGTGACCGGTCCGGGTTAGCCCACGCATAACAGATCATTCTCTTCCGCGCGGACTGTCCACAGGGCGTCGCGTCGTCCACAACCGAGCCGGCCGGGGTGGCGGGCATCGGGAGCGACCGGTCAGGCTGCGCGACATGCGAACACGGTTGCGCGTACCCGGTCGTTTCCGGTCGTCCCTGCTGCCGGCCGTACTGCTGGCGCTGCTCGCGTGGTCTGCGGCGCCCGGGCTGGCGGCGTCTGGATCGGCAGCCCTGGCTGCTGGCGGGTCGGGTCACGCGAACGGCGCGGCCCGGACGAGCGGGTGGCCGGTGCCGCCCGCGCCGGCGCCGCCCGGCAGCGCACCGGCCACCGGCGGCGTCGTGCCGTTCCGGTGGCCGGTGGACGGCGTGCCGCATCCGGTACGCGGGTTCGACCCGCCGCCTCGGCCGTGGCTGGCCGGCCATCGCGGGGTCGACCTGCTCGCCCCGGCCGGCGCGACGGTCCGGGCCGCCGGCGCCGGCACGATCCTGTTCGCCGGCATGGTCGCCGGCCGGCCAGTGGTCACCGTGGGGCACGCCGACGGGCTGCGGACCACCTACGAGCCGGTGGAGCCGGCCGTCGCGGTGGGCACGACGGTGCCGGCCGGTGCGGCACTGGGCACGCTGCTGGCCGGGCACGCCGGCTGTCCCGCCGCGGCGTGCCTGCACTGGGGGCTGCGTCGGGGGCCCGAATACCTCGACCCGCTGGCCCTGCTCGGCCTCGGCCGGGCCCGGCTGCTGCCCCTCGGCGAGATCGCTGAGGGTGGCGCGGGCCCACTCAGCGCTGGGCGAGCAGCGTGGGCAGTTCGACGGCGAGTCGCTGGTACTCGTCGGGCGAGTTGTAGACCTGACCGCACAGCCGCAGCCACCCGCGCCCGTTCCAGGCCGCGACGTTGACCTGGGCGGCGAGCCGATCGGCGATCCGGGCCCGCAGCGCCCGGGCGCCGTCCAGGGTCGTGGCGATGCCCGCCGGCAACGGGATGATCCGCATGGCGACCGTGGGCCCGCCGGGGTCGGGCAGGTCGGCCGGCGGCACGCCGAGCGCGTCCCCCACCACCCGCTGCCCGTACGCGGCCAGCGCGGCGTTGTGCGCCCGCACCCGGTCGACGTCGAGGCTGCGCAGCGTGTAGAGCCCGGCCGGGGCGCTCAGCCAGGCCGTGTAGTCCGACGTGGCCTGCCACTCCAGGCGGCCGGGAAATCCCGCGTCCTGTTCCCAGGAGACCACCAGCGGCTCGATCCGCTCCCGCCACGTCGGCGCCACCACGAGCAGGGCGGTGCCCCTCGGGGCGTACCCCCACTTGTGCAGGTTGCCCACCCAGAAGTCGGCGCCGATGCTCCGCACGGAGGCCGGCAGCATGCCCGGCGCGTGCGCGGCGTCGACCAGCACCGGAATGCCGTGTTCCCCGGCCACCCCGACGATCGCGGCGACCGGGAACAGCCGTGCCGTGGCCGAGGTGAGCTGGTCGACCACCAGCAGGCGGGTGCGGCCCGGGCGTAGCCCGGCCCGCACGACCTGCACCACCTCCTCGTCGGTGGCGGCCAGCGGCACCCGCAGGATCCGGTGCGTCGCGCCGGTGCGGCGGCACTCGCGGCGCACCGAGAACTCGACCGCACCGTAGCCGTGGTCGGTGGTGAGCACCTCGTCGCCGGGGCGTAGCCCGAGAGACTGGAGCACCACCGCCACGCCGCTGGTGACGTTCGTGGTCAGGGCGGTGCCGTCGGGGTCGGCGCCGAGGAAGCCCGCCAGGTGCCGGCGGGTGTGCGCGATCCGGTCGACCAGCCCCTGGGCGAAGAACCGCAGCGGGTCCGCCTCCATCTCGTCGCGTAACCGCTGCTGGGCCCGCTGCGCCACGATCGGTACCGCCCCGAACGAGCCGTGGTTGAGGTGGCTGACCGCCGGGTCGAGGGAGAAGAGCAGGCGACCGCCCATGATCGGTTCGGGCGGCGGCGGGACGCTCACCCGATGATCGTAACCGCCGATCACGCGCGACCGGCGGCTCTCGCCGAGGTGCGGCCCGACGGCGGCCTCGACGCCGACCCGGGCTCCAGCGCACCGCCGGTCAGGCGCGGGGGTGGGCCTGCCGGTACGCCGCCCGGAGCCGCTCCACCGAGACGTGGGTGTAGACCTGGGTGCTGGCCAGCGAGGAGTGCCCCAGCAGCTCCTGCACCGCCCGTAGATCCGCCCCACCTTCGAGCAGGTGGGTGGCGGCCGAGTGGCGCAGCGCGTGCGGGCTGGTCCTGGGCAGCCCCGCCGCCTCGGCGTACCCGCCGACGATCCGGCGAGCGGTCGTCGGGTGCAGCCGGCCGCCCCGGGCGCCGAGCAGCAGTGCGTCACGGGAGTGGGAGACCGCCAGCACCGGCCGCCCGTGCCGCAGCCAGTCGTCGAGGGCGCGCTGGGCCGGCACCCCGTACGGCACCGTCCGCTCCCGTCCACCCTTGCCCCGTACGCGGACGACCCGCCGCCCCTGGTCGACGTCGGCCGTGTCGAGCCCGCACGCCTCGCTGACCCGGATGGCGGTGCCGTAGAGCAGTTCGAGCAGCATCCGGTCGCGCAGTCGCACCGCCTCGTCGGCGTCCTCGGGCGGACCGGTGTCGCCCGGCGCCTCGACGAGCAGCGCCGCCTGGTCGGCGCGCAGCACGGTGGGCAGCGTCCGCTGCGGCCGAGGGCTGGCCAGCGTGGCGGCGATGTCGACGGGCAGCAGCCCGCCCCGGTGGGCCCAGGCGCTGAAGGTCCGCGCCGCGGCGGCCCGGCGGGCGAGCGAGGTGCGGGCCGCACCCGTCGTCCGCTGCCGGGCCAGCCAGCTGCGAACCGTGTCGAGGCTCAGCTCCGCCACCTGGGTGCAGCCCATCCGGCTGGCATGGTCCAACAGGGACACCAGATCGGCGACGTACGCCCGGACGGTGTGCGTCGAGCGGCTGCGGCCCGAGGCGAGGTGCCGGGCGAACTCGTCCACCGCGTCCCGCAGCGGCTCCGGCAGCGCCGCGTGCACGTCCCGCGTGCCGCGGGCGTCCCGCCCCTCCGCGCCTGTCCTTCGCACAGCTCGACCCTACGGCGGCCCCGCGCCGCCCGCGAGCAGGCGGGCCGTGCCGGCCCTATCCGGCGGGATCCGGTCGCTTCTTCGCCGTGACCAGGGCGTAGCCGTCCGCGCGGCGTACCACCAGGGACATCTCCTCCAGCATGGACAGCTTGCGCAGTACTGTCCGGACCGCCAGGCCCGCCCGCGCGGCGAGGGCGTCCACGCCGACCCGGCCACGTCGTGGCATCGCCTCCACGATCGATCTCGCCTCGTCGTCGAGCAGGTCGGTGGGGCGCTCGGGCCCGCGCGGCACCGGCGCCAGCTCGCCGATCCGTCCCACCTCCTCCAGGACCTGGGCGAGGCCGGTCACCAACCGTGCTTTCCGCTGCTCCCGGAGCATCTCGTGGGCGCCGACCGACATCGCCGAGGTGACCGGGCCGGGAACCACCATCGCCGGCCGGCTCAGGGCGATGGCCCGCCTGGTGGTCTGGGTCGCGCCGCTGCGGGCCCCCGCCTCCACCAGCACGGTGCCCCGGGTGCCCGCCGCGATCACCCGGTTGCGGATGAGGAAGCGTGGCCGCAGCGGCTCGGCGCCCGGCGGCCACTCGCTCACCAGTAGCCCGGTGTCGGCGATCCGGTCGAACAGCGCCGCGTTGCCCATCGGGTAGGAGCGGTCCACGCCGCAGGCGAGCACCGCGACGGTGAGCCCGCCGGCGTTGAGCGCTCCGCGATGCGCCGCGGCGTCGATGCCGAACGCGCCGCCGGAGACGACCGTCCAGTCCCGGTCGGCGAGGCCGTAGCCCAGGTCCGTGGCGATGTGGATGCCGTACGGCGTGGCGGCCCGCGCCCCGACCACCGCCACCGACCGGTCCAGCACCTCGGCCAGTGGCCAGGGTCCGCGTACCCAGAAGCAGAGCGGTGGCGCGGTCTCCAGGTCGACCCGGCGGCGTGCGTCGGGCAGCCGGAGCGTGCGCAGGTGCTCGACCGTGCCGGGCCACTCGTCGTCGCCGGGAATGACGACCCGGACACCGAGCCGGTCGGCACGCCGCAGTGCCTCGGCGGCGACCGCCCGGGCGTCACCGGCCCGGCTGCGTGCCGCCACGCTCTCGCGCAGCCCCTCCTGCGGCGCCCCGCCGTCCAGCAGCAGGTTCAGTGCGGCCACCGGGCCGAGCTCGTCGACCAGCCGATGCACCGACCGGGTGCCCGGCTCGGCCAGCCAGGTCAGCGCCACCCGCGCCAGGGTCAACTCCTCGTGTGTGCTCACGTGCCCTCTCCCGTCCTGAGCGAGATGGCCTCGCTGACGTCGTTCTTGTCCGGGCGTGCCCGCCCGTCCAGGTCGGCGATGGTCCAGGCGAGCCGGATGACCCGGTCGAAGCCGCGGGCGGAGAGCGAACCGGAATCGAGCCGGGACCGCAGCTCGGCGGTGTCCCGGCCGAGCAGTCGCCACGGTGCCTGGCGCAGGGCCGGGCCGGGGATCTCGGCGTTGAGTCGCCGGCCGAGCGCCGCCCAGCGGCGGGACGCCGCCTCCCGCGCCGCGGCCACCCGCCCGGCGACCACCGCGGAGGACTCGTGGGCGGTCGTCTCCATCAGCTCGGCCGCCCGCATCGGCGGTAGGCGTACCTGCAGGTCGATCCGGTCGAGCAGTGGACCGGAGAGCCGGCCGAGGTAGCGACGGCGGGTCAGCGGCGGGCACTCGCAGCGATCGTCGCCGGCCGGGTTCGCGCACGGGCAGGGATTGGCCGCGAGCACCAGCTGGGCGCGGGCCGGGTATTCCGCACCGCCCCGGCTGCGGGTCAACACCACCCGGCCGTTCTCCAACGGCTGGCGCAACGCCTCCAGCGCCGCCTTGCTGAACTCGGGTGCCTCGTCCATCAGGAGCACCCCACGGTGGGCGAGCGAGATCGCGCCGGGGCGGGCCAGCCCCGTCCCGCCGCCGACGATGGAGGGCAGGGTCGCGGTGTGATGCGGGGCCTGGAACGGCGGGCGGCGGATCAACCCGCCACCGGCCGGCAACAGCCCGGCGATCGAGTGCAGCGCGGTCACCTCCAGCGCGGCATCGTCGTCCAGTACCGGCAGGATCGACGGCAGGCGCTCGGCGAGCATCGTCTTGCCCGCTCCCGGCGGCCCGATCAGCGCCAGGTGATGCCCGCCGGCGGCGGCGATCTCCAGGGCACGCCGCCCGAGCCCCTGCCCGGCGACGTCGGCGAGATCGGACCCGGCGGCGGCCGGGAGCGGGGCGTCCACCGGCGGCTCGATCAGCGGGGCGCCGTCGCGGACGAAGGCGACCAACTGGTGCAGGCTGTCCACGCCGCGTACCCGCAGCCCCGGGACGACCGCGGCCTCGGCGACGTTGCCCGCCGGGACGATCACCCGCTCGACGCCGGCCGTCGCCGCTGCGGCGACCATCGGCAGTACGCCCCGGACCGGTCGCACCGTCCCGTCCAGACCCAACTCGCCGAGCACGGCCACACCGTCCAGCGGCAGCAGCGGCAGCTCCCCGGAGCCACCGAGCAGCGCCACCGCGATCGCCAGGTCGAAGGCCGAACCGAACTTGGGCAGGGTGGCCGGCAGCAGGTTGAGGGTGATCCGCCGGTTCGGCCACCGTTGACCGGAGTTGACCACCGCGGCACGGACCCGGTCGCGAGCCTCGTGCAGGGCGGTGTCGGGCAGTCCGGAGATCACCACCGCCGGCAGGCCGAGAGCGAGATCCGCCTCCACCTCCACCAGATGACCGGTCACTCCGACCAGGCCGACGCAGAGCACCCGGGCGTAGCTCATCGCAACCCCTCGCTACGCTCGGCGCCGCCCCGAGGCACCACCGCACTGCGCCTGACGATTCGCTCACGATGTTCGCTCGGGGCGGCACTCCGCTTCGCTCCCGTGCCACCACGAGGCACCGCCGCACTGCGCCTGATGATTCGCTCACTGCGTTCGCTCATGGGAATGCGTCCTTGACGTGCTCGACCCGGGCCCGGCCGGTGCGCGGCAGCAGGACCGAGATGACGTCGAAGCGGACCTCGTCGGCGGTGGTGCCGGTGGCGGCCAGCCACGCGGCGGCGAGGCCGCGCAGCCGGCGTGCCTTGCGCGGCACCACGGCCTCGACGGGGGTGCCGAACGTCGACGTGCGGCGCGTCTTCACCTCGCAGAAGGCGAGCACCGGACCGTCCCAGGCGACGATGTCGATCTCTCCCGAGGGGCAGCGCCAGTTCCGGGCCACCGGGCGCAGCCCCGCCTCGATCAGGTGTCGTACGGCGCAGCGTTCCCCGTAGCCGCCGACCGCCTGGTTCCGCTTGGTCATGGCCGCACCCTGCTCCCGTACCCGGTACCGGGGCGACCCCGCCGGGGCGGCCTGTGGATGACCGGGGGCCCTGTGGACGGACAAACGATCATGCCCTGGGTGTGCTACCGCTGCCGAAGGGCGGGGCTGGATGGCGGACGAACGCCTGGTCGCATACGGTGCCGGACGTGGACGGACGACGCAGTTTTCCCGACGACCCGGAGTCACGCTGGTATCCGGGCGAACGTGACCGTGGCTACGCCGACCCCGAGTGGCCCGGCGCGCGCGAGGGGCGGTACCGCGATGAGGAGCCGCCGGTGGCCCCCGAGCAGCGGGGCGGAGACGACCCGTACGGCTCGGCACGCCGTTTCGCCCCGACGGACCCGGCCGGGGATGTCGCGGCGGAGACGGAGCGCTACCGGGCCTCGCGCTCGCGGGCGGCGGAATCGGGAGAACCGGACGTCTCCGGTGAACTGCCGGCCGATCGCGCCGGCTGGCGTGCCGCCCGGGACGCGAGCCCGACCAGCGGCGGTGCGCCGCTGTCGACGGATCCGACCCGCGCCGCCCCGCTGGCCGGATACCCGATCGTCGGGGCGAAGCGGGGGCCGGACGGGCCCAACCCGCTGGAGCAGCCGACCGGGCCGGTGCCGCCGGTGCTGCCCCGGGGTGACCTACCGGTGGGCGAGGCCGCGCATCCGGCCACCGGTGGCGAGACCGGTTACCCGGTGACCGGCGCACAGCCAGGGCAGCCAGGGCTGCCGGCCGGCGACGGCGTCTACCGGACGCGACGGCCGGTGCTCGCCGTGCTCTTCGCCGCGCTGGTCGTGATCTTCGAGCTTCCCGCCCTGCGGGTGCTGCTGCACGGCGCCACCGCGGACCCGGTCTCCACCGGCGACGTGCTGGCGGGCACGTTCCTCGTCTGCGGGCTGCCGATCTTCGCGGCCGGCCTGTACGGGCTGCGGACCACCGGGCTCTCGCTGACCGACGGCGCGCGAGGCTGGCTGCGACCACCGACGGCGTACCTGACCGTCGGTCTGGCGCTCTTCCTCGTCGCCGCGCTGGCCGCCGGCTGAGCCGCAGTCGCGCTGGCCGTGGGCTGAGCCACAGTCGCGCTGCCGCCGGCTGAGACGGAGTCGCGCCGGCTGAACGGCACCGCAGCCGCCGCCGGAGGCGTTGACAGGGACACCACGCGTTAACAGGGGCCCCTCCTTACACCCGGGCGTGGCGCGGCGGGGAGGGCGCGTACACTGGTCAACTGGCGACCGCCTCGTGCGGTCGACCTCGCGTGCCTTCCTCACGAGTCGTCGTGTGGCGGCGGCCTCCCTGGTCCCGACCCCTCGGGCCCATCATGGCCGGCGACCGGGCACCAGGACGCCCGGCCGCCGGCCGGGCGGGACAACCAGGGACCGCAAGGAGTACGAACCATGGCCGTCGTGACCATGCGTCAGCTGCTCGAGAGTGGCGTTCACTTCGGGCACCAGACCCGGCGCTGGAACCCGAAGATGAAGCGCTTCATCTTCACCGAGCGCAATGGCATCTACATCATCGACCTGCGTCAGACCCTCGACTACATCGAGAAGGCGTACGACTTCGTGCGCAACACGGTGGCCGAGGGCGGCAGCATCCTCTTCGTCGGCACCAAGAAGCAGGCCCAGGAGGCGATCGCCGAGCAGGCGACGCGGGTCGGCCAGCCGTACGTCAACCACCGCTGGCTCGGCGGCATGCTGACCAACTTCCAGACGGTGTACAAGCGGCTGCAGCGGATGAAGGAGCTGGAGGCCCTCGGTGACCTCAGCGGCACCGCCGCCGGCTACACCAAGAAGGAGACGCTTCAGCTCTCCCGCGAGAAGATCAAGCTGACCCGCACCCTGGGTGGCCTGCGGGACATGCAGAAGCTCCCGGCCGCGGTCTGGGTGGTCGACACCAAGAAGGAGCACATCGCCGTCGACGAGGCCCGCAAGCTGGGCATCCCGGTGATCGCCGTGCTCGACACCAACTGCGACCCGGACGAGGTCGACTTCCCGATCCCGGGTAACGACGACGCGATCCGCTCGGCCGAGCTGCTGACCAAGGTCGTCGCCGCCGCCGTCGCCGATGGCCTGATCGCCCGCTCCGGCCGTCGCCGGGGTGGCGACGAGAAGCCGGAGGGTGGCGTCGCCACCGACGAGCCGCTGGCCGAGTGGGAGCGCGAGCTGCTCGAGGAGCCGAAGAAGGCCGACGAGCAGCCCGCCGAGCAGCCGGCGACCGAGCAGCAGCCCGCCGAGCAGCCAGCGGCCGTCTCCGGTCAGTGACCGCGCCGCCGTCCGGCCACCGTCCGTTTCGCTGATGGTGGCCGGCGGCGGGTAGACCGGCACGAACCTCTCGGAACCGGGTAACCCTCACCTCAGACCATTCCATCGCAGTCTCAACACCGAAGAGAGAGCCATGTCCCAGATCACCGCCGCGGACGTCAAGAAGCTCCGCGACCTGACCGGCGCCGGCATGATGGACAGCAAGAAGGCCCTGACCGAGGCCGAGGGCGACTTCGACAAGGCCGTCGAGATCCTGCGCGTCAAGGGCGCCAAGGACGTCGGCAAGCGGGCCGGTCGGACCGCCGCGAACGGTCTGGTCGCGCACTCCGGCAAGGCGCTGCTCGAACTCAACTGCGAGACCGACTTCGTCGCCAAGAACGACGGCTTCATCGCGCTGGCACAGCAGTTGGTCGAGCACGGCGAGCGGGCCGGCGTGCGCAACGCCGAGGAGCTGCTGGCCAGCGAGCTGGACGGCCGTACCGTCGCCGACATCGTCCAGGAGCAGTCCGCCAAGATCGGCGAGAAGCTGGTGCTCAACCGGTTCGCCAAGCTCGACGGCAACGTCGCGGTCTACCTGCACCGCAAGGCGCAGGACCTGCCGCCGGCGGTCGGCGTGCTGGTGCAGTACGCGGGCACGACCGACGAGGCCGGCGACGCCGACGCGCGGGGTGCGGCCATGCAGATCGCCGCGATGCGCCCGCAGTACCTCACCCGCGACGAGGTGCCGGCCGAGGTCGTCGAGTCCGAGCGGCGCATCGCCGAGCAGACCGCCCGCGAGGAGAACAAGCCCGAGGCAGCGCTGCCGAAGATCGTCGAGGGTCGGGTGAACTCCTTCTTCAAGGACTTCGTCCTGCTGGAGCAGTCCTCGGTCACCGACAACAAGAAGACGGTGAAGCAGGTGCTGGCCGAGGCCGGCATCGAGGTCACCGGCTTCGTGCGGTTCGAGGTCGGCCAGGCCTGAGTCCGGCCGGGCGCGCCGCGCCCGTGGGCTGAGCAACGACGAGACGAGGAGGCCGCCGGTGTACGCGACAGACACCGCGGCCTCCTCGTCCCATAAGGTCGGCAACGGCAGGTACGCGCACCCGGCGCGTCAGTGGGGGAAGGACCGGCGGATGACGCAGGTTGTGAGTGACCGGACGCTGGCGGCGGACGATCCGACGGCACCACCGCCCGGCCGGGCCCGACGGGTGGTGCTGAAGCTCTCCGGCGAGGTGTTCGGTGGCGGCGCGATCGGCGTGGACCCGGACGTCGTGCAGGCCATCGCCCGGCAGATCGCCACGGTGGTGCGCCGGGGTGTGCAGGTCTCCGTGGTGGTCGGCGGCGGCAACTTCTTCCGCGGCGCGGAGCTGCAGAAGCGGGGCATGGACCGGGCCCGGGCGGACTACATGGGCATGCTCGGCACCGTGATGAACTGCCTCGCCCTCCAGGACTTCCTGGAGAAGGAGGGCATCGAGACCCGCGTACAGAGCGCCATCACGATGGCCCAGGTCGCCGAGCCGTACATCCCGCTGCGGGCGATTCGGCACCTGGAGAAGGGCCGCGTGGTCATCTTCGGCGCCGGCGCGGGCATGCCGTACTTCTCCACCGACACGGTGGCCGCCCAGCGTGCGCTGGAGATCCACGCGGACGTGGTGCTGATGAGCAAGAACGGTGTGGACGGCGTCTACACGGCCGACCCCCGGGTCGACCCGACCGCGAGCAAGTTCGACTCGATCACCTTCTCCGAGGTGCTGCGCCGCAACCTTCGGGTCGCCGACGCGGCCGCCTTCAGCCTCTGCATGGAGAACGGCCTGCCGATGCTGGTCTTCGGCGCGCAGGGCGACGACACCATCGTCCGGGCCGTGGGCGGCGAGAAGATCGGCACGCTGATCACCACCTGAGCCGACCGCCGACGGCGATCGGCGGTCCCGGTGACCCCACAAGCCCACGACGAGTACAAGAAGGAGGCGAGGAGACCGGTGATCGACGACACCCTCCTCGAGGCCGAGGAGAAGATGGAGCGTGCGGTCGAGCACGCCAAGGAGGAGTTCGGCGCCATCCGTACCGGTCGCGCCACTCCGGCCATGTTCTCCAAGATCATCATCGACTACTACGGCACTCCGACGCCGCTGACCCAGATGGCGTCGGTGGGCATCCCCGAGCCGCGGATGGCGATCATCAAGCCGTACGACAACTCGCAGATCAACGCCATGGAGAAGGCGATCCGCGACTCGGATCTCGGGGTCAACCCGAACAACGAGGGCAACCAGCTGCGCATCCTGCTCCCGCAGATGACCGAGGAGCGCCGCCGCGACATGATCAAGGTCGCCCGGCACAAGGGTGAGGAGGCCAAGGTCGCCATCCGCAACATCCGGCGCAAGGGCAAGGAAGAGCTGGACCGGCTCGTCAAGGACGGCGAGGTCGGCGAGGACGAGGGCCGTCGCGCCGAGAAGGAGCTGGACGACCTCACCCAGCGCTACGTGGCGCACGTCGACGAACTGGTCAAGCACAAGGAAGCCGAACTCCTGGAAGTCTGACCCCGCGCCCCCGCCGCGTTGACCATGAAGCTGTTGCCGCCGCCATCGGCGTGTCGTGGTGACAACTTCATGATCAACGTGGTGGAGGTGGGTGCTGGCGCGTCCTGCTGGGCGGATGGGTGCAGTAGGCTCGGCACGATTCCCGGCGACCCGGGGGTGAACGGTGGGAATCGGCCAGCCTACAGGCCGGCAATCAGACGGAGCGCCTCGCGCGGGTAGGGGATGGTAGTGGCTGTGCGTCAAGTGGTGGATCTCGTACCGCTCCCCTCTGGTGCGTGATGTCCCACCTCGACCCCTACGGTGGCGCCGAGGCCCGCGGCTGGGACCATTCGGATCGCCCCACCTCGCTGCCCTGGCCGGACCCGGACGTCGACCCCGGCCCGTGGGGCCGCGGCCCGCAGCCCGGCGCTGAGCTGTACGCCGAGCCGCACGCCCGCCCGCCCGCCCGCCGCCCCGAGGACCGGGGCGGGCCGGTCGACGCCGGGTACGGCGACCCACGCGGCCCGCACGACGGTGACCGGGATCGGCGCGGTCCGTACGGCGGCGACCGGCCCGCGTACGACGAACGGGGCGGGCGCGGCCCCCGGGAGCGCGAGCGCCCCCCGCCCGGGCGCAACGGGCGCCGCGACCTCGACCACGGCGACGCCCCCACGGCACAGATCGCGCCGGTACGCCTCGGCCACGACGACGCGCCGACCACCCAGATGGCACCGGTGCGTGCCGGCCACGGCCGGGACCACGACGACGCACCCACCACCCAACTCGCCGCCGTGCCGGCCGAGGGCACGCCGGCACCCGACGCGCCGCAGCCGGACGCGCAGGATCCGCCGGGCCGGCGGCACCGTGGTCGACGGCGGGCCGGTGCCGGTCGGCCGGCGACCCAGCAGGCGGCGGGCCGGGCCGGGCGGAACCTGCCGGCGGCCATCTCGGTCGGCGTGGGCCTGGGCGCGGCGGTGCTGCTGCCGCTGTTCCTCTACACCCCGGCGTTCCTGCTGGTGATCGCCGCGGCCTTCGGCGTGGGCATCTGGGAGATGTCCCGGGCGGTACGCCGGGCCGGCGCCGAGGTGCCGCTGGTGCCGCTGCTCGCCGGCGGGGTGCTCACCGTCACCCTGGCCTGGTTCGCCGGCCTGGACGCGCTCCTGCTGGGCCTGCTCGTCACGGTGGCGGGCACGCTGGTCTGGCGGCTCGGTGACGGCCCGACCAACGTCCGACGGGACATGACCGCGGCGACCCTGATCGCGGTGTACGTCCCCTTCCTCGGCGGCTTCGCCGCCCTGCTCGCGTCCTCCCCCGACGACGGCGCACTGCGGGTGCTGGTGACCCTGGTCGCGGTGGTGCTCTCGGACACCGGCGGGTACGCGGCCGGGGCCAACTTCGGCAAGCATCCGATGGCGCCGGCGATCAGCCCGAAGAAGTCCTGGGAGGGCTTCGTCGGCTCGGTCAGCGCCGCCGCGCTGGGCAGCGCCCTGCTGCTGTGGCTGCTGTTCGACGTGGCGCCCTGGTGGGGCGCCGTGTTCGGGGTGGCGGTCTCGGGTGCCGCGGTCCTCGGTGACCTCGCCGAATCCATGATCAAGCGGGATCTCGGTGTGAAGGACATGAGCAACCTGCTGCCCGGCCACGGCGGCTTGATGGATCGGCTCGACTCCGTGCTGTTCGCCGTGCCGACGGCGTACCTGCTGCTCGTGGTCTTCGTCCCGGTGGTGAACTGAGGCATGGCCGACGCCGGCGGACCTGGGTCGCGGAGGTGGCGGGAGCGGATCCGACCCCTCCGGACGGGTACGTTCCGGGCCGAGCGTGCCAGACTGGACGGGCCATGACGAGTCTTCCCCTGATCCCGGTCGACCCGGACGCGCCCGGCGCGCGCCGGGCGGCGATGCCACCGCAACACCTCGCCGATCTCGACCTTGCCGGCCGGAAAGAGCTGGTCACCAGGCTGGGTGAGACAGCGTTCCGAGCCCGGCAGATCTCCACCCACTACTTCGGCCGGCTGGTACGCGACCCGGCGCAGATGACCGACCTGCCGGCGTCGTCCCGCGAGCGCCTGGCCGACCAGCTGCTGCCCCGGCTGCTCACTCCCGTGCGCGAACTGGCCTGCGACGACGGGGCGACGCGCAAGGCGCTGTGGCGGCTGCACGACGGGTCGCTGGTGGAGAGCGTGCTGATGGGCTACCCGGACCGGATCACCGTCTGCATCTCCAGCCAGGCCGGATGCGGCATGGCGTGCCCGTTCTGTGCCACCGGCCAGGCCGGTCTGACCCGCAACCTCTCCACCGCCGAGATCGTGGACCAGGCGGTCTACCTCGCGGGCGTGGCCGCCTCCGGCGTGGTCGCGGGGTCGCCGCCGAGGCTGTCGCACGTGGTCTTCATGGGCATGGGGGAGCCGCTGGCCAACTACCAGCGGGTGGTCGCCGCGATCCGCCGGCTGGTCGCGCCCGCGCCCGAGGGCCTCGGCCTGTCACAGCGACACATCACCGTTTCCACGGTCGGGCTGGTGCCGGCCATCCACCGACTGGCCAGCGAAGACCTCTCTGTGACTCTTGCGTTGTCGCTGCACGCCCCCGATGATGAGCTGCGCGACGAACTCGTGCCGGTCAACCAGCGCTGGAAGGTGTGCGAGGTGCTGGACGCAGCATGGGCCTACGCGGCCCGCACGGGCCGTCGTGTGTCGATCGAATACGCGATGATCAAGGACGTGAACGACCAGCCGTGGCGAGCTGATCTGCTCGGGCGGCTGCTGGCCGGCAAGCTGGCCCACGTGAACCTGATCCCGCTCAACCCGACTCCGGGCAGCCGCTGGGACGCGAGCCCGAAGCCGGTCGAGCGGGAGTTCGTCCGGCGGTTGCGCGACGCCGGGGTGTCCACGACGGTGCGGGACACCCGAGGTCGCGAGATCGACGGGGCGTGTGGGCAGCTGGCCGCCGCGGAGGACAGTGGCACCGACCCGGCCGGGGAGTCGGCGTGACCGGGCGTGGCGAACGAGACCAGGAGACATAGTGGCGAGTCAGGGTCAGCGTTTCCGGCGTAAGGCGCTCCGCCGGGGATACAAGGTTGACGAGGTGGACGCCTTCCTGGACCGGGTCGAGGCGACACTCGCCGGTCAGTCGGTCGGTGCCCCGGTGGCCTCGCAGGAGGTCCACGACGTCGTCTTCCGGGTTCGCTTCAACGGCTACGACGAGTGGCAGGTCGACCTGCACCTTGACCGGGTCGAACGGCAGTTGGCCGAGTTGGAGGAGCGTGGCGGCGTGGGCGGCCGGGGCGGCGACGGCCGGATGGGCCCGCCGGACCGGATGGGCCCGGGCATGCGCGAGGACCGCGGCATGTCCCCGGTGCCGCAGCCGCCGATGCCGCCCCGGGCGATGCCCGCGCAGGCCGGCCCGCCCTACGGCCGCTACGACGAGCCCACCGGCGCCTTCGCCGGCGGGTACGACGCTCCCCGCGGTGGCTACGACGCGCCGCGCGGCCCCGGCGGCCCGATGGGCCCGGGGGCGCCGATGGGTCCGCCCGGTGGCCCGGGTCACGGCGGGCCGCCGCGTGGTCTGCCCGCGGGGCCCGGCGGATATGGCCCGCCGGACGGGCCGGGCGGCTACGGTCCGCCGGACGAGCCGCGCTTCGACGGGTTCGAGGCGGGCCGGCACGGCCGCACCGACATGACCGCCGAGATCCGGCTGCCGGACCGCGACCCGCGTCGTGGCCCGGCGGGGCCGCCCGGCCTGCCGCAGCAGGCGCTTGGCGGGCCGCCGATGGGTGGGCCCCCGGCGATGGGCGGTCCGCCGGCGATGGGCGGTCCGCCGGCGATGGCCGGGCCCTCGATGGGTGGGCCGCCGATGGCCGGCCCGCCCGGCAGCGACCTCTACCGGGTGGACCAGATCCGGCGGAGCTTCCAGGTCCGTCGCTTCGGCAGCGGGTACGACCCCGACCAGGTGGACCGGTTCTTCGAGAGCCTGCTCGGCGGGATGGCCGGTCGCAATCAGATGCCGGTGAATCCGAAGGACCTGGACACGCTGCGTTTCGGGCTGGTGCAGGGCGGCTACTTCGAGGCCGAGGTCGACGCCGCGCTGAAGAACGTCCAGGACATCCTCTTCGGCCGCTGAGCATGCGATAAGGGCCCGCCCCCCGATCCTCGGGGCGGGCCCTTCGTCGTGCCGGTACGGGTCAGTGGCGCAGGCCGTTGCGGCGCAGCACCACGTCGCCGATCACGATGAGCAGCAGCAACGCGGCCAGACCGATCAGCCAGATGTCCTCGACCCTGCCCTCGTGGTTGCCGCAGAGCATCGCCAGCAGCACGAGCGCGGTGAGCACCGCACCGATCCGCCCGGCCTTGCGGTGCCCGGGCTTGTGCTGGTCCGGGGCCGTTACCGGCTCGCTTCCTGCCACTGTCGGTCCTTCCTCGCGAACGGATCTCCGGCTAGTCTGGCACGCCGCCTCCGTGGCGACCTGCGGTGGGGCGGGTATGGCGGCGTCGCGGGGCGGGGACCAGACCGCCTCCGGTAGCGTTCTTGCGTACGCCTTGATTGTCTCTGTGAGGGGGAACTGCGGTGCGAGTGACCGGTACGGGGCACGCGAGCATGCGGATCGACACGGCCGCGGGCAGCATCCTGTGCGACCCGTGGGTCAATCCGGCCTACTTCGCCTCCTGGTTCCCGTTCCCCGACAACTCCCAGCTCGACTGGGAGACCCTCGGCAAGGTCGACTACCTGTACGTCTCCCACCTGCACCGGGACCACTTCGACGCGGCCCACCTCAAGCGGTACGTCGCCAAGTCCGCGACCGTGCTGCTGCCCGAGTTCCCCACCTCGGAGATGGAGGACGAGTTCCGCGAGCTGGGCTTCACGAAGTTCCTGAAGACCCGCAACGAGGAGGTCGTCGAGCTGGACGGCGGCCTGAAGATCATGATCCAGGCGCTGACCAGCCCGACCGACGGTCCGATCGGCGACTCCTCGCTCTGGGTGGAGTACGACGGCATCCGGCTGCTCAACCAGAACGACGCCCGCCCGACGGACCTGAGCACCTTCGCCGAGCTGGGCCACGTGCACGCGCACATGCTCCAGTTCTCCGGGGCGATCTGGTATCCGATGGTCTACGAGCTGCCGAACGCGGCCAAGACCGCCTTCGGCAAGCAGAAGCGGGAACGGCAGTTCGACCGCACCTGGCGCTACATCGACGACCTGAAGGCCGACCACGTCTTCCCGATCGCCGGCCCGCCCTGCTTCCTCGACGACGAGCTGTGGCAGTTCAACGACATCTTCGGCGACGAGGGGAACATCTTCCCCGACCAGTCGGTCTTCCTGGCCGAGTACGCAAAGGTCGGCGGCACCAACGGCATCGTGCTGCTGCCCGGCAGCGTCGCCGAGGTGACCACCTCGGGGGCCACGACGACGCACCCGGTGCCGGTGGCGGAGTTCTTCGCCGACAAGGTCGCCCACCTGGAGGAGATGCGCGAGCGCAAGCGGCCGGTCATCGAGGCGGAGAAGGCGTCCTGGCGGCACCCCGAGGTCGACGTGCTCAAGGAGCTGAAGCGGCGGATCGAGCCGCTGCTCGACGAGTCGATCTACCTCGCCAAGGGGGTCGGTGGTCCGGTCCGCTTCGACCTGGTCGGCTATGACGGGGATGCCATCGAATCCATCGTGGTCGACTTCCCCGGCAAGCAGGTGCGGCCGTACGCCGACGAGAAGGTGCGCTACCGGTTCCGTACCGAGCGGGCGCTGGTGGAGCACCTGCTGCACATCGGCGAGGTGGACTGGGTCAACTCGCTCTTCCTGTCCTGCCGCTTCTCCGCCGCGCGCATCGGGCAGTACAACGAGTTCGTGTACGCCTTCTTCAAGTGCCTCTCCACCGAGCGCCTGCAGTACGCCGAGGGCTGGTACGACGAGCACGAGCGGGCCGTCGACGCCGAGGACATCACCCTCGGCGACTGGGTGGTCCAGCGGCGCTGCCCGCACCTGAAGGCCGACCTGAGCCGGTTCGGCATCGTCGACGGCGACCAGCTCACCTGCCAGCTGCACGGTTGGCGTTTCGACCTGCCCAGCGGGCGCTGCCTGACCAGCGTCGGTCACAAGGTCCGCGCGCACCGCGTCGGCGAGGAAGCGCCCACCCCGACGACCGTCGGCGAGGAGACGCCCACCCCGACGAACTAGGCCGTCAGCGGCCCAGGTCGGCGAGGATGCGTTGGGCGGCGTTGTGGCCGGCGGCGCCGATCACGCTGCCGGCCGGGTGGCAGCCGGCGCTGCCCGCGTACACGCCGTCGACGCCGGTCGCGTACGGCATCCGGTCGGCGAAGGAGACCGTGTTGTCGACGTGGTGGATGTGCCCGCCGGTGATGCCGAAGTGCGCCTCGATGCCGGGTGGCGGCAGCGGCACCGCGTCGGCGATCAGGTCGCCGGTGCCCGGGGCGTACCGCTCGCAGATCTCGACCAGCCGCTCGACGTAGCCGGGCAGCGCCGCCTCCCAGCTGGTGCCGGCCAACTCGTACGGCACCGACTGGACGAAGAGCGCCGACGAGTGGTGCCCGGCCGGATCGGCCAGCGACGGGTCGACGGTGGTGTGCAGGTACCACTCGATGGTGGGCTCGGCGGGCAGCCGCCCGGCCCGCACGTCGGCCCACATGGCGCGCAGCGCCGCCATCGGTGACTCGCCCGCGCCGCCGGTCAGCGACGCCGAGCCGGGCAGCAGGTGGATGGTCGAGCCGAACGGGCTCGGCGCGCCCTCGGGCAGGCAGGAGAAGCGGGGCAGGCCCCGCAGCGCCAGGTTGAGCTTGAGCGTGGTGCCGGTGCGCCGGACCGCCGCCATCCGCTCGCTGAGCACGGTGGGCAGCGCGCCGTCGGGCAGCAGCTCCATCAGCCGGTACGGGTCGCAGCCGCCGAGCACCACGGAGGCACCGACCTCCCGGCCGTCGGCGAGCACCACCCCGCTGGCCGCGCCGCCGTCGAGGGTGATCGCGGTGACGGGTGCCCCGGTGACGATCCCGGCGCCGGAGGCGCGGGCCGCGTCGGCGAAGGTGCGCGACACGGTGCCCATGCCGCCCTCGGCGATCATCCAGGTGCCGCCCGAGCCGGGCAGCCGGCACATGTTGTGCACCAGGAAGTTGTGCCCGGTGCCGGGGTCGTCCGGGCCGGCGTTGAGCCCGGACAGGCCGTCGGTGACCGCGTACATGCTGACCAGCAGTTCGGAGCGGAAGTCGAAGCGGGCCAGGTAGTCGGCGACCGAGCCGCGTACCAGATCCACGAAGACCGTGCGCAGCTCGGGCCGCACGTACCGCTCGGCGGTCTCCTCCAGGGTGAGCGGCTCGGCGAGCCAGGCCGGGGCGAGATCCTCCCGCAGCGCGGCCAGCTCGGCCTGCAACGCGTCGTCGGCGGCCACGTCGGCGGCGGAGAAGAACTCGGTGAGCTGCCGGCGGGTGGCCGCGGTGTCGGTGCCGAAGAGCAGGTACGGCGAACCGGCGCCGCCCGGGGTGGGCAGGAAGTAGTGCGGGTCGCGGCGCAGCACCGGGATGCGCACGTCGAGCGTGGCCAGCAACTCCGGCGGCATCAACCCGAGCAGGTACGACCCGGTGGAGTGGCGCAGTTCGGGCACCTTGGGGAACGGATTCTCGGTGCGGGTGGCCCCACCGATCACGTCGGCGGCCTCCAGCACCAGCACGTCCAGCCCGGCCCGGGACAGCAGGATCGCGGAAACCAACCCGTTGTGCCCGGATCCGACGATCACCACGTCGGCCCGGGACGGCACCTCACCCGTCATCCCCGCACCCTAACCCGCTCCTGCCGGCTCCCGTCGCTGACGGTGGTCACGCCAGGTGGAGAGGGCGAGGGTGGCGGAGTAGCCGGCGAGCACGATCACGTGGAAGACGTAGAGCCAGAGCAGGATCGCCACGACGGCGCCCACCTCGTTCAGGCCGCCGAAGGGTATGCCCAGGTCGAGGGGGAACGAGGCGAACAGCACGAAACCGTGCAGGAAGCCGGAGAGGTTCGCGGCGGTGAACGACCCCATCGCCAGCGCGGAGAGCCAGTCCGGCGAGGCCGGGCCGACCACCCGGAAGACCCACAGCAGCACCGGGGTGAGCACGAGAAACACCGCGAGGAAGGAGAGCACCACCCCCAGCGCGCCGGCCAGCCCACCCCGCCGGACCAGCCCGGTGGTGGTCGGCAGCGCCAGCAGGATGGCCAGCACCAGGGCCGGGGCCGGCGCCAGCAGCGGTAGCAGCAGCAGCCGGCCCCGCCAGCCGATCAGGTGCTCGTCGGAGCGGGGGGCGGCGACCGAGACGAAGGCCCGGCGCAGCCCTTCGCCGTAGAGGGACGCCGGCAGCAGCGCGGCCAGCGCGAGCCACGGGGTCAGGCCCACCCCGGCCTCGACCAGCGCGGCCGCCGCCCGTGGCGCACCGATCGCGTCCGGCAGGGCCTCCACGGCGTACGCGGAGAGTCGGCGGACCCGCTCCGCCCCCGCCAGCAGCATGGTCAGCCAGATCGCCAGCAGGGCCACCGGCACCACGGCGATCGCCCCGTAGAAGGTGATCGCGGCGGCGTGCAGCGACAGGTCGCGGCCACGCAGCGGGCGGAAGGCAGCCCGGGTGATCCGCCTCGTCCGCTCCCACGCACCGCCCATCGCGCTCCCTTTCCCCGTCGTCGCGCCCGACAACCGTCGAGCGACCCGGCGGACCAGGGTGACGCGGGTGGTTGGCGGGCCCGCTGGGGTACGTGAGGCTCCGGCACCGGGCCGGGCTATCGACTTCGACGGTCGTCACTGATAGAACAGCCACCAATGGCGCCGGCGATCACGAGTCGCCGTCCGGGTGCCCCGCCATCGAATCGAGGTATGCGCGTGAGTGTTCGACGACCACTGGTAGCCCTGCTCGCCGCCGTACTCCTCTTCGGAGCGGCCCCCGGCACCGCCAGCGCGACGCCCGTCGACCCGGCGGCGCTCGGCGCGGCGGCCGGTTCTCCTCGCGGTCCGTCCGACACCGACCTGCCGTTCGACACCGATCGCGGCGTGGGGTCGCGCTCCGCCGGCGCCCTGGGTGGGCAGCCCCACCAGGTGGGTCCGTCGATCACGCTGCCCGGCAAGCCGCGCAACGACGTCATCCGGGACGTGCCGGTGGATCCGGGCGACGCGTCCATCCCGCTGAACCTCATTCCGTACCACGACATCCCGGCCGCGCTGCGGGCCCTCCAGCAGAGCAGGCGGATCAGCGTGGAGGTCATCGGGCGGTCGGTGCTCGGCCGCGACCTGCACCTGGTGGTGGCGACCTCGCCGATGCGCGATGCCGAGTGGAAGAGGTGGCAGCAGCTGTCCGACCTGCGGTTCAGCGATCCCCGCGCGGCGCTGGCCACGCTCCGGGCCGGCGGGTACGACAGGTGGCGCACCCCGCTGTTCGTCAACAACAACATCCACGGCAACGAGTGGGAGGGCACCGACGCCAGCCTCCAGGTCCTACGGGAGCTGGCCTTCTCGGATGACCCCGAGGTCGTGAGGGTGCTCGACCGTCACGTGATCGCCTTCGTGGTCACGAACAATCCCGACGGTCGGGTCGCGGCGACCCGGGCCAACGCCAACGGCTTCGACATGAACCGGGACTACATCACGGCCTCGCAGCCGGAGGTCCGCGCCGTGCGCGCGCAACTCGTCCGCTACAGCCCGCTGACCATGCTGGACATCCACGGGTACGTCACCTGCACGCTGATCGAGCCGACCACCGGCCCGCACGGTGACAACTACGAGTACGACCTCTACATCCGGCATGCGCTGCGCCACGCGCTGGCCATGGAACAGGCCGTCCTCGCCACCGGGGAGGAGCGCGCCACCTGCGCGAACCCGGACGGCGGCCGGCGCACCGACATCCCGTTCCGGGACCGGGCGCAGGGCTGGGACGACTGGCCGCCGATCTTCACCCCGATGTATGCGATGTACCACGGCACGATCGGGCACACCGTCGAGATCCCGCTGAACCCCCGGGGCGACCTGACCGAGGCGGAGCGGCACGAGCGTACCCGGATCAACACCGCCGTCGCGGCGGCGGCGATCCGGGGCAACCTCGGCTACGCCACGCAGCACCGGGCGGCGCTGCTGGCCAACCAGCTCGAATGGTTCCGGCGCGGGGTCGCCGGCGAGCCGACGCGGCCGATCGACGACCCGCTCGCCCTCTCGCTCGCCCGGGGCGACAACGCCAAGACCCACCCGCAGAGCTTCCCCCGGGCGTACGTCATCCCGGCCGGCGCCGGGCAGCGCAGCGCGACCGCGGCGGCCCGGCTGGTCCAGTTCATGCTCGACAACGACCTGACCGTCCACCGCGCGTCACGGCCGTTCCGGCTGGACGGCACGCGCTACCCGGCCGGCTCCTACGTGGTCGACATGCGTCAGGCCAAGCGCGGCCTCGCCAGCGCCCTGCTGGAGGTCGGCCGGGACGTGACCGACGACTTCGCCGCGATGTACGACATCTCGGCCTGGAGCCACGGCCACCTCTGGGGTGCCACGGTGCGGCCGGTGAACCGCAACGTCGCCCTCGACGGCAGGGCCCTGCGTCCGGTAACGGAGGCCCGCGCCGAGGGCGTGGTGCCGCCGGGCCGGCAGGCGAACTACGGCCTGGTCGTGGATTCGGTGGCCGGCATCCGGGCCGTCAACCGGCTCGTCGACGACGGGGTGAAGCTGGCCAGGACGCCGGGCGGCACCTTCGTCGTGCCGGGCGACGTCTCGGTGGTGCGCGCGATCGCCAAGGAGTACGGCGTCGAGTTCACCAGGATCACGCCGCCGCAGGTGCGGACGGCCACGCCGGTGACCAGGACCCGCCTCGGGGTCGCGGCGAACGCCGGTGAGATCTTCGCCCTGCGGCAGATGGGCTTCGATCCGGTCTCGGTGACGCACACCGGGTTCAACTCCGGAGCGCTGTCCTTCGACGACGTCGATGCCCTCTTCGTCTCCACCACGTCGTTCAACCCGCTCAGCCTGGACGCCACCCAGGCCGCCGCGTTCGACCGGTGGCTGGCGGGTGGTGGGACCGTCGTGGGTCGGGGAGCCGGCGGGATCCAGTTCAACGACCGAGCGGGCCTGCTCGACGTCACGGCGGCGGCCGGGCGCAGCGACGCCAACGGCATCGTCACGGTGCAGAACGACCCGGCCTCGCCGATCGCGGCGGGAGCGCTGCCCACCGCGTTCGTCGACGCGCCGCAGTACTTCACCCGGGTCGGCGACGGCGTACGGGTCGATCAGCGCCTTGCCGGCGCGGGCTTCTTCCTCGCCGGCCACTGGGGTGGCCAGGAGGCCGCCGCCGGCCACGCGGTGGTGGTGAGCGGCGTGGCGAAGGGGGCGAGCGTGAGCCTGTTCGGCACCGAGCCGCTCTTCCGCGCCCACCCCGAGGGCCTGTACCCGCAGGTCGCCAACGCCCTGTGGTGGAATGGAGCATGATCGTCACCACCGAACGGCTGCTCGTACGCGACTGGACCGACGAGCCGGCGGACCTGGCCCGGATCTTCGACATCTACTCCCGTCCCGAGATCGTCCGGTGGCTCGGCGCGGCACCGGGCCTGCCGTTGACCGACCCGGCGCAGGCGGCCGAACGGTTGACCATGTGGCGCCAGCGGCACGCCGACCACGGCGACCGGTACGGCACCTGGGCGATCGAGGTGCGGGGCACCGGGAGCGTTGTCGGCACCGCGCTGCTCAAACCGCTGCCCGGGCGGGACGAGCGGATCCTCACCGACGACATCGAGGTGGGCTGGCACCTGCACCCGGACGCCTGGGGCAACGGCTACGCCACCGAGGCCGCCCGCGCCCTCGTCGAGCGGGAGTTCACCACCGGCACGCAGGTTATCCACGCCGTGGTCGACCCCGGCAACACCGCCTCCATCGCGGTCACCCGCCGGCTCGGCATGACCCACATCGGCCGGCGCACCGACTGGTACGGCGGCGAGGAACTGGAGACCTTCGTCCTGTCCCGCCCGGCGTGAGCCGGCCCGACGTCGACCACGGGACGGTGTCGCCGCTGGATCCGGGATCCGTGGCGGAGGCGGAGCGGATCCAGCGAGAGCTACCTTGACAAGCCGCACGAGATCAAGGCCTACGAGGATGCCTGGCGCTCCCTCAGCGAGACGGCGCTCGATGTCGATGAGTCCCGTGAGCTTCGCCGCGGCGAGCTGGACGCGGTTCGTCACTGCCACCCGCGTGGGTCGCTTCGACCCCCGCGCCTGAGCCGACGCGACGGGCCCGGAGACGGCCCCGCGGCCCTCGCACTGGGTGCGTTTGTTGTCGCTCTGGCAACAACAAACGCACCCAAAGCAACACCAGCCGTCGTCCCCAGCGGCCAAGCCGAGGAAACAAGCCGAGGAAACTGGCCCGCGGCGCGGGGTAGCGCGGCGGTGTCGGCGGCGGGTCGGACAGGCGGTGCGAGGGCGTGCGGTGCGGGGCTGCACTGGCGAGTTGCTCGGCGAAGAGGCACCGTTGGAGGAAGAAGGCGTTGCGCGCGAGGAGGGCTGAGGCTCCCGGCGGGCGTGCAGCGGCGGTGGGGAAGAATGGGCGGGTGACCTCCCCCCGCGATCTTGTGCTGTTGGGCTGTACGGGTTCGATCGGTACCCAGGCCATCGACATCGTGCGGCGTAACCCGGACCGGTTCCGGGTGGTGGCGCTCGGTGCCGGCGGCGGCAACGTCGAGCTGCTGGCTGCCCAGGCGCTCGAACTCGGCGTCGAGGCCGTCGGGGTGGCCAGGGCGTCCGCCGCGCAGGATCTCCAACTCGCGTTCTACGCGGAGGCCAGTCGCCGGGGCTGGGCCACCGGCGAGTTCAAGCTGCCCAAGATCGTGGCCGGGCCGGACGCGATGAGCGAGCTGGCGCAGTGGCCGTGTGACGTCGTACTCAACGGGGTGGTGGGGTCGCTCGGGCTGGCGCCGACCCTGGCCGCGCTGCGGGCCGGGCGTACGCTCGCGCTGGCCAACAAGGAGTCGCTGGTGGCCGGCGGCTCGCTGGTCAAGGCCGCGATGACGCGGCCGGAGCAGATCGTCCCGGTGGATTCGGAGCACACCGCGCTCGCCCAGTGTCTGCGCTCCGGCGCCCGGGGTGAGGTGCGCCGGCTGATCGTCACCGCCAGCGGCGGGCCGTTCCGCGGGCGGCGGCGGGACGAGTTGACGCAGGTTACGCCGGAGCAGGCGCTGGCGCATCCGACCTGGAACATGGGGCCGGTCATCACGATCAACTCGGCGACGATGGTCAACAAGGCGTTGGAGGTGATCGAGGCGCACGAGCTGTTCGACGTGCCGTACGCCGACATCACCGTGATGATCCATCCGACCTCGGTGATCCACTCGATGGTGGAGTTCGTCGACGGTTCCACGATCGCCCAGGCCAGCCCGCCGGACATGCGGCTGCCGATCGCGGTGGCGCTCGGCTGGCCGGACCGGGTGCCGGACGCCGCCGCCGCGGTCGACTGGACGACCAGTCACACCTGGGAGTTCGCGCCGCTGGACGACGAGGCGTTCCCGGCGGTGGCGCTGGCCAAGGCCGCCGGCGAGGCGGGTCGGTGCCGGCCGGCGATCTACAACGCGGCCAACGAGGAGTGTGTGGCGGCGTTCGTCGCGGGGCGGCTGCCGTTCCTCGGCATCGTCGACACGCTGGAACGGGTCCTGGAGGGCGCTCCCGATTTCGGCGAACCGGGTACCGTCGAGGACGTACTCGGAGCCGAGTCGTGGGCGCGCGCACACGCGCAGGAGATCATCGCTGCTGCGGTGGAAGGAGCTTGATGTCGTTCGCGTTCGGGGTGGTGCTCTTCGCCCTCGGCATCCTCATCTCGGTGAGCCTGCACGAGGCCGGCCACATGCTCACTGCCAAGGCCTTCGGCATGAAGGTCACCCGCTACTTCGTCGGCTTCGGCCCCACCATCTTCTCCTTCAAGCGGGGCGAGACCGAGTACGGCCTCAAGGGCATCCCGCTCGGCGGCTTCTGCAAGATCGTTGGGATGACGCCGCAGGACGACGACATCGAGCCCGGCGACGAGAAGCGGGCCATGTGGCGCTACCCGGTGTGGAAGCGCACCGTCGTGATGTCCGCCGGCTCGGTCACCCACTTCGGGTTGGCGATCTTCGCGGCCTGGCTGGCGGCGATGACCTTCGGCCTGCCCAACCCCAGCTTCCCGAGCACGGAAGAGCAGATCCGCGCCGAGCCGGCGGTGATCGCCATCCAGGAGTGCGTCCTGCCGGACAACACCTGGCGGGCCTGCCAGGCCGGTGACGCGCCGAGCCCGGCCGGGGCGGCCGGGCTGCAGAACGGCGACCGGATCACCTCGATCAACGGCACCCCGGTCACCAGCTACGGCGACCTGCTCACCACGCTGCGGGCCACCACCCCGGGCAGCACCGCCGCCATCGGGTACGAGCGCGACGGCCAGCCCGGCACCGCCGAGACCGCGCTCGCCACCACCAAGCGCCCGCCGATCGACAACCCGGACGGGCCGGTCACCGATGTCTCCGCGCTCGGTGTCGGCCTGGTCGTCTCCACCCCGGGCCTGGTCTCCTACGGCCCGGTGGAGGCGGTCGGCGCGACCAGCAACTTCATCGGCGACATGGCGGTGGCCGTCGCCAAGGCGTTGCAGCGCCTGCCGGAGAAGGTGCCCGCGCTCTGGACCGCCATCACCGGCGGCGAGCGGGACATCGACACCCCGATCAGCGTGGTGGGCGCCAGCATCCTCGGCGGCGAGGCGGTGGCCAACGATGCCTGGGAACTGTTCATCATGCTGTTCATCTCGTTGAACTTCTTCATCGGGGTGTTCAACCTGCTGCCGCTGCTGCCGCTGGACGGCGGGCACATCGCCATCGCCTGGTTCGAACGGGCCAGATCCTGGGTGTACGCGCGGCTGCGCCGACCCGACCCGGGCCGAGTCGACTACTTCAAGCTGATGCCCTTCACGTACGCGGTGATCCTGATCGGTGGGGCGTTCACACTGCTCACCATCACCGCGGACGTGGTCAACCCGATCTCCATCTTCTCAAGGTGAGTGCCTGAAGTGACCGCTGTCAGCCTCGGTATGCCCCCCGTACCGCCGCCGCCGCTCGCGCCCCGCCGGGCCAGCCGTCAGATCATGGTCGGCTCGGTGCCGGTCGGCGGTGGCGCGCCGGTCTCGGTGCAGTCGATGACCACCACCCTCACCTCTGACGTCAACGCCACGTTGCAGCAGATCGCCGAGCTGACCGCGTCCGGCTGCCAGATCGTGCGGGTCGCGGTGCCGAGCCAGGACGACGTGGAGGCGTTGCCGGCGATCGCCCGCAAGTCGCAGATCCCGGTGATCGCCGACATCCACTTCCAGCCGAAGTACGTCTTCGCGGCGATCGACGCCGGGTGTGCGGCGGTGCGGGTGAACCCGGGCAACATCCGGCAGTTCGACGACAAGGTCGCCGAGATCGCGGCGGCGGCCTCCGCCGCCGGCACGCCGATCCGGATCGGGGTCAACGCCGGCTCGCTGGACAAGCGCCTGCTCGCCAAGTACGGCAGGGCCACGGCCGAGGCGCTGGTCGAGTCGGCGCTCTGGGAGTGCTCGCTCTTCGAGGAGCACGGCTTCCGGGACATCAAGATCTCGGTGAAGCACAACGACCCGGTGGTGATGATCCGGGCGTACCGGCAGCTCGCCGAGCAGTGCGACTATCCGCTGCACCTGGGCGTGACCGAGGCGGGGCCGGCGTTCCAGGGGACCATCAAGTCGGCGGTGGCGTTCGGCGCGTTGCTGGCCGAGGGGATCGGCGACACGATCCGGGTGTCGCTGTCGGCGCCGCCGGTCGAGGAGATCAAGGTCGGCAACCAGATCCTGGAGTCGCTCGGGCTGCGCGAGCGCGGGCTGGAGATCGTCTCCTGCCCCTCCTGCGGGCGGGCCCAGGTGGACGTCTACAAGCTCGCCGAGGAGGTCACCGCCGGCCTGGAGGGGCTGCCGGTGCCGCTGCGGGTCGCCGTGATGGGCTGTGTGGTGAACGGCCCCGGCGAGGCCCGCGAGGCGGACCTGGGAGTGGCCTCCGGCAACGGCAAGGGTCAGATCTTCGTCAAGGGCCAGGTCATCAAGACCGTGCCCGAGGGGCAGATCGTGGAGACCCTGATCGAGGAGGCGCTGCGGCTGGCCGACGAGATGGGCGCCGAACTCCCCGAGGAACTGCGCGACCTGGTCCCCGGCGCCACCGTCACCGTGCACTGATCCGACCCGCTCAGCACGAGGGCGGCCACCCCGCATGGGTGGCCGCCCTCGATGCCAGCCAGACCGCGTGGCGCCGCTTGCCGGCACGTGGTGCCGCGATCACTCGGATTCGGCGAGGATCGCGTACAGCTTGCGGCGGGTCTCGTCGAGCACCTGGGCCGCGCGCTCCCGCTGGTCGTCGGTGCCGGTCATCATCACCTGGCGCAGGGCGTTCATCGCCTGCGTGCCGGCGTGCCGGATGTCGTGCCAGCTGTTGATCGTGTCCTCGGCGACCTCCGCCCAGGGCGGCGTCTGCGCGGCCTGCTCGGCCTCGGCGCGACCCTGCTCGGTGAGGGTGAATCGCTTACGGCCGCCGCCGGACTCCTCGGTGGCGACGATGACGCCCTCGTCCTCCAGCAACTGGAGGGTCGGGTAGATCGAGCCCGGGCTGGGCCGCCAGCTCCCGCCGGTGCGGGAGTCGATCTCCTGGATCATCTCGTAGCCGTGCATCGGCCGCTCGGTGAGCAGGGCCAGCACCGCGTTGCGGACGTTCGGTCGGCGCCCTCGGCCCCGCCCGCGCCCACCCCGGCCGTGACCGTGGCCGTGGCCGTGACCTCCCGGCCCGAAGGGCGGGCCGGCCGAGAACGGCGGGAAGCTGAAGCCGCGCATCCGGGCCTCGTGCAGGGGGTGTCCCCGTCGATGGAACTTCATCAGGCTGTCTCCTTGCTAGAACTGTCGCTGATGCATCAACGATATATCGGCAATGCAACGTTGACAAGTGGTCGTCACCGTCCGCCGACGCGCGGTGAACGGATCTGGCAGGCTGGTAACCGTGCTGACGGCGCCGGTGCGGCAACTGGGGGAGTCGGAACGTCGCGCGGTCGAGCGGCTGCTCGACCTCGACCCGTACGCGGGCGCGCAGGTCGCGGAGCGGGTCGCCGCGCGCGGGCTGGCGTGGTGGCGGGCCGAGGGCCGGGTCCTCGGGTACGGTTCCCGCCGCCACCTCGAATCGGTCTGCTGGCTCGGTGGCAACCTCACGCCGGTGCTGGCCGGCCCGCAGGCCGTCGCCGCCTTCGCCGACCTGCTCGCCGGCGAGGAACGGCTCTGCTCCTCGATCGTCGGGCGCGCCGACGCCGTACTGCAACTGTGGGACCGCCTCGCCGACACCTGGGGACCGGCCCGCGACGTACGCCCGAACCAGCCGTTGCTGGTCGCCGAGGCGCTGCCCGGGGTGCCGCCCGACCCGCAGGTGCGCCGGGTGCGCAGTGCCGAGTTCGACCGGCTCTTCCCGGCGGCGGTGGCGATGTACACCGAGGAGGTGGGCGTCTCGCCGCTGGCCGACGACGGCGGGCGCGGGTACCGCCGCCGGGTCACGGACATGATCCGCTCGGGTCGGGCGTACGCTCGGTTCGTCGACGGTCGGGTGGTCTTCAAGGCCGAACTGGCGGTCGTCACCCGGCGCACCGCGCAGGTCCAGGGGGTCTGGGTGGCGCCCGAGTGGCGGGGCCGGGGGATGGCCACCGCCGCGATGGCGGCCGTGGTCGGCGACGCGCTGACCAGGGTCGCCCCGACGGTCAGCCTGTACGTCAACGACTTCAACCTGCCCGCCCGGCGGGTCTACGAGCGCTGCGGCTTCCGCCCGGTCGGCACCCTCGCCACCGTGCTCTTCTGAGCCCAGCCCAGCCCAGCCCAGCCCAGCCCAGCCCAGCCCAGCCCAGCCCTGGCCACTCGTCCGGCAGATGTCGCCCGGTGATCTGCCGCCGGCGAAAATGCGTTGAGCCGTGCGGCCGGGAGAAGCAGGCTGGAACCTCCGTCACGAAACCGGAGGAACCGACCCCATGCGCCTGCTCCGTGATCTGTGGGTCACCTCCTCCCGCCGGATGACCCTGGTCGCCGTCCTGATCGTGCTCGGCGGCATCGGCCAGGCGGCCACCGCCGCGCTCGCCGGGCCGGTGCTGATCCACCGCTCCGTCGGGTTCTTCGTGCTGCTGTCGGCGGCGCTGGTCGCGGCGGTCGCCAGCGACCTCGTGGTCAGCCTGGTGATGGCCGGGGTGACCGCCGACTGGTCCGCCCACGTGCGCCGCCGGCTGTGCCGGGTGGCGCTGGGGCAACCCGTGCCCGCCCTGGAGACCACCCCCGTGGGGGAGATGCTCGACCGGATCGACGGCGACGTGTACGACGTCGCCTCGGGCGTGCGCGGCCCCGGCACCCGGCTGGCCCAGGCGCTGTCCGTGGGCGTGCTGTCCACGCTGGTCGCGTTCACCGTCTGGTGGCCGGCCGGGATCGGCATGCTGCTGCTCTGCGTCCTGCTCGCGATCACGCTGCGCCGGCCCGCCTCCCGGATCGTTCCGGCCCGGATGCACGAGGAGGCGGCCTGGTCGGATCTGGCGGCGGTGATGGAGGAGTCGATCCACGGCCAGGACGACGTCCGCACCAGCCTGGCCCGGCCGTACGTGCTGCGCCTGTACGCCCTCCGGGCGGCCGAGGTGCTCCGCCGGGGATGGCGGGTGTGGGCGATGTCCGCACAGGTCAACACCATCGCGGCCGGGGTGACCCGGGCCGGCATCGCGCTGGTCGTGCTCGGCGGGGTCTGGGCGCTGACCACCGGCCGGGTCGACGCCGCCCGGATGACCGCGATCTGGCTGCTCGCGCTCTCCCTCGGCATGACCGTCGAGCACGTCAGCCGGATGGTGCCGGAGGTGCAGTACGCCCTCGGCGCCTGGGGGCGGGTCCAACTGCTCTCCGCCGCGACACAGGAACCGGCCGGCGGCGCCGCGCCCACCGACGGCGACCTGGTCATCCGCGACCTGACCTACCGTTACCCGACCACCGGGCCGGACGCCGATCGCGGCCCCGCGCTCCGCGAGGTCGACCTGACCTTCGTCCGGGGGCGCTCGTACGCCCTGGTCGGCCGGACCGGGTCGGGCAAGTCGACGCTGGCCAAGCTGCTCACCCGGGCGGTCGACGTGCCACCCGGCACGGTCCTGCTCGGCGGTCGTGACGTGCTCGACCTCGACGTGGAGCAGCTGCGCCGGTGGGTCGCCGTGGTGCCCCAGCGCACCGAGATCCTCGCCGGCACGCTCGCCGAGAACGTGGCGCTGTTCGACCCCGAGCTGCTCGATGCCGCCGCGCGGGCCCTGCACGAGCTGGGTCTGGCCGGCTGGATCGCCGAGCTGCCCGCCGGCCTGGACACCCGCCTCGGCGAGAGCGGTCACGTGCTCTCGGCCGGTCAGGAGCAACTGGTCGCCTTCGCCCGCATCCTGGTCCGCGACCCGCACGTGGTGATCCTCGACGAGGCCACCGCCCGGCTCGATCCGGTCACCGAGACACGGGTGCAGCAGGCCACCGAGCGCCTGCTGCGGGACCGGATCGGCATCGTCATCGCGCACCGGCTGTCGTCGGTGAGCCGCTGCGACGAGGTGGTGGTGCTGGCCGACGGCGCGGTGGTCGAGGCCGCCCCGCTGGCCGAGTCGCGCCGCTTCGCCGAACTCCTGGCCGCCGGCCAGGCGGGCGGGCAGGGCGGCGACACCGAGGTCGACCTGCTGGCCGGGCCGGGCTCCGGCCGGCTGCGGGGCGTACCGGCGCTGGTCGGCGCCAACCCCGCCGGCGCCCGCACCGGGGTCACCACGGCCGTGGGGCCCGTCGACGGCACCCGGCCCGCCGGCCCGGCCCGCGACGGCGACCGGCCCGGCCCGCCGGTCGGTCCCGGAACGCCCGCGCCGGACGGGGACGATCCGGCACCGGTCGTCGGGCCCGAGCCCGTGGAGCCGACCGAGGGGCGCGAGGTGGGTGCGCGGGAGGTCGGCGGGCGCCAGCCGGGCCGCCGTACCGCCGGTGTGCCGGCCGACGCCGCGCGGCGACCCGCGTCCCGTACCCGGACGCTGCGGGAGATCGCCCGGCTCTGCCTCAACGACCCCCGGTACGGCGCGGCGGCGGTCGGGATCTTCTCCGTCCTGGTGATCCTCGGACTGGACGGGCCGGTGCTGGCCTGGCTCTGGGCCGACGTGGTCGACGGCACGGGCGACCCGTGGCTGCCCGCCATCGGCATCGCCGCCGGGTTGGTCGTCGCCATCCCGGCGCACTACTGGACCCACCTGTGGTTCCCGGCCTGGTGGGTACGGCAGATGCTGCGGATCAGCGCGCGCCTGGTGCACGGCCAGACGGGCCCCCGCCGGGTCAGCCGGCACACCCCGGCCGAGGTGGTGGCCCAGGGCGGCGACACCGAACGGGTGGTGCAGCTCGCCGACCACGTACTGGACCAGTCGATCGGCCTTCTCCTGCTGGTCGCCATGACCCTGGTCACCGGCAGCGTGGTGCCGGGGCTGTTCTTCCTCGGCACGATGGTGCTCTCCGGGCTGGCCGCCACGGCGTTCGGCCCGAGGCTGGAGCGGGCGGCCCGGGACACCGTCGCCGCGCGGGCCGCGTTCGCCACCGCGCTGGTCTCCACGCTGTCGGCCGCCCGGACGGTGAAGCTGGCCGGGGCGACCCGGCCGGTGCTGAGCCACCTCGCCGACCTCGACGTGGTGCGCAGCGAGCGGCAGCGGCGGGAGATCACCGTGCAGGTCTGGGCCCGGTCCACGCCGGCGCTGGCCAGCGGGCTCTTCCCGATCGGCGTGTGGGCGCTCTTCCTGTCCGGCCAGCTCTCCGCCGGGGCGACGCTGGTCGCGGTGGCCACGCTGGGCGCGGCGCGCTGGTTCGCCTGGACCACCGCGTCGTTGATCTCCCAGGTGCCGTCGGCGCGGGTGTGGACCCGGCGTACGGCGGAGATGACCGGGATCGAGGTGTACTCGGCGCGGGTGCCCGGGGTCGACCTGGCCGCCGGCACGGCTCCCGCCCCGCCGGTACCGCCCCGCACCCCGCTGCGGCGGCTGGACCTGGTCGGCTTCGGCGTCCGGCACACCGACGGCACCATCGCCGTACGCGACGTGGACCTGACCGTGGCACGCGGGCAACTGGTGCTGGTCGTCGGGCCGGTGGGTGCGGGCAAGTCCTCGCTGCTGCGGGCGCTGGCCGGGATCGCCCCGCACACCGGTGAGCTGACCTGGAACGGTGAGCCGATCACCGAACCGGAGCTGTTCCTCCGCCCCAACCAGGTCGGATACGTGGGTCAGCTGCCCCGGGTGCTCTCCGGCACGGTCGCGGAGAACATCACCCTCGGTCACCCGGTGGACCCCGCGCACGCGGTGGCGACCGCTCAGCTGGAGCACGACCTGGCCGGCACCGGCAGCGGGCTCGGGCTGCTCATCGGGCACAAGGGCACCCGGCTCTCCGGCGGGCAGTTGCAGCGCCTGGCGCTGGCCCGGGCGCTGGCACCGCGTACCGAGCTGCTGGTGGCCGACGACGTCTCCTCCGCGCTGGACGTGACCACCGAGCTCGCGCTCTGGCAGGCCCTGCGGGAACGCGGCGTGACCGTCGTCGGCTCCACCTCGAAGCGGGCCGCGCTGGTGCGGGCCGACCACGTGGTGGTGCTCATCGGCGGCACGGTCGCCGCCCAGGGGCCGTGGCGCGACCTGGAGCGGCGCTGGGGCCACCTGGCGGGCTGACCCTGGTAGGCCGCGCGGGCTGGCCCGGTCAGGCCGCCCGGACGTACTGCGGGGACCAGCTCGGGTCGGCGCCGAGCTTGGCCGCGGCCTGGTGCGGCCAGTACGGGTTGCGCAGCAGCTCCCGGCCGAGCAGCACCAGGTCGGCCTCGCCGTCCGCGACGATCGCCTCGGCGTGCTCCGGCTCGACGATCAGGCCGACCGCGCCGGTGGCGACCCGTGCCTCCCGCCGGACCCGGGCGGCCAGCGGCACCTGGTAACCACGGCCGACCGGGACGGCGGCGGTCGGCGACGCCCCGCCGGAGGAGCAGTCGACCAGGTCCACCCCGGCGGCGGCCAACTCGGCGGCGAGCGCCACGCTGTCGTCGACCGTCCAGCCGCCGTCGACCCAGTCGGTGGCCGAGATCCGGGCCAACACCGGCACGTCCTCGCCCACCGCGGCGCGGACGGCCCGGGCCACCTCAAGGGTCAGCCGCATCCGCCCGGCCCGATCCCCGCCCCAGCCGTCGGCGCGATGGTTGGTCAGCGGGGAGAGGAACTCGTGCAGCAGGTAGCCGTGCGCGGCGTGCACCTCCACGGCGGTGAACCCGGCGTCGACCGCCCGGGTGGCGGCCGCCGCGAACGCCTCGACGACGGCGGCGATCCCGGCCTCGTCCAGGGCGGTGGGCACGCGGTACTCCGGCAGGAACGGCTCGGCGGTGGGCCCGACCGGCACCCAGCCGCCCTCGGCGTCGGGCACCCCGCCCCGGCGCGGTTCCCACGGTCGGTACGTCGACGCCTTGATCCCGGCGTGCGCGAGCTGCACGGCCGGTACCGCGCCCTGTGCGGCCAGGAACCGGGTCACCGGACGCCAGGCGTCGACGTGCCGGCCGGACCACAGCCCGGTGTCCTGCGGGCTGATCCGCCCCTCGGGCGACACGGCGGTCGCCTCGGTCATCACCAGCCCGGCGCCGCCGACCGCGCGGGCGCCGAGGTGCACCAGGTGCCAGTCGGTGGGCAGGCCGTCGGGGCCGGCACTGTACTGGCACATCGGGGCCAGGGCGATCCGGTTGGGCAGGGTGACCGCCCGCAGCGTCAGCGGCGCGAACAACGAACTCATCCCGGCATCCTCTCCCGCGGGCCAGGGGCCGGATGAGACCCGGAAGGAGTGATATCCGTGACACTCCTTACGGCACGGGATCCGGGGCCGCCTCGCCCGGCGGCGCCGGCCCGGACGGCAGGGTGACGGCGGTCGCCAGGCCCCAGAGGACCACCACCGCGAGCAGCAGCCGTTCCAACACCCCGACCAGTGAACCCCGGCCGACCACCAGCATCGCCAAGCCGACCGCACCGGCGATCGGCAGCGCCACCGCCGCCGCGACGGCGGCCACCGCCCGCAGTGGGCGCGCCGCGGCCGGGGCGAACGCGATGGCGATCATGGCGAAGACCACGGCCGCCGTCGCGGCGACGCTCGCCGCACCGTGCACCAGGTCCGCCACGGTGGCCCGCTCGAACGGCGGCAGTGGGCAGCCGGCGCTACAGGTCACCGCGCCGGACAGGACCGTGGCCAGACCGCCCGCGGTGAGCAGCGCCGCCGCGATCCGCAGCGCCGTCCGCAGCGCCGCGGCGAGCGTCAGCAGCGCTGTGGCCAGGGCGAACACCCCGATCCGGTACGTCCAGGCGTACCCGCTGTCGGCGACACCGGCCTCACTGACGTACCCGGTCAGACCCGGACCGGGACCGGCGATCACGGCGACCGTCACCGCGACCGCTCCCCCGAGCACGCAGATCGCCGTCACCACGGCGGCGAGGCGCGTCGCCGCCTGGTCAGCCACGCCCGTGCGGCGTGGTCCAGCCGTGCAGGTCCGGGCCGAGCGGGACGATCCCGGTCGGGTTGATCTCGCGATGCGTGGCGTAGTAGTGCCGCTTGATGTGGTCGAAGTCGACGGTCTCGCCGAAGCCGGGGGTCTGGAACAGATCCCGGGCGTACGCCCAGAGCACCGGCATCTCGGCGAGCTTCTGCCGGTTGCACTTGAAGTGACCGTGGTACGCCACGTCGAAGCGGACCAGCGTGGTGAACAGCCGTACGTCCGCTTCCGTGATCGAGTCACCCATCAGGTAGCGCCGGCCGGCCAGCCGCTCCGACAGCGCGTCGAGCCGCCCGAACAGCGCCTCGAACGCCTCGTCGTACGCCTGCTGCGAGGTCGCGAAGCCGCAGCGGTAGACGCCGTTGTTGATGTCGCGGTGGATCTCGGCCATCAGCGCGTCCATCTCCGGGCGCAGCTCGACCGGGTAGAGATCCGGCGCGTCCGGGGCGTGCAGCCGCCGCCACTCGGTGGACAGGTCCAGGGTGAGCTGTGGATAGTCGTTGGTGACCACCCGGCCGGTGACGGTATCGACCAGCGCCGGAACGGTGACCCGGCCGGAGTAGTCGGCGTCGGTGGCGAGGTACGCCTCGGAGAGGAAGCCGATGCCCAGCACCGGGTCGAAGCCGTCCTCGTCGAGGCTGAACCGCCAGCCCCGCTCGTCCCGGATCGGGTCGACGGTGCCCAGCGAGATGACCTCGCGCAGCCCGAGCAGGTTACGCACGATCAGCGCCCGGTGCGCCCACGGGCAGGCCCGGCACCAGATCAGCCGGTACCGGCCCGCCTCCAGCGGCCAGCGGTCCTGCGCGTCCGGCCCGCCGCCGGGCGGTGAGGTCGAGTGCGGGGTGACCCGCCCGGTGAACCGGTTGGGTTGGCGGACGAACGCGCCACCGTCGCTGGTCTCCGCACTGAACTGGGCTCGTGCCATGCCGACAAACCTATCGGCCGCGCCCGGCGATATCCTGGCCGTCGGTGAGTCACCGTGACCCGGTGGACGCGCCCGCCCAGCCCTTCCCACCCCCGAAGGACTCGCGATGACCGTGGCATACCTGGTGGCCGGTGTCCGCACCCCGATCGGTCGCTACGGCGGCGCGCTGTCCGGCGTACGCCCCGACGACCTGGCCGCCCATGTCATCCGCGAGCTGGTCGCCCGGCATCCGTCGGTGGACTGGGCGCGCACCGACGACGTGGTGCTCGGCTGCGCCAATCAGGCCGGCGAGGACAACCGCAACGTGGCCCGGATGGCGGCCCTGCTCGGCGGGCTGCCCGAGCAGGTGCCCGGCAGCACCGTCAACCGGCTCTGCGGCTCCGGCCTGGACGCGCTGGCCACCGCCGCCCGGGCGATCGTCGCCGGGGAGGCCGACCTGGTCGTCGCGGGCGGGGTGGAGAGCATGAGCCGGGCACCGTTCGTCCTGCCGAAGGCGACCACCGCGTTCTCCCGCTCCGCCGAGATGTACGACACCACCATCGGCTGGCGGCTGGTCAACCCGCTCATGGAGCGGGGCTGGGGCATCGACTCGATGCCCGAGACGGCCGAGAACGTGGCCACCGAGTACGGCATCGACCGGCGGGCGCAGGACGAGTTCGCGTACCGCTCGCAGGTGCGCGCGGCCAAGGCCCAGGCCGACGGCCGGCTCGCCGAGGAGATCGTGCCGGTGACCGTGCCGGCCGGCCGGCACGAGACCCGGCTGGTCGAGGTCGACGAGCACCCCCGGCCGACCTCGCTGGAGAAGCTCGCGGCGCTGCCCACCCCGTTCCGCGACGGCGGCACGGTGACCGCCGGCAACTCCTCCGGCGTCAACGACGGCGCGGTGGCCCTGCTGGTCGCCTCGGCGGCGGCCGTCGCCGAGTACGATCTCACCCCGCTGGCCCGGGTCACCGGCGCGGCGGCGGCCGGCGTGCCGCCCCGGATCATGGGCATCGGCCCGGTCCCGGCGACCCGCCGGCTGCTCGACCGGCACGGGCTGGCGCTGGTCGACGTCGATGTGATCGAGCTGAACGAGGCGTTCGCGGCCCAGTCCGTCGCGGTGCTGCGGGAGCTGGGCCTGCCCGAGGAGGCGGAGCACGTGAACCCGAACGGTGGGGCAATCGCCCTGGGGCACCCGCTCGGTGCCAGTGGCGCCCGGCTCGCGCTCACCGCCGCGCGGGAGCTGCGCCGTCGCGGCGGGCGGCGGGCGCTGGTCACCATGTGCATCGGCGTGGGGCAGGGCATCGCGCTGCTGCTGGAGGCCGCCTGACCCGTCGCTATCTGTAAGAGATCAGGAAAAGAGCGTTGTGGATCTCCCTCCGGGTGCCGGACGGGCCTAGAGTGGGCAGCGTCACACGATCCACGGCGACGACTTTGGGGTGCACCAGTGCAGCAGCCGGACGGACTTCCCGCCGAGATCGACCTCTCCCGGCCCAGCGCGGCCCGGGTGTACGACTACTTCCTCGGCGGCGCGCACAACTTCGAGATCGACCGGCAGTTGGCCGAGCAGATCGCGGCCATGACGCCGAACCTGCCGGCGACCATGCGCGCCGGGCGGGAGTTCCTCCGCCGGGCCGTGCGGGTGTTGCTCGACGCCGGCATCGAGCAGTTCCTGGACATCGGCTCCGGCATCCCCACCGTCGGTAACGTGCACGAGGTCGCCCAGGCCGCCAACCCGAAGGCGCGGGTGGTCTACGTCGACATCGACCCGGTGGCGGTGGCGCACAGCCGGGAGCTGCTCGCCGGCAACGACCTGACCGGCGTCATCCACGCCGACCTGCGCGACCCGGCGCGGATCCTCGCCGAGGCCCAGGCGTCGCAGTTGCTCGACCTCGACCGGCCGCTGGGCATCCTGCTCGCCGGGGTGGTGCACTTCATCCCGGAGCCCGACCGTCCCGGCGACATCCTCGCCACCCTGCGCGCCGCCGCCGCGCCCGGCAGCCACCTGGTCATCTCGCACTCCACCTTCGAGGACCAGCCGCAGGAGATGCTGGACGCGCAGCGACTGTCGGCGCGTACCGCCACCGAGATCACCCTCCGCTCGCGGGCCGAGATCACCGGGTTCTTCGGCGACTGGACCATCCTGGAGCCGGGTGTGGTGCACATGGAGCTGTGGCGTCCCGACTCGCCGTCCGAGGTGGCGGCCGACGCGCAGCGCTTCGGCGCCTTCGGCGGCGTCGCCCGGAACGACTCCACCGCAGGCTGATCCGATGGCAGCCGTCGGTGCCTCCGGCGGGAGCGCCGTCGACCCGACCGGCGCCCAGCGGTACGCCGCCGACTGGGCCCGGGCCGTACGCCGGCTCGGTTTCGTGCCGATGAGCGCGGCCGAAACCGAGCGGCTGCTGCTCGGGCACACCCTCCGCCTGGCGCAGGTGCTGCTCTCGGCCGAGCCGGTGCCGGCGGCGACCGCGGCGGCGGAGGAGATCGGTGGGGCGCTGGTCGAGGCGCACCTGACCGAGCCGGGGGTGGTCGAGTGGTCGGTGCGTACGCTCGGCGACCGGTTTCCCGCCGAGGTGCTCGCCGCCCCGCGCGGGCCCGGCTCCCGACGGGCCGGGGCCGTGCCGTCGGGGCTCGCCGGGCGGATCGCGGCGGTGCAGGGCGGCCTGGCGTCCGGCTTCGCGCGGGCGCTGCGTGACCGGACCTTCGGCCAGCAGGAGAAGATCGCCCGGTCCACCTGGCAGGCGCGGGACACGGTGGAGCAGGCGCTGCGCGACAGCGAGGCCAGGTTCCGGGCGGTCTTCGACGGCGCGGCGATCGGCATCGGCATCGCCGGGGTCGACGGGGCGATCATCGACGTGAACCAGGCGTTTGCCGACATGCTCGGCTACCCAATCGAGGAACTGCGGCAGATGAACGTCGCGTCGCTGTTCCACGCCGACGACGCGGCCGGGATGTGGGAGCTGTACCGGGAGCTGATCGAGGGCAAGCACGACGCGGTCCGGGTCGAGAAGCGCTACTACCGCAAGGACGGCAGCGCGGTCTGGACGGACCTGGCCGTCTCCCTGATCCGCCACGACGACGGCCGGCCCCGGTTCACCGTCGCCGTGGTCGAGGACATCACCGAACGGTACGAACTCGAACAGCGGTTGCGCTTCCAGGCGCTGCACGACCCGCTCACCGGCCTGCCGAACCGGACGCTGTTCTTCGACACGCTGGCCGGGCTGGTGACAGCGCCCGACCCGCAGGGCCGGGTCGGTGTCTGCTTCCTCGACCTCGACGGATTCAAGGCGATCAACGACAGCCTCGGCCACGACCTCGGCGACCGGCTGCTCGTGATGATCGCCCGGCGGCTGGCGGACTGCGTGGCGGAGCAGGGTTACCTGGTCGCCCGGATGGGCGGCGACGAGTTCGTCATCCTGGTCGACGGGGTCGCCGACATCGGCGACGTGATCGCCGTGGCCGAGTCGGCCCTGGCCGCCGTCTCCGCGCCGGTGCGTGTCGGTGAGCAGCAGCTCGCGGTCTCGGCGAGCGTCGGCATCGTCGACTCGGACGTCGCCGGCACCAGCGTCTCGGAGCTGATGAAGGCGGCCGACGCGACGCTCTACTGGGCCAAGGCCGAGGGCCGGGACCGGTGGGCGGTCTACGACCCGGAGCGCAGCGCCCGGGACATCGCCCGGTCGGCGCTGGCCGCCGGGCTGCCGGTGGCGCTGGACCGCGGCGAGTTCGTGCTGCACTACCAGCCGATCGTGTCGCTGCTGGACGGGCGGATGCTGGCCGTCGAGGCGCTGGTCCGCTGGCAGCATCCGGAGCTGGGACTGATCGGCCCGGACCGGTTCATCGGGCTGGCCGAGGAGACCGGCCTGATCGTCCGGCTCGGCGAGTGGGTGCTGCGGCAGGCCTGCCGGGACGCCCAGCGGTGGCACCGCGAGTTTCCCGCCGCCCGGCTGGTGGTGAGCGTCAACCTGGCGGCCCGGCAGGCCGACACCTCGGCGATCGTCGACACCGTGGCCGACGCGCTGGCCAGCACCGGGCTTCCGGCGGAACTGCTGCAACTGGAGCTGACCGAGAGCGCGGTGATGGGCTCCGCGGGGGAGCCGCTGCGGACGCTGCACCGGCTCGCCGCGCTGGGCGTACGGCTGGCCGTCGACGACTTCGGCACCGGGTATTCCAACCTGGCGTACCTGCGCCGGCTGCCGATCACCTCCCTGAAGCTGGCCGGCCCGTTCGTCGAGGGCATCCGGGGCAACCAGCCGGACAGCGCCGACCACCGCGACGAGCGGATCGTCGACGCCCTGGTGCGGCTGGCCCACGCCCTGGAACTCTGGGTGACCGCGGAGGCGGTGGAGACCGAGGCGCAGGCGGAGCGGCTGCGGGCGCTGCGCTGCGACACCGCGCAGGGTCGACTCTTCGGCCCACCGGGGCCGGCGGAGACCGTCGTCGCCCGTTTGCGTGGCGACGAACCGTCATGATCAGAGTGTCATGATCCGGATGGGACGAACGGAGCCGACGTGAGCCTGACGGAGACCGGAACGGTGGTGTCGGTGGTCGCCGCGCTGGCCATCCTGGCCGGGCTGGCCGGGGTGGTGGTGCCCGGCCTACCCGCCTTGCCGCTGTGCTGGGGCGGGGTGCTGGTGTGGACGCTGTTCGGCGGCGCCGGACCCGGCCGGTGGCTGGTGCTCGCCGTGGCCACCCTGGTCGCCGTGGGCGGCACGGTGGTGAAGTACGCCTGGCCGGGCCGCAACCTGCAACGCGCCGGGGTGCCCACCTCCTCGCTGCTGGCCGGTGCCGTGCTGGGCCTGGTCGGCTTCTTCGTCATCCCGGTGGTCGGGCTGGTGATCGGCTTCGTCGGCGGCATCTTCCTGATGGAGCGGCTGCGGCTGGGCGACACCCGGCTGGCCTGGCCGGCAACGAAGCGGGCGGTCGCGGCGGCCGGGCTGGCGATGCTGGTCGAGTTCCTCACCGGCGTGGTGATCGGCGCGCTCTGGGTGGCCGGCCTGCTGCTGGCCTGACGGATCTCGGGTCTGACAGGCCCTTCGGGTCTGACAGGCCCCGGGTCGGGTGACAGCCGGGCGGCGCGGGGTGGGGTCGGGGTAGGGCGCAGCGCCGTACCCGAGAGAGAGGTGACGTTTCCCCGCGCCGCCGCGGCTGCCGGGCCGTTCCGAGGGCCCGGTCGGCCCGTCGCGATCGGGCCAGGTCACACGCCCAAGGATGCGGTACGCCCAGCCCACCGGCAACGCATTTGTCCGCCGACCACCTGCGTCCAGTGCGGCTCCAGCCGGTTTGCCCGGCCGGTGCCACCGGGTACGACCGTTGTGGCCCATTGACGGTGATCGGCCGTGGCCGGTACACCTTGCTGATGGAGGCTCGCGGATGAGAAGAGCGCCGCTCACGCTGGAGCAACTGCGGGTCGCCGTCGGCGAGGGGGAGATCGACACGGTGGTGCTGGCCCTGGTCGACATGCAGGGCCGGTTGCAGGGCAAGCGGTTCCACGCCCCGTACTTCCTCGACCAGGTCGTCGCGCACGGCAGTGAGGGGTGCGACTACCTGCTCGCCGTGGACGTCGACATGAACACCGTCGACGGGTACGAGATGTCGAGCTGGTCCCGTGGCTACGGTGACCTCGCCATGACGCCGGACTTCGACACCCTGCGCCGGGTCCCGTGGCAGCCGGGCACCGCCCTGCTCCTGGCCGACCTGGAGTGGCTGGACGGCACCGGTTCGGTGACCGCCTCGCCCCGGCAGATCCTGCGCCGCCAGGTGGACCGGCTGGCCGCGCACGGACTGACCGCGTACGCCGGGACGGAGCTGGAGTTCGTCCTGTTCCGCGACTCGTACGAGCAGGCGTGGCGGCGCGGCTACCGGGACCTCACCCCGGCCAACCAGTACAACGTGGACTACTCGCTGCTCGGCACCGCCCGGGTGGAGCCGCTGCTGCGCCGGATACGCACCGAGATGGCCGGTGCCGGGCTGGTCCCGGAGAGCGCCAAGGGGGAGTGCAACCTCGGCCAGCACGAGATCGCCTTCCGGTACGACGAGGCGGTGGCCTGCGCCGACCACCACGTCATCTACAAGCACGGGGCGAAGGAGATCGCGGCCCAGGAGGGCATGTCGATCACCTTCATGGCCAAGCCGAACGCCCGCGAGGGCAGTTCCTGCCACATCCACTTCTCGCTGCGCGACGCCTCCGGGCGCTCGGCGATGCTGGGTGACGGCCCGGCGCACCTGAGCGTGACCGGGCAGCGGGTGCTCGCCGGGCTGCTCGCCACGATGCGGGAGCTGAGCCTGCTCTCCGCGCCGAACATCAACTCCTACAAGCGCTACCAGCCGGGCTCGTTCGCCCCGACCGCGCTGCGCTGGGGCGTCGACAACCGCACGTGCGCGCTGCGGGTGGTGGGGCACGGTTCGGGGATGCGGGTGGAGAACCGGGTGCCCGGCGCGGATGTCAACCCGTACCTGGCGATCGCCGCCCTGGTGGCGGGCGCCGTGCACGGCATCGAGCGGGAGCTGGAGCTGGGGCCGGAGTGCACCGGCAACGCCTACGACGACGCCACGGCGGACCGGGTTCCCGGCACCCTCCGCGACGCGCTGACCCTCTGGCAGTCCTCCGAGGTCGCCCGCGATGCCTTCGGGGAGGACGTGGTCGCCCACTACGCCAACATGGCCCGCGTCGAGCTGGCCGCCTTCGACGCCGCCGTCACCGACTGGGAACTAACCCGTGGCTTCGAACGCCTCTGACCCGGTACGCCTGGTGCGGGAGCCGGCGAGCGGGGAGGTTCTGCGGGAGGTGGCGGACAGCTCGGTGGGGGAGGTGGATGCGGCGATCGCGCGGGCGGGGCGGGCGTACCTGCGGTGGCGGGGGGTGGCGCCGGGGGACCGGGGCCGGTTGCTGCGGCGGTTCGCGGCGGTGGTGGACGAGCACCTGGAGGAGCTGGCGCGGCTGGAGGTCCGCAACGCCGGGCACACCATCGGCAACGCCCGGTGGGAGGCCGGCAACGTCCGGGACGTGCTCGACTACTACGCGGGTGCCCCGGAACGGCTCACCGGGCGGCAGATCCCGGTGCCGGGCGGGCTCGACGTCACCTTCCACGAGCCGCTCGGCGTGGTCGGGGTGATCGTGCCGTGGAACTTCCCCATGCCGATCGCCGCCTGGGGCTTCGTCCCGGCCCTCGCCGCCGGCAACACGGTGGTGCTCAAACCCGCCGAGCTGACCCCGCTGACCGCGCTGCGCCTGGCCGAGCTGGCCCTGGTGGCGGGTCTGCCCGAGGACGTGTTCACCGTGTTGCCCGGCCGGGGTGACGTGGTGGGCGAGCGGTTCGTCAGCCACCCGGCCGTACGCAAGATCTGCTTCACCGGCTCCGCCGAGGTCGGCGCCCGGATCATGGCCGGCTGCGCGGCGCGGGTGAAGCGGCTGACCCTGGAGCTGGGCGGCAAGTCGGCGAACCTGGTCTTCGCCGACGCCGACATCGAGCGGGCCGCCGCGACCGCGCCGTACGCCGTCTTCGACAACGCCGGCCAGGACTGCTGCGCCCGCTCCCGGATCCTGGTGCAACGCCCGGTGTACGACCGCTTCCTGGAGCTGCTCGAACCGGCGGTGCGCGCCTTCCGGGTCGGTGACCCGGCCGACGAGAGCGCCGAGATGGGGCCGCTCATCTCGGCCGGGCACCGGGACCGGGTCGCGGGGTACGTCGACGGCGCGCGGGTCGCCTTCACCGGCTCCCGCCCCGACGGCCCTGGCTACTGGTACGCCCCCACCGTGCTGCTCACCGACTCGCCGGCCGACCGCCACTGGCGGGAGGAGGTCTTCGGCCCGGTCGCCTCGGTGCTGCCCTTCGAGGACGAGGCCGACGCGGTCCGGCTGGCCAACGACACCGAGTACGGCCTGTCGGGATCGATCTGGACCCGGGACGTGGGTCGGGCACTGCGGGTGGCCCGGGCGGTGGAGTCGGGCAACCTGAGCGTCAACTCGCACTCGTCGGTGCGGTACTGGACGCCGTTCGGCGGGATGAAACGCTCCGGCCTGGGCCGCGAGCTGGGCCCGGACGCCCTGCACGCCTTCACCGACGTCAAGAACGTGTTCATCAGCACCGAGGAGTGAGCGTGCAGGGACGGTTGCGGGACCGGGTCGCCGTGGTGACCGGGGCGGCCAGCGGGATCGGACTGGCCACGGTGCGGCGGTTCGCCGCCGAGGGAGCCCGGGTGGTCTGCGTCGACATCGACGCCGAGGCCGGCGAACGGGCCGCCGACGAGGTGGGCGGGATCTTCGTCGCGACCGACGTGGCCGACGAGTCGGCGGTACGCGCCCTCTTCGACGGGGTGGTCGAGCGGTACGGGCGGGTGGACGTCGCCTTCAACAACGCCGGCATCTCACCGCCGGACGACGACTCCATCCTCGACACCGGGCTGGACGCCTGGGAGCGGGTGCTGCGGGTCAACACGACCAGCGTCTACCTCTGCTGTAAGCACGTCATCCCGCACATGCGCCGGCAGGGCAAGGGTTCGATCATCAACACCGCCTCCTTCGTGGCGCTGATGGGCGCGGCGACGTCGCAGATCGCGTACACCGCGAGCAAGGGCGGGGTGCTGGCGCTGACCCGGGAGTTGGGCGTCCAGTTCGCCCGGGAGGGCATCCGGGTCAACGCCCTGTGCCCCGGGCCGGTCGCCACGCCGTTGCTCCGGGAGTTGTTCGCGGCCGACCCGGAGCGCGCGGCCCGCCGCCTGGTGCACGTGCCGATGGGACGCTTCGGCGAGCCGACCGAGATCGCCGCCGCGGTGGCCTTCCTCGCCAGCGACGACGCCTCGTTCATGACCGCCGCACAGTTCGTGGTCGACGGCGGGATCACCGGCGCGTACGTCACCCCGTTGTGATCTGTCGGGCACACAGAGTGAGCAGCCTGGACGGTCGGCCGTCCGGCAGCGCTCCCACCAGCCTCTGGCCGGCCGGGGTGCGTTACGTTGCCGATCCTTCTGGGTAGAAGGGCGGCACACGGCATCTGATGATCGGAATCATTGCGGACTCGGCCGGGAGGCTGCATGAACTCGGCCCAGGCGGGCGTGGACGGAGACCATCCGTCCACGGCGGGCGGCGGGATCCCTCCGCTGCTCGCGGCGGCCTTCGCGGGCGGCGGCGAGATGGGCGCCCTGCTACGCGATCATGACTGGTCGGCCAGCCCGCTCGGCGCACCGGACAGCTGGCCCGCCACCCTGGGCAACGCGATCAGCACGATGCTCGCCTCCAGGGCCCAGATCGCCATGTTCTGGGGCGAGGAACTGCGCGCCTTCTACAACGACGCCTACCGGCCGACCATCGGCGACAAGCATCCCGCCGTGCTGGGCGAGCCCGCCCGGGAGCACTGGGCGGAGACCTGGGACGTGCTCGGGCCGCTGCTGGCGGGCGTGCTGGACGGCGGCGAGTCGTACCAGGCGCAGGACCACCACTTCCTGCTGGACCGGCACGGCTTCGTCGAGGACGTCTACTTCGACGTCTCGTACGACCCGATCCGGGGCGCGGACGGCGCGATCAACGGCGTGCTCTGCATCTGCAGCGAGACCACCGGTCGGGTGCTCGGCGAGCGCCGGCTGCGTGCCCTGGCCGAACTCGGATCGGAACTGGCCGACCCGGGCAGCGGCAGGGAACTCGGCGGGGTCGCCGCGGCGGTGCTCGACCGGCACCGGCCGGATGTCCCGTTCGGACTGCTCTACCTGCGCGACGACGACGGGCACCTGCGCCTGACCGGGGTCAGTGGCGCCGAGACCCGCCTCGTCGACCCTTCCTCCCGGCTGGTCGAGGTGGCCGCGACCGGCACCGGCGGGGTGGTGGCCACGGCCGAGCTGCTCGGGCACGTACCGGCCGATGCCGCCGAGGAGGCGGTCGTGCTGCCGATCAGCGCGACCAACGAGCCGGCCGGGGTGCTGGTGCTGGGCGTGGCCCGGCGGCTGCCCTTCACCGACGAGTACCGGACGTTCTTCGAGCTGGTCGCCGCGCAGATCTCCCGCGCGGTCGGCAAGCAGCGGGCGTACGAGCAGGAGCGTGCCCGGGCCGCCGAACTGGCCGCCCTGGACCTCGCGAAGACCAACTTCTTCGCCAACGTGAGCCACGAGTTCCGCACCCCGTTGACGCTGGTGCTCGGCCCGCTGGAGGACCTGCTCGCCGATCCGGCGTTGCCCGCGGACTACACGCACCGCCTGACCATGATGCACCGCAACGCGTTGCGGCTGCTGAAGCTGGTCAACACGGTGCTCGACTTCTCCCGGCTCGAGTCGGGGCGGCTGGCCGCGCACTACGAGGCCACCGACCTGGCGGGCTACACCACCCGGCTGGCCAGCACGTTCCGCTCGGCCACCCAGCGCGCCGGGCTGCGGCTGGTGGTGGACTGCACGCCGCTGCCGGAGCCGGTCTTCGTCGACCAGGACATGTGGGAGAAGATCGTCCTGAATCTGCTCTCCAACGCCCTGAAGTTCACCTTCGAGGGGGAGATCAGCATCCGGGTCCGGGAGGTCGACGGCGCCGCCCGTCTGGAGGTCGCCGACACCGGCGTGGGCATCCTCCCGGAGGAGCTGCCGTACGTCTTCGAACGGTTCCACCGGGTGCCGGGGGTGCGGTCGCGCAGCCACGAGGGGAGCGGGATCGGCCTCGCCCTGGTCCGGGAACTGGTCGAGATGCACGGTGGGCAGGTCACCGCCACCAGCCGGGTCGACGTCGGCAGCACCTTCGTGGTCACCGTTCCGTTCGGCTCCGGGCACCTGCCGGCCGACCGGGTCTCCGACGCCGATGCGGACCGGATCGCCGACGGCGGGGTCGCCGACGCGGACCGCACCGGACGCGAGCCGCGGCAGGCCGGGCTCTTCGTCGCCGAGACCGCCCGGTGGACCGCCGCCCCCACCCCGACCGCGCCCCATCCGGCGGCCCCTGCTCCGGCGGCCCCGGCCTCGACGACCCCCGCCGGGCCGGAGGCGGGCGGCGCCGCGGGGGCGGCACCGTGGCCCGTCACCGCCGCGCCCGAGGGTCGCATCCTGGTCGTGGACGACAACCCTGACCTGCGCGAACACGTCGCCCGGCTGCTCGTGCCGACCTGGGAGGTGAGGACGGCCACCGACGGCGTCGAGGCGCTCCGGCTGGCCACCGACACCGACTTCGACCTGGTGCTGACCGACGTGATGATGCCCCGGCTGGACGGCTTCGGTCTGGTCGCCGCGCTGCGCGCGGATCCGCGTACCCGGTACGTACCGATCGTGCTGCTCTCCGCCCGCGCCGGTGCGGCAGATGAGGTGGCCGGGTTGTCGGTGGGTGCCGACGACTACCTCACCAAACCCTTCTCCGGGCAGGAACTGATCGCCCGGGTCCGGGCCAACATGGCCCTCGGTCAGCTGCGCAACCAGATCATCCGGCGGTTGCGTGCCCTCGCCGACGCGGCGGTCGCGGTCAACACCGCCCGCTCCACGGCCGACGTGCTCCAGGTCGCGGCCCGGCACGCGCTGACCCTCGCCGAGGCCGTCCGGGTGGTGGTCTCCGCCGGTGGGGCACGCTACGAGGCCGACGCGGGCGGTGCCACCTCCGTCGAGCCGTCCTTCGTGCTGCCGTTGACCGGCGTGGCCGACCAGCGGCTCGGCGAGCTGCGGGTGTGGCGTCCAGCCGCCGAGGGAGCCGACACCGACGAGGCCGCCTTGACCCAACTCGCCCGGCTGGTGGGCGTACGCATGGAGAACGCCCAGCTCTACGAGGCCGAGCACCGCATCGCCACCACCCTGCAACACAGCCTGCTGCCCCGCACCCTGCCCCAGCTGCCCGGTGCCGTGGTCGCCAGCCGTTACCTGCCCGGCAGCGCGGACGTCGAGGTGGGCGGCGACTGGTACGACGTGGTGGCCCGCGACGACGACGAACTCGTCCTGGCCATCGGGGACGTGGTCGGCAAGGGTGTGCCGGCGGCTGCGGCCATGGGTCAACTGCGCAACGCGCTGCGCGCGTATGTGCTGGAGGGTTTTGATCCGGGCGAATCGTTGACCCGGCTCAACCGGTTGGTCGGGTCCACCGAGTCGCGGTCGTTCGCGACGGTGTTCTGCCTGTGGTTCAGCCCTCGGACGGGCCGGCTGCGGTACGCCAGCGCCGGACATCCGTCACCACTGCTGATCCGCGGGGACGATGTCGCGTTCCTGCACGACCGCGCGCTCGGGCCGCCGGTCGGGGCCATCGCCGGCACCCGCTACGAGACGGTCTCCGGCGAGCTGCGGGCCGGTGACCGGCTGCTGCTCTACACCGACGGCCTGATCGAGGACCGGCAGGTCGGCATCGACGACTCGCTGGCCCAGCTGCGCGCCGACGCCGCCCGCTCCGGGGAGCAGGTGGCGGATCTGATCGACGCGGTGGTGGAGCGGGTCGCCGACCGGCCCCGCCGGGACGACGTGGCGGTGCTCGCCCTGGAGGCGGCCGAACTGAACCGGTTCGCGCTGCGGCTGCCCGCCGATCCCACCCGGCTGAGCGTGCTGCGCAAGCGGCTCGAGGACTTCCTGGTCGCGCACGAGGTGGGCGAGACGGACCTGTTCGACCTCACCGTGGCGGTCTCCGAGGCGGCGGCCAACGCCATCGAGCACCCGGTCGACCCGGCGGAGCCGACGATCGATGTCGAGGTGCGGGTGGAGAACCGCACGGTGGTGGCGACGGTGTGCGACACCGGGCGGTGGCGCGAGTCGACCGGGTCGGGTTTCCGGGGCCGTGGCCTGTCGTTGATCCAGGCCCTCGGGGAGCTGTCGGTGGACCGTACGCCGGAGGGGACGCAGGTCACCCTGCGGCGGGAGCTGAGCCCTTAGCGAAGCGGTTTCGGCTGCGGGTGCACGACGGCCTCAGGCGGGGTGCAACCAGGGCTGCCGGCCCAGACCGGCGATCTCCAGCACCCGGCTGACCTGTCGGGACGGCAGCACCGTCAGCGTGTCCGGGTAGTGGCCGGCGAGCCGGACCACCGCGTGGATGGCCGCCGAGTCGAAGAAGGTCACCGCGCGCAGGTCGAGTGTCACCCGGCCGGCCGGCTCGCGCAGCGCCGTCTGGAGCATGGTGTCGGCGGTCGCCATGTCGACCTCGCCGGTGACCACCACACTCAGGTGATCACCGTCGGTCTCCGCGCTGGCGGAGAAGATGGGAGGTGCTCCCCCTAGATCCACGCAGACACCTTGACACAGTGCAACTGGTGGGGCAACAACCTCCCGGAACGGACGGTGGTGGGGGTCACCGGGTGCGCGGCGATAGGCTTGCGCCATGACCGTCCGTGCGCCGCTGACCCCAGGCACGCTCTCCCCGTGGCGGCCGGTGCCCGCCCACATCGCCCGACCGGAGTACGTCGGCAAGAAGGCGCCCCGCCCGTGGCGTGGATCGCACGTGCAGACCCCGGAGACCATCGAGAAGATGCGTGTCGCGGGGCGGATCGCCGCCCAGGCGGTGCAGTTGGCGGGCGAGCACTGCAAGCCCGGCGTGACCACCGACGAGATCGACCGGGTGGTGCACGAGTTCCTGGTCGACAACGGCGCCTACCCGTCGACGCTGGGCTACAAGGGCTTCCCGAAGTCCTGCTGCACCAGCCTCAACGAGGTGATCTGCCACGGCATCCCCGACTCGACGGTGCTGGCAGACGGCGACATCATCAACGTCGACGTGACTGCGTACATCGGCGGCGTGCACGGCGACACGGACGCGACGTTCTGCGTCGGTGAGGTCGCCGAGGAGGCCCGGGTGCTGGTCGAGCGGACCCACGAGGCGATGATGCGGGGCATCCGCGCGGTCGCTCCGGGTCGGCAGATCAACGTGATCGGCCGCGTCATCGAGTCGTACGCGAAGCGCTTCGGCTACGGCGTGGTCCGCGACTTCACCGGCCACGGCATCGGCGAGTCCTTCCACAGCGGGCTCTACGTCCCGCACTACGACAGCCCGCGCCCCACCGACGTGATGGAGCCGGGCATGACCTTCACCATCGAGCCGATGATCACTCTCGGCACCTACCAGTACGACCTGTGGGACGACGGCTGGACGGTGGTCACCAAGGACCGGAAGTGGACCGCCCAGTTCGAGCACACCGTGCTGGTGACCGAGGACGGCCGCGAGATCCTGACCCTGCCGTGACCGACACCCCGGCGGCGGCGCTGCGGGAGCCGCACCACGCCGACATCTCCGGCGGCTGGCTGCGACCGGCGGTGTTCGGTGCGATGGATGGCCTGGTCACCAACATCGCCCTGATCGCCGGGGTCGGCGGCGGCGGGGTATCGCCGCACACCATCGTGCTCACCGGCACCGCCGGCCTGGTCGCCGGTGCGATCTCGATGGCGCTCGGGGAGTACACCAGCGTCCGGTCGGCCAACGAGCAGCTCGCCGCCGAGGTGGCCAAGGAACGGCGGGAGCTGGAACGGCACCCGGAGGCGGAGGCCCGGGAGCTGGCCGAGATGTGGATGGCCCGGGGCCTGCCGGCGGCGCTCGCCGTCCAGGTGGCCGAGGTGGTACGCCAGGATCCGGAGCAGGCGCTGCGCGTGCACGTGCAGGAGGAACTGGGCGTCAACCCGGACGAGCAGCCCGACCCGTGGACGGCGGCGCTGTCGTCGTTCCTCTGCTTCTCCGTCGGCGCGCTGGTGCCGCTGCTGCCGTACCTGTTCGGTGCGACCAGCCTGGCCCTGGCCCTGGCCGTCGGCGGGCTGGGGCTCTTCGTCGCCGGTGCGGTCGTCTCCCGGTTCACCAACCGCCGGTGGTGGTCCGGCGGGCTGCGTCAGCTCCTGCTCGGCGCCGCCGCCGCAGCAGCCACCTACCTCATCGGCACCCTCATCGGCATCCAAGCCGGCCTCACCTAACCACCCCGCTGCCCCCACCCCGCCGCATGGCCCGCGTCGATCTTGCACTTTGTGTCGTCGCATACACGGACAAAAGCGTCATGTCGGCGACCACAAGTGCAAGATCGACGGCGAGTGGGGCGGGGAGGGTCAGGGGTTAGGGGGTTAGGAGGTCGTCTACGGTGCCGTCGACGGGGCGGCCACGGGCGGTCAGCTCCGTCGACTGGCGGGTCAGCACCGCACCGACCTCGGTCATGTCCGCTCCGGCCAGCCCGGTGCGGCGGACCGCGTCGCCCGGATCCCGGAAGTAGGTGCGGCTGAGCAGGCCGCTGACCGTCGCCGCGGCGAGCCGGGCCTCGCCGAGCATGAGCAGGGCCTGGTCCGTCTCGTACCACTCGGCCAGCCGGGCGGCCCGGGCGTGCGCGGCGCCACCGCGATACCACGCGGTGCGGGCGGCGGTGGTGAACTCGGCCGGGCGGGCTCGGGCCAGCCGGCCGAGATGCTCGTCGCGCAGGGTGGGCAGCCAGCCGGTCGGGTCGTGCAGTGCGCGGGTGGTGACGTAGCGGTCGGCGGTCAGCGGCCAGCGGGAGTTCAGCTGCCGGGCCTGGCGCAGGCGCTCCTCGGCGGCGAGAACGGTCAGGTCGACCAGTACGCCGTCCACGCGGCGGGTCGCCGAGGGCGGCCCGGTGCCGGGGCGGTAGGTGACCACCAGCAGCCCGACCTCACCGTCGCCGCCGCCGTCGTCGTCGCCGTGGGCCAGCGGGCCGTGCACCGCGACGGCGAGCACGTCGGCGGGAAACCGTCGCCGGACGGCCGCGGTGACCCGTTCGGCCACATCCCACCGGGGATCGTCCCGGTGCTCCTGGCCACCGTCCACGCCGACCACCCCGCGATCGCGCCGTCGCCCACACCGTCGCCCTCGGCGACGGCCTGGTCACCGCACACCCTAGTGCGGCCGTCCCCGCCCGTCCGACCCGCCACGCCCGTCCGGCCCAGCGGGGTCGACAAGGGTGTCGCGCCCCGCCGGCCTGAGGCGGAAGATCCGGATCTCCCGGCCACCGGCCCGCTCGACGTACGTCTCGTAGGCCGGCCACTCGGCGACCAGCAGCCGCCACAGCCGGTCGCGTTCGGCGCCGTCCGCCACCTCGGCGCGTACCGGGATCCGGCGACCCCTGACGTCCACCTCGGCGCTCGGCTCGGCGAGCAGGTTCAGCGACCAGGCCGGCTGCCGGGCCTGACCCCAGTTGGATCCGACCACCACGTACGCGTCGCCGTCGGGCACGTAGAGCAGTGGATTGCTGCGCGGCCGGCCGGACTTCCGACCGGTGGTGGTGATCACCAGGGACGGTACGAGCCCGAGCGCGACCACCCGGCCCCGGGTCAGCCGGCCGAGTGCCCGGTCGGCGGGCACCAGCAGACGAATGGTGGCGCCGAACCAGCGGTGACGACCGACCCGGCGGGTGAGGCTTCCCAGAACGGACACGCGGACAGTCTGCCGTCGCCCGGCACGCCGCGACAGTGGCCGACCGGTCGCGGATGCGAGGAGCCTGGAGCGGGCAGTCGCGGATGCGAGGACCCTCGGGAACGACCCGTCGCGGATGCGACGACCCCGGCCGCTCAGCGCGGGATACGGCGATCGGGGTCGATCAGTCCAGGCGGCGCTCCACCGGTAGCTTCGGGCGGGTGAGCAACGCCGCGCCGGCCATCGCCACCAGCGGCACCACGATCAGCACGCCGAGGGTGAGCCAGGGGATCACCAGCGGGTACGGCGGTTCGATCGGCCACCGGTCGGCGTACCGCTGGTTGGTGAAGGCCCGCACGATCATGGCCGAGGCGAGGCCGGCGACGATGCCCAGCGCCGAGCCGAGCACCGCGATCACGCCGGACTGACAGAGCGACAGCAGCCGGCGTACGCCCGGACCGGCGCCGACGGCGGCGAGCGTGGACAGGTCGGCCCGGCCCTCGGCGGCGGCCAGGCCGGTGGCGATGCCCGCCGCGCCCACGGTGACCACCGCCGAGACCGCCGCCAGGAACAGCAGCATCGGGCGCCTGTCGTCGACATCGCGGTACCACTCGATACCGACCCCTGTCGGAACGAGCGTGCGGAGCGCGGCGACGAACTCGTCCTGCCGCTCCTGTCCCGGTGACTCCTCGGTGTCGACCGCCCAGCCGGTCTGCCGGGTCACCAGCCCGAGCCGGTCGGCGGCGGCGGGGGAGAGCACCAGCCAGCTGCGGCCCAGGGCGGTCTCCAGCGCATGACCGGGCACCGTGGCGGTGACCGGCGTCCGTGCCTCCTCGTGGGGCTCGACCCGGAGATCCAGTCGACCGTCGACCAGGAAGCGGGCGTCGGTCACCACCGCGCCGCCGGCGCGCAGGGTGGCGGTGGCGGCCGCGAGATCGGGGGGCGCGACACCGGTGAGGAGCGGCAGCGCCGTGCCGTCGTCCACGGTGACCCGAGGGTGCGGTCCGTCGTAGTAGTCGACCGGGTCATGACAGCGGCCGTCGGCGCGGGCCCGCAGCTGTTCGGCCGCACTGAGCAGCTCGTGCGCCTGCCAGGGGCAGGCCCGCTCGGCTGGCATCCTCGCGGTGATCAGGCAGGCGTGGAAATCCGGCTGGCAGCCGGCCTCCACCAGCGGGGCGATCGTGCCGGCACCGAGCAGTTCCCGGGCCGGGCCGGCGATCTCGGCGAGGGAGGGCGGGGCCGACAGCATGGGATCGGTGTAGGTCGTGATCAGCAGGGTGCGGTCCGGTAGCGCCGGCCGGTAACGCTGGTCGGCGCGAGCCTCGTCGCTGGCCACGAAGAAGCCGAGGGCGACGCTGCCGGCGACCGCGGCCATCACGGCGGAGATGGCCGGCGCGGCCGAGGAGCGGTTGCGGCTGGCGTCGCGTACCGCGATCCGGGGCGCCAGCGGGAGGAACCGGCCGAGCCGAGCCAGCAGCCCCACCAGGGTCGGGGTGGCAAACACCAGCCCGAGTTCGCCCAGGATCAACCCGGCGAGGATGATCGCCTGGGAGGTCACGGCCGCCCCGACGGCAGCCACGACGGTGCCGCCGCCGGCCAGCGCCATCCCGATGGCGAGCCACCGGTGTCGATGCGCCGGCGGGGTGCGCCGCCCGGCGAGCCCGGCCACCACGTCCTGCCGGGCGGCCGTCCAGGCCGGTGCCAGCGCCGCCAGCACCCCGGCCAGGACCGCGACCAGCGCGATGACCGCCAGGGCGGCCGGCCAGACGCGGTACCCGCCGAAGCGGTGCTGGAAGACGAACTGCTCGACCAACGGCCGGCCGGCGAACGCCGCGACCACCCCGAGCGTGACACCGGTCGCGGCGCCGACGCAGCCCAGCACCACACCGTCGGCGAGCACCACCCGGCGCAGTTGGGCGGAGTCGCCGCCGGCCACCGCGACCAGCGCGAGTTCCCGTCGTCGCCGCCGTACGCCGACCGCGAACGCCGGCCCGACCAGCAGCACCACCTCGAGCAGGCCGAGCCCGCCGACCAGCACCCCGGTGCCGATCTCCTCCGCGTTTACGCCGCCGAGCGCCGGATCGATGTTCCGGTGCAGCATGGCCGGTGGCACGGGTGCCCGGGTGCCGACCACGACGCCGTTGGCGTTGAGCCGCCGGAAGAGGTCGTCGGTGATCGGGCCGGGCAGATTGGCCAGGAACACCCCTTCGGAGTTCGCTTCCGGCGGCGCGCCGGCGGGGTGCAGGATGACCATGGGGTTCAGCTGCTCGGGAAGTTCGACCACGCCGACGACCGCCCAGGTACGCGTGCCGTCCCCGGCGACGACGCGGTCGCCGACGCCGACGTCGAGGCCGCGTCCGGCGGCCAGGTTCACCGCGATCTCGTCTGCGGCGGCGGGTGCCCGGCCCCGGTGGATCCGGGCGAATCCGCGACCGACGGGGTCGGTCAGGTCGACCACGGTGGCGGAGAGGTCGTCGCGGACCCGGTCCTCGTGCCAGGCGGCGAACGGCACCCAGCGGCACACCGCCAGGACCTGGCTGCCGGTGGGGAGCAGCGCGGTGACCTGTTCCGCGGTGACCGGCCCCGACCGCGCCGTGCCGTCCTCGTCCGTCGCCGACCAGCTGCTGCCGTCGGCGTTCTGCTCGACCGGCCCGGTCGACACCACCCGCAGTTCCGCGTCGGCGCTGCCGAGCCGGCGGTCCATCTGCTCGCCCGGGGTCAGCCGGGCCATGTCCACACTGACCACCACGAAGCTGAGGGCCAGTACCGGCAGGATGATCATCGCCAGCACCAGGGCGGTACGTCCCCGGGCCCGCCTCGCCTCGCGCCGGGCGATGCGCAGGGCGGCCCGCCATGATCCGACCGCCTCGGCCAGCCGCGCCCCGCCGGGTGGTCGATCCGGTCCGCCACTCACCGGCCGCTGCCGCTGAGCAGGGCGTCGACGCCGACCAGTGGGGCCGTCGAGTCGACCGTCACACCGTCGCGCAGGAAGACCACCCGGTCCGCCCAGGCGGCGTGCCGGGCCTCGTGGGTGACCAGCACCCCGGCGGCCCCGGCGTCGATCCGGCGGCGCAGCAGTCGCAGCACCGCCTCCCCGGTCTGCGAGTCCAGCGCGCCGGTCGGCTCGTCGGCCAGGACGAGGCGCCGCTGCCCCACCAACGCCCGGGCGATGGCGACGCGCTGCTGCTGCCCGCCGGAGAGCTGGTCCGGGAATCGGTCGCCCAGCTCCGCCAGGCCCACCTCGGTCAGCGCGTCGAGGGCCAGCCGGCGGGCCGGGCGGACGCCCGAGCCGTCCAGTTCGAGGGGGAGCGCGACGTTCTCCGCGGCGGTCAGGCTGCCGATGAGGTTGAGGTTCTGGAAGATGTAGCCGACCCGTCGGCGGCGCAGCCGCGCCAGTCCGCGGCGATCCAGGGCGTGCAGCGGTTGCCCCTCGACGTGCACCTCACCGGCGGTCGGGCTGTCCAGCCCGCCGGCCAGCGTGAGCAGCGTGGACTTGCCGGAACCGGAGGGGCCCATCACGGCGACCAGCTCGCCGGGGCGTACGACCAGGCTCACTCCGCGCAGAGCGTGCACGGCGGCCGGGCCGTTGCCGTGGGTGCGGTGCACGTCACGCAGGTCGAGCACCGCCCTGCCGGCCGGGCCGGGGGTGACGCCGCCGGGCGTCCCGGCGGAGGCGGGCGCCGTGCCGGGGTCGGGAGCGGCCGGCATCGGCCCGCCGGCGGCATTCACCGTCGGGCCTCCTCACCGCTGTGGCCCACCGCCTCGGAGAGGGGCGCCGGACCGGGAGCCGGGGGGCGGTGCCGCACCAGGCTGGTCTCGCAGTGGTCGAGCCAGCGCACCTCGGCCTCGGCCTGGAACACCATGGCGTCCAGCACCAGCCGCCACGGCAGGTCCTCCGGGCTGTCGCTGGAATACTTCAACCGGGTCAACTCCTGCAGTGTGCGCATGGTGGCGGTGCGCTGCGTCTGCACCACCGCGCGGACGTCCACGCCGGGGGTGGTCAACGCCAGCGCCAGCTTGATCGCCAACTCGTCGCGGGGGCGATCGTTGCGGCTGATCGGAGTGGCGAACCACAGGGCCAGGTCCGCCCGCCCGGCGTCGGTGATCTGGTACGGCCGCTGCCCGGCCTCGCTCTCCGGCAGCGATCTCACCAGCCCGTCCCGTTCCAGCCGGGACAGCGTGGTGTAGACCTGCCCGATGTTCAGCGGCCAGGTCGAGCCGGTCGACTCCTCGAAGGCGGCCCGCAGCTGGTAGCCGTACATCTGCCCGCGTTCGAGCAGCGCGAGCAGGCCGTGACGGATGGACATGGAACCGGAGTATGCATACCTGGTATGCGGACCGCAACCGGCATGGGCGTGATCTCGCCTACCGTCGGCCGCCCCGGCGCCGGCGGCCAGTCCGAACGGGCGGCCCGCTCAGGCGGGGCGGCCCGGGAAGGGCACGGTCAACGGGGTGACGCCGGCGCTGCGTCGCCACCGCGTCGCCCGCACCGCGTACTCGATCAGGGCGGCCAGGGCCCGGTCCCGTTCGGCGCCGGTGCTGGCCGGCAGCGTCGCCCGCCAGAACGCCGCTGTGCGCTCCTCCACCTCGACCGCGAGCCGCAGCGCGCTGGCCCGGTCGGTCACCGGGAAGGGCAGGGCATATCCGGCCCGATCCGGCGGTACGACGTTGCCGGCGGTGCTCAGTTGCAGCACCAGGGCGTCCCGCCGACCCCGATGGGCGGCCTCCGCCTCGACCGCCGCCTTGCGTTCCGCGTCGGACAGTCGTACCCCGATGGGGCCGTAGGCCCAGATCGCGGCGTACTCGGCGGTCAGGGCGCCGGCGAGCGCCTCGGCCGGTCCGGCCGGCGCGCTCATGACTGCACTCCGCTTCGCCCGCTCATGATCATTTGAGCGCCTCCAGGTGGGTGGCGCGGGCGGCGGCGACGGAGCCGAGCAGCGCGGCGCGCTCGGCGGGCGCCTCGGCGCAGGCCCGGGTCGCCGACTCCCGGCCCGCGCGTTCGGCCTGCCGCAGCGCGGTCAGCGTGGCCGAGCGGTCACGCGGTGGTGCAGGATCGGCCGGCGAAGGGTCGGCCGGTGTGGGGGACGCCGTCGCGGTGCCGATCACCCGGGCGAGTTCCGCGGCGTGCGCCTCGTGCGATTCGGCGAGCGGGACGAGCCGGGCGGCCAGGTCGGGATGGGCGGCGGCCGCGGTCCGCAGCCCCTCCGCGAGTCGCCGCGACTCGTCGAGCAGCGGGGTGAGCGGATCCGGCGTCGGCGGCTGCTCGTCGCGGTCGAGCAGACCGCAACCGGTCAGCGGCGCGGCGGCCCCGCCGAGCACGAGGAGCGCGCCGGCCCGCAGCACCGTGCGTCGGGAAGGCGCGGACGGTCCGTCCTGCCGAGTCGTTCTGCCCATCACCACCGGACAAGTCAACACCATCACCGTGGCCCGTGTGCGTCGGTGGCGTCGGTGCGCCGCTCGGGCCCTCGTGCCGGCGGCGCGTTACGCTCTGCGCAGCCACCGGCGCGTCCGCACCGGTGGCGTGCCGGCATGGCGGCCGGCGAGCAGTGGAAGGGTTCTTCAGATGACGCAGCGTGGCCGTGCCACCAGGACGACGGGGAAACCCCGCGGTGGCCAGGCTCCACGGCCGGGCCAGGCATCCCGTGGTGACCTCGCCGCCCGCCGCGAGCGGCTGCGGGCGGTGATCGCACCGGTGGTCGGTGCCGCCGGCTACGACCTGGAGGATCTCTCGGTTTCCCGGGCGGGCCGCCGACATGTGGTACGCGTGATCGTCGACGCCGACGGTGGGATCAACCTGGACGCGGTGGCCGACGTCTCGCGGGCCGTCTCCACCGCGCTGGACGCGGCCGAGGAGAGCGGCGGCGACATCGTCGCCGGGGAGTACCAGCTCGAAGTCAGCTCGCCGGGGGTGGACCGCCCGTTGACGCTGCCCCGGCACTGGCGACGCAACGTCGGCCGGCTGGTCCGGGTGACCGTGCGGGGTGCCGGCGCGCCGGACGGGCCGCCCGGCGGTGACCGGCAGGTCACCGGTCGGGTGGTCGAGGCCGACGACGATCGTGTGGTGCTGGAGACCGACGCCGGCCGCGCACCGTGGGCCTACGCCGATCTCGGCCCGGGGCGGGTGCAGGTCGAGTTCGCCCGCCTCGACGAACTGGCCGAATCAGAAGACGTCGACGACGATGACGATGTGGAGGACGAGGAGAGGTGAACATCGACCTCGCGGCGCTGCGCGCACTGGAGCGCGAGCGGGAGATCCCGTTCGACACGATCCTCGCGGCGATCGAGACCGCGCTGCTGACCGCGTACCGGCACACCGAGGGTGCCCAGCCGCACGCCCGGGTGGAGATCGACCGCAAGACCGGCGTCGCCCTGGTCTACGCCCAGGAGATGAGCCCCGAGGGCACCGTGGCGCGGGAGTGGGACGACACGCCGCACGACTTCGGGCGGATCGCCGCCATGACCGCCAAGCAGGTGATCCTCCAGCGGCTGCGGGAGGCCACCGACGAGGCGCACTTCGGTGAGTACGTCGGCCGCGACGGTGACCTGGTCACCGGGGTGGTGCAGGCGCACGAGGCGCGGGCCGAGAAGGGCATCGTCACCGTCGACCTGGGCAAGCTGGAGGGCGTGCTGCCGCAGTCGGAGCAGGTGCCCGGCGAGCGGTACACCCACGGCGAGCGGATCCGTTGCGTGGTGGTGCACGTGGCCAAGGGAATGCGCGGCCCGCAGATCACGTTGTCCCGGACGCATCCGAACCTGGTGAAGAAGCTCTTCGCCCTGGAGGTGCCGGAGATCGCCGACGGCACGGTCGAGATCGGTGCGATCGCGCGTGAGGCCGGTCACCGTACGAAGATCGCGGTGCGGTCGACCACGCCGGGAGTCAACGCCAAGGGCGCCTGCATCGGCCCGATGGGGCAGCGGGTGCGGGCGGTGATGAGTGAGCTGCACGGTGAGAAGATCGACATTATCGACTGGTCGGACGACCCGGCGACCTTCGTCGGCAACGCCCTCTCGCCGGCCAAGGCGCTGCGGGTAGAGGTGGTCGACCTGGCCAACCGGGCCGCTCGGGTGACCGTTCCGGACTTTCAGCTGTCGCTGGCGATCGGGCGCGAGGGGCAGAATGCCCGGCTTGCTGCCCGACTGACCGGTTGGCGGATCGACATCCGCTCCGACGCCGAACAGGCCGGCCCGGCCGGGCGTTCCGGCGCTGATCACGTCCGGGAACCGGGCGGAGCGGTGTCGGGTAGCTAGGGGTAGACTTCCACCAGTGGCACGACGCGCGCTGCCGGAGCGCACCTGTGTGGGTTGCCGACGGCGCGTGCCGGCCAGTGAACTTCTGCGGATCGTCGCGGTCGGCGACGAGGCTGGTTTCAGCCTCCGACCCGATCCGGCCCGCAGACTGCCGGGTCGGGGAGCGAACATGCACCCGGATCCGGCCTGCTTCGCGCAGGCAGTGCGGCGTCGTGCCTTCGGGCGCGCGCTGCGCGTCGCCGGGGTTCCAGATGACGGGGCCCTCGCGAAGTACCTGACGCGTCAACCACCACGTCCGGTCACCCGACCGGGCGAGGGCCGCTAGCAAGGTAGGACGACCGACATGAGCACACGATGAAGTCCCAGAAATGACCAGGCTTCAAGTGCACGAGTGAGGTCGCTGCGGGTGCTGCCCGCACGACCTCGGAGTGAGGAGTGCAGTGGCAGGTAAGGCCCGCGTACACGAGCTTGCAAAAGAGCTCGGGGTCGAAAGCAAGACCGTTCTCGCCAAGCTGAAGGAGATGGGCGAGTTCGTCAAGTCCGCGTCGAGCACCGTTGAGGCGCCTGTCGCCCGACGGCTGCGCAGCGCGTTCGTCGCCTCGGGTGGTCCCGGTGCCCCGACGGCTGCGCCGTCGGCCGCTCCGGCTCCGACGGCGCCACCGACCCCGTCGCCGACCCCCGGCGAGCCCCGGATCACCGCCAAGCCGACGCCGCCACGGCGTCCGGCGGTGCCCGGGCCGAAGCCGAAGGGCCCGGTGCCCGGTCCGCCGCCGCCGGCGGCCCCGGTCGCCAAGCCGGCGAGTGCTCACGACATCGAGGTGGCCGCCGCCGAGGCGCGCGCCGCCGCGCTGAAGGCTGAGCAGGAGGCCGCGGTCAAGGCCGCGCAGGCCGCCCGCCAGCAGCAGCGGGACAACGTCCGCCGGGAGCCCCCGGCCGACGGTGGTACCCGTCCGGGCCCTCGGCCCGGCCCCGGTGCCATGCCGCCCCGCCCGGGTTCCCCGGCCGCGGGTCGTCCTGGTGCGCCCAATCCGGGTCCTGGTGGCCGGCAGGGTCGCCCGCCGGCGCGTGGCGCCGGTAACAACCCCTTCGGCATCCAGGGCAGTCAGCAGCGTCCGCCGGCCGGAGGTGCCGGTGGTTCGCGGCCGAGTCCGGCGTCGATGCCGCCGCGGCCCAGCCCCGCCTCGATGCCGCCGCGGCCGAGTCCGGCGTCGATGCCGAGCCAGCGTCCCGGCCGCCCGGGTGGTCCGGGTGCCGGTCGTCCCGGTGGCGGCGGTGCTGGTCGTCCCGGTGGTGGCGGCGGCGGTGGCGGTGGCTACCGCGGTGGTCCCGGTGGTGGCGGCGGCGGTGGCGGTGGCTACCGTGGCGGTCCCGGTGGTGGCGGCGGCGGTGGCGGTGGCTACCGTGGCGGTCCCGGTGGTGGCGGCGGTGCCGGTGGCGGTGGATTCCGCCCGGGTGCGCCGGCCGGTGGTGGCGGTCGTCCGGGCGGCGGCGGCCGTGGCCGTGGCGGCGGTGCCGCGGGTGCCTTCGGGCGTCCGGGTGGCAAGCCGACCCGTGGCCGCAAGTCCAAGAAGCAGCGCAGACAGGAGTTCGACAACCTGTCGGCCCCGACCATGAGCTCGGGTGCTCCCCGGGGTCAGGGGCAGACGGTACGGCTCTCCCGTGGCGCCTCGCTGTCGGACTTCGCCGACAAGATCAACGCCAACCCGGGTTCGCTGGTCCAGGAGATGTTCAACCTGGGCGAGATGGTCACCGCGACCCAGTCGTGCTCCGACGACACCCTGCTGCTGCTGGGTGAGCACCTTGGCTTCAACGTGCAGATCGTCAGCCCGGAGGACGAGGATCGCGAGCTGCTCGCGCAGTTCAACATCGACCTCGACGCGGAGGTCGCGGAGGAGCGGCTGGTCAGCCGGGCACCGGTGGTGACCGTCATGGGTCACGTCGACCACGGTAAGACCAAGCTGCTCGACGCCATCCGCAAGGCGAACGTCGTCGCCGGTGAGGCCGGGGGCATCACCCAGCACATCGGTGCCTACCAGGTCCACGTCCCGCACGAGGGCGAGGACCGCGCGGTGACCTTCATCGACACCCCGGGTCACGAGGCGTTCACCGCCATGCGTGCCCGTGGTGCCCAGGTGACCGACATCGTGATCCTGGTGGTCGCGGCCGACGACGGCGTGATGCCGCAGACGATCGAGGCGTTGAACCACGCCAAGGCGGCCGAGGTGCCGATCGTGGTCGCGGTCAACAAGGTCGACAAGCCGGAGGCCAACCCGGACAAGGTCCGCCAGCAGCTGACCGAGTACGGTCTGGTCGCCGAGGAGTACGGCGGCGACACCATGTTTGTCAACGTGGCCGCGAAGCCCGGCATCGGCATCGAGGAACTGCTCGAAGCCGTGTTGCTCACCGCCGACGCGTCGTTGCAGCTGACGGCTCCGATCGACGGGCCGGCACAGGGTGTGGCCATCGAGGCGCACCTGGACAAGGGTCGCGGTGCGGTGGCGACGGTGCTGGTGCAGAAGGGCACCCTGCGGGCGGGCGACTCGATCGTCGCCGGCGGGGCGCACGGCCGGGTCCGGGCGATGCTCGACGAGAACGGCAACCAGGTCTCCGAGGCCGGTCCGGCGCGTCCGGTCATGGTTCTCGGCCTGACCGCGGTGCCGGGCGCGGGCGACACCTTCCTCGCCGCGGCGGACGACCGCACGGTGCGGCAGATCGCCGAGCAGCGGCAGGCCCGCCGGCGGGCGGCGGCATTCGCCAACTCCCGTGGCCGGGCCACCCTTGAGACGCTCATGGAGCAGCTCAAGGAGGGCGAGAAGACGTCGCTCAACCTCATCCTCAAGGGTGACGTCTCCGGTTCGGTGGAGGCCCTGGAGGACGCGCTGTTCAACCTCGACATCCCCGAGGAGGTCCAGCTCAAGGTCCTCGACCGGGGCGTCGGCGCGATCACCGAGAGCAACGTCATGCTCGCGAGCGCCTCGTCCGAGCCGGTCACGATCATCGGCTTCAACGTGCGGGCCTCCAACAAGGTCCGCGAGATGGCCGACCGCGAGGGCGTGGAGATCCGGTACTACACCGTCATCTACCAGGCCATCGAGGAGATCGAGGCGGCGCTCAAGGGCCTGCTCAAGCCGGAGTACGAGGAGGTCGAGCTGGGCGCGGCGGAGATCCGCGACGTGTTCCGCTCGTCCAAGATCGGCAACATCTCCGGTTGCATCGTCCGGTCGGGTGTCATCCGGCGCAACGCGAAGGCGCGCCTGCTGCGCGACGGCACGGTCGTGGCGGACAATCTCACGATCAGCTCGCTCAAGCGGTTCAAGGACGACGCCACGGAGGTCCGGGAGGGCTTCGAGTGCGGTCTGACCCTGGGTGGTTACAACAATGTCCAGGTCGGTGACGTGATCGAGACCTTCGAGATGCGGGAGAAGGTTCGCGCCTGATCCTGCGGTGACGCACTGATCAAGGGGTTTACGCCGCTCGGCGTAAACCCCTTGATCATGTGGGGTGGGGTGCGGGTAGTGTCCGCAGACGATGTACACCGCAACCGCAGTATTCGACCTGCTGCTGCCGGGGGACTCCCGGTCGCTGAAGGCCAAGAGGTCATACGTCCGGCCGATCGTCGCGGCGCTGCGCCGCCTCGAGGTGTCGGTCGCCGAGGTGGGGGCGCTCGACCTGCACGGGCGAGCGGAGATAGGAGTGGCCGTCGTGGCGGCCGAGGCGGCGCACGCCCGCGAGGTGCTCGACGCGTGCGAGCGCCTGGTGGCCGGTCGGCCAGAGGCCGAACTGCTCTCCGTGCGCCGCCAGCTGCACGGCGACGACGACTGACCGGTCGGCGGCGCCACCTGCCGCCCCGCACGTCGGGGTGGGGGCGCGGGTAGGGTTCGAGGTGTTGGGGTCGGCCCGGGCTCCGGTGACGCCGGCGTCACCGGAGCCCGACCGGTAGCGGGACGCCGTGGAGGTGGCGGAGATGACGGATCCGGCCAAGGTACGCCGGCACGCGGAGCGGGTGCGTGAACTGGTCGCGTCGGTGGTGCGGAGCCAGATCAAGGACCCCCGGCTCGGCATGATCACCATCACCGACGCCCGGATAACCGCCGATCTGCGCGACGCCACGGTCTTCTACACCGTGCTCGGTGACGCGGCGGCCCAGGCGGGTACCGCCGCCGCGCTGGACAGCGCCAAGGGCATGCTGCGCAGCACCGTCGGCAAGGCCCTCGGGCTGCGACACTCGCCGACCCTGACCTTCGTCCTGGACGACGTGCAGGATCAGGTCAAGCACATCGACGACCTGCTCGCGGCGGCCCGTAACGCCGACGCCGAGGTGCAACGCCTCGCGGCCAAGGCCGAGTACGCCGGCGAGGCGCAGCCGTACCGCCTCGACGAGGACGAGACCGAGGGCGACGACGAGACCGAGGACGACGCCGGCGGGAACGAGGGCGCGACCGATTCCCGGGGCGGGGACGGGCGGTGACCACACCCTCCGGCGGTGCCCTGACCGAGAGGGATCCCGCCACACCTCACCAGTCCGGCCCGGCCCGGGCTGGTGAGCCGGTCGGGCCGACCGAGGCCGACTGGGCCGCCGCGGTGGCGGCGGTGCGGCAGCTGCCCGCCGACGGCCGGGTGCTGCTGATCTGCCACGTCAACCCGGACGGCGACGCGCTGGGCAGCATGCTCGGCTTCGCGCTCGGCCTGCGGCGGCTCGGCGTACGCCGGTTGCAGGCGACCTTCCCCGGCCCGCCGGAGGTGCCCGAACCGCTGCGTGGCCTGCCCGGCCTGGAGCTACTGGTGCCGGCGGAGGACGCCGACCCGCAGCCGGACCTGGTCATCTGCTTCGACGCGGCGAGTGACTCGCGGCTGGGCGAACTAGCCGACCGGCTGACCGGTTCGGGCACCGCGCTGGTGCTCGACCACCACGCCTCCAACGCCGGCTTCGGCGACGTGAACCTGGTCGACCCGGCCGCGGCGGCGACGTCGGTGGTCGCCGAGCAGCTGCTGGACCGGCTCGGTGTGCCGCTGGACGCCGGCATCGCCGAGTGCCTCTACGTGGCGCTGAGCACCGACACCGGTTCGTTCCGGTTCGACGCGACCACCCCGGCGGTGCACGAGATGGCGGCCCGCCTGCTGGCCACCGGGATCCGTCCGGGTGACATCTCCCGGCGGGTCTTCGACACCCGGCCGTTCGGCGCGGTGCGGCTCTTCGGCGAGGTGCTCGGGCGGGCCCGGCTGGAGCCCGACGCGGCCGCCGGACACGGCCTGGTCTGGACGTACGCGACCCTGGACGACCTGGCCCGGCACGAGCAGCGGCCGTACGTGCTGGAGGCCCTGATCGACCCGGTGCGCTGCACCGCCGAGGCCGACGTGAGCTGCGTGGTCAAGCAGACCGCGCCGGGCGTGTGGGCGGTCTCCCTGCGCAGCAAGGGCGCGACGGATGTCAGCCGGGTGGCGGTCGCGCTGGGCGGCGGTGGGCACCGGCTCGCGGCCGGCTTCACCAGCCGTGGCACGGTCGACGAGGTGGTCGAGCGGATCCGGGCGCAGCTGCGGGCGGGCGTCCGCCGGGGCGGCGTCGACCAGCAGGGGTGACTTTCAGGGTCGGCTCCGGGGGAGTCGACGTTTCGGTGGCTGGACAGGGCGGGGAGAATCGGATGATGGAGCAGCCCCACGATCTCGCCGTCGAGGCCCCTCGCACCTGGGAGCGGCCGGTCGTCTGCGTACCGGTCCTCGTCGCCCTCTCACTGGTCGGAGGTCGTTTCCCGTCCTTCTCGACCGAGGCCAACGTCTACGTCTTCGGTGCCGGCGGGGTGCTGATCTGGCTCGGTCTGAGCAACCGGGTGCCGCGCCGTCCGGCGCCACAGCGGTTGGGATCCGGCGCGGTCTGGTGGACGCTGCCGGTGGTGGTCTTCGGGATCTTCGAGGGTGCCACCTTCTTCGCGGCGGCCGGCGACGATTTCCCCACCTTCTCCCTGCTGGCCGATCCGCTGCTGGAGGACCGGCTGGTCCGCTCCGCGGGCTGGTTGGTGTGGCTGTCGGCGTTCTGGGGGCTGGTGCGTCGATGATGCGGGCACTGGCGATCGGCGGGTTCCTGGTCGGGTTGGCGCTGCTCGGGCTGGTCGAGTGGCTGGCCCGGCGGGAGGGGTCGCGCATACCGACCCTCGGTGAGGTCTGCGCCTACATCATGCGGTACGAGGTGGGCCCGGTGCCGGTGGGCCGGATCGGTCTGTTCGGCTTCTGGTGGTGGATCGGCTGGCACTTCCTGGCCCGGTGACGGGGAGCCGACTGGTCCAGATGCCGGGAACAGCGCGCACGATGTGGACCTGAACGATAACTTGGGAAACGGTCGGCGCCGCTTTGGCGCAGGTCAGGGGGCGGAGCCATACCCGGTCTCGCCTCTCTCCAGGGTCGACCGACCCGGGCCACCACGCCGCCCACCCGCCGTTCCGGTGACCCCGGAGCCGGTTTCCCGGGCGGCTGTCGTAGCACCGCCCGTGACGCGCCGTCGCGCCCGGTGGCGCGCGCCCTGGAAGGGGTCCACCATGCCCGCCAAGCCCAAGCCCGAGACCACCGACGAGGCCCGTGAGCAGGCCCGCCGCGCCCTGCAGACCTCCATGGACACCCGTCAGTGACCGTACGCGACCGGCGGTGACGTCGAGCCGTCCCGCGCGTACGGCGTCACCGCCCCTCCGCCCCTCCCCGACCTCCGCGCCACCGACCGCGTAGCGGCGGCTCGCCGGCCCGGCGAGTGACGCTCCCGGTGCGGTAAGCAGCGCACCGGCTTGCTCCCCTTACTCTTCCCGTGCCACGATCGGCGGCGATGAGCCAGTCCACCATCGCCAACGACCGGGTCGCGTCGCCGCGCCGGATCGCCGCGCTCGCCCTGCCCGCCCTCGTGGTGCTCGCCGCCGAGCCCCTCTACGTCCTCGTCGACACCGCGGTCGTCGGTCATCTGGGCCGGGTTCCGCTGGCGGCGGTGGCGGTCGGCGGGACGGTGATGACCCTCACGGCGTGGCTGGGCACCGTGGTCGCGTACGGCACGACCGGTCGGGCCGCCCGGCACTTCGGCGCCGGGGATCGTGCCGCCGCGGTGGCCGAGGGCGTCCAGGCATCCTGGTCGGCCCTTGGCGCGGGGCTGCTGGTCGTCGTCGGCATGCAGCTCGGTGGTGGCGCCCTGGCCGGCGCGCTGGCCGGTGGCGGCGAGGTGGCGGTCGCCGCCGGTGAGTGGTTGCGGATCGCCGCGTTCGGCGCCCCCGGGCTGCTGCTCGCCGCCGCCGGGAACGGCTGGCTGCGGGGCGTGCAGGACACCCGCCGGCCGCTGGCCTTCGTCGTCGGCCCCAACCTGCTTTCCGCCGTGCTCTGCCCGGTGCTGGTCTACCCGCTGGGCATGGGGCTGATCGGCTCGGCGGTGGCGAACGTGATCGCGCAGACCCTCTCCGGCGTCCTCTTCGCCGCCGCGCTGGTGGCCGAGCGGGCGGCGCTGCGCCCCCGCCCCCGCGTCATCGGTCAGCAACTGGTGCTCAGCCGCGATCTGCTGATCCGGGGAGTGGCCTTCCAGGCCAGTTTCCTGTCCGCCACGGCGGTGGCCGCCCGGTTCGGTGCCGCCACGGTCGGTGCCCACCAGATCGCCGTACAGCTGTGGTTCTTCGCGGCGCTGGTGCTCGACGCGCTGGCCATCGCCGCGCAGGCGCTCGTCGGGGCGGCGCTGGGCGCCGGTGACGACGCGGCGGCCCGCGCGCTGGCCCGGCGGATCGGCCGGCTCGGCGCGGTCTGCGGTACGGCGTTCGCCGTGCTCGCGGCGGCGGGTGCCGGCATCGTGCCGACCTGGTTCAGCTCCGACCCCGCGGTACACGAGCAGGCGCTGGTGGCGTGGCCGTGGTTCGCCGCGATGCTGCCCCTGGCCGGGGTGGTGTTCGCCCTCGACGGTGTGCTGATCGGCGCGGGCGACATCCGCTACCTGCGCAATCTCACCGTGGTCGGCGCGCTGGGCGGTTTCCTGCCGGCCATCTGGCTCGCGCACGCCCTCGGTCTCGGCCTCGGCGGCATCTGGGCCGGTCTGATGCTGTTCGTGGTGATCCGTCTGGTCGGGCTGCTGCTGCGGCTGCGGACCGGTGCCTGGGCGGTGACCGGTGCGGTCCGGACCGAACGCCGTGCCGGTAGCACCGCCGCGTGATCAGCGCTGGCCGTAGAGCGCGTAGGCGAAGAGCACCAGGGCCAGGCTCACCACGAAGGAGACGGCCATGGCGACGATCTTGACGGTGTTCGGGTAGCGCTGGTGCAGGCGCTCTCGCCCCTGCCAGGCCCACCAGCGGCGCCGGACCGCCCCGGCCCCGGGCAACGCGGCGACGCTCTCGGTGAGCCGGGTGCCCAGGGTGCGCCGCGCCGGCGGCGGGTCGCGCATCCAGTCGGGCAGCGTGGTCGGGTGCTCGGGCGTGCGCAGGCGCACCGGCTCCTCGGACCGCCGCGCGCGGGCGGAGCCGCCGTCCGTGGTCATCGCGTTCTCCCCGTCGTCTGTTGACACGGCGTTCACCACCGCCGATGCCTCCATCGTCGCAGGGCGATACCACCGACTACATCCCGTTTTTCGGCGGCCGTCCGGTGCTCGTCCGGCCGAGGGGGTCTGGCAGGCTTGCGCGTCGTGAGCGCAGACGGTCTGATCGTGGTGGACAAGCCGGGCGGCATGACGTCGCATGATGTCGTGGCGCGGATCCGCCGGCTGGCGCGGACCCGCCGGGTGGGGCACGGGGGCACGCTCGACCCGATGGCCACCGGGGTCCTGGTGATCGGCGTGGGCCGGGCCACCCGCCTGCTGACGTACGTGATCGGCGCGGACAAGAGCTACACCGCCACCATCCGGCTCGGCCAGTCCACCGTCACCGACGACGCGGAGGGTGATGTGATCGCCACCACCCCCGCCGGGACGCTCACCGACGAGGCGGTCCGGGCGGCGTTGAGCGCGCTGACCGGGGAGATCGACCAGGTGCCGAGTGCGGTGAGCGCCATCAAGATCAACGGAGAGCGGGCGTACAAGCGGGTCCGTAAGGGCGAGAGCGTCGACCTGCCGGCCCGGCGGGTCACCATCTCCCGGCTCGATGTGCTGGCGATCCGCCGTGACCGGCCCGACGTGCTCGACGTCGACGTCGACGTCGCGTGTTCGACCGGCACGTACGTCCGGGCGATCGCCCGCGACGCGGGCCTGGCGCTGGCGGTCGGTGGCCACCTGACCGCGCTGCGACGCACGGCCGTGGGCGGCTTCACCCTGGCGGAGGCCGCCACCCTCGACGAGTTGGCGGACCGCGCGCCCGACGTGGTGGGCCTGCCGCTCGCGGTCGCGGCCGACCGGTTCTTCCCGCGCCGGGACGCCACCGCCGAGGAGGCGACGACGCTCTCCCACGGCGGCCCGCTCGACGCCGTCGGCCTCGCCGGGCCGTACGCGGTCTTCGATCCGGCCGGTCGGTTGATCGCTATCGTCAGCGAGCGGGCCGGCCGGGCCCGCGCGGAGATCGTGCTCGCACCGGCCTGAGCCGTCGACCGCCGACGGCCGGGACGAACGACAGCGGAGGAGCAGCATGCAGCGGTGGCGGGGGTACGACGCGGCGCCGGGTGGCTGGGGGAGGTCCGTCGTCACCATCGGCGTCTTCGACGGGGTGCACAAGGGGCACCAGGCGACGATCGGGCACGCCGTGGCCCGCGCCCGCGAACTCGGCGTGCGGTCGGTGGTGGTGACCTTCGATCCCCATCCGGCCGAGGTGGTCCGGCCCGGCTCCCACCCGGCGGTGCTCACCGAGCCGGCCCGCAAGGCGGAGCTGATCGAGGCGCTCGGGGTGGACGTGCTCTGCGTGGTGCCGTTCACGCCCGAGTTCTCCCGGCTGCCGGCCGAGGCGTTCGTGCACGACGTGCTGGTCGAGCACCTGCACGCCGCGCTGGTGGTGGTGGGCGACAACTTCCGGTTCGGGCACCGGGCCGCCGGTGACGTGGCGCTGCTGGAACGGCTCGGCCGCACGTTCGGCTTCTCCGTCGAGGGCGCACCGCTGGTGGCCGAGGCCGGCACGGTCTTCTCCTCGACGTACATCCGCTCCTGCGTCGACGCGGGTGACGTGACCGCGGCGACCGCCGCGCTGGGCCGCCCGCACCGGCTGGAGGGTGTGGTCGTCCGGGGCGACCAGCGCGGGCGTGAGCTGGGCTTCCCGACCGCGAACCTGCTCTGCCACCGGTACGCCGCGGTGCCCGCCGACGGCGTCTACGCCGCCCGGATGATCCGCCGGGGGCAGCGGAAGCCACTCGCCGCCGCCGTGTCGGTCGGCACCAACCCGACCTTCTCCGGCCGCGAGCGCCGGGTCGAGGCGTACGCCCTGGACTTCGACGGCGACCTGTACGGCGAGCGGCTCGCCCTGGACTTCGTGGCGCATCTGCGCGGGCAGGTCCGCTTCGACTCGATCGAGCCGCTGGTCGCCCAGATCGCCCAGGACGTCGAGCGGACCCGGCGGGTGCTGGGATGAGCGCCGCCGACCCGCCGGCGGCCCCTTGACCGGCTGGGTCGGGCCGGTGCTGGTAGGCTGGCGGGGACGTCGGCTGACCGACGTGGGGCCTCGCGTGCCTGCTCGACGCCGCGGGTGCGAGGTCCATCCGTCGCCGGTGCCCTAGCCCGGCCCGACGGACAGCACCGAGACAACCCACCGAAACAGGGAGAACATGGCGCTCGACCAGCAGTCCAAGGCCAAGATCCGCGAGGAGTACGCGACCGTCGAGGGCGACACCGGTTCGCCCGAGGTGCAGGTCGCGGTCCTCACCAAGCGGATCGCCGACCTCACCGAGCACCTGAAGGTGCACAAGCACGACCACCACAGCCGCCGTGGGCTGCTGCTGCTGGTCGGCCGTCGCCGTCGGTTGCTCAACTACGTCCAGAAGAAGGACATCAACCGCTACCGGTCGCTCATCGAGCGACTCGGCCTGCGCCGGTGACGTGACGGGGGGAGTGGCCCACCAGGCCACTCCCCCCGCCGGCGTCCCACCCGAGAAACGGGCCGCGACCACCCAGACAGGGGAGCGTCGGCGTACCGGTCTCCGGTAGTGGCCTCCGGGCGCCCCGGCATCCCGCCGGCGGCCCCGGGCGCTTCGATCGAAGACCGGCCGTCCGTACGGCTCCCGCGTCGTGGCCCCCGATGCGAAGGAGCATGACCGCACCATGACCGAGACCAGACTCGGCACCGAATCCCGCACCGCCGTGATCGACAACGGGTCGTTCGGCACCCGTGAGATCACCTTCTCCACCGGCCGGCTGGCCCGGCAGGCCGCCGGCTCCGTGACGGCCCAGCTCGGCGAGACGGTCGTCCTCTCCGCCACCACCGCCGGCAAGCAGCCGAAGGAGCAGTTCGACTTCTTCCCGCTGACCGTCGACGTGGAGGAGCGGATGTACGCCGCGGGCCGGATCCCCGGCTCGTTCTTCCGCCGCGAGGGGCGGCCCAGCGAGGACGCCATCCTCACCTGCCGGCTGATCGACCGGCCGCTGCGCCCGTCGTTCGTCAAGGGCCTGCGCAACGAGGTCCAGGTCGTCGAGACCATCCTCGCGCTCGACCCGCAGCACCCGTACGACGTGGTGGCCATCAACGCCGCGTCGATGTCGACGAAGCTCTCCGGCCTGCCGTTCTCCGGCCCGATCGGGGCGACCCGGATGGCGCACGTGGACGGCCAGTGGGTCGCCTTCCCGACCCACGAGGAGCTGAGCCGCGCCACCTTCGACATGGTGGTGGCCGGTCGGGCCCTGCCCGACGGCGACGTCGCGATCATGATGGTCGAGGCGGAGGCCACCGAGCACACCGTGAGCCTGGTCGCCGGCGGGGCCACCGCACCGACCGAGGAGGTCGTGGCCAGCGGCCTGGAGGCCGCCAAGCCGGCCATCCGCGAGCTGTGCCGGGCGCAGAGCGAGCTGGCCGAGGTCGCCGCCAAGCCGGTCGCCGACTTCCCGGTCTTCCTCGACTACCAGGACGACATCTACGACGCGGTCGTCGAGCTGGCCCGCGCCGATGTCGCCGAGGCCCTGCAGATCGCCGGCAAGGCGGTCCGCGAGGAGGCCCTGGACGCGGTGAAGGCGCGCGTGCTGGAGGATCTCGGCCCGCGCTTCGAGGGCCGGGAGAAGGAACTCTCCGCCGCCTTCCGCTCGCTGACCAAGTCCGAGGTGCGCAGCCGGGTGCTGCGCGAGCAGGTCCGCATCGACGGCCGTGGCCCGCGCGACATCCGCCCGCTGACCGCCGAGGTCGGCGTGCTGCCCCGGGTGCACGGCTCGGCGCTGTTCGAGCGCGGCGAGACCCAGATCCTCGGTGTCACCACGCTCAACATGCTGCGCATGGAGCAGGCGCTGGACACCCTCTCCCCGGAGAAGTCCAAGCGCTACATGCACAACTACAACTTCCCGCCGTACTCCACCGGTGAGACCGGTCGGGTCGGCTCGCCGAAGCGCCGCGAGATCGGCCACGGTGCCCTCGCGGAGCGGGCGCTGATCCCGGTGCTGCCGTCGCGGGAGGAGTTCCCGTACGCCATCCGGCAGGTCTCCGAGGCGCTCGGTTCCAACGGCTCCACCTCGATGGGCTCGGTCTGCGCCTCGACGCTGGGCCTGCTCTCGGCCGGTGTGCCGCTGAAGGCGCCGGTGGCCGGCATCGCCATGGGCCTCATCTCCGACGAGGTCGATGGCAAGACCCAGTACGTGACGCTGACCGACATCCTCGGCGCCGAGGACGCGTTCGGCGACATGGACTTCAAGGTCGCCGGCACCCGGGACTTCGTCACCGCGTTGCAGCTCGACACCAAGCTCGACGGCATCCCGTCCGACGTGCTGGCGGCCGCGCTCCAGCAGGCCCACGAGGCCCGGCAGACCATCCTGGACGTGATGCAGCGGGCGATCGAGGCACCGGCCGAGATGTCCGACTACGCGCCGCGGGTCACCACCGTGAAGATCCCGGTCGACAAGATCGGCATGGTGATCGGCCCGAAGGGGCAGACCATCAACGCCATCCAGGACGAGACCGGCGCCGAGATCTCCATCGAGGACGACGGCACCATCTACGTCGGTGCGACCAACGGTCCGTCGGCGCAGGCGGCGGTCGAGCGGATCAACGCGATCGCCAACCCGACCCTGCCGAAGGTCGGCGACCGGTTCCTCGGCACGGTGGTCAAGACCGCGCCGTTCGGCGCGTTCGTCTCGCTGCTGCCGGGCCGCGACGGCCTGCTGCACATCTCGAAGGTGGGCGACGGCAAGCGGGTCGAGAAGGTCGAGGACTTCCTCAACGTCGGCGACCGGGTCGAGGTCGAGATCGCGGACATCGACCAGCGCGGCAAGATCTACCTGGACAAGGTCCGGCCGGAGGGCGCCGAGGCGCCGGCCGCCGGTGAGGCGTCCGGTGAGCGGCCCGCCGGCCGCGACCGCGGTGACCGTGGCCCGCGCGACCGGGGTGACCGCGACCGTGGCGGCGACCGGGGTGGCCGCGGTCCCGACCGTGGCGAGGGCGGCGAGGGCGACGGCGACTCGCGCCCGCGGCGCCGCACCCGGCACAGCTGATCCCGGATCACCACTGACCGGCCGGGGCGACGCCGTCGCCCCGGCCGGTTCGTAACCAACCCTCCCTCGTCGAACTGGAAGCAGGTTGCCGTGAGTCGGACCCGGCGTTCGTCCCCGCCGCCGCGACGAGGTGGGGTGACGCCGCCCGGTGACGCCCGGCACGCCGTCGGGACCGCCCGCCCCACGGGCGGGTCGGCCCGGGCGGTGACCCGGACCCTGAGCGACGATCCGCTCGGCGGTACGGCACGCCGCACGGTGCTGCCCAGCGGGTTGCGCGTGCTGACCGAGGCGATCCCGGCGATGCGCAGCGTGTCGTTCGGCATCTGGGTGGCGGTCGGCTCGCGGGACGAGACCGGGCCCCAGGCCGGCGCCGCCCACTTCCTGGAGCATCTGCTGTTCAAGGGCACCCACAAGCGGGGTGCGTTGGAGATCTCCTCCGCGATCGAGGCGGTCGGCGGGGAGACCAACGCCTTCACCACGAAGGAATACACCTGCTACTACGCCCGGGTGCTGGACGAGGATCTCCCCCTGGCCATCGACGTGATGTGCGACCTGGTCGCCGACTCGGTGCTGGAGCCGGCCGACGTGGAGACCGAGCGCGGCGTGATCCTGGAGGAGATCGCCATGCACGACGACGAGCCCGGCGACGAGGTGCACGACCTGTTCGCCCGGGCCGTCTACGGTGACCATCCGCTGGGCCGGCTGATCTCCGGCACGGTGGAGACGGTCACCCCGATGACCCGCCGGCAGATCCAGGGCTTCTACCAGCGCCGCTACGTCGCGCCGCAGATCGTCATCGCCGCCGCCGGCAACCTCGACCACACGGCCGTGGTGCGGCTGGTCCGCCAGGCGCTGCGGGGCACCCCGCTGGACACCGACGCGGCGGCGCCCGCGCCGCACCGGCCGGCCACCCCGGTCGTACGCACCAGGGCCGCCACCACGGTGGTGGAGAAGAAGGAGACCGAGCAGGCGCACGTCGTCCTCGGCTGCCCCGGCATCGACCGGCTCGACGAGCGCCGCTTCGCCCTCGGCGTGCTGAACAACGTGCTCGGCGGGGGAATGTCCAGCCGGCTGTTCCAGGAGATCCGTGAGCGTCGCGGCCTGGCGTACTCCGTCTACTCCTACGCCAGCCAGTACGCCGACAGCGGCCTGTTCGGCGTCTACGCCGGCTGTGCCCCGAGCCGGGTCCAGGAGGTGCTAGAGCTGACCCGCGCCGAGTTGGCGCGTACCGCCGCGGACGGCATCACCGAGGCGGAACTGGCCCGGGGCAAGGGAATGAGCAAGGGCGCGTTCGTGCTCGGCCTGGAGGACACCGGTTCGCGGATGAGCCGGCTGGCCAAGGGCGAGCTGCTCTACGGCGACCTGATGCCGGTCGACGAGTTGCTCGACCGGGTCGACGCGGTCACCCTCGACGACGTCAACTCCCTCGCCGCCGAGCTGCTGGGTCGACCGATGTCCCTGGCCGTGGTAGGTCCGTTCGGCGAGTTCGACTTCACCGGCTGAACCTTCTCGCATCCTGTCCCAAACCGGACCGACCCCGGTCGCCGGGGTCGGTCCTGATTAGACTCGTCGGCGCCGATACGTGACGAGCGACGGGGGGCAGAGGTGGACGTCCGCATCCTGGTCGACAGCGAGCACGGCGCGGTCCACCTGGCGGAGCTGCACCACTGGCTCGCCGACGTCCCGGAGTTGCGCGGCCGGCTCACCCCGCTGGAGGCACCGCCCCCGCCGGGCGTCCTGGGCCCGACGCTGGAGGCGCTGCTGCTCGCGATCGCCCCCGGCAGCGTCGCCACGGCGTTCGCCACCGCGCTGGTGTCCTGGCTGCGCCACCGCAGCGGCGCGGTGCGCGTCGAGCTGGAGTTGCCGGACGGCTCGCGGGTGAAGCTGGAGGCGGACCGGGTCCGCGAGATGACCGACGCCGAGCTGCGCGGTCAACTGGCCGCCGTGCTCGCCGGCCTCTCCGCCGGGCAGCCCACCGGGGCGCCGAGGGTGGGCCGGGATCGGGCACCGGCCGACGAGGGCGCCGCCCCCACCGGATGAGCGACCTCACCGGACGCGGTGTCCGGGTCCTGGTCATCGCCACGGAGAACCATCACGGTCCGGGCCTGCCGGCGGTGCCGGCCGTCGGGCGTACGTCGGCGGCGCTGGTGGACCGGCTGACCGGCCGGTGTGGCGTCGCACGGTCGCAGCTCACCGTCCTGCACGACGCCCCGGACGCGTTCACCATCGCCAGAGCCATCAGCGAGGCCACCCAGCAGGCGGAGACCGTCCTGCTGATCTGGTACGTCGGTCACGGGCTGCGCGGCCGGGACGGGGAGCTGTACCTGGCCGCCGCCGGCACCGACCGGCTGACCCCGGGACTGGCCGCCCACCAGGCGTACCGGGTCTCGGATCTGCGTCAGGCGCTCTCCGTCTGCCGCGCGTCGTCGATCGTGGTGGTCCTCGACTGCTGCTTCTCGGCGCGGGCGCAGCTGGACGCCCCGGTACCGGCGACGGTGGCCGAGCCGCCCCCGGTGCACGGCGTCTATCTGCTCAGCTCCGCGGAACAACTGGCCCTCGCCGACCCCGACGCGGCGTACACCGCCTTCACCGGCGAGTTCCTCACCTTCCTCGACCGGGGCGACCCGGACGCGGGGCGGGCGCTGACCCTGGACGACGCGTACCACCACCTGTTCACGGCGTTGCGCGTCGCCGGCGCGCCGCTGCCCCGGCGGCAGGAGGCGGGTCACGCCGGCCGCCTCGTCCTCGCCGCGAACCCAGCCTGGCAGCCACCCGGCCGCTCGGGCGGCGCGCCGGTCGCGCAGTCGACCGGCCCGAGCCCCTACCGTGGCCTCGAACCCTTCGAGGAGCGGCATGCCGACGTCTTCTTCGGCCGGGAGGCGGTCTGCGCCACGCTCCACGCGCAGGCCGCCCAGCGGCTGGCCGATCCGGTACCGCTGCTGGTGATCGGTCCCTCCGGCGTCGGCAAGACCTCCCTCGTCCACGCCGGCCTGTTGCCGGCGGCGCGGCGCGACGGCTGGGGCGACGACGCCTCCGCGCGGGTGTGGCCGGTGCCGCTGCGGCCCTTCACCCCGGGCCCGGACCCGCTGTCGTCGCTGGCCCGGGTGCTCGGTGACGACCGCCCCGACGCCGGGAGCCGGCTGGCCGAGCGGCCGGCCGCGGCCGTCGAGCTGCTCGACCGGGGCACCGGTGGCGGTCCGGAGCGGCCGGCGTTGCTGGTGGTCGACCAGTTCGAGGAACTCTTCACGCTGGGCAGCACCGACGACACGCGGCGCGGCTTCATGGCGTGCCTGTCGGCGTTGGCCGCGCCCCGGCCGGGCGGCGGGCCCTGGGCGGTGGTGGTCGTCGTGCTCCGGGCCGACTTCTACGGTGCGGCGAGTGCCGAGCCCGCGCTCGCCGGGCTGGTCGCCGGGCCCCGGGTCGTGGTGGGCCCGATGACCGGCGCGGAGCTGCGGAGCGCGGTGCGGGAGCCGGCGGCCCGGGCCGGTCTCGACCTCGACGAGGGGCTCGCCGAGCTGATCCTGCACGAGCTGGGCGCGGACGGACCCCGAGGGCCGGAGCCGGGCGCGCTGCCGTTGCTGTCCCACGTGCTCTGGGAGACCTGGCGGCGGCGTCGGGGCAGCCGGCTGGACCTGGCGGCGTACCGGGAGAGCGGTGGGCTCGACGGGGCGATCGCCAAGACCGCGGAGGAGACGTACGCCGGGTTCACGCCGGCCCAGCAGGAGATCGTCCGGCGCCTGCTGCTGCGGTTGACCCGGGTCGGTGCGGACGGTGTCGACACCGCCCGCCCGGTAGCGCGTGCCGATCTGCTCGACGGGCTGGACGGCGACGCGGTCGTCGTGGTGGAACGGCTGGCCGCCCGCCGGCTGCTCGGGATCGAGGCCGACGGCGACGTCCGGATCAGCCACGAGATCCTGCTGCGCGCCTGGCCGCGCCTGCGGAGCTGGCTCAACGACGACCGGGGGCGCCTGGTCGCCGGAGAGCAGCTCACCGACGCGGCGGCGTTGTGGCGCTCCGGCGGGCGGCGCCGTGGCGACCTGCTCGCCGGCAGCCGGCTCATGGTCGTCCGGAAGACGCTGGCGGCGACCGGGGTGAGCGAGCTGGGCCCGGTCGAGCGGGACTTCCTGGACCGCAGCCTGCGGCGGCGCCGGACCGGCCGGCTCGCGGCGGCGCTTCTCGCCGTCCTGGTGCTGGTGCTCGGCACCGGCGGTGTCGTCGCGGTGCAGCAACGGGCGCGGGCGGAACGCCTGGACGCCGAACTCGGCTCCCGACTGATCGCCGCCCAGGCCAACGCCATGCGGGCGACCCAGCCGGAGCAGGCGCTGGCGCTCGCGACGACGGCATGGCGGACGTCACCGACCGAGCAGGCCCGCCAGGCGCTCTACGCCGCGGCGGCGGCGCCGCTGCCCGTCGCGCTGACCGGGCACGACGGTCACGTCTACAACCTGGCCTACTTCGCCGACGGGAAGGTGCTCGCCAGCTCCTCGACCGACCGGACGGTCCGGCTGTGGCACGTCGGTGATCACCGCCACCCGCTGCCCGGCGCGGTCATCTCCCTGCCGAACGTGACTCCCATCGCCACCAGTGCGCAGGGCCGATACCTCTTCGGGTGGTCGGCGGGGCAGCTGCTCGTCTGGCATGTGCTCGATCCCGCGCGACCGTTCCAGGTCGCTGCGGTGCCGACCGGTCCGGAGTCGCTGCGGACCATCGGCGTCTCGCCGGACGGGTCGGTCCTCGCCACGGGCGACGTCGCCGGGGTGGTCCAGCTCTGGGACATCGCCCAGCCGTGGCGTCCTCGGCCGCTGGCCGAGCTGAAGGTCGACCCCACCGACGTATGGGCGGTGGCCTTCGACCGGCGCGGCGGCGTCCTGGTGACCAGCAGCCGGAAGCCGCCGCAGGAGACGGAGGACACGATCCGGCTGTGGGACGTGGCGGATCCGCGCCAACCCACGAAGCTCAGCGAACTGCGGACCCCGACCGCCCTGGCGGTCGCGCTCGGGGCCACCTTCACCGAATCGTTGCTCGTCGCCGGCGGAGGGCTCGGCACGCTCAACGGATGGGACATCACCGACCCGGCCCGTCCGCGCGAGATCGGCGGCACGATCGATGGTCCAGCGGACGCCGACGGCATAGTCTGGTCGCTGGCGTTCCAACCCGGAGAGCAGACGTCGGCGCTGTTCGTCTCCGGCCACGCCACCGGCGGGATCGACGTGATCGAGGTCGACCCGCGCGCCGGCCCCACCTGGCGGACCCGGCTGGGCGGGGCGGAGCCCAGCTCGGCGGTCGCCTTCCGGCCGGACGGGATCGGGCTGGCCCAGGGAACGGAGGCGGGCGGGATCCGACTCTGGGCGCGTCCGTTGTCCCTGCTGCCGTACGGACTGTCCAACCAGGGTGTGAACGACGTCGACAGTGTCTTCGACGCGTTCGACGGGACCGGCCGGATCATGGCGGCCGACCTGACCGAACTGACCGATCTGCTGCCCAAGCATGGCAGCGTGTTCTGGGAGCTGGGCGGGCCTGCCCCGAGAATGCGTGCGACGCTTCCCCGGGGCTGGTCCGGTGCGGCGTTCCTACCCGGCGGACGTATCGCCATCGCCCGCAACGCCGAGGTGCTCCAGTTGTGGGAGGTGCCCGAGGGGCGGAGCCCGATCGCGGGGGACGCGCTGCCGGTGCCGCCCGGCCGGGAGACGATCGTGGTGCCGGGGCCGGACGGGCGTCAGCTCGTCGCGGGCAGCTCCCGGGACCGGGAACTGCGGGTGCTGGCGGTGCGGGATCAGGGCCGCATCGACGAGCTGGCCCGGGTGATGCTGCCCGAGCCGGCCCGCAAGGTGCGCTACCTCGGGCCGGATCTGCTGGCGGCCTGGGGCGCCCGGGACATCCACCTGTGGGATCTTCGGGACGGCGCCGCACCGAGGGCCGCCGGGGTGTTGGGCGGCTCCGCGAACGCCCTCAGCGCCCCGAGCACCGTGACGTACCTGCCCGAGCGGCGGGTGGCGCTCGTGGTCGCGTCCGTCGACCAGGAGCCGCAGGTCCAGCTCTGGGATCTCGCGGACCCGCACGAGCCCCGCCGGGCCGGGCTTCTCGAGGCGGATTCCCACCTGGCCGAGGTGGTGGTGTTGGGCGTCGACCGGGTCGCCGTCGGTACCAGTCGGGGGCTCGTGGCCTGGGATCTCACCGACGTCGACGACCCGGCGCCCGCGCCCGCGCTGTCCGGCGAGGACCGGCTGCGCGCCGACGGCGGAGGGTACCTGCTCAGCCCCGACGGGCAGTTGATGGTGGTGGCCGGATACGGCGAGAGCGAAGGCCCGACGGCGACGGTGTGGCGGCGGGCGGCGCCGGGCCAGGGCCTCTACGCGCACCCCGTCACCCTCTACGGGACCTCGCCGAGATTCAGCCCGGACGGCCGTTACCTGGTGCTGGAGGTCCGGGCCAGTTCCCCGTGGAAGCCGTTCCTGTCGAACGACGGCGTGCTCGTCGTGGACCTCGACCCGGAGAGCCTGCACCAGCGGTACTGCGCGGGCTCACCCGAGGCGTTCGACCGGGGCGAGTGGCAGCGGTACCTCCCGACCGTGCCCTACCGGACCGCGTGCGGCTGAGCGCCTGGGTTACCTTGTGCCGGTGACTGACGAGCAGCAGAGGGGCGCGGCCGGGCCGATCCGGGTCGGTGTGCTGGGTGCCCGTGGCCGGATGGGTGCCGAGGTGTGCCGGGCCGTCGACGGTGCCGCCGACACGGAGGTGGTGGCGGCGGTCGACCAGGGCGACGCGTTGACCGACGTCGCGGCGGCCGGCGCGCAGGTGGTCGTCGACTTCACCACCCCGGATGTCGTCATGGACAACCTGCGGTGGTGCATCGACCAGGGCATCCACGCGGTGGTGGGCACCACCGGCTTCACCGGGCAGCGGCTGGAGCAGGTCCGTGGCTGGCTGGCCGGCCGGCCCGACGTGGGCGTGGTGATCGCCCCGAACTTCGGCCTCGGTGCGGTGCTGATGATGCAGTTCGCCACGCGCGCGGCCCGGTACTTCGAGTCGGTCGAGATCGTCGAGCAGCACCATCCGCGCAAGCTCGACGCGCCCAGCGGCACCGCCACCCACACCGCGCGCCTGATCGCGGCGGCCCGCGCCGAGGCCGGGCTGGGCCCCGCGCCGGACGCCACCAGGGACGAGGTCGCCGGTGCCCGTGGCGCCGACATCGACGGGGTACGCGTGCACGCCGTCCGGGCCAGCGGTCTGGTCGCCCACCAGGAGGTGCTCTTCGGCGCCACCGGGGAGACGCTGACCATCCGGCACGACTCGTACGACCGGGTGTCGTTCATGCCCGGGGTGCTGCTCGCGGTGCGCGCGGTGCGCGACCGCCCGGGCCTGACCCTCGGCCTGGACGCCCTGCTCGACTGAGCGCGCCCGGCCGCCCGACGCCGCGAATCAGCCGGCCTGGGGTGCTTCGGTGGGGACCGCGACGTGCAGGCGTAGCTGGGGCACCAGCATGTCGTCCACGTCCAGGGCGCGCCCGGCGCCGTCGGGTTCCCAGCCGGCCGCGGTGAGGAACTTCCGGGACGCCGGCTCGCCCTCGAACACCCAGGCCACCGCCCGGTCGAAGCCGGACTCCCGCCACAGGTCGACGCTGGCGGCGAGCAGCCGGCTGCCGTGCCCGCGCCGGCCCCAGCGCGGCTCGACCAGCAGGTCCGTCACGGCGACGACGTCCGGGCCGAGGCTGTCGGCGGGCTCGTTCGGTGCCAACGCCTCGGCGTCGGCCGGGCCGGAGGCGGCGAACCCCACCAGATACGATTGCTCGGCCTGTTCGACGGCGACCAGCACCCGGTGGGTGTCGCCCGGCGGCTGGCGTATCGCGGCGTCCCAGCGCTGGGCGAGCGCCGCCTCGTCGAGGCCGTCCAGCACGTGCCGGGGCAGCAGCCGCCGGTAGGCGACCCGCCAGGTCGCGAGCTGGATGCGTGCGATCTCGCCGGCGTCCTCCGGACGCGCCGGGCGGACGTACCCGAGACTCATGGCACGACAGCCTACGCAGGGCGAGGGAGGCGACGGTGGCGCAGGGTGCCAGGCGGACGGTTTGGCAGGTTGCCGTCGTGATCGTGCTCGCCGTCGCGGTGGCCGCGTTCCTGTCGGTGGCGGCGGTCCGGCACGGCTTCTTCGACCTGCAGGTCTACCGGGGCGCGCTGGTCTGGTGGGCACACGACGGCGGGGAACTCTACGACCACCTCCGGCCCGGCACCCAGTACGGCTTCACCTACCCGCCGTTCGCCGCCCTGGTGATGCTGCCGATGGCGTACCTGTCCTGGCATGCGGCGATCGTGGTGAGCGTCGCCGCCGGCGTGGTGACCAGCGCGGTGCTGATCTGGTGGCTGCTGGACCCGGTGTCCCGGCGGGCCGGCTGGACCCGCTGGTTCGCCTTCGCGGTGGCGCTCTGCCTGGCCGCGGCCTTCGAGCCGATGCGCGAGACCATCAACTTCGGCCAGGTCAACACGCTGCTGCTCTTCCTGGTGGCGGTGGACCTGCTGCGGCTGCTGCCGAACGGCAGCCGGTGGGCCGGGATCGGCATCGGCCTGGCCACCGCGATCAAGCTCACGCCGGGCATCTTCATCGTCTACCTGCTGGTGACCGGGCGCTGGCGGGCGGCGGTCACCGCGATCGGCACCGCGACCGCGGCGACGGTGCTCGCCGCCGCGTTGTTCCCGGACGCCTCCCGGGAGTTCTGGACCACCGCGCTGTGGAACACCGGCCGGGTCGGTGAGCTGGCCTTCGTCTCCAACCAGTCGCTGCGTGGCGTGGTGGCCCGGCTCGATCCGCAGAGCCCCAGCACGCTGGCCTGGCTGCTGCTGGTCGCGGCGACGCTGGTGATCTGGGTGTGGCGGTCCCGCGCCGCGGCCTCCGCCGGCGACGAGGCCACCGGCCTGGCGCTGACCGGCGCGGTGATGTGCCTGGTCAGCCCGGTCACCTGGGTGCACCACCTGGTCTGGCTGCTGCCCGGGCTGCTCCTGCTGGTGGACAACGGCATGGCCGCGCGGCCCGGCAGCCGCCGGCGCCGCGTCCTGCTGGTCGCCGCGACCATCGGGTACGCCTTCCTGATCAGCCGGATCGTCTGGGCGTGGGAGCAGGACTTCACCGGTGTCGACGGCTTCCTGTTCAGCAACACCTACGTCTGGATCAGCCTGGCGCTGCTGGCCTTCCTGCCGGTGCGCCGCCCGGCCGCATCCGGCATGCCGTCGGGCCCAGCATCCGCGCTGGCGGCTGGTTCAGCATCCGCGCTACACCGGCTGGCTCAGCCGTCGAGCCGGCCGGTGTAGCGCAGCTCGACCAGCTCGATCGGCGGGCGCCCGCCGGACAGCGGCACCGGGTAGGTCGACCGTTCGCCGTCCGGTGACAGCCCGGCCCGCCGGTAGAACCGGCGGGCGCGGTCGTTGTCCGCCAGCACCCAGAGCCGGTACTCCGTCCAGCCGCGCTCCCGCAGCCCCGCCCGGGCCGCCGCGAACAGGGCCCGGGACGTGCCGTCGCCCCAGTGGGCGGGCGCGACGTACATCGCCACCACCTCGCCGTACGCCGGGTCGAGGTCGCCCCGGTCCTGGTTGTTGCGGTACGGGCCGAACGTGGTGAACCCGGCGAGCGCGCCGTCGACCTCGGCGAGCAGCGTGGTGAAGGGGTGCTCCGGGTCGGCGGTGCCGAGGGCACGGCGGCGCTGTGCCCAGGCGACCGGGTTGAGCCGGTGCAGCACCTCGTCCGGCATGATCCCGGCGTAGCCGGCCTGCCAGCCGCTGATGTGCACCCGGGCGATCGCCTCGGCGTCGTCGGGCTCCTCACGGCGGATGGTGGGCATGGAAGTAGTTGTAGGCCGCCGGGGGCGGCAGGTCCAGCGTCCGCACCGATGTCGTACGCCTGGCGTAGCCTGCCTGCGATGGCCGTACCGGAATCGCTCTCCCTCGCCCAGGCCCGCCGGATCGCGCTGGCCGCACAGGGGTTCGCCGACCCGCCGCCCACCGGGGCGCCCACCCGCCGGCACCTGCGCCGGGTGCTCGACCGGGTCGGGCTGATCCAGATGGATTCGGTCAACGTGCTGCAACGGGCGCACTACCTGCCGCTCTACAGCCGGATCGGGCCCTACCCGACCACGCTGCTCGACTCGGCCGCCTACCGCCGGCCGCGCGATCTCTTCGAATACTGGGGCCACGAGGCGTCGCTGGTGCCGGTCGGCCTGCACCCGGTGCTGCGCTGGCGGATGGCGCGGGCGCACTCCGACGCCTGGGGCGGCATGCGCCGCATCGCGCAGGAGCAGCCCAAGCTGGTCTCCTGGGTACGCGACGAGGTGGCCGCCCGGGGTCCGCTGACCGTGGCCGAGATCGAGCACGACGCGCCCCGCCAGACCGGCAACTGGGGCTGGAACTGGTCGGCGGTGAAGCAGGCGCTGGAATACCTCTTCTGGGCCGGTGAGGTGTGCGCGGCAGAGCGCACCGGTTCCTTCGCCCGCCGCTACGACCTGCCCGAGCGGGTGCTGCCGGCCGAGGTGCTCGACGCACCCACGCCGACCGACGCGGAGGCGTACCGCACCCTGGTGGGCATCGCGGCGCGGTCGCTCGGGGTGGCCGCCGAGCTGGAGCTGCGCGACTACTTCCGGCTGCCGGTGGTCGGCGCCCGGCAGGCCATCGCCGACCTGGTCGAGGCGGGGGAGTTGCGGCCGGTCACCGTGCCGGGCTGGCGGCAGCCGGCCTGGTTGCACGCGCAGGCCCGGCTGCCCCGCTGGGTGCGCGGCAACACGCTGGTCAGCCCCTTCGACCCGCTGATCTGGGCACGTGCCCGCACCGAGCGGCTGTTCGACTTCAGCTACCGCATCGAGATCTACGTCCCCGCCCCGCAGCGCGTGTACGGCTACTACGTGCTGCCGTTCCGCCAGGGCGAGCGGTTCACCGCCCGGGTGGACCTGAAGGCCGATCGCAAGGCGGGGGTGCTGTTGGTGCCGGCCGCCTGGGCCGAGCCGGGCGTCGACCCGGGGGAGACGGCCGTGGCGCTCGCCGCGGAGCTGTACCGCCTGGCCGGCTGGCTCGGCCTGACGGCGGTGGCGCCGCCGGCCGCCGGTGACCTCGCTGCCCCGCTGGCCGCCGCGCTGGCGGGTGTGGCCGGTGTACGGTGACGGTCGTGACGAGCGTTGACCGATCGGGTGCCGAGCCGCCCCCGCCAGTCGGCGAGCAACCTGACGGGGCGGTGCCGCCCGGCTGGCCGGCGGATCACCCGGGCACCTATCCGGTGGTCGAGTCCGACCGGCTCACCCGGTTCGTGACGCGGCTGCACGCCCGCACCCCGCGCTGGGTGGTGCCGCTGGCCGCCGTCGGCTGCGTCGCCGCCGGCATCGGCTACACGCTGCTCAGCGACCCCACCCGCTCGGCGCCGGATGCCCTGCCGACCTGCCTGCTCAAGCTGACCACCGGGCTGGACTGCCCGGGCTGCGGCGGCACCCGCGCCCTGTGGTACGTGCTGCACGCCGACCTGCCGGCCGCGGCCCGGCACCACTTCTTCTTCGTCTTCGCGCTGCCCTTCCTGGCCTATTTCTTCGTCGCCTGGGCGGGGCAGCAGGCGTTCGGCTGGCGGCTGCCCGAGCTGCGGATCGGCCCGCGGCTCATCGGCGGGTTCATGGCCGCCTGGCTGGCCTTCTCCGTGGTGCGCAACTTCCCCTGGCCCCCTTTCACCGCCCTGTACGTCTAGCGGCGCCCCCGCTCCGGCGCCGCGAGCGGTGACCGAGGCGGCAGGGAGCGAGCCTGGCTTGGGCGGGCGAGGGTGGTCCCACTACAGTCCCAGGCATGCCGGAGATGGTGCAGCCCCAGGTCAGATTGATCGCGTGGACCCACTTCGACCCGCCGGAGGACGTGCCCTGGTCGACCGACGCCGACGGGGGGCAGGCGCTCGCGGAGTTCGCCGGGCGGGCCTGCTACCAGAGCTGGAAGAAGCCGAACCCGGCCACCGCCACGAACGCCGGCTACCTGGCCCACATCCTGGAGGTGGGCCACCTGAGCGTGCTGGAGCACGGCTCGGTGAGCTTCTACTTCACCGGGGTGTCCCGTTCGTTCACCCACGAGCTGATCCGGCACCGGCACTTCTCGTACTCGCAGCTGTCCCAGCGGTACGTGCCGGAGCGGGACGCGGCGATGGTCGAGCCGACGGTGATCGCCGAGGACCCGGAGCTGCACAAGCGGTTCGTCGAGGCCGCCGAGGCGAGCGTACGCGCCTACAACGACCTGCTGGAGGGGCTGGAACGGCGCTTCGCCGACGTGGCGAACCCGACGCTGCGGCGCAAGCAGGCCCGGCAGGCGGCCCGGGCGGTGCTGCCGAACGCCACCGAGACCCGCATCGTGGTCACCGGCAACTACCGGGCCTGGCGGCACTTCATCGGGATGCGCGCCACCGAGCACGCCGACGTGGAGATCCGCGAGCTGGCGGTGGAATGTCTGCGGCAGTTGCAGCGGGCCGCGCCGAACGTCTTCGCCGACTTCACCATCTCGACCCTGCCCGACGGCACGGAGGTGGCGAACAGCCCGCACGCCCAGGGGTCGTGAGGCCCTTCCCCGGTGGCCGGCCGCCGGCCGTCCGATAGGTTGTCACCATGACGCACGACCACCTTGACGCCCCGGTCCGGGCGGCCTCGCGCCCGTTCGGCCGGGTGCTCACGGCCATGGTGACCCCGTTCACCGCCGACGGCGCGCTCGACCTCGACGGCGCGGCGCGGCTCGCGGATCACCTGGTCACCGAGCAGGGCAACGACGCGCTGGTGGTCAACGGCACCACCGGTGAGTCGCCGACCACCACCGACGCCGAGAAGGAACGCCTGATCCGGGCCGTGGTGGAGGCCGTCGGCGACCGGGCCCGGGTGGTGGCCGGCGTCGGCACCAACGACACCCGGCACACCGTCGAGCTGGCCGCCTCCGCGGAGAAGGCCGGTGCGCACGGGCTGCTGGTGGTCACCCCGTACTACAACAAGCCGCCGCAGGCCGGGCTGCTGCGACACTTCACCACGGTGGCCGACGCGACCGGGCTGCCGGTGATGCTCTACGACATCCCGCACCGCTCCGGCGTGCCGATCGAGACCGAGACCCTGGTCCAGCTCGCCGAGCACGGCCGGATCGTCGCAGTGAAGGACGCCAAGGGTGACCTGACGGCGACCAGCTGGGTGACCAGCCGCACCGAGTTGGCGTACTACAGCGGCGAGGACGCGCTCACCCTGCCCGCGCTGGCCGTCGGCTGCGTCGGCGTGGTCGGCACGTCGACCCACTTCACCGGCGCCGCGACCAAGCGGATGATCGAGGCGTACGACGCGGGAGACACGGCGACGGCGCTGGCAGTGCACCGCCGGTTGCTGCCGCTGTACACGGGGATCTTCCGCACCCAGGGCACCATCCTGGTCAAGGCGGGCCTGGCCGCACAGGGGCTGCCGGCCGGTCCGGTCCGGCCGCCGCTGGTGGACGCCACCGACGGCCAGGTCGCCCAGCTGCGCGCCGACTGCGCGGCGGCGGGCCTGCCCCTCCCCGAATGATCAAACGACACGACGGACGCCGGGTGACGGCGTCGCAGAATGAGGTGAACGCGTGACCGAGGCGCACAACGAGGAGGCCCAACTTCCACCGCCGCTGCCGGAGGGCGGACTGCGGATAATACCGCTCGGCGGGCTCGGCGCCATCGGCCGGAACATGACCGTCTTCGAGTACGACGGCAGGCTGCTGGTCGTCGACTGCGGTGTGCTCTTCCCCGACGTCGAACAGCCCGGTGTCGACCTGATCCTGCCGGACTTCGGTCCCATCCTCGACCGGCTCGACGACATCCAGGCGATCGTGCTGACGCACGGCCACGAGGACCACATCGGCGCGGTGCCCTACCTGCTGGCGCACAAGCCCGACATCCCGCTGGTCGGTTCGCAGTTCACCCTCGCGCTGGTCGAGGCGAAGCTGGCCGAGCGGCGGATCCAGCCGTACACGCTGACCGTGCGGGAGGGCGGCCGGGAGCGGCTCGGACCGTTCGAGTGCGAGTTCTTCGCCGTGAACCACTCGATCCCGGACGCGCTCGCGGTGGCCATCCGCACCCCGGCCGGGCTGGTGCTGCACACCGGCGACTTCAAGATGGACCAGCTCCCGCTGGACGGCCGGATCACCGACCTGGCCGGGTTCGCCCGGCTCGGCGCCGAGGGCGTGGACCTGCTGCTGTCGGACTCCACGAACGCGGAGATCCCGGGCTTCGTCACCCCCGAGCGGGAGATCGGCCCGGTGCTCGACTCGATCTTCGCGAAGGCGCGGGGCCGGATCATCGTCGCCTCGTTCGCCTCGCACGTGCATCGGGTGCAGCAGGTCTTCGACTCGGCGATCGAGCACGGCCGCAAGGTCGCGTTGATCGGCCGGTCCATGGTCCGCAACATGGGCATCGCGCGGGACCTGGGCCTGCTGAACATCCCGGCCGGCCTGGTCGTCGGCCTGGACGAGGCGACCTCGATGCCGCCGGAGCAGATCGTGCTGATGTCCACCGGGTCGCAGGGGGAGCCGATGAGCGCCCTGGGCCGGATGGCCAGTGGCGACCACCGGCACATCACCATCGCCCCCGGCGACACCGTGGTGCTCGCCTCGTCGCTGGTGCCGGGGAATGAGACCTCCGTCTACCGGGTGATCAACCGGCTGGCCCGGGCCGGCGCCCTGGTGGTGCACAAGGACGTGGCGAAGGTGCACGTCTCCGGCCACGCGCCGGCCGGGGAACTGCTCTACCTGCTCAACGTGGTCCGGCCCAGCAACCTGATGCCGGTGCACGGCGAGTGGCGGCACCTGCGCGCGCACGCCCGGCTGGGCATCGAGTCCGGTGTGGCGGCGGACCGGGTGGTGCTCTGCGAGGACGGCGACGTGGTCGACCTGGTGGAGGGGCGGGCCAGCCTGGTCGGCCACGTCAAGAGCCGGTACGTCTACGTCGACGGCCTGGCCGTCGGTGACGTCAGCGAGTCGTTGCTCACCGAGCGGCGCATCCTCGGTGACGGTGGGTTCATCGCCGCGACCGTCGTGGTGGACTCGGTCACCGGCAAGGTGGTCGCCGGCCCGACCGTGTCGGCCAAGGGCTTCTCGGAGGACCAGGGGGCGTTCAACGCGGTGATCCCGCTGGTCACCGAGGCGCTCAACCGAGCGGCCGCGGACGGGATCACCGACCCGCACCAGCTGCAGCAGATCGTCCGGCGCACCGTGGGGCGCTGGGTCAACGACGCCTACCGTCGCCGTCCGATGATCGTCCCCACCGTCGTCGAGGTCTGAGCGTCACCCGACGCCCGATGGACCGCCGGACCCGTCGTCCGGCGGTCCATCGGCGTCAGCAGATCGATTTGTCGGCGCTCTGATTCAACCGTTCGGCCCTCGTGCCCGTACTCCGACCCGGCAGGCGTACCCCACGCCGGCCGGGAGGAGCATGGCGGATGGACCGCAGACGATTGACAGCCATCGGTGTCGTGGTGGCGGCGTTGGGCGCGGCGGCGGCGGTGGCCCTGCCGTCGTTCGCCGGTGACGGTGGCGCGCCGACGGGCACGCCGTCCGGCGCGCCGACCAGCGAGGCGGTGGAGGGCGCGGACCGGGAAGTGGTCGAGGCGATGCGCCGGGACCTGGGGCTGGACGAGTCACAGGTGGCCGCACGACTCAAGACCGAACGCTGGGCGTCCGGAGTTGTCGAGCAGCTGCGGTCGGAACTCGGCGCGGCCTACGGCGGTAGCTGGCTCAGCGCCGACGGCGGCGAACTCAACGTGGCGGTCGCCAACCAGGCGCAGGCGCAGCGGGTCCGGGCCGCCGGCGCGGTGCCGAAGGTGGTCGAGCGCGGGGTCGGCCAGCTCGACGCCCTCAAGACCCGGATGGACCGCACCGCCGCGCGCGCCCAGCAGGTCTCCGGCTGGTACGTCGACGTGTCCTCGAACACCGTCGTGGTGCTCGCCGAGCCGGGCGCGGAGGCGGCCGGCTGGCGCTTCGTGGACCGCGCCGGAGTTTCCCGGCAGGCGGTCCGGATGGCCACCGAGGAGCGGCCGCAGCTCTTCGCCGACGTGCGCGGCGGCGAGCCGTTCTTCATCGGCAACAGCCGGTGCTCGGTCGGCTTCGCGGTGGTCGGCGGCTTCGTCACGGCGGGCCACTGCGGGCGGGTCGGCGACCGCACCACGGGCGCCGACCGGTTGGCGCAGGGCGTCTTCCGGGCCTCGTCCTTCCCCGGTGACGACTGGGCCTTCGTACGGGTCAACAACAACACCAGGGTGCTGCCGGAGGTGACCGACTTCCAGGGCGGTGTGGCCCGGGTCGCCGGCTCGCAGGAGGTGCCCGTCGGCTCGTCGATCTGCCGCTCCGGCTCCACCACCGGCGTCCGCTGCGGCACGGTCCAGGCCCGCAACGTCACCGTCCGCTACCCGGAAGGGCTGGTCGGCGGACTGGTGCGGACCAACGTCTGCGCCGAGCCCGGTGACTCCGGCGGCTCGTGGATCTCCCGTAACCAGGCGCAGGGCGTGACCTCCGGCGGTTCGGGCGACTGCGTCCGCGGTGGCACCACGTTCTACCAGCCGGTCAACGAGATCCTGCGACGCAACAACCTGACCCTGATCACCACCCAGAACGTCGGCACCCTGGGCAACCGGCGCTGATCCGCGATTCCCGGCCGGGCCGTTGGGCGTCCGGCCGGGACCGTGGGGGGTACGTCAGGGCAGCGCGGCGACCGCCTCCGCGTACGCGAGACCGGTGCGGACCGCCGCCTCGACCAGCACCGTCACCTGTGCCGGCGCCACCCCGTACGCCAGGTCGGTGGTCACCTCGCCGGCCAGCACCAACTCGCCGTCGCCCGGATCCTGCACGTACGCCGTGGGCAGCAGCCGGTCGCGGTTCCACCCGTTGCAGAACGCGTACGCCTCGGCGCGCCGGGCCGCCGGCAGCCGGCGCCCGGCCACCACCCGCGCGTGCAGGATGTCGTGGCGGTCACCGGCCCGCCGGAACTGGATCACCGCATCGCCCCAGCGCCCCAGCACCGTGCCCGCGCCGTCGACGATGTACCCGTCGCCCCGCCCGTCCAGCGCGTCCGTGATCATCGCCACGGTCAGCGCGCCGACCTCGTCCACGGCCGCGCCGGCGGTCCCGTCGTCCGGCTCCGGCTCGTCGTCACCGTCCGGTTCGTCGTCACCGTCCGGCTTCTCGTCGCCGGGCAGCGGCACCGGCGGGGCCAGCGGGCGCTCGGCCAGCCAGGCGGCCATCCGGCCGGACTGGTGCCCGGTGCCGTTGCGGGCGTCGAAGCTGCCGGCCAGCCCGGTGGCGACGGCGAGCAGTTCGCCGCCGAGCTGCCCGACCGTGACCTCGGCCGCCGGCCGCCCCCGGTAGGCCGGCCGGCGCACCGTCCGATCACCCGCCGTGCCGCCGGTCGTGCCCGCCGTGCCGTCTGCCGTGCCCGCCGCGTCGCCGGTCGTGCCCGCCGTGCCGGCCGCCAGCGTGCAGACCAGCGCTCCCGCCGCCGCGAACTCCATCACGGACAGATCCTCGTGCGGCCGGTCCAGCCGGGGCAGCTGTTCGACGAGGATCTCCAGCCCGCGATCGAGATGCCCGCCCAGCACGCAGAAGCGCAGGTGCGTGGCGAGGTGAGCGAACCCGTCCGGCTCCACCCGGTGTCGGCGGTACGCCCGTACGTGTGCCCGTGCCGCCCGCTCCGCCTCGCCCGCCCGCAGCCAGGGCAGCAGCGCCGCGGTCAGGGCGGCCTCGGGCTGGGCGGTGCAGCGGGCCGGGCCATCGAGCACGGGTGCGAGGGCGTCGAGCGCCGCCGCCCAGTCGCCCCAGCCGGCGAGCAGCTCGGCCTGGCGTACGGGCAGGCAGTCGGGGCACCCGGCGGCGGGGTCGGGTGGGCTGGACCGCCACTGCCCCAGCCAGCGCCGGGCGGCGGGTTCGTCGCCCGCCTGATCGGCGATCCGGCAGCGCAGCTGGGCCAGGAGCGCCGAGGCGTCGGCCTGCTCGGTGAGCCCGTCCAGCACGCTCCGCGCCTGGTCCAGGCCGATGCGCGGGGTGCCGAGCAGCGCCTCGACGGCGTACCGCCGGTAGCGGCGCAGCGTCTCGTCGTCGGCCCCGGCCGCGTCGAGACAGCGCCGGACCGGCTCGACGAGCCGCCACCGTTCGCCGTCGCGCAGGTGCGTCTCGACCAACTCGGACCACGCGTCCAGCGCGGTCCGGCGATCACCGGTCGCCTCGGCGAGGGCGGCGACCCGTTCCAGTTCGGCGACGCGCGCCTCGCCGTCGGGCATGTCCCGGGCGTCGGCGAGCGCGTCGGCGGGTCGTACCCCGTCGGCTGCCGGCCCGGTCACGGGCGTGCCGTCCCCGCGAGCCGGTCCACCTCGGCGGCGAGCCGGCAGCCGGCCGCGATGCCCCGGTCGAGCAGCCGGTCGAGCTGGTGCGGTGTCACACCCCGTTCCAGGTCGGTGATGACCTCGCCGCAGACCCGCGCGTGGCCGGTGTCGTCGACGTGGACGAACGCCTTCGGCCAGAACCGGTCCCGGTTCCACGTGTTGCAGAAGTCGTGCAGCCACGGCACGTCCTCGACCCCGAAGGCGCGGGCGGCGACGGCGCGGACCTGGAGCATCTCCCCGGCGTCGCCGGCGCGCAGGAACCAGATGTGGCTCTGCGCCCACCGGCCGACCAGCCCGCCCGCGGCGTCGGTGGTCACCGGGTGGCCCCGGTTGGTCAGCACCGCGGCGACGAGGTCGTGGGTCAGCGGCCGCAGCGTCGCCGGGTGCCCGGCCAACGGATCGTCGGCATGGCCCTCGAACTCCGGCGACCGCATCGGACACTCCCTTGCCCAGGCGAATATCACGGCAGGCGGCGGGGACCGCGCTGCGACACGCGGAGAGACCAGGAAGACCGGCTTATCGCCCGGCCCGCCGTTACGGTGATGCTATGGCGGGCCGTACCCCTCAGGCGAGTCGGCGGCGCGGCGCGTCGCCGCGTGGCGGCACGAACAGTCGTGCCCGCCAGCCGGCCAAGAAGACCCGCGCGCCGGCCCGGCGCCGCACCTCTGCCCGAGGGCCGGGCCCCGCCGCGTACGTCGGGCGGGCGCTCCAGGCACTGTGGATGGGCCTGGCCCACGGCACCGGATGGGCGGTGCGCGCCGTCGGCCGGCAGGCCGCCTCGGCCCGCGACCTCGACCCGGAGCACCGCCGCGACGGAGCCGGTCTGCTGCTGATCGGGCTTTCGCTGCTCGGCGCGGGCGCGATCTGGTTCTCGGCGGCCGGTCCGGTCGGCGCCCGGCTGGCCGACACGGTCCGGCTCTTTCTCGGCGCGATCTCCATCGTGGTGCCGGTGCTGCTCGGCATCGGCGCCTGGCGGCTGATGCGCCAGCCCGGCGACCCCGACCACCGGGGCCGAGGGCTGGTCGGCTGGGGTTCCATGCTGGTGGCCACCGCCGCGCTGCTGCACATCGGCCAGCAGCCGGCCGGCCCGGGCGAGCGGGACTTCGCCGGTGGCCTGGTCGGTGCGGGCGTGGGCAGCGTGCTGGAGCGCGCGGTGACCGCCTGGGTGGCGGTGCCGCTGCTGATCCTGCTGCTGGTGTTCGGGCTGCTGGTGGTCACCGCGACCCCGATCAACAAGATCCCCGAGCGGCTCGGCCTGCTCGCTGGAAGCGTGATCGGGCAGACCGAGCCGGAGACGGAGGAGGAGCCCACGGCGCCGGCCCGGCGGCGCCCGGCGAAGCGGGCGGCGCCGCCGGTCGATCCCGACGAGTTCGACGACCTGGGCGACGTGGACCTGCAGGAGACCATGGTCCTGCCCCGCAAGGCGCCGTCCCGGGTGCCGGCCAGCCGCCGGCCGGCCGAGCCGCCGGAACACTCGCCCGCGCCGACCCGGGCCGAGCAGCTCGCGCTGACCGGGCTGGCCGGCGACTACACGCTGCCGCCGGCGAACATGCTCGGCAGCGGGGCCGCGCCGAAGAGCCGCAGCAAGGCCAACGACGAGGTGATCGCCGCGCTCACCGGCGTCTTCGACCAGTTCGACGTCGACGCGGCGGTGACCGGCTTCACCCGTGGCCCGACGGTGACCCGCTACGAGGTCGAGTTGGGGCACGGGGTCAAGGTCGAGCGGATCACCCAGCTGTCCCGCAACATCGCGTACGCGGTCAAGTCGCCGGACGTACGCATCCTCAGCCCGATCCCGGGCAAGAGCGCGGTGGGTGTGGAGATCCCGAACACCGACCCGGAGAACGTGGCGCTCGGCGACGTGCTGCGTTCCCGCGCCGCCACCAGCGACCACCACCCGATGGTCGTCGCCCTCGGCAAGGACATCGAGGGCGGCTACGTGGTGGCCAACCTCGCGAAGATGCCGCACATCCTGATCGCGGGGGCCACCGGTGCCGGCAAGTCCTCGTGCCTGAACACTCTGCTGATGTCCATCCTGTCCCGGGCCACGCCGGACGAGGTGCGGCTGCTGCTGATCGACCCGAAGCGGGTCGAGCTGACCGGCTACGAGGGGATCCCGCACCTGGTCACGCCGATCGTGACCAACGCCAAGAAGGCGGCCGACTCGCTGGAGTGGGTCGTCCGCGAGATGGACATGCGCTACGACGACCTCGCGGCCAACGGGGTCCGGCACATCGACGACTTCAACCGCAAGGTACGCACCGGCGAGATCAAGGCCCCGCCGGGCAGCGAGCGGGAACTACGTCCCTACCCCTACCTGCTGGTGATCGTGGACGAGCTGGCCGACCTGATGATGGTCGCCCCCCGCGACGTCGAGGACTCGATCGTCCGGATCACCCAGCTCGCCCGCGCGGCGGGGATTCACCTGGTGCTCGCCACCCAACGCCCCTCGGTCGACGTGGTGACCGGCCTGATCAAGGCCAACGTGCCGTCCCGGTTGGCCTTCGCGACCTCCTCGCTGGCCGACTCCCGGGTCATCCTCGACCAGCCCGGCGCGGAGAAGCTGCTGGGCCGGGGCGACGGGCTGTTTCTGCCGATGGGTGCCTCGAAGCCGGTCCGGATCCAGGGCGCCTGGGTCACCGAGCGCGAGATCAACGACGTGGTCAAGTTCTGCAAGGACCAGCGCGAGCCGGAGTTCCGTCCGGACGTGCTGGCCCCCGCGCAGGACAGCAAGAAGAAGATCGACGAGGACATCGGCGACGACCTGGACCTGCTGGTGCAGGCGGTCGAGCTGGTGGTCACCTCGCAGTTCGGCTCGACCTCGATGCTCCAGCGCAAGCTGCGGGTCGGCTTCGCCAAGGCGGGCCGGCTGATGGACCTGATGGAGACCCGGGGCGTGGTCGGCCCCTCGGAAGGCTCAAAGGCGCGTGACGTGCTGGTCAAGCCGGACGAGCTGGAGGAGGTCCTGGAGGGCCTGCGAGGTGACGATGGCTGAGCGCACGGCACTGGCGAGCGAACTGTTCCCGATCATCACGGCCGGCGACCTGGACGCCGCGCTGCGCTTCTACGAGGGACTGCTCGGCGGGGTGGTCGGCTACCGGTTCCCGGAGACCGGCGAGGCCGCGTACGTCTCCCTGGGTTTCGGTGCGGGGCAGCTGGGCATCGGACGCCAGGCGGACGACGAACCGCCCGCCGGTCCGACCACCCTGTGGGTGTACGTCGCCGACTGCGCGGCGGCGGTCGCGCGTCTCCGCGGCGCCGGTGTGCAGGTGCTGGCCGAGCCGGCGACGCAGCCATGGGGCGAGCGGATGGCCATCGTCCGCGACCCGGACGGCAACCGCGTGCTGGTCGCCGACCGAGGCTGACCCCGCACCATCACTCACCGTGCTTTCCCCGCCCAACGCCCCCTACCCCCTTCCGTCCTTTGCTCTGCTTCACTAGACGCAACGGTTACTGATAGTGGCTGTCGATCTTCAAGCGGCGGCGAGAGGCTGTCGCGTTGCCGCAGTTCACAAGCTATTGCGTGGGTTGAAGCAGAGCAAAGGATGTGAAGGGTGAGGGTTGTTGGCGGCTACGGGCGCTACGGATCGTGTTCGTTGCTGTCCGTGGCCGTACTCTTCCCAGCGTCGGCCGCGCGATGTGAGCGGGCCCGCCGCGGTGGTGTGCGGCGGGCCCGGCGGGGGACGGAGCGAGGGGTCAGAGTGCGCTGAGGATCAGCATGCCCAGCACCATGGCGAGCACGTTCGCCCCGGCGGCGTACCAGCCGAGCGGCTTGTCGCCGAGCACCCCGCCGACGACGCCGAGGACCAGCCCGATGACTCCGAAGAGGACCGGGTTGAGCAGCAGCGCGAGCACCGCGAACACGAAGCTCACGATGGTGCAGATGCGGGCGGCGCTGGTCGAGCGGACGGTGCTGGTGGCCATGTCTTCCTCCGGACGGTGAGTCTGCGTCTGCCGTCCGGTCTCTACCCACTGCGGACGCTCGCCACGCCCGCGCGCAATCCGCGCCAGCACGCGTCAGTGGTAGATCTTGAGGCCGATCACTCCGGCGACGACCAGCAGCAGGCAGCCGAGCCGGGGCAGGCTGGCGGACTCACCCAGCGCGAGCATCCCCACGGCGGCGGTGCCGGTCACGCCGATGCCGACCCACACCGCGTACCCGGTGCCGACCGGGATCTCCCGCAGCGCATAGGCCAGGCCGGCCATGCTCAGCACCAGCGTGATCACGAAGACCACCGAGGGGACTGCGCGGGTGAGGCCGGCGGAGCGGTCCAGGGCGATCGCCCACGCCGTTTCGAGCAGTCCGGAGAGCACCAGCACGATCCAGGCCATCGGGTCACCTTTTCGGCGGGCCCGGCCACCGGGGCCGGGACGAGTCGGGTCACTACGCGGGGCGTCTTGGCCTGACCGGGTACGCCCTCGACTCGTCCGGGGCGGCCGCACGGGCCGCCGAGGCCGACCGTAGCACCGGACGTGCCGGCCGGGCCGGGTGAAACGGATCACCCGGTGTGGACTTCAAGCTCGCTTCAACCTGCACCATGGACCCCGTGACCGTGCTCATCTCCGATCGGGAGGTCGCCGCCGCGCTGGACGCCGCGACCTGCGTCGACGCGATGCGTCAGGCCGTGCTCGCCGCGTACGACGGGCGGTTGGTGGCCCCACCCCGCGCCGCCGCGACCCTCGGTGGCGGCCGAATGGTGCTCACCGCCGGGCACCTGGTGGGGCAGTGGTACGGATACCGGGCGTACGACACGTTCGGGCACCCGGAGACCGAACAGGTGGTGGTGCTGCACGACGGGCGCACCGGCGCGGTGCGGGCGGTGGCCGTGGGGGAGGAGTTGGGCTCCCGGCGTACCGGGGCGCTGGGCGGGGTGGCGGTGGACGCGCTGGCCCGCCCGGACGCGACCACGCTCGGCGTGATCGGCTCCGGCGGGCAGGCATGGACCCAGGTCTGGGCCGCCGCTGCCGTGCGACCGCTGAGCGAGGTGACCGTGCACAGCCGCTCGACCGCACGCCGGGAGGCGTTCGCCGCCCGGGTCCGGGCCGAACTCGGCGTCCCGGCCCGCGCCGTGGACAGCGTCCGGGCGGCCGTACGCGACCGGGACGTGGTGGTGCTGGCCACCACCAGCCCGACGCCGGTGCTGACCGCCGCCGACCTGAGCCCCGGCACCCACGTCAACGCGGTCGGCTTCAAGCAGCGTGACCGGTCGGAGTTCGGCACCGACCTGCTGGACACCGCCGCCGTGCTCGCCACCGACTCGGTGGCGCAGGCGATCGCCTACGACCCGCCGATGCTCGCCGCGCAGCCGCCGTACGCCTCCCGGCTGCGTGACCTGGGCGCGGTGCTGGCCGGCGCCGCACCCGCCCGCACCGGCGCGGACCAGATCTCGGTCTTCTGCTCGGTCGGCCTGGCCGGCACCGAGGTCTTCCTCCTCGATCGCCTGGTCCGGATCCTCGCCCCGGCGGTCTGAGCGACCGTCGCCGTCGGGCCCCGCGTGCGGGCCGGCGCGGCACGCCTCACCGCCGTCGCCGGGTCGGGGATCGCCGCCCGGTACCCTCGGATGGTGTCTGCCACCTCCCCTTACGACTCCGACGGCCGCCGGGTCGCCCTGCTGACCCTGGGCTGCGCCCGCAACGAGGTCGATTCGGAGGAACTGGCCGCCCGCCTGCACGCCGAGGGCTGGCAGGTGACGACCGACGGCGAGGGCGCCGACGTGGTGGTCGTCAACACCTGCGGGTTCGTGGAGAAGGCCAAGCAGGACTCCATCCAGACGCTGCTCGCCGCCGCCGACACCGGCGCGAAGGTGGTCGCCGCCGGCTGCATGGCCGAGCGGTACGGCCGGGAGCTGGCCGACAGCCTCCCCGAGGCCCAGGCGGTGCTCAGCTTCGACGACTACCCGGATATCGCCGCCCGGTTGGACGCGGTCGTCGCCGGCCGGGAGTTCGCCGCGCACACCCCGCGTGACCGGCGAGAGCTGCTGCCGCTGACTCCGGTCGCCCGCCGCGCCAGCGCGGTGTCGCTGCCCGGGCACGGCCGGAGCGCCGACGTCGACGAGCACACCCCCGCCCACCTGCGTACGGTGCTGCGCCGCCGGCTCGACAGCGGGCCGGTCGCCTCGCTCAAGCTGGCCAGCGGCTGCGACCGGCGGTGCGCGTTCTGCGCCATCCCCGCGTTCCGGGGCGCCTTCGTCTCCCGTACCCCGGACGAGCTGCTCGCCGAGGCCGAGTGGCTGGCCAAGAGCGGCGTCCGGGAGCTGGTCCTGGTCAGCGAGAACTCCACCTCGTACGGCAAGGATCTGGGCGACCCGCGCGCGCTGGAGAAGCTGCTGCCGCAGCTCGCCGCCGTCGACGGCATCGTCCGGGTACGGGCCAGCTACCTCCAGCCGGCCGAGACGCGACCCGGGCTGGTCGAGGCGATCGCCACCACGCCCGGCGTGGCCCCCTACTTCGACCTGTCGTTCCAGCACTCCAGCGAGCCGGTGCTGCGCCGGATGCGCCGTTTCGGCTCCACCGACCGTTTCCTGGAGCTGCTGGCCGCCGCGCGGCAGCTGGCGCCTGCGGCCGGGGCGCGGAGCAACTTCATCGTCGGATTCCCCGGCGAGACCCGGGCCGACGTCGACGAACTGGTCCGCTTCCTCACCGAGGCCCGGCTCGACGCGATCGGCGTCTTCGACTACAGCGACGAGGACGGCACCGAGGCCGCCGGGCTGCCGGGCAAGGTCTCCGCCGCCACCATCAAGCGCCGGTACGACAAGCTCAGCGCGCTCGCCGACGAGCTGTGCTCGCAGCGCGCCGAGGACCGCCTCGGCTCGACGGTCGAGGTGCTGGTCGACTCCGTCGACGGCGACGTGGTGGAGGGGCGGGCCGCGCACCAGGCGCCGGAGGTGGACGGCTCGACCACGCTGGTCGCCCCGGACGGTGGCGGTGTCGATCTCGCCGCGCTACGCCCGGGTGACCTGGTCCGGGCCACGGTGGCCGGCACCGAGGGCGTGGACCTGGTCGCGGTGCCGGATGAGATGATCTCGGCCGCGCCCGGCGCGGCACGGTGACGGTGGGCCGGGACGAGGCGGAGGAGTCACGAGGTGCGGTGCCGGGTGCGACACCGGAGTGGAGTGGGCAGGTGACCGGGGCGACGGAGTCGACCCCGGTGCCGGTGCCGGCTCCGGTGGCCCCGGTCCCGATGGCGGCTCCGGTGCCGGTGGCGGCCCGGGTGCCCGTGGTCAACGCCGCCAACGCCCTGACCGCGCTGCGGCTGGTGCTCGTGCCGGTCTTCGCCGCCTCGGTGGTCGTCTCCGGCATGACACAGCCCGGGTGGCAGATCATCGCCTGCCTGATCTTCGCGGTCGCCTCGGCGACGGACCTGGTCGACGGCTGGATCGCCCGCCGCTTCGGGCTCATCACCGCGGTCGGCAAGGTGGCCGACCCGATCGCCGACAAGGCGCTCACCGGCGCCGCCCTGCTGCTGCTCTCCTGGTACGACCGGTTGCCGTGGTGGGTGACGGTGGTCATCCTGGCGCGCGAGCTGGGCATCACGGCGCTGCGCTTCTGGGTGATCCGACGTGGTGTGATCGCCGCGAGCCGGGGTGGGAAGATCAAGACGGCGCTCCAGATACTGGCCATCACCTGGTACCTCTGGCCGATGCCGGCGGCCCTCGCCACGGTCGGCCCCTGGATCATGGGTGCCGCGGTGGCGGTCACCCTCGTCACGGGCTTCGACTACATCGCCCAGGCGCTACGCCTACGCCGCACCCGCCGCTGAACTGAGCGCGGGCTGGGCCCGACGGCGTTGCGGTGCGTAGGCCGCTCGGAAGCCGGGAAGGATGCAGATCATGGGTGTGCGAGAGGCCGATGGGGCGATGGGCAGCGCGGCGGCCGGGGTGGTGCATCTCCTCGCCGAGCGGCGGGAGACGGTCGCCACCGTCGAATCGCTCACCGGGGGCCTGCTGGCCGCCACGCTCGTGGAGATCGCCGGGGCGAGCGCCGTCTACCGGGGCGGGCTGGTGGTCTACGCCACCGAGTTGAAGGAGCAACTGGCCGGCGTACCGGCGGAACTGCTGGCCGAGCGCGGACCGGTCGATGCCGACGTGGCGGCCGCGCTCGCCGAGGGCGGGCGGCGGCGCTGCGGGGCCGACTGGAGCCTGGCCGCCACCGGGGTGGCCGGCCCGGAACAGCAGGACGGCAAGCCGGTCGGCCTGGTCTTCGTCGCGGTCGCCGGGCCCGACGGCACCGAGGTACGGCGCCTCGACCTCGACGGGGGCCGCGACAACATCCGCGGGGCGGCGGTCACCGAGGCCCTGCGCCTGCTCACCGGCCACATCCAGCTCCCCGCCGCCCCCTGACCCCCGGTCCCCGGATTGTGGCAGTGCAGGTGGACGACACGCCGGGACGGCGCTACCTGAGGTGCCACGGATCAGCGGCGAGGTGACCGGCGGGGCGGGGCGGGATGTCGTGGCGGCGCGCAGCGGGTACGGTTGCGGGAAAGCTCCGACAGCCGGAGCCGGTGCCGCCACCGGGCCGGACGGCCGGGCGAACTGTGGTCCCTCAGGGGAGGTGCGATGGTCCTGCTACGCCGGGTGATCGGTGACGCACTACGGGCGCGCCGGCAGGGGCAGCACCGCACGCTGCGCGAGGTTTCCTCCGCCGCCAACGTCAGCCTGGGCTACCTCTCCGAGATCGAGCGCGGCCAGAAGGAGCCCTCCAGCGAGCTGCTCGCCGCGATCTGCGACGCGCTGGGCGCCCGCCTCTCCGAGCTGCTGCGCGAGGTCAGCGACACGGTCGCGCTCGCCGAGCAGATGCCGGGCGTGCTGGTGCCGGTGCAGGACGAGTCCGCCGAGTCGACGCCGGTCGGCGCCGCCGCCGTGCACAAGGCCACCGGCCGGGGCGTACGCCAGGTCACCTCGGACGGCTCGGTCGCCGTCTCCGTACGCCAGGACTCCCCGCTCAAGGCGACGCTGCGCAGCGCCCGGGTCCGGCCCGCCGCCGACCGTACCGATCGGGACGTGGTCTGCGCCGCCTGAGCCTCGTGGCCGATGGTCGTGATGGCCGCCGCCGCGTAGGCTTGATCGCGGATGTCCCCTCTCGCCGGTACGGATGCCGCGCTGGCGCCCGGCTGGGACGATGGTTCCACCATCGCCCGTGGCACTCGGGGGTGGGCAGGCGCAGCGACGTGATTGAGGGGATACCGCGGAGATGGCGAACCCGTTCGTCAAGGGGTGGAAATACCTGATGGCGCTCTTCGGCGCCCGGCTCGACGAGCACGCCGACCCGAAGGTGCAGCTCCAGCAGGCCATCGACGAGGCGCACCGGCAGCACCAGGCGCTCGTGCAGCAGGCCGCCGCGGTGATCGGCAACCAGCGTCAGCTGGAGATGAAGCTGTCCCGGCAGATGTCCGACGTCGAGCGGTTGCAGTCCAACGCCCGCCAGGCGCTGGTGCTCGCCGACCAGGCCCGGGCCAAGGGCGACGAGACCGAGGCCGGGCGCTACGAGCAGTCCGCGCAGACCCTGGCCACCCAGTTGGTCTCCGCCGAGCAGGCCGCCGAGGATCTGAAGACGCTGCACGACCAGGCGCTCGGCGCCGCCGGCCAGGCCCGCCGCGCGGTCGAGAACAACTCCATGATCCTCCAGCAGAAGCTCGCCGAGCGCGCCAAGCTGCTCAGCCAGCTGGAGCAGGCCAAGATGCAGGAGAGCGTGGCCGCCTCGCTGGAGTCCATGTCGGCGCTCACCGCCCCCGGCAGCACCCCCACCCTGGACGAGGTCCGCGACCGCATCGAGCGCCGCTACGCCAACGCGATGGGCCGTGCGGAACTCGCCGGCAACTCGGCCGAGGGCCGGATGCTGGAGATCCAGAAGGCCACCCTAGACACGGCCGGCTCCGCCCGGCTGGACCAGATCCGCGCCAGCATGGCCGGCGAGCAACTGGGCGCCGAGCCCGAGCGCGGCGCCGTGGCCGGTCAGCAGCCCGCGTCGGCCGACCCGGCGGTCGCCCGACTCGACGAGATCCGCGCCAGCATGAGCCGCGACCGCGGCACCGGCGACACGAGCGCCGCCGGCTGACCGGAGGAGTCGAGGAGGCCACGGTGGCAGACGAGCGCACCCGCTACTTCCGGCAGCTGAGCAAGCTGCGGCGCTCCGCTCGGCGCTGGAGCGTACTGGCCGGCGGGCTCGGCGGCGCCACCGTCATCCTGACCCCGTACGCCGGGCTCGGCCTCGCCGACGCCTTCTGGGCCGCCGCCGCCGGCGCCTCCATCGCCCTGGCCTCGTGGCGCTGGATCGACCTGCGCGCCCTGGCCGCCCAGCCCGCCCCACCCGCCCTCGACCCGGCCCAGGCCGCCGCCCGCTCCCGGGCCCGCCTGGTCGCCGCCGTGGAACGACTGCCCGCCGGGGCCGGCGTGGTCGCCGAGGTACGCCGAGCCCGCTCCCGCAGCGCGCTACGCGGCACCAGCGCCGCCCAACCCTGGGATCGGCTGGACCGGGCCGCCTCGACCATGGCATCGATGTCGGGCCGCCTGACCGGCCTCGCCGAGCCGGCCGTGGCCGAGGCCTCAGCGGCCGAGGCGTCGTTGCGCGAGCTGGCCAACCGGGTGGTCAGCGTGGAACGGGCGGTACAGATCGCACCGGCCGACGCCCGTGAGCCGCTGGCCGAGGCGCACTGGGCGCTGACTGGGCAGTTGGAGGCGGGTGTCGGGGCGTACGAGCGGCTGGTGGTGGCTGCCGCTGGCTACCTGGCCGAGGAGTACCGCCCGGAGACCGAACACCCGGCGGCGGCGCGACTGACCGAGGCGACGGACCTGCTGCACGGGTTCGCGTCGGCGCTGTCGGAACTGCGCGCAGTAGGCCGCCCCACCGCCACTCCCTGACCGCCCGGTCCGCGGCAGAGCCGTCACGACTTGCGGCAACTCGGGCCATCACGCCCGACGGGAGGGCCCCACTTGCCGCATCTCGTGACCCGTGCGGTGTCGCGATCAGTCGTAGCGACGTTGCGGTAGCTCCATGTGCAGGTGAGGGGTATCTCGTGAGGTTGGCGGGAGCAGTGAGGCGGGTTTGGTGGTGGTGACAACTGCGTCTGTCTCGTATTCCTCCTCCAACCAGGCCGCAGCGTGCACTGGATCGGAGGTGTGTACCTCGACAGCGCTGCCGTCGGGTGGGATGTCGATTGAGTGGATGACGATGCCCCGCTCGCGCCACCGCACCAGGTCGCGAGCGATCTGGTCTCGCAGGCCCTGAAGCTCCCGTCTGGAATGACGGGCATCCTTGACCGTTACGGTGACCTCCGGAAAGGCCAGCTCCACCAAATGGCGAAGCTCAGGCGCGGGTCGCGTGTAGATCACTACATTATTCTTGCCGTCCGCACCCAGGGAGACTCCGGCGAACTGCTCGGGATATCTTTCAGCACAGAACTTCTCAATCTGGAGAAGCTTTGCCTTCGCTGCGTTATCGGTCATAACCACTCTCGCTAAATACTGATAGTGGACGACGCAATGGATTTGTCCGTTCAGATGGGGCTGCCGGACGCCGCCTCAGTGGAAATGGATCCTTCGCGTCATTGCTTGCCGCTGGCTGGCGACGTCAGCCACCCGTCAGCACTACGGCATTGTAATGGCCCACCACGTGCGACATCTGAGAAAAGTATATCCGCCACGAGCAGATCCGGGTTCCGGTGACGCCGGTACATTCCGTCCGTGTGTTCAGTACGTCTCCTGCGGACACCAGCCCACGTGCCGTAACCCGGCCGTTGGCGTTTCTCGTGTATACCGGGCCGCCACTGTCGCCCTGCCCGGCGGCGCTTCGCAGCTGCACCTGTTCGCCTTCTGCCTGCTCATAGATCGTGCCGTTCTCGGTCAGGATGTCGACATCGGTGTTGGTGATCTCGATATCGCATCGCTCACCCGAGAATGCTCCCGACGTGCAGACAAAGAGGTTGCCAACGTAGTTGTTCGCCCATCCGCTGACGCTGGCAAAGGTCTCGCCTTGGCCAGTGTCGCCGGTATAGATGTAGCCTTGTGAGCCTCCGGCCGCGCCAGTGCCGATGGCCGTTGTGTCACGATCCCAGTCGTAGTCGTTGGCAACGCCCAACTCGGCACCACCCCAAGACCAGAAACGCGTTGATGTCAACGGGTCGGTTTTGCAGTGGTTGGAGGTTAACGTGAACTGAAAACGGGTGTCATAGCTTCTGGCAATTCCGAACCCGCTGGAGCAGAGGTGACCGTCGCGGTTCTCGATGACGGCGCCGCCCCAGAAGGGCGCTGTGTCGTTCCAGCGCCCGATGAAGGGTTCCGGAGCGGCGGCTCGGTGCGTGAAAACGATGCGGACATCGCTCAAGAATGCTGTGGATCGTCGGGAGGCGTCCAGATCGGAAGTGCTGACCTCAATCCCGGATCCATCGGGCAGCACTTTAACCATCGAAACCCCCGAGGCGCGCACCCGCGCTGACGAAGATATTTGTCGAGCGGCCTCTTTCAACTGCTTTCGCGTATGGGAAGCAGGCGCGAGGTGAAACTTGGCGCTGTCTGCTGCCTCGCTGGCCATGGTGGAGATTTCCTCAGGGACGTCACCATGCCAGTAAACGAATATTTCATTGGTCATTGGCGATACTCGGATGCCGCCCAAGCCGGAGCCGCCATTCTGTTGCGAAAAGCCAGCAACCTTATCCGCCCAAGCGTTGAGTGTGTCCTGTCGAGCCATCAGGATTCTAGCCTCTGGCGATGGTTCTGCCTCGCGCGGAATATCCCCCTTTATAAGTGCCGGATATTCGGCCGGCGAGAGTAAGAGACTGGCGCCCGCAGGTACCGGCGCGCTGACGGGAGCCAGCACAAAAGCCGGTATCGCGGCGACCATCACCATCGCCAAGGACCGACGAGTCGGCCGCAGATTGTACGGTCTCAAGTCTCAGCTACCTTCTCTAGATGTCAGCATGGCCAACGTTGACTATAAAATCGAAACGATTTGACGTCAGTGAATTAGGTTTGATGTCGTTACGAACATTCGGTGAAGCCGGGTTTGCAAATCATTGAATATGGCCCAATGTCCTTGAATAAGGCATTTAAGAAGCACCTGGCTTTGGTGGCGGCAAGGTGGTGCCGCCGGTTCGGACGCGGCCAGTTCGGGGGCAGTTGATCGATGTGTTCGCGCATGTGTTCGATGCGTGGGGTTCGGGCGGAGTTGCTGCTCAAGGGCATGGTGATCCATGAACGTCTGCCGAGCCTCACCGGAGGCACTGCTCCTGTGCGCCATCACAGTCCCGGTCCTGTCGTCGAACGTGAAGGCTCGGGCTTCTTCGCATGTCGCGCCCGTCGGTGGGGCTGAAACCGACGCTGGCGGCCGAAGGCGCGGCGGCGAGCCAGCAGGGCCCGGCGCTGGTTCGGCGGCGCGAGTGGCCTGCGAAGCGGGCGCCGGGCAAAGCACGATCAGCCAGGGGTGGCGGTCCACTCCGGAGCGAGGATGGAGTAGAGCAGTGAGTCGCGCCAGGCGCCGTTGGTAAAGACGTGGTCGCGGAGGCGGCCTTCGTACTGCATACCGAGTCGTTTGACTACGGCAACGGACGCGGCGTTGTCGGGGCCGATGGCGGCGGTGATGCGGTGGAGCCGCAGCTCCTGGAAGCCATAGCCGATGAGCGTGCGGGTGGCGTCGGTGGCGTAGCCGTGGCCCCAGTGGTCGGCGTGGATGGCGTAGCCGAGTTTGGCGGCTTGGTGGCCGGTGAGTCCGAGGCGGGCGAAGCCGATCATGCGGTCTTCCGTGTCGGCTACGGCTAGGTAGTACTCGGTGCGTGGTGTGAGCTGTGCCCGGGTGACTGCGCCTTCGATCATGGTGACGGCGGCGGTGTGGTCGCGGCTGTCGAAGGAGAGCCAGTGGGTGACTCGGTCGTCGCCGATGATCGCCAAGGCGTCGGCCGCGTCATCGGGTCGCATTTCGCGGAGGGTGATGACGCGGCCGTGGATGGTGATCGGGTACATGCGCTGATGGTGCCTTATCGGGGTAGGGCGTTGGCGGGGGTGTGGGTGAAGTGTTCGATGCCGTCGATGAGGTCGCGGGCGTCGTTGGCGTGGCCGGCGCGGGTGATGGCTTGGTGGACGCGTCGGACGGAGTGCACGATGCCGTTGATGCGTTGGTCGGCGGGGAGTTCGAGGACGGGTTCGAGGGCGTCTTCGGCGGCGTCGAGTTCGCCGTTGGCGACGCGTGCGATGGGGAGGTTGGTGTGTGAGCCGGCCTGGTCGCCGAAGGCCCATGCGGGGTCATAGCGGTCGGAGTACGCCTGGACGGCTTGTAGTGCGTAGCGCTCGGTGGTGGCGGCTTCGTCGGGGAGCCAGGCGAGGGCGTCGCTGGCGTAGTAGAGGGTGCGGGGCTGGTTGAAGGTGCAGATGCCGCCCATCTCATCCATCTCGTCGGGGCGTACCCGGGACCAGGCGTCCTCGGCCTCGTGGATGGCGGCCTTGGCCTGGTCGGCGTTGCCGAGTGCGGCGTAGGCGCTGGCGGGCAGCCACACGGCGGAGGTGCCGCCGGCTTGGGTGGCGTACTCGCGTCCGGCTTCGGCGTAGCGGACGGCTTCGGCGTACCGGCCGGCCCAGTAGGCGACCAGGGATTGCAGGCCGCGGAGCCAGGCTTGCAGGCCGGGGTGACCGCGGCCGGCCCCGGATACCCGAGCGGGGCGAAAGACACCGGCGCTCGTCATGTTCGCCGCTGAGCCGTCCACGCTCTCAGCTCGACAGGGCCCATCTCCTACCCGGCTAGGCCGGAGCCGACCACGGTCACCGGGTACGGGCGGCGCGTGTCCGACCAGTCTCTGCGTATGCGAATGTGGTGTGACGCCAAGCTCGGCGGTGCCGGCGCCGTGACGACCACGACGGGCCGTGCGGCAGCGACGCTCACTCTGGTGTGGTGATCGGGATGGGGCCGGTGAAGGGGGAGGCACCGACCACGTTGAACGAGCGGACCCGGTAGTGGTAGGTGACGCCCCGGGCCAGGCCGGTGTTGGTGAAACCTCGGCCGGTGACCGTGAAGGTGGCCACCTCCCGGGTGAACGCCGGATCCAGCGCCCGCTCCACGATGAAGCCGGCGCCCTGACCGCCGGGAGAGCCGCCGGGAGAGCCGCCGGGAGAACCGGTGGGGGTGCTGGCGGCCCAGCCCAGGACCACGGTCGCCGTGTCCGGGCCGGGGGCGCTGGTGGCCACGCTCACCGAGGTCGGCGCGCCCGGTGCCGGTGGAGTGGTCACCGTCGCCACCGTCGACCAGGGTGAGGCCGCGCCCAGGTAGGTGGTGCGTACGCGGTAGTAGTACGTCGTGTCGGGGGCGACGGCCGGGTCCAGGTGGTTGTCGCCGACGCTGATGGCGGTGGTGCCCGGCCCGCTGGTGAAGGTCGGGTTGGTGGCCCGCTGCACGTCGATGCCGGTGGCGAAGGAGCGGTTGGTCCAGCGCAGCGCGATCCGCAGCGGCGCGGCGGGCGGGATGGCCGCGGTCAGGCTGGTCGGGCCGGTGAGCTGCACCGATGCGGGGATGCTGTTCGACCAGACGGAGCAGCTGACCGCATTCTCCGCCCGGATGCGGTAGTGGTAGGTGACCCCGGGGGTGACCGTGGCGTCGGTGTAGCGGGTCGCCGTCGCCGCGACGGTGAGCGTGGTCAGTCCGTTGGTGAACGTCGCGTCGGTGGCGCGTTGCAGCAGGTGGCTGGTGGCCGGCGGGCGGCTGCCGTTGCCGGTCCAGGTGAGGGCGATCGCGGGCAGCGCGGTCGCCGATCCGGGGGCCGGGGCGGCGGTGAGCCCGGTCGGCGCCCGGGGCGAGACGCGGACCACCAGCGGCCGGCTCATGCCCTGGTCGCGGTGCCCGGCCGCGCCGCTCGACCAGCCGTACTCCCAGCCCAGGTTCACCAACTGGTTGACCACCGACGCCGGTCGCCCGTCGACGGGGCTGATCGGGGTGGAGCCGACCCGCGCGCCGGCGGGCCGGGCCGGGTCGAGCAGCCGTACGCTGTCGCCGATCTTGAAGGGCAGGATCGGTGCCTCCGGCCGCAGCGCGAGCAGCACGTCCTCGCCCGGATCGACCCGGACAACCTGCTTCCAGCCGAGTTCGCCCGGGTGCGGGGGGCGGATCGTGCCGTCGCGCCCGACCCGGCCGACCACCTGCACGTCCAGCCCGTCGAACCGCACCGGATGGCTCTGCCGGCCCGTTCCGCGTACCCGCCAGAGCTGGCTGCCGTCGCCGGGCGTGCCGACCGCCACGGCCGGATCGCAGACGTGCAGCAGCTCGGTCGCCGGGTCGGTGGGGCCGAGCGGCAGGGTGGCCTCGCCGAGTGGCAGGGCGGCAGTGCCGAGTGGCCCGCCGTGCGGGTGGGCCACGCCGAGGCGGCCGGTGAGCCGGCCGTGCTCGGGCTCGAAGACCTGCCGCACGGCCTTGACCGCCAGCGGCAGGCTCACCGGCCCGCTCCCGCCCGGCGGGGTGAACTCGACGGAGGTGGCGTGCACCGGCACCCGGGTCGGCGCGGTGGTGGTGCCGAAGCAGGGGTCGTAGGCCGGTTGCGGCACGACCGGGGGGCGCTGGCTGGCCGCGTACGCGCCGGGCAGTCGTTCCCGCAGCCGGTCGAGGTCGTACGGCGCCGCCGGGGTGCCGGCCACCCGCAGGCTCAGCAGGGTCCGGGTGTTCGGACCGTACCCGGGGACGGTCGGTGGCGCGCCACCCTCGGCGGTGTGGTCCGGGCCGCCGGTGTGGTGGTCGTAGCGGGGGTCGAGGCAGGGCAGCGGCGCGGGGCAGTCGTTGTAGAGGATCAGGGTGGTGCCGGGGGCGACCGTGGCGAAGTCCACCAGCACGTCGGCCCGCTCACCGGGGGCCAGCAGCAGGGCGTGACCGTCGACGTTGAGCACGGTCGGGTCGCGGCGGTCGTACCGGAAGCCGACCGGCCGGTTCGGGATGACCACCGGCGCCGGCAGCAGGCCGCACTCGTTGCCGATCCGGATCATCTCAGGCCCCAGGGCCGCCGGATCCGGCACGCCACCGGGCCGGCCGTCGGTGGGCCATACCGCCGGCCGGTCCGGCGCGGGGACGGCCTCGACCATCGGCACCTCGCCGGCGTCGGCGTCGGCCAGCCGGCCCTCCGGCGTCCACATCGACGCGTCCGAGGCGGCCCGGTACAGCTGGAGGTTGAGCCACCGGTCGGTGCAGGCGTTGAGGATGCGCCACCGGTAGAGCCGGGGCTCGACGTCCAGGTAGGGGTAGGCGGCGCCGTTGACCAGCACGGTGTCCCCGTACGCGGCGGGCACCGCGCTCGGGTGCGGCACACCCGGGGTCTCCGGCGGCTCGTCCGGGTCGGCGACCGGGTCGTGGTGCGGGTTCGGCACCGCGGCGGCGGGCGCGTCCGGCCCAGGGGCCATCGCGGTACGCGACCACGGCCCGTAGTCCCACCGGCCGGTCGGGTTGATCCCGTCCGGGCGGTAGGGGTTCTGCCGGGGCTGGTAGACGTGCGGGTGCCAGAGGGCGCCCCGGGCGCCCCAGCGGTCCCGGTCCCAGGTCGGGTCCTGGGCGGCGAGCTGGGCGTCGTCGGGTACGAAGGTCTTGTCCTCGAAGACCAGCGGCAACTGCTCGGCCGGCAGCACCCCGTCGGCGACGAGCCGCTCCTGTGCCTCGTCGCTGAGCAGGTAGAGCGCGACCTGACCGGAGTAGACGGTCAGCCGGGACAGCCCGATGGTGTTGTCGTGGAACCAGAGCATCCGTCCGCTCTGGTCGTTGGGGAAGTAGAGGGTGGTGGCGCCCTGCCCCGGGTGGGGCATGTCGGGGACGTGGGTCAGACCGGCGCCGGTCGGGTAGGGCGTGATCTCGCCCGCCGGGGTGATCCACTGCCACGGGTTGCCGGCGCTGATCCAGCCGGTCAGCGCGCCGCACAGGTGCGGCACCGCCCGGTTCTGCGGGTAGGGTGCCGGCCCGTCCAGGGGCCCCCGGCCGGCCCCGGGCACCGTCGGGTCGACCGGCAGGAAGAGATCACCGGCCGGGCCGGCGGGCAGCTGGTTGATGAACTTGATCCGTACCGGCCGACCCCGCCGGGCCAGCACGACCGGGCCGAGGTGCCACGGGTGTCGCGGCGGGGCGACGGTGTTGTGCCCGTCGGTGTCGGTGCCCAGGTTGAGCTGCCGGTAGCCGCGCAGCCGGGTCGCCGGCAGGTCGCGGTGCAGGCGCTGGGCGTACTCCTGTAGGCCGATCTCGTAGTAGTCGCAGCCGGGATGGCTGATCGTGTCCGGCACCGCGACCGGCAGGTGGGCGCCGAGCGGGGTACGCCCCAGCGGGCCCAGGCCGGGCAGCGCGTCGACGAACTTGCGGATCCCGCTGCCGGCCACCACCTCGCCGTCGTCGTCCACGACGGGCAGCGGGCTGTACGCGTGGTTCGGCACCGGGCCGAAGCAGCGGGGCGTCGCCGCCGGGTCCAGGCTCGCGGGCGCCGGCGCACGGGACGGTGCCTGGGCCGGCAGCTGAGCCGGCGCAGGTGCCTGGGATGGCGGAGGTGGCTGGGTCGGTGCCGGCGGCGGGCTGGCCGGGCCGGCATCGTGCGGGCTGGCGTCGTGCGGGCCGGTGCGGACGGCGCGGTCCAGCCAGGTCGACCGGAGTCTGCGGAACACGGCCATGGCTCTCCCGGTGATCGGGCGCGGCGGCCGCCACCCCGACGTGGCGGCCCGGGCGCGCGGTGCTGACGATCCGTGAGCCCTCAACCGCAGCATGCGATGCGCGACGGCCGGTTAGGAAGTCCCCGATCGTGCCGATCTGCCGAGCTGCCGGCGTGTCGGCCGCGCCACTCCGGTCCGGTGGCACGGTCCGGCGGTCCACCGGCTCCGACCTGCCCGGACCGCCGCGTGGAAGATCCACGCTTCGGCCGTCCGGCGACCAGGCCGACGGGCTCAGGCCGGGAGGCTGGGCTGGCAGGTGGGGCACCAGTAGGTGACCCGCTCGCCGAGTTCCTCCTTGCGGATGGCGCTGCCACAGCGTCGGCACGGTTGCGCCCGTCGCCCGTACACGTAGCTGGTCTGGCCGCGCCGCAGCGAACCGGTGGTGCTCTGCGTCCACCGGCCCCGGTTGGCGGCCAGCAGCTTCTGGGCCAGGGTGACCAGGCCGGCGAGGTCGGGCACCTGCCGCACCGGCGTGCGGGGATGGATGCCGCGCAGGAACAGCACCTCGCACTTGTAGAGGTTGCCGACACCGATGGACAAAGTTTTAAACACACACCCCGGCTAGGACTAACGAGGACGGGCCCGGCAGGTGCTGCGAACACCTGTGCTCCGGGCCCTTGATCGCCACTGGAGGCGACCCGTGAGCAATCTACCGTTCACCCTGTCCGGCTGCGACCAGCCGGCGACCATCCGTATCGAGGTCTACTCGGCCGCCGACGGCCGTCTGCACGGCTCGCTTGACGCCGTGGTCTACGCCTGCGACCGGCACGGCATCGAGGCCGTCTCGGCGACCCAGGCGGCCGGACTGACCGCCCACCGCGACCCGGACCCGACCGCCGCCCACGCCATGGGGCGTACCTGCGGGCACGTGTTCGTGTTCCCCACCGGCAGCCTGGCCACCCCCGACCACCCGGCGTGGTGCGACCAGCAGGGCTGCCAGCGGCGGCGGGAGCACTGCTCGCCGGTGGTCGAGGTCGACGGCGTCCACCGCGAGCCGTTGATCATGCACGTGATGCTGATCCAGGCGATCCGGCCCGGTGCCGAGCCGATGCTGTCGATGACCGTCGTCGACGGCGGCGACCGTGCCCCGCGGCCGGTCAGCGAGCACATGATGATGCCGCTGGACCAGGCGGCGGCGTTGACGGACAAGATCCGTGCGCTGATCGACGCCGCGAAGGGTGGCCAGCGGTGAGCCAGCACGTGAAGGCCGCCATGCTGGCCACCAAGGGACTCGGGAAGAACGAACGCGCCGTGGCGGTGGCGATCGCCGCGCACATGAACTCCGCCGGCGACGCGTGGCCGTCGGTGGCCACGATCGCCGACTACGCCGACTGCTCCGAGCGGACCGTTCAGCGGGCCATCGCCCGGCTGATCAACCTCGGTCGGCTCGTGTGGCGGCACGTTACGGGGATCGCTACCCGGGTGTACCGGCTCGTCGTCGACGCCGTCCAGGGGGTGTCACCGGCGGGCCCGGGGGTGCCAAACGGGCGGGCGGGGGTGACAGAAGGGCCGGCCGGGGGTGACACCCAGGATGTCACCCGAAGCAGTGAAGATCATCCGAAGGAGAAGCCGCGCGCTGGCGCGCGGGACTGGCGTCGCTGGATCCCGAAGAGCAAGGCCCGGCCGCCGTACCCCGAGCGGCGCGGTGCGGCCCTGCCGCCGCCGCCCGGCGGGGACCGCTGCCAGCGGCCCGGCCACGTTGGCCAACCCGCCCGCCGATGCATCCCCTGCCTGTCCGAGGCCCTCGCGGGAGGTGCGCGATGAGCCGCCGGACGACGCGGATGCGTACGCCGCTGCCTGCCTGCCGCACCGCCGGCAGCGACCGGCACTACACGTCGGGGGACATCGACGCGGCATTCGACACCGGCTACCGGGCCGGGCAGGCCGACGAGGCCGAACGCCACCGGCAGCGCGACGAGCAGCTGCGCCGGCTCGCTGAGGCCGTCCAGGCGGCCGAGGCCGGCGACCCGTCGCTGCTCGACCAGATGGCCCGCGAGCAGGGCATGACCCCACCCACCCGCGTCGACGCGGCCCAGATGGTCGCCGACATCGAGCGTTGGCTCGGCGACCAGGAAGGACCGACCCGATGACCGCCCCGACCGTGAACGGTGTGAAGTACCCGCAGCCCGTCGACGAGCTGCTGCCGGCCGCCCGCAAGCTCGTCGACGAGCTGGGCGCGGTGCCGTCCCGCAACCGGCTCATGCGGGAGTACCGCATCGGCGCGCCGAAGGCCGTCGAGCTGCTGGCCCGGCTGCGCGCCGACGCTGACGGGAAGGCCCGCACCGCGATGATCAGCCGCGGCGCGCTGCCCGTCGACGACCAGGCCGACGTCGACGAGCCGACGGCGGACCCGTGGCGGTACGCCGAGCCGGTCGCCCCGGACCTGGGTACGGCACCGCCACCGCCCACGCACGGCCCGGCCGTCGACGTCGCCCCGACGCCGCCGGCCGGCGAACCGGTCCCGCAGTCCACGGCCGGTGGTCACCCGGGCACGCCCACCCGCGCCGGCCGGATCCGGCCCGTAGCGGTGTGGCCAGTGGTGCTGCTGGCCCTGCCGGCGTTCGTCGCCGTGTGGTCCGGGTGGGTCGGCCTCGGCGGACTCACCGGGTTCGGCGTGGTGCACCCGCTGCCGGGCATCTGGGACAGCCTGGCCATCAACACCGCGATCACCCTGCCCGTCGGTGTCGAGACGTACGGGGCGTACGCGCTGTACGTGTGGCTGTCCGGGCGGGTGCCGGCCCGGGCACGCCGGTTCGCGAAGTGGTCGGCGCTCGGATCCCTGGCGGTCGGTGCGCTCGGCCAGGTCGCCTACCACCTGCTCGTCGCCGCCGGCGTCCAGTCGGCGCCGTGGTGGATCACCACCGCCGTGTCGGTGCTGCCGGTGGCGGTGCTCGGCATGGGCGCCGCCCTGGCCCACCTCGTACGCGAGGACCACTGACCAGTGCGGGCCCCGGCCATCGCCTCCTACAGCCCGGCCGGGGCCCGCTTCCCCACAGCGGAGGAACACTCAGCATGGCAGAACAGACCATCACCGTGGACGTGGCCCGCCTCCTACGCGAGGTGCGGCGCAAGCACTCGGGCTGGCGGATCACCTACCGGTACCTGTCTGGCCGGCCACTCGACGGCCGCCGCGGCTACCCGTGGCGCCGCCGCGGCCCCGGCCGGCTCGCCGGCTGGCAGCGGCAGGCTTACCGGCTCGGCATCCCCGCCGGCACGGCCCTAACCATGGCGTACCCGGAACCGGTCGCCGCCGGCGTGACCAGCCTGGCCGTCGCGCTGGCATGGCGCGGCCGGCAGAAGTTCGTGCGACGCCGGTTCCACGCCGCGTACATCGCGCCGACCCTCGCCGCCGTCACCGTGCCGCTCGGACAGACCGCCGGCGTGCGGCTGCACGTCGACCCGACGTTGGGCAGTCTCACCCCCCGTCTGGCCCGGCCGCTGTCGCCGGCGGAGGTGGCCGTACGCGCCTGGTACGGGGCGCGGCTGGAGCCGATCGTCCGGTGGCTGCCCGAGCAGCTGCAACGCGGCCTGTGGGCGGCACAGCGGCGGGCCCGGCCGGTCACCGGCAAGCTGGACGTGTTCCGCCGGCCGGCGCCGGCGTACGGGCCGCGCATCGAACTGGCCATCGCCGCCCCGTACCTGACCAAGGAACAGCGGCAACTCGTGTCGTCGATCATCACCAGCAAGATCCCCGTGTCGGGCCTGGTCGAGTCGTGGGACCAGGTCGGCCCGAAGGTGGTCGCCCGGTGGACGGTCCGCGCCCGGCCGCCGGCGAGCGTCGGCCACGAACGCGTCCTCGAGCACCTGCCGCGGCTGGCCGAGTGGGAGTTCTACGTCGGTGACGGCGTCGGCGGCCAGGCCGTCGTCATCAGCCTGCGCGACGACTCCCCGCACATCGCCGTGTCGGCCGGCTCCGGCGCCGGCAAGAGCGTGCTCGCGCAGCTAATCGCCGTTCAGGTCCTCGCCCGCGGCGGCCGCGTCGTCATCCTCGACCGGAAAGGCTCGCATCGGGCGCTGCTCGGCCTGCCCGGCGTCGACTACTGCACCCGGCCCGCGCAGATGCACGACGCGCTGCTGCGCCTGGACGAACTCGCCGACGAACGCAACACCCTGGCGCTACACGAGCCCGAGGATTGGGATCCCGGCGCGCGGACGCTGGTCATCGCCGAGGAGCTGAACGCCACCATCGGCCAGCTGGCCAACTGGTGGGCCGACAACCGGAGCAAGGGCGAACCGAAACGCTCCCCGGCGATCTCCGCTCTGGCCAACCTGCTGTTCATGGGACGGTCCGCGAAGGTGAACGTCATCGCGATCGCGCAAATGCTCACGGCCCGCGCGATCGGCGGGCCCGAGGCACGCGAGAACTTCGGCATCCGCTGTCTGGCCCGCTACACGGCGAACAACTGGAAAATGCTCGTGCCAGAGGCGGCGATGCCGAAAGCGTCACGGACTCTCGGCCGCTGGCAAATCGTCATCGGCGGGCAGTCCACTGAGGTTCAGGTGGCGTACCTCAACAAGGCACAGGTGCAGGCGATCGTCACGCCGGAAGTCCCTGATAGCGCGGTGAGCAGGGATGTCCCCGGGGACGGGGACATGATGACGTTGCGGGACGCGGTCGACCACGGCGTGCTGCCCTGGTCGTACGGTGCGGCGAAGAAACGGTTGCAGCGGCGTGTCGGCACCATTCCGCCGACGCGGGGGAAACGCGGTAACGCCGACCTGTATGCCCGTCAGGACCTCACCGATTGGGTCACCTCAGGGAAGTGACCGGGAAGCACGCTGTAGCCCCGCAGACGCACCGCGTCCACGCCACGAACCGGGTCGTCAACTCGCCCGGATCATCCTGCGGCCGGTCGTCCAACGCCGCTGTCAACAACGCACCCACGTACATCGACAGGCTGACCCGGTCGCGGCCGTAGCGCTCGGCCAACCGGACCCGCGCCGGCGGGCACGGCCACGGCGCGTCGCCGTCGCAGGTGCCGCACGTCCAGGCGGGCCGCAGCGGCGTGTGCTGGTCGTCAAGCCGTGCCGGCAGGGCGTCAACGGCCCGGCCGATCCTGACCGCCTCAGCGGCCATAGCAGCCCGGTACGTGATCGGTCGTTCCCTCACGCCGGCCACCGCCCATTCCGCCGCGCACGCTCCAGCAGAAGCCGCCGCGCGGCCTGCTGCTCGGCCAGCTGGTACCGCCGGCCCGTGCCCGCCGGCGGAATCGGCCGCCGCCGCAGCCTCCACCAGATCCTGCGCCACCTGCTCACCGCCGCCTCCTTCACCGGGGTCCGGGAAGGCGGCGGCGGTGCTCACACCGGGTGGGATGACCGGGCACCGCCGCCGCCGGGAGAGGCCCCAGCGCAGGGGGACCACGCCGGCCTCTCCCCTCCACCGTCCCGGGTGGACCGCCGGCCAGCCAGGGACATCCGCGACCAGAAACGCAGGTCAGCGACGCGACTGGTACATGGTGTACAGGTCTAGGGTGTGCAGCCGACCAACGTGGCCAGCTCCGCCAGCTCCGTCGACATCGCCCGGCGCCGGCTGTCCGAAATCTGCTGCACGATGTCCCGTGCGTACCGCTGGTGCCGCAGCCACGCCGGCGCGCGGTCCCGCAGATCGAGCAGCACCCCGGTGGCGTCGCCGAACTGACGGCGCTCGGCGTGCGCCCACGCGACGTCCAGGCGGTGACGCTGCCACGACGTGGCCACCGTCTCCCCGGCCGGCACCCGCTCCGCCAGCTGGAGCACCCGGCCGGCGTCGCCGGCGACCGCCGCCGCCTCCACCCGCATCATCTCGACCCGGGCAGATCGGAACCCGCCGAGGATCGCCAGATGTCCGCCGCCCACCGGCCGGTCAGCCAGCCGTGCCGCCGCAGCCGCAGCCGAGTCCAGCAGCGCCGCTGCATCGTCAGGCCGGTTGTCCCGGGCCGCCGCCGCAGCAGCAGCGAGCAGCAGCCACCCCCACACCGCCACCTCTGCCGGATCGGCCCGCCGCAGCCGCGGCTCGACGGCGTCCGCCGTGGCGATGGCCACCTGCTCCGCCTCCGCCAGCCGCCCCTGCCGCAGCAGCAGCCACGACGAGCCCTTGACCGTCGACGCACCCAACACCGGGTCGCCGGCCTCCTCAGCGGCATCGAGGGCCCCGACGACGGCCGCGTACGCCAGATCCCCGGCCCGCAGCTGGATCAGCAACTCGGTGGCCAGGTACCGGGCCTGTGCGAGGGTCGCGTACGCGCGAGCCCGGACCGGGTCGGCGACGTCGACGGCCACACGCCCGGCGTCGTCGAGCAACCGGGGCGCTCCGGCCAGCGCCGCCGCGTAGTCGCCCCGGTGATAAGCGGCGTCGACGTCACCCAGCCGCCGGCGAACATCGTCCAGGGTCGGCGGTGGACCGTCCGGCGCGGTGACGACCGGACCGCCCAGACCACGGGCCGGCGTCAACGTCCGCCGGATCTCCGCCAGCGACAGCGGCCGGGCATCCGGCTCCCGGCGGGCGGCGGCCTGCGACGTGTCGCCGAGCAGCGCAGTGGTGGGCACGTCCAGGGCCCGGGCCAGCGCGTGCAGCGTCGTCATGCGGGCCGACGCTCGCTCGCCCCGCTCCAGCTTGCGGACCGTCTCGACGCTCACACCGGCACGCTCGGCAAGCTGCTCCTGTGTGAGTGTGGACTGGCGGCGGATCCGGGCGAGATGCTCGCCGATGGTCGGCTCCATGCTCGACTCCCCAGGTAGAGGACTGGGCGGCGGCCGGCCGGCCTCTACACCAGCAGGCCACCACCTCGGACGGTACCCGCCGCCGGCACGCCACGTCACCAGCCGCGCCCAGGGCAGGGCCGGTCAGCTACCCGTGTACTGGCCGCATGCGATGATCAGACCCGGCCCACGCGACCGGTACACGCCGGTGTTGATCGTCCGGTTCACGCCCGTGTCGAACGCCTCCTGAAGCTGCTTCAACGGCTCGACCAGGTCGCCGAGATCAGCACCCAGCCCTTCGGGCATAGACGGCCTCAGGGCCTCCATGTCGGCGATCGTGTTGCTGAGCAGCGTCCGGTCGATTGTGCTGCCGTCCGGGTGGTCAACGAGCTCGCCGATCAGGTCGGTCGTCGCGTCGGCGACGAGGTTGGTTGCGCGGATACAGGCCGTCTTCGGGTCCAGCGTGGCCACCGGCGCCGGCGACGGGGAACTGCTCGCCGGCGTGCTGCTGGTCGGTGCGGCTTCCGCCGGCGGCGACGTGTCGGCACCGCAGCCGGCCAGCGCGAGGCACACTGCGGCGGCGATCAGGGTGGGAGCGCGGCGACTCATCGCCGGAGTGTGCACGGACCGCCACGCCGAACCTGTCGGGTACCTGACCATCTGGCCGAACGGCCCGGCCACGATCACCCCTGCCGGTATGCCGGCACCACCCGTCACGGTCACGCCGGCCGGTGCCGTGACGTCACCACACCGCACGCCCGCCGTCACGCGCGTTACATGATCGAGTGTCGATCGAATGCTGCTCGCGGGACACCACGGGGGGCGGGGTCCGGGCGGGAAATGGCTGCTACCTGACCCGCTCCCCCCTCAGGCGTCCGTCCGTCCGTTACGCGAGATGTCACAGCGGCACGCGCGTCACGTCACGGCCGATGTAACGGTCAAGCCTGCCCACACGGGCCACGAGCAGGCAGAACGTCGGGCGTCACGTCCTGGCCAGCACCCTTCCCATCCGCCGTAACGCTGCGTTACGCCCGAGCGGCCCGGCCATGATCATCGTTACGGGGGGAAATCTGCCTGAGGCGGGGGCGGGTCAGGGCTTGGTCATGATCCGTCCGGGCCCCCTCCCCCTGGGTTACCCTCCGTCACCAGCGCCGCGAATGACGATTGGTCGATGTGACTGTGCTGGTCAGGTGATGGTTGGTGTGGTCGCTGGTGTCTACAGTCGGTCGATGTGGGCCGTCGAGAGGGGACGCGTTGAAGGTGCGTGAGGCTGCCCTGATGGTCGGGGCGTTCGTGTTTGCCGCAGCTGCTGGTGCTGCGGTTGGTGTGCAGTTCGCCGACCGTGGCGCACCGGGGCAGGGGGAGGTAGTGATCCGTACGGTGGACGACCCGGAGGGCACGCCGCCTGCCGTGCCGACACCTACCGTGGTGGAGTCGACTGCGGCCAGTCCTTCGGCCGTGGCGCCCAAACGTGAGGGGAAGAGCGTGACGGAGCAGCGCAAGCCCGAGCAGGAGCCCACCGCCCGGCAGGCCACCGATGCGCCGGGTACCGGGACGGTGGACGTCATCAAACCGGACCCGCTGCCGGATCCGTTGCCGACGCGGGCGGGCGGCTGACCCGGGGTTACTCGGCGACGAAGGCGGATTCCAGGCCGAGGATCGACATGACCCGCGCCCCGATGGTGCCGCTGCCCGCCGTGCGGCGTGCCTGGATGCTGATCGCGGCCAGCGCGGCGTAGGCGTAGATGCCGGGCAGCACGGCGGGCCCCAGGATCATGTGTGTGTATCCGCCGGCCGCCAGGGTGCCCGGCTCGCCCACGGGTTCGCCGTCGACGGTCATGCGGATCTCACCGGCCGTGGTGCCGTCGGATGCGCGGGCCAAGATGTGGGCCATCAGTACCGGGTGCTGCACCGGCATGGTGCCGGCCGCCAGGTCGGTGAAGGTGCCCGAGGTGGTGGTGGCGGTGGGGACGGTCACCTCACCGGTCTGGATCGGGATGTACGGGCGGGCTAGCCCTCGCTCGGATGCGGCGTCGTCGGACACGATGTACTGGCCGGTGCGGTCGTACAGGGCCACGAAACCGTCGTCGCTGCCCTGGCCGCCGACGAGGAACGCGACGCCGCCACCGGCGCGGCCGATCCAGGTGCCGCGCCACCCTTCACCGAGCTGCCCTTGGCGGGAGAGAACCGCGCCGTCGGTGTCTTGAGTGGTGATGGCGCCGCCAGTGACGGTGATGCCGCCGCGGCCGATGGATGCGGCTTCGAGGCGGCGGGCCGACGCGAGCTGCCTGACCATCTGTTCTAGGTCCCGGACCCGACGGGCGAGGTTGCCGGACGATAGGGCGTTGTCGCCGATGAGTCCCATGAACGTGTCTCCTAGAAGCTGTTGTGCATGGCGATTTCCTGCTCCACCTGCCGCAGCGAGAAGCGGTCCGTCCACGCCTGAACCGTGACGTTCTCGATGGTCATCCCGCGACCGCCTGCGCCGCCGTAGTCGCCCCGGGTCGCCGACGACCCGACCACGGCGAGTTTCGCGCCTGCGTTGGCGGCCGCGAGCGCCGCAGCGTTGCGCCTGGTCGCGTCGACCGTGGACACCCACTCGCCCCGGGTCGCCCAGATCGGCACCGCGTCGTAGCCGTGCGGGCCGTCGACCACCCCGCCGCCGGCGTACCTACTGCCGACCGGACCGCCCAGCGCGTTGAACTCGCGGCGGCCGCCCCGGGCCGTCCGCTCCTCCGTGACCAGCCGGGTGCGTACCTCGCGGGGGATCTGCCGCAGCCAATCCACGTACGTCCGGACCTGACCCTGAGCACCTTGCAGGCCAGGCGTCTTGATGTGCGTCTGCACCTCGGCCGGGACGCCGTCGTACGCCTTCGCGTAGTCGCGGACCTCGGACTTGGTGAGGCCGGCCTGCGTCGCCTGCCGCACGAACTCGTCCCGTAGCTGCTTCGTCTTGGTGGTCAGCTGTTCGGTGGTTGCGCCGGTCTCGGCGAACTTGACGATCTGGTCCGCGTGCGCCTTGATCAGATTCCGGACGTTGTCCCGGTTGGTGAGCGCCGCCTCGCTGTTGCCCTTGAGCTGGCCGCCGTTCTCCTTCGCCGCATCGGTCATCCGCCGCATGGCGCGGGTGGCGGCGTCCTCGGCTTCCTCCAGGTCGAACATCTGACCGAGCAGCGCCTTGAGCGCCTTGTCCAGGTCGTCGACTCCGGCGGTCAGATCCTCAGCCGCATCGGCGGTCAAGCCCAGCGACGTCGCCAGCTGACGGGTAGCGGGGTCAAGGTCGTCGATGGACTTCTTGTTGCCCTCCGTGGCCTCGGTCAACTGCTCGTGCAGCTCCCGGGCGGCATCGAGGTCACCGCCCATGTCGGCGATGGTGCGGCGCAGATCCGAGGCGGCAGCGTTCATGTCGCCGGACCGCCGCGCGTACACCGGTGCGGCGGCGCCGTTGTGCTTGTCCAGCTCGGCGTTGACACGGGCGACGGCGTCCGCCTCGCCCATGATCGCCCGGGTCAGGTCGGCCGCCGAGATGCCGAGCAGTTTCGCCTTGTCGATGACGCCGGTGGTGGCCAGCTGGTTGGCCAGCCACACCTGCGTGTCGCGGGTGACGGCCCCGGACTGTGCGTCGAGGGTGTCCGCGAGCTCGCGGGCCCGGCCACGCGCCTCCGCGTTGGCCATGGCGAACGCGGACAGCGCGGCAACCGCGCCAGCGAGGACGAGGCCCCAGGGCCCGGCGAGGAACGCGCCGACCCGGCTCATCGCGGTGTTCGCGGCGACCGCTGTGGCGGCCATGCGGCCCTGAGCCATCGACAGCTCCAGCATGGACTGCTTGTACGCGGCGATGCGGGGGATGGCCACGAGCATGGTGCCGCCGAGTAGCAGCGTCGCGGCGGCGGTCAGGCCCAGCACGGCGAGGACCGCCTTGATCGGCCCGGGTAGGTCGGTGAGCACTCCGGCCAGATCGCCGACCAGATCCGCCGCCCCGCCGACGGCCGGGAGGAACACGTTGCCGATGTCGATGGCGAAGTCGTTCATCTGGTTGCGGGCGATCTGGAGCCGGGATTCGACGGTGCCGTACCGCCGCTCCGCTTCGGCGATCAGGGCGGTGTTCTCTTCCCAGCCCTGGTTGGCGGTGTCGAGGCTGCGGGTCACGAGGTCACCGGCGCCGGCGAGACGCAGCAGGGCGTCACGGAGCAGGATCTCCGACATGCCCAGGTCGGACAGGGTCTTGAACACGTCGCCGCCGACGGCCTGCATCCGGCCCAGCCCTTGAATGAAGGCGGCGGTGGCGCGGGCGGCGTCGGTCTGGAATGCCTGCGCGTACTGGTCGCTGGTCATGCCGGCGACCTTGGCGAACAGTTCCAGCCGGTCCCCGCCGGCGCGGACGGCCTGCTCGATGTTGATGAACGCGCGGCTGATCGCGCTGCCGCCGGCCTCGGCCGCGACGCCGACGGACGACAGCGCGCCGGCGAAGCCGATCACGTCGGCCTCCGACATGCGGACGGTCTTGCCGGCGCCGGCGATCCGCAGCGCCATCTCCACAATCTCGGCCTCGGTGGTCGCGCTGTTGTTGCCCAGCTCGACGATGGACGCGCCGAGGCGGGAGACGTTGTCGGGGGCGGTCTGCATGATGTTCATAAGCCGCGACAGTGAGAACGCGGCTTCTTCGCTGCTCAGGTTCGTCGCGACGCCGAGGTCGACCATGACCCGCGTGAAGGAGACGATGTCCTCGCGGGCCACACCGAGCTGACCGGCGGCCGCGGCGACGCCGGCGATCTCCTCATGCGTCTGAGGCAAGGTTCGGGCGAGCTGCCGTAGTTCGCCCTCCAACTCGGCGAGTTGCTCCGGCGACCCGTCAATCACCTTCGCTACGCCGGTCCAGGCGGACTCCCAGGAGATCGCGGCGCGGGTGGCCATCACGAGTCCAGCGCCGATCGCCGCACCGGCCGCGAGGAACGTGCCGCCGACCTGGTCCATGGCGGCGTCGACCTTGGCCTGCTCGGCCTCCAACCGGGCCAGCTCACGCTCGAAAGCGCGAGCGCTGTCCTCGGCCCTCTTGAAACCGCGCTCGAACTGACGCGGGTCGGCGCTCAGGCGGTAGGAGAGATCCTGGGACGACATGTCAGAGCGCCCACCGCGGCGTGAGGGCCCGCGGGTCGACCTGCTTGCCGGGCTCGACGAGCGACACGTGACGCAGCTGCCAGTCGCGCACCCACCCGCTCATGTACTCCGCTGGCGAGTTCCGCAGGAACGAGATCGACGCCGCGAGGTTCTCGCCACGCTGGTGGCGCTCCCACTGCTGCCGGCCCTGCTCGGTGGTCAGGTCGAGACGGATGCGGGCCTGCAGGCTGAGATCGGCGTACTCGCGGCTCCACCTGGCTTCGCTCAGCTGCTCGACGCGGCCGATCACCTCGCGGCTGCGGCCAAGCTGGCCGTTGCGGTGACGCCAGTACAGCTCGGTGGTGCACTCGCGCGTGTCCATGCCGGCCAGGTCCAGCCGGTAACCGTCGATGCACAGGCCCTGTGTGGCGGCCCGAAGGTTGATCGGGGCACTCCATCGCTGGAGCTCGCGGAGCCGGGGCGACGGTGACCGGCGCGGCCGCGAGGCGGGTGCCGGCCGGCGGGCCTCCCGTGCTTTCCGCGCGGCCAGCGCACGTTGATACGACGGCGACCCGGCGAGCGGATCGCCCATGGTGAACGCCGCCATGCTGAACGCCCGCCCTACGGCGGCACACCCCGGCCTGCCGCAACCGCAGTCCATGTGATCACTCACTCTCTTGCCGGCTCGTCGGGGCCGAGGCCTGCGAGCAGCTCGACCCGCCACGCGTTCTCGACATCCCGCTCGATACGGGCCGCTTCCTGTTGCTCGGCACGGGCGGCGTTCCGGCGGCGCCGCTCCGCTTCCTCGCGTTCTGCCTTCCGGTCCAGCTCGCGGACGATGGGTCGTAGCCGGTTGAGCCGGTCGACCAGTGCCTGCCGCACACGCGGGCTCTCCGGGGCATTCGTAGGGCCCGGCCGGCCGGCGTTGCCCCAGTAGCGGAGGGTCAGCCGGTGATCGTTGGTGCCGTACCACCAGCTGTAGAGGACCTCGGCGTCGGCCAGGGCGGCACGCGGGTCGCCGGAGGTGTGGTCGCGGGCAAGGTCGCGGATGGCGCGCTGGATCTGGCGCTCGCGCGTGGCCTTGCACTCCGCCGAGCAGTAGACGGCAAACGTCCGGCCGCTCTTGGCTGCGTGGAACCATCGCTTGTCGACCGGGCATGGTCGCCACATCGACGGAGCACCCGGGGCCGCTTCGAACGCTTCAAGGGTCTGGCACTCCGACGCGTCAAGAGCCTGACATCCCACGCACACCGCGCTACCACCACCCGTCGTGACCGGTGCCGTAGCCGGTCCGGGGCCTGCCGGTGGAGCCCCGGACCCGGCTACGACGAAGGGGTGATGCCGCACCGCAGGCGAGTGGCGCAAGGCCGGGTCGCCTGCGGCTGCCCATGAGTGCCATCCCTCGGCGGCTCGTGGGCTCCACCGGATCAGCCGCCGAGCTCGGCGTCGTCCAGCGGAACCGGGATGATCAGGCGGCGGCCGGTAGCGCGCAGAAGGCCGGCCGCCCGGTGCCGCCGCAGCGTCCTGGTGGAGACACCCAGGTGCTGCGCGGCTTCCCGGTACGACATCACGACATGACGATGACCCGGCGGCGGCCCTTGATCACGTTCGCGGACAGTTTCGCGGCCAGATCGCCCGTTCCCGGCCACCGTGATGGCCATGGCCACCAGATCGGACGGCGGCGTGATGCTGCTGCGGTGGCACCAGTCGAGGTGAGCGCGCAGCGCGTGCCGCAGGTGCGCCATGCCCTGCTCGTCGAGCGTGACCGGCTGGCCGTGCCGGTCGATGGCCACGACGCGGGGCGGCCCGTCAGCCGGCATCGGCCATCACCTGAGGCCGGCACGCCCGGCAAACGGGCACCTGGTAGAGCAGCACGCCGGCCTGGACGGTGGCCACCTGCACCCCGTCGGCGCCGCACCACGAGCAGACCTGCCACGGATCGCCGAGGATCGGCGCGCAGTCCAGGCACACGACCCACCCGGGCCGCCAGGTGGCGGCGACGACCGGGCCCGGCCGGGCCGAGGTCGGGGCGTGCCGGCACGCCCGGCCGGGCAGGGTCCGCGCGTACACGCCTAGGGCGTCGAGCAGCTCGGCCCGTAGCCACGCCGGCACGTTGACCAGGGTGCGCTTCGACGAGCCGCCGACGGCGTCGACCAGGTGGGCGGCGTGGGCGGTGGCGGCGTCGTCCTGGTCGACCAGGTGCACGGGCGCGGCGGCGCGTAGCTGGTCGACGAGCGCGCCGAAGCTGGGGTGTACGGCGATGCGGTCCGCCGCGGCGATCATCTCGGTTCGGTCGGCCATCGCGGGTCACCCCCCGTTCTGCCGGCGGCGGCCGCGGATGCGGCCGGCCTGTTCGGCGAGAGCGGCCAGCACCACGGCGACGGGTTCGGCGACCGTATGCCACCCGGCGCACTTGGCGAGCAGGGTGGACACGTCGCGCAGTTCGGCGTCGCGTAGCCCGCTCACGTCGACGGTGAGGGTCTGCTCGTCGGGGTTGGTCATGGTGGTGGCCTTCCGGTGTGCGAGGCGGTCACGGTGCCGGTGGGTGAGGCCGGCAGTACGGGCTGCGGCCCGGTCCGCGCGTTCCTGGCGGCGTTGGGCACGGCGGCGGATGGTGCCGGCGACGGCGGCCGCCAGTCGCTGCTCCCACTCGGCGCGTTCCTGCTCGGTCACGCCGCACCGCCTTCGTCGTCCTGCCGGTATCCGGCGAAGTGCGGGTTCGGTTCGTCCTTGGCGCGGGGGCGCTTCCAGCGGGAGAGGGAGACTGGCCGCGCGCCTGTCGCCGCGAGTCGTTCCCGGATCTGCGCGCGGGCCCGTTCGCCGTCGAGAGTCGCTCCTTCGGCGTCGGGCGTCGCCGCGCGAAGCGTGGCGGCGGCGTCGCGACGCGGAGAGTCATCTCCCTGAGAGTCCCCTTGGAGGGTCCTCTCAGAGAGAGAGTCGCGTACGTCTGCCGTACCGTTTCGGTACGTCTGCCGTACCGGTGGGGCGGATTTCCGTACCGATGTCGGTACGGCGTCCGTACCGGTCGGCTGGGCTGCCGTACCGATCTCCCCACCAACCGGTACGTCTGCCGTACCGGTCTGCTGTGTGTGTCGGGCTTCCGCAGAGCGGCGGGCCAGTTCCCGAAACAAGCGGCTGCGGTCGGGCGCGACAGCCGGTACCGCATCCGCGTCGGCGGGCAGCGCGAGCGCGTACACCACGCTCCGCTTGTGCTTCCCCACGGGCTCCAGCCATCCGGCGTCCACGAGAGCACGGAGCACGGCCGAGGCCGTCTCGCGGGACCGGATACCGGTCTGCGTCATCAGCCACGGGTACGCCACCCAGGCCCGATCACGGCTGCCCCGACGCGCATGGTTGGCGTAGCACAGGGCGGCGATCTTCTGCGTGCTGGTCAGGGCTTTCGACTCCCACACGGCATCGGTGTACGCCTGGTCCGGGTGCAGGGTGCGGCCGGTTGCCTCGCTGCACCGTTGGGTGTGCTGGCGGAGGCGCTCTGCGCCGGTGCCGGACATCAGCGGCCGCCTGACGCCGGCGTGGCGAGTCGGGCGCGTGCGGGGCATCCGGGCCCGTGGTTGCAGGTGAGTCCGAGGTCGGCCACGTCGTACGTGCCGGCCCATCGCGACGGGCGTTCGGTGTTGTCGGCCTGGTGCTCGTCGACGTCGCGAACAGTGGGCGTGACGGCTGAGGAAAGCCGGGTTACGCTCGCCACGACGTCCCCGCTGGTCGTCTTTTGGCCCCCTGTCCCGGTATCGCCGACCGGGCGGGGGGTCACTTCATGCCGCATCCTGCTCACCACCGCTCGCGGTGGCTGCCGATTCGAGTGCTGCGGCGAGTCGACCAGCTGCGGCGGCCTCGTCAGGCGTCAGCGGGGGGAGGGTGGCGGCGATCCGGGCGGCCCAGGCGTCGATATCGCTGCTGGCGACTCCGGCCCGGATCGCCTGGCGTACGTGGAAGTCAGCGGATTGCTGGGCTGCTCGTGCGCGACGTGCGCGATCACGTCGGAACTCGGGATCGGAGAGCTTCCCGGAGAAGGACATCGGCACCACCTGAGAGGTAGGCCAGACACGCCCGTTGTGACGGCGGTCGGCTGCTACCCGCAAGTGGCCTGTTGCACCGGCTTGGGGGCCTCCCGGTGAGGGAGGCAAGATCAGCGTAGCCGGCTACCGGTCAAGATCCAAGCTGGCTACTCCACTCGGATTCGACCAGCCACGTCGGCGCGATTGCTAGCGTCTGCCGGCCCAATGACCAGCTTCCGGCCGCGCAGCGCCATCCGGACCAGCCGTCGCCGCTCCGGCACCGTCGCCGCATCCCATCGGTCCGACCACGCCGCCCATGACCGCTCGGCCGCCAACGCCACGGCCGCCGCGTCCATTTCCGGCGGCGCCTCGATCCGGTCACGTTCGGCACGTAGCTCGGCAAGGCGGCGGTCCAGCGGACGAGCGGCGGCGTCGTACCTGCGCAGCGTGATCTCACCCTTGCCGAGCCGGGCGGCCAGCTGCTCGGCGACTTCCTCGGCCTCGGCGATCTCCGCGTCGAGCTTCCCGCGCCGCTCGCCAATGTCCCGGGCCGCAGCCTCAACCGCGTCGGCGTGACGGGGGTCGGACAGGATCGCCACCACCAAGGCGCCGACGTGGCGGTCAAGCTCTCGCTGGTCCACGGAGATCCGGCCGCACCCACCGCCGGATGACCGGGGCTGGCACCAGTACTGGCGGCGAACCTCCCCATCCGGGTACGGCTTCATGTTGGCGCGCGGCCTGCCGGTCAGGATGTGCTCGCACAGCCCGCACCGGACATTCCCGCTGCACAGGTAGGCGTCGGAAACCGGCCGGCCGCGCCGCCGGGATGCGTAGAGGGCGACCAGGCGGTCGAAGACATCTTCCTCGGTGATCCGCTCGCCCGGCACCGTCGCCACGACGACCCCCAGGTGCACGATGCGTCCGGCGTTCCGGGGCCGGGTGAGAACCTGACGCAGCCCGGCGCGGGTCCAGGGCTTGCCGTACGAGGTGAGGATCCCGCGCTCGTTCAGCTCGACGATCAGCGCGTCCTGCGACTCGCCGGCCAGAACCCGATCGGTCAGGTCCCGGATGATCTCCGCCTCGCTCTGGCGGATCGTGCCGTCGATCTCGAACCCGAACGGCCGCGTCGAGGTGTGGGCTTCGCCGCTGATGGCCTTCAACTTCTTGCCGCGCTTGACTCGGGTGCTCAGCCGGTCGGACTCGTACGCGGCGCTGGACAGTTGGTCGCGAAAAGCCTTCTTGCCGCTGGCCGAGGTCAGGTCGTACTCCCCTTCGGAGTCGAGCACCAAGAGCCCGCGCTCGGCGGCGGAGATCAGCCTTTCACCCTCGATCGGCCTGCGGCTGAATCGCGCCAGGTCGAAGACGACCACGCCGCCGGTCGCGCCGGACTCCAGCCGTTCCATCAGCCGGTCCCAGCGGGGTCGCCGTACGCGCGGGTTCCACGCCGAGCGCCCTTCGTCGGTGAGGATCTCGCCGACCTGGGCGCCAAGTTCGGTGATGCGCGCCTTGCAGTCGTCGGCCTGGCCGGAGGTGGACCGCATCCGCTTGTCGCCGAGTCGGCTGACACGCGCATAGATGTCGAGCACGGTGGGGGGTTCCGTCGCCATGTCAGGTACTGTAACTTATGGAGCACCAACCCCGGCCAGGTTGCGCTGGTCGAGCAGGGCCACGCCGACCGGGGTGTCCGGGTGGGCGGCCAGCCGGCGTACGGCCTCGGCCGGATCCCAGTCGACGCCGAGCAGGTCGGGGCCGAGCTGGCCGATGAGGCGCTCCTCCTCGGCGGTGGGCACCAGCGCCACGTCGTGCAGGTGGTAGCCGACGGCCGTTGCGGCCGGGGCGCGCAGCACCACCCGGATCAGGTGTGCCGGCCGCGCCGTCCACCGCTCTCCCGGGGCGTACGCCCGCCAGGTGCCGTCCATCCTCAGGTGTGAGTGCAGCGTCCAGCGCGACTCGCCGGTGCCGGCGGGGGCGTCCAGCCGGAGCAGCAGGTGTTTGCCCCGGCTGGCGCTGCCGCTGACCGTCCAGCCGGTGAGGTCGGTGGTGGCCAGCGACGGCACCCGGAAGTCGCTGCCGGTCAGCCGGGATCCGACCAGCGCGCGTTCCAGGACGCGGGCGGTGTTCCAGACGGTGTCGCCTTCGGGCACCCGATGATTCTTCCACTCGAAGCTAATTCACGTGTATCGCTATTTGTATGACACTTTTCTTCGATCTCCTGATATAGGCACTATCGGGGAGTTCTGAGGAGAATGCCGATGATTCATCCCCGTACCACTGTCCTGGCTCTCGCCCTGACCGCCATCCTTGCCGTCTCCCTGCATCCCAGCCCCGCGTCGGCCGCCCGCACCGACCGGTGGAACGCCGACCTGTCGGTCGTCGACGCCGACGATGTCAACGTGCGGCACACCCGCGCCGGTCTCCGGCTGGCCGACGCCCGCCCGCCCGGGACGCCGGCCCGGCGCAGCGCGGTGGCCGAGGGCATGCTGGTGGCCGCGCCGCGTACCCTCAGCCGGCCGGCGACCCGGGTCCGGGCCGAGGTAACCGCCGCCACCCGGCCCGGCACCGCCGCGACCGTCCAGGTCCGCGGCTGGCGGGCGATCGGCTGGACCGAGTGGCGTGACGCGGTCCCGGCGGCCGTCTTCGACCAGCCGGTCCGCCGGGTGCAAGCCCGGGTGGTGCTCACCGGCAGCGCCTCCGGCGCCACCACCGAGGTGCGGGCCGTCCGGCTCACCGCCGACACCGTGACCGCGGCCGCCGCCACCCCCGGCCTCACCTACCGGGTGTACGCGACGCGGATCGGCCTGGTCGGCGAGGTGACCGCCAACGGGCACACCGTCCGCCCCCGGGACCACTTCGTGGCGCTGCCGTCGCGCCGGGGCCTCTCCCCGCGCAACAGCGGCGACTACACCCTGCGGGTCTGCACCACCACCGGCAGCCGCTGCGAGTACGCCCCGGTCTGGGACGTCGGCCCGTGGAACACCCGCGACGACTACTGGAACCCGAGTGCGGTACGGGAGAACTGGAAGGACCTGCCGCAGGGCCGGCCGCAGGCGCAGGCCGCCTACCAGAACGGCTACAACGGCGGGCGGGACCAGTTCGGCCGGACGGTGCTGAACCCGGCCGGCGTCGACCTCGCCGACGGGACGTTCTGGGACGGGTTGCAGCTGACCACGAACGCCTGGGTCGACGTGGCGTACCTCTGGACCGGCACCGGCCCCCGGGGCGTGGTCGGTGACGGCCCGCTGAACGTGCGGGCCGGCCCCTCGACCAGCTACGCGTCACGGGGCCTGGCCGCCCAGTACGCCAACGTGCCGATCCAGTGCTACGTGACCGGGCAGAGCGTCGCCGGCCCGTACCGCACCACCAACCGGTGGAATCGCCTGGCCAGCGGGCAGTTCGTCAGCCACGCGTACATCTCGGCGGTCTGGGGTGGAACGGTGCCGGTCTGCTGAGCCGGCACCCCCAGGGCCGGGCCGGCGTCCTCCCAGGCCGGCCCGGCCCGCCGGGTCGGGGCGTTCTCCGCCGCCGGGCCAGGACGCGTCCTCAGGCCCGCTTCTCGGGCCGGGTCAGGGCTGTTCCTCGGGGCGGGGTGCGCGGACCAGGTCCTGGTAGCGGGGGTGACAGGCGCCGTAGACGGCGAAGTTGAGTCGGGCGTGGGAGAGGCTCAGATCCCCGTTGGGCCCGCCGTGCACCGCGTCGGCATCGGCGTCGCCCTGACCGTCATCGGTCCAGAAGCAGACGGGGCAGGTGCCGCCGCCGGTCCGGTACGCGCAGCAGGGGCAAGCAGCGGGAACCCAGCGATCATCCACCTTGTCAGCTTTCCACAGTAGACGTTTCATTCGTGTGGCGCGGGGCGCCTCGGCCGGGGTCGGCACCCCGGACCCGCAGCAGCGTACCCGGGTTCACCGCGAGCAGTTCGGCGGCGTGTCCACCGTTGACCGAGAGCGCGACCCGGTCGGCCGAGTCGGCGTGCGCCACCAGGGCGCCGGCCGGGGCGTCCCCGAACGTACGCCCATGCACAGCCTCCCACTCCGCCCCGCCCGCCGCGTCCCGCTCCTTGCCGGTCATCGGACGCACCCGGACCCTGGCCGGCAGCGCGGCCAGCAGTTCGGCGGGTGCGGCCAGCTGGACGTTGCCGAAGTGGTCCACCGTCAGCACCTCGGCGACGAACCCGTCCGGTCGTCGCCGTACCACCGGCTCGGGCAGCCGCACCAGCGTGGCCGGATCGAGAGCCGGGCCGGCGTCGGCCAGCGGTGCGCCCAACGCCAGCCGGGCCGCGACCGGCGCGAAGACGTCCCGACCGTGGAAGGTGGCCGAGACCGTCGGCGCCAGCCAACGTGGATTGGTCAGCTCCACGGCGGCGGTCACCCCGCCGAGGGCGTCGGCGGCGTCGAGCAGCAGACCGTTGTCCGGCCCGACCAGGAGGCCACCGGGAGTGCCCAGCGCGACACCCCGCCGGGTCGTACCCACACCCGGGTCGACCACCGCCACGTGCACCCCGGTCGGCAGGTGTGGCACGGTCTGCGCGAGCACCACCGCACCCCGGCGTACGTCACCGGCCGGCACCAGGTGGGTCACGTCGATGATGCGCAGCGCCGGCCCGAGTCGCGCGATCACCCCGTGGCAGGCCGCCACGAAACCGTCGGCGAGGCCGTAGTCGGTGGTCAGCGAGACAACCCCGGCCGGTGTCCGGGGTACGCCGGTGGCACTGCTGGTCACGGCACCGGATCGTACGCCCGTGCGGCGCGGTCCACCTCCCGCCTCCGGAGACCTCCCGCCTCCGGAGACCTCCCGCCTCCGCGACCTCCCGCCTCCGCGACGTCTCGTGTCCGGCACCTCCCGCGTCCGTCCACCTTCTGGCTCCGGTACCTCCTGCTCCCGGTATCTCCCGCGCCGGCATCCGGCGGCGACGCGGACCGAGCCGGGCGCGGGCGGTGGGTGGTGGCGGTGGAGCCGGGGCGGGCGGTGGGTGGTGGTGGGGCCGGGCCGGGCGGTGCGCGTGCTCGGTGGAGGTGCCGGATAGGCGACAGTGCGCCTGGCCGACCGGCCACTGCCCGTGGTGGGTCTCGGTTGGGCAGACTGCGTGAGGTGAGCCACCGGATCCTGCCCGCCGTCGTACTCCTCGCGGTCACGGCCGCCCTGACCGCCTGCGGCGGCGACCGGGACGGGCCGCCCGCTGCCGCATCGGCACCGCCCGGCAGCGCCTCGACGGCGGACCCGACCTCGACGATCGCCCCGGACGCTGGGACGTTGCCGACCGGCCCGGACGCACCGCCGGTCGGCGAGGGCAGCCTTTCCGCGCCGGGCGCCCCGACACCGCCCGCCGGGGCGGCGAGCCCCGCCGTGCCGGGCGCCCCGGTCGTGCCACCGGGCGCCGGGGCTCCACCGACCGATCCGAACGCCGACGGCACCACGCAGCGGCGACCGCCCAGCCCGCCCCCGGTGGTGCTGCCACCGCGCCAGGCCGGTGCGCCGACCGCGCGGGAGGTCATCGCGGCCTTCCGGGCGGCCGGGCTCAAGGCGGCCAACGCGCGCGACCGGTCGGTCGAGTGTGGACCGGACGGGCTGGGGCTGGGCTGCTCGGAACTGGTCGTGACCGACAACGTGGCGGTGTACGTCTTCCCCGACGAGAGCAGCGCCGACGACATGGCCGACCGCTGGAGCGGGGCCGCCTTCCGCAGCGGCACGGTAGTGCTCAACTACCTGGAAGCCTCCACCCCACCCGCCCACCGCCCCCGCTACGAAAAAGCCCTAACCACCCTCCGCTGACCCCACCCTCACTCCCATCCCCCTGTGTACCTCGTTGATCATGAAGTTAGCGGGCGGTTTGATCTCCAAAGCACCCGCTAACTTCATGATCAACGGGGAGATCCCCGGGGCGGGGTGGGGGTGTTAGGTGCGGAGGCGGAGGCCGCGGGGGGTGGTGCGGAAGCCGGCGGCGGTGAGGGCGTCGCGCAGGGGGGAGGAGCGTACGGACTCGCCGTCGGCGCGTTCCACCGAGATCGCACCCAGTGCGCCGGTGTGGACGGCGTCGGCGAGCGCCTTGCCGGCTCCGGCCAGCGCGTCGGCGTCGTCGGTGAAGGAGAGGATTGTCCGCCCGCCGCGCTCCACGTAGAGCACCAGGTCGCCGGCGACCAGCACGACCAGGGCGCCGGCCTTGCGCCCGGCCCGGTGACCGGTGGCCGACGGCTGACCGGTGGCGGGTGACTGACCAGGGGCCGGTGACCGAGCGGCGGCGGGCGACTGGCCCGCACCCCGAGGCTCCGCGTCGCCGGAGTCGACCGCCCGTTCCGGCCAGGGCAGCGCCGCGCCGTACGGGTTGGCCGGGTCAGTGGCGGCCAGCACCACCGTGGCGCCGCCCCGGGACCGCCCACCGTCGAGCGGCTCGGCCAGGGCGCGGATCCGGTCCACCGCACCGGGCACCGCGAACTGTGCCGCGCCCAGCCCGTCGACGAAGTATCCGCGCCGGGCCGCGCCGCGCTCCTCCAGCGCGGCCAGCACCGGATAGACCGCCGCGAAGCCACCGGGCACCTGCTCGGCCACGACCGCGCCCCGGGTGAGCACGCCGTGCCGCTCCAGCAGGACGTCGGCCAGTGCGGCGGCACGGCGGGTCGGGTCGGTGTCGCGTTCCGGCAGGCACGACCAGCGGCCGGCCACCGTCGGCGGGCCGCCGCGGCTGGGCAGGGCCGCCCGCCCCGGGCGCCGGTACCGGCCGCGCGCGGCGGTCGGGCGCGAGCGGTGGGCGCCGCCGGCACCGAGGACCGCCCGCAGCGGCGCCAGGGTGTCGTTGGTGAGGTGGCCGGCCCAGACCAGGTCCCAGATGACGGCGGTCAGCTCGGCGTCGTCGGTGGCGCCGACCCGGTCGGCCAGTGGCCGGAAGAACAACGCCTGCCCGTCACCGAGGGCGTCCAGGACGGCGTCGTGCAGGGGCGTACGCGCGAGCGTGTCGGCCGCCGGCGGCAGGAGCAGCGGCGCGGTGTCGGCGTAGGCCAGGCTGACCCAGCCGTCCCCGCCGGAGATCGCTCCCGCGCCGGCCCAGAGCACCTCGCCGCTGGCACACAGCTCGTCGAGCAGCGCGGGGGAGTAGTCCGCGACCCGGGCGGGCAGCACCAGCCGTTCCAGCGCCGACGCGGGCACGGCGGCACCCTGCAACTGCTCCACCGACGCGGCCACCGCCTCCATCCCGCGCGCCGAGGAGCCGACCTGCTGCCAGCGGGGCAGGAAGGTGGCCAGCGCGCGCGGCGGCACCGGCTCGATCTCCCGGCGCAGCGCCGCGAGGGACCGGCGACGCAGCAGACGCAGCACCTCGGCGTCGCACCACTGGGTGCCGACCGTGTCCGGGGTGAACTCGCCGGAAACCACCCGACCGGTGGCGGCCAGGCGGCGCAGCGCCTGCTCCACCACGAAGACCCCCAGACCGAACCGCGCCGCGCACCCGGCGGCGGCGAATGGTGCGTGGGTGCGGGCGTAGCGGGCGACCAGATCGCCGAGCGGGTCGGCCACCGGTTCGAGGTACGCCTCGGCGACGCCCACCGGCAGGGCCACGCCGAGTGCGTCCCGCAGCCGGCCGGCGTCCTCGACGCCGACCCAGCGCTCCTGCCCGGCGATGCGGACCCGCAGCACCCGCCGCGCGGCGGCCAGGTCGGTCAGCCACTCCTCGGGTGCCCCGCGCTCGGCCAGCTCGTCGGTGCTCAGGTCGCCGACCTGCCGGAGCAGCTCGACCACGTCCTCCGCGTCGCGGGGCCGGCGTTGCGGGGTGAGCCAGCGCAGCTGCCGCTCGGTCTCGGCGAGCACCGCCGGGTCGAGCAGCTCGCGCAGGTCGACCCGGCCGAGCAACTCGCCGAGCAGGGCCGAATCCAGCGCGAGCGCCGCGGCCCGGCGTTCCGCGAGCGGGGCGTCGCCCTCGTAGAGGAAGGCACCGACGTAACCGAAGAGCAGCGAGCGGGCGAACGGCGACGGCCGGGCGCTCTCCACCTCGACCAGCCGCACCCGGCGGCCGGCCAGGTCGCGCATCACCTGGGTCAGGGCGGGCAGGTCGAACACGTCCTGCAGGCACTCCCGGGCCGCCTCCAGGGTGACCGGGAAGTCGGCGTACTCGCGGGCGACGTCGAGCAGTTGGGAAGCGCGCTGCCGCTGCTGCCACAGCGGCTGGCGGCGGCGCGGGTCGCGGCGGGGCAGCAGCAGCGACCGCGCGGCGCACTCCCGGAAGCGGGCGGCGAACAGCGCCGAGGTGCCGACCGACTCCTCCACCAGCTGGGCGATCTCGTCGGCGTCGAAGGCCACCACGTCGGCGCCGGGTGGGGTGTCCGCGGTGTCCGGCAGGCGTACGACGATGCCGTCGTCGGCGGGCATCACCTGCGCGTCCACCCCGTAGCGCTCGGCGAGCCGCCGGCCGATGGCCAGCGCCCAGGGTGCGTTGACCCGCGCGCCGAGGACGCTGTGCACGGCGAGCCGCCAGTCGCCCAACTCGTCGCGGAACCGCTCGACCACCACCGTCCGGTCGTCCGGCAGCGCGCGGGTCGCGGCCCGCTGCTCGTGCAGGTACGCGATGAGGTTGCCGGCCGCCCAGTCGTCCAACCCGGTGGCGCGCAGCGCGGCCCTCGCCTCCTCGGCATCCTGGCGGAGCAGGGCCCGGACCCGGGCGCCGATCGCCCGGCCCAGCTCCACCGGCCGACCCGGCTGGTCGCCCTTCCAGAACGGCATCTTGGCGGCCTGCCCGGGGGCGGGGGAGACGAGCACCCGATCCGGCGTGATCTCCTCGATCCGCCAGGACGAGGAGCCGAGCAGGAAGATGTCACCGACGCGGGACTCGTAGACCATCTCCTCGTCCAGCTCGCCGACCCGGGCGGCGCGCTCGGCACCGGCCAGGAAGACGCCGAACAACCCCCGGTCGGGGATGGTGCCGCCGCTGGTCACCGCGAGCCGCTGGGCGCCCGGCCGGCCGGTCAGCACGTCCGTGGTGCGGTCCCACACCAGTCGGGGCCGCAGCTCGGCGAAGGCGGTCGACGGGTAGCGGCCGGAGAGCATGTCCAGCACGGCGTGCAGCGCGGAGTCGGGTAGCTCGGCGAAGGGCGCGGCCCGGCGGACCACCGCCGCCAGGTCGCCGACCCGCCACTCGTCCAGCGCGACCATGGCGACGACCTGTTGGGCGAGCACGTCCAGCGGGTTGCGGGGGTGGCGCAGCTCCTCGATGGCGGCGTCGGCCATCCGCCCGGCGACCACGGCACAGGAGAGCAGGTCGCCCCGGTGCTTGGGCAGCACCACCCCGCGCGACACCGCGCCGACCTGGTGCCCGGCGCGGCCGACGCGTTGCAGGCCGGCGGCCACGCTCGGCGGTGCCTCGATCTGCACGACCAGGTCGACCGCGCCCATGTCGATGCCGAGTTCGAGGCTGGAGGTGGCGACCACGGCGGGCAGTTGGCCCGCCTTGAGCGACTCCTCGATGTGCCGGCGCTCCTCCCGGGAGACGCTGCCGTGGTGCGCCCGGGCGATCACCGGCGGTGCGCCGGCCACCGCGCCGGCCTGGGCCATCATCTCGGCCGGCGTCCGGGGGGCGCGGCCGGTCGCGGCCGGTGCCGCGTCGGCCGGCTCCTCGGCGGCGAGCTCGTTGAGGCGGGCGCAGAGCCGCTCGGCGCTGCGCCGGGAGTTGGTGAAGACGATGGTCGAGCGGTGCGCCCGGATCAGCGAGAGGACCCGTTCCTCCACCGCGGGCCAGATCGACGCCGACCGTGGACCGGCGAGGTCGTCGGCCGGTGTGTCCTGCTCGTCGAGGCGGGTCATGTCCTCCACCGGGACCTGGACGCTGACCTCGATCGTCTTGGCGGTGACCGGGGCGACCACGTCGACCGGCCGGGCGCCGCCGAGGAAGCGGGCGCACTCGTCCAGCGGCCGGACGGTGGCGGAGAGCCCGATCCGTTGGGCCGGGGCGGGCAGCAGTTCGTCGAGACGCTCCAGGGAGAGGGCCAGGTGGGCGCCGCGCTTGGTGTCGGCGACCGCGTGCACCTCGTCGACGATCACCGTCTCGATGCCGCGCAGCGAATCCCGGGCGGCCGAGGTGAGCAGCAGGAACAGCGACTCCGGCGTGGTGATCAGGATGTCGGGCGGGGTGCGGGCGAAGGCCCGGCGCTCGTCGGCGGGCGTGTCGCCGGTGCGCATGCCGACGGTGATCTCCGGCGGGGGCAGCGCGAGCCGGGTGGCGGCCTGCCGGATGCCGGCGAGGGGGGCGCGGAGGTTGCGTTCCACGTCGACCGCGAGCGCCTTGAGTGGACTGATGTAGAGCACCCGGCAGCGGTGCCGGGGCTCGGCCGGTGCGGGCTCGCGGGCCAGTCGGTCGAGCGACCACAGGAACGCGGCGAGGGTCTTGCCGGAACCGGTGGGCGCCACGACGAGGGCGTGCCGGCCGGCCGCGACCGTGTTCCAGGCGCCGACCTGTGCCGCGGTCGGCGCGGCGAACGCCGCGCCGAACCACTCCCGGGTCGCCGGGCCGAACCGGGAGAGCACCTGCCCGCCGGTCGCCGCCGCATAGGAATCCGCCACGACCCCATCCTGCCCGGGGGCACCGACATCCGTCGCCAGTGGCAGGGCGAGGTATGTCTTGTTAAGGCATTACAGGCGTCTTGACCGTTGAATCCGTTAAGTCTTACTTAACTGCTTGCTTGCACCGGGCAACATAAAGTAACTTCACCCGCGGTGTGGCGAGCGGTGGAGGGAGTCGGATGGCCGGCGAGGAACGGGGTTCTGGGTCCGGCACCGACGTCCTGATCCGCAAGGTCGACAGTCATGTCGCCGCCCTCCGTGCCGGGTTGCAGGGCCCCGAACTCGAACTGGCCGAGCGGCTCGCCGGCTGCCTGCGGGAGTTGGTCGCCTCCACGGCGCAGGCCAGCGCGGCCGACCGTGCCCAGGTGCGGGCCGCCGTGCACTACTTCGTCCTGCGCCGCGAGAGCCGTGGCCGGCTGCTGTCGGTGCGCTCCCTGGCCGCCGCCCAACAGCTGATCAACAGAGCGGCGGCCCAGCTCGGCCGGCCGGATCTGATCGTCGAGGGCCGTGGTGCCCGGAGCGCCGTGATCGCCGCGGCGGACACCGCCGTTCGTCCCTGATTCGCGCACCTGCCGCATAAACGCCCACAGCAGGCGTATTTCGGGAAACTCGCCCATAGCGCGCCGAACTGTCGTCTGATCGCTGCTAGGCGCCCTAGGGCCGGAGAGGCGTCGCGGCCACCTCGACCGGGAGCGCGCGTGCTCGTACTGCTGATCCTGCACCTCGTGGCGGCCCTCGCGGCGCCGCTGCTGGTGCGCCGGTGGGGTCCGCGCGCCTGCTACCCGCTGGCCCTCGCGCCCGCGGCCGCCTTCGGCTGGGCCCTGGTACGCACACCCGACGTGGCCCACGGCGGCGCGGTGGTCGAGACGTACCACTGGATCCCGCAGCTGGGGCTGGACGTGGCCCTGCGGATGACCACCCTGTCCTGGCTGATGGTCCTGCTGGTCGGCGGCGTGGGTGCGCTGGTGCTGGTTTACAGCGCCCGGTACTTCCCGCCGGAGGCGCTCGGCAACGCCCGGTACGCGGGGGTGATGGTCGCCTTCGCCGGGGCGATGCTCGGGCTCGTCCTCGCCGACGACCTGCTGCTGCTCTACGTCTGCTGGGAACTCACCACCGTCTTCTCGTACCTGCTGATCGGGCACAGCACCGAGCGCAGGTCGAGCCGCTGGGCCGCGGCTCAGGCATTGATCGTGACCACGTTCGGGGGCCTGGCCATGCTGGTCGGGTTCATCATGCTCGGCCATCACGCGGGCACCTACCGCTGGTCGGAACTGGCGCAGCGGCCGCTGCCGGGCGGGACGTACCTGGTCATCGCGGTACTGCTGATCCTGCTGGGCGCGCTGTCCAAGTCGGCGCTGCTGCCGTTCACCTCGTGGCTGCCGGTGGCGATGGCGGCGCCGACGCCGGTGAGCGCGTACCTGCACGCGGCGGCGATGGTGAAGGCCGGCATCTACCTGCTCGGCCTGCTCGCGCCGATGCTCGCCGCGGTCGGCCCGTGGCGCCCGGTGGTGCTGGTCGCCGGCCTGGCCACCATGGTGCTGGGCGGCTGGGCGGCGTTGCGGCAGAACGACCTGAAGCTGCTGCTGGCGTACGGCACGGTCAGTCAGCTCGGCCTGCTGGGGGTGGTCGTCGGGGTGGGCACGGCCGACGCCGCGCTGGCCGGTGTCGCGATGCTGCTCGCCCACGCCCTGTTCAAGGCGGCGCTCTTCCTCGTCGTCGGGGTGATCGACCACGGCGCCGGCACCCGGGACCTGCGCAAGCTGTCCGGCCTGCGCCGCACCGCGCCGGTGCTGACCGGCGTGACGGTGCTCGCCGCCGCGTCGATGGCCGGCCTGCCACCGCTGTTCGGCTTCGTCGCCAAGGAGGCCGTGTTCGCCGCCTTCACCGACCGGCCGTTGGTGCTGGCGGTGCTCGTCGCCGGCACCGTGCTCACCGTGGCGTACAGCATCCGGTTCCTCTGGGGAGCGTTCGCCACCCGACCCGGCGTGGCACCGACCGACCTGGGGCGGGTCCGGCTGCCGCTGTTGGCGCCGCCGGCGCTGCTGGCGGTGGTCGGGCTGATCGCCGGGCCGGGGGCCGGGACGCTCGACCACCTGCTCCGCCCGTACGCCGAACTCTTCGGCGGCGTCCACGAGCACCTGGCGTTGTGGCACGGCCTCACCCCGGCGCTCGGCCTCTCCGCGCTGGCCCTGGCGGGCGGCGCGGTGCTGTTCGCGCTGCGTGGCCCGCTGGCGCCGGCGCTGGCCCGGCTGCGCTCGCCGGTCACCGGCGAGCAGGGCTACAAGTGGATCACCCATCGCTTCGACCGGGTGGCCGTGGACGTCACCAGCGTCACCCAGCGCGGCTCCCTGCCGCAGTATCTCGGGCTCATCCTGATCGTGCTGGCGGCGGTGCCGGGCGGCACGCTGCTGTTCATCCGGCCCTGGCAGCAGTCGCTGGACCTGTGGGCGACACCCGCGCAACCCGTGGTGCTGCTGGTGATCAGCGTCGCGGCCGTGCTGGCGGTCGGCGCCCGGCGCCGGCTCACCGCGATGCTGCTGGTGGGGGTGACCGGTTACGGCACCGCGATGATCTTCGTGCTGCGCGGCGCACCCGACCTGGCGCTGACCCAGTTCCTGGTGGAGACCGTGACCATCGCGGTCTTCGTGCTGGTGCTGCGCCGGTTGCCGGACCGGTTCTCGGAGCGACCGTTGCGCCGCAGCCGGTGGATCCGGCGGGCGGTCGGGGTGACGCTCGGGGTGACGATCGCCGGGCTCGCGGTGGCCGCGGCGACCGCCCGCCAGGCGCGCACCATCTCCGAGGACTTCCCGCAGCTGGCGGTCGACCAGGGGCACGGCCGCAACGTGGTCAACGTGACCCTGGTCGACATCCGGGCCTGGGACACCATGGGGGAACTGGCGGTGCTGGTCGCGGCGGCCACCGGGGTGGCGAGCCTGATCTTCCTCCGGTCCCGCACCGGCCCGCGCCCGCGCCGGCTCGACGCCGAGCGGGGAGAGGACGTCAGCGGCCGGCCGGTCTGGCTGCGTGGCGGGGTGACGCTGGACGAGCGGCGGCGCTCGATCGTGCTGGAGGTCGTCACCCGGTTGATCTTCCACACCGTGGTGGTCCTCTCCCTTTACCTGCTGTTCTCCGGGCACAACGCCCCCGGTGGCGGCTTCTCCGGCGGGCTGGTCGCCAGCCTGGCGCTGGCCGTGCGCTACCTCGCCGGGGGCCGGCAGGAACTGGCCGAGAGCGCACCGGTGGGCGCCGGCACGGTGCTCGGCGCCGGGCTGGCCCTGGCGGTCGGCGGGGCGGTGGCCTCGCTGCTGGCCGGCGGCGCCGTGCTGGAGAGCACGAAGATCGACCTCTGGCTGCCGGTGATCGGCAACTTCTACCTGGTCACCTCCCTCTTCTTCGACATCGGCGTCTACCTGGTGGTGATCGGGCTGGCGCTGGACGTGCTGCGCAGCCTGGGCGCCGAGGTCGACCGCCACATCGAGGCGGACCAGGGCAACGGTGAGCCCATGATCGGCAGCCAGAGGGAGGCGCAGTGAGGGAAACCGGCGCCAACCTCGCCTCCCTGATCATGATCGGGGTGCTCGTCGCCTGCGGGGTGACCCTGCTGCTGGAGCGCAGCCTGACCCGGGTCCTGCTCGGCATCGTCCTGATCGGCAACGGGGTCAACCTGCTGATCATCTTTGGCGGCCGGTCCGGCGAGCCGCCGGTGGTCGGCGCCAGCGAGCCGAGCACGATGAGCGACGCGCTGCCGCAGGCCATGGTCCTCACCGCCATCGTGATCACCTTCGGGTTCACCGCCTTCCTGCTGGCCATCAGCTACCGCAGCTGGTACCTGACCGGCGACGACGAGGTGCCCGACGACGCGGAGGACCGGCAGATCGTGCGCCGGGCCGCGCAGCGGGAGGTCTCGGCCGCCGACCTGGCCGGGGAGCCGGCAGAGGCCGATCCCGAGCAGGTCGACGCGCCCGCACCCTGGCGCCGCCGCCGCAGGGAGGGGCCGGGATGACCGCACTCGTGCCGCTGCCGGTGCTGTTGCCGCTGCTCGGTGCGGCGCTGACGTTGCTGCTGGCGAACCGGGCGTTGCCGCAGCGCCTGGTCAGCGTGAGCTGCCTGTCCACCACCCTGGTGGTGGCGGTGCTGCTGCTGGTGCAGGCGTACCGGCACGGGCCGCTGGTGGTGCAGATCGGCGCCTGGCCGGCACCGGTCGGCATCGTGCTGGTCGCCGACCAACTGGCGGCGCTGATGCTGGTGGTCTCCTCGGCGGTGACCCTCTGCGTGCTGCTGTACTCGATCGGCCAGGGGCAGGCGGAGACCGGCGAGAGCGCTCCGCTGGCCATCTTCCACCCGACCTACCTGGTGCTGACCGCCGGCGTGACCAACGCGTTCCTCGCGGGTGACCTGTTCAACCTCTTCGTCGGCTTCGAGATGCTGCTCGCCGCCAGCTTCGTCCTGATCACCCTGAACGGCACCGCGCTGCGCATCCGCACCGGCTCGACGTACGTGGTGGTCAACATCCTGGCCTCGATGATCTTCCTGATCTCGGTCGGGCTGATCTACGCGGCCACCGGTACGCTCAACCTGGCCCATCTCGCCGCGCGGCTGGACGCGCTGCCCGACGGCGTACGGCTGAGCCTGCAACTGATGCTGCTGCTGGCCTTCGGCATCAAGGCAGCCGTCTTCCCCCTGTCGGCCTGGCTGCCCGACAGCTATCCCACCGCACCCGCCCCGGTCACCGCCGTCTTCGCCGGCCTGCTCACCAAGGTCGGCGTGTACGCGATCATCCGGACCCAGACCCTGCTCTTTCCCGGCCAGCAAGCCGGCGAACTGCTGATGGTGGTGGCCGGCCTCACGATGCTGGTCGGCATCCTCGGCGCGGTGGCCCAGTCGGACATGAAGCGGCTGCTGTCGTTCACCCTGGTCAGCCACATCGGTTACATGATCTTCGGGGTGGCGCTCAGCACGGTCGCCGGGCTGGTCGGCGCCATCTTCTACGTGGTCCACCACATCACGATCCAGACCACGCTGTTCCTGGTCGCCGGCCTGGTCGAGCAGCGCACCGGCAGCACCGACCTGCGCCGGCTCGGCGGGCTGGCCCGGTTGGCGCCGCTGCTCGGCGTGCTCTTCTTCGTCTCGGCGATGAATCTCGCCGGCATCCCGCCGTTCTCCGGCTTCCTCGGCAAGCTCGGCCTGCTCCAGGCCGGCGTGGCCGCGGGCGGCGCGCTGCCCTGGACGCTGGTGGCGGTCGGCACGCTGACCAGCCTGCTCACCCTCTACGTGGCCAGTCGGGTGTGGAACATGGCCTTCTGGCGCGCGCCCTGCCAGACCGTCACGTCGACGGCCCCGCTGCCCGCGTTGACGGTCGGCGCCACCGTGGCCCTGGTGGTCCTCGGCGTGGCCCTGACCGCCGTGGCGGGTCCGCTGTTCGATGTGACCACGGGCGCGGCCGTCGACCTGCGCGAGCGGACCCCGTACATCGAGGCCGTGCTGCCGGGCGGGTCGCCGTGACCGGGCCGCGCCGGGGCACCGCCGCTACGGCAGGACCGCGCCGGGGCAGGTGGGCCCGGATGGGCCGGTGGCGGGACCAGTTGATCGCGTCCGGCTGGCTGGTGCTGGTCTGGAACCTGCTCTGGGGCGACCTCAGCTGGGGCAACCTGCTGGGCGGGCTGCTGGTGGCCATCGCGGTGCTGCTGTTCTTCCCGCTCCCACCGGTCACCTTCGACGGCCGGCTACGGCTGCGCGGGCTGCTGGTGTTCGCCGTGACGTTCGTCGTGGAGCTGGTCCGGGCCAGTGTGCACGTGGCCCGGATCGCGATCCAGCCCGGCTTCGTGCCCCGCTCGGCCATCGTCGCGGTGCGCCTGCGGGTGCCGACCGACCTCAACCTGGCCCTCACCGCGGAGGCGCTCTCGCTGGTGCCGGGCACCTTGATCGTCGAGGTGGACCGGGCCGCCGCACTGCTCTACGTGCACGTGCTCGACGTACGCCGGCCGAGCGACCTCGCCGACGCGCGGGAGCAGGTCCGGGCCGTGGAGCGCCGGATCGTCGAGGCGATCGGCTCACCAGACGAGGTGCGCCGGATCCGCGCCGACCCTGCCGACAAGGAGTACTCGTGAACACCGTCGTCGCCGCCGTCCTGATCGGCCTCCTGTCGGTGACCGCCCTGCTCGCGCTCGCCCGGCTCTACCGGGGCCCGTCGCTGCTGGACCGGGTGATCGCCGCCGACATGCTGCTCGCCACCATGATCGGCGCGGTCGGCGCGGAGGCGGCGATCAACCGGCACGCGACCACGCTGCCGGTGCTGGTGGTGCTCGCGCTGCTCGGCTTCGTCGGCTCGGTCTCGCTGGTCCGCTTCGCCGTCCGGGAGCGGCCGTGAGGCCGGCCGCCGGGTGGGACGTCGTGGCACGGGTCGCCGAGGGATGGGCGGCGCCGTCGGCCGTCGGGTTTCTCGACGCGGTGAACCCGACCGCGGTGGCCGACTGGCTGGGCGCGGCCAGCCTGGTCGCCGGGGCGTTGCTGAGCCTCGCCGCCGCGATCGGGGTGCTGCGCTTCCCGGACGCGCCGAGCCGGATGCACGCGGCCACCAAGCCGCAGGTCCTCGGCGTGTTGTTGCTGCTGCTGGGGGTGGCCCTGCGGCTGCGTGGCCTCTCCGATCTCGGGATGATCGCTCTCGTCGGCGTCTTCCAGTTGGCCACCGCACCCGTCGCCGCGCAGATGATCGGGCGGGCGGCGTACCGCAGCGGGCAACTGGACCGGCAACTGCTGGAGGCCGACGACATGGCCGACCGCTGACGCACGGCGATCACTGCCGCACGGGCGATCACTGACGCGGCCGATCGCTGCCGCGCCGGATTTCGGGAGGGCCGACTATTCCGGCACCTTGCGTCTTGCCCGCCGGGGCCGACGACTGGAACCTCACGCAGTGGCGGACATCGATCCAATGGCCGCCCGCCGGCCGCGTGTACCCCGCCCGGCCGGTGCTCGCCCCCGAACCGGGAGGACCCATGAGACCACGTACCCCCCGTACCGCCGGGCTGGCTGTCGCCGTCGCCACCGCGACGGCGCTCGCCGGCACACCGGCGGCCGTCGCCGCGTCGCCGGCGCCCGCCGGGCCGGCGGCGCCCGTCGCGGTCGCCGCCGTTGCCGCGCCCAACATCGCGCTGGCCAACGTCAAGGCGCACCTGAGCCAGTTCCAGTCGATCGCGACCGCCAACGGCGGCAACCGGGCACACGGCCGGCCCGGCTACCTCGCCTCGGTCAACTACGTCCGGGCACAGCTCGACGCGGTCGGCTACACCACGGCGGTGCAGTCGTTCACCTACAACGGCGCCACGGGGTACAACCTGATCGCGGACTGGCCCGGCGGCGACCCGAACGCGGTCGTGATGACCGGAGCGCACCTGGACAGCACCACCTCCGGGCCCGGGATCAACGACAACGGCTCGGGCTCGGCGGCGATCCTGGAGGTGGCGCTCGCCGTCGCCCGTACCGGCTTCGTGCCCGACCGGCACCTGCGGTTCGCCTGGTGGGGCGCGGAGGAACTGGGGCTGCGCGGCTCGCGGTACTACGTCGACAACCTGTCCAGCGCCGAGCGGAGCCGGATCCGGCAGTACCTCAACTTCGACATGGTCGGCTCGCCCAACGCCGGCTACTTCGTCTACGACGGCGACAACTCCGACGGGGTGGGCGCCGGCCCTGGTCCGGCCGGCTCGGCGCAGATCGAGCAGACGATCCAGGCGTACTTCACCTCGATCGGCGTACCGACCCGGGGCACCGACTTCGACGGGCGCAGCGACTACGGCCCGTTCATCAGCGTCGGCATCCCGGCCGGCGGCACCTTCACCGGCGCGGAGGGCGTCAAGACCAGCGCCCAGGCGTCGCTCTGGGGCGGTACCGCCGGGCAGGCGTTCGACCCCTGCTACCACCGGGCCTGCGACACCACGAGCAACATCAACGACACTGCGCTGGACCGCAACGCCGACGCGATCGCGTACACGGTCTGGGCACTGGCCCAGGTGGCGACCCCGCCCCCCGGCACGACGGTGTACAGCGACACCTTCGAGACCGCGACCGGCTGGACCACCAACCCGGCCGGCACCGACACCGCCACGGCCGGCCGGTGGGAGCGCGGAGACCCCGCCGCCACCAGCAGCTCCGGCGTCGCCACCCAACTCGGCACCACCGTCAGCGGCAGCTTCGACCTGGTCACCGGGCCGCTCGCCGGCAGCAGCGCCGGGGACCACGACCTCGACGGCGGGGTGAGCACCATCCAGTCCCCGGCGATCACGCTGCCCTCGACGGGCACGCTGACGCTGTCGTTCTCCTGGTACCTGGCCCACCTGAGCAACTCCAGCAGCGCCGACTACCTGCGGGTACGGGTGGTCGGCGCCGGTACGGTCACCGCGCTCAGCGTGGCCGGCGCGGCCACCAACCGGGCGGCCTCCTGGCAGACCGCCGCCGTCGACGTCTCGGCCCTGCGCGGGCAGACCGTCCGGATCGTGATCGACGCCGCCGACGCCAGCACGGCCAGCCTGGTCGAGGCCGCCGTCGACGACGTCCGGATCGTGCAGAGCTGAATCGTAGGGAAGGGCCCCTTTCTGACGCCTCGTGTATAGGAGGAGCCCCTGTCCGTGGTCCCGGCGGCGCCGGACGCGCCGCCGGGACCGGCTGCCGCACACCACCCGAACCGGCCACGTCGGCCGGTAGAATGACGGCATGATCGACTCTTCTGCCCAGGAGGGCAGCAGTAGCCAGCCGGGTATGCCCCGGCATCCACACGCACCGACGGCCCCGGGAGCCCTGAACCTCCCGTGTTGATCTCCGTCGGTCTTCTTCTGATCATCGTTCTGACCATCGCGACGGGGTACTTCGTCGCCCAGGAGTTCGGCTACGTCGCCGTCGACCGCGGCAAGCTCAAGCAGAGTGCCGCCGGCGGCGACCAGGCATCCGCCCGCGCCCTGGAGGTCTCCGGTCGGCTGTCGTTCATGCTCTCCGGCGCGCAGCTCGGCATCACCGTCACGACCCTGCTGGTCGGTTACGTCGCGGAGCCCTATCTCGGTGCCGGCCTGGCCGAGCTGCTCGGCGTCGCCGGCGTCTCCACCGCCGTCAGCCTGCCGCTGTCGGTCACGCTGGCCCTGGTCATCGCCACGATAGTGCAGATGGTGCTGGGTGAGCTGGCCCCGAAGAACCTGGCCATCGCCCGACCCGAGCCGGTCGCCCGGGCGCTGGCCCGGTCGACCCTGTTCTACCTCGCCATCGCCGGACCGGTGATCAAGCTCTTCGACCGGGCCGCGGTACGACTGCTGCGGCGGATCGGCATCGAGCCCATCGAGGAACTGCCCAGTGGCGCCACCCCGGAGGACCTGGAACAGATCATCGCCGAGTCCCGGCTGGAGGGGCACCTCGACCCGGAGATGTCGGAGCTGCTCGACCGAGGGCTCGACTTCCGCCAGCTCACCGCCGGTGAGGCCATGGTGCCCCGGGTCGACGTGCACACCGTCCGTGCCGACGAGCCGATCAGTCGGGTGGTCGCGCTGCTCGACACCGGCCACTCCCGCTTCCCGGTACAGGGCGCCGAGGGTGTCGACGACCTGGTCGGCGTGATCGGTATCGCCGATGTGCTCGGGGTGCCACCGGCCGAGCGGGCCACCACGCCGGTCAGCACGGTGGCCGGGCCGCCGTTGCTGGTTCCCGAGACGCTGCCGCTGCCCACGGTGCTGGACCGGCTCCGCTCGGGGCACCGCCAGCTCGCCTGCGTGGTCGACGAGTACGGCGGCTTCGCCGGGGTCATCACGCTGGAGGACATCGCCGAGGAACTGGTCGGCCCGATCCGCGACGAGGACGATCCGCCCGAGCGGGCACCGGCCCGGCAGGACGACGGCTCGTGGGTGGTGCCCGCGCGCTGGCGCATCGACGAGGTCGCCGACAGCACCGGCATCCCGTTGCCCGAGCACCCCGAGTACGACACCATCTCCGGGCTGGTCATGCGGGAACTGGGTCGGGTGCCGCAGGTCGGCGACCGGCTGGAGATCAACCTGTCGGTCGAGGGGGACAACGGCCAGCTGCCGCCACGCGCCCTCGTGGAGGTGCTCGCGGTCGACCGGCACGTGGCCGACTCGGTCCGGCTCCAGGTCACCGGCGGACGCGAGGGGGTGAGCGCGTGAGCACGGGGTTCGCGCTGATCACCTCCGTGGTCCTGCTGGCGCTCAACGGGTTCTTCGTCGCCGCCGAGTTCGCCCTGGTGGCGAGCAAGCGGTACCGACTGGAACAGGCGGCGGCCGGTGGCGGCCGGGCCGCCCGGGCGGCCCTCGACGGCGTACGCGAGCTGTCGCTGATGCTGGCCGGTGCGCAACTCGGCATCACGCTGTGCACGCTCGGTCTCGGTGCGCTGGCCGAGCCGGCGATCGAGCGCCTGCTCGGCCCGCTGCTGCACACCATCGGCCTGCCGTACGGTGCCAGCCACGTGATCGCCCTGATCTTCGCGCTGAGCCTGGTCACCTTCCTGCACCTGGTGGTCGGCGAGATGGCGCCGAAGTCCTGGGCGATCACCCACCCGGAGCGCTCCGCGCTGCTGCTGGCCCTGCCGTTCCGGGCGTTCGCCCGGGTGTCGCGGCCGGTGCTGTCGGTCCTCAACGCGGTGGCCAACGCGATGCTGCGGCTGGCGAAGGTCAACCCGCAGGACCAGCTGGCCCAGGTGCACGGCCCCGACGAGCTGCGGATGCTGCTGGAGCAGTCCCGCGAGCACGGGCTGCTCGGCGCCGCCCAGCACGAGCTGCTGACCAGCATGCTCGAGTTGCAGGGCACCACCATCGCCCAGGTGATGGAGCCGTTCGACCGGATGGTGACGGTGCACCGGGGCGACCCGGTGGACCGCATCGAGCAGGTCAGCCGGGACAGTGGCAGGTCACGGTTGGCGGTGCTGGACGCCGCCGGTGACGTCTGCGGCCTGGTGCACGTACGGGAGGCGGTGCGCGCCACCGCCACCCGACCGGACGCCCGGGCGGAGGACCTGATGAACGAGGCGATCACCCTGCCCGACACGGCGACGGTGACCGAGGCGGTGGCCGTGATGCGGGCCCGCCAGTCGCAGCTCGCCCTGGTCCGCAACGGCGGCGGCCCGACCCGGCCGGTCGGCTTCGTCGCCCTGGAGGATCTGCTGGAGGAGGTCATCGGGGAGTTCGACGACGAGACCGATCCGATCCCGCGCGCGGTGCGCCGGCTCAGGTAGGAGCGACACGGGTGCGGCTGACGGGGGTGTCACCGGAGTCGGGCGGAACGGGCCTGACGGTGCAGACCACGCTGGCCAACCCGAGCACCCGTCCCGGCCTACGGCTGCCGGGGCGGGTGAACCTCGTCGCCGGCTCCGTCGACGTGCCGGTCTTCCACGTCCGGCTCGGCCTGGTCAGCACGGTCGAGCCGGACGATCCGCAGGCCCCCCGCCAACTGGTGCAGTTCCACCAGGCGCAGGTGGCCGGCGCCCTGGTGCTCCGGGCCGGGCGGGCCCGGTCGATCCCCTTCGAGTTCCCGGTGCCGTGGGAGACGCCGGTGACCACGCTGGGCGGGGTGCCGCTGCTCAGCCTGCGGATGGGGCTGCGTACGGAGGTGGCGATCGAGCCCGCGCTCGACCAGGGCGCGATGGTGCCGGTCTTCGTCCATCCGCTGCCCACCCAGCAGCACGTGCTGGCCGCGCTGGACACGCTCGGCTTCCGCGCCCGCCAGTCCGGGCTGGTCGACGGCCGGCTGCCCGGCGTCGAGCAGACCCTCCCGCTGCACCAGCGGTGGGGCTTCTGGGTGGGACCGCTCTACGCCGGGCCGATCACCGAACTGGAGGTGATCTTCGTGACGAACTCCGCCGGTCTGGAGGTGATCCTCTGGTGTGACCGGCGGCTGGCGCTGGCGGGGATCACCCACACCAGCCTCAGCCGGTTCCGGATCTGGCACGCCGGCGCCGACCGGCGGGACTGGGTGGCCACGGTCGACGGGTGGCTGCGCGAGGCCATCAACCGGCACGCCGCCGCGGCCGCCCACGCCGACTGGTCGGCCGCCGTCACCGAGTCGGCCCACGTCAGTCGCCGCCCCGACGAGCCCATCCCGCCGGGCACCGGCATGGGCGGCACGGCCGGCGGGCCCGGCGTCGGCGGCGGTGGGGGTGGCGGCGGTGGCGGCGACGGCACCTGACCCGCCGCCGCGCGCTGTGCGTCGCGTCAGGAGGGCCCCTTGACCAAGGGCCCTTCTTTCATCCCTGGGCGAGTTTGAGGCCGAAGCCGAGGAAGAGCGCGCCGACGGCGGTGGTCGCGCCGGCGGACAACCGGCGGCGCTGGCGGAACTGGGCGGCCAGGAACGTGCCCGCGAAGATCAGCGCGGTCAGGTAGAGCGCGCTGGTGACCTGGGCGATCAGGCCGAGCAGCAGGAACGACAGCGCGGGCCACGGGTAGGTCGGGTCGACGAACTGGATGAAGAATGAGACGAAGAACAGGATCGCCTTCGGGTTGAGCAGGCTGATCACGAACGCCTTGCGGAACGGGCTGCGCATCGCCGCCGGCTCGGCCGCGTCGATCAGCCGCGGCGTGGTCGGGTCGTTGCGGTCCCGCCAGCGCCGCCAGGCGCCGCGCAGCATGGTCAACCCCACGTAGCCCAGGTACGCGGCGCCCGCGTACTTGATCACAAGAAAGATCGGTGGGTACGCCCTGAGCAGCGACGCCACCCCGGCGGCGGAGAGGAACATGAGCACCCCGTCGCCGAGGAAGACCCCACCGGCCGCCCGGTAACCGGTGCCCACGCCCCGGCGCGCGGCGGCGGAGAGGACGAACAGCGAGTTGGGGCCGGGCAGCAGCACGATGGCCACGGTGCCCAGCACGTACGTCCAGATGTCGGTGATCCCCAGCACGCCCGACATCATCGGACCACCGGGGCCCGTCCGCGAAGCCTTTCCCGGAGCGTGACCTGTGCGTTCGGCCACTCGTCGACGGTCATCGAATACTGCACGGTGTCCCGCCACGACCCGTCCGGACGCAGCCGGTGCCGGCGCAGCACCCCCTCCCGCTGCGCGCCGAGCCGCTCGATGGCCCGCTGCGAGCGCTCGTTGCGGAGGTCGGTGTGCCAGACCACCCGCACCGCGCCCAACTCGTCGAAGGCGCGGGCGAGCAGCAGCAGCTTCGCCTCGGTGTTGATCCCGCTGCGCCACCAGGGCCGGCCGAGGAACGTGTACCCGATCGCCACCGACCGCTGCCCGGGGTCGATCTCGTAGTAGGAGGTGCTGCCGACCACCGCGCCGGTGACCGCGCACCGCTGCACCCAGGCGACCCGCTCGTGCCGGTGCTGCTCGGCCAGGGCGCCGGCGACGATCTCCCGTAGCTGCGCCGGCCCGGTCGGCAGCGGTCGGCTCAGGTACTGCCACACCTCGGGGTCGGCGGTGGCCGCGTACAACTCGTCGGTGTGCGACAGGTCCAACGGCTCCAGCAGTACGTGCCGGCCGTGCCGCACGGCGGGCTCGTGCCAGGGCGAGGGGGTCGGGCGCAGGTAGGCCGGCACCGGTGCGGTGACCCCGGCGTCGGGTTCCGGCCGGCCGGGGGTCAGCCGCAGCGGCACCACCCCGGCCCAGTGCGGCAGGTCGAGGTCGGCCGGATCGTCCTTCACCCCGCCGGTGCGGGTGCGCACCGACACCTCCACCAGCGGCAGCGCCAGCACGGCGGTCTCGGCCAGCTCCCGCCGGTTCGGCGGGCGGCTCTCCGCCGCGCGGCCGGTGCCCACCTTCTCCATCAGGGCGGTCAGCACGTCGGCCCGCTCACCCGGGTCGGTGACCAGGCGGGCGGTGCCGTGCGCGATCACCGACCGGTAGTTGGCGCTGTGGTGGAACTGCGAGCGGGCGTAGACCAGACCGTCGAGCAGGGTGACCGCCACGCAGACCGGCAGCCCGTCACCACGGGCGGCCAGCAGCGGCCGGCTGCCGGTGGAGCCGTGCAGGTAGAGCGTGTCGCCGATGCGTACGTGCAGGGTGGGCAGCACCCGGGGCGCACCGTCCACGGTGAACCCGAGCGCGCAGTGGTACGCCTCGTCGAGCACGGCGTGCGCGGCGGCCCGGTCGTAGCTCATCCGCTCCCGGGAACGGCTGGCGGTGGTGCGGGCGGTCGGTGCGTACATGTCCCACCTTTGATCTAGTACAATCCCGAGTTTGTGTCAGCACGCTATCAGGTGACCGGTGCGACGGCCGTCGAGATCTCGGCCAGCATCGAGTCGGGCATCCGCCACGCCACCCTCGCCCCCGGCGACCCACTGCCACCGGTGCGTACCCTCGCCGCCGACCTGGCCGTCAGCCCGGCCACCGTCTCCCGCGCCTACGCCGACCTGCGCCAACGCGGACTCATCGTGACCGCCGGCCGGCACGGCACCCGGGTACGCCCCCGGCCACCGGTCGCCGCCCAGCGCGCGGCGCTGCGCCCACCACCCGCCCCCGGGCTGCGCGACCTGTCCCGGGGCGAACCCGACCCCCGGCTGCTGCCGCCCCTGCGCCCGCACCTGGCCGCCCTCGCCGACTCCGGTGGCGAACCGGTGGGCTATCCCGACAGCGAGGTGCTGCCCGAGGTCGCCGAGGCCGCCCGGGCACGGCTGGCCGCCGACGGGGTGCCCGCGGCCGAGCTGACCCTCACCGGTGGCGCGCTGGACGGCATCGAGCGCCTGCTCGGCGCGCATCTTCGGCCCGGCGACGCGGTCGCCGTGGAGGACCCGGGCTGGGCCAGCCTGCTCGACCTGCTCGCCGCGCTCGGGTTGCGGCCGATCGGTGTGCCGGTCGACGACGACGGGCCGATCGTCGCGGGAGTGGCCGCCGCGCTCGCCGCCGGGGCACGGGCGCTGATCGTGACCAGCCGGGCACAGAACCCCACCGGCGCGGCCGTCTCCGCCGACCGGGCCACCGCGCTGCGCGCCCTGCTCGCCGGTCGCGCCGACCTGCTGCTGATCGAGGACGACCACGCCGCCGAACTGGCCCGCGTACCGCTGCACCCGCTCGCGGGGGCGACCACCCACTGGGCCTTCGTCCGCTCGGTGAGCAAGCCGTTCGGGCCCGACCTACGGCTGGCCGCGCTGGCCGGCGACGAGATCACGGTGGCCCGGGTGGCCGGCCGGGTCCGGGTCGGCGCCGGCTGGGTCTCCACCGTGCTGCAACGGCTCGTACTCTCGCTCTGGCACGATCCGGCGGTGGCCGCCCTGGTCGACCGGGCGGCGCGCAGCTACGAACGGCGGCGCGACGACCTGGTCGCCGCCCTGGCCGACCGGGGCCTGCCCGCCCACGGCCGCAGCGGCATCAACGTGTGGCTGCCGGTGACCGACGAAACCGTCGCCTCGACCGTGCTGCGCGACGCCGGCTGGCTGGCCGCACCCGGCGCCCTCTACCGCATCGCCGGCCCACCCGCGCTGCGGATCACCATCAGCTCGCTGGACGAGGCGGAGCTACCGGCGCTGGCCGACGCGCTAGCCCGCGCCGCCCGCCCGCCCGCGCCGACCGGATTCACGGGCTGACCGCGGGCGCCGGAGATCATCGCGAGTTGCGGCATCTCGGGCTATCCCGCTCGCCGGATACCCCGAGATGCCGCAACTCGTGGTAGGCCGTGGCACGAGCGAAGGCCCCCCGGGAGGTTGATCCTGGGGGGCCTTCTGCGCCACTGGATCAGTGCTGCTTGGCGTACTCGACAAACGAGCGCCACGACTGCGGGTTGAAGGTGAGCGCCGGCCCTTCCTTGTCCTTGCTGTCCCGGACGCCCACGACGCCCGGCAGGTTGTCGGCCACCTCCACGCAGTCGCCGGAGTTGCCACTGCTACGAGTGCTCTTGTGCCAGATCGCGCCGGTCAGGTCCATGTCTCTGCTGCCTCCGAGATCAACTTGAGGGTAGCCCCATGGGGCATGGCCTCCGCTCTCACAGACTCCCAGGTCTGTCGCAGAGAGTGTATGTCCGCCGTCCGCTCCACGATCGTCCCCTGTAGCTGGTTGTCGAGGTAGCCGATGTCCTCACCCTCGGGTGGTGTGGCGATTACGAAGGCTCCGTTCAGTCCGTGATAGGCGCCAGCGCCCCGAGGCACCACATGCAGATGCACCTTCGGCTTAGACGCGACCTCCAGTAGGTGACGTAGCTGCTCGTGCATCACCTTCGGCCCGCCGATCGGACGCTCCAGTGCGGTGTAGTCCAGGACGGCAACAATCATGGGTGGGGTATCCCGGGTCAAGATGGCCTGACGAGCCAGGCGGGCGGCAACCTGCTGCTCCATCTCGTCGCCGGCCAGGTGCGACGCGCCCTCGTGCAGTGCTCGCGCGTATGCCTCGGTCTGGAGCAGGCCCGGCAGAATGAGGGGCTGGAAGCTGCACAGTGCGGTCGCTTCCTGCTCGATGGTCACCCACTCGCGGAACCACGGCATGAAGGACTCCTTGATCAGGGCCTCCCGTATCCGTGTCAACAAGCCGTCACTGTTGAGGGCGTCGTCGCACCGCAGGGTGAACTCCTCCCGGGGGGCGCGGCGACACTGCTCGACCTGTGCCACCAGCGACCCCGAGAAGCGGATCTTCTCCCCGAGGGCTTCCTGCGAGAGTCCGGCTCGCACGCGCAGGCGGCGCAGCTCTCCGGCGAGTAGGCCCAACATGGGCATGGGCGGTTGCTGCATCTGCACACCTCTGCACGTCGGGGGGTGGTGGCTGCACTTGCGCGCCGTCCAGCGCGTGTGTCTTCCGAGAGTAGTGCTGTCCTCACCAGACTGTCACGCATGCGGATCTGCTCCACGCCGAGGAGGGCTGGGGTGGGTTTCGTCCTGGGGCCACCCCCGCCTTCCCCCGTTAGCCGGGGGTGGCCCCTCCCAATCGATTGGTGACGGAGGTCGATATGCGTACCCGGCTGTTGCATCTGTGCCCGACAGTCCTGCTCCCGGTCCTGCCGCAGCGGCGGCGTGGCACGCACCTGCCCGAGTGGATGCGTCAGCAGAAGACCATGCCGTTTCCGATCCAGTGGCCCGGTCGTGCGGGCAGCCTGACGCTGGGCCAGCAGTGGCGGGCAAACGGGGGACGGCCGTGCTGACCACCCAGCTTGCGAAGCCGGGTCGCGGCCCGCACGCCGATCGGCCCAGGGGATCTGGTGCGAACGCCCCGCACACTCCGGCCCGTCCGATGTGGTTCTGCCGGGTTGACGGGCAGCCCTGGCCCTGCGGCGAGGCCCGCCTACTGCTCGTCACGGAGTTCAGGGACAACGTTCCCGGCCTGACGATCTACCTCGCCGGCCTGATGTACGAGGCCATGAGAGACCTCTACCAGCTCAACCCGCACGACGGTCCGGAGCCCGAGGAACTGTACGCCCGGTTTATCGGATGGGCGGCTTGCCGGCTGACTGCGGAGCGAGCACCGTGACCCCCCTCGAACCGAAGGTGAGAGGTCCTCCCGTCCGGCCGCCCGCCCGCGAGTCGCCCAACCTTCATGATCGCTACACGGTAGGACAGACACGGACGCGGGAGCCGCACTCTCCTGCACACGCGAGAGCACGGAAGGTTCTTGCTATGAACGAGCCCAACCTGTACGCGCTGCCGGTCGACGGCGCGAAGTTCACGACCTACTGCGGCGGCAACCTCGGCGGCGACAACGAGACCTGTGCCGAGGTCGCCCCGATTCCGGGCGTCGCCGACGCCTTCGTGGTGCGCGACAACAAGGAGGGCCGGTCCGGCGCCGAGCTGCGCTTCACCGGCTCCGAGCTGGACAACCTCGCGGTCCAGTGGGTCAAGGGCCGCGGCCTGACGGTCTGACCCCTCGCACGTTCACGGCGCAGCCGGCCGCCCTCGCCCAACCAGTGTCGGGGGCGGTCGGTCCCAACAGCACAGAGACAAGGGCACCGATGGGCGATTGGAATGGGCACTGGCACGGCTTCGGTCCGTGGACGGGTCCGCGTTCGGAGTTCGCCAAGGAGGGGCCCCGGCGGCCGGGGGCGCAGCCGGGTGACGCCGATACGCAAATCTTCCTGGGCAACACCATGACGCCGGTGGAAACCGGACACTGGCTGCTCCGCCGCAACCAGGCAGCACGCGAACGCACGTGGACCGATGTCGCCGATGCGGGGGCCTGGATGAAACGGGTCCGCGAAGCGAATCCGGCCGACCTATCCGGTGGTCCGCTGCTCATGGTGGAGGAGTTGGTCGAGCAGAACTGCGCCAGCCTGCGCCTCGGTAGCGACGCGGTCTGGGGCTACTACACGCCGGTCTTCAGCTACGTCTCGTTCGCGGTGGTCTGCTGCCCCAGCCGGTTCTTCCCCGACATCGCCTGCCCGCTGCCGCCACGCACTCAATAGAGGAGGTGGCCGTGTCGCTCGGCCTCGTACTTCCCCCGATCGGGGTCGCGGACCTGCTGGACCGCTGGCCCGACGAACCCAAGGTCTACAAGTGCCCGCCTACCGAGTTGGGCAGCACCGTCACACCCGAATGGCTCTACGAGTGGATCGACACCGGCTGCGTCCCGGCCGACGAGATCGCCGCGATCAAGGCCCCGGCCCCCGCGCTGAACGCCCGGTCGTGGAGCACGGATGGTCGGACGGACGCCGCCCGCCTGCGTCGGCTCTACGAGCAGGGCTACACCATCCGCCTCGGAAACCTTCAGCGAGTGATGCCCTTCATGGCACGCCTGGCCCGCGGCATCCAGGAGGAGACCGGCTACTCGAACTACGTGCACGCCTTCCTGACCCCCGGTCAGGAGCAAGGGCTCCGCCACCACTGGGACCAGCAGATGGCGGTCATCGTCCAGATCGCCGGGGTGAAGCGCTGGGAACTGTGGCCACCCGTCGTGGAGGCCCCCATGCGCGAGCACCTGGAGTCCTTCCGAGTCTGGAAGCACAGTTATATCGAGGAGTGGACGGCCGCCGGCCCAGACATGGTCATCGACCTGGAGCCGGGGCAGTCGATGCTCCTGCCGCGAGGGTGGGTGCACAACCCGTTCAACGCAGCCGACGAACCGAGCCTTCACCTCACCTTCGCCATCCGGGAGCGCACACCGTTCTGGATCATGGAGAAGCTGACCAGCGGTGCGATCGAGGAGGTTGCCTTCCGGCAGATTCTCCTGCCCGTCGACATCCACGGAGGTGCCCTGCCGGGCATCGTCGGGGCGACCCGTGACGCCCTGGTGGCCTACCTCCGGGAGCTTGACCCGGGCACGCTGGCCGAGCGGCTGCGTGACCTCGCGCGGACCGAGCTGGAGTACTCGACGTAGGCGCCAACGACAACGGCCCCGACCGCCTCGCAGTGGAGTGGCCGGGGCCGTTCTCTCCGTACGCGGGGTGCCGGTACCTTCGGCTACCGCCGGATACCCCGAGATGCCGCAACTCGTGGTGGGACACCAGGGCGGACCGGCCGGCCCTGCTCGCGTGGTCCGCGTCACACCGGGTAGAACAATCGCTATGGCCGACACCGATACCGCGCCCGGCGCCCAGCGGTTCATCCCGCCGCAGGCCGACACCCTCGACGCCCTGCGGGCCGCTGCCGCCGGCTGCCGGGGCTGCGAGCTGTACCGGGACGCCTCCCAGACCGTCTTCGGCCGGGGCGACGCCAGCGCCCGGGTCGTCTTCGTCGGCGAACAGCCCGGCGACATGGAGGACCAGAAGGGCCTGCCCTTCGTCGGCCCCGCCGGCCGGCTGCTCCGCCGGGCCGTGGACGACGCCGGACTCGATCCGGGACATATCTACCTCACCAACGCGGTGAAGCACTTCCGCTTCGAGTTGCGGGGCAAGCGGCGCATCCACCAGACGCCCGACCGGGTGCACATCGCCGCCTGCCGGCCCTGGCTGGTGGCCGAGTTCGCCCGGCTGCACCCGGAGGTGGTCGTCGTGCTCGGGGCGACCGCCGCGAAGGCGCTGCTCGGACCGGCGTTCCGGGTCACCCGCCAGCGCGGCGAACTGCTGCCGTGGCCGGCCGCCGCACAGCACCCGGAGGACTTCCAGCGGGTGCCGGTGGACAGCGCCGGCCACACCGCCGACGCACCGCCGGCCCGACTGCTGGCCACCATCCACCCCTCCGCCGTGCTCCGCGCCGACAACCAGGACGTCGCGTACGACGGGCTGGTCGCCGACCTCACCGTCGCCGCCCGAGCCCTCGCCGGCTGACGGTTCGCGTGCTGGCGGGCCCCGCCGCCAGCAGCACACGTCAATCTTGGACAGTTTCCGTTACGCGCTCACGGAAACTGTCCAAGATCTCGACGCGATCCGGCTGGGCGTGGCGGGGGCCGCCCGGGTTGGTGGCCTGTGCGGGGGTGGTGGGCGGTGCCACACTTGCCGCCATGCAGCAGCATCTCTACGACCGCGACCACGACGAGTTCCGCGAGCTGTGCCGCACGTTCCTGGTCCGGGAGGCGGTGCCGCACCACGAACGCTGGGAGGCCGACGGGATCGTCGACCGCGAGGTGTGGCGCAAGGCGGGCGCCGCCGGACTGCTCGGCCCGGACATCGACGAGGCGTACGGCGGTGGCGGGCAGCGGGACTTCCGGTACAACGCGGTCCTGGTCGAGGAGATCGTCAACGCCGGCTGCTCCGGGCTCGGCTTCGGCCTGCACAACGACGTGGTGGCGCCGTACCTCACCGAGTTGACCACCGAGGAGCAGCGCCAGCGCTGGCTGCCACGGTTCTGCTCGGGGGACCTGGTCACCGCCATCGCGATGAGCGAACCGGGCACCGGTTCCGACCTGGCCGGCGTACGCACCACCGCCGTGCGCGACGGTGACGACTACGTACTCAACGGGCAGAAGACGTTCATCACCAACGGCGAACAGGCCGACCTGGTGATCGTGGTCGCCCGTACCGCCGACGAGGGCGCGCACGGCGTGAGCCTGATCGCGGTGGAGACCGGCACCGCCGGCTTCACCCGGGGCCGCCGGCTGGCGAAGGTGGGCCTGAAGGCCAACGACACCGCCGAACTCTTCTTCGACGACTGCCGGGTGCCGGCGGAGAACCTCATCGGCACCGAGAACCACGGCTTCTACCACCTGATGGCCAACCTGCCCCGGGAACGGCTCAGCATCGCCATCGCCGCGGTCGCCGCCGCCGAGCGGCTGCTCGCGCTGACCCTGGACTACGCGCTCACCCGGGAGGCGTTCGGCCGGCCGATCGGCAAGTTCCAGCACAACCGGTTCCTCCTGGCCGAGCTGGACACCGAGGTGACCATCGCGCGGACCTTCCTCAACCACTGCATCGCCGAGTTCAACGCGGGCCGACTGTCGGTGACCGACGCGGCCAGGGCCAAGTGGTGGACCACCGAGTTGCAGAACCGGGTCGCCGACCGGTGCGTGCAGTTGCACGGCGGCTACGGCTTCATGCTGGAGTACCCGGTGGCGAGGGCCTGGCTGGACAGCCGGGTGCAGACCATCTACGGCGGCACCACCGAGATCATGAAGGAGATCATCGGACGCGGCCTGGGGCTGTGACGAAACCGGGCTGCCACCCGCCGGTCGGTGCGACAGGATGGTCAGTCCCTCACCAAGGAGCATCCCGTTGGCGACTGACCTGACGACCCCGGTGCCGGCGCACCCGGATGTCGCGCCGATCCAGCGGCGTACCCTGCGGCTGCTCCTCACCACCCAGATCGTCGGCGGCATCGGGGTGACCATCGGCATCGCCGTCGGGGCGCTGCTCGCCGCCGAGATCGCCGGCACCGCGCTGGCCGGGCTGGCGCTGAGCGCCGCCGTGGTCGGCGGTGCGCTGCTCGCCGTCCCGGTAACCCGGATCACCAACGGGCACGGCCGCCGCCCGGGCCTGGCCTTCGCGTACGGCGTCGGCACGGTGGGCGGCACGCTGATCGTGCTGGCCGCGGCGACCCGCTCGATCCCCCTGCTCTTCGTCGGCATGCTGCTGTTCGGCGGCGGTTCCACGGCCAACCTGCAGGCCCGCTACGCCGCGGTCGACCTGGCCGCACCGGACCGGCGGGCCCGGCAGCTGTCGCTGATCGTCTGGGCCACCACCATCGGCGCGGTGGCCGCCCCGAACTTCGCCGCGCTCGCCGACCGCGCCACCAGGGGTTGGGGACTGCCGGCCCTGGCCGGCCCGTTCGCGTTCAGCGCCGCCGCGTTCGTGCTCGCCGCCGGCGTACTGCTGCTGTGGTTGCGCCCCGACCCGCTGCTCACCGCGCGCCGGCTCGCGGCGGCCCGCTCCGGCGACCCCGGGCCGGCCGAGGCACCCCCGCTGCCACCCGGCACCGACCCGGCCGCGCCCGGCCCGGTCTCGGCTACCGGCCCGGCGTCGGCGCCCAGCCCGGCGTCGGCTACCGGCCCGGTCTCGGCGCCCAGCCCGGTCGTGGCCGCGGCCGAGCCGGTCGCGGCGCCGGCACCGCCGGCCCGGCGCGGTGCGGGCATGCGCGCCGCCTGGTCGGTGGTACGCGCCCGGCCCGCGGCCCGGCTCGGTATCGCCGCCGTGGCAATGGGCCACCTGGTGATGGTGGCCGTGATGACGATGGCCCCGGTGCATCTGCGGGAGTACTACGCCGTCGAGGAGGTGCTGCCGGTGGTCGGGCTCGTGCTGAGCCTGCACATCGCCGGCATGTACGGGTTGGCGCCGGTGGTCGGCTGGCTCGCCGACCGGTCCGGCCGGCGCCCGGTCATCCTCGGTGGGATCGGGACGCTGCTGGCCGCCTGCGCGGTCACCGGCACCGCCGGACACCACACGCTCCAGCTCACCGTCGGGCTGATCCTGCTCGGGCTCGGCTGGTCGGCGACCATGGTGGCCGGCTCCACCCTGCTGTCGGAGTCGGTGCCGGACCCGGTACGCCCCAGCGCGCAGGGCCTGTCCGACCTGGTCATGGGGTTGGCCGGGGCCCTCGCCGGTGCGGTCAGCGGGTTTGTCATGCAGGTGGCGGGCTATCCCGTGCTGAGCCTGCTCGCCGCGGTCGCGGTGGCGCCACTGCTGGCGCTAGCGTTGCGTCGGGCGCCGGTGGGCGCACCGGACGAGAAGGAGTGACCCGTGCGGCTGACCGACTTCTGGGCGCGACTGGCGGAGGCGTTCGGGCCGGCGTACGCGACCAGCATCGCCAGCGACCAGGTGCTGTCGGAACTCGGCGGGCGGACCATCGAGCAGGCCCTCGCGGCCGGTGAGGAGACCCACGTGGTGTGGCGGGCCGTGGTCGCCGCCTACCCCGACCGGGTGCCCGCGCGACTACGCTGAGCGGCCGATTCGTTACTTCCGCGTGTCTCTTGCCGACTCGTACACCTGTTCGGCTATTGTCCACAGCGGGTGCTCGTCCACAGGCCACGGCCCGGCGGCTGGTGTTCTGTCGGACCCAGCGCCTAGCGTGTCCCGCGTGACGCGAAGCTCAGGAAAGACGCCGGCGAAGGCAGGGGTGGCAACGATGGCGGCAGGACCTGACCGGGAGAAGGCGCTCGACCTTGCTCTCGCTCAGATTGACAAACAATTCGGCAAGGGCTCGGTGATGCGGCTGGGGGAGCGGCCGGTCATCCAGACCTCGGTCATTCAGACCGGTTCCATCGCGCTCGACGTGGCACTCGGCGTGGGCGGTCTGCCCCGCGGCCGGGTCGTCGAGGTATACGGTCCCGAGAGCAGCGGGAAGACCACGGTCGCCCTGCACGCGGTGGCCAACGCCCAGCGGGCCGGCGGCATCGCCGCCTTCATCGACGCGGAGCACGCGCTCGACCCGGAGTACGCGAAGGCCCTCGGCGTCGACACCGACGCCCTGCTGGTTTCCCAGCCGGACACCGGCGAGCAGGCGCTGGAGATCGCGGACATGCTGGTCCGTTCCGGTGCGATCGACATCATCGTCATCGACTCGGTCGCCGCTCTGGTGCCGCGAGCCGAGATCGAGGGCGAGATGGGTGACAGCCACGTGGGTCTGCAGGCCCGGCTGATGAGCCAGGCGCTGCGGAAGATCACCGGTGTGCTCAACAACACCGGCACCACCGCGATCTTCATCAACCAGCTCCGCGAGAAGATCGGTGTCATGTTCGGATGTGGATCTTGGGATACCAAGGTCACTCTCGCCGACGGCTCTCAGCAGCCCCTCGGCAAGATCGTTACCGAGAAGATGGACGTCAAGGTGCTCTCCTACGACGGGGAGTTGGGCTGTCTTACCCCGCGCCGGGTCGTCAACTGGTTCAACAACGGCACGACCGAGGAGTTCCTGCGATTCAAGGTCGAGCGGGCGGGTGGCGGTGCTGGTCGGGGTCGAGCGACCATGTCGATGACCCGTAACCATCTGATCATGACTCCGGGCGGCTGGCGTGAGGCGGGCGAGCTGCTTCCCGGTGATCGGGTGATGCTGGCCCAACCCCACGTGTTGAGCCCGCAGCAGTGGCAGCTGGTGCTTGGCTCGTTGATGGGAGATGGCAACCTTTCGGCGCCTGTTCGGCGAGACGCAGAGAGCGGCCGTTTTCGGATGGGCCATGCTGCTGAGCAGGCCGTTTACCTCGACTGGAAGGTCTCCCTGCTCAGCAATGTCCAGCACAGTCGAACGTCCAACCAGAAGGGTGCGGTGTTCGCCGACTTCACTCCACTTGCCGAGCTCGGAGAGCTGCGGCAGGCGGTCTATCTGGGTGACGGTAAGAAGCACCTGAGCTGGGATTACCTTAAGGAACTGACCCCCTTTGCCCTCGCTGTCTGGTATATGGACGACGGCTGCTTCACGCTGCGTTCCAAGGGAGTGCAACAGCGGACCAAGGGCGGCAGTGGCCGCATAGAGATCTGCGTCGAGGCGATGAGCGAAGGTAGCCGTCAGCGTCTGCTGGAGTACCTGCGCGACGGCTGGCGTCTCGACGTGAAGCTCACGAAGCGCGGGCAGCGTCAGGTCAACGTCCTGCGTTTCACCACTGCGGCTTCCGAGAAGTTCCAGGAAATGGTCGCGCCATACATCCCCGAGTGCATGGAGTACAAGCTTCTGCCGAGGTTCCGTGGCCGTTGCGAAGTGGTCTCGCAGTTCACCCAGCCGGTGATGTACCCGCTGCCTGCTCGGATTCTCGAGATCGAGGCTAGGCGCGACCATAAGAACATGGACCGGTTCGACATCGAGATCGAAGGCTCGCACAACTATCTCGCTGACGGAATCCTGGTGCACAACAGCCCCGAAACCACGACGGGTGGTCGGGCGCTGAAGTTCTACGCCTCGGTCCGGCTCGACGTGCGGCGCATCGAGAGCCTCAAGGACGGTACCGACGTGGTCGGTAACCGCACCCGGGTCAAGGTCGTGAAGAACAAAGTTGCGTCCCCATTCAAACAGGCCGAGTTCGACATCATGTATGGCAAGGGCATCTCCCGCGAGGGTTCGCTGATCGACGTCGGTGTCGAGCAGTCGATCATCCGCAAGTCCGGCGCCTGGTACACCTACGACGGTGACCAGCTCGGTCAGGGCAAGGAGAAGGCCCGCGAGTTCCTCCGGGAGAACCCGGACGTGGCCGCCGAGATCGAGAAGAAGATCCTGGAGAAGCTCGGCGTCGGGGTCGGCGCGGGCGACGCCACCGGTGGCCCGGAGCTGCCGCCGGTCGACTTCTGATCCTCCGGTCGTGGCAGGACGACGTGCTCGCACAGGGCGGGGCTGGGATGCCAGCCCGCCCCGTGCGGGTGACGCCACACCGCGCCCCCGCCGAGGTCGGCGCGCCTCCGGAGACGAGCCTGACCCGGGTGCCCCGGAGTCAGACGGCGCATCCGATGGCGATGCCGGGCATGGCCCGGGGCCGGCCGTGTCCGGTGACCGGGGCGGCTTCGGACGGGCACCGGTCTTCCCGCGCGGCGGGTCGGGATCCGGCCGTGCCCCGACCGGGCCGGTGGGCGAAGCCAAGACGGTGGACGAGGCCGAGGTGGCCCGGGAGATCTGCCTGCGGCAGCTCGCGGTCCGCCCTCGTACCCGCGCGGAACTGGCTACCGCGCTGGCCCGGCGGGGCATCTCCGAGGAGACCGCCAGCCAGGTTCTCGACCGGTACGACGAGGTCGGCATCATCGACGACGCCGCGTTCGCCCGGGCCTGGGTGACCAGCCGGCACACCGGCCGAGGGCTGGCCCGCCGGGCACTCGCCAACGAGTTGCGTCAGCGCGGCGTCGACGGCGACACCGCCAGCGCGGCGCTCGGCGAGTTGGACGACACCACCGAGGCGGAGACCGCCCGCGCCCTGGTGGAGCGGAAACTGCGTACCGCCCGGGGTGAGCCGGATGCGGTGTTCCGGCGGCTGGTCGGCATGCTGGCCCGCAAGGGCTACCCGGCGGGGGTCGCCATCCGGGCGGTCAAGGACGCGCTTGCCGCGCAGAGCGCCGAGGCGGCCGAGTTCGCCGAGCAGATCGACCCCGACGCCCTCGCCGACCCCGACCCCGACGGCTAACAGCTCCCGCCCCCGCCCTCCCTCCCGGCCCATCACGGCGTTGATCATGAAGTTAGCGGGCACTTTGATCTCTAAACTGCCCGCTAACCTCATGATCAACGGCTGGTCTGGCGGTTAGCGCCGAGCGGTGGGTGGGGACCGGTGGTGGGTGGTCCTGGTTGGGGGCCCCGGGGGCGGTGGTTGTCGTCTTTTTTGCCCACTGGAGTCCGAGTATTTGTTGGCGCAGGGTGACTGAGTAACTTCTCTCCGTCCGGGTGGTTTGATCATGAGTTCTTGACCGGAGGCCGGTTGAGACCTAGCCTCGCCATAAAGGCTCACATTGCCCGACCAAGCGCAGGCTAAGCGCACAACATAGATCCCGTAACGGAACAGCATCACTTTGGCCGGCACCACCGGCCGCGTACGTCAGCTCCGGACAGGCCGGTCCGGTGCTTACGTGACACTGCACCCGGCCCGCCGACGGTCCGCAGGGACACCGTCGGCGGAGGAAGCCACCCCACGGCCAGGCGCTCCGGTCGGGCGTCCAGAGTCGCAGGAGCGTGCCCACCGGCAGGCTGTTGCGGCGCGACGTTTCAGGGGAGGCGCGCCATGACGAGGCGGTACAGGTTCACCGGCACGAACGAGCGGTGCGAGCGAGCCATCGGGCTCAGCGCGGTGATGTCTCAGTTCAGTGTGGTGGTGCCTCAGGGCGGCGCGGAGCGTAGCGGAGTGCCGGCATGAGCGAGCGTCAGCGAGTGAATCATCAGTTCAGTGTGGTGGTGCCTCAGGGCGGCGCGGAGCGTAGCGGAGTGCCGGCATGAGCGGGGAGCCGGCCGACGGCGCAGGGGAGTCCGGGGCCACCGACGACGGTGAGCAGGATCCGGCGACCGGAGCGTCGGGCGTGAGTGAGCGTGAGCGAGCGAGTCATCGGCTCAGTGCGGTGGTGCCTCAGGGCGGCGCGGAGCGAAGCGGAGCGCCGGCATGAGCGCGTTTGACGTCGTACTCCTGGTTGCCGTGCTGGTGTTGACCCTGGTGGTGCTCGGCGCGATCTTCCTGGGGCTCCGGGTGCTGCGCGGGCTCCAGGCGCGCCCGGCACCGGAGGATCCGGCGTACGTCGCGGAGAAGGATCGCCAGGAGCAGTCCCTGGCCGCGCTGCGGACCGCCGCGGACGAGGTGAACAGCACCATCGACGTGGCGAAGTCCGCCGCCGCGGCGGCCCGCACGGAGGCGGCGGCGGCCAAGGCCGAGGCGAAGGCGGCCCGGGCGGAGGCGCGTCGGGTGCTCGACGATGCCCGCGCCGAGGCGGACACGGTGCTCGAACGGGCGCACAAGCAGGCCGAGGCGGATGCGGAGCAGCTGCGGACCACGGCCCGGCGCAGCGGCGAGCGGGAGGTGGCGGTGCTCGCCGCGACCACCCGTGAGCAGGCCGCCGAGGTGGAGCGGCGGGCGGCCCGGATGGACGAGCGGGAGCGACTGCACACCGAGGAGGTGGAGCGGCTCGCCGAGCGGGAGCGCCAGTTGACCTCCGCGACGGCCGCCCTCGCCGCGCGGGAGGCGGGACTGGTGGCCCGGGAGGAGGAGCTGGTCGAGGCGGAGAACCAGCGGCGGCGCGAGCTGGAGCGGGTCGCCGGGCTGACCGCCGACGCCGCGCGGGCCGATCTGGTCGACGCGATCGAGACCCAGGCCAAGCGGGAGGCTGCGCTGCTGGTACGGGAGATCGAGTCCGACGCGCGGTCCACCGCCGAGCAGCGTGCCCGGCACATCGTGGTCGACGCGATCCAGCGGGTGGCCAGCGAGCAGACCGCCGAGAGCGTGGTCAGCGTGCTGCACCTGCCGGGTGACGAGATGAAGGGGCGGATCATCGGCCGGGAGGGCCGCAACATCCGTGCCTTCGAGTCGGTCACCGGGGTCAACCTGATCATCGACGATACGCCCGAGGCGGTGCTGCTGTCCTGCTTCGACCCGGTACGCCGCGAGGTCGGCCGGTTGACGCTGGAGAAGCTGGTGCTGGACGGCCGGATCCACCCGCACCGGATCGAGGAGGTGCACGACCTGGCCCGGCAGGAGGTGGACCAGCTGTGCCAGCGGGCCGCCGAGGACGCCCTGGTGGAGGTCGGCATCACCGAGATACACCCGGAGCTGGTCACGCTGCTGGGGCGGCTGCGCTACCGCACGTCGTACGGGCAGAACGTGCTCAAGCACCTGGTGGAGACCGCGCACATCGCCGGTGTCATGGCCGCCGAGCTGCGTCTGGACGTCCCGCTGATCAAGCGGTCGGCGTTCCTGCACGACATCGGCAAGGCGCTCACCCACGAGGTGGAGGGCAGCCACGCCATCATCGGCGCCGACGTGGCCCGCAAGTACGGCGAGAGCGAGGACGTGGTGCACGCCATCGAGGCGCACCACAACGAGGTGGCGCCGCAGACCGTCGAGGCGGTGCTCACCCAGGCGTCCGACGCCTGTTCCGGGGGGCGGCCGGGGGCCCGGCGGGAGAGCCTGGAGGTGTACGTCAAGCGGCTGGAGCGGATCGAGGAGATCGCGGCCGGCAAGCTGGGTGTGGAGAAGGTCTTCGCCATGCAGGCGGGCCGGGAGATCCGGGTGATGGTCAAGCCCGACGACGTCGACGACATCGGCGCGGCGGTGCTGGCCCGGGACGTGGCCAAGCAGATCGAGGAGGAGCTGACCTATCCCGGCCAGATCCGGGTGACGGTGGTACGCGAGTCCCGCGTCACCGAGATCGCCCGCTGACGGCGAGCCGGTCGGGTGGAGGTACCGCGCCACCCGACCGGGTCACGTGATCAGGTGGCCGTACCGGCTACCGCCTCGGTCTCCTGGGCGGTGGCCGGTCCCGCTCCCTCCGGCCTCGGCCCCGCCGTCGGGATCGCCTTCCGCCCCCGGGAGAGGCGGCGCTGGGTGTATTCGGCGAGCTTCGACAGCAGGTAGTTGACGCCGATGTAGATGACACCGACGACGACGTACACCTGGATCGGGTTGTCGAGCACCTGGATGATGAAGCTGCTCTTCCGGAGCACCTCTTCGTAGCTGATGATGAAGCCCAGCGAGGTGTCCTTGAAGACGACGACGAGCTGGCTGATCAGGGCCGGCAGCATGATCCGGAATGCCTGCGGCAGCAGGATCATGCGGGTCGCCTGGAACGAGGTCAGCCCGATCGCGTTGGCCGCCTCGCGCTGGCCGCCGGGCAGCCCCTCCATGCCGGAGCGGAGGATCTCGCCGATGACCACGCCGTTGTAGATGGTCAGGCCGAGCACCAGATACCAGAGGATGCTGCCGAGGTCGACGCCGAGCACCGGTAGGCCGCTCGCGCAGAAGAAGATCGTGATGACGACCGGCAGTCCTCGGAAGATCTCGACGAAGAATCGGGTGATGCCGTTGAGCAGCCAGCTCAGCGCGCGTACCGCCAGGGCCACCGGTAGCGGCAGGGTGGTGAACCGGCGGCGCATCAGCGCCTTGAGCTGTACGCGCAGGACGGCGAGCAGGGTGCCGAACGCCAGTGAGGTGACGATGGCGAGTGCGGCGGCCGTCAGGGTCGCCCGGAAGCCCTGACCGAGCTGGGTCCACACCTGACCGAAGACCTCGTTGCCGGGGTCGATCAGTGGTCCCCACTTCTCCATCGTGAACTGGCCGCGTTCGTCGAGCGGCCGGTAGACGAGGAAGTAGAACCCGGCCGCCGCGGCGATCGCGGCGAGCACGCTCGAGACGAGGGTGATCCGGCGGGCGCGCGGGCCCGGTGCGTCGTAGAGGACGGACATCGACTCGTTGCTCATCGCGCCACCTCGCTGCGCTCGGCGCCGCGATGAGGCACCATCGCACTGAACCGGATGATTCGCTCACTACGTTCGCTCATCGCGCCACCGCCTGGCGACGCTCGATCCGGTCGAGGAGCAGGCCGAGGGGGACCGTGAGGATCAGGTAGCCCACGCTGATGCCGATAAAGACGGGGATGATCGGGTGGCCGCCGGCGCTGGTGAGTGACTGGGCGTTGGCGGACAGGTCCCCGGTGACGCCGAAGAAGCCGGCCAGTGCCGAGTTCTTGATCATGGCGATCAGCACGCTGCCGAGCGGCACGATCGCTCCTTTCCAGGCCTGGGGCAGGACGACGTAGCGCAGGTTCTGGGTGAAGGTGAGCCCGACGGCCCGCGCGGCCTCGGCCTGGCCGCTCGGCACGCCGTTGACGCCGCTGCGGATCGCCTCGGCCACGAACGCGGCCGTGTAGACGCTGAGCGCGATCAGCGCGAACCGGAAGTACGGCAGGTCGGTGCCGAGGCGCTGGAAGAGTTTGTCCAGCCCGGGGATCCGCAGGAAGTCGGCGTTGGAGCCGAGCGCCGGCAACGCGAACGCCGCGAAGAACATGACGATCGTGAGCGGGCAGTTGCGCAGGACGGTGACGTACGTGCCGCCGAGCCAGCGCAGCGGCGGCACCGGGGAAATCCGCATGACGGCCACGAGGACGCCGATGATCAACGCCCCCGTGGCCGACAGGATGCACAGCTGAAGGGTGACGAAGAATCCGCTGCGGAAGACGTCGAAGTTGTTGACGAGAACGTCCACGAAATGACCCTTCAGCTGGTGCGATCAGTAGCGCTCGACGGTCGGGATCTTCGGGTCGGTGGCGTCGACCGTGCCGGCGGTGTCCTTCCACGCCTGCAGGTAGCGGCCGTCCTCGAAGGTCTTCTCCAGGGTGTCGTTCAGGAACGTCCGGAAGTCGTTGTCGCCCTTCTTCAGGCCGATGCCGTACGGCTCCTCGGTGAAGGTCTCACCGACGAGCTTGAACTGGCCCTCGTTCTGCGACATGTAGCCGCTCAGGATGACGTTGTCGGTGGTGATGGCGTCGACCTGGCCGCCCTTGAGGGCGTCGAGGCACTTGGTGTAGACGTCGAAGACGACGAGCTGCTCGCCGACGTTCGACAGGTACTGCTCGATGTTCGAGGCCGGGGTCGAGCCCTGCACCGAGCAGACCTTCTTGCCGGTGGTCTTGAACGAGTCGGGGCCGGTGATCTCGTTCTCGTCGGCCTTGACCAGGATGGTCTGGCCGGCGATGTAGTACGGCCCGGCGAAGTCGATCCGCTCCTTGCGGGTGTCGTTGATGGTGTAGGTCGCGATGACGATGTCGACCGCGCCCTCCTCGATCCGCTGCTCACGGACGGTCGACGGGGTCTCGACCCACTCGATCTTGTTCTCCGGAACGCCCAGCTCGTTGGCGATGATCTTGCCGATCTCGACATCGAAGCCCTGCAGGTTGCCGTCGAGGCCCTTCAGACCGAAGAGCGGCTGGTCGAACTTCGTCCCGATCTTGATGGCCTGCGCGTTGTTGAGGCGCTCCATCGTGCTGCCGGCGGCGAACGACTTGCTCTCGCCGCCGGTGCCCTCGTCGGCGTCGTCGCCGCCACAGGCGGTCACGCCGAGCGCGAGGGTGGCGGCCGCGGCGAACGCCGCTATGCGCTTGATACGCATGTTCATCTCCTTCTACTACGACGGAACCGCCGCCCGGGGACGGCGTGCTCCACTACGGACGGCCTAGTGCGTGAGGATTTTGGAGAGGAAGTCCTTGGCCCGGTCGCTGCGCGGGCTGGCGAAGAACTCGCTCGGCGGAGCCTCCTCGACGAGCCTGCCGTCGGCCATGAAGATGACCCGGTTGGCGGCGTGCCGGGCGAAGCCCATCTCGTGGGTGACCACGACCATGGTCATGCCGTCGCGGGCGAGCGAGGTCATCACGTCCAGCACCTCGCCGACCATCTCCGGGTCCAGCGCGCTGGTGGGCTCGTCGAAGAGCATCGCCTTGGGCTGCATGGCCAGCGCGCGGGCGATCGCCGCGCGCTGCTGCTGGCCGCCGGAGAGCTGGGCCGGGAACTTGTCGGCCTGGTTGGCGATGCCGACCCGGTCGAGCAGGGCGAGCCCTCGCTCGCGGGCTGCCGCCGGCTTCTCGCCGCGGACCTTGATCGGGCCGAGCGTGACGTTTTCCAGGATGGTCTTGTGCGCGAAGAGGTTGAACGACTGGAACACCATGCCGACCTCGCTGCGCAGCTTGGCCAGGGCCTTGCCCTCGGCCGGCAGCGTCTGACCGTCGAAGGTGATGGTGCCGGAGTTGATCGGCTCCAGCCGGTTGATCGTGCGGCACAGGGTCGACTTGCCGGAACCGGACGGGCCGATCACCACGACCACCTCGCCCCGACCCACCGACAGCGAGACGTCGTCCAGCACGTGCAGCGGCCCGAACCACTTGTTGACCGAGTCCAGCACGATGAGCGGTTCGCCCGTCGCCACGTCGTCTGTCCTCCTCGTCGCCCATCGAGGGTCGGTCGACCCCCGGTAGCGGCCACTGTAGGCGGGGTGACGTGGCGGAACACAACTCAGATGGTCACGGAGCGGTAACACCGTCGCCGATCGGCCCCGGGAGTCCGAAATTGCCCTCTACGGGTGGCGCCCGGCTCGCGTGACGGAGATCATGAGGGGATGACCGAGCCCGTGCGGTTGACCCGGTACGCCCGTGGCGGGGGATGCGCGTGCAAGATCCCACCCGGCGAGCTGGAGGCGATGGTGGCCGGGCTGGGCCCCAGCGCCGGCACCGCCGACCTGCTGGTCGGGCTCGAACACGGCGACGACGCCGCGGTGGTCCGGCTGGACGAGCGCACCGGCGTGGTGACCACCGCGGACTTCTTCACCCCGGTGGTCGACGACGCGTACGACTGGGGTCGGATCGCCGCCACCAACGCGCTGTCCGACGTGTACGCGATGGGCGGCAGTCCGCTGGTCGCGCTCAATCTGCTCTGCTGGCCACGGGACGTGTTGCCGCTGGAACTGGCCCGGGAGGTGCTGCGCGGTGGCCTGGACGTGGCCCGCGCCGCCGGTTGCCACCTGGCCGGCGGGCACAGCGTCGACGACGACGGCCCGAAGTACGGCCTGGCCGTCACCGGGCTGGTCCGGCCGGAGGAGCTGATCACTCTCGACGCCGGGCGGGTCGGATCGCCGCTGTCGCTGACCAAGCCGCTCGGCATCGGCGTGCTCAACACCCGGCACAAGAACACCGGCGAGAGCTTCCCGGAGGCGGTGGCGGCGATGACCACGCTGAACCGGGACGCGGCGCGGGCGGCGGTGGCGGCGGGTGTGCGCTGCGGCACCGACGTGACCGGCTTCGGCCTGCTCGGTCACGCCTCGAAGCTGGCCCGGGCCAGCCGGTTGACCGTGGCGATCGACACCGCCCGGGTGCCGTACCTGGCCGGCGCCCGGGAGGCGGTCCGCGACGGGTACGTCAGCGGCGGCTCCCGCCGCAACCTGGAGTGGGTGACCCCGTGGACCGATACCGGCGCGGTGGGCGAGACCGACCGGCTGTTGCTGGCCGACGCGCAGACCTCCGGCGGGCTGCTGGTGGCCGGCGAGGTGCCGGGCGCCCCGGTCATCGGTGAGCTGCTGCCCCCGGGCGAACACCGGATCGTGCTGCGCTGACCGGGCACGCCGGGCGCGCGGCGAGCCGCTGCGCGGGAACGCGCACGATACCCGATAAACTGTCATCTTCCCGCTACCTGGAGCGATGAGGCTCCGGAAATTTTGCCCAGAATGGTCACAGACCGGTAACTTGCCCCCGGCTGGGGGCAAATGCCCCCCACCATCGTCTGTAAGGCCCGATCCGGAGGCCGGTGGGGACGAGCACAGCGAGGAGACGGCATGACCGAGCTGTGGAACTGGAGAATCGACCGGGTGCGACCGGTGGAGGTCTACCCGGCGCTGGCCGACGCGCTCGGTCGGGTGGTGATGCCGCTGGCGGTGGCGGATCCGGTCCGGCTGCCGACGTACGCGGTGGTCTGCGACGTCTGGCAGGCGCCGGGGGAGTTCGCCACGATCGTGGACTGCTACGGCGTGCCGGACGAGCTGCCCGAGCTGCCCAGCATCGCGGCGCTGGCCCGGCAGCTCGACCGCAACTGCCTGCTGCGCGACGACACGCTCGACGACACCCGGCACCTGCTGGTCGCCCCCGACGGCAGCATCCGCCCGGTCCACTTCGACGTGCGGGAGACCGACGACGGCGAGGTGCTCAGCGAACGGCGCCTCTGCACCGAGGCGGATCCGCGCTGCCGGGGCTGGTCGCGCTGCCACCGCTCGCGCTGGGCCCCCGACTCGGTGAACCCCGCGCTCGCCGCCGCCTGAGGCGGCCCTACGCCCGGCGCCCGCCGCGGACCTCCAGCTGGTCGAGCAGGGTGCGGGTGGCCGCCGCGATCGTGCTCACCGCCGCGTCGAACGCCTCGGCGTTGTGCGCCGCCGGCGCCCGGAATCCGGAGATCTTCCGGACGTACTGCAACGCCGCGGCCCGGACGTCCGCGTCGGTGACCTCCGGGGTGTACGGCTCACGCAAAGTCTTGATGCTCCGGCACATGGCTCCTCCTCGTTCGCCTCCGGTGCCTCGGGCCCGGATAGGCTGTGCTCGTCATGACTACCGCAGCGGCGGGCGGCCCGCGCACCTACCAGGTGCGAACCTACGGCTGCCAGATGAACGTGCACGACTCCGAGCGCATCTCCGGCCTGCTGGAGCAGGCGGGCTATGTCCGCGCGGGCGAGGCCGACGACACCCCGGACGTGATGGTGTTCAACACCTGCGCGGTCCGGGAGAACGCCGACAACCGCCTCTACGGCAACCTCGGTCATCTGCGTCCGGTCAAGAACCGGCATCCGGGGATGCAGATCGCCGTCGGTGGTTGCCTGGCCCAGAAGGACCGCGGCGACATCGTCCGCAAGGCGCCCTGGGTCGACGTGGTCTTCGGCACCCACAACATCGGGTCGCTGCCGGTGCTGCTGGAGCGGGCCCGGCACAACGCGGCCGCCGAGGTGGAGATCCTCGAATCCCTCGACGTCTTTCCCTCGACGCTGCCGACCCGCCGCGAGTCGACGTACGCCGGCTGGGTGTCGATCTCGGTCGGCTGCAACAACACCTGCACGTTCTGCATCGTGCCGGCGCTGCGCGGCAAGGAGAAGGACCGCCGCCCCGGCGACATCCTGAGCGAGGTGCGGGCCCTGGTCGACGAGGGCGTGCTGGAGGTGACGCTGCTCGGGCAGAACGTCAACTCCTACGGCGTCGAGTTCGGTGACCGGTACGCCTTCGGGAAGCTGCTGCGGGCCTGCGGTGAGATCGATGGGCTGGAGCGGGTGCGGTTCACCAGCCCGCACCCGAAGGACTTCACCGACGACGTGATCGCGGCGATGGCCGAGACGCCGAACGTGTGCCACTCGCTGCACATGCCGTTGCAGTCCGGCTCCGACGACGTGCTGCGCGCGATGCGCCGCTCGTACCGGTCGGAGCGGTACCTGGGGATCATCGAGAAGGTCCGGGCGGCGATGCCGGACGCGGCGATCACCACGGACATCATCGTCGGCTTTCCGGGCGAGACCGAGGCGGACTTCGCGCGCACCCTGGACGTGGTCCGCGAGGCGCGCTTCTCCTCCGCCTTCACGTTCCAGTATTCGAAGCGCCCCGGCACCCCGGCCGCGAGCATGGACGGTCAGCTGCCCAAGCAGGTCGTGCAGGAGCGGTACGAGCGGTTGATCGCCTGCGTCGAGGAGATCACCTGGGCGGAGAACCGGAAGCTAGTCGGCGAGACCGTCGAGGTGCTGGTCGCCGTCGGGGAGGGCCGCAAGGACGAGCGGACCGGCCGGATGTCCGGCCGGGCCCGCGACGGCCGCCTGGTGCACTTCGCGACGGGCGGGAACGGCGACGGGGGCGCGATCCGTCCCGGCGACATCGTGCACACCACGATCACCTACGCCGCGCCGCACCACCTCAACGCCGACGGTGCGCCGCTGTCGCACCGGCGCACCCGGGCCGGCGACGCGGCCGAGGCGGGGCGGTCACCGCGTACCCCCGGGGTGCTGCTCGGACTGCCCACGATCGGCGCGCCGGCCGCGGCGCCCGAGCCCGCCACCGGCTGCGCCGCCGCGCACTGACCGACGGCGGCCGGCCGCCCGGGCGCGCCGACCGTCAGCCGGCCGGCGCCGGGCCGCGTGTCCTCAGCCGGCCTGCTCGGCCAGCTGGAGGAACTGGCGCTTCGAGGCGAGCGCCTGCTCGGCCTCCTTGACCCGCCGGGTGTCGCCGGCGGCCTTCGCCCGCGCCAGCCGCTCCTCGGCCTCGGCGACCTGCGAGCGCATCTGGGCCAGCAGCGGGTTCTCCTCCCGGGTGGTCCGCCGCCAGGCCGAGTCCATCACCTCGCGGACCTTCTCGTCGACGGCCCGCAGCCGGCGCTCCAGCCCGGCGGCCGCCTCGCGCGGCACCCGACCGGCCTCGTGCCACTGCGCCTGGATGTCCCGCAGCTTGGCCTGGGCACCCTTCGGGTCACCGTCGATGTCGAGCGCCTCGGCCTCGGCGAGCAGCGCCTGCTTGCGCTCCAGGTTGGCGCGCTGCTCGTTGTCGCGGGCGGAGAAGACCTCGCTGCGGCGGGTGAAGAAGGCGTCCTGCGCGGCGCGGAACCGTTCCCACAGCCGCTGCTCGGCCTCCTTCGAGGCGCGCGGCGCGGCCTTCCACTGGTTCATCAGGTTCTTGAGGTGGTTGGCCGTCGCCGCCCAGTCGGTGGAGTCGGAGACCTTCTCGGCCTCGGCGACCAGCTCCTCCTTGACCGTCTGCGCCTGCTTGCGTTGCGCGTCCAGGGAGGCGAAGTGGGCGCCCCGGCGGCGGGTGAAGCCGTCCCGCGCGGCGGCGAACCGCTTCCACAGCTCGCCGTCGGTCTTCTTGTCGACCCCGCGGATGGTCTTCCACTCGTCGAGGATCTCCTTGAGCCGGTCACCGGCGGTCTTCCAACCGGTCGACTCCGCCGCCAGCTTCTCGGCCTCCTCCACCAGCACGGTCTTGCGGGCGAGAGCCTCGGTGCGGGCCGCCTCCTTGGCGGCCCGGGCCTCGCCGGCCTTCTCGTCGGCCACCGTGGCGAGCTTGTCGAGGCGGGCGGCCAGCGCGTCGATGTCGCCGACGACGTGCGCCTCGGCCAGTGAGGCGCGGATCCGCCGGATGGTGGCGAGCGAGTGGTTGGCGTCCGCCGCGCCGGAGTTGAGCCGCGCCTCGGTCAGATCCACTTCGGTCACCAGGTCGGCGAAGCGGCGTGCGAAGTGCGCCAGCCCCTCCTCCGGTGCTCCCGCCTGCCAGGATCCGACCACCCGCTCGCCCTCGGCTGTCTTGACGTAAACGGTGCCGTCCGCGTCCACCCGTCCGAAGGCAGTCCAGTCGCTCATGTGCCCATCCTCGTTCTCCCGGCACCCAGGGAGCAGCCTCCCGGGTGCCGCCACGGCGCAGCCAAGTTTCTCCGGGCATTGTCACAGGTGCGCCCCGGTCCGCGTCGAGCGCCTATCGCCGACCGTGACCATACGGTGTCCTAGGGCCTGGGTCGGCATCATCCGGGTCGGCGTGCCGCATTTCCCCGTACGGCGTACGGTACAATGTACGGTCGAGGCGCCCGTGTCGGGCGCCGGCGAGGAGGAACAGATGACCGAGTCACGCAGCACCCTCACGCCTCCGGCCGACCCGGGCTTCGTCCCCGGTCCCGAGGATCTGGCCTCCCTCGACGAGTGGTTCCGGCGGTACGACGCCCGCGCGGCGGCCGGTGACGCCGAGGGCACCGCCGACCTGGCGCTGTTCCCGCTCAACACGGTCACCGACGACGCTGCCGGCGAGGGTTCCGCGCGGCAGCTCACCAGAGCGGAGTACGTCGAGATGATGCGGGGCGTGCTCGGTGCGGGCGGCGACGTGACGATGGAGTCCCACCGCACGCCGTACTTCCTCACCGGGAGCCTGGTGGTGGTCTTCACCGACGCCCAGTTCACCGTCGACGGGGCGACCCAGCGGGTCCGCTACGCCGACCTGCTGGTCCGCGTCGGCGGGCAGTGGCGGTTCCAGACCATGGTCCAGGGCGGCTGGGGCGGCCAACCGGGCTGAGCCGGACCGCTACGGTTGCCTGGTGCCACTGGTCGCCGCCGCCGTCTGCCCCCATCCGCCGCTGCTCGTCCCCGAGATCGCCGGTGCCGCCGCGCCGGAGCTGGACGATCTCCGCGCCGCCTGCGACGCGGCGGTGGCCCGGCTGTGCGGCTCCGGTGCGCGCAGCGTCGTGGTGGTCGGCGCCGGCGACCGCAGCGCCGACCTCGACGCCCCCTACCGGGGCAGCTTCGCGCCGTGGGGCGTGCCCCTCGCGGTGCGGATCGGCGGCGGCCCCGACGGCCCGTCCGGCGGTGACACCCTCCCGCTCAGCCTGCTCGTCGGCGCCTGGCTGCTCGGCCGGGCACCGCACCCCGGCGGCACGGCGTGGCGGATGGCGACCGTGGGCGCCGACGAGCCGGTCGAGACCTGCGCGGACCTCGGTGCCCGGCTCGGTGCGGACCAGCCGTGGGCGCTGCTGGTGATGGGGGACGGATCGGCCTGCCGGGGCGAGAAGGCGCCCGGCTACGCCGACCCGCGTGCCGAGGCGTACGACGACGGGGTGGCCCGGGCGCTGGCCGGCGCGGACCTCGACGCCCTGCTCGGGCTGGACCCGGCCCTGTCCACGCAGCTGCGGGTCGCCGGCCGGGCGCCCTGGCAGGTGCTCGCCGGTGCCGCGCGGGCGACCGGCGGCCAGTGGCGCGGCGACCTGAGCTATCACGCCGCGCCGTACGGGGTGACCTACTTCGTGGCCGGCTGGGAGCGGCCGTGACCAGCCCGGGCACCGTGGTCGCCGTGGTCGGGCCGACGGCGGCGGGCAAGTCGGCGCTGAGCATCGCCCTGGCGCACGCGCTCGACGGCGAGGTGGTCAACGCCGACTCGATGCAGCTCTACCGGGGCATGGACATCGGCACGGCGAAGCTCACCGCCGCCCAGCGCGCCGGTGTGCCGCATCACCTGCTCGACATCTGGGAGGTCACCGAGCCGGCGAGCGTGGCGGAGTACCAGCGGTTGGCCCGCGCGGCGGTGGACGGCATCCTCGCCCGGGGCCGGGTGCCGCTGTTGGTCGGCGGGTCCGGGCTCTACGTGCGGGCGGTGCTGGAGCAGTTCGAGTTTCCCGGTACCGACCCGGCGATCCGGCAGCGTCTGGAAGGCGAGTTGGCCACGAGCGGGCCGGCGCCGCTGCACGCGCGGCTGCGCGAGGCCGACCCGGTGGCGGCGGCGGGGATCCTGCCCGGCAACGGCCGGCGGATCGTCCGGGCGCTGGAGGTGATCGAGCTGACCGGCGGGTCGTTCACGGCCGCGCTGCCGCAGCCCACGCCGTACTACCCGGCGACGCAGATCGGGGTGGACCTGGACACCGCCCTGCTCGACGAGCGGATCGCGGTCCGGGTGGACCGGATGTGGACCGACGGGCTGGTCGCCGAGACCCGCGAGCTGGTCGGGCGGGGCCTGCCCGAGGGGCGTACGGCCAGCCGGGCGCTCGGCTACCAGCAGGTGCTGCGCTTCCTCGGTGGGGAGCTGACCGAGACCGAGGCGCGCGACGAGACGGTCCGGGCCACCCGCCGCTTCGTCCGTCGCCAGCGCTCCTGGTTCCGGCGCGACCCCCGCATGCACTGGCTCGACTCGGCCGACCCGGGGCTGGTCGAGGCCGCCGTGCGGATCCTCGGCGAGACTGCGCGATGATGGGGGCGTGGAGTTCACCAAGGGGCACGGCACCGGCAACGACTTCGTGATCCTGCCCGACCCGGACGGCGCGTTGGAGCTGACGCCCGATCTGGTGGCGGCGATCTGCGACCGTCGGCGCGGGATCGGCGGCGATGGCGTGCTGCGCGTGGTCCGCGCCGCCAAGCACCCCGAGGGTGCCGCCCTGGCCGGCGAGGCCGAGTGGTTCATGGACTACTGGAACTCCGACGGGTCCTTCGCCGAGATGTGCGGCAACGGCGCCCGGGTCTTCGTCCGGTACCTGCTGGAGACCGGGCTGGCCGTGCCGGCCGGTGACGCGTTGCCGGTGGCCACCCGGGCCGGCGTCGTGCGGGCGCGGGTCGACGGCGACGCCATCGCCGTCGAGATGCGCCGCCCCCGGTTGTACGACGCCTCCGCCGCCGCCCTCGGCGGGTTGACCCTGCCCGGCACGGCGGTGGATGTCGGCAACCCCCACCTGGTCTGCCCGCTGCCCGCCGGGCTGGACCTGGCCGGGCTGGATCTGACCCGGGCACCCGGGTTCGACCCGGCGATCTTCCCGACCGGAGTGAACGTCGAGTTCACCACCCCCGGCGCGCCGGTCGACGGCGTCGACGCGCACGTGCTGATGCGGGTCTACGAGCGTGGCTCCGCCGAGACGCTCTCCTGCGGCACCGGCGCCTGTGCGGTCGCCGCCGTGGCCCTGCGGGACACCGGCCTCGACACCGGCTCGGTGGCCGTCGACGTCCCCGGCGGCCGCCTCACGGTGACCGTCGCCGAGGACTCCTGCTGGCTCTCCGGCCCCGCCCTGCTAGTCGCCACCGGCACCCTAACCCGCCCCTAACCCATCCATCTCCCCATCTCCCCCGCCCCGCCCTTCGTCTGGTTGATCATGAAGTTGTTGTCAGTCGTGCCGGCGTGTCGCGACAACAACTTCATGATCAACGAGGCGGGGCCGGGGGTGGGGTTAGGGGCAATGCCGCTCAGTTAGGGTTCTGGGCCGGTCGTCAACCCTGCTGTGGCGAGGATGTTGATGTTGATCGTGGCTTGGTAGTTGGTGCGGTCGATGGTGCCTTTGGCGCGGTGTTTGGAGATTGCTCGTTTGACCACGTGAGGGCTGACTCGGGTGCGGCGTGGGGGCAGTGGGTCGGCCAGGACTGCGCGGCCGATGGCGCCGACGAGGTCGATGGTGGTCTCGGCGATGACACCTGCGGCGTGGATGATCTGGTCGCGGGCGGCGTGCAGCGCGATGGTGAAGCTGGCCCGGTCGGGGCTGGTCGTGGGTTGGCTGGCGGTGGCGTCAGCCATCGCCAGCCGGACCGCCTGGTAGGCGGCCAGTAGGGCGTAGACCTCCTGGTTTACCCCGTTCGGGGTCCGTGCCCGCAGGACCCGTCCGCCCAGCAGGGTGGACTTCAGCTCCAGGTACGCCGTCTCGATCTCCCAGCGTTGGTGGTAGAGGGTGACCAGATCCAGGGCGGGGAAGCGGCGCTGGTCGGTGAGGGTGGTGATCAACCGGTACCGGCCGACGTGGCGTTTACCGTTCATGCTCACGACGATCTCGGCGTCAACGACCCGGACCGTCATCGCGCCGATGACAGACAGCCAGGACCCGTCGCGATGGCGGCGGATGACGGGCAGCCGCCGGTCGTCCTTGTCGCGGATGAGCAGGTCAGCGCCGGTGCCGGCGAACTGTTCGATCATCTGACGGGCGGCGAACCCACGATCGGCCAGCAGCAGCATTCCTGGGCGCAGGCAGCTCAGCAGCCGGCCGGCGCAGCCCAGTTCACCGATGCTGATCGGCGCGAACACGGCGTCGATGACAGCGCGAGTGCCGCACGCCACGACGGCGACCAGCCGCAGCATCGGATACCCCGACCCACCGTGGCTGCCCGCCTGACGCGGATAGACCCTCAAGTTCGCCGTAGTGTCGGGCACGAACATGCTGGTGCCGTCGATCGCGCACACCAGCAGACCCCGCCACCGGGCGGCCCCCGCCGGCGGACCCGACAGCAGCCGGAACAACGCCACCAGAGGCTTGTCCCCGACCCGCCGGCGAGCCTGCGACAGCGCCGAGGACGTCGGCAGCGCCACTGTCAACCCGTCCAGCCCGGCAACCAACCGAGCCCACACCTGCCGGTAACCGACCTCAGCGAACAACCCCGCCGCGAGCAGCAGATACACCACCACCCGCGACGGCAGATCCCGCACCCGCGACTGCACACCACCGGCCTCGGCCAGCACCGCATCGACCATCTCGAACGGCACCTGCTGCGTCAACTCACCCAGATGACCCGGCGCGAACCGCCCCGCAGCCACCGTGATCGTGGACGTGATGGCAGACTGTTCCAACGGCGGGGCTCCCGGTCCAGAGGCTGTCTTGGAGTGACAAACCTCTATACCGAGACCCCGCCGTCCTCGTCTACCACCACACCCCTTGACACACGCCCCGCCCCCTTAACTGAGCGGCATTGGGGTTAGGGGGTGGCGGAGGCGGTGGCGGCGATCTCGGGGAGGTCGGCGGGGCCCGGGTCGGCGGCGGGGGGTGCGGTGACGGTGGGGTTCTGCGCGGCGGCGCGGACGGCCGCGGCGACCGCCGGTGCCACCCGGGAGTCGAAGACGCTGGGCACGATGACCGTCGGGTTGATCTTCTCCTCGCCGACCACGTCGGCGATGGCCCGGGCGGCCGCGATCGCCATCTCCTCGGTGAACTCCTCGGCGTGCGCGTCCAGCATGCCGCGGAAGACGCCCGGGAACGCGAGCACGTTGTTGATCTGGTTCGGCTGGTCGGAACGGCCGGTGGCGACGATGGCGGCGTGCTTGCGCGCCTCCCGCGGGTCGACCTCCGGATCGGGGTTGGCCAGGGCGAAGACGATGGCGTCCTTGGCCATCGTGGCGATGTCGTCGCCGGTGAGCAGGTTCGGCGCGCTCACCCCGATGAAGACATCCGCACCGTTCAGCGCGCCGGGCAGGTCACCCGAGTAGTCGTCCCGGTTGGTGTTCTCGGCCAGCCACTGCCAGGCCGGGTTGAGACCGGACTGGCCGCGATGCAGGGCACCCTGCCGGTCGTACGCGATGATGTCGCCGACGCCCTGGCGCAGCAGCAGTTTCATGATCGCAGTGCCGGCCGCGCCGGCGCCGGAGACCACCACCCGGACGTCCGCGAGTTGCTTGCCCACGACGCGCAGCGCGTTGGTCAGCGCGGCGAGCACGCAGATCGCGGTGCCGTGCTGGTCGTCGTGGAAGACCGGGATGTCCAGCGCCTCGCGCAGCCGCGCCTCGATCTCGAAGCAGCGCGGCGCGGCGATGTCCTCCAGGTTGATCCCGCCGTACGCGGGCGCGATCGCCTTGACGATGGCGACGATCTCCTCGGTGTCCTGCGTGTCGAGCACCACCGGCCAGGCGTCCACCCCACCGAAGCGCTTGAAGAGCGCCGCCTTGCCCTCCATCACCGGCAGCGACGCGGCGGGACCGAGGTTGCCCAGGCCCAGCACGGCCGAGCCGTCGCTGACCACCGCGACGGTGTTGCGCTTGATGGTCAGCCGGCGGGCGTCGGCGGGATTGTCCGCGATCGCCTGGCAGACCCGGGCCACGCCGGGGGTGTATGCGCGGGACAGTTCGTCCCGGGTGCGCAGGGCGACCTTCGGGCTCACCTCGATCTTGCCGCCGAGGTGCAGCAGGAAGGTGCGGTCGGAGACCTTGCGTACGTCCACGCCGTCGAGCGCGCTGAGCGCGTCGACCACCTGGTCGGCGTGACCGGAATCGGCGGTGTCACAGGTCAGGTCGACGATCACGTTGGTCGGGTCGGAGTCGACCACGTCCAGCGCGGTGACGATCGCGCCGGCCTCACCCACCGACGTGGTGAGCCGGCCGATCGACGACGCGTCGGCGGGCACGGCGATCCGTACCGTGATCGAGAATCCGGCACTGGGCAGTCGGGTGGTGGCCACGCAGGTCCCTCCGTCGGCGCTGAACGGCTCGCCCGCATTTCTACTCGCCCTGGCTGGGCGGCCGGCAGCCGGCCCCGCTTGTGCCTGTTTGCGCGGTGGGCATATACCAGATGCAACGAGCGTTGACACATGTCAGGATTGCTCGGTACGTGCACAGAACGGACAGGAGAGACGCTTGCGAGACCAGGAGACCCCGATTCCCATCCTCGACGACGAGCTCGACGCCACCACCGGCGAGTACGAGCTCTCCGAACGACAGGCGTTGCGACGGGTCCCCGGCCTCTCCACCGAGCTGACCGACGTCACCGAGGTCGAATACCGCCAGCTCCGGCTGGAACGCGTGGTTCTCGTCGGCGTCTGGACCGAGGGCACCCAGGTCGACGCGGAGAATTCCCTCACCGAGCTGGCCGCGCTGGCGGAGACCGCCGGCTCGCTGGTCCTCGAAGGGCTCATCCAGCGGCGCAACCGCCCCGACCCGGCCACCTACATCGGTCGCGGCAAGGTCGACGACCTCGGCGCGGTGGTGCTCTCCGCCGGAGCCGACACGGTGATCTGCGACGGCGAGCTGTCCCCGTCCCAACTGCGCAACCTGGAGCAACGCACCAAGGTCAAGGTGGTCGACCGCACCGCGCTGATCCTCGACATCTTCGCCCAGCACGCCAAGAGCAGGGAGGGCCGGGCACAGGTCGAGCTGGCCCAGCTGCAATACCTCCTGCCCCGGCTGCGTGGGTGGGGCGAGACACTGTCCCGGCAGACCGGTGGGTCGGGCCGGGGTGGCGGCGCCGGTGGCGGCGTGGGCGTGCGTGGCCCGGGTGAGACCAAGCTGGAGACCGACCGGCGGCGCATCCGCCACCGGATCGCCCGGCTGCGCCGGGAGATCAAGGCCATGAGCACGGTACGCGAGACCAAGCGCGCCCGCCGTACCCGCAACGCGGTGCCCGCGGTGGCGATCGCCGGCTACACCAATGCCGGCAAGTCGAGCCTGCTCAACCGGCTCACCGGGGCCGGTGTCCTGGTGGAGGATGCGCTCTTCGCCACCCTCGACCCGACCACCCGCCGGTCCAGCACGTCCGACGGGCGGGTCTACACCCTCTCCGACACGGTCGGTTTCGTCCGGCACCTGCCGCACCAGATCGTCGAGGCGTTCCGCTCGACCCTGGAGGAGGTCGCCGAGGCCGATCTGGTCGTGCACGTCGTCGACGGCGCCCACCCCGACCCGGAGGAGCAGGTCCGGGCCGTCCGGGAGGTGCTGGGCGAGGTCGGCGCCGACCGGCTGCCCGAGTTGCTGGCGGTCAACAAGACCGACGCGGCCGACGAGGAGACCCTGCTGCGGCTCAAGCGGCTCTGGCCCGAGGCGGTCTTCGTCTCCGCGCACAGCGGGCGCGGCATCGACGACCTGCGCGACGCGATCGAGCGGCGGCTGCCCCGCCCGGCGGTCGAGGTACGCGTGGTGCTGCCGTACGACCGGGGTGACCTGGTGGCCCGCCTGCACCGGCAGGGCGAGGTGCTCAGCACCGCCCACCTGCCGGAGGGGACGATGCTGCACGTACGGGTCAACGAGGCACTCGCGGCCGAGCTGGCCCCGTTCGGCGACGCGGCGCAGGCGGCCCGTACCACGGGGTAACCGGCCAGGCGGCGTCACCCGAAGGAAACCTGCGGCATGCGACACTTCTTTCATGCTCCGCACTGTTTCCTCCGTCACGGTTGCCCTCGGACTGTTCGGGGCCACCGTGGCGGTCACCGGTGCCGCTCTCGCCGCACCCGACCCGTCATCCGCGAAGGCCGCGCCCAGCGTGGCCCCGGTGACGGCGGCGGGTAAGAAGCAGTGCTCGATCACCGATTCACGGCTGCGGGAGATCTCCGGCCTGGTGGTCCTCAAGTCCGGTTACATCGTCATCAACGACAGCACCGACCAGGACAGCCGCAAGCGGGTCTTCTACCTGAACAAGGACTGCCAGGTCGCCCGCGACGGGGTGCGCTACTCCGGCGCCGGACCGTTCGACACCGAGGATCTCGCCGTCTCGCCCGACGGCAAGACGCTGTGGATCGCCGACACCGGCGACAACGTCACCAGCCGGCAGCGCCGCGAGCGGGTCGCGGTGTGGAGCATGCCGATCAACGGCAGCAAGCAGCCGACGCTGCACCGGCTGTCGTACCCCGACGGCAAGCCCCGCGACGCCGAGGCACTGCTGATCGGCGACGACAAGCTCCCGCTGATCATCACGAAGGTCACCGCCGGCAAGGCCGAGATCTTCACCCCGGACGGGAAGCTGCGCAGCGGTGACACCGAACCGGTGCCGATGAAGAAGCTCGGCGACATCACGCTGCCGAAGACGGACACCGAGAACCCGTTGAGCACCTTCGGTCGCGTCGCGATCACCGGCGCCGCCCGCTCTCCGGACGGTTCCCGGGTGGTGCTGCGCACGTACGCCGACGCCTTCGAGTACGACGTCGCCAACGGCGACATCGTCGGTGCCCTGACCACCGGCACCCCCCGGGTCACCGCGCTGGCCGACCCGTTCGGCGAGGCGATCGCCTACTCGCCCGACGGCAAGACGTTCCTGACCGTCTCCGACGCCGGCCACCTGGACGACGACGACCCCGTCGACATCCTCAGCTACACCCCCTCCACCGAGGGCCCGAAGAACCTCACCGACGACCCGGACGCAGTGAAGAGCGCGGCCGGTCGGTCGTGGATCGACGGGTTGGAGCTGAACGACATCATGTACCTGATCGCCGCGTTCGGCGTGCTCGGCGCGCTGCTCGTCGGCGCGGGCATCTTCGGCATCCTGCGCGCCCGTCAGCGACCGGCGCCGGCCGGGAAGAGCCGCGACGGCGACGACGCTGACGGCCCCGGCTCGGCGCAGGATCGCGGGCGCGGCGGGGTGTACGGCGGTGCGCCGGGCGGCGGCGTCTACGGCGGCTCGCCCGCCGGCGACCCTTCCGGTGGCGCACGCTCGGGCCCGGTCTACGGTGGCGGTCGACCCGCCGGCAACGGTGCCCGCCCGGGGCAGGGCGGTGGCGTCTACGGTGGCGGCGGCCGGCCCGGCGGCGACGGCGCCCCCGTCTACGGTCGACCGGGCGGTGGTCGGCCGGCGGGCGGTGGCGGGCGTCCCGGTGGCGGCGTCTACGGCGGTGGCGGTGGCCGGGCCGGCGGTCAGCCCGGTGGCGGCGGGGGCCGTGCGGAACCACCCCGGCGGGGTGGCCCGGCCGAGCCGGATTACCGGGGTCGACGCTCGGGCCGCTACCGCGAGGACGACAGCGAGCCGTACGGCCAGGTGCGCGGCGGCAACTACGGCTACCGGGGCGACCGGTACTGACCCTCGGGTCAGCACCGGCCCTCGGTCAGCAGCGGTCGGGTGCGGGCGTCAGATCCGGCGCAGCACCGCGACCACCCGGCCCATGATGGTGGCGTCGTCGCCGGGGATCGGGTCGAAGGCCGGGTTCTGCGGCATCAGCCAGACGTGGCCGTCGCGCCGGCGGTAGGTCTTCACGGTCGCCTCGCCGTCGAGCATGGCGGCGACGATCTCGCCGGAGTCCGCCGTCGGCTGTTGCCGGACCACCACCCAGTCGCCGTCGCAGATCGCCGCGTCGAGCATCGAGTCACCCTTGACCTGGAGCATGAAGACCTCGCCCTCGCCGACTAGCTCGCGCGGGAGCGGGAAGACATCCTCCATCGACTGCTCGGCGAGGATCGGCCCACCGGCGGCGATGCGACCGAGCATCGGCACATAGGCGGGGGTGGGGCGCTGAGAGCGGCTCAGCTCGTCGTCGACGTCGCTGGGGGAGCGGACGTCGACCGCCCGCGGCCGGTTCGGGTCGCGCCGCAGGAAGCCCTTCTTCTCCAGCTCCTTGAGCTGGTAGGCGACGCTGGACGGGGAGACCAACCCGACCGCCTCGCCGATCTCGCGCACGCTCGGCGGGTAACCGTGGCGCTCCACCCAGGTGCGGATGAAGTCGAGGATGCGTCGCTGCCGGGCGGTCAGGTCGACCGTCGCCGGGTCGGGGAAGGAACTGACCACCGGGGTCACCGGACGCACGGCCGGCTGGCCGGACCGGGCGCGGGTGACGCTCCGGCGTCGGGCGGCGGCCGGTGGGCCCGCCTCGGTGCTCTGCTGCGGGCTCTGTGGCCGGTTGGCCCGGTCCTCGGTCACGTCCGTCCTCCCTGGTGGGCGCTGGGTGCCTCGGCGGCTCGTGGTGCATGCGGTGATCTGCCGGCCGGTAGGCGGACCATGGTCACCTCCGGCTGTTCATGACCGTATAGGTGAGATCTGACTTTTTCAAACATCTGTACGACGTCCCTCCGCGTGTCGGCGGGGCAAGCCGCTATGGTCGTACGTCCGTAACCGCCGTGCGCGGTTCGCGTTGGGCTCTCCGGCTGCCCGCGAGCGGCGGCGACGAGTGGGGCGTCGGGTGACGCGCCGGACACGCCGGCCAACTTGACCCCGGATCGCCAGCGGCATACGGTCAACCCCTAGATGTAGTAGTCACATGGGCGTAAGTTGCCCACAGGTTGGGTTTGACTACCGATGGTCGATCGAGGAGGTCGGGCGATGCGGTGTCCGTACTGCCGGCACGCCGACTCCCGGGTGGTCGACTCGCGGGAGGCCGACGACGGCCAACTGATCCGGCGGCGGCGGTCCTGCCCGGAGTGTGGCAAGCGGTTCACCACCGTCGAGGAGGCGGTGCTGGCCGTGGTCAAGCGCAGCGGGGTGACCGAGCCGTTCAGTCGGACGAAGATCATCGGCGGGGTGCGCAAGGCGTGCCAGGGCAGGCCGGTCGACGAGGACTCGATCGCGCTGCTGGCGCAGCGGGTCGAGGAGACCATCCGCGCCAAGGGGGCCGCCGAGATCCCCAGCCACGAGGTGGGGCTGGCCATCCTGGGTCCACTGCGGGATCTGGACGAGGTCGCCTACCTGCGGTTCGCCAGCGTCTACCGGTCGTTCGACTCGCTCGCCGACTTCGAGCGGGAGATCGAGACGCTGCGGGCCGCCGCGCGGGCCCGGGAGAGCGCCGGAGCCGAGCCGGCCGGCGCGCAGTGAGTGTTGAGCAGCAGTAGTGACAGTCGGATCGCGCGGTGCCGCGCGGACGAGGGGGCGGATGAGATGCCGGGGGATGGCGTGACGACAAGCAGGGCGCGGAGCAAGGCCGCAGCGGGGCTCAAGGTCGAGCGGGTCTGGACCAGCGAGGGGGTGCACCCGTACGACGAGGTCGTCTGGGAGCGCCGGGACGTCGTGATGACGAACTGGCGGGACGGCTCGATCAACTTCGAGCAGCGCGGGGTGGAGTTCCCGGAGAGCTGGAGCGTCAACGCGGCCAACATCGTGACCACGAAGTACTTCCGGGGCGCGGTGGGCACCCCGGAGCGCGAGTGGTCGCTCAAGCAGCTGATCGACCGGGTGGTCACCACCTACCGCACCGCCGGTGAGGAGTACGGCTACTTCGCCTCCCCGGCCGACGCCGAGGTCTTCGCCCACGAGCTGACCTGGATGCTGCTGCACCAGGTCTTCAGCTTCAACTCGCCGGTCTGGTTCAACGTCGGCACGCCCTCACCCCAGCAGGTCAGCGCGTGCCTGCCGTACGACTCGCTGGTCAGCACGCCCGGCGGCCTGGTGCCGATCGGCAAGCTGGTCGCCGACGGCGCCGTCGGGGCCAAGGTCTACGACGGCAACGGCCTGACCAGCATCGTCGCCGTCAAGGCCAACGGGGTGCGCGAGGTCATCCGGCTGCACACCAAGGCGGGCTACACCCTCGACGTCACGCCGGACCACGTGGTGTGGAAGAGCACCGGCGACGGCACCGGCCACTGGGTCGAGGCCGGCACCCTGCACCCCGGTGACAAGCTCGAGTGGCACCGCACGTTCGCCTACGGCGAGAGCGAACTCGACCTGCGGGAGATCCGCGAGGCCGCGCTCGCCGGCTGGTTGCAGTCGGACGGGTTCGTCGGCCAGTACGCCGAGGGCACCAACCGGTCGTTGACGATCGAGGCGATGACCGTCAACGACGACGAGCTGGACTGGGTCACCACGACCCTCGACGAGATCTTCCCCGGCGCTCACCGCCACGAGAGCGCGGTGGCGACGCAGAGCGACGAGCTGGATTGCCGGCGTACCCGCCTCTACGGCGAGCACCTGCGTCCGTTCGTGGCGAAGTGGGGCCTGTTGACCCGCGGCCTCGACATGGAGGTGCCGGAGCCGCTGTTCACCGCACCCCTGCCGGTCGTCGCGGCGTACCTGCGCAGCATCTTCCAGGCCGAGGGCTACGTCTCGGCCCGGGACAGCTCGACGCTCGTCGCGGTGGACATGATTTCCGAGAAGCTGGTCCGTGGCGTGCAGAGCCTGTTGCTGCGCTTCGGGATCTTCTCCCGTGTCGGCTTCAAGGCGGACTCCCGCCCCGACCGGAAGGGCTGCTGGTCGGTCCGCATTCAGAACGACGGCGACCGGGACCTCTTCGCGACCCACATCGGATTCATCGGTGCCGAGAAGATGGCCAAGCTTGAGCAGGGCTTCGCCAAGCCGGGCCGCGCCGCCGCAGGCGTCAAGCGGTTGGAGATCGACCGTGTCGAGCCGCTCGGTGCGATGGAGGTCTACGACATCCAGACCGAGAGCGGCGAGTTCCTCGCCGGCAACCTGCGGGTGCACAACTGCTTCATCCTCGCCGTCGACGACTCGATGGATTCCATCCTGGACTGGTACAAGGAGGAGGGGCTGATCTTCAAGGGCGGCTCGGGCTCCGGGGTGAACCTGTCCCGGATCCGCTCCTCCCGGGAACTGCTCTCCTCCGGAGGCACCGCCTCCGGCCCGGTCAGCTTCATGCGGGGCGCCGACGCCAGCGCCGGCACTATCAAGTCCGGCGGTGCCACCCGGCGGGCGGCCAAGATGGTCATCCTCGACGTCGACCACCCCGACATCGAGGAGTTCGTGGTCACCAAGGCGCGCGAGGAGGACAAGATCCGCGCGCTGCGTGACGCCGGCTTCGACATGGACCTCGGCGGCGCCGACATCGTCAGCGTGCAGTACCAGAACGCCAACAACTCGGTCCGGGTCTCCGACGAGTTCATGTCGGCGGTGGAGAAGGGCGGCGGCTTCGACCTGCGCGGCCGGCTCGACGGGCAGACCATCGAGACCATCGACGCGCAGAAGCTGTTCCGCAGCATCGCCCAGGCCGCCTGGGAGTGCGCCGACCCCGGCCTGCAGTACGACGACACCATCAACGACTGGCACACCTGCCCGGAGACCGGCCGGATCACCGCGTCGAACCCCTGCTCGGAGTACCTGCACCTGGACAACTCCTCGTGCAACCTGGCCTCGCTGAACCTGATGAAGTTCCTGCGCGCCGACGGTGGCTTCGAGGTGGAGAAGTTCGTCAGGTCGGTCGAGCTGGTCATCACCGCGATGGACATCTCGATCTGCTTCGCCGACTTCCCGACCGAGAAGATCGGCGAGACCACCCGGGCGTACCGGCAGCTCGGCATCGGGTACGCCAACCTCGGCGCGCTGCTGATGGCCTCCGGCCTGCCGTACGACTCGGATCAGGGTCGCTCGGTCGCCGCGGCGATCACCTCGCTGATGACCGGCACCGCGTACCGCCGCTCGGCCGAGCTGGCCGGCATCGTCGGCGCGTACGACGGCTACGCCCGCAACGCCGAGCCGCACAAGCGGGTCATGCGCAAGCACGCCGCCGCCAACGACGAGATCAAGCCGTCCGGCACGGTGGCCACCGCGATCGTCCGCGAGGCCACCCGGCAGTGGACGCAGGGCAACAAGATCGGTGAGAAGAACGGCTGGCGCAATTCCCAGGCCGCAGTACTCGCGCCCACTGGGACTATCGGTTTGATGATGGACTGCGACACCACCGGCGTCGAGCCGGATCTGGCGCTGGTCAAGTTCAAGAAGCTGGTCGGCGGCGGATCGATGCAGATCGTCAACCAGACCGTGCCGCGCGCCCTGCGCTCCCTCGGCTACCCGGAGGAGCAGGTCGAGGCGATCGTCGAGCAGATCGCCGACCAGGGTCACGTGGTGGACGCCCCCGGCCTCAAGCCGGAGCACTACCCGGTCTTCGACTGCGCCATGGGCGAGCGTTCCATCGCGCCGATGGGCCACGTGCGGATGATGGCGGCGGTCCAGCCGTTCATCTCCGGCGCCATCTCCAAGACGGTCAACATGCCGGAGCAGGCCACTGTCGAGGACGTCGAGAAGATCTACTTCGAGGGCTGGAAGCTCGGCCTCAAGGCCCTGGCCATCTACCGGGACAACTGCAAGGTCGGCCAGCCGCTGTCGGTGGCGAAGAAGAAGACCGCCGAGCCGGCGGCGGCCGAGGTCGTCGAGAAGGCCGTGGAGAAGGTCGTCGAGTACCGCCCGGTGCGCAAGCGGCTGCCGAAGAAGCGTCCGTCGGAGACCATCTCCTTCTCGGTCGGCGGCGCCGAGGGCTACCTCACCGCCTCGTCCTACCCGGACGACGGCCTCGGCGAGGTCTTCCTCAAGATGTCGAAGCAGGGCTCCACCCTGGCCGGCGTGATGGACGCCTTCTCGGTGGCCATCTCCATCGGCCTGCAGTACGGCGTCCCGCTGGAGACGTACGTCAGCAAGTTCACCAACATGCGTTTCGAGCCGGCCGGCATGACCGACGACCCGGACGTGCGGATGGCCGCCTCGGTGATGGACTACATCTTCCGTCGCCTGGCGCTCGACTTCCTGCCGTACGATCGCCGCGCCGAGCTGGGCATCTTCACCGCCAAGGAGCGGGCCGCCCAGCTCGCGGCCGAGGCCGAGGCCGAGGCGAACGCCACGGACCTCACCGCGATGGCCTCCTCCGCCCCGGTGGAGGCTCCCGTCGAGCCGAAGGCCAGCCCGATCGCCCAGCCGGCCCAGGAGTTGGCCGACGCCGCCGTCGTCAAGCCGGCACCGTCGGTCGGCTCCAGCACCGAGCTGCTGGAGGCCGTGATCGGCAAGGCCGCCGACGCACCGCTCTGCTTCACCTGCGGTACGAAGATGCGCCCGGCAGGTAGCTGCTACGTCTGCGAGGGCTGCGGCTCCACCAGCGGCTGCAGCTGAAACCGAGAAGGTCGGCCACGTCCCCTGTGATTGGCTCCCAAGCGGGAATCACTGGTTGACAGCGCCCGTGGCGAAGCTCTACAGCAGGTGCCTCCCATCCGAATCCGGGTGGGAGGCACCTGCTTTGGGCGTACAGGGAGGGGCAGACATGTCGGGTGAACGTCGTCTAGCCGCGCCCGTCGATCGCGATCAGGATCCTGAGTGGAGATCGTTTGCGGTTGAGTGACTCGACACGCCGCTGTGCGAGTCACTCAACCGCAAACGATGTTGTCCGCGTACGACCGGGACTCCACCCCAGGCACCGTAGCGACCGCCAGCCAGGAGATCTTGGTACGGAACGGGCCCCGTGAGGGGCGGTTCTGTACCAAGATCGCGTAGGAATCGAATCGTGAGGAACGTCATCGGCGGGGGCGAGCCGTTGTTGCGAGGATCGGCTCCATGACGATCGCTGAGCGGTACGCCTGGTTCGCGGAGCGGGAGGCACGGGGGGTCTCGGCGGCGTACGAGCGGCTGGCGTGGTCGGTGTGCCGCGACGGGGAACTGCTCGCTCTGCTCGGCGCTCTGCCGCCGGCCAAGCAGCAGCCGAATCTGCTCTTCAGCGTGGTGCGCCTGCTCGGCGGGCCGGTCGAGGATCCGGCGGCGTTCCGCGACTACATGGTGGCGAACTGGCCGGCGATCGAGGCGGAGGTCCGTACCCGGGTGACGCAGACCAACGAGGCGGGCCGCTGTGCCGTGCTGCTTCCGGTGCTCGCCGCGTTGCCGCAGCCCCTCGCGCTGCTGTGTGGCCACGAACCTCGCGCCACCGGCTCGCCGGCCGGAGGTGGTGTGGCGGGCCGGTCTGGATCTGAACCCGCTCGACGTGACGAGTCCGGCCGACCTCGCCTGGCTGGACGCGCTGATCTGGCCGGAACACGAGCATCGCCGCACCCGGCTGCGGTCCGCGGCCGCCGTCGCCACCGCCGATCCGCCGCTGCTGGTCCGCGGTGACCTGGTGGACGACCTGCCGGCGCTGGCCGCCCAGGCGCCGGCCGACGCGACGCTGGTGATCTTCCACACCAGCGTGCTCTACCTGGTGCCGACGCCGCGCCGGGCGGCCTTCACCGAGCTGGTACGCGCACTGCCCGGCCACTGGATCTCCAACGAGGGCCCGATGGTGCTGCCGTACCAGGGCCTGCCGCCGCCCCCGAGCGAGGCACACCTCAACGTGCTGGCACTAGACGGCCAACCCCTAGCCTGGACCCGAGGCCACGGCCAAGAAATCACCTGGTTCGCCTAACCCCCGACCCCCCGCCCAACACCCCGTCGATCTTGCACTTTCTGTCGCCGCAAAAGCCGCAAATGGGGGCACATCAGCGACCATAAGTGCAAGATCGACGAGGTGCCGGGCGGGGTGGGCGCGGGGGCCGCTGCCTAGACTGCGGGGGATGAGCGGGGAGCGGCGGAGTCTGGCGGGGCGGGCGTTGACCGAGCCGCACCCGTCACGGCTGGCGCTCGATCACCCGGGGCGGGAGCAAGTTCTCGCCGTGCACGCCGCCGCGCTGGCCGCCGGTGAGGCCGGCTACCTCGATCCGGACACCGGGCTGTTCGTGCTCACGGCGGGCTTCCTGGCCCGCCGTGGCACGTGTTGCGACCGGGGCTGCCGGCACTGCCCCTACGTCAGGTGAACCGGCGTCAGACGGCGGCGACGAAGACCCGGGAGGCGACCTCGCGGGGCAGCCGCACGCTCTCGCCGGAGCGGTCGATCGCCACCGCGTCGCGTTCCTGCGCCACGGTCACCGTGGCCCCCGGGTCGACGCCGGCCGCGTGCAGCTGCCGGAGCACCTCCGCGTCGGTCTGCACGCTCTCGCAGATCCGCCGCACGATCACCTTGCCGGTGAGGCCGGGGAAGGCCAGATTGCGCTCGCCGTCGGCCGGCTCGGGCTCGAACAGGCCGGGCGAGCCCAGCTCCTCCAGGCCCGGGATCGGGTTGCCGTACGGCGACCGGGTCGGCCGGTTGAGCAGGTCGTAGACCCGCTTCTCGACCGCGTCGCTCATCACGTGCTCCCAGCGGCAGGCCTCCTCGTGGGCCTCCTCGTAGGGCATCCCGATCACGTTGACCAGCAGCAGCTCGGCGAGGCGGTGCTTGCGCATCACCGACACGGCGGTGCTGCGGCCGAGCGGGGTGAGGGCAAGGTGCCGGTCACCCTCGACGGTGAGTAGGCCGTCGCGCTCCATCCGGGCGACGGTCTGACTGACCGTGGGACCGCTCTGGTGCAACCGTTCGGCGATCCGGGCGCGCAGCGGCGGCACGCCCTCCTCCTCGAGTTCGAGGATCGTACGCAGGTACATCTCGGTCGTATCGACCAGGTCGTGAGACTTCATGGTGTCAGCGGCCCTCCAATGGTCGATGGTACCCTGCCGCACCTCAAAGCCCTGCCGGCGAAGCGCCGTCCGGTCACCGATGGTGTTGACTGGATCCCATGCCCGGTAGAGATGATCTTCTGGTCGAGGTCGAGCGGCTCGCCGCCGAACTCGACGGGACCGACCCGCCCACCCTGCTCGACGTCCGCTGGCGGCTGGCCGGCCCACCCGGGCGGGACGACTACGCGCAGGGGCACGTGCCCGGCGCGGTCTTCGTCGACCTGGACACCGCGCTGTGCGGCCCGCCCGGCCCGGCGGGCCGCCATCCCCTGCCCGACCCGGCCGCGCTCCAGGCGGCGCTGCGGGCCGCCGGGGTGCGTGCCGGTCACCCCGTGGTGGTGTACGACGGCGGTGACGGCATGTCGGCGGCCCGGGCCTGGTGGACGCTGCGCTGGGCGGGTCACCGGCCGGTGCGACTGTTGCACGGCGGCCTCCCGGCCTGGACGGGTGCCGGGCTGCCCACCAGCACGGACGAGCCGACTCCCACCCCGGGTGACGTGACCGCCCGTCCGGGTGCCCTGCCGGTGCTGGACGTCACGGCGGCCGCCCGGCTGGCCGCGGCCGGCGACGGTGACGGCGTCCTGCTCGACGTGCGGGCCGCGCCCCGCTACCGGGGCGAGCACGAGCCGATCGACCCGGTGGCCGGGCACATCCCGGGCGCGGTGAATCTGCCCGCCCCGGAGTACGTCGACGGCGGCCGTTTCCCGAGCGCCGAGGCGCTGGGCGACCGGTTCGTCGCCGCCGGGGTGGCCGCCGGCGCGCCCGTCGGGGCGTACTGCGGCTCGGGAGTGACCGCCGCGCAGGCCGTGTTCGCGCTGCACCTGGCGGGCCGGCCCGACGCCGCGCTCTATGTCGGGTCGTGGAGCAACTGGGTGGCCGACCCGCGGCGGCCGGTCGCCACCGGCCCGACACCCGGCGGCTGAGCGGCACGCGGCCGGCCGTCCGGCCCGCCACGTGCGACCATGAGCAGATGTCCGACGACACGGTGGTGGTGTGGGACGAGTCGCTGCTCGCCTACGACCTCGGTGACCACCCGCTCGACCCGGTGCGGGTGGAGCTGACCATCGCGCTCGCCCGGGAGTTCGGCATCCTGCGCCGGCCCGGGGTGCGGCTGGTGCCGCCGACCCCCGCCGACGACGCGTTGCTCACCCGGGTGCATGACCCGCGCTACCTGGACGCGGTCCGGATCGCACCGCGCGACCCGCTCTTCGCCGGCTTCGGTCTGGGCACCTCGGACAATCCCGTCTTCGAGGGGATGCACGAGTCCAGTGCGCTGGTCGCCGGGGCGAGCGTGATCGCGGCCGAGGCGGTGTGGCGCGGCGACGCCCGCCGCGCGGTGAACGTGGCCGGCGGCCTGCATCACGCCATGGCGGCCCGCGCCGCCGGGTTCTGTGTCTACAACGACCCGGCGGTGGCCATCGCCCGGCTGCTCGACCTGGGCGCGGAGCGGATCGCGTACGTCGATGTCGACGTGCACCATGGCGACGGGGTGCAGCAGATCTTCTGGGACGACCCGCGGGTGCTGACCGTCAGCCTGCACGAGACCCCGCTCGCGCTCTTCCCCGGCACCGGCTTCCCGGACGAGACCGGCGGCCCGAACGCGGCCGGCACCGCGGTCAACATCCCGCTGCCGCCCGGGGTGGAGGACGCCGGCTGGCAGCGTGCCTTCCACGCGATCGTGCCGTCGGTGCTGCGGGCGTTCCGCCCGCAGCTGCTGTTCACCCAGTGCGGGGCGGACGCCCACCGCGTCGACCCCCTCGCCGACCTGCATCTCTCCGTCGACGGCCAGCGCGCCACCTACCTGGCGTTGCGGGCGCTCGCCGACGAGCTGTGCGACGGTCGCTGGGTGGCCACCGGCGGTGGCGGGTACGCCCTGGTCGAGGTGGTGCCCCGGGCCTGGACGCACCTGCTGGCGGTGGCCACCGGTGCCCCGCTGGACCCGGCCGCGCTGACCCCGCCGGCCTGGCGGGAGCTGGCCACGGCGCGCCGCCCCGGCGTCGACGTGCCGCTGCGGATGACCGACGACGTCGACCCGGGGTACGAGCCGTGGCAGCCGACGGGCGAGCCGAACCCGGTGGACCGGGCCATCGCGGCGACCCGCAAGGCGGTCTTCCCGCTGCTCGGCCTCGACCCGCACGATCCACGCGACTGACCGCGCCGGCCGGGGGAGGGCCGCCCGAGGTGACCACAGCCGAACATGCCGTGGACGTGCTGCTCAGCGACGGCAGCACCGTCCAGTTGCGACCCATCCAGCCGTCGGACGCGCCGGAGATCGTGGCGATGCACTCCCGATTCTCCGAGCGCACCCGCTACCTGCGGTACTTCTCGCCGTACCCGCGGATCCCGGCACGGGATCTGCACCGCTTCGTCACCGTCGACCACCGTGACCGGGAGGCGTTCGTGGTGTTGGCCGGCGACCGGATCGTCGCCGTTGGCCGCTACGAACGCCTCGGCCCGCAGTCCCCCGACGCCGAGGTGGCCTTCGTGGTCGAGGACGCCCACCAGGGGCGGGGCATCGCATCGGTGCTGATGGAGCATCTCGCCGACGCCGCCCGGCGGGCCGGGATCGTCAACTTCGTCGCCGAGGTGCTCCCGGCCAACGGCCAGATGCTGCGGGTCTTCGCCGACTTCGGGTACCAGATCCAGCAGCAGTTCGCCGACGGCGTGGTGCACCTGAGCTTCCCGATCGCGCCCACCGAGGCGACCCTGGCGGTGCAGCGCGGGCGGGAGCACGGCACCGAGGCGCGGTCCATCGCCCGGCTGCTCGCCCCGCGCGGAGTCGCCGTCTACGGCGCCAGCGCCACCGGTCAGGGCGTCGGCGCGGCGGTGCTCGGGCACCTGCGCGACGGCGGGTTCACCGGGTCGGTGGTGCCGGTGCACCCGAGCGCCGCCCGGGTCGCCGGGCTGCCCGCGTACCGGTCGGCGGCCGATGCCGGGCTCCCCGTCGACCTGGCGGTGGTGGCGGTGCCGCCCGAGGCGGCCGAGGCGGTGGTCGCCGACGCCGCTGCCGCCGGGGTGCACGGCCTGGTGGTCATCTCGGCCGGCTTCGCCGAGGCCGGTGTCGAGGGCGCCGCCGCACAGCGCGCGCTGGTCCGCGCGGCCCACGCCGCGGGCATGCGCGTGGTCGGCCCGAACTGCCTGGGGGTGGCCAACACCGACCCGACGGTACGCCTCAACGCCACCCTCGCCCCGCGCCTGCCGGTGTCGGGCCGGGTCGGCATCTTCAGCCAGTCGGGCGCGTTCGGCGTGGCCCTGCTGGCCGAGGCCGACCGGCGGGGGCTCGGGCTGTCCAGCTTCGTCTCGGCCGGCAACCGCGCCGACGTCTCCGGCAACGACCTGTTGCAGTACTGGCAGGACGATCCCGCCACCGACGTGATCATGTTGTACCTGGAGACCTTCGGCAACCCGCGCAAGTTCGCCCGGCTGGCCCGTCGCATCGGCCGGGACAAGCCGGTGGTGGCGCTGGCCTCACCGGCCCGTCCGCCGGGGGTCGGCGACTCCGTCGGCCCGGACGAGACGGCGGTCAGCGCGCTGTTCGCCCAGTCCGGGGTGATCCGGGTGGACACGGTCGGCGAGCTGCTGGACGTCGGGGTGCTGCTGGCCAACCAGCCGCTGCCGGCCGGAAACCGGATCGGTGTGGTCGGCAACTCGTCGGCGTTGACCGGGCTGGCGGCCACCGCCTGCGCGGCACAGGGGCTGACCGTCGCGGCCGGCTATCCCCGCGACGTCGGGCCCCGGGCCAGTGCGGCCGAGTTCGCGTCGGCGCTCGCCGGGGCGGCCGCCGACGAGTCCGTCGACGCCCTGGTGGCACTCTTCGCGCCGCCGCTGCCCGGCCAGTTCACCGGCACCGAGGCCGATGTCACGGCCGCCCTGCCCGCCGCGCTGTCGGCCGGCAAGCCGGCGGTGGCCACCTTCCTGGTCGGCCGGGCCCCGGCCGGGATGCCCTCGTACCCGAGTGTCGAGGAGGCGGTCCGGGCGCTGGCCCGGGTCACCGCGTACGCCGACTGGCTGCGTCGTCCGCCCGGGACGCCGCCGGAGCTGCCCGACGTCGATCCGGCGGCGGCGCAGGCGGCGCTGCGGATGGAGGGGGCCGACCCGGGGGCGCTGCTCGCCGCGTACGGCATCGATCTGGTCGAGTCGGTGCCGGTCTCCTCGGTCGAGGCGGCCGTCGAGGCGGCGACGCGGCTCGGGTTCCCGGTGGCGCTCAAGGCGGCGGCCGCCGGGCTGCGGCACCGCCTCGACCTCGGTGCGGTGCGTCTGGAGCTGCCCGACGCGGCGGCCGTGCGCCGGGCCTTCACGGAGATGGCGCCCGCCTTCGGCGCGGACGTCCTGGTGCAGCCGATGGTGCCGCCCGGGGTGGCCTGCGTGGTGGAGCTGGTCGAGGATCCGGCGTTCGGGCCGGTGGTCGGCTTCGGGCTCGGCGGGGTCGCCACCGAGCTGCTCGGCGATCGGGCGTGGCGGGCGGTGCCGCTGACCGACCGGGACGCCGCCGAGCTGGTCGACGCGCCCCGGGCGGCGCCGCTGCTGCGCGGGCACCGGGGAGCCGCCCCGGTGGACCGCGCGGCGCTCGCCGACCTGCTGCTGCGGGTCGGGCGGCTCGCCGACGACCAGCCCCGGGTCCGCGCCCTGACGCTGAATCCGGTCCTGGCCCGCCCCGACGGCCTCTCGGTGCTGCACGCCTCCGTCCGCGTCGGCTCCGCCACGGTTCCCCGCCCCGACACCGGCCCCCGCCGGCTGTGAAAGGTAGGGCCCCTGTTGACAGGGCGCGCCTCAGGCGCGGCTGGAGATCTGCTGCACCGCCCAGGCGTTGCCGTCCGGGTCCTCGAAGAAGACGAAACCGACATTGTCCAGCGGGTCGGGGACGGGCCGGGGATTCTTGCCGATCACCTGGATCTCGCTCACCTCGACACCCCGTTCGAGCAGTTCGGCGCGGGCCTTGGCCAGGTCGGGCACGACGAGCTGGAGGCCCTTGAGCGAACCGGGCGGCATCTGCGGCACCGCCCCCTTGCCGATGACGATCGAGCAGCCGGAGCCGGGCGGGGTCAACTGCACGATGCGTACGTCCTCGCCGATGGCCGTGTCGTGGTCCACGGCGAAGCCGACCTGGTCGGTGTAGAAGTCCTTGGCCCGGTCGATGTCGGAGACCGGCACGATCACCACTTCGAGTGTCCAGTGCATCGCTGTCCTCCTGATGCCGTCGCCAGCAGTTCGGCGAGTCGGGTGAAGCTCCCGGTAGACCCACTCTGGACCATCAGCTCCCCGGTCTGGCCCTGCGACACGAGCCGCCGGCGCCGCCCGCCCGCAGGTCGGCCTCGCACTCGGCGAGCGCGGCACACACACGACGTCGGCCCCGGCAACGTTGCCGGGGCCGACTGGTCACCATCAGCTCAGCAGGCGTACGCCTCCAGCCGCTGCGCCCGCTCCGGGGCCCGCAGCTTGAGCAGCGTCACCTTCTCGATCTGCCGGATCCGCTCGCGGGAGAGGCCGAACTCCCGACCGACCTCGTCCAGGGTGCGCTGCCGGCCGTCGTCGAGCCCGAACCGCAGCCGGATCACTGCCTGCTCGCGCTGGGAGAGGGTGGCCAGCACGATGCTCACCTCGTTGCGCAGCTCGCCCTGGGCGGCGGCGTCGCCCGGCTCGGCCGACGGGTCGACAGCGGCGACGAAGTCACCGAGCGCGCTCTCGCCGTCCTCGCCGACGGCCTGGTCCAGGCTGACCGGCTCCCGGTCGTACGAGATCAGCTCGATCACCTGGAACTCCGGCACGTCGAGCGCGCGGGCCACCTCGGCGACCATCGGCTCCCGGCCCAGCGAGACCGCCAGCTCCCGCCGGGCACGGACCATCCGGTTCACCTGCTCCACCATGTGGACGGGGATGCGGATGGTGCGGGCCTGGTCGGCCATGGCGCGGGTGATGGCTTGGCGGATCCACCAGGTGGCGTAGGTGGAGAACTTGTAGCCCTTGGTGTAGTCGAATTTCTCGACGGCGCGGATGAGGCCGAGGTTGCCTTCCTGGATGAGGTCGAGGAAGGCCATGCCACGGCCCGTGTAGCGCTTGGCGATGCTCACCACCAGGCGGAGGTTCGCCTCCAGCAGGTGGTTCTTGGCGGCCCGCCCCTGCTGGGCGACCAGCTTCAGGTCGGCACGCAGCTCCGCGGAGACCGGCGTGCAGGTGGTCAGCTTCTCCTCGGCGAAGAGGCCGGCCTCGATCCGCTTCGCGAGATCCACCTCCTGCGCGGCGGTGAGCAGCTTCGTCCGCCCGATGCCATTGAGGTATGCCCGGACCAGGTCGGTGGAGACGCCGCGTTCGTCGGTGGCGTCCAGGTCGGTCAGGGTGCCGACGCCGTGCTCCGCCTCGGTGCCGGCGTACGTCCGGTGCTCCGTCATCTTCTGGGCCATCTCTGTCTCTCCCCGTCCACGTGCGTGCCGTGTCCCCGGCCCGGTTCCGCCGGTGACACACAGCTTGGCGGTTCGGGCGTAAAACGGGAGTGAGGCGATCGTGAAACCGACACCCCTTCCGGCATGCTGCGGGAGGGTGGGGTGCGGGCTAGAGGTCGAGGAGGATGGTGCGGGGGCCGGTGTTGACGCTCTCCACCAGCATGTGGGCGCGGAAGCGGCCGGTGCGGACCTCGGCGCCGCGCTGACGTAGTGCCTCGACCACCGCCTCGACCAAGGGCTCGGCCACCTCGGCGGGGGCGGCCGCGGTCCACGTCGGGCGGCGGCCCTTGCGGGCGTCGCCGTACAGGGTGAACTGGCTGACGACCAGGATCGGCGCGTCGGTGTCGGCCGCCGACCGCTCGTCGTCCAGGATGCGCAGCTCGTGCACCTTGCGGGCCATCGTCCGGGCGGTCTCGGGGGTGTCGGTGTGGGTCACCCCGAGCAGCACCAGCAGCCCGTCGGCGATCGCACCGACCACCTCGCCGTCGACCGTGACGCTGGCGCGCTCGACCGTCTGCACCACCGCCCGCATCAGGCCGGCGCCGGCTCGATGAAGCCCCGCTCGACCAGGTGCGCCACGATCGGTCCGGCCGCCTCGGCCAGCTCGTCCACGGCCACGTCGTGCGCGACGGCGAGCAGCGCGAGCTGGTCGCGCAGCGGCAGCCGCCCGTCGGCCCCGCCGACCAGGGCGAGGACCAGCGGGTCGATCTCCTCCGACCAGCGCAGCCCGGCCGGCATGGTGAGGACCTGGCGGTCGACCCCCCACCCGTCGGTGCCCATGGTCGCCTCCTGGTGCAGCCGGAGGCCGTCGGCGGCGCGGTAGCGCGCGGCGAGCAGTCCCTCGGTGCCCTGCTCACGCAGCCAGTCCTGCCGGTCGAACCAGGCGGCGATCCGGTCGCCCATCGGCGCCTGCACCCGCTGGCGCAGGTCCTCCACCCGCAGGACGGGGTCGTCGTGTCCGCTCCGGCGCAGCGAGACGACGCCGAAGCCGATCGCTTCCACCTTGTGCGCGTCGAACCAGTCGAGCCAGTCGGCCATCCGCTGCGGGTCGGTCGCCTCGCCGACGTCGGTCAGCCACAGGTTGACGTACGCCATCGGGTCGGCGACCTCGCGCTGGATCACCCAGGCATCCAGGCCGGTGCCGGCGAACCAGCCGGCCACCCGCTCGCCCCACTCCTCGCCGGCCACGTGTACCCAGTTGGCGAGGTACTGCATGGTGCCGCCCACGGTGAGCAGCCCGGGCGCGGCGGCGGCCAACTCGGCGCCGATCGCGTCGCCGACGCGGCCCGAGTCGCGGTAGACGTGCGTGGTGGTGCCGGGGCCGACCACGAAGGGTGGGTTGCTCACCACCAGGTCGAAGCGGCGACCGGCGACCGGCGCCACCAGGTCGCCGTGCAGCAGTTCCCAGTCCAGGCCGTTGAGCGCGGCGGTGGTGGCGGCGAAGCGCAGCGCCCGCCGCGAGACGTCGGTGGCCGTGACCCGGCGCGCGTGGGTGCTCAGGTGCAGCGCCTGTACGCCCGACCCGGTGCCCAGGTCGAGCGCGCTCTCCACGGGATGTCGGACAGCCGCTCCGATCATCGTCTGGGTGGCGCCGCCGATGCCGAGCACATGCTCGGCGGGCAACGGGCGGCCGGGGCGGGAACTGGCCGGCACGTCCGCCAGAACCCACCAGTCGTCGCCGTACGGTTCGAGGTCCAGGCCCATCCGCAGCCCGCCGCCGTGCCGCTGCACCAGCCCCGCGTCGAGCGCCTCGGCGATCGGCAGCGGCGCCAGCGCGGCGGCCACGGCGGCCTCCGGCTCGGTCTGCTCGCAGATGAACACCCGGATCAGGGTGGCGAGCGGATCCCGGTCGGTGGTGGCGCGCAGGGCGGCCCGGAAGTCGTTGCGGGCCACGCTGCCGGTGGCCTGCGGGCCGAGCCGCGCGGCGATGCCGTCGGCGGTGAACCCGGCCCGGGTCAGCGCGGTCCGTAGCGCCTCGACGCCGGCCGGCGAGAGCAGCATGTCGTGTCCGTCCACACCGTCATCCTGCCTGGTGGCGACAGCTCCGGGTGCGGCCGCCCGTGACATTCGCAATCAATCGACGACCATCCCTGTCATATTCATCGATCAAAGGCTAGCATCTCTCCAACTCAGTCCATGGCACGGACCGCCCGGCCAGAAGCCCGGTCGGCCGTCCAGGTAAGGGAGGCAGACGATGTCCTCAGGGTCCACTGCGCGACGGCAGCTCATCCGGGCGCTCGCCGTCGTCGCCACCGCGGCGGCCGTCTCGGCGGCCAGCACCACTGCGGCGGTCGCCGCACCCACCGGCGAGATCCGTGGTGCTGGCGCGTCGAACGCGGTCAGCGGCAGCTACCTCGTCGTCCTGCGTACCGACGCGGTCGGTGCCGCCGGTTCGTCGACGGCTCGCAGCGCGGTGCCGGACCGGGCCAGTGCCCTGGTCAAGCGGTACGGGGGCAGCGTCTCCGACACGTACAGCGCCGCGCTGACCGGCTTCGCCGCCAAGATGACCGCGACGCAGGCGGCCCGACTCGCGGCCAACCCGGCCGTCGCCTACGTGGAGCAGGACCAGGCGTTCACCATCCAGGCGACCCAGACCAACGCGACCTGGGGCCTGGACCGCATCGACCAGCGGAACCGACCGCTGAGCGGCACCTTCACCTACCCGAACACCGCCTCGAACGTGCGGGCGTACATCATCGACACCGGCATCCGGACCAGCCACAACCAGTTCGGCGGCCGGGCCACCTGGGGCACCAACACGGTGGACAGCAACAACACCGACTGCAACGGCCACGGCACCCACGTCGCCGGTACGGTCGGTGGCTCGACCCACGGCGTGGCCAAGGCGGTCCGCCTGATCGCGGTGAAGGTGCTCAACTGCTCCGGTGGCGGCACCACGACCAGCGTGGTCAACGGCGTGAACTGGGTGACCGCCAACGCGGTGCGGCCGGCCGTGGCGAACATGAGCCTCGGCGGCGGGGCCAGCAGCACCATCGACAACGCGGTGGCCAACTCGATCGCCTCCGGCGTCAGCTACGCCGTCGCGGCCGGCAACTCCAACGCCAACGCCTGCAACTACTCGCCGGCGCGTACCTCGACCGCGATCACCGTCGGCTCGACCACCAACACCGACGCCCGGTCCTCCTTCTCCAACTACGGCACCTGCGTGCACATCTTCGCGCCGGGTTCGAGCATCACGGCGCCGTGGCACACCAGCAACACCGCGACCAACACGATCAGCGGCACCTCGATGGCCTCGCCGCACGTGGCCGGTGCCGCCGCCCTCGTGCTCGGCGCCAACCCGTCGTTCTCGCCGGCCCAGGTCAAGAGCTACCTGATCAACAACGCCACCACCGGCGTGGTGACCAGCCCCGGCTCGGGCTCGCCGAACCGCCTGCTGTTCGTGGTCAACTGACCCTGAGATGAACCGGCCCGGCGGACGGCTCGACCCGATCCGCCGGGCCGCTTCGCGTCGCCCACAGACCTAAGCGGCGGGACGCCACCAACGAAACCGGGTGGGTGTCTACGCTCGTCCAGCCCGGTGCGGGCAGGATGGAGCGCATGACACTCGCCCTGCCCATTGACCCGGAGGCGAACCGCCTGCTGGCGCGCAGTCCGCTCGCCCTGCTGGTCGGGATGGTGCTCGACCAGCAGGTTTCGATGGAGAAGGCCTTCTCCTCGCCGTACGTGCTGGCCCAGCGACTCGGCCACGACCTGGACGCCCGGGAACTCGCCGGGTACGACCCGGAGGCCCTGGTCGCCCTGTTCGCCCAGCCGCCGGCGCTGCACCGGTTTCCCAAGGCGATGGCGGCCCGCGTGCAGGAGGTGTGCCGGGTGCTGGTCGAGCGCTACGACGGCGATGCCGCCCGGCTCTGGGCCGACCCGGCGGACGGCCGCGAGTTGCTCGCGCGGATCGCCGGGCTGCCCGGGTTCGGCCGGCAGAAGGCGCAGATCTTCCTCGCCCTGCTCGGCAAGCGGTTCGGGGTGCAGCCGCCCGGCTGGCAGGAGGCGGCCGGCGCGTACGGCGACCCGAAAGCGCACCGATCCGTCGCCGATGTCACCGATGCCGAGTCACTGCGCCTCGTCCGGGAGTACAAAAAGCAGATGAAGGCGGCGGCGAAGGCGAAGGCCACCGGCGACTGACAGCCGCCGCCCGAGATGGCGGAGGGGCGACCGATGGTGGCACGACGGGGCGGCGCGCTGCTGCGCGAGGCGGCGGGCTCACCACGGGCCACCTTCCTGGAGCTCTTCTTCGACCTGGCGTACGTCTTCGCGCTCACCCGGGTCTCGGTGCGCCTCATCGACGAGGTCGAGCAGGGGCTGACCGTGATGGGCCTGGCCCAGAGCATGATCCTGTTTCTTGCGCTCTGGCACGTCTGGTCGTTGATCAACTGGGTCACCAGCCGGTACGACCCGGAGGCGGAAACGATCCAGTTCGTCGTGGTCGCCACGATGCTCGGCAGCCTGGTGATGGCCGTGACCCTGCCCCGGGCCTTCGAGGAACGCGCGCTGCCGTTCGTGCTGGCGTACCTGGTGGTCATGATCGGCCGGCCGGTGCTGATCTCCGTCGTGCTGGGTCGCCACCCACGCCGGACGGTGCCGTGGCGGCTGATCGTCTGGGCGGTCGCGGGCGGGGTGTTCTGGCTGGCCGGCGCGCTCGGGCCGGACCAGCTGCGGCTCGGGCTGTGGGCGGTGGCCCTGGGTATCGACATGACGGGGCTCCTGCTGGGCTGGCCGGTGCCCTGGCTGGGCCCGGCACCGCCGTCGGCCTGGCGGATAGCGGGTGAGCACCTCGCGGAGCGCTATCAGCAGATCTTCCTCATCGCGCTGGGCGAGACGATCCTGGTGATCGGAGTGACCTACAGCGGGAAGGGCTTCTCCGCGACGGCGGCCGGCGCCTTCGCGGTCTCCTTCCTCATCACCGCGCTGCTCTGGCGGATCTACTTTCATCGGGCCGGCCACCTGCTCGTCGAGGCGCTGCGGTTGGCCCGGTCGCCCGGTCGGCTCGGCGCGTCGGTGACCCAGACCCACCTGCTCATGGTGCTCGGTGTGCTGTTCACCGGCGTGGGATACGAGCTGGTGATCACGGAGCCGTTCGGTCGGGTCGAGCCGTCCTGGCTGCTCTTCGTCGTCGGCGGACCGGTGCTGTTCCTGCTCGGGCGGAGTCGCTTCGAGTACGAGATCTTCGACCGGGTCTCGCGGACGCGGGTGCTGGCCGTCCTGGTTCTGGCCGGCGCGGCTCCGCTGCTCCTGCTCGGACCGCCGATGCTCGCCCTGTGCGTGGTCGCCGCCGTGCTGGCCGGGCTGGCCGCCGTCGACCTGAAGCGCAGCTACGGTCGTCCGCCGGAGATGTCCGCCTCGCCGCTGGGCCGCGAGGAACCCGGCGGCGTCGGCTTCCCGACCTGAACACCCGTACGCGGGGCCGCGCTGAGCGGCCTAACCGTCAGGCGGCGCTCGGGTGGGCCAGGGAGGCGATGGCCCGGCGGACATCGGCCAGCGAGACGGTGGCCGAGTCGTCCAGGTCGGCGAGGCCCGCCTCGATCCACTGTCGCATCAGCGTGGTCACGCCGATGCCCCGGGCGTCGGCGGCGGCACGGACCCGTTCGTACGTGTCCAGCGGCAGCCGGACCGAGCGGCTGACCATCGGGGTTTCGGTGTCGGGGGTGGGCAGCTCCACCGGGCGGCTCTCTTCGAGCAACTCGGCGAACCGGTCGCCGCCGCTGTGGAACTGCTTGGTCGCGTCGTGACGGTTCATCGTCACCGCCTCCTCGTCTCCGGAGATCTCCGCACGGCCTCGTCGTAGCGTTTCGTCTCGACGTCGCTCAGCTCACGGGCGGAGAGGACGTCCCAGTCGTTGTCGGTCCCGTCGGCCTCGGCCAGCAGCACGGCCACCCGGCGCCCTCGAGCGGTGGTGGCGTAGACCACCATCACGTCGTCGCCCAGGTGGCGGATGACCCGCCGGCCGCTGTGCAGGGCCTCCCAGACTTCCCCCGGTGTGACGTCGTAGACCCTCAGGTTCGCCAGCGCCTCGTCGGTGAAGCTGAACCTGCTGCCCACCTGGCGAGCGTACCACGTGCGTAACACGCGTCGTTCGGGCGGCGAACGTCGCCGGTGGCCCGGTCCGGGTGACAGGATGGGGGGTGACCCCTCCGGAGGAGGTACCACGGTGAAGCGTCAGGCGTACCGCCCGATCCTCATCACCGACGCCTCGCGCAGCCAGGACGACCAACTGACCAGCCGGCAGCGGCGGTACGTCGTGATGATGAGCGTCCGGGTCGCCTGCGTGATCGTCGGCGCGATCCTGGTCGGCGCGAAGGCGCCCCTGCTCTGGCTCTGGCTGCCCCTGGTCGCGCTCGGCATGGTGCTCATCCCGTGGGTCGCGGTGCTGCTGGCCAACGACCGGCCCCCGAAGGAGCGTCACCGGCTGGCCAACCGCTTCTCGGCACGCCCGGAGGCCGCCGCCCCGCCGGCACCGATGAGCCTCGCCGCCGAGGAACGGCCGCACCGGGTCATCGACGCCGAGCCCTGAGCCGCCCGAGCCGCCGATCCGGTCGGCACGGCGCGGACGTTCAGCGGGCCGGGCGGGCGCGGGCTTGCCCGCACGGGCCTTCAGCGGGCGACCGGGTGCCGGTCTGCGGGGACGTTCAGCGCGCCGGGCGGGCGCCGATCTGGGAGACCGCCGCCGCGCCGAGGTCGGCGGCCCGGTGCAGGGCGGCCGACGGCGTCGCCCCCGCCAGCCAGGCGGCCAGCAGCCCGGCCGCGAAGGCGTCACCCGCCCCGGTCACGTCGAGCACCGCCACCCGGCGGGCCGGCGAGGTGACCACCGAGGCGTCCCGGTCGACCCAGGTCGCGCCGGCACCGCCCCGCTTGACCACCACCCGTCGGGCCGAGGCGATCAGGGCCCGTCCCTGAGCGGGCGGATCGAGTCCGCCGGCCAGCACCGTCGCCTCGTCGGTGTTCACGAGCAGCAGGTCGACGTCGCGTACCCAGCCCAGGAAGCTCGCTGGTCCGACGGCGCGCAGCGGCGCCGCCGAGGCCGCGTCGACGCTGGTGGTGAGGCCACGCTGGCGGGCGGCGGCCAGCGCCCGCAGGCCGGCCGGCCGGGAGTCGGCATCCAGCAGGGTGTACCCGGACAGGTGCAGGTGCCTCGCGTCCGGCGTACCGGCCAGCGTCGCCTCGACGTGCCCGGGGCGCAGCCGTACGTTCGCGCCGCGCTCGGTGATCATCGTGCGTTCGTCGCCGGCGGCCAGCACGATCACCGTGCCGGTGGCGCACCCGGCCACCCGGTCCACCGCACAGTCGACCCCGGCCGCGGTCAGTTCCGCCAGCCGATCCCGTCCCGCGGGGTCGTCGCCGACCGCGCCGACCAACGTCACCGGTACGCCCTGCGCGGCGAGCCAGGACGCCGTGTTGGCCGCCTGACCGCCGCCGGTGAAACGGATCGCCGCCGGGGTGTCCGAACCGCGGGTCAGCCCGCCGGCCAGTACCGCCACCACGTCGGTGACCACGTCACCGACGACCAGGACGCGGCCGGTGCCGCCCCCGGCAACCGCCCCACCCGGCTCGCCGCCGCCGCGATGAACCGGGCCGTCCCCGACGGTCGCCTCGCTGCCGAGCCCGATGGTTCGCTCGCTCACGCGGGCGCGTCGGTACGGCGGTCGGCGACGGCGATCGCGATCCGGGCCGCCAGCTCGGCGTTGCGCAGGATGATCCGGACGTTGACGGCCAGGCTGGCGCCCTCGGTGGCGGAGTGGAAGTGGGCCAGCAGGTACGGCGTGACGGCCTTGCCGCTCACCCCGTCGCGCGCCAGCAGCGCCAACCCGTCGGCGAGGGTGCGGTCGTGCAGGCCCGGGTCGAGTTGCTCGTCGGTCGGCAGCGGGTTGGCGACGATCAGCCCGCCGTGGTGCACGCCGTGCTGCTCCCGGGCGACCAGTGCGTCGGCGACCAGTTCCGGCGAGTCGACCGACCAGTCCAGATCGAAGCCGCCGTCGGTGATGAAGAAGCCCGGGAACCGGCGGGTACGGTAGCCGAGCACGGCCACCCCGAGCGTCTCCAGCCGTTCCAGGGTGGCGCCCACGTCGAGGATCGACTTGACTCCGGCGCAGACCACCGCGATCGGGGTGCGGGCCAGGGTGACCAGGTCGGCCGACTCGTCGAAGGTCTGCGCCGCCTCGCGGTGCACCCCGCCCAGCCCGCCGGTGGCGAACACACCGATGCCGGCCGCGGCGGCTACGGCACTGGTCGCGGCCACGGTGGTCGCACCGTCCGCGCGGGTCGCGGCGGCCACCGCGAGATCGCGTACGGAGAGTTTGGTCACGCCGTCGGCGGTGGCCAGTCGGGTCAGTTCGGCATCGTCGAGGCCGACCACGAGGTCACCGGCGACCATGCCGATGGTGGCCGGCACCGCGCCGGCGTCCCGGACGACCTGTTCGATCTGCCGGGCCACCCGGAGATTGTCCGGCCGGGGCAGGCCGTGCGAGACGATGGTGCTCTCCAGGGCGACCACGGGACGGTGCTCGCGCAGCGCCCGGGCCACCTCCGTGCCGTAGCGAAGGTGAAAGTTGGTCACAATCGCCCACCGTACGCCCGCCACCGAGGTCACCTCAGGTGGACCGGGTCAAGGTGACCTGCCAAACTTGTCGGTTGGAGGTGCAGACGTGAGCACACAGATCCTCGAACGTCCCGAGCTGAAGGACGCCGACACCGGTCCGGAGATGTTCCACTACGTCCGGAAGGAAAAAATCGCCGAGAGTGCCGTGATGGGCACCTTCGTCGTGGCGCTGTGCGGGGAGACGTTCCCGGTGACGAAGACCCCCAAGCCCGGCTCGCCGGTCTGCCCGAAGTGCAAGGAGATCTACGACTCGTACCGGGAGTGAGCCTGGCCGGCCCTTACGACGGTCGGCGTAACCTGCGGCGGTGACCACCTCCACCGCCCTGCTCCTGGCCGACCTGGCCGGTGTCGCGGTCTTCGCCGCCTCGGGTGCCTCCGCGGCGGTGGCCAAACGGCTCGACCTCTTCGGCGTCGTCTTCGTCGGCTTCGTCGCCGCCCTCGGTGGCGGGATCGTCCGGGACCTGGTGATCGACGAGGTCCCGCCGCTGGCGTTCGCCGACTGGCGCTACGCGGTCACCGCCGCCGTGACCGCCGGGGCGGTCTTCTGGCTGCACCCGCAGTTGGCCCGGCTGCGTACCACCGTCCTGGTACTGGACGCGGCCGGGCTCGGCCTGTTCACCGTCACCGGCACCCTCAAGGCCCTCGACGCCCAGGTCCCGCCGGTCGGCGCCGGACTGATCGGCATGCTCACCGCGATCGGTGGCGGACTCGGCCGTGACCTGCTCACCGGGGAGATCCCGGTGGTGCTGCGGCGGGAGATCTACGCCCTGGCGGCGCTCGTCGGGTCGATCGTGGTGGTGGCTCTGCACCACCTCGGGCACACCGGGCCGATGCCGCTGACCGCCGCCGCGGCGCTGGTCTTCGGCGTACGCCTGGTGGCCCTGCGTCGACGCTGGTCCGCGCCGGTGGCCACGCTGCGCCCACCGCGCACCGGCCTGCCCGGGCCGCCGCCGGAGTGAACCACCGGCGGTGAGCGGCACCGGTGTGACGGATGTGGCGTCACGTGGGCGCGATGACCGGTCCTGGTTATGCTGAGTCGGCCTTCGCGGCTCGGCTGCGCGGAGGCATTTTCGTGGGGCGGCCACCCGAGCCCCACGGCCCGGGCCCGCCCCCTGCGGGCGGGACAACGTGCGGCCGGAGAGGAGCGAACGCGTGGCAGCCCGGACGCCGGCGCTCGAGACGTTTCCGCCCCTGCGCGCCTGGCAGCGCAGGGCTCTGGTGGAGTATCTGCGCCGCCGCAGCGAGGACTTCACCGCGGTCGCCACGCCCGGTGCCGGTAAGACCACGTTCGCCCTGCGGATCGCCGCCGAGCTGCTCGCGGACGGCAGCATCGAGGCGGTCACCGTGGTCGCGCCGACCGAGCACCTGAAGACCCAGTGGGCCGAGTCGGCGGCCCGGGTCGGGATCCAGCTCGACGCCGCGTTCCGCAACGCGGATCTGCACTCCTCGGCGGACTTCCACGGTGCCGTGGTCACCTACGCGCAGGTCGGAATGGCGCCTCAGGTGCACCGGCGGCGCACCATGACCCGACGCACCCTGGTCATCCTCGACGAGATCCACCACGCCGGCGACTCGCGTACCTGGGGCGACGGCGTGAAGGCGGCGTTCGAGCCCGCGGTACGCCGGCTGATGCTGACCGGCACGCCGTTCCGTTCCGACGACAACCCGATCCCGTTCGTCAGCTACGAGCGGGGCGGGGACGGCCTGCTCCGGTCCCGGGCCGACTCGGTCTACGGCTACAGCGACGCGTTGCGCGACGGCGTGGTGCGGCCGGTGCTGTTCCTGGCGTACTCGGGGGAGACCCGGTGGCGCACCAACGCCGGGGAGGAGTTGGCGGCCCGGCTGGGCGAGCCGATGACGCAGGATCTCGTCGCCCAGGCCTGGCGCACCGCCCTGGATCCGGCCGGTGACTGGATGCCGCAGGTGCTCCGGGCCGCCGACGCCCGGCTGAGCGTGCTGCGCGAGGCGGGCATGCCCGACGCGGGCGGGTTGGTCATCGCCAGCGACCAGCAAACGGCCCGCTCGTACGCCAGGCTCATCGAGCAGGTGGCGGGGGAGAAGGCGGCGGTCGTACTCTCCGACGACGCGGGTGCCTCGGCCCGGATCGCGACCTTCGCCGCGTCCGAGCAACGGTGGCTGGTGGCGGTGCGGATGGTCTCCGAGGGCGTCGACATCCCCCGGCTGGCCGTCGGCGTGTACGCGACCAGCGCCAGCACCCCGCTGTACTTCGCGCAGGCGATCGGGCGGTTCGTCCGGGCCCGGCGGCCGGGGGAGACCGCGTCGGTCTTCCTGCCCAGCGTGCCGCACCTGCTCGGGCTGGCCAGCGAGATGGAGGCCGAACGCGACCACGTGCTCGGCAAGCCGAAGGATCGGGAGGGCTTCGACGACGAGCTGCTGGAGCGGGCCCAGCGCGACGACCAGGCCAGTGGCGAGCTGGAGAAGCGCTTCGCCGCGCTGTCCGCCACCGCCGAACTGGACCAGGTCATCTTCGACGGCGCATCCTTCGGCACCGCGGCACAGGCCGGCACGCCCGAGGAGGAGGAGTACCTCGGCCTGCCCGGGCTGCTCACCCCGGAACAGGTGGCGGCGCTGCTCTCCAAGCGGCAGGCCGATCAGCTCGCCGCTCACCGGCGTCGCACGGCCGAGCCGGCATCCGAACCGTCGGCCTCGTCGGCCTCATCGGCCCCGCCGGCACCGATGAGCGCGGCCCAGCGGCGAGTGGCACTGCGGCGCCAGCTCAACGCCCTGGTGGCGGCTCAGCACCACCGCACCGGCCAGCCACACGGCAAGATCCACGCCGAGCTGCGCCGGCTCTGCGGCGGTCCCCCCAGCGCCCAAGCCACCATCGAGCAGCTGGAAGAACGCATCGCCACCGCCCAGACGCTCTAGGACCTCGACACAGGCGCTAAACCCTCGGGGACAGCGAAGGCGGAGGGGGACATCCCATGGGATGTCCCCCTCCGCCGTTATGTCGGGTTTACGGGGTCTCAGTTGGCCATCAGGTCGGCGCCGCGCCAGCTGAACTCCGGGTCCGTCGCGTACCGAACGGTGATCTTGACGAGATCCTCGGCGTACTTGTTGGCGTGGTGCCCACAGAACACCAGCTCACTGCCACCCGACAGGGTGATCCGGAGCTTGCCGGCGGCATTGCAGCGGTCGCACCGTTCATCGGCGGCCGGGGGGCTCACCGTCTCGGGCGGCGGCGTGAGGGTCGGGGTCATCGCCTTCCTCCTCTGGTCGTCACCGATGAACTCTCTCTTCGGTCGTGGTCACCTATCCTGCAACATCCTGAGCGGGCCTCGCCTTCCCTGTGTGCCCGCGGGGGACCGAGGTCACACATGGCACGGACAGTGTGCCGTGCACCCAGGGTGCCACGTCAACGATCACATTCGTGCAACCACCTGATCACCATCTGACGTTGCACACCAAGTGGTCAAAAGGGCACGATCAGTTGACGAATGCTGATCAGTCAAGGTAGTCGCGGAGCACCTGGGAACGGGACGGGTGCCGCAGCTTGGACATCGTCTTCGACTCGATCTGCCGGATGCGCTCGCGGGTCACCCCGTAGACCTGGCCGATCTCGTCCAGCGTACGCGGTTGGCCGTCGGTCAGCCCGAACCGCAGGCGTACCACACCCGCCTCACGCTCGGACAACGTCTGGAGCACCTGCTGGAGCTGGTCCTGAAGCAGGGAGAAGGAGACCGCGTCGACCGCGACGACCGCCTCCGAGTCCTCGATGAAGTCGCCGAGCTGGCTGTCGCCCTCGTCGCCGATGGTCTGGTCGAGCGAGATGGGCTCCCGAGCGTACTGCTGGATCTCCAGCACCTTCTCCGGTGTGATGTCCATCTCCTTGGCCAGCTCCTCCGGCGTGGGCTCACGGCCCAGGTCCTGGAGCAGCTCGCGTTGGATCCGGCCGAGCTTGTTGATCACCTCGACCATGTGGACGGGGATGCGGATGGTGCGGGCCTGGTCGGCCATGGCGCGGGTGATGGCTTGGCGGATCCACCAGGTGGCGTAGGTGGAGAACTTGTAGCCCTTGGTGTAGTCGAATTTCTCGACGGCGCGGATGAGGCCGAGGTTGCCTTCCTGGATGAGGTCGAGGAAGGCCATGCCACGGCCCGTGTAGCGCTTGGCGAGCGAGACGACCAGGCGGAGGTTCGCCTCCAGCAGGTGGTTCTTGGCCCGCTCGCCGTCCCGGGAGATCCAGAGCAGGTCGCGCTGCATGTCCCGGGCGAGCTTCTCCTCGCCCTCGTCGGCCGCCCGCAGACGCTCGGCGGCGTAGAGCCCGGCCTCGATCCGCTTGGCCAGCTCCACCTCCTGCTCGGCGTTGAGCAGCGGAACCTTGCCGATCTGCTTGAGGTACGCCCGGACGGAGTCCGCCGAGGCGGTCAGCTCGGCGTCCCGACGCGCCTGCTTGAGTGCCTCGGACTCCTCGTCGTCCCACTCGAAGTCGTTGTCGGTGGCGGAGTTCGCCGCGTCGGTCGCGGCGGCCCGGGCCAACTCGGCCGGCTCCTCGACCACCACATCCTCGATCTCGGCGGCGAGTTCCTCGGGATTGACCTCGCCCTCGGGGGCGGCCTCGCCCTCGGCGGTCTTGCCCGCGGCCTTGGCGGGCTTCGCCGTGCCCGTCGCGGCGGCCACCGTGGCCTTGGTGGCCCGGGTGGACTTCTTGGTCGGCGCGGCTGCCTTGGCGGCCACCTCCGCGGTGGTGCCGGCGGCCTTGCGCGAGGTCGCCTTCCGCGGGGCCGGAGCCGGTGCCTCCTCCGCGGCGGGGGCCTGCTTCGGGGCGGGCGGCGCCGCCTTCTTGGTGGTCTTGGCGGTGGTGGCCCGGGACGCCGGGGTTGCGGAGCGCGCGGCGGCCACGCGCCGGCGGGTGCTCGCCGAGCCGTCGACCACGACGGTCACCCCGGCCTCGGAGAGCGCCCGCAGGATCTTCTTGGCCTGGGCCGGAGTCACCTCGGCGGACTCGACGGTGCGCGCGAGCTGGGCCGACGTGAGCTGGCCGCCGGCGCTCTGCGCGTGGGCGATCAGGGTGTCGGTGAGCGAGCGAACGTCGGCGCCGGTCTGGCGGGGTTCTGTCACGAATGACCTTCCGGAGGCGAAGAGCGAGCACGGCCGGGATCGTCCGGCACAGCGTGGGGCACCGTACCGGGCGATGTGGTTGAGGAACCCCCGTGTCCGGGCCGTCCGGTCGTCTGGCGGTCCGTGGCGCGTGGGCAGGGGTGAATTGTAACGCCGTCTGTGGCGATCATCCTGCGCCGCACGGCTCATCGGCGGTCGAGACCGCCGAATCGGGTGCGCTTTTGGACTTTGTAAGGATGATACCCGCGCGGAGCCGGGATACCCGGCCGTGCGGAAAGGGGACCGATGATGGACCGCTCGGCGCCACCGCCGCAGGAACTACTGGAGATCGCGATCGAGGTGGCGCGGGCCGCGGCCGCCACCGCGTACCGGATGCGGGCCGAGGGTGTGTCGGTCGCGGCGACCAAGAGCACGGTCACCGACGTGGTGACGGCGGCCGACCGGGCGGTGGAGCGCCAGATCACCGACGAGCTGCGCCGGCTGCGGCCGTACGACGCCGTGCTGGGCGAGGAGTACGGCGCGGCGGCGCGGGGCGACGACACCCCGGCGCCGGTGCGCTGGATCGTGGACCCGATCGACGGCACCATCAACTACCTGTACGGGCTGGCGCACTGCGCAGTGTCGATCGCCGCGGAGGTGGACGGCGAGGTGGTGGCGGGTGTGGTGCGCAACATCCACACCGGCGAGGAGTGGACCGCGACCGCCGGTGGTGGCGCCTGGCGGGAGGGCCGGCGCCTGACGTGTTCCACCGAGACCGACCTCGGCCAGGCGCTGGTGATCACCGGTTTCGGGTACGACCCGGCCCGCCGCGCCCACCAGGCCCGGGTGCTGACCGACCTGATCGCGCACGTGCGCGACATCCGCCGACTCGGCGCCGCCGCCGTCGATCTCTGCATGGTCGCCGAGGGGCGGGCCGACGCCTACTACGAGAAGGGCCTGGCCGCCTGGGACCAGGCGGCCGGCGGGCTGGTGGCCGCCGAGGCCGGCCTGCGGGTAGGTGGGCTCAAGGGGCTGGACCCCGGACCCGAGATGGTCATCGCCGCGCCGCCGGCGCTGTTCGCCCCGCTGCACGACCGCCTCGCCGCGCTGGACGCCTCCGGCGGCCCCTGAGCCGCGCTGACTCCTCCCGTGGCGTCCTCCCGGGGCCCCGGAGTCGCCCGGGTGGCCGGGTCGGCCGTGGGGCGGCCGGGTCGGCAGCGGGTGGCGGGGCGAGGCGGCTGTCAGTTGTCGACCGGCATCGGGCACGAACCCGGCGGGGCGACCGGGGCGCCGAGATCGCCCAGCGACTGGTTGACCTCGGTGGTGGTGGCCAGCTGCTGGAAGCCGCTGCCCAGCACCACGTCGACGATGTCGTCCTCACGCTCGGGGTTGTACTCGAGCTCGGCGTTGCCGAGGAAGTACGCCCGCAGCAGGTGCGCCGAGCCGACGCCCTTCGGGCCGTAGCGCAGTACCGCCACGTCGTCGATCTTCTTCTTCTCGTTTGCTTCCTTCTGCACCTGGAAGTCGCGGTTGCGGAAGTCGTCGCCGACGCTGCCGGCCAGACCGGGGCGGTCCGTGCTGTTGAGCACGTTGATCCGGACGTCCTTGTGGTCGCGCAGAGTGACGTCGGCGCGCGGCCAGTCATCGGGGCAACCTTCGCCGACGCCCGCGTTACCCTGGGTGTCCTTGACCAGGGCCACGATCACGAAGACCAGGGCGACCACCGCCAGCATGCCGACGACGACGAGTGCTCGCACTCGCGCAAAGCTCATCAGGGCACTCCCGGGCAGTGATGGGTGGCGGCGGCCGTCGAGGGTCGGGCGGTCCCGTCGGCCGTCGGGTACGCCGCTGAGGTTAACGGGTGTCCGACCGTCGCGTGGAAACAGTCCGACATGCCGGCGCGCCACCCGGGAACGGGGTAGTACTACCCCTATCTTCGTGTCGCCTGAGTCACATTGGGAACAACTTCCCGGGCAGGGGCGTACATCTCAGCCACGAGGGCGGTATACATGCCTCGCCCAAAGGGGGGGTAGGGTTCCGCGCTCGCCGGGGAGATCCTCTGGCGGTCTGGCCCGAGCGGTCGTCGGGTCAGGTGGCCGACACTAGCGGTGGCCGGCCAGCGGAACCGAAACAGCGTCGTCCGGCGTTACAACCGGAAGCGACAACATCGAAATGGGAGAGTGAACCGATGGCCACCGACTACGACGCCCCGCGCCGCGACGAGGTCGACCTCGGCGAGGACAGCCTGGAAGAGCTCAAGGCCCGGCGCGTCGACTCGCAGTCGGGCGCCGTGGACGTCGACGAGGCAGAAGTGGCTGAGAGCTTCGAGTTGCCTGGTGCCGATCTTGCCGACGAAGAGCTGACGGTCAAGGTGCTGCCGATGCAGCAGGACGAGTTCCGCTGTGCCCGTTGCTTCCTCGTCCACCACCGCAGCCAGCTTGCGGTCGAGCGTAACGGCGAGCTGATCTGCCGCGAGTGCGTCTGACAGCAGGAGGACAACCACGACCAGGGCGGCGGCTCCCGAGTGGAGCCGCCGCCGCCCGGCTCGGCGAGCGCGGGACCGTACTACCTGGTTGACTCGTTATCCATGAGCGAGCGCAGCGGAGTGCCGGCATGAGCGAGCGCAGCGAGCGAGTCATCCGGCTCAGTGCGGTGGTGCCTCATGGCGGCGCGGAGCGGAGCGGAGTGCCGGCATGAGCGAGCGCAGCGAGCGGGGCGATGACGCGGAGGAGATGGGCGCGACGGTCGCCGCGTTGACGGCCGACGAGATCGAGCCGGCGGAACGGCGCCGGCTGTTCGCCCGGCTGGTCGGGCAGGCACGGGCCCGGGGGATCGGGGATCTGTTCAAGCCGAGAGCGGCGCTGCGCTGGATGGTGGACACGGTCGCCGAGATCGCCCCCCACGTACCGGTCCGTGACCTGGCCACCCTGCGCCGACACTTTCCCGGGCTGGACGACGAGGAGTTGGCCGACCGGCTGGTGCGTAACGCCGCCCGGGCGACGGCGGGAGTCGGCGCGGCCGGTGGTGGCGCGTCGGCGGTGCAGTGGACGATCGCCCCGAGCCTGCTCTCCGCGCCGGTCCTGCTCGCCACCGAGACCGTCGCGGTGGTGGCGGTGGAGCTGAAACTGACCGGTGAGCTGCACGAGATCTACGGCGTACCGCTGCCGGCCGGCGGCACCGAGCGGACGGTCGCCCTGGTGCAGGCCTGGGCCAACCAGCGTGGGGTCAACCCGATGATGCCCGGTGTGGGCGTGGGTGCCGTGCTCGGCACGGCTGCCCGTCACGAGCTGCGGGACACGCTGCTCAAGCGCTTCGGCCGCAACCTGACCACGCTGGGGCCCTTCCTCACCGGCGCCGCGGTGGCGAGCTTTCTGAACCGGCGGGCCACCCGGAACCTGGCCGACCAGCTCCGCGCCGACCTGCGCCGGCAACGGCGCGCCCTGCCCGGCACGCCCCCCGGCTCCCCGCCCGCCCTGCCCGGGCCCTCCTGATCGCCGGGGCGAGGGGCGAGGGGATTAGTTCGCGGCGTGGCGGGCGGCTAGGAGGGCGTCGGCCAGCTCGACCGGGTGCCGGGAGCTGACCACCCAGAACGGGGTCGGATCGGCCGGGTCGTCGAGGATCACCTGGACGGCGCCGGAGATCCACGGTCGCTGGACGACGAACGCCAGCGGATCGGCACCGACACCGAGCACCTCGCGCCGGCCGTCGGCGTCCAGCGCGATGGCGTCGGCGACGAACCGTACGGGCAGCCGGGCGTCGTCGACCCGCAACTCGCCGTCGGTCACCGCGACCCGGATCCGGCCCAGCCAGGCCAGCCCGGCGACGGTCGCCGGCAACAGCACCGCGAACGGCAGCCAGGCGCGGACTCCGGCGCCGCCCATCCACACCTCCGTGGCGAGCAGGGCGGCGGCGGCGAGCGCCGCGAGCCACCACCACCAGGGCAGGCGCAGTCGTTCGGCGTACGCCGGCGTCGCCGTGACGGGCGAAGGAGACGGTGACTGGCTCACTCGTGCCAGGGTACGGCGCGGTGCCGTCCGGGCACCGGGCAGGATGGCAGGGTCACCCCCATGCGGAACGGACGAAAGAGGGAAACCGTGACCGACCTGGTGCCCGTGCCGGTGCGGCGGCTCGACCCCGAGCTGCCGATGCCGGCGTACGCCCATCCCGGTGACGCCGGTGCGGACCTGATGGCGGCCGCCGACGTGGAGCTGCCGCCCGGCGGTCGGGCGCTCGTGCCCACCGGCGTGGCGATCGCCCTGCCCGAGGGGTACGTGGGCCTTGTCCATCCCCGATCGGGGCTCGCCGCCAGGCTCGGCGTGACGGTGCTCAACGCGCCCGGTACGGTCGACGCCGGCTACCGGGGCGAGATCCTGGTCAACCTGATCAACCATGATCGGGCCGTGCCGGTGAAGATCTCCCGGGGTGACCGGATCGCGCAGCTGGTGGTGCAGCGGGTGGAACGGGCGGTCTTCGAGCCGGTGGCCGAGCTACCCGCGTCCGGACGCGGGACCGGCGGGCACGGCTCCACCGGCGGGCACGCCGGGCTGGTGCCGCCGCCGGCCACGGACGGCGCGGACGGAAGAGACGGCACCGTGAGTGCGAACAGCGGAGGGTGGACGCAGTGATCTTCTCCCGAAAGCGGGCCGCGGGACGGCACGCCCGTGACGAGCGGGCCACCGACGTGCCCGAGACCGTCGAGGGTGCCGAGCCGGCCCCGGCGGGCGGGCCGTACGACGTCACCGAGGCGCCGGACGGGGTGCAGCGGCTCGACCTGGGCAGCCTGCAGATCCCGGCGGTGCCCGACGTCGAGGTGCGGGTGCAGGCCGACCAGCAGGGGGTGATCCAGCAGGTCGTGCTGGTGCACGGGCCGAGCGCCCTGCAACTCGGCGTCTTCGCCGCCCCGCGGTCCGAGGGGATCTGGGACGAGGTGCGCGAGGAGATCCGCCAGTCGCTGCTCGCCGACGGTGCCGTCGCGCAGGAGGCCACCGGCGAGTACGGCACGGAGCTGCACGCCCGGGTGCGTACCGAGGACGGCCAGACCGACCTGCGGTTCGTCGGCGTGGACGGGCCGCGGTGGATGGTCCGTGCGGTCTACCAGGGCACGGCGGCCACCGATCCGGCCGCCGCCGGCCCGCTGGCCCGGTGCCTGGACGGGCTGGTCGTCGACCGGGGGGTGGAGGCCAAGCCGGTGCGTGAGCCGCTGCCGCTACGGCTGCCCCGCGAGGCGGGCGAGCAGGCGGGGCAGCCCGGCCAGGAGGACGCCGCGCCGACGCCCGGCATCCGCTGACCGGCGATCGGGAGGTTCGCGCCGCCGTGCGGCATCCCGGGACGAGTTCCGGTGCGCCGAGACGGCCCCGTCGGGCGTACGCTGACGGGAGTCGTCCCGGCGTCGCCGGCAGGCGGCGGGTTCCGGCGCCAGCCGGCCGGCGTGGAGAGGGTGACGCGGAGCTGATGACCACCGACGAGGGTCGGGGTTCGCTGCGGCGGATGCTGCGACGGCTCACCGCGAGCGAGGCCGAGATCGAGGCGCAGCAGCTGCAACGGGAGAGCGCCCGCTGCGGTGCGATGCCGGTGCGGCAGTGCGCGCGCGGGCAGGTGGTCTCGGTCAGTGGCCGGCTGCGTACCGTGGTCTACACCCCGCGGACCAACCTGCCGGCGCTGGAGGCCGGGCTCTACGACGGCAGCGACGTCGTGACGCTGGTCTGGCTCGGGCGGCGGCACATCGTCGGCATCGAGCCGGGGCGGCACCTGACCGCCAAGGGGCGGATCGCGGTGCGTGACGACCGCAAGGTGATCTATAACCCGTACTACGAGCTGGAGCCGTCGAAGTGACTCTGCGGACGCTGCGGATGGAACGCGGGCGATGACGACCGGACAGCACCCGGCAGCCCAACCGGAGATCGGGCCGGTGGACGAGGAGCGGCTGCCGAGCATCGCCGAGCAGATGGCCGACCAGCTCGGGGGCTGGCGGGGACTGGTCGAGTCCAGCATCCCGGTGGTGGTCTTCGTGATCACCAACATCCTCGGCGATCTGCGGCCCGCGGTGATCGCCTCGGTGACGGTCGCGGTACTGATCGGGGGGCTGCGGCTGGCACAGCGCCGCCCGGTGCGGCACGCGGTCAACGGGCTGTTCGGCATCGCGATCGGCGCCGCCATCGCCTGGCGTACGGGCGACGCGCGCGACTTCTACCTGCCCGGCATCCTCTACGGCATCGGCTACGGCCTGGCCCTGTTGATCTCGGCAGCGATCCGGCAGCCGCTGGTCGGCTGGATCTGGTCGGTGCTGGTGGCCAGGGGCAGTTCCGAGTGGCGCGACGATCCCCGGTTGGTCCGCACCTTCACCCGGTTGACCGTGCTCTGGGGCGTGGTGTGGATGGCCAAGGTGGGCGCGCAGGCCGCGATCTACCTGGCGGCCCGCCGGTTCGACCAGCTCGGCGACGAGGCGGCGGCCGCCGACATGGAGACCGCGCTCGGGATCGCCCGGCTGGTGCTGGGCTACCCGCCGTACGTGCTGCTGTTGCTGATCACGGTCTGGGCGGTGCGGCGGGTGACCCGCGAGCGCCGCCCGGACCCGCTGCCGAGCTGATCCACCACCGACGTTCCGCCGGCCCCACGGTCCGCTCAGCGCGACTCGCGGGTGCGGTCGACGCTGTCCGGGCCGAGCACCACCGCCCGTACGGCGTCCTCCATCTCGGCGGTGCAGACGAAGATCAACTCGTCGCCGGCCTCGATCGGGTCGTCCGGGCCGGGCACCAGCACCCGCTTGCCGCGCAGGATCGCCACCAGCGCGGCGTCCCGGGGCAGTGGCACCGCGCGCAGTGGGTGCCCGACGTGCGGCGCGGTCGGCGGCAACGTGATCTCGACCAGGTTGGCCTCGCTCTGCCGGAAGGTCATCAGGCGGACCAGATCGCCCACCGTCACCGCCTCCTCGACGAGTGCGGCCATCACCCGTGGCGTGCTGACCGCCACGTCCACGCCCCACTGCTCGGTGAAGAGCCACTCGTTCTCGGCCCGGTTGACCCGGGCGACCACCCGGGGGACCGCGAACTCGGTCTTGGCGAGCAGTGAGACCACGAGGTTGACCTTGTCGTCACCGGTGGCGGCGACCACCACGTCGCAGCCGGCCAGGTCGGCCTCCTCCAGGCTGGTCAGCTCGCAGGCGTCGGCCAGCACCCACTGCGCGTCCGGTACCCGGTCGGGCCGCAGCATCCGCGGCTGCCGTTCGATGAGCATCACCTGGTGGCCGTTCTCGATCAACTCCTGGGCGATCGAGCGGCCCACGTTGCCGGCACCGGCGATGGCGACCCGCATGATCACTGACCTCTTTCCGGCGCCGCCGCCAGCGACGTGACCGTCGCCACCATGTCGTCGGTGACCAGCATGAAGACCTGGTCGCCCTCCTGCACCACGCTGGAGGCGGTGGGCAGGGTGCCGATGCCGAAGCGGATCAGGTACGCCACCCGGGCGCCGGTCACCTCCTCCAGCGCCCGCACCGGGCGGCCGATCCAGTCCTTGTGCACCGGCACCTCGATGATCGAGACGGTACTGGTCGGGTCGCGGAAGATCTCTACGTTGCCCTCCGGCAGCAGGTGCCGCAGCATCCGGTCGGCCGTCCACCGGACGGTGGCCACGGTGGGGATGCCCAGGCGTTCGTAGACCTGCGCGCGACGCTGGTCGTAGATGCGGGCCGCCACCCGGGGCACGCCGAACGTCTCGCGGGCCAGCCGCGCCGAGATGATGTTGGAGTTGTCGCCGCTGGAGACGGCGGCGAAGGCGTCCGCCCGCTCGATGCCGGCCTGGCGGAGCACGTCGCCGTCGAAGCCGACACCGGTGACCGTGATGCCGGTGAAGTCGTCCCCCAGCCGGCGGAAGGACTCGGCGTCCTGGTCGATGACCGCCACCGAGTGCCCACCGGCCTCCAGGCGGTGGGCCAGGGTCGAGCCGACCCGGCCACACCCCATGATCACGACATGCACGCTGCCTCCCACGGTGCGTACCGCTGCGCCTCGACTGCGAGCCTGCCACGTCGGGGCCACGGGCGGGGACCGACGGTACTCCGGCGCCGCGACCGACTGCGGCCGACCACCCCGCACGGACACCGGCGGCGGCCGTACGCTTGACGGTTGTGGCCCGATCCACCTCCCTGCTGAAGCGGCTGCTCGTCGGCCGACCGTTCCGGTCAGACCGGCTCAAGCACACCCTGCTGCCGAAGCGCATCGCGCTGCCCGTCTTCGCCTCGGACGCGCTGTCCAGCGTGGCGTACGCGCCGGACGAGATCCTGCTGATGCTCTCCATCGCGGGCGCCTCGGCCTTCGTCTTCTCGCCGTGGGTCGCCCTCGGTGTCGTCGTGGTGATGCTGACCGTGGTGGCCAGCTACCGGCAGAACGTGCACGCCTACCCCTCCGGCGGCGGCGACTACGAGGTGGCCACGGTGAACCTCGGCCCGCGCGCCGGGGTCGGGGTGGCCAGCGCGTTGCTGGTCGACTATGTGCTGACGGTCGCGGTGTCGGTCTCCTCCGGGGTGGCCAACCTCGGCTCGGTGATCCCCTTCGTGGCGACCCACAAGGTGCTCATCGCGGTCACCGCCGTGGTCCTGCTGACCGCGGTCAACCTGCGCGGGCTCAAGGAGGCGGGCAGCGCGTTCGCCATCCCCACCTACGGCTTCATGATCGTGGTCATCGGCATGATCGTCACCGGGCTGGTCCGGATCGTGGTGCTCGGTGAGGAGCTGCGGGCACCCAGCGCCGGCCTGGTCATCGCGGCCGAGTGGCACGACACCACCGGGTGGGCGATGGCGTTCCTGCTGCTGCGTAGCTTCTCCTCCGGTTGCGCCGCGCTGACCGGTGTGGAGGCGATCTCCAACGGAGTGCCGGCGTTCCAGGCGCCGAAGAGCCGCAACGCCGCCACCACCCTGCTGATGCTCGGTGTGGTCTCGGTGACCATGCTGATCGGCATCATCTGGCTGGCCCGGCTCACCGGGTTGCAGTTCGTCGAGGACCCGGGCCTGCAGATCGTCGCCGGTCCCGACGGGTACGTGCAGAAGACCGTCGTCGCCCAACTCGGCGAGACCATCTTCGGCTCCGGTTCGGTGCTGCTGTTCCTGGTCGTCGGGGTGACCGCCGTGATCCTGTTCGTGGCGGCCAACACGGCCTTCACCGGCTTCCCGGTCCTCGGCTCGATCCTCGCCCAGGATCGCTACCTGCCCCGGCAACTGCACACCCGTGGCGACCGGCTCGCCTTCTCCAACGGCATCCTCTTCCTGGCCGCCTTCGCGATCGTGCTGATCGTCGGCTTCCAGGCCGAGGTGACCAAGCTCATCCAGCTCTACATCGTGGGCGTCTTCGTCTCGTTCACCCTCTCCCAGGCGGGGATGATCCGGCACTGGAACCGGCTGCTGCGTACCGAGCGGGATCCGCAGCTGCGCCGCCGGATGGTCCGCTCCCGGGCGATCAACGCCTTCGGCATGGCGATGACCGGCGCGGTGCTGGTCATCGTGCTGGTCACCAAGTTCCTGCTCGGCGCCTGGATCGCCATCGCCGCGATGGGCCTGATCTACGTGCTGATGCTGGCCATCCGCCGGCACTACGACCGGGTGGCCGTCGAGCTGGCCCCGGACGACGGCCGGCCGGTGCTGCCGGCCCGCAACCACGCGGTCGTGCTGGTCAGCAAGCTGCACCAACCGACCCTGCGGGCGGTGGCGTACGCCCAGGCCACCCGGCCGGACACCCTCACCGCGGTGACCGTCAACGTCGACGATCACGACACCCGGCAGTTGCAGGCCGACTGGGAGCGCCGGGACGTGCCCATCCCGCTGACCGTGATCGACTCGCCGTACCGGGAGATCACCCGCCCGATCCTGGACTACGTGGCGGGCGTCCGCCGGGACGCGCCGCGCGACGTGGTCACCGTCTTCATCCCCGAGTACGTCGTCGGGCGCTGGTGGGAGAACCTGCTGCACAACCAGAGCGCGCTGCGGCTGAAGGGCCGCCTGCTGTTCGAGCCGGGGGTGATGGTGACCAGCGTGCCGTGGCAGCTCGCCTCCACGGCCGGCAAGGACCTCGACCGGATGGACGCCACGCTGAGCCGGGGACCGGTCCGGGGCCCCCGGGTGGCGCCGCGCAGCGCCCTGCCGCCGGCCGTTCCGCCCACGGCCCCCGCTCCGGGCGATAGCCCACCGTCGGCCGGGGAGCAGCGATGAGCGGCGGATTGGAAGAGGCCGAGCGGGTCGAGCTGACCGTGGCGGCGGTCGCACCGGGCGGGCACTGCGTGGCCCGGGTGGACGGTCAGGTGGTGTTCGTCCGGCACGCCCTGCCCGGCGAGCGGGTGCTGGCCGAGGTGACCGAGGTGCACCGGGGCTTCGTGCGGGCCGACGCGGTCACCGTGCTGGAGGCGGCACCGGATCGGGTCACCCCACCCTGCCCGTACGCCCGGCCGGGTCGATGCGGCGGCTGCGACCTGCAGCATGTCGCGCCGGAGGCCCAGCTGCGCTGGAAGACCGCGGTCGTCCGCGAGCAGCTCACCCGCCTCGGCGGCCTGAACGAGGCCCAGTGCGACGCGCTGGGCGTCGGGGTGGCGCCGCTGCCGGGCGGACCGCTCGGCTGGCGCTCCCGGGTCCGCTACGCGGTGGACGCGGCGGGCCGGGCCGGGTTGCTCAAGCACCGTTCGCACGAGGTGGTCCCGGTCGACCGGTGCCTGATCGCCCACCCGGCCATCCAGGATCTGCCGGTGCTCACCTCGGCCGGGGCGAGCTGGCCGGAGGCCGAGGCGGTGGAGACGGTCGCCTCCACCGGCGGGGACGTGGCGGTGACCGCGGTGGCGGCCGGCCGGGGCCGTCGGGTGAGCGGCCCGGAGCGGATCCGGGAGCGGGCCGTCGGCCGGGAGTGGGCGCTGCCCACCTCGTCCTTCTGGCAGGTCCACCCCGCCGCCGCGGACGTCCTGGTCGACGCGGTCCTGGAGCTGACCGAGCCCCGGCCCGGGGAGACCGCCTGGGACCTGTACGGCGGGGCCGGGCTGTTCGCCGCCGCGCTGGCCGGCCGGGTCGGCGAGGAGGGCAGGGTCACCCTGGTCGAGGCGGCCGGTGACGGCGTCACGGCGGCCCGGGAGAACCTGCGCGACCTGCCCGCCGTCGAGGTGGTGGCGGCCCGGGTGGAGACCGCGCTGGCCCGGCGCCGGGTCACCGGACCGGTCGACGTGGTGGTGCTCGACCCGCCCCGGTCCGGGGCCGGTGCGCGGGTGGTGCGCGACGTGGTCGCGGCCGGGCCGCGCGCGGTGGCGTACGTGGCCTGCGACCCCGCCGCGTTCGCCCGGGACCTGCGGGTCTTCGCCGGCCTGGGCTGGCGGCTGGCGGCGCTGCGCGGGTACGACCTGTTCCCGATGACCCAGCACGTGGAGCTGGTCGGATTGCTGCTGCCCGAGACGCACTAGCCTGGCGTGGTGAAGATCGTCGGGCTGATGTCGGGCACCTCGTACGACGGGGTGGACGTGGTGGCGGCCGAGTTCACCGCCGACGGTGACACGCTGTGGCTGCGCCCGCTCGGTCACCGTGGCCTCGACCACGACCGGGAGCTGCGCGCCGCGATCGGGTCGGTGCTGCCGCCGGCGGCCACCACGATCGGGGCGGTGTGCCGCCTCGACAACCGGTTGGGCGAGGTCTTCGCCGACGCCGCGGCGGTCGGCGTGGAGCTGGCCGGTGGCCGCGTCGACGCCGTCGTCTCGCCCGGGCAGACCGTCTTCCACTGGGTCGAGGAGGGGCGGGTCCGGGGCACCCTGCAACTGGGCGCGGTGGCCCGGGTGGCGGCCCGGGTGGGCGTACCGGTGCTCGGTGACCTGCGCTCGGCGGACGTTGCCGCCGGCGGGCAGGGCGCGCCACTGGTCCCGGCCTTCGACGCCCTGCTGCTGGCCGGCGACGAGGCGCCGCGCGCGGCGCTGAACCTGGGCGGCATCGCCAACCTCACCGTGGTCGCGGCCGGGGCACCGGTGCTCGGGTACGACGTGGGCCCGGCCAACGCCCTGCTCGACGCCGCGGCCCGGCGCTTCCTGGACGCACCCTGCGACCGCGACGGTGCCCGCGCGGCGGCCGGCCGGGTGCATCCCGCCCTGCTGGCCGGGCTGCTCGCCGAGCCGTACTACGCCGCGCCGGCGCCGAAGTCGACCGGCAAGGAGCTGTTCCACGGGCGGTACCTCGACGAGCGGTTGGCCGCACTCGGTGCGCCGGTGCCGGTCGACGACGTGTTCGCCACGCTGACCGAGCTGACCGCCCGGGTGGTGGCCGAGGCCTGCGACCGGCACCGGGTGGCGGAGGTGGTCGCCGCCGGTGGTGGGGTACGCAACCGGAGCCTGTGGCGGCGGTTGGCCGCGCTCGGTGCCGGGCGTTGGCGGCTGCGGACCACCGACGAGCTGGGCATCCCGGCACAGGCGAAGGAGGCGTACGCGTTCGCGCTGCTGGGCTGGCTGTCCTGGCACGGGCTGCCGGGGTCGCTGCCGTCGGTGACCGGTGCCGCCCGCGCGGCGGTGCTCGGCTCCTGGACGCCCGCCGGGCCACCGCACCGGGCCGGTCACGGATCGGCCGGCGGCGGCGTGGCGGGCGTGTCGCCACGCCGGCTACGGGTGCGGGACTGACCTGGCGGTCAGCCGTCGCGGCTCGGCGGCCTGGGCTGCATGCCGCGCGCGGGCCGATAGACTCTGCGGTCATGAGTGTTGACGAGGACACGGCCAACCACGGCCGGCTGCTGGCCACGGTGCAGAGTCCCCAGGACGTCAAGCGGATGTCGGCCAGCGAGCTGGACATCCTTGCCGCCGAGATCCGCGACTTCCTGATCGCCAAGGTGTCGCGTACCGGCGGGCACATCGGTCCCAACCTGGGCGTGGTGGAGCTCACCCTCGCCCTGCACCGGGTCTTCGACTCTCCCCGTGACCGGCTGCTCTTCGACACCGGCCACCAGGCGTACGTTCACAAGATCATCACTGGTCGACAGGAGGGCTTCGACCAGCTGAAACAGCGCGGTGGGCTCTCCGGCTACCCCAACCAGGCCGAGAGCGAACACGACATCATCGAGAACTCGCACGCCTCGACCGCCCTGTCCTACGCCGACGGGCTGGCCAAGGCGTACGCGCTGCGGGGCGAGTCGCGCAGCGTGGTGGCCGTGGTCGGCGACGGGGCGCTGACCGGCGGCATGTGCTGGGAGGCGCTGAACAACATCGCCGCCACCGGCAACCCCCTGGTCATCGTGGTCAACGACAACGGCCGGTCGTACGCGCCGACGATCGGCGGCCTCGCCGACCACCTCTCGACGCTGCGGCTGAACCCCGGCTACGAGAAGGTGCTCGACGCCGTGAAGGACGCCCTCGGCTCGACCCCGCTGGTCGGCAAGCCGATGTACGAGGTGCTGCACGCGGTCAAGAAGGGCATCAAGGACGCCGTTGCCCCGCAGGCGATGTTCGAGGACCTCGGCATCAAGTACGTCGGCCCGGTGGACGGGCACGACGTCGCCGCCGTCGAGGTGGCACTGCGGGCGGCGAAGAACTTCGGCGGCCCGGTGATCGTGCACGCGGTCACCCGCAAGGGCTACGGCTACCGCCCCGCCGAGGAGGACGAGGCGGACTGCTTCCACGGCCCGGGCGCCTTCGACATCATCACCGGCAAGTCCATCGCCGCGCCGTCGGTGAAGTGGACCAACGTCTTCGCCGACGAGCTGGTCGCGATCGCCGACGAGCGGCCCGACGTGGTCGGCATCACCGCCGCGATGGCCGAGCCGACCGGCATCGCGAAGCTGGCCCGCAAGTACCCGGAGCGCACGTACGACGTGGGCATCGCCGAGCAGCACGCGGCCACCTCGGCGGCCGGCCTGGCGCTCGGCGGCCTGCACCCGGTGGTGGCGGTCTACGCGACCTTCCTCAACCGGGCCTTCGACCAGGTCCTGCTGGACGTGGCGATGCACAAGCTGCCGGTCACCTTCGTGCTGGACCGGGCCGGCATCACCGGCCCCGACGGGCCGAGCCACTACGGCATCTGGGACATGTCGGTCTTCGGCGTGGTGCCCGGCCTGCGGATCGCCGCGCCCCGCGACGCCACCACCCTCCGCGAGGAGCTGCGCGAGGCGGTCGCCGTCGACGACGGCCCGACCGTCGTCCGCTTCCCGACCGGTGCGGTCGTCGCCGACCTGCCCGCCGTGCGCCGGGTGGGCACCGTGGACGTGCTGGTCGCCCCGGCGCGTACCGACGTGCTGCTGGTCGCGGTCGGCGCCTTCGGCAAGCTGGGCACCGAGGTCGCGGCCCGGGTCGCCGAGCAGGGTTACGGGGTGACCGTGGTCGACCCGCGCTGGGTCCGCCCGGTCCCGGCGGAGCTGGTCGAGCTGGCCGCCGCGCACCGGCTCGTGGTCACCGTCGAGGACGGCGTCCGGACCGGCGGGGTCGGCGACGCCCTCGCCCAGGCCATGCGGGACGCCGGTGTCCAGGTGCCGCTGCGCGACATCGGTGTGCCGGCCGGCTGGCACCCGCACGGCTCCCGCACCCAGATCCTGGCCGACCTCGGCCTGACCGCCCAGGACGTGGCCCGCGACGTCACCGGCTGGATCTCCCGGCTCGACGCCGACCCCATCGAGCCAGCCCCCCTCACCCCCAACATCACCCCGAACTAGCCCACCCCGCCCCCTGCCCCTCCCGCCCTGCCCCTGCCCCGACCTGCTGCGTCGATCTTGCAGTTGTGGTCGCCGAGTTATCCCTTACGTGGCCTTTGCCGGGACAGAAAGTGCAAGATCGGCGGGGAGGGTGGGGCGGCGCGGGGTGAGCGCGTGGTGGGGTGGGGCTCGGGTCAGCGGGGGCGGGAGTTGCCGGCGGAGCGGTAGTGGGTCTTGTCGTCGGCGGCGAGGCTGAAGGTTTCGCGGCGCTCGGGCAGGGGGGCCACGACCAGGCCGGGGCGGTCGACCAGGCGGGTCGTGTTCGGCGGCACCGACAGCGTGGTGTCCTTGGCGGCGCGCCAGCTCAGCACGATCAGCGGCTGACCCGGGACCGGGAGTTCGTAGACCTGCAACGGGTTGGTCCGGTCGGCGGGGGAGAGCACCACCGGGCCCTCGTCGGCGGGTCGGTAGACGACGGCGCTCATCGTGCCCTCGGCGCTCTCCCAGGTGAGCTGCTCCAGCTCGGCCGGCTCGCCGCCGTCGAGCGCCAGTTCGCCGAGCGTACGCACGGCCAGCTTCGCCTTCGGCCAGGACGCCGGCACCGACTGCGGGACGTCCCGGTCCCCGATGCGCCGGAAGATGCTGCCGAACGGGCCGTCCTCGCCGGCCAGCAGGCAGGTGTCGAGATTCGTCAGGGCGCGCCGGCCGGAGCCGCTCTCGTCGCGGACCAGTGGGTAGCGCGGGCCGGTGGTGCCGGTGCCGAGGTCGAGCAGCCGGTCGGTGGCCCGGCCCCTGGGCAGTGACTCGGTGGAGCGCAGGGTGGCGGTCACGGTCACCGCCCGGCACCGGGGCACCTCGACCGGGTCGGTCAGCCCGTCGGTGCCGGGCACGGTGCGGCCGCCCGGTCCGACGAGTCGCCGGACCCGCTCGGAGACGAGGTAGCGCCGCCCGTCGGCGGTCTGCACCGGCAGCACGTCGGAGTAGACGAGGTAGCCGGGGTCGGTGTACTCGGTGGCGTGGCTGACCTCGTACCGGTCGCCGTCGCCGGTGAGCTGGAGCAGCCAGGAGGCGGCCTCACCGGGTACCGACGCGGCGACCAGGGCCAGCGGCACGCCGTCGACGTCGCCGGAGAAGAGGATGCCGGACGAGGGAACGTGTACCCGGTTGTCCACGGGCGAGCGCCAGTCGCGGACCGCCTCGGTCACGGCGGCCGTCGCCGCGGTGTCCTCGGCCAGCGAGCCGCGGGGCGGCCACACGGTCAACGGACCGTCCATGCTGTCGTAGCCGACCCGCAGATCCCGCGGCTGACGCTCGGCGACCGGCCCGCAGGCGGTGACGGCGATCAGCAGGGCGGACAGGCCGGTGACGGTCACGCCGCGCCAGCGGGCTGGAGCCACCTGTCACGCCCCCGATCGCATCGCCTCGTGGTGTCGGAGGGCAATAGTACGAGATGTCCCGGCATGGATTCGCGCCGCCTTACGCTGCGTCGCGCCGACGGAACACCGACCACAGGGGACACCGCGTCGACTTGGGGGCTATTTCCCTACTCGGGTAGACTCCGCCGACTGTGACGCCTGCCGAGACCCGCGCCGCCGCGCCGCCGAAATCCGCCGACGTCGCCGACTCTCCGTCCGAAGCAGTCACGGTCGGTGAGGGTACGCGCAACCCCGTCCCGGCCCCGAGCGGTGCCGCTCCGCCCGCGACCGAGGCCGCCCCGCCCGCCACGGACGCTCCGCCCGCGACGGACGCCCCGCCCGCGACCGAGACCGCCCCGCCCGCGACGGAGGCTCCGCCCGCGACCGGGGTCGAGTCCACGGCCGGGATCCCGGCGGACGCGGGCCCGGCTGCGGACACCGGTGCGCGTGGTGCCGACGTGGCCGGCACCGCGGCGGCGGGTCGGCGTCGCTTCCGGTGGACGCGCCGCCGGCAGGATCTCGCGATCGTCGGTGCGTTCCTGCTCACCGCGGTCTGGGTGACCAGCCAGATCTGGATGGACCCGGCCGGACGGGTGGCCTCGCTGTACAGCAGCGACCCGGCCCAGGTGCAGTTCTTCCTCGCCCACTCGGTACGGGTGGTGCTGCACGGGGAGTTCCCGTTCTTCACCGAGCAGTTCAACTATCCGGACGGCGTCAACCTGATGGCCAACACGGCCATCCTCGCGCTGGGTATCCCGATGGTGCCGGTGACCCTGCTGTTCGGGCCCGCGGTCACCTTCGTGCTGCTGGTGACGCTCGGCCTCGCCGGCACCGCGTCGGCCTGGTATTACGTGCTCTCCCGGCACGTGGTGAGCAACCGGCTCGCCGCCGTGGTGGGTGGGTGGTTCTGCGGCTTCTCGCCGGCGATGCTGTCGCACGCCAGCTGGCACCCGAACATCATCAGTCAGTTCCTGCTGCCGTTCATCGTCTGGCGGGTCATGGTGATCACGCGGTCGACCCGGCCGTACCGGGACGGCGCGCTGCTGGCCCTGCTGGTCACCGCGCAGGCGTTCATCAACGAGGAGATCCTGCTCTTCACCGCGATGGGCTGCGGGATCTTCCTGATCGCGGTGGTCATCCAGCGGCCCGCGCTCTGGTCGGCGGCCTGGCGTCCGCTGGCCAAGGCGCTGGCCACCTGCACGGTGATCGCCGGCGCGCTGCTGGCGTACCCGCTGTACATCCAGTTCGCCGGGCCGATGGCGTACCACGGGCTCAGCGACGCCGTCCGCGACTACGGCAACGACGTCGCCGCGTACTTCGCCCAGGGCTCACCGACCGTCGGCGGCAACCAGCGGGCGAACGTCAACCTGGCACCGAACTACTCGGAGGAGAACGCCTTCTTCGGGTGGGGCCTGGCGTTGATCGCCGTCGGCATCGTGCTCTGGCTGCGCCGGGAGGTGCTCGTCCGGGCGCTCGCCGCGACCGCCGCCTTCTACACCGTGCTCTCCCTCGGGGAGCGGATCACCTGGTGGGACCGGGAGCTGATCGTCGGGCCGTGGGAGTGGCTGGTGCGGCTGCCGTTGCTCGACGCGGTGGTGCCGACCCGGTTCGGCATGATCACCAGCGTGGTCGTGGCGATCCTGTTGGCCCTGGCCATCGAGCGGACCCGCACGCTGTCGCTGGACCGGGCGACCGTGCGTACGCTGACCGTCGCCGGCCTGGTGCTCGCGCTGCTGCCGATCACCCCCATGCCGTTGCCGATGACCTCCCGCCCGCCGGTGCCGGAGTTCATCACCTCCGACCGGTGGCGCGCCTACGTCGGGCCGGACCAGACGCTCGTGCCGATCCCGGTGCCGAGCATGGGCAACACCCACGGCATGCGCTGGGCCGCCTCCACCAACCTCGACTTCAAGATCCCCGGGGGGTACTTCCTCGCCCCGCGCAACGGCAACACCGGCGACCCGGGCCGCTTCGGCGGCCGGCCCAGCGGCGTGGGGCGGCTGCTGGAGGAGGTCGCCACCACCGGCCGGACGCCCGAGCTGGACGACCGCCAGCGGCGCCGGTCCCTGGACGAGCTGCGGCACTGGCGGGCGGCGGTGCTGGTGCTGCCGGTCCGGCAGCCGCACTCCGAGCCGCTGCGGCAGACCGTCGAGCAACTGGTCGGCCCGGCCCGGCTCGAACTGGACGTCTGGGTGTGGGACGTCCGGTCGCTGACCGACCGCCGGGCCTGATGTCGGTCGGTACGGCCGAACGGGGTGTCGAGGTCGCGACCCGCCGCCGTCGGCGGCTTCCCTCGCGTACCGCCGATGTGGCGGTGGTGGCCGGCTACCTCGCGCTGGCGGCGTGGCTGACCAGCCGGCAGTGGGCGCGCCCGGACCGCCTCTTCCACCAGGCCGGCGACCAGATCCTCTTCGAGTGGATGCTGGCCCACGCGGCCCGCGCCGTGGTCGGGCCGGAGAACCCGCTGTGGAGCGACGCCCTGAACGCACCCGGCGGGGTGAACCTGATGGCCAACACCTCGGTGCTCGGGCTGGGCATCCCGCTGACCCCGGTCACGCTGCTGTTCGGGTCGCAGGTGGCCTTCGGGGTGGCGGTGGTGGGCTGTCTCGCCGGCACGGCCACCGCCTGGTACGCGCTGCTGCGCCGCCGCCTGGTCGCCTCGCGGGTGGCCGCCGCCGTCGGCGGGCTGGTCTGCGGCTTCGCCCCCGGCATGGTGGCCCAGGCCGGGTCGCACCTGCACATGGCCGCCCAGTTCCTGGTGCCGGTGATCCTGGCACTGGTGTTCCGGCCCGAGCCGGCCGACCCCGGACCGGTCCATTCCGAAGCGGTCCGGCCTGAGGCCGGGCGGCGGGTGTGGCGGCGCGGGGTGCTGCTCGGGCTGGTCGTGACCTACCAGGTCTTCCTCGGCGAGGAGGTGCTGCTCTTCGTGGCGCTCGCCGCCGGTGTGTTCGCCCTCGGGTACGCGCTGGCCGACCGGGCCACCGCCCGCCGGCTCGCCCCGGCCACGGCCGGCCGGATCGCGGTCGGCGCGGTGGTGGCGGGGACACTGCTGGCGTACCCGCTGTGGTTCCAGTTCTTCGGTCCCGGGCACTACCGGGGCATGCCGTTCCACGCGTACGGCTATCAGCTGGACGTCGCCTCGTTCACCGCCTCGGCCCGGCAGACCGTGTTCGGCGAGCACCGCCCGCCCGGCCTGCTGGCGCCCAACCTGACCGAGGAGAACTCCTTCTTCGGGCCGGGGCTGCTGGTGCTGGCGCTGGTCGTCACGGTCTGGCTGTGGCATCGCCCACTGGTGCGGGCGCTTGCCGCGTGCGGGGTGGTGTTCGCCCTGCTCTCCCTCGGTGCGCGGGTACGCCTCGACGGCGCGGTGACCGACCTGCCCGGACCGTACCGGCTGGTCGCCGGGCTGCCGCTGCTCGACCACGTGGTGCCGGCCCGGTTCTCGCTGGTCTGTGTACCGGTGCTGGGCATCCTGGTCGCGCTCGGCGTCGACCGGGTCCGCCGGCAACCGGCCACCGGCACGGCGGTGCGGCTGCTGCTGGCCGGGGCGGTGGCCGCCGCGCTGCTGCCGCTGGCGCCGACACCGATCCGCACCGTCCCGGCCTGGCCGGTGCCGGCGTTCGTCGCCGACGGGACCTGGCGGGCGTACGTGCCGGCGGGGCGGACGCTGGTGCCGGTGCCGCCGGTGACCAACGCGGGCCGCAGCCCGGCGATGCTCTGGTCGGCCCGCACCGGGCTGGCCTTCACCGCCCCGGGCGGCTTCTTCATCGGCCCCCGCGCCCCGGACGACCCCCGGGCGCGCTGGGGTGCCCCGGACCGGCCCACGTCGCTGCTGCTGCGGCGGGTGGCCGAGACCGGCGAGATGCCGCCGATCAGCGACGTCGACCGCCGGCAGGCCGTGGCCGACCTGCGGCACTGGCGCGCTGCCGTGGTGGTGGTCCAGGGTGGACTGCCGCACGGTGAACCGGTGCGGCGCACCGTCGAGGCGCTGCTCGGTCCGGCCCGGGAGATCGACGGAACGCTCGTCTGGGACGTACGTCCGTTGGTCGGCTGAGCCACCGCCGGCAACGGTCCGTCGATCACGCCCGCGCGTCACACCCGGTCGCGCACGTCCCAGAGCCAGACGTCGTCCACCCGCTGCGGGTCGCCGAGGAGCGCGGTCAGCAGCTCGCGCAGCACGGGCTCGCGGGGATGGGCGCCGAGCACCACCACCGACGCCCGCCAGAAGCGCAGGTCCTCCACCGCCTGCCGGCGGTTCTCGTCGGTCAGCTCGTCGGGCAGGTGCCCGGCGTCCATGGTGCGGTAGATGAGCGTGCTGGTGGGCCGGTTCGGTGCCCCGAAGACGCCCTCGCCGTCGAGGTTGGGGCCGATGAAGTAGCCGGCCGGGATCGGGAACTCGTGCCCGGTCAGTGCGCTCCACCGCAGCGTGGACAACCCGTGCACGTTGCTGGGGATGGGCACCGGCACCAGCGTGCGCCCCTGCGGCACGTACGGCCGCCAGGCGCCGGAGGTGATGAAGGTCGGCGGCGGGTCGATCGGCTCGGCCGGCAGCGGGCTGGGCAGCAGCGGCAGCACGGCGAGCGTGATCGCGGCGTACCCGATCGGGCGTTGCCAGCGGTGCCGCAGCCGGGTGGCGCTGCCCGGTGTGCCGGCCGTGCCCGGCGCCTCGGCGGTGCGCTGCGCCGGCACCGGCGGCCGCTGGTTGCCGGCCACCGTGTCCCAGGCCAGCGCGAGCAGGACGCCGAGCGCGGCGGTGGTCACCAGGGTCAGCCGGGTCGGCATCATCATCTCGACCAGCGGCAGGTCCTCCGGGATGTACGACCACGGGCCGGCGATGCCGGTCAGCTCGCCGTCGAACCGGATCTCCGGGCCGAGCGATGCCACCGAGAAGACCACCGCCAGCACGGCGAGGATCCGGGCCACCAGCGAGCGGCGTACCAGCAACGCCAGGGCCACCACGGACAGCAGCACCAGCGGCCAGCCGAACCAGGTGTTCTGCTCGGTCCGCCCGATGGTCGCCTCCACCGCCTCGTTGCCGACGATGGTGTCGCGGGCGAAGGTGACGAAGGCGACGACATCCTCACCCCAGCTGTGGAACACCCCGCCCTGCAGGCCCCGGTAGGACTGCGGGCCGTTGAACTGGAACCAGATCGGGTAGGCGGCCAGCAGCAGGGCCACCCCACCACCGGTGCCCAGCCCGGCCGCGAACGTCCCGGCCCGCGCCCACGCGGCGCGCGGTCTCAGCACCGCGTACGCGACCACGACGACCAGGCAGGCCAGCGCGGTGAGCAGCAACATCTCCTCGTTGATGAAGATCTGGTACGCCACCAGCAGCCCCAGCACCAGCCCGTTGCGCCGCCACCGGCCGGGCTCGGCCAGCCGGAACACCCGCACCACGATCAGCGGCAGCAGGAAGTTGGAGACGAAGTTGGGCTGGCCGTTGGCGTGGTGCACGATGCCGGGGGCGAAGCCGAGGAAACCGCCGCCGACGAAGGCCGCCGCCCGGGACCGCACCAGGTGCCGCGACAGCATCCAGTACGACGTGCCGGCGGTCGCCGCCAGCGCACCGCCCAGGTAGAGCGCGTAGACCACCTGGGGGCCGAGCAGCATGGTGAGCGGGGCCAGCGGCAGGGTCACCCCGAGCAGCGAGGTGTTGGCCATCATGTTCACCCCGTCGGGGGCGTTCTGCTGCGTACTGAACAGCGGGTTCTCCAGGTGACGCACCGAGTACGCACCGTGCGAGAAGAGCCACTCGAACCAGCTGTGGTCGGTGGGCAGGTGCGACGAGACGCGGTTGTTCACGTCCACCCAGTAGTTCAGGCAGACGACGACGCCGAGCAGCACGTAGGCTCCGATGGCCAGCACGTCGGCGCGCACCGGTCCGCGTCGGGGGCGTCGTGTCGTCGCGCGCGTCTCGACGGTCTCGGAGACGGGGTTCAGCGAGGGATCTACCACCGGCACAGCCACGACGGGCCATCGTACAGGCGGGCGCCGGGGCACCCGACGGCCTGCGGGCGCGTGTCGGGCGCGGCGGGGAGGACGAGCGTGACGGTGATCGACCTCGGTGAGCTGAGCGGGCCGACGGAGCCGGAGCCGCCGCCTCGCCAGCGCCCGGCCGGGCGACGCCGCCCGGCCGGTAACGGTAACCGGTGGTGGCGGGTGGGGCTGGTGGCGCTGGCCGCGCTGGTGGCGCTGACCGGGGCCGCGCCGCCGGCAACACGGGTGCACGCGACGGTGCCGGCCGGCCTGGGGTCGGATCTGTTCTTCACCGAGGAGTACCTCTTCACCGCCACCCCGGCGCGCGGGGTGACCGACGGCAGGCAGGAGTTCGTCGCCTACCGCCGGCCGACCCGGGCCACCGTCGCGCCGCAACAACTGACTCCACTGTGGAAGATTCCCCTCCCGCACGGCGTCCGGCTCCTCCGGGTGGAGGCCGTCGCCGACGGCGGCGTGTTGCTCGCCATGATGCTGTCGGAGAGTACGGGCGGCGACAGCCGGACCCTGCTGCTGGACCTGCGGACCGGGCAGGAGCGTTGGCGGACCGCCGGGATCGGCACCCCCGACGCGTCGGGCCGGGTGCTGCTCGAGACGTTCTCGTACGACGAACCGATCAGGCTGCGCGCGGTGGAGCTGGCCGACGGCCGCGAAGTGTGGTCGACCATGTCGCCGCCGAGCTGGGTGGCATACCACCGGCGCGACGGGGTGATCGACGCCATCGTGCTGTCCAGCTACGCCGGTGACGTCGAGGTGCGCGACGCGACCACCGGGCGCGTCCGGGACCGTCTCGCCCTGTCCCACGACGACCCGGACGGCTACCAGCGGTCGTCGCTCATCGGCGACCTGGTGCTGGTGGTCCGCAACTCGCAGGTCGTCCACGCCTACAGCATCGACGGGCTGGTGCCGCGCTGGCAGACCACCCTGCCGCTGGCCGACCACGTGAGCCAGTGTGGGGCGTTTCTCTGCGTCCAGGCGAGCGGTGACGGTGCGTACGCCCTCGACCCGGCGACCGGGGCGGTACGGTGGCATACCGCCGAGGATGTCGAGGTGCTGCGGGTGGCGGCCACCAGCGCACTGGCGCAACTGCGGGCCAGTCCTCGTGGCGTGGCGCTGGTCGCACTCGATGCGGCGACCGGGGCGGTGGCGACCGACTACGGCGGCTGGGACGCGGTCTCCTTCTACGAGGACGAGCCATGGCTTCTCGGGGTTCGCCAGATCCCGGACGTGGGGGTGGTGCTGGCCCGGCTCGACCCGGCCGAGTCACAGCCGCGACGCCTCGACGTGCTGCCCGGCGTCGTCCGCGCCTGCCACACTCGCTTCGGCCTGATCGCCTGCCCCCGACAGGACGGCAGCTTCGGGGTGTGGCAACTGCCGGACTGAGCGCGGTCACCAGCCGGGCCGGGCCGGCGCGGCGGGTCGGCTTGGCAGCCGACGCTAGGTTGGCGGATGGTCGCCGGCGAACAAGGGGCGTGACATGCGGATACTGGTGGTCGAGGACGAGCGCAACCTCGCCGACGCGATCGCGCGGGGGCTGCGCAAGCGCGGCATGGCGGTGGACGTCGCCTACGACGGCGACAGCGGCCACGAGATGGCCTTCGTCACCCGGTACGACGTGGTGGTGCTCGACCGTGACCTGCCGGGCATGCACGGTGACCAGATCTGCGCGGAGTTGGCCGCGTCCGGCGCGCTGACCCGGGTGCTGATGCTGACCGCCAGCGGCACGGTCGCCGACCGGGTCGAGGGGTTGCAGCTCGGCGCCGACGACTATCTGCCCAAGCCGTTCGCCTTCGACGAGCTGGTGGCGCGGGTGCAGGCGCTGGGCCGGCGGGCCACCCCGGCGGCGCCGCCGGTGCTGGAACTCGCCGACCTGGTCGTCGACCCGGCGCGGCGGGTGGCCACCCGGGGTGGGCAGCAGGTGGAGCTGACCAACAAGGAGTTCGGCGTGCTCTGCGAGCTGCTCAAGGCGCGCGGTGCGGTGGTATCCAGCGAGGAACTGCTGGAACGGGTCTGGGACGCCAACACCGACCCGTTCACCACCATCGTCCGGGTCACGGTGATGACCCTGCGCCGCAAGCTCGGCGACCCTCCGCTGATCGAGACGGTGGTCGGGGCCGGCTACCGCACCGCCGGGGCGCCGGCGTGACCCGCCCGCCGTGGCTGCCGCCCACCCTGCGACTACGCCCGAGGCCCCGGCCCAACCTCCGGCTCCGGCCCACCCTGCGGCTGCGGCTGACCCTGCTCAACGGCGTCCTGCTGGTGGGTGCGGGCGCGATCCTGGTGCTGCTGGCCTGGCTGCTGGTCCGCGACGCGCTGCGGCCCACCGACGAACTGCTGCCCGGCACCACCGTGGTGCTCGCCGACGGGCGCTCGCTGGACGCGGCCACCTGGCAGCGACAGCTGGTCGACTCGGCCTCCGGGGAGCTGCTGGCCAAGGGACTGGCCGCGCTGCTGGCGATCGGCGCGGTCGGCGTCGTCGGGGCGTACGCGGTCGCCGGGCGGGCGCTGCGCCCACTGCACCAGGTCACCGCGACCGCGCGCCGGCTCGGCGAGACCACCCTGCACCAGCGGATCGGCTACTCCGGGGCGGACGACGAGGTGGCCGAACTGGCCGACACCTTCGACGCCATGCTGGACCGGATCGCCGCGGCCTTCGACGCGCAGAAGCGGTTCGTCGCCAACGCCTCGCACGAGTTGCGGACGCCGCTGGCCGTGATGCGTACCGAGATCGACGTGACGCTCAGCGACGACGAGGCGGGCACGGCCGACTACCAGCGGATGGCGACCGTGGTGCGCGACGCCTCCGAACGCGCCAACGGTCTGGTCGACGCGCTGCTGGTGCTGGCGCGCAGCGAGGCGCAGACGGGTCGCCGCCTGGGCCGGCGCACCGAGTGCGACCTGGCCGCCGGCACGGTCAACGCGCTCTCCGCCGTACGCCGGGAGGTGGAGCGGATCAAGCTGGCCGTGCAGACGTCACTGGAGCCGGCGCCGGTGGTCGGCGATCCCGGGCTGCTGGACCGGCTGGCCGGCAACCTGATCGAGAACGCGGTCCGCTACAACCACCTGCACGGCCGGCTCTGGGTGCGGACCGGCTCGGACGGGCAGCGCTCGTGGCTGGTGGTGGGCAACACCGGCTTCGAGGTGGACCCGGCGGATGTGCCGGGGCTGTTCGAGCCGTTCCGTCGGGGTGGCCGGGAGCGGACCGGTGCGCGCGGGTCGGGTCTCGGCCTGTCCATCGTCCGGGCGGTCTGCGACGCGCACGGCGGCACCGTCGCCGCCGTGGCACAGCCCGGCGGCGGCCTGGAGGTGACCGTGAACCTGCCGGCGGCCGACGCGTCCGCGCCGGACCTGGGCCGGTGAGCCACCTCACGATGTCGGAACAGACCGCCGCCCACCGCGTCGTCGGCGGTCGTGCGGGTGGGCCGCGTACGACCCATCGGGTTTCCTGCCGTCGGATATCTACTTGATCGTTTGTGAGAGGTAAGAACCATGGTGTCGAGAGTGCGCTGGATCGATTTCTACTGCGCGGATCCGTTCACACTGGCGAGTTTCTGGTCCGAGGTCACCGGGTTGCGGCACGACCCGGATGGCAAGCCCGGTGATGAGGAGTGCGCCCTGTTGTCGGGCGCGGACATCGTCGAGGGCGGCATGCTCTTTCAGCGGGTGCCAGCGGGCACGGTGACGAAGAACCGGTTGCACCTGGACATGCAGCCGACCGACCGTACCCGCGACGAGGAGGTCGAGCGGTTGCTCGGCCTGGGCGCGTCGTTGGTCGCCGATCACCGCAAACCGGACGGCACCGGATGGGCCGTCCTCGCCGATCCGGAGGGCAACGAGTTCTGCGTGGAACGTGGCACGGCGGAGCGCGCCACCACCGGCACCTGACCGCTCCGGAGAGGAGTTCGCGGTGGTCACCCGGCCGGGTGACCACCGCGATCCTGCTCGTTGCGCGCCTGCTCAGCCGGCCAAACTGGCCACTCCACGGGGCAGGAACCGCTGGCCGGTGACCCGCTCGCTGGTGCCGGTCCGGTCCAGGTACGGCGTCACGCCGCCCAGGTGGAAGGGCCAGCCGGCGCCGAGGATCATGCACAGGTCGATGTCCTGCGCCTCGGCGACGACGCCCTCGTCCAGCATCAGCCGGATCTCCTGGGCCAACGCGTCGAGCGCGTTGCGGCGTACCTCCTCCTCGGTGAGCGGTTGGTCGCCGACGACCAGCAGCTTCGCCGCCTCGGCGTTGATCTCGTCGTCCACCACGATCGGCTGACCGGAGTCGGCGATCCGCTTGAGGTTCTCGCTGACGCCGTAGCGGTCCGGGAACGCGGCGTGCAGGGTGCCGCCGACGTGGTACGCGACCGCCGGGCCGACCAGCTGGAGCAGCGCGAGCGGGCGCATCGGCAGACCCAGCGGGTCCAGCGCGCGGTTGGCGACCTCGAGCGGGGTGCCGGCGTCGACGGCGGCGAAGACCGTGCCGAGAAACCGGGTGAGCAGCCGGTTGACCACGAACGCCGGCGCGTCCTTCACCAGCACCGACGACTTCTTGAGCTGCTTGCCGACCGCGAAGGCGGTGGCCAGCGTGGCGTCGTCGGTCCGCTCGCCGCGGACGATCTCCAGCAGTGGCAGCACCGCGACCGGGTTGAAGAAGTGGAAGCCGACCACCCGCTCCGGGTGCGCCAGCTCCGCCGCCATCGCCGTGATCGACAGCGACGAGGTGTTCGTCGCCAGCACCGCCTCCGGCTTGACGATCTTCTCCAGCTCCGCCCAGACCTGCTTCTTGACGGTGAGGTCCTCGAAGACCGCCTCGATCACGAAGTCGGCATCCGCGAAGACGGACGTGTCGACCGAGCCGCTGACCAGGCCGTACAGCTTCGCGGCCGTGCCCTTGTCCATCCGGCCCTTGCTGACGGCCTTCTCGATCTGGGCGTGCACGTAGCCGACACCGGAGTCCACCCGGGCCTGGTCCAGGTCGGTCAGCACGACCGGCACCTGGAGGCGGCGGGCGAAGAGCAGCGCGAGCTGGCTGGCCATCAGGCCGGCGCCGACGATGCCCACCTTGGTCACCGGCCGGGCCAGGCCCTTGTCCGGTGCGCCGGCCGGCCGCTTGGCCCGCCGCTGCACCAGGTCGAAGGCGTACAGGCCGCTGCGCAGTTCCTCGGAGAAGACCAGGTCGGCCAGGGCCTCGTCCTCGGCGGCGGTGCCGGCCGCGAAGTCGGCGTCCTTCGCCGTCTCCAGCAGGTCCAGCGCCTTGTACGCGGCCGGTACCGCCCCGTGCAGCCGCTGGTCCAGGGTCTGCCGGGCGAAGTAGAGCACCCCCGCCCACATGTCCTTGTCGACCTCGGGGCGGGTCACGGTGACCTCGCCCCGGACGACGCCGGCGGCCCACTCCAGGGAGCGCTCCAGGAAGTCGGCCGGCTCCAGCAGCACGTCCGCGATGCCCAGCTCGGCGGCCTGCTTCGGTTTGAGCATCTTGTTCTGCATCAGCGGGTTCTGGATGATCACCTGGGTCGCCGCCGGAATGCCGATCAGGTTCGGCAGCAGCTGGGTGCCGCCCCAGCCCGGGACCAGACCGAGGGAGACCTCGGGCAGCGCCAGGGCCGCCGCGCCGGCCGACAGCGTCCGGTAGTGGCAGTGCAGGGCCAGTTCCAGGCCGCCGCCCATCGCCGCGCCGTTGACGAAGGCGAAGGTGGGGACCTCGCTGTCCTTCAGCCGGGCGAAGACCCGGTGGCCGAGCCGGCCGATCTCCAGCGCCTGCGCGCGGTCGGCCAGCTGCGGCAGGCCGGTGATGTCCGCGCCGACACAGAAGATGTACGGCTTGCCGGTGACCGCGATGAACGCCGGATCCGCCGCGAGGGCGGCGCTGATCGCCTCGTCCAGGCTGGTCAGGCCGGCCGGGCCGAAGGTGTTCGGCTTGGTGTGGTCGAATCCGTTGTCCAGGGTGATCAGGGCGGCCGGGCGGTCCAGCCCCGGCACGTTCACCTGGCGCAGCAGCGCCTTCGTGACCACCTCGTTCGGTGCCGCGAGCGCGCTCACTTGTCTCCCTCCCGCTGAGCCGGCTGGCTGGACTCCGTCCAGTGTGGGTTCTCCCAGATGACCGTGCCGCCCATGCCGATGCCGATGCACATGGCGGTGAGGCCGTAGCGGACCTCGGGGTGTTCGGCGAACTGCCGGGCGAGCTGGGTCATCAGCCGTACGCCGGAGGAGGCGAGCGGGTGGCCGATCGCGATGGCGCCGCCCCACGGGTTGACCCGCGGGTCGTCGTCGGCGATGCCGAAGTGGTCGAGGAAGGCGAGCACCTGCACGGCGAACGCCTCGTTCAGCTCGAACAGCCCGATGTCGTCGATGGTCAGGCCCGCGATGCGCAGCGCCTTCTCGGTCGACGGGATCGGGCCGACGCCCATCACCTCGGGCTCGACGCCGACGAAGCCGTACGACACCAGCCGCATCGCGATCGGCAGGCCCAGCTCGCGGGCGGTGGCCTCGTCGGCCAGCAGGCTGGCGGTGGCGCCGTCGTTCAGGCCGGCCGCGTTGCCCGCGGTGACCCTGCCGTGCGGGCGGAACGGGGTCTTGAGGGTGGCGAGCTTCTCCAGCGAGGTGTCCCGGGGGGCCTCGTCCACTCCTGCCAGGCCCCAGCCGGTCTCGGGGTCGCGGATCGCCACCGGCACCAGGTCGCCCTGGAGCTTGCCGTTGGCGTACGCCTTCGCGGTCTTCTGCTGCGAGGCCAGCGCGAACGCGTCGGTGCGCTGCTTGGTGATGTGCGGAACCCGGTCGTGCAGGTTCTCCGCGGTGGAGCCCATGACCAGCGCGGACGGGTCGACCAGCTTCTCGGCGACGATGCGCGGGTTCGGGTCGACGCCCTCGCCCATCGGGTGGCGGCCCATGTGCTCGACACCGCCGGCGATCGCCACGTCGTAGGCGCCCACCGCGATGCCGCTGGCGACGGTGGTCACGGCGGTCATCGCCCCGGCGCACATCCGGTCGATGGCGAAGCCGGGAACGGTCTTGGGCAGCCCCGCCAGCAGGGCGGCGGTCCGGCCGATGGTCAGGCCCTGGTCGCCGATCTGGGTGGTGGCGGCGATCGCGACCTCCTCGACCCGTTCCGGCGGCAGCTGGGGGTTGCGGCGCAGCAGTTCGCGGATGCAGCGGATCACCAGGTCGTCGGCGCGGGTGTTGGCGTACATGCCACCCGCCTTACCGAACGGGGTGCGGACGCCATCGACAAAGACGACATCCCGAACTTCACGGGGCACTTGACCCTCCTTCTCGACCACAAAGGCCGCCGGCACAGGCGTCCCCAAATGCTACTCGCCAGTAATAACCCCCGCCCCCACCCCCCGCTGTGGCCCACCCCACACCCACCCGCCCCCGCCCCCCGGGGTTTCTCCCGTTGATCATGAAGTTAGCGGGCGGTTTGATCTCTAAAACACCCGCTAACTTCATGATCAACCGGGTGAGGGGTGGGGTGGGTCGGGGTTAGGGGGTGGGGGTTAGGGCGGTGGGGAGGTGGGGGAGGAGGAGGGTGAGCTGCCATTCGCGGGCGTGGTGGGCGCGGAGGGCGTCGGCGACGGTGGTCTCGGTGATCTCCTCGGGGGGTTGCCAGGCGACGCGGCGGATGGTGTCGGGGGAGATGAGGTTCTCCGGGGGCAGGTGGTGCTCGCCGGCCACCCGCAACACCACCTCGCGGCAGCGGGCCAGGCGGGCGGCGGCGGCCGGGTCCCGCTCGGCCCAGCGGTGCGGCGGCGGCGGGCCCTCCACCGTCGGCGTCGCCGGCAACGCGTCGTCCGGCAACTGCCGCGCGTCGTCCAGCGCCGTCAGCCAGGTGCGGGCCAGCCGCCGCACCGAACGACCACCGAAGCCGGGCAGGGTGAGCAGCGTCTTCTCGTCTTTCGGATCCAGCTCGGCCGCCGCGACGATGGCCGAGTCGGGCAGCACCCGGCCCGGCGCCGTGTCCCGGCGGGCGGCGATCTGGTCACGCGCGTACCACAGGGACCGGACCCGGGCCTGCGCCCGCGCCCCGCGTACCCGGTGGATGCCGGAGGTCCGCCGCCACGGCTCGGCCCGCACCCGGGGCGGCCGGGCGCCGGTACGCACCAGCGCGGCGAACTCCTCCGCCGCCCACTCGGACTTGCCCTGCCGGGTCAGCTCCTCGGCGAGCGCGTCGCGCAGGTCGGTCAGCAACTCCACGTCCAGCGCGGCGTAGGTCAGCCAGGATTCCGGCAACGGCCGGCTCGACCAGTCCGCCGCCGAGTGGTGCTTCTCCAGGCTGAAGCCGAGCAGCTGCTCGGTGAGCGCGGCCAGTCCCACCCGTTCGAAGCCGGCCAGCCGGGCGGCCAACTCGGTGTCGAACAGCCGGCGCGGGCGCAGCCCGAGCTCGGCGAGGCAGGGCAGATCCTGGTTGGCCGCGTGCAGCACCCACTCCGCCTCGGCGATCACGGCGTCGAGGGCGCTCATGTCGGGCAGCGGCAAGGGATCGATCAGCGCGGTGCCGGCGCCGGCGCGGCGCAGCTGTACGAGGTAGGCCCGCTGGCTGTAGCGGTAGCCGGAAGCGCGTTCGGCGTCCAGGGCCACCGGCCCCGCACCGGCCGCGAACCGGGCCACCACCTCGGCGAACTGCTCCGGGGCGGCCACCGGCTCGGGGGTGCCCTCACGGGGCGCGGTCAGCGGCACGGACTCGCCGCTGGTGGGCTCGGTCCCCGCGTCCGACGGCTCCGGCCGCGCCGACCGCGGGTGGTGCGTGTCGTTTCCCGTACGGCTTGCGGCGGCCCGACGGCGCAGGGGTGGTTCGTCGGTCACCTGACAACCCTAGTGCGCGAGCCGTTCACGCGGCGCGCACCCGCCCCCGCCGCGTGTCGGCCGCGGCGAACCTGCTCAGCCGGTGGTGGCCCGGCGGTGCTCGGGCAGGGCGGTGATGCCGGGCGGGGGCAGGCCGGCGGTGGAGGCGAGCAGGGTGCACCAGGCGTACAGGTGCGGGGCGAGGCCGATGCCGGTCGGGGTCCACGAGGCGCGGATCTCGATGTCGGCGGCGGCGGGCGGGCCGGCCAGCTCCCCGAACCGGGTCGACATCGTCTGCGTGATCGTCCCGCCGATGGCCCGGTGCCCCGCCTCCTGGGCGTCGAGGGCATCGGTGAGCCACGTCCAGCCCACCCCGGGCAGCAGCGGGTCGGCGGCGAGGTCGGCCTCCAACTCGGCGGTCACGTAGGTGACCAGCCGCAGCGTGCCCTGCCACGCCTCGTGCCCGGCCGGGTCGTGCAGCAGGATCAGTCGCCCGGTGGCCACCTCGTCGCCGTCGCGTAGCACGGACGCGGAGAGCGCGAAGGAGTACGGCGCCAGCCGCTGCGGTGCGCCGACCTCCTCCAGCAGGATCTCCGGTCGCGGCGTCGCCGACCGGAGCCCGGCGACCGCGCGGGCGAAGGTGTCCGGAAGCGCGATCGGGGCGGCCATGACCGCAGCCTAAGCCGCCGCCCGGTTCCCGGCCCGGACGGCGCGCCGACGATCGACTGGCCGGTGATCGCCTGTCCCAACGAGGAGCCCTTCCTGTCACGTCACAAAGGTGGCGGTGGGCGTGGGGGCGGGACGGGGCGCGTGGCACGATGGCCGCGATGACCACCGACACCACGGGCACCGCCGCCCGAGACGACGAACCCCGCCCCGGTGGGCCCGCCGACTCGCCCTTCGTGCGGGCATGCCGGCGCCGGCCGGTCCCGCGTACCCCGGTCTGGTTCATGCGCCAGGCGGGCCGGTCGCTGCCGGAGTACCGCGAGATCCGGGCCAACGTGGCGATGCTGGAGTCCTGCCGCCGGCCCGACCTGGTCACCGAGATCACCCTCCAGCCGGTGCGCCGGCACGGGGTGGACGCGGCGATCCTCTTCAGCGACATCGTGGTGCCGGTCGCCGCCGCCGGGGTCGACCTGGACATCGTGCCGGGCACCGGGCCGGTGGTGGCCGAGCCGGTGCGCACCGCCGCCGACGTCGAGCGGATCCGTCCGATCGGCCGCGACGACGTCGGGTACGTGGACGAGGCGGTCCGGATGCTGGTCAAGGAGCTGGGCGACACCCCCCTGATCGGCTTCGCCGGCGCCCCGTTCACGCTGGCCAGCTACCTGGTGGAGGGCGGCCCGTCGCGTACCCACGCGAAGACCAAGGCGCTGATGTACGGCGAGCCCGAGCTGTGGCACGCGCTGGCCAGCCGGCTGGCCGAGGTGACCCTGGCGTTCCTGCGGGTGCAGGTCGAGGCCGGGGTTTCCGCGGTGCAGCTCTTCGACTCGTGGGCCGGCGCGCTCTCCGAGGCCGACTACCGCCGGTTCGTGCTGCCCCACTCGACGACCGTGCTCTCCGGGCTCGCCGACGCGGGGGTGCCGCGGATCCACTTCGGGGTGGGCACCGCCGAGCTGCTCGGCGCGATGGGCGAGGCCGGGGCCGACGTGGTCGGCGTCGACTGGCGTACCCCGCTGGACGTGGCGACCCGCCGGGTCGGGCCGGAGCGGGCCGTGCAGGGCAATCTCGACCCGTGCGTGCTGCTGGCCCCCTGGCCGGTGGTGGAGGCCGAGGTGCGCCGGATCCTGGAGCAGGGGCGGGCCGCACCGGGGCATGTGTTCAACCTCGGCCACGGCGTGCTGCCGGAGACCGACCCGGAGGTGCTGACCCGGGTGGTCGCCCTGGTACACGAACTCACCGCCGGAGGCTGACCGGCATGGCGAGGCGGCGGGTGGCGGTGGTCGGCGGCGGCATCGCGGGGCTGGCCGCCGCGCTCCGGCTGCGCGACCGCGCCCCCGAGGGCACCGAGATCACCGTGTACGAGCAGTCCGGCGCGCCCGGCGGCAAGCTGCGTACCGGCGAGCTGGCCGGCGGGCCGGTGGAGTTCGGCGCCGAGTCGTTCCTGATGCGCGACCCGGCGGGCGGGGAGTCCGCCGCCGTGGCTCTGGTCCGCCGGCTCGGGCTGGCCGGGCGGATCGTGCACCCGACCGTCGGGCAGGCGGCGCTGGCCGTCGACGGCGGGCTGCGCCCGATACCCGGCGGCACGCTGGTCGGCGTACCCGGTGATCTGGAGAAGGTGGCGGCGGTGGCCCGGCCGACGCCCACGGCCGACCGCGACGGCGGCGGGCCGCTGCTCGGCGGCGACCAGGACATCGCGGTCGGCGCGCTGGTCCGCGCCCGGTTCGGCGACGAGGTGGTCGACCGGCTGGTCGACCCGATGCTCGGCGGGGTGTACGCGGGCCGCGCCGACGACCTGTCCCTGGTCGCCACCATGCCCGCCCTGGCCCGGGCCGCCCGGGTGGAACACACGCTGCTCGGCGCGGTACGCGCGGCGCAGGCGGCCGCCCCCCGGGCCCCCGGCGAGCCGGTCTTCGGCACCCTCGACGGTGGGCTCAGCACCCTGGTCGACGCGGCCGTCGCGGCCAGCGGCGCGCGGGTGCGGACCAACGCGACGGTACGCGAACTGGCACCGGTCGCCGCCGGCTGGCGGCTGACGGTGGGCCCGACCCGCGACCCCGAGCACGTCGAGGTCGACGCGGTGGTGCTGGCCGTGCCGGCGCGGCCGGCGGCCCGGCTGCTCGCCGAGATCGTCCCGGCGGCGGCGAAGGAGATCGGCGGGCTGGACTACGCCAGCGTCGCGCTGGTCACCCTGGCCCTGCCCGAGCCGGCGCTGCCGGAACTCGCCGGCTTCCTGGTGCCCGGCACGGAGGGGTTGCTGATCAAGGCGTCCACCTTCTTCACCACCAAGTGGGGGCACCTGCGCCGGCCGGACGGGCTGGCCCTGGTGCGCGCCTCGGTCGGCCGGTACGGCGACCAGGCCCAGCTCCAGCGCCCCGACGAGGATCTCGCCGCCACCGTGCACCGGGAACTGTCCGCGGTGCTGGACGTGCCGTTGCCGGCACCGGTCGACGGGCACGTGCAGCGGTGGGGCGGCGCGCTGCCGCAGTACACCCCCGGTCACCTCGATCGGGTGGCCGCCGCGCGGGCGGCGCTGCGGGCGGCCCATCCGACCCTGCGGCTGGCCGGCGCCGGCTACGACGGGGTCGGCATCCCGATCTGCGTCCGCTCCGGCGAGACGGCGGCCGAGGAGATCATCACAGCACTGGAAGGATCGGGGACATGAGCGAGCAGAGCAACGCGGCCCGGCTGCGGGAGCTGAACTCCACCATCCGCTACACGATGTGGTCGGTGTTCCGGGCCAGCGCGCCGCTGCCCTCGCTGCGCGACAACGTCACCGGCGAGGTGGAGTCGCTGATCGAGGAGCTGGCCGGCAAGGACGTGGTGGTCCGGGGCACGTACGACGTGGCCGGCCTGCGCGCCGACGCCGACCTGATGATCTGGTGGCACTCCTCGTCGAGCGACGCGTTGCAGGACGCGTACCTGCGGTTCCGGCGGACCACCCTGGGCCGGGCGATGACCCCGGTCTGGTCGCAGATGGCGCTGCACCGGCCGGCCGAGTTCAACAAGAGCCACGTCCCGGCGTTCCTGGCCGGTGAGGAGGCCCGCGCCTACCTCTGCGTCTACCCGTTCGTCCGCTCCTACGACTGGTATCTGCTGCCCGACGCCGAGCGGCGGGAACTGCTCGCCGAGCACGGCCGGATGGCCCGGGGCTACGCGGACGTACGCGCCAACACCGTCGCCTCGTTCGCGCTCGGCGACTACGAGTGGATGCTCGCCTTCGAGGCCGACGAGCTGCACCGGATCGTGGACCTGATGCGCGACCTGCGCGGCTCGCGTGCCCGGCTGCACGTGCGCGAGGAGGTCCCCTTCTACACCGGCCGTCGCCGCGCGATCGCCGACATCGTCTCCGCCCTCGCCTGAGGCATACCTCGTCCCTGAGGTCCAGGAAGGTTCCCGTCCTTGGTGGATCGATATCTGTCGAGGGGTTGACAGGCATTGTGTTACCGCTAACATTCGTGCGTAACGCGGCCTTAACATCTGGGTCGTCGCCCACGATGGTCGGCTGACCTACCGCGCCGCGTCCTTGTTGGGCATCACGTCGACGCATCGTGTTAGCGCTCACACGGCTGGCCGGCGCCTCGGCGCCACCGACGAAGCGACAAGGGAGCCCTGTGATGCGTCTTCGCCATGTCCTCGCGCTATCCAGCCTGGCCACGAGTTTCCTCGTGGTCATCTCCGGCTCGGCCGCCCAGGCGGCGCCGTTACCGACCGGCGCCCGGTCGCTGGAGTCGGTGAACTATCCCGGGCGGTACGTCCGGCACCTCGACTTCCTCGGCCGAGTCGACCCGGTCACCGCCGGGAGCAGCGAACAGACCAAGCGGGACGCCACTCTCACCGTCGTCAACGGTCTGGCCTCCCCCGCCTGCTACTCGTTCCAGAGCAGGGAGGGACTGTTCCTGCGACACCGGGACTGGCGGCTGCGGGTCGATGCGAACACCGGCGATCCCACCTTCCGGGCGGACGCCACCTTCTGCGCGGTCGACGGCTCGGTCGCCGGCTCGGTCTCGCTCGTCTCCTACAACTACCCGGATCGCCGGATCCGGCATCGGGACTTCGCGCTGTGGCTGGAGACCTACCAGGACACCGCGATCTTCCGGGCGGACAGCTCGTTCCGGCTCACCGCGCCCTGGTCGCCCAAGACCAACAGGGGACCGGTCATCCCCGGCCTCTTCGCCGACCCGCACCTCACCACGTTCAACGGCCGCTACTACCTCTACCCCACCACCGATGGGTACGCGAGCTGGAGCGGTACCTACTACAAGGCGTTCTCCTCCACCGACCTGGTGAACTGGACCGACCACGGCGTGATCCTCGACCATGGCCCGGACGTGTCGTGGGCGGACAACTCGGCCTGGGCGCCGGCCATCGCGACCCGCAACGGCCGCTACTACCTGTACTTCAGTGGTGGCGCCGCGACCGGCAACACCGCCAAGCAACTCGGCGTCGCGGTGGCCGACACACCCACCGGACCCTTCCGGGACGCGCTCGGGCAGCCGTTGATCCGCAGCGGCCAGTTCTCCGGCCAGGCCATCGACCCGATGGTCTTCACCGACGACGACGGCCAGTCCTACCTGTACTGGGGTCAGGGCGCGGCGCGCGTCGTGCGGCTCAACCCCGACATGATCTCCTTCGACCCGGCACAGGTGCGGGTCATCACCCCGCCCGGCTACAACGAGGCGGCCTTCGTGTTCAAGCGCAACGGCATCTACTACTTCATGTGGTCGGAGAACGACACCCGCAGCGAGGACTACCGGGTCGCGTACGCCACCGGCAGCTCACCGTTGGGGCCGTGGACCACCCGCGGCGTCGTGCTGCAGAAGCGACCGGACATCGGCATCAAGGGCCCCGGTCACCATTCAGTGGTCCGGGCGCCGGGGACCGACACCTGGTACGTGGCCTATCACCGGTTCGCCGTACCGGCGGGCAACGGCACCAACCGGGAGGTCGCCATCGACCGGATGGAGTTCAACGCCGACGGCACCATCCGTCCGATCGTGCCGACTCCGTAGGGAAGGCCCGCGCCGCGCCGGGCCGAGCGAGCACGCCGGGCCGGGCGGGGGCGTCGGGCCGGGCGGGGCCGCGCCCGAGGGAGAGAGGCGCGGCCCCGACCGGGGTCAGGTGGTCGCCGAACAGGTCAGCGTCGGTGTGTTGTTCGTGCCGCTGGCCGAGGCCAGGAAGCCGAACGTGGTGCTGGCCCCGGCGCCGAGACCGCCGTTGTGGCCGGCGTTGCGGGCGGTCACCGTCGTACCGCTGGAGGTGACGGTGGCGTTCCAGGACTGGCTGATCTGTTGGCCGTTGGCGTACGTCCAGGTCACCGTCCATTCCCGGATGGCGGCGTTGCCCGCGGTCACCTGCACCTCACCCTGGAAGCCACCGGACCAGCTGTTGGTGACCCGGTACGTCGCCGAGCAGGCACCCGCCGGCGGGTTGGTCGGCGCCGGAGTGCTGGGCGGGGGAGTGCTGGGCGGCGGCGTGGTCGGCGGGGGAGTGCTGGGCGGCGGGGTGGTCGGCGGCGGCGTCGTGGGTGGCGTGGAGCCTCCGCCGAACTGCACGTCGCTGCAGATGTAGTACGACTGGTCGGCGTGGCTGGCCTGCCAGATGGTGTAGATGACGTGCCGGCCGGTGCGGCCGGACGCGTTCACCGGGACCTCGATGGACACCCCGTCGACCTCCCGCTGCCACTGGGAGGCCGGCGTGTTGCCGATCTGGCCGACCAGTTCCAGGTGCGACCAGGCCAGCGGCGTGGTCAGCGCGTCGTAGCCCTGCCGGGAGGCGTACACCCGGATGTAGTCGGCGCCGTGACTGGCCTGGTCGAAGAACTTGAGCCGGAAGTTGTTGGCGACGGAGGTGGTCCGCCAGGCACCGGCGGTGTCCAGCGCCCGGTAGCGCCCGTTCTCGGTGCGCCCGCCGGAGCAGAGCTGGCCGTCGGGGATGGCGGCCTGGTGGTTGCCCCGAACGCCCTCGCGGTACAGGCCGTTCCAGTTCCACATGGCGTTCGTGTCGGTCTGCCACGCCTGCCAGCACATCGGGTCCTCGGTGGCCATCCGCGGGTTCTGGAAGTCACCACCCCAGCGCTGCCAGCAACCGTAGTTGCGGGAGACGGGATTGGCCACGGAACCATGCGCGGAGACGGGGTCGACCAGCGCCGTGGTGAGCAGCAACGTCGCGACGGCCGCGACGGCCAGCGCCCACAACGCGCGCGATGATCTGAGGGGGTGGGACATGGAGCCTCCAGGGGAGAACGTCGGATCGCGACATCGCCCGGAGCACCGGGAGTTGCCCCCTCCCGCGCCGGCCGCCTGGCCCTGTGTGCTGGCTCCGACGGAAGAGTGGCACACACCATCGTCATGCGTCAATGCGGGCTCTCCGGCTGGTCAGTGCCGGATAAGGCGCGCCGGTCAGTGCCGGCGGCGCATCGGGGTGTGCGGGATGCCGTCCTCGACGTACTCCGGGCCGCTGACCGTGAAACCGTGCCGGGCGTAGAGGTCGACCAGGTGCGACTGGGCGTCCAGCACGCACGGGCGGTCGCCGATCTCGGCCAGCGCCGCCGCCATCAACCGCCCGGCGTGTCCGGCGCCCCGGGCCGCCGGCGCCACCACCACCCGTCCGATCCTGGCGACCCCGCCGGGGTCGGCCAGGATCCGCAGGTACGCCACCGGAGCGCCGTCGTGGGCCAGCCAGAGGTGCCGGGTGCCGGGTTCGACGTCGCGCCCGTCGATCTCCGGGTACGCGCACTCCTGCTCGACCACGAACACGTCGACGCGCAGCCGCACCAGGTCATGGAAGGTACGGGCGTCCAGGTCGGCGAAGCTGGCGACCCGCAGCTGCGTGCTCGGCATTCGGCCAGGCTAGGCCGTCACCGACCCGGCGGTCGCGCGCGGGTGGCGGGTGGACCGTCAGGCGGGGCGGGCGCCGACGGTGTCGCGGATCTGGGCACCCTGCTCGGTCTCCACCGCGCGGGCGCAGTGCGCGCAGCAGAAGAACCGGCCGGAGACCTCGACCCCGTGCCCGACGATCCTGACCTGGCAGTGCTCGCAGATCGGTGCCAACTTGTGCACGGCGCACTCGAAGCTGTCGAAGGTGTGTACGTCGCCGCTGACCGTACGCACCTCGAACGCCAGCCAGTAGTCGTTACCGCAGACCTCGCACGTCGCCACGACCGTTACCTCCGCAAAGTAGATGTTATGCGCCATATTGGCGCAGATCAGCGGTGGAGTGTGGCGGAACCGGCCAGGTCGTCCGGTTGGGCAGCGGGTGAGCACGCTTTTATCGACGATGGTCTTTACTGTTAACAAGGTTTAAATTATGTTGGTGGCACCTCACCAGGCAACACGCCGAGAAGGAGCTGCCGTCATGCGCCGAAGAATCACCCTTCCGCTCGTTGCGACGGGCGCCATGCTCTCCACCCTGGCCATCGCCGCCCCGGCCCACGCCCACGGCTACGTCTCGTCGCCGCCGAGCCGCCAGGCGCTCTGCGCCCAGAACCGCGTCCCCGACTGCGGGCAGATCAGGTGGGAACCGCAGAGCGTCGAAGGCCCCAAGGGGCTGCGCAACTGCCACGCCAACATCTCGCACTTCGCCGTCCTCAACGACGACAACCGCGGCTGGCCGGCCACCTCGGTCGGCAGCACGGTGACGTTCACCTGGGTCAACACCGCCATGCACGCCACCCGGGACTGGGAGTACTTCATCGGCAACAACCGGGTCGGGGTGTTCAGCGGCGGTGGGCGCCAGCCCGGCGCGACCGTCTCGCACACCGTCAACCTGTCCGGGTACTCCGGCCGGCAGAAGGTGCTGGCCGTGTGGAACATCTCCGACACCGCCAACGCCTTCTACGCCTGCGTCGACCTCCAGATCGGTGGTGGCGGCGGCAACCCGCCGCCGAGCCCGAGCCCGACCACCCCGCCCGCCCCGTCGCCCACGCCGACGGTCGCTCCCACCACCAACCCGCCGGCCGGCGGCACGTGGAGCGCGGGTCGTTCGTACGCCGTCGGGGACCAGGTCACCTACGGCGGCAACACCTACCGCTGCCGGCAGGCGCACACCGCCATCGCCGGGTGGGAGCCGCCGAACGTACCGGCGCTGTGGAGCCAGGTCTGACCAGCGGGGGGTGCGGTCGGGCCCGGCCGCACCTCCCGCCGGCCCTTACCCGCCGCGCGGTACGCCCGCTGCCCGCCCTGCCCGCCGTGCCCGCTCTGCTCGCCGTGCTGCTCGCCGCCGGGTGCGGTGGGGCGCCGGCCCGGTCGCCGGAGGGCAGCCCGCCGGGTGGTACGCCGCCGGCGGTCGCCGCTGGCACGACGCCGGCCGCCACCACCGAGATGACCGGCATCGACCTGCTGTTCCTGTCGATGATGGCCGGGCACACCGAGCAGACCCTGGAGATCGTCCGGCTGGTCCGGGACCGGCTCGCCGACAACGAGTTGCAGACCCTGGTCGCCGCCGTCGAGGTGACCGAGTCGGACGAGTTGACGACCGCGCATGCCTGGCTGGCGCAGGCCGGGCGTAGTGCCCGCGCCGACGACCACGCCGGGCACGGCAGCGGCCCGGAGCAACTGGCCCGGCTGCGCGACGCCCCGGCCGGCCAGGTCGACCGGGTGTTGATCGAGGTGCTCAGCGCCCACCAGCAGGCGGCGGCGGACCTGGCCCGGGCACACCTGGCGGCCGGCATCGACGAGCGGGTACGCGATCTCGCCCGGCGCGTCGAGCAGTCGCGTACCGCGCAGGTGGCGTTGCTGGCCGACCGGCCGGCGGCCAAGGGCTGACGCCGGCATGGTGGTGCGGCGTGGCCGTCAGGCGGCGCTGGGGTCCAGGCGGATGGAGAGCGAGTTCACGCAGTGGCGGGTGTCCTTCGGGGTGAAGCCCTCACCGTGGAAGACGTGCCCGAGGTGGCTGTCGCAGCGGGCACAGCGGATCTCGGTACGCCGCATGCCGAGGGAGTTGTCCTCGATCTCCCTGATCGCGCCCGGGATGGCGTCGTCGAAGCTCGGCCAGCCGCAGTGCGAGTCGAACTTGGTGTCGCTGGGGTACAACTCGGCACCGCAGGCGCGACACCGGTACATGCCGGGCGTCTTGGTGTCGACGTACTCGCCGGTCCAGGCGGGCTCCGTGCCGTGCTCGCGCAGCACCCGGAACTCGTCGGGGCTGAGCCGGACCCGCCACTCGTCCTCGGTGCGGGGCAGTTCGCTGTCGGGAACAGTCACCCGTCAACGGTACGCCGAAGGTCGGACCCATCGCATAAGGTCACGCAATGGGTGGCACGAGGGCGGCGGCTGAGCAGATCGAGGTGGCCGGGCAGACCGTACGGCTGTCCAGCCCGGATCGCGTGATCTTCCCGAGGCGCGGCTTCACCAAGTCCGACGTCTTCCACTACTACCTGAGCGTCGGCGACGGCATCATGCGCGCGCTGCGCGACCGGCCGACGACCCTGCAACGCTTCCCCGACGGCATCGAGGGGGAGATGTTCTTCCAGAAGCGGGTGCCGACCCGGGGCGTACCGCCCTGGGTGCGTACCGCGGAGATCAGCTTCCCCAGCGGGCGCAAGGCCGCGGAGCTCTGCCCGGCGGACCTGGCCCACGTCGCCTGGGCGGCGCAGATGGGCACGGTGGTGTTCCACCCGTGGCCGGTCCGCTCCGCCGACGTCGACCACCCCGACGAGCTGCGGGTCGACCTGGATCCGCAGCCCGGCACGGACTTCGCGCACGCCGCCACGGCGGCCGGCGAGTTGCGGGCGATCCTCGACGAGCTGGGCGTGACCGGCTGGCCGAAGACCTCCGGCGGCCGGGGCGTGCACGTCTACCTGCGCATCCAGCCCCGCTGGACGTTCGTCGAGGTACGCCGGGCCACCATCGCGCTGGCCCGGGAGCTGGCCCGCCGCCGCCCCGATCTGATCACCACCGCCTGGTGGAAGGAGGAGCGCGGCGAGCGGGTCTTCGTCGACTACAACCAGATGGCCCGGGATCGCACCATCGCCTGCGCATACTCGCTGCGCGCCAACGCCCGGGCGACCGTCTCCACCCCGGTCGCCTGGGACGAGTTGCCCGACGTCGACCCGGACGACTTCGACCTGCGTACCGTGCCGCAGCGGCTGGCGCAGCAGGACGACCCGCACGCCGGCATCGACGACGCCGGGTGGGACATCACGCCGCTGCTGGAGTGGGCCGAGCGGGACGCCGCCGCCGGCGAGGGCGACCTGCCCTACCCGCCCGACCACCCGAAGATGCCCGGCGAACCCAAGCGGGTCCAACCCTCCAAGGATCGCGACCGCCCCCGCTGACCGATGCCGGCGAACGCCTCTACGAGACGCCCCTTAGCCGAGACGGCTGGCCTTGAGGGTCTCGACAAAGGCACGCCACTGGAGTGCGTCGAACAGCAGCGCCGGCCCAGTCACGTCCTTGCTGTCCCGTACCCCCACCACGCCGACGAGATTGCCGGCCACCTCCACGCAGTTGCCCTGGTCGCTGCTGCGGCTGGCCTTTCGCCAGTTTGCACACGTTAGATCAGTCATGATGATTCCCCTTGATTCGTAGCATCAGCGCGCACGATGCCTGCACGCTCAATGCCGCAGCCCCGAGCTGGTTCCACACTTCGGCATACGCCCGAACCTCGTCCAGACGATCTAGGTATAGGGCGCCGGTCAGACTCTCGTGATAAACGGTGGTCGGCTCGGCTGAGCGTGCACCCTTGACAGGATAATCCAGGATGACGAAGCTCCCCGCGACGGCAGCACGATTGAGCCTCGCGGCGAGCGGCACAACTCTGACCGACATGTTGGACGTCTCGTTGGCCCTGATCAACTTCTCGATCTGCGCGCCCATGCCGGTTACACGCCGGTGGAGCAGGCCCTCGTCCAGGATCGCGTCGATGACGGGCGGGGCCGGACGTTGCCTGGTGAGAATGCGCTGACGTTCCAGCCGCAGCTCGATGAGCTTAGCTACCTCTTCATCGGTGATGCCCGGTCGGCATCGAGCCACTTCTGCGGTGTACTCGGGTGTCTGCAACAGGCCAGGAACAAGACCTTGCTCGTAGGTGCGAATATGATTAGCGGCTGACTCAAGCCCCACGTATAGCTGAAACCACCGGGGGATCACCTCACCGTAGGCGTGGTACCAGCCCTTGCTTTTGGACTCCTTGGCGAGACTGATGAGTACCTCAGTCAGCTCCGGCGGGGCGCCGTATAGCCGGCACATCTGCTCGACGTCCAGTGAGCGGATCGGAGTCTGGCCCGATTCGATCCGGTACATCTTCGCCCGCGACCACTCAAGATCGGCGCCAGCGGCTTCCAAGCCGATCCCCGCCTGCTCCCGCGCCTGGCGAAGCAGCCGCCCGAGTTCCCGCCGAGGCACTGTCGAGCCGACTTCAGCCATCGGCCGTCCTCCCTGTCTCGTCCTGACGCGCCATTGGGCTCGTGGCGAGACGGCTTCCGCATCCTCAAGTGATTGAAGCGTCTCTATCTGACTGTCTCACGGAGAGTGTGGCGCAGTCCAGCTTGCTTCCCGGATCGTGGCAGGTCAGGAGGCGTTGGACGCTGGCGTTAGGAGGCTCGGGGTGGCTCGATCGATGTGGTTCCAGGGCAAGGCTTGGTACTTCCGCCTCGTGGTGAGGCGGAGCCGCCGGTGAGCGGGGAGCATGGATTGTGGTCCGTGGAGGTGACGGACCTGCCCGAAATCGAGGTCGACAGCAAGCCGGAACTGCTGGTTCTCGTGACGGAGGACGACGGTCCGATCGGCTGGGCGATTGTCTTTCCCGAGGGTGACTTCTGGCTGGTGCGGAACTCCGCGCGGAGCCTGACCCACGGTTCCAGCCTCTCGATGCTGACGACCTTCTGGGCCACCGTCTTCGGGTGCGAGGTAGGGCGGCCCCGGCTGGTCGAGCCGGCGGCCGGCGACAGGATCAGAGACTGAGTTTCATGCCCTCGTGGCTGGCGACGAAGCCGAGGCCGAGGTAGAAGCGGTGCGCGTCGTGGCGGCTCTTGTCGGTGGTCAGCTGCACCAGGCCGCAGCCGCGCTGCCGCGCCTGTTCGATCGCCCACGTCATCATCTGCCGCCCCAGCCCGCGACCGCGCTGGTCCGAACGGACGCGGACGGCCTCGACCAGCAGCCGCTCGGTGCCGTGCCGCCCGAGTCCGGGGATGTAGGTGAGCTGCATGCAGCCGAGCACCTCGCCGCCGGCCTCGGCGACGACGAGGTGGTTGCGCGGGTCGGCGGTGATGTCGGCGAACGCCTTCTCGTACGTGGCGTCGACCTCCCCGACGTCGCGGGTGCGCCCGAGCATGTCGTCGGCCAGCAGGTCGAGCATGGCCGGCAGGTCGGCCCGGACCGCCGCACGGAAGATCGCGTCACTCACCCCGCGAGCGTCGCACACCGGCGCGACCCGATGCGCGGGAGCCACGACCCGATCGGTTCTGCCTGGTCGCCTAGGCGGCATCGTGCCGCTACAGGAGCAAGGCAGGAGGACAGGCCAGTTGAAGAGGGCACTGGCTGTCTCGGCCACTCGGTTGTTCACCGAGACCACGCCGGCATTGAACTGGCTGGAGTTGGAGGCGGTCGCCGAGACCGTACGGCTCGGGCACGACCGTACGTCACCGGCGCATCTGATCATGGGGGTACTCGTGCTTGAGGAGGAGATGCAGGCCGGGAACCTGCGGCCCGCCTCGCCATCCGATGTCGCGAACGACGTTCTAAGTTTGGGTGGTTGCTCCAGCCGTGAACGGGGCCGACTGGCGTAGGAGAGAGAGGTAGCTTTTCCTGGGGAAGGAGTCTGGAAGGCCCAGCGTCAGCCTGTTGTCCAGAGGGCCGAGATGGGGAGAGCGGTCAGGCCCTTGCCGAAGCTGAGCGAGTCGGTACCGCAGTGAAGGACGAAGCCGGCCCGGAAACGGTCGCCGAGGCGGCGCTGGAGTAGTCGGATACCTCGGAAGTCCTCGCTTCGAATCGTCTCGGATGCCTTTACCTCGACTCCGACTACATTGCCTGCGTTGTCCTCCAGGACCGCGTCCACTTCGTACTGGTCCCGGTCGCGATAGTGGTAGAGCCGAAGGGAGTTCCCTGCCCACGTCAGTTGACGGGCGACCTCGCCGAGAACGAAGTTCTCCAGGAGCCCGCCGAGCGGCCCGTCCGCGACCGCTCCGGAGGTGAGATAACCGGCCAACCCGGAGTCGACAAAGATGACCTTAGGCGTTGCGGTGGCTCGGGTCGTCGAGTTGGCCGACCACGCCGGGACCAGCCGAATCAGAAAGATGGTCTCCAATATACGCAGGTAGCTGCGTACAGTAGGAGCGGTGATGCTCAGCTCGCTGGCGAGCCGGTTCACATTGACTAGCCCAGCTGTTTGGGCGGCGAGCAGGGAGAGCAGCCGACGCATGTCGCCGATCCGTTCGATCTCCGCCACCTGCTTGACGTCGCGGGCGATCAGGTCGGCCAGGTAGCCCTCGAAGAACCGTTCCCGGCGGCGAGGTGCCTCCCGCCGGATCGCCTCGGGGTAGCCCCCGCGGACGGCTCGGGCAACGTAGTCACGCCGTCGAAGTTCGGTCAGCGGTGCCCGTAGATCCGCACCCACGGTGAAGGCGGCATCGACGAAGCTGTCGTAGGTACCGTCGATCTCGCCCTGCGACAGCGGCCACAGCTCGATGGTCTCGGAACGCCCCGGGAGAGCGTCCGGCAGACTCTGTAGGCCGAGCAGGCGGGCCGAGCCAGTGAGCAGGAATCGTCCTGGCCGAGGGTTCCGGTCAACCAGATTTTTGATCGCGAGCCAGAGATCGGGGACCCGCTGTACCTCGTCGATCAGCATGAGGCCGTCGTGACGGATGAAGCTGACCGGATCTGCCGCTGCGGCTGCGCGAGTGGCTGGATCATCCAAGAAGCGGGCGATACCACCTGATTCGTGCCTTAGTACGATCTCGGCGAGGGTGCTCTTCCCTACCTGGCGGGCGCCGTTCAGGACCACCACCCTGGTGTCGGTCAGTGCCTCCAAGACCAGGTCGGCCGCACGTCGAGGCAGGTAGTCGCCAGCTTTACGCATGCGGCGATCATACGCTCCGGCTTTATATCTGACGACTGGTCGGCTTTCCATCTGCCGATGGTCCGGCTTTCGTTTTGCCGGGCATGGCGGCTTCGATCTGCCGAGGTCAGTTGTTCACCTCCGGCCGTACGGGAGGCTCGGCCCGGAACAGACTGGTCAGCGCGCTGGGCAGCGCTTTCCCTCGGCGGGGACGGTCAGATCGATGAGGTAGGCATCGACGGCTTCGGTGATGCAGGTGGTCTGTGGATAGGCGGTGTGGCCCTCGCCCTCCCAGGTGAGCACCCGGCCCACGCCGAGCATCTCGGCCAGCGCCGGGGTCTGCTCGTAGGGGGTGGCCGGGTCGCCGGTGGTGCCGACGACCAGGATCGGCGGGGCGCCGTCGGCGCGGCCGGTGGGGTAGGGGTCGCTGCCGCCCGGCCACTCGGTGCAGGAGATTAGCCCGGACGCGAGCGCCGGGCCGAACAATGGGTACTGCCCGCGCCACTGGGACTGCAACTGGCGGATCCGTTCCAGGCTGGGCCGCTCCTCCTCGTCGGCGCAGTTGATCGCCAGGTTGGCGTCGAAGAGGTTGGTGTAGCGGCCGTTGTCGTCGCGGTCGGCGTAGTTGTCGGCGAGGCGGAACACGTCGCCCGGGTTGCCCTCGTTCAGCCGGTCGATGGCCTGGGCGAGTTGCTGCCAGCCGGATTCGGAGTAGAGCGAGGAGACGATCGCGTAGAAGATCCAGCCGGGGGTGGCCTCCCGGCCACCGGCGGAGCGGGTGGGGGAGACCTTGGCCTTGTCGATGGCCGAGGTGACCGCCGCTCGGGCGTCGGGCGCGATGGGGCAGCGGGCGGCGTTGGCCGCGCACCAGCGGGTGAAGTTGTCGAAGGCCCGTTCGAAGCCCTTGGCCTGGCCCTCCGAGCCCTCGATCAGGCCCTGCCGGGGGTCGACCGCGCCGTCGAGCACCAGCGCCCGCACCCGCTGCGGAAACAGCTGGGCGTACGTGGCGCCGAGCAGGGTGCCGTAGGAATAGCCGAGGTAGGTCAGCTTCTCGTCGCCGACAGCGGCCCGGACCGCGTCCATGTCCCGGGCGGCCTGCTCGGTGCCGTACAGCGGCAGCTGGTCACCGTACTTGTCGCCGCAGCCCTGGCCGATGCGCCGGCTGAGCGCCACGAGATCGTCGAAGGACTCCTGGCTCTCCGGGTCGGGGTCGTAGCCGAAGACGGCGTCGAGGTCGGCATCCGGAATGCACTCCACCGGGCTGGACCGGGCCACCCCGCGCGGGTCGAAGCCGACGATGTCGAACCGCTCCATGATCGAGTCGGGTAGGCCGCCGTACTGCTCGCCGAAGGAGAGGTAGACGGCGGTGTCCACCCCCGACCCACCCGGCCCGCCGGGGTTGACCAGCAGCGTGCCGATCCGGTCGCGCTGATGGGTGGAGCGGGCCCGCAGCAGGGCGATCTCGAAGGTCTGCCCGGCACCGGGGCCGGCCGTGGCGCCGCTGCCGCCGGCCCAGTCCCGGGGAACCTGGATGCGGGCACACTCGTACCGAATCTCCGGCGCGCTCCGCCCCACCACCTCGTCGGGCACCTCCGGGCAGGACCGCCAGGTCGGCGCCGCCCCCGGCGCCGCAGCCTCGCCCTCCGCGTCGGTGCGTGGCGCGAACGCCGGCAGCGTGCACCCGGCGGCGACCACCGCGGCGGCGACGAGGCCGGCCACGGTGAGCCGGAAACGGCGGATCCGGTCGGAAGTACGGGTCACGAGCGAGCCTCCGTGATCGGGTCGACGGCCAGGCTACGCGGAGTCGGGCGCGGACCCGGCCGGCATCGCCGGGTCTCCTCGCAGGACCTGGTCCACGTCGAACCGGACCGGCCGGTCAAGCTGATCGTATCGGCAGGAGAGCGGGTCGCGGTCGGGCCGCCAACGGGCGAAGCGCGCGGTGTGCCGGAACCGGTCGCCCTCCATCGCGTCGTACGCCACCTCGACCACCAGCTCCGGGCGCAGCGGCTCCCACTCCAGGTTCTTCGTGCCGGTCCACCGGCTGACCCCGCCCGGAATGCGCTGGCCCCGCTCGTGGTCGCCGTGCACCCACGGGTGCTCCGCCCCCACGTCGCGGTAGGGGGCCAGCTCGTCCAGCAGCTCGGCCCGGCGGGCCATGGTGAACGAGGCGCTCACCCCGACGTGATGCAGCACCCTGGCGTCGTCGTAGAGGCCGAGCAGGAGCGAGCCGACCACCGGCCCCGACTTGTGCCAGCGGAACCCGGCCACCACCACGTCGGCGGTGCGGGCGTGCTTGACCTTGGACATGAGTCGCTTGCCCGGCTCGTACGGCAGGTCGGCGGGCTTGGCGATCAGCCCGTCCAGCCCGGCGCCCTCGAAGACGTCGAACCAGCGGCGGGCGGTGTCGGCGTCGGTGGTGATCTGGGTGACGTGCACCGGGGGGCGCACGTCGGCCAGCGCCTGCTCCAGCCGGGCCCGGCGGGCCGGGTAGGGCGCGTCGAGCAGGCTCTCGTCGTCGAGGGCGAGCAGGTCGAAGGCGACGAAGTCGGCGGGGGTGGTCTCGGCGAGCAGCTTCACCCGGGAGGCCGCCGGGTGGATGCGCTGGGCCAGCAGCTCGAAGTCGAGCCGGGGCTGCCCGTCCGGGCCGTCGCGGCGGATCAGGATCAGCTCGCCGTCGACCGCGCAGCGCGGTGGCAGCTGCCGGCGGGCCTGCTCCACCACCTCGGGGAAGTAGCGGGTCATCGTCTTGCCGCCCCGGCTGGCCAGCTCCACCTCGTCACCGTCGCGGAAGACGATGCAGCGGAAGCCGTCCCACTTGGGCTCGTAGGTCATCCCCGGCCCGGTCGGGATCGACGCGACGCTGCGGGCGAGCATCGGCTCCACGGGCGGGTTGATCGGGAGGTCCACGGCGACCAGTCAACCAGACGGCACCGACAGCGGTGAGCCAGATCACGGCCGCCCGGTGGGTGGCGTGTCCGCCCCACGTCCGTGCCGTCCCGCCTGAGCGAATCGGAAAACCGCAGGTCGGAGCTACTTTCGCGGCATGCCGGAGTTGGTGTGCGGGTGCTGCGGACGGTGGCGGGTCAGCGTCGAGCTGATCCGGGGACGGTATGTCTACCGGCTCGTCCACCGCTATCCCCGTCGCTTCGGCGGCGGCAAGGACGTGCTCGGCGAGGCGGGCTCGGTCGCCGAGCTGGCGGAGCTGCTGCGCCGGCGTACCCCGGTGAGCCTGGCCGACCTGCGCGAGGCCGCCTGAGGCCCGCCGCCACCCGGCGGGCGGCGACGTTCAGAACCGGGCGAAGGATCGGATGGGGGCGCGGGGGCCGTAGCGGGGCGCCTGGACGGCGGCGGCCTCCAGCAGCCGGCAGACCCGGCCCCGGTGGCCCCGGAACGGCTCCAGCAGCTCCAGCATCCGGGCGTCGTCGCCGCGCGGTTCGCCGGCCAGGGCCCAGGCGACCGTGTTCGGTATGTGGTAGTCGCCGACGCTGACCGCGTCCGGGTCGCCGTACGCGACGCGGACCACCTCGGCGGCGGTCCACGGACCGATGCCCGCGATCGCGGTCAGCCGACGGGTGGCCTCGGCCGAGTCCGCGCAACGTTCCAGCCGGTCGGCAACCGCGGCGGCGCGGCGCAGCGTCTCGGCCCGGCGCTGCTCCACGCCGAACGGGTGGTAGACCCAGTAGGGGGCGGCGGCCACCGCCGCCGGCTCGGGCGGCAGCAGCAGGCGCACCGGCCCGGGTGCCGGCTCGGCGAAGTGGCGGACGGTCGCCGCGTACGCCCGGTAGGCCTCCGTGCCGGTGACCTTCTGCTCCAAAACGGCCCGCAGCACCCGGGGGAAGACCAGCCCGGTCGTCGGCATCCGCAGCCCGGCGTGCTGCGCGGCGAGCCGGGCCACCACGGGATGCGTCGCGGCGAGATCCGCGAACCCGGTCAGGTCGTCGCGCAGCCCGGCCACCGAGTCGGCGCGTTCGACGACCCAACCGGCACCCGGCCCGTACCCCTCGGCGACCAGGTCGCCGGCCTCCGGCCGCAGGGCGAGGGTGGCCGGTCCGTCGGGCGTGCGCGTCGCCCCCCAGAAGATGCCCGCGACAACCCGCGCGCAGGGGTCGTACGCGCTGAAGGTGAGCGGGCGGACCGACGCGGCCAGGCGGTAGCCGGGTGGTGGCCGCAGCACCCGACTCGCGGTGGGTTCGTCTCCGAGCACCGCCCTACTCTGCCACCTGGTCGGTGCCGGAACGCCGATGGCCGGCCGCGGCCCGACAGGGCGCGGCCGGCCAGCCACCGGTACGCGGGATCAGTAGTTGTAGTCGGGGGTGCTCGTCTCGGTCTTCGTCTCGGTCTTCGCCGGCGGAGCGACGGCCTTCGGGGTGCCCTTGGGCAGGCACTCCAGATTCTTGCTGCCGTCGGGGTTGACCACGAACCAGGTGCCGCCGACGCCCTGGCCCTTCCACTGGCCGGCCTTCTTGTCACCGATGTAGGTGTAGAGCGGCCAGCCGTCGAGGGTGATCTGGCGGGTGCCGTCCTCGCGGCTGATGGTGCCGACGGCGTCGTCGGAGACGCCCTTCAGCTTCGGGTCGCCGTCGGTCACTGCCGGCGGCCACACCTCGGCGCACTGACCGTCACAGTTCGACGACGGCGGGTCGTTGGTGTCGCGGTCGAAGCGGTACAGGAGGAATCCCTCCTGGTTCACCACGGCGCTGCCCATCCGGGGGAACTTCTTGCCGGTCAGGCTCGTGGTCGCCTTGACGCCGTCGGGCAGGGCAGCGGTCTCGGCCTCGGCGCCCGGTGACGCCGAGGCGCCCGGCTCCGCGCTGGCCTCGGGGTCCGGGGTCACGGTGGGCTCGACCGCGGCGACGGCGGCCTGCTCCCCGCCGTTCGTTCCGTCGTAGCCCGCGGGGGCGCAGGCCGTCAGCGCGACCATGGCGCTCACGGCGATGATGGTCCGCTTCATCTGTGCCACGTGCCCTCCTCATGCTTTGACAGTCACGGGGAAATACGCGGGAAGTGCTGTCAAGGTTGAACCCGAAAGGGTGGCTAAGTTCACAGGGTGCCGTTGAACCGTCTGAGCCCTCTGTGCGTGTGAGTCCGTATCCCCGGGCGTGTGCGGTCCGCACCGGCGTAGCGCAGTCTGCAGCCGGGACGGCGAAGGCCCGCCTCCACCGAGGCGGGCCTTCCTGCGGTGCAGGTCAGGGGGTGGGGATCGTCACCAGGGTGGTGGCGGCACCCTTGGCGTTGACCTCCTGCACCTCGAAGCGCTTGATGTCGTCCAGCTTCGTCGACGTGCTCGCGGACAGGGTCAGCATCTGCGGGTTGGCGTTGGTGCCGTACCCATCCGCCGGCACCGACCAGGTGGAGAGGACCTCGGTGGAGCCGTTCTCCCGCAGCACGGCCAGGCGGCAGGTGCGTGGACCCGGTAGCCGGCCGAGGCTGAAGTCCACCTTGGTGCCGAAATCCTTGGAGATGAAGAAGAACGTCGCCTCGACCCCGGTGCTCGGGTCGGTGACGTTGACCTGCTCGCCCTCCTGCTCGTTGCCGCCGACGTTCGGCCCACCGGGGTTGCCCGGGCGGGTCTCCGGCGGCTCGACCGGGGGGATGCTCGGCCCGGCATGGTTACTCGGCGGGTTGCCGCTGTCGGCCAGGCTGGCGAACCCGACGCCGGTCAGCCCGCCGAAGACCACCACGGCCGCCGCGGTCGCCAGGACCTGCCGGAACCGTGCCCGCCGCCGATGCGTACGCATCGCCACGAGCGTACGGTCCAGCAGCACCGGATTCGACTGGGTCTGCTCCAGCGCCGTGATCGACTCCTCGTCGATGTCGGAGAGCAGCCCGACCACCGGCACCATCGACTCCAGCTCGGCGGCGCAGGTCCAGCAGGTCGCGAGGTGTTCCTCGAACCGCTCCATGTCCTGTGCGTCCAGCACGCCGAGCGCGTACGCGGCGACGTCCATGTGGTCTACCCGGCTCATTCCGTCACCCCCCTCTCCTGCAGAGCTGTGCGCAGCGCGCGCAGCGCGTAGTAGACCCGCGACTTCGCGGTGCCCAGTGGCAGACCGAGTTCCTCGGCCGCCTCCGGCACCGTGCGGCCCCGGAAGTACGTCGCCACCAGGATCTCCCGGTGCGACTGACTCAACGTTCGTAGCGCGTCCGCCACCGTCATCGAGCGCAGCACCCGGTCGGTGCTGTCCGCCTCGGCGAACGCGGTCAGGTCCCGGTCGTACGTCTCGGCCGGGCGGGCCTGCTCGCTGCGGTGCTCGTCGATGGCGATCCGGCGCGCCACCGTCACCAGCCACGGCCGTAGCGATCCCTGCCCCTGCGTACCCAGCCGGTGGGCGTTGCGCCAGGCCCGCAGCAGCGTCTCCTGGACGATGTCCTCGGCCCGTTGCCGGTCGCCGCCGGTCAGCCGCATCACGAACATCAGCAGCGGACCGGCATGCTCGGCGTAGAGCGTGCGGACCAGTTGGTCGGAGTGGGCGGCCTCGGTGGTGGAGGCTTGGTGGCGGCCAGGGGCGGGTCGGGGCGTCACCGGGCTATTCTGGCGAGACACCGCGCGGGAGTCGACCCCGCGGGTGGATGCGGTCGGCTGCGACTGGGATCGAGCGGACATCCAGTCCACCCGCACCCGGCCGCCCTGCCAACCGACCGCCAGTGCGTGCATGCAGACCTCCGAAATCCCTGGACAGAAGCCGTCCCCCCACGGGCATGGCTGCTCAGTGGTACGGACGGTCCCGCCGAACGGATCAACGGCGGACGGAAAAAATCCCCGGCGGGGGTGGCGTCGAGTCGGTGGCGTCGCCGTCGTGCACCGCCGGGGCGCCCCCGGTGAACCGGTCAAGTTCCGCGCCGGCGAGCACCCGGCCGGGAAACCAGTCGCCCGCCGCGCGGCGGGTCAGCTCGGCCACCGGCGGTTCCTGGCGACCGGCGACCAGCACCAGATTGCCGTAGCGGCGGCCGCGCAGCACGGCGGCGTCGGAGACCAGGCAGGCCCGGGGCAGCACCGTCCGCACCGTGGCGACCTGCCCCCGGGCGTGGCGCAGCGGCGGACCGTCGGCCAGGTTGGCGAGATACCAGCCCGTCGGGGGCAGCACCCGGGCGGCCTCGGCGGCGTACTCCACCGAGGTCAGCCGGGCCGGCGTCCGGGCACCGGCGAAGACGTCGGCGACCACCACGTCGTAGCTGGCGTCCCGGGACGCCGCCAGCACCGCCCGGGCGTCGCCCACCCGCACCTTCAGCCGGGGATCGGGCCGCCACGGCAACGCCCGCCGGACCAAATCGACCAGCGCGCCGTCGATCTCGACCACCCGCTGCGTCGAGCCTGGTCGGGTGGCGGCGACGTACCGGGGCAGCGTCAGCGCGCCGCCGCCGAGATGCAGCACCCGCAGCGGCGTGCCGGCGGGCGCGACCAGGTCGATCGCCGAGGCCAGCCGGCGGACGTACTCGAACTCCAGGTGGGTCGGGTCGGTCAGGTCCACATGCGACTGTGGCGCACCGTCGAGCAGCAGCGTCCACGACCCGGACCGGTCCGGATCCGGTACCAGCTCGGCGATGCCCGTGTCGACCCGCTCGGTGATCCGGTCGGCGGCGCGCCGCCGACCCATCAGCGGCCGCCCCGGCTGGCGGCGCCACGGGCGGCGGCGGTCAGCGCGCGGTGCAGCAGCCGGGCGTCGCCCAGCCGGGATCGCAGCAGGCGCTCCAGCCCGGAGATCGGGACCAGATTCTGCGGGGCCCGGGGGTCCTTGTACGGGGTGGAGGCGAACCGGGGCAGGGTGACCAGCGACAGGTCGGCCAGGCGCACCGCGTCGGCGATCTCCAGGTCGGCCGAACACTCCAGCCGTACGATTCCCGCCCAGGGCGCTCCCGGAGTTACCGGCAGCCGTAGATACCACGACCAGCCGCCCCAGGCGGTGCCGAGCCGGAACACCGGCGAGCGGTGGCCCGGCGCGAGGCCGGTGACCACGGCGGTGAGCCGGGCGTCGAGATACTGGCTGTGCTGGGTCTTGATGTAGCCGAGCGTGCGCGGCAGCTGCCGCCGGTTCCGCAACGGCCCGTCCACCACCAGCAGGTCGCCGTCAGTACGGGCGGCGGTCGAGACCTCGACCTCCAGGGCGGTCAGCGGCCCCTGCACCGCCGCCGGCAGCTTGGCCAGCTCCCCGCTGCCATTGACCCGGTGCACCGGGTAGCGGATGGTGCCGGCCACCACGTCGGTCGCCGACGGGCTGGCGGTGAACAGCCCCCGCCCCACCGTCGCACCGGCCAGCTGCGCGGCGCCCCGCTCCAGGTCGCAGCGGACCACCCCGGCGGCGTACGAGGCGGCCAGGCCGGGGAACGAGCCGCCGTCCTCCTCGGCCGTCCAGACACTGGCGTCGATCCGGCGCACCCCGTCGACCAGCAGCACCACCTCGGGGGCCCGGACGCCCGGACGGGGACCGATCGCCCGCCAGTCCACCACGGGCAGCTCGTGCTCCGCCTCCACCCGGGCGCTGCTCGGTGCGGCCGGACCGCCCGGCGACGCCTCGAACGACGCCCCGTAGGCCGGATCCCAGGCGTCGACGAAGAACCGGCTCACCGGCCCGTCCGTTCGACGCGGGCCGAGCGGGCGTCCTTGCGCACCTCGAAACGCACCGGGATGCGCTCGGCCAACGCCGGCACGTGGGTGACCACGCCGACCATCCGGTCGCCCCGGGCGGCCAGATTCTCCAGGGTGGCGGCGACCGTGTCGAGGGTGGCCGCGTCGAGGGTGCCGAAACCCTCGTCCAGCACGATCGACTCCAGGCTGGCCGCGGTGGTGGACATCCCGGCCAGCTGCTCGGACAGGGCCAGCGCCAACGCCAACGACGCCTGGAAAGTCTCGCCGCCGGAGAGCGTCCGCACCCCGCGGCGCAGGCCGGCGTCGTGGTGGTCGACCACGAAGAACTCGCCCTTGTCGTGGACCAGGTCGTACTGGCCGCCGGAGAGTTCCCGCAGAATCCCCGAGGCGCCGTCGACCAGCAGATCCAGCGCCTCCGCCAGCAGCCACCGCTCGAAGTTGTTGGCCCGCAGATGCCCGGCCAGCGCCCGGGCCACCTGCGCCTCGCGTTCGTGCTCCGCCCGCTGCTCCCGCAGTGCACCGGCCTGCTCGCGGCGCTCGGTCAGCCGTCGCAGCTCGGCCTCGGCCCGCTCCACGGCGACCGTGGCGGCGCGGACCGGATCGTCGGGGGCGGGCAACCCGGCGGCGGCGAAGATGCCGGCGATGCGGGCCGTCACGTCGGTCGCCACCGCCTCGGCCTCGGCGACCGCCGCCACCGACCCGGCCCGCGCCGACCGGCGGCGCTCCGCCTCGGCGTCGGCCCAGCCGGAGAGCGTGCTCCACGCGGCGGCGACGTCGTCCCGGTCGGCGGCCGGCGGCCCGAACCGGGCCACCGCGTCACGGGCGCCGTCGAAGCGCCGCCACGCCGCCCGCAGCCGCTCCTGTGCCGTTTCCGCCGCGCCCCGGGCCCGCCGTGCGGCGTCCCGGCCGGCGCGCACCGCCGCGGTCGCCTCGTCCAGCTCCTGCCGCAGCCGGGCCTGCTCGGCCAGCGTCGCCCGCAACGCCTCGACGGTGGCCGCACCGGCGAGGCGCTCGTCCAACTCCGCCAGGCGGGCCCGGAGCCCGTCGTGCTCGGCGCGGGCCCGCAGCAGCACCCGGTCCAGTTCGCGGGCGGCCGCCTCGCGCTCGACCACCACCTTCCGGGCCGCCTCGCTCGCCGCCCGGGCCGTCTTGCCGGCCGCCACCGCGCGGGCCACCGCCGAACCGGCGGGGATCGCCGGCACCCGGGCGACGGTCTGCTCGCAGACCGGGCAGGCGTCCCCGTCGACCAGGTGCGCCCGCAACGCCGTCGCCTGGTCGGCGGTCTTCGCCTCCTCGTGGGCCTGGAACGCCGCCGCCAGCTCCCCCTCGGCCCGCTCGGCCGCCGCCCGCGCCTCGGCCAGCGCACCCTCCGCCGCCTCGTGTTCGGCGCCGGCCGTCTCCACCGCCGCCCGCACCCCGTCGGCCTGGACGGCCAGCCGCTCCCGGTCGGCGTACGCCCGCAGCAGCAGCCGCAACGCGCTCTCGTCACCGGCGGCGGCCAGCTCACCGCGCAGCTTCTCCTCGCGCTCCTCGGCCAGCGACACCGCACCCGCCGCCGCGTCGGACTCGGCCCGCGCGGCGGTCACCGCCCGGGCCACCTCGGCCACCCCGTCCGGCGCCCGGACCTCGCCCAGCACGGCCAGCTCGGCGTCGAGCGCGGCCAGCGTCGCGGTCGCCTCCCGCGCCGTCGCGCGGGCCGCCTCCAGCTCCGGTACCGCGGCGGTCACCGACCCGACCAGCTCCCGCATCCGGTCGACCTGCCCGGCGGCCCGTTCCAGCGTGGCGTCGTCGACGTCGGCGAGCCCGGCGAGCAGCTGGTCGACCGCCTCCAGCTTCGCCTCGGCCTGCCCGGCCCGGGTGGTGGCCCGCTGCTGCACCCGCTCGTAGACGCCGAGCCCGAGCAGGTTGACCAGGATCTGCTGCCGGGTGGCGGGCCGGGCGTGCAGGAAGTCGGCGAACTGCCCCTGCGGCAGCACCACGCAGCTGGTGAACTGCTCGTACGGCAGGCCGACCGCCTCCAGCACGGCGGTGTCCATCTCGGCCGGGGTGCCGGCCACCACCTCGCCGAGATCCTCCGGGCTGAGCCCGGTGTCCAGCTTGGTGGCGTCGAAACCCTCCGGCATGAGCTGCAACCCGGCGTTCGCGGTCTTCGCGTTGCCCCGGCTGTCCCGGCGGACCACCCGGGTCGCGACGTAGCGGGCACCGCCGGACTCGAAGACCAGCCGCACCCGCGCCTCGGTCGCCGACGGGGCGAGGGCGTTGCCGAGCCCGCGGGTGCCACCCCAGCGGGGCACCGTGCCGTAGAGGGCGAAACAGATCGCGTCGAGCACCGTCGACTTGCCGGAGCCGGTGGGGCCGACCAGGGCGAAGAAGTCGGCGTCGGTGAAGTCGACGGTGGTCTCGTCGCGGAAGACGGTGAAGCCGGCCATGTCCAGCCGCATCGGTCGCATCAGTGATCAATCTCCTCGAGCAGCTCGTCGAAGAGTTCCCGGACGCCCTCGTCGGCGTGGCCCCGGCTGTCCAGGTAGTCGCCGAACAGCTGCCGGGGCGAGCGACCGGAGCGCTGGGCGACCCGGGTGCCGCTGCCGGGAGCCGGGACCAGCTCCGGGTCGATCCGGATCTCCAGCGCGCGGGGGAGCAACTGCTGCACCTCCTCGCGCAGCCCGGCCCGGGGCTGCTCGCGGACGAACACCCGCAGCCAACCCTCCGGCGGAGTGACCTCGGCGAGCTGGGCGAGCGTGCCGCGCACCGTGCGCAGGGTGGTCGCGGCGGTCACCGGCTCCTCGCGGACCTGCGCCGCCGTCGTCGCGGTGACCTCGACCAGGGTCACCGACGGGACGTTCTCCTGCTCGCCGAAGTCCACCGCGAGGGGTGCTCCGCTGTAGCGGATCGGGCACGGCCCCTGCACCCGCTGGGCGCGGTGCAGGTGGCCCAGCGCCACGTAGTGCGCGGTGCCGGGGAAGACCGAGGCGGGCACGGCGTACCCCATGATGGTGTGCGCGTCCCGCTCGCCGCCGCCGGTGGCCGCGCCGACCACGGTCAGGTGGGCGGTGACCAGGTGCACCCGGTCGGGCTCGGTGAAGCCCTCGGTCAGCCGGGTGAGGATGCGGCCCAGGTGGTCGGCGTACGTCTGGTTGGTCTCGGCGGCGGTCAGTGCGTACATCTCCACCGCGCGGACGGCGTACCGCTGGGACAGGAACGGCAGCGCGGCCAGTCGCCAACGCTCCCCGCCAGCGGTGGTGCCGTCGATGACGTGCTCGGCCGGGTCCTCCCGCACGCCGCCGCGCAGGGTGATGCCGGCGGCCTCCGCCCACGGCCGCAGCGCGTCCAGGGCCGGGCCGTTGTCGTGGTTGCCGCCGATGGCCACCACGTCCGCGCCGGTGCGCCGCAGCGCGGTCAGCGCCCGGGTGACCAGGCGGGTCGCCTCCGGGGTCGGCGCGGCGGTGTCGTAGAGGTCGCCGGCGATGACGACCAGGTCGGGCCGTTCCCGCCGGGCGATGTCGATGACGCCGGCCAGAACCTGCTTGTGCTCCTCGGCCCGGGACTGGCCCTTGAGGACCTTGCCCACGTGCCAGTCGGAGGTGTGCAGGATCTTCACAGTGCCAGCCTCTCAGAACGGGATGTCGTCGTCGGCCGTGCCGCCGCCGGACCCGACCACCGCGAACGGGTCGGCGGACTGGGTGATCGAACGGAGGGTCTGCGACGGCGCGGCCCCCGCCTCGGAGACCCGGGTGGCCCAGGCCGGGAAGGGAAACTCCAGGCAGAGCGGTACGGGGATGTCGGGCTGGTTGACGAACATGGTGCCCGGCTTGGCCAGCAGCGCCCGCTGCCGCTGTGCCGGGGGGAGGAAGCCGTATTCCGGGCGGGACGCCTCGGCCGGGTCGAGCCGGCCCACCACCCGGACGGCCGAGTTCGTCACGATGCGCCGCTCCACCTCGCTGGCGGTCTGTTGCGCGCCGATCAGGATCACGCCGAGCGAGCGGCCCCGCTCGGCGATGTCGAGCAGCACCTCCTTGATCGGCGAGGAGCCCTCCCGGGGGGCGTACTTGTTCAGCTCGTCGAGCACGACGAAGAGCAGCGGCTTGGCGGAGCCGGCCTTCTCCTTGCGCTCGAACTCGCTCTTGAGCGTCACGCCGACCACGAAGCGCTGCGCGCGATCCGGCAGGTTGTGCAGGTCGACGACGGTGACCTGAGCGGACTCGGCGGTGTTGATCGAGTGTGGACGCCGGCTGGCCAGATCGCCGCGGATCAAGCGGGACAGGTCCCGCTTGCTGCCGATCAGCCGGCGGGCGAAGGCGTTGACCGTGCCCAGGCCGACGGCGCTGCCCGCCCAGTCACCGCGGGTCTCGTCGTCGCTGAGCTGCTCGACGACGTGGTCGACCAGGTCGGCGTAGGTGCCGAGCCGCACCCCGTCGATGCTCACCCCGCCGTCGGCGGGCTGGGCGTAACGGGCCAGGTGCGCGGCGACCGAGTGGACCACCATCGTGTACTGCTGGCGCTCGTCGTCGGCGTCCGCGAAGACGTACGGCAGGAGGCGGTCGGCGCAGAACTCGCTGAGCGTCCAGTAGAAGCTGTCCACCCCGGTCAACCGGCTGCTCACGTCCGGCGTGCCGGAGGAGTCGCCGACCCGGGGCGGGGCGTAGACCCGCACGTCGGGGAAGGCGTCGGCGACCAGACCGAGCCGGGCGTACGCCGCGCGGGTGGGATCGTCCAGCCGGGCGTTCGGGTGGTCGAGGAAGAGGAGATCCTCGCCCTTGACGTTGAAGATCAGCGCCTTCGCGTTGACCGCGTCACCGCCGAGCTGTCCCGAGCGGAACACCGAGTAGAGCAGGAAGGTGGCGAAGCTGGTCTTGGTGGCCACCCCAGAGATGCCGGAGATCGACACGTGGGCGCCCCGGGTGCCGTCGAGGAAGTCGGCGTTGAGGTAGACCGGAACCCCGTCGCGCCCGGTGCCCATCGGGATCCGCCGTTCCATCCGGTCGAAGTGCAGCGCCCGGGCGCGGGCGTCGCCCTCCGCCCGGTGCACCACCGCGCCGGGCTGTGGCGGCACGTAGAACTCCGGATCGACCCGGGTGGTGGTGATCTCGGCGGCCTCCTGCACCTGCGCCGGCAGCGTGCCGTCGGCGATGGCGAAGACGTCGGAGTCGAACTGCGCGCCCTCGTGCCGCGCCCGGACCTGGGTGACCACCCCGGCGATGGTCACCGGCTCCCGGTCGGGCAGGTCGCGGCGGGTCACCACCACGTCGTCGAGTTGCAGGTAGCTGCCGGGGGAGACCGCCGTCCAGAACTGCAGGGGAGTGGCGTCGGCGGTGCCCAGCACCCGGCCCACCCCCTGGCCCGGGCCGGCCAACCCCTCGCCCGGGCTGTTCAGCCCCTGGTCAGTCATCGGGCAGCTCCGGTCGGCTCGTCGTCGCGGTCGGCACACACGCCCTGCATCCTGCCGGAGGAGTACGACAGGCCGCCACGCGACGCGGCGCAGACCACGCCACGGTCTCGCGTCGACCCCGTACGGCGACGGCACCCTGACGGGTCGTGATCGTCGCCGACGCGTCGCGGGCCCGCTCAGGCGCCGCCCGGCGCGGTCGGTGCCCGCCCGCCTCCGGTGGTCAGTTCGAGCCGCCCCACCAGCTCGCGAACCGCCGCCTCGTACGCCTCGTCGGTGTGGTACGGCCAGTGCCGGTTGATCGGCGGCGGGACCGTGTCGTCGGGTGGCACGGTGATGCCGCGCGGGTCGACCAGCCGCCGGTCGACCGTGCCGGCCGGCCCCCCGACCCGTGGCGACTCTCCCGGGCGGTGCGGCGAGAAAAGAGGGCCGCCGACCGAGTCGGTGTCCCGCCACAGGTTCACCCACCGCCAGCCGATCCGCTCGCCCACCTCGTGCAGGGTCGGATCGCCGAAGAAGGCCGGGCAGAGCCGCGCGTACACCCGGTGCAGCGGGCTGCCGTGGGTCAGCAGTGCCACTCGGGGCAGCACCTCGGCCGGCAACTGGAGCAGGGTGGCGGCGGCGAGGACCGAGCCGTGACTGTGCCCGGAGAGGATCACCCCGCCCCGGCGGGCCAGTGCGGTGATCCGCTTGGCGAGTTCCGGCACCGCCCGCTCCGCGTAGCAGGGCGGCGCGAACGGGTGCACCGTACGCGGCCAGAAGGTGCCCAGGTCCCAGATCACCGCCACGGTGCGCCGGGTCTCGTCCGACCGGTAGGAGAACAGCCCGAGCACGATGATCCCGAGCGCGACCAGACCGATGACGTACATGCCGACGTCGGTCAGCAGCGCCACCCGGGTGGTCGTCGTGCCGTCGCTGCCGGTCAGTCGCCGGGCCAGCTCCGACGGCCCGATGCCGATCAGGTCCAGCGCCACGGTGGCGACGCCGAGCACCGACAGCACCAGGAACACGGTGAAGACCGGTCCCAGGTGTTCGGCGATCGCGGCCCGGGCCACGATCTCCCGGACGTCGACGCGCCGGGACAGGGCCTCCGGCGGCGGGTCGGGAAAGTCGCGCCGGACGATCCCCTCGGCCATCCGGCGCCGCCGACGCCGGGTCACCGCGATCCGCCAGAGCACCGTCGCGGCGACGACCAGGACCGTTACCAGCCCGGCCAGCGCCGCCCAGCGGTAGGAGACCGGTGGCTCCAGCGGCGGCGCGCCGGGGTGGTCGGGCCGGGCCGGGTTCGGGATCTCTCCCCGGTCGAGCAGGTCGGCGATCCGGTAGACGAGCGCCGCGGCGAACCCGTACGAGGCGGCGACCGCCATGGCGGCGAAGATCGGCGCGGCGAGCCCGCCCAGCCACGACGTGCCCGCGGTCGGGCTGCGTCGGCGCTGGTGCAGGACGGCCCCGACGAGCGCGACGAGCAGGGCGGCCTGGACGGCGACCAGTCCGGCCACCGCTCCCTGGTATCCGGGCAGTTGCCCGTGCGGCGGCTCCGGCTCCAGCGGCACCGCGCTGTAGGCGAGGGTCAGCAGGGTGACCACGGTGGCGGCCACCCGCAGCGGCCGGATGCCGCGCAGGTCCACCGGCCCCCGGCCCGGGCCGTCCGGCGCGGTCCGGGCGGGCCAGCAGAGCAGGACGGCGCAGGCCGCCAGCAGCACCCAGGCCGCGCCGAAGAGAAGGTAGGCGACCGGCGTGGGATAGACGTAGATCAGCGTACCGAGCAGGCTCGCGTCGAGCACGCCGAGCCCGACCGCGACGTGGATGGCGCGTAACCGGTGCACCACCAGCGCGTCGTTCCAGAACCCCGGGGTGTCGACGCGGTCCTCTCCGCCGCTGGTGCGGTCCTGCCCGTGCGCGGCCGGGAACGCCTCGAAGGCCCGCGCGGACCGCTCGCCGAGCCACCAGAGCAGCCGCAGCGCGGCGACCGGCACCAGCGCGAGCAGCGCCAGGCGAGGCCCGAGGGGCAGGTCGGAGAGCCAGGAGAGGTATCCGCGCCCCGCCAGGCAGGGCTGGTAGGGAACGCACTGCCAGCCGATGATGTCGATCGTCACGCCCACGAAGGAGAGCACGAACGCGGCGGTCAGGGTGGCGGCGAGCAGCCGGCAGATCGGGCCGACCAGCCCACCCGCCCCGCCGGTCGCCGGCCGCGTCCAGACGGCGAGGTTGACCAGCATGAACGGCAACAGGAAGAGCAGCGACAGGGTACGCACGGCACCGCCGGCGGTCAGCGCGCCCCAGCGGTACGCCTCCACCCGCAACGCCTGCGGCCGGTCGCTGATCCCGAAGCCGGGCCGGGGCCGGTAGAAGCCCGCGTTGTCGTCGCCGGCGACCCGGATCACGACCGGGTGGTCCAGCAGCGCCTCGGCGGAGGCGCCGGAGACCCCGTGGATCCGTAGCTCGACCACCTCGTGCGCCAACGCCCCGCCCTCCGGCAGCTACCGATCCCGGTCCACGGTAATGAGCTGACCTGCGGTCAGGCGTTGGATTCGGTCAACTCGGCGGCATCGCCAACCCGGGCTGCGCTCGCGGCGCGGGCCGCACGGTCGGCGCGGGCCGCGTCGTCAGCGCCGGGCGTAGCGCAGCAGCAGGGTGCCGTCGCCGGCGAGCAGGACGTGACGCAGCGGCAGGCCACGGGGCGGGCTCGGGTCGCCGGCGGTGATCCGGTCGGGGCCGGCACCGGCGAGCAGCGGGGCGACCGAGAGGCACACCTCGTCGACGAGGTCGGCGGCGGTGAGCGTGCCGAACAGTCGCGGGCCGCCCTCGCAGAGCACCTGGGCGAGCCCGCGGCGGCGCAGCTCGGCGAGGCCGGTGGCGAGGTCCACCCGGCCGTCGCCGCAGCGCACCAGGTCGGCCACGGCCGCCAGCCCGGGCGGCGCGGGCGCGTCGTCGCGGGTGAGCACCACGGGGCGTACCGGCGCGTCGGCGAAGGCCGCCTGGGTCGGGTCGAGGTGTGCGGTGCCGGAGACCACCACGAGCGTCGGATACTCGGCCAGCCCGTGCGCGCGTCGCCAGGCCCGGCGTCGCTCGTCGAGTCGGACCGCCCGGTAGCCCTCGTGGCGCAGCGTGCCGGCGGCCACGAGGAGCGCGTCGCAGAGCATCCGCAGCAGCCCGAAGACCCGCTTGTCGGGCGGGCCGGACAGCCCGGCGGAGTAGCCGTCGACGCTGACCGCGCCGTCGACACTGGTCACGAAGTTCATCCGCAGGTGTGGCAGCTCCGCGCGACCGTAGAGGGTGGTGAGCGTGTCGTCGTCGACCGGCTGAGGTGACGGGTCCGGCCAGAGTAGGGAAATCGGAAGCCCGACGCTCATTCGCTGGCCGGACCGGTGACCGGAGGGGTGGGTCGGGGGGTACGGTGCTGACAGTCGCACCAGTTCCGGCCCGGGCAGTCGTCGTGCCGCCGCGCCCGGCACGCTCGGCAGATCATGCTCGCAGCCTATGCCGAGGGAGGATGGGACACCCATGTCGCGTCAGATCTTCCAGCTGAGGATGTCCCTGTCCGGGATACGGCCCGCGATCTGGCGCCGGGTCCTGATCCCGGGCGGTTACACCCTGGATCGGGTGCACCGGGTGGTGCAGCACGCGATGGGCTGGCGCGACTGTCACCTGCACTCGTTCGAGATCGACGGCGTGCAGTACGGCGAACCCGACCCCGACGGTGAGCTGGCCCTGCACGACGAACTGGACGTCCGGCTGGACGCGGTGGTCGGCAAGGGAAGCCGGTGGCACTACACCTACGACTTCGGCGACTGGTGGGAGCACGACCTGCTGGTGGAGGATGCCTTCACCGCCGAGGCCGACGAGCGCTACCCGAGCTGCCTCGACGGGGAGAGGGCCTGCCCGCCGGAGGGCGTCGGTGGGCCGCAGGGCTACCGGGTGCTGCTCGCCGCGCTGGCCGACCCGAGCCATCCGGAGCACCGGTCGATGCGGGACTGGGTGGGCGCCGGGTTCGATCCCGCGGCCTTCGACCCCGGCCGGGCCGACACGCTGCTGCGCCGTTTCTGCTGACCCTGAGCCATACGCACCCGGTCTCGGGCCGCGCGTTCCACAGTGCAGCGCCATTCACACCATTTTCGCGGTAACGATCTGGGATCGCTCCCATCGGACTATTGACACTCCTGACACCTCCCGGCAATCTCATGGGAGCGTTCCCAAGAGGCGTGGATCACAGTTCCCGCCATCCGGGGCGCCGACGCCGGCTGTCCGAGTCGACGCCGGCAGGCGCTGCGGCACCCCCCACCACACGTAAACGAAGCCTCACCACCGAAAGAGGGGTCAGGATGAGCCTCACCACGCGGCGTACCCGCATGGCGGCGATCGCCCTGGCCGCGGTCACCGCCAGCGGTGTTCTCGCGGCCTGCGGCAACGACGACGACACGACGACCGCGGACGGCAAGCCCGCCAAGCTCGTCGTCGACACCTTCGGCGAGTTCGGCTACGACGAGCTCGTCAAGCAGTACGAGCAGCAGACCGGCATCAAGGTCGAGCTGCGCAAGACCGCCCAGCTCGGCGACTACCGGCCCAAGCTGGTCCGCTACCTGGCCACCGGCAAGGGCGCGGCCGATGTGACCGCCCTGGAGGAGGGCATCCTCAACGAGTTCAAGGCCAACCCGCGCAACTGGGTGGACCTGACTCCGCTGGTCGACGACCACTCCACCGAGTATCTCCCCTGGAAGTGGGAGCTGGGCAAGGCGCCGGACGGGCGGCTGATCGGTCTGCCGACCGACGTCGGCAGCCTCGCCGTCTGCTACCGCAAGGACCTGTTCGGGGCGGCCGGCCTGCCCACCGAGCGGGACGAGGTGTCGGCGCTCTGGCCGGAGTGGAGCGGCTTCCACGCGGCCGGCCAGAAGTACAAGCAGGCCACCGGCAAGAACTTCATCGACTCGATCACCGCCGTCTCCAACGGCGTGCTCTTTCAGCAGGGCAGCGACCTGTTCTACGACAAGGAGAACAACATCATCGCGGACAGCAGCCCCGCGGTGAAGGCGGCCTGGGAGACCGCGACCTCGATGGCGGACATCTCCGCCAAGACGGCGACCTGGTCGCCCGAGTGGTCGGGCGGTTTCAAGCAGGGCACCTTCGCGGCGACCTTCTGCCCGTCCTGGATGCTCGGCATCGTGGCGGACAACTCCGGTGAGGCCAACAAGGGCAAGTGGGACGTGGCGGCCGTGCCGGGTGGCGGCGGCAACTGGGGCGGCTCCTGGCTGGCCGTGCCGGAGCAGAGCGCGCACCAGAAGGAGGCGGCGAAGCTCGCCGAGTTCCTGACCAACGCCACCAGCCAGGTGGAGGCCTTCAAGCTCAAGGGCCCGCTGCCCACCAGCCTGGAGGCGCTGCAGAACGAGGCGTTCCTCAGCTACACCAACGAGTACTTCAGCAACGCGCCGACCGGCAAGATCTTCGGCGAGAGCGTCAGCAAGATCGAGCCGGTGCACCTGGGCCCGAAGCACCAGGCGGTGAAGGAGAACGCGCTCGAGCCGGCCCTGCGGTCGTTCGAGAACGGGCAGGCCAGCAAGGACAAGGCCTGGGAGCAGTTCGTGAAGGACGCCGGTGTTCAGGGCGCCTTCTGAGTGATTCCCAACCGGTGGCGTTCGGGGACTACCCGGACGCCACCGGTCGGTCCCCTTCTGGGTTGCCCCTGCGCGAGGGCCCCCGGCCTCGCCGGAAAAGGAAAACAGCATGAGTCTGTCGGCCACGACGGCGCCGCCGTCGCCAGCACCACCACCACCCGATGCTGCGCCCCGGCGTCGTCGCGGGTACCTGCTCAACCGCCTGGATCTCAAGTACTCGCCGTACCTCTACATCGCGCCGTTCTTCCTGATCTTCGGCGTGTTCGGGCTGTACCCGATGCTGCGCACCGCCTGGATGTCGCTGCACGACTGGGACATGATCGGCGATCACTCGTTCATCGGATTCGACAACTACACCCAGCTGGTCTCCGACGAGTACTTCTGGAACGCGCTGGTCAACACCTTCGGCATCTTCGCCCTGTCGACCATCCCGCAGCTGCTGCTGGCGCTCTTCCTGGCGAACCTGCTCAACCGCACGCTGCTGCGCGCCAAGACCTTCTTCCGGATGGCCATCTTCGTCCCGAACGTGGTCTCGGTGGCTGCGGTGGCGATCGTCTTCGGCATGCTGTTCCAGCGCGAGTTCGGCCTGTTCAACTGGCTGCTCAGCTTCGTCGGGGTGGACCAGATCGACTGGCGGGCGCAGCGGTGGAGTTCCTGGACGGCGATCGCCACCATGGTCAACTGGCGGTGGACCGGCTACAACACCCTGATCCTGCTCGCCGGCATGCAGGCCATCCCGAAGGACCTGTACGAGGCGGCCGCGATCGACGGCGCCAGTCAGTGGCGGCAGTTCTGGCGGATCACCCTGCCGATGCTCAAGCCCACCTTCATCTTCGTGGTCATCCTCTCCACGATCGGCGGCATGCAGCTCTTCACCGAGCCGCTGCTCTTCGCCAACGGGCGCATCCTCGGTGGCAATCAGCGGGAGTTCCAGACCCTGGCCATGTACATGTACGAGAAGGGCATCGACAACCTGAGCACCGCAGGCTACGGGGCCGCGGTGGCCTGGGCGATCTTCATGATCATCGTCTTGATGTCGCTGCTCAACTTCGTTCTCGTCCGCCGCGCGGCCAAGTGAGGAGAGGTCTGTGTTCTCGGCTTCCCAGCGCCTGTGGCGCACCAGTCCATTGACCTACATGGCCCTCGTCCTGGCGGCCCTGTTGTCGATCTACCCCTTCTACTACATGCTGGTGATCGGCAGCCGCACCCTGGACGCCATCAACGACGTGCCGCCGCCGTTCACCCCCGGAAGTGCCTTCGGCGACAACTTCGGGCGGGTGCTCGACAACGACGCGGCCAACTTCCTCACCGGCCTGACGAACTCGATCATCGTCTCCTCGGTGGTCACCGTGTCGGTGGTGCTCACCGGCTCGCTGGCCGGCTTCGCCTTCGCGAAGCTGCGATTCCGGGGCCGCAACATCCTGCTGCTGGCGATCATCGTCACCATGATGATCCCGACCCAGATGGGCCTCATCCCGCTCTGGGGCATGATGCAGGAGCTCGACTGGCATGGCACCCTCTACGCGGTCACCGTGCCGTTCCTGGTCACCGGCTTCGGCGTGTTCATGATGCGGCAGTACGCCAGCCAGGCGATCTCCGACGAACTGATCGAGGCCGGCCGGGTCGACGGCGCCAGCACCTTCCGGATCTACTGGAACATCGTGCTGCCCGCGTTGCGTCCGGCCGCCGGCGTGCTGGGTCTGTTGACCTTCATGGAGAACTGGAACTCGTTCCTCTGGCCGTACGCGATCCTCACCCCGGAGAACCCGACCCTGCAGGTCTCGCTCTCCTTCCTGTCGTACGCCTACTACACCGACTACTCCCAGGTCTTCGCCGCCACGGCGGTCGGCACCCTGCCACTGGTCCTGGTCTTCATTCTGTTCGGCCGCCAGATCATCGGCGGGATCATGGAAGGTGCAGTCAAGTCGTGAGTAACCCCGCCACCCCGCCCGCCGTCGGCGTCCTGGACGAAGACGCGCCGCTGACCTTCCCACCCGGCTTTCTCTGGGGTGCGGCGACCGCCGCGTACCAGATCGAGGGCGCGGCGGCCGAGGGCGGCCGGACCCCGTCGATCTGGGACACCTTCAGCCACACCGAGGGCCGGACGGTCGCCGGGCACACCGGCGACGTCGCCTGCGACCACTACCACCGGCTCGGCGAGGACGTTCGCCTGATGGCCGAGCTGGGGTTGAAGTCGTACCGTTTCTCGGTTTCCTGGCCCCGGGTGCAGCCGGGCGGGTCGGGCCCGGCGAACGCCGAGGGGCTCGACTTCTACCGGCGGCTGGTCGACGAGCTGCTGGCCAACGGGATCGAGCCCTGGCTCACCCTCTACCACTGGGACCTGCCCCAGGAGCTGGAGGACGCCGGTGGCTGGCCGGCTCGGGACACCGCTTACCGGTTCGCCGACTACAGCCAGCTGGTGGCGGACGCGCTGGGCGACCGGGTGAAGTACTGGACCACGCTCAACGAGCCCTGGTGCTCCGCCTTCCTTGGCTACGGCTCCGGGGTGCACGCCCCCGGCCGCCGCGCCGGGGCGGACGCGGTCCGCGCCGGGCACCACCTGATGCTCGGGCACGGGCTCGCCGTGCAGGCGCTGCGCGCGGCCCGGCCCGGCCCGCAGCTCGGGGTGACCGTCAACCTGTACCCGGTGACCCCGGCCACCGACGCGCCGGGTGACGTGGACGCCGCGCGACGCATCGACGGGCTGGCCAACCGGTTCTTCCTCGACCCGCTGCTGCGCGGAAGCTACCCCGCCGACCTGGTCGCCGACCTGGCCAAGGTGACCGACTTCGAGCACGTCCACGACGGGGATCTGGCCACCATCGCCACGCCGCTGGACCTGGTCGGGGTCAACTACTACAGCCGGCACGTGGTGGCCGCACCGGTGCCCGGGGAGAAGCCGGAACCCTACTGGCGGGCGTCGTCCAGCTGGCCGGGTAGCGAGGACGTCCGATTCGTCACCCGGGGGGTGCCGGTCACCGACATGGGCTGGGAGATCGACTCCCCGGGTCTGCTGGAGACGCTGCGCCGGGTGCACGAGGAGTACACGGACCTGCCGCTGTACGTGACGGAGAACGGGTCGGCCTTCGTCGACGTGGTGGTCGACGGTCAGGTCGACGACGCCGACCGGCTGGCCTACTTCGAGGCCCACCTGCGCGCCTCGCACGAGGCGATCAGCGCGGGCGTCCCCCTGCGGGGATACTTCGCCTGGTCGCTGATGGATAATTTCGAGTGGGCCTGGGGTTACACCAAGCGGTTCGGCATGATCTACATCGACTACGACAGCCAGACCCGTATCCCCAAGTCCAGCGCCAGGTGGTACGCGGAGGTGATCCGACGCAACGGTCTGGCCGCACAATAGGGCGACGGCCAGCCAGTAACGGGCGGCCCGGCACCGACGCTGAAGCAGGTGCCGGGGCCGCCTGACGTCGGAGGAGCAGACGATGACAACGCAGCGCACCCGGTCGCTCGGGCGCCCGACCCTCGACGCGGTCGCCGCCCGCGCCGGTGTCGGCCGCGGCACGGTCTCCCGCGTGGTCAACGGCTCCCCCCAGGTGAGTCCGGAGGCCCGGGCCGCCGTCCAGCAGGCCATCGCCGAGCTGGGGTACGTGCCGAACCGCGCCGCCCGGGCACTGGTCACCCAGCGGACCGACTCGGTGGCCCTGGTGGTCAGCGAGTCCGGCGAGCGGATCTTCGCCGAGCCGTTCTTCGCCGGCATCGTCCGGGGGATCAGCTCCGCCCTGCTGGAGACGCCGTTGCAGCTCTGGCTGGCCATGGCGCAGTCGCCGCTGGAGCGGGAACGGGTCGAGCACCACCTGACCAACCAGCACGTCGACGGGGTGCTGCTGCTGTCGTTGCACGATGCCGATCCGCTGCCCACCCTGCTGGAGGAGCGCGGCCTGCCCACCGTGCTCGGTGGCCGTCCCGCGCGGATGCTGCACCCCGACGCGCAGCCCGCCTCGTTCGTCGACATCGACAACGCCGGTGGGGCGCGGCAGGCCGTGGAGTACCTCGCCGGACGGGGGCGGCGGCGCATCGCCACCATCGCCGGGTCGCAGGACATGGGCGCCGGCCTGGCCCGGTTGTCCGGGTACCGGGATGCGGTACGCACCGCCGGGTTCGGCGTCAACCCCGATCTGATCGCGTACGGCGACTTCAGCGAGGAGAGCGGGGCGACGGCCATGCGGCAGTTGCTGGACCGCTGTCCCGACCTGGACGCGGTCTTCGTCGCCGCCGACCTGATGGCCTTCGGCGCGTTGCGGACGCTGCGCGAGGCGGGGCGCCGGGTGCCGGAGGACGTGGCCGTGGTCGGCTTCGAGGACGCGCCGATCGCCCGGCAGGCCGACCCGCCGTTGTCGTCGGTGTTCCAGCCCACCGAGGAGATGGGGCGGCAGATGGCGCGGCTGCTGGTCGCCCGGATCCGGGGCGACGAGATCCCCGCGCCACACATCGTCCTGGACACCCAGTTCGTCGAGCGCGCCTCCGCCTGACCCCTCGGCCGCCGGGCCGGTCACGGCTTGCGGCGCCTCGGGCTGTCGGCCCGACCAGCGGCGCTATCTGCCCGCATGTCGCGATCTCAGCAGCTCGGGCGGGGTGTCAAGGTCAGGTTTGACCCTCGGGTCATGCCACCGCAACAGGGACGAAATGGTCATCTGACAGGCTGGGGATCAGCCTGTCGGCCACCGTGCCGGCCCGCCGAGCGGAGGGGTTAGAGATGTTGTTGCGCGTGCGGGTCACCCTGCCGGACCGCCCGGGCACGCTCGGCCAGGTGGCGCGCACCCTCGGGGTGTCGGGCGCGGACATCGTCCAGGTGGTCGTGCTGGAACGCCTCGGCGGCCGGGCGGTCGACGACTTCACCGTGGTCTGGCCGGGCGCCGCCCGGGTGGAGCGGCTGTTGGCGGGCCTGGCGGCGATCCCCGGAGTGCGGGTGGACGGCGTGTGGCGGGCGATCGGCGCGCCCACCACCACCGGCCAGGACGCCGAGCTGCTGGCACAGGTCGCCGGCAACCCGGTCGACGGGCTGGCCACCCTGGTCGACGCGGTGCCGGGGCTGCTCGCCGCCGAGTGGGCGGTGGCCGCCATGGTGCCCGTCGACTGGGCCTCCCGCAGCGGAGGCGGCGGCGCGACGGTGGGGCACGCCAGCTGGCGTACGCCCGTACCGCCGCAGTTGCCGGAGGTGACCCCGCTGCGCGCCCGGTCGATGACCATGCCCGACGGCGGCCACTTCGCGGTCGCGCCGTTCGGTCGGGCCGGGCTGGTCCTGGTGGTCTGCCGCGAGCACAGCGAGACCCTGGCGCCCGCCGCGTTCCACTCCACCGAGGTGGATCGGCTCGCTCAGCTGGTCCGGGCCAGCGCGGTGATCCTCGGTGACCGGCTGGACCTGGTCGGCACCCCACCGGTCAGCGCGAACCCGTGACCGGGCCCCAGCTGTGACGCAGACCGCACGGCTGGTCACGGCTGGACATGGTGGGGCAACCGGCTGGCAACAGCGGCAGGCGAGGGTGGCACGGGAAGGGAGGCAACGATGACGCTGTGGCGGATCCGAGCCACCGTGGACGACCGGCCGGGCTACCTGTCGGTGCTCACGGCGAGCCTCGCGTTGCGCGGAGTCAACATCCTCACCGTGCAGGTGCACACCACCGAGCGCGGTGCCGTCGACGACTTCCTCGTCGACGCGCCGGACACTCTCGACGAGGCGGATCTCCTCGCCGCCGTCGAGCGGGGGCGGGGTCGGGACTGTTGGGTGGCACGCAGTGAGGCGCGTGGTTTGGCCGACCAGCCCACCCGGGTGCTCGGGCTGGCCACCCGGCTGGTGCACGACCCGGACGCGACCGGCGAGGTGCTCCGGGCCCTGCTCGGCGCCGACGAGGTGACCTGGCGGCCCGCACCCGCCGCCGCCCGCCCGGGGATCGACGATCTGACCATGTCGCTGGCCGATCCCAACGGCGGGTCGTATCTGCTGCGCCGGGTCGCGCCGAGCTTCACCCCGGCGGAGTACGCCCGGGCGCAGGCGCTGCTGGAGCTGGGTGCCACGGCGGCCCGTCGCAGCACCGAGCAGGTCACCGTGGTTCTGCCGGACGGTGCCGAGCTGATCGTACGCCCCGCCGTCGCGGACGACCTGACGTCGGTGGTCGAGCTGCACCAGGCCTGTTCGGCGGCCAGCCGGCAGCGTCGTTACCTGGGAGGTGCGGGCCAACCCTCCCCGGCCCGCCTGCGCCGGCTGCTGGAGCCGGTCCGTGGGCTGACCCTGATCGCCGCGACGACCGGCTCCGGCGGGGCGGCGGAGTCGGTCGTCGCGATGGCCAACCTGCTCGCCGAGGGCGACGAGGCCGAGCTGGCGCTGCTGGTGCGCGACGACTGGCAGCGGCGCGGGCTGGGCTCGACGCTGCTGCGCCGGCTCACCCGGCAGGCCGAGTCGGCCGGTTACGCGGCGCTGGTGCTGCACGTCCAGGCGGACAACGCACCGATGCTGCGTACGCTGCGCCGACTGTCCCGGCCGACCACGATCGAGCGGGACGGTGCCCTGCTGACCATGACCATGCCCCTGGCCGCCCAGGTGCCGGCACCGGCCGAGACCAGCGGCTGAGGGCGGGTTGGTCGGCGGATCAGACGACCGTCCTCCGGTGCGGAGGACGGTGAGGTGGGCAGGGCCCCCGGTGCGGGAGCCCTGCCCATCGCTTGGCCGGGGACTGGTCCGTGGACGATCGTTTGCGGTTGAGTGACTCGCACAGCGGCGCGTCGAGTCACTCGGCGGCAAACGATCAGCAAGCCCAACCGGGCGTGCCGTTAGCGCGGAACGGCAACTGTCCAAGATTTGCTCGTGCGGCGGGACGCGTGCCCCTGTGTGGCGTACGTTCCGGCGTGTGCGGCCTGGTGTGCCGGGGGCCGGTGGCGTGGCTCTTCACAAGCGGTGACTCGGGCATTACATTGCTGGGTATCCATGGGAGCGCTCCCGCTCCTGTTGAAGCCACCTCGCACCGCCACCTCCGTCGGCAGCCGTCCACTCCGACGCGCCCACGCGTCTGGTCGATGCTGCCCGCCACGCATCGACAGGAGCAGTCGCATGCATCACCACCCACGGCCGCGCCGCGCCCGCGCCAACCGGCACCGACCGAACCATCGCCCGGACCAGCCCTGGCCGCGTCGTGCCGACCAACCGTGGCCCCGGCTCCGCCGCGCCGACCAGCCTCGCCGCGCCGACCAGCCTCGCCGGGCGGACCAGCCTCGCCGGGCCGATCAGCCCTGGCCTCGCCGCCCCGACCAGCCCTGGCCGCGCCGACTGCTGGCCGTCGTCACGGCGCTGGCCGCCGGGCTCGCGCTCGCGCTCGGCGTACCCGCGACCGGCGCCGCCGCCGGGCCGGTCGGCGGGGGCGGATCCGACGGGGCCCAGCCCGCTGTCGCGCCGGCGTTCAACTACGCGGAGGCGTTGCAGAAGTCGCTGCTGTTCTACGAGGCGCAGCAGTCCGGGACGCTACCGGAGTGGAATCGGGTGTCGTGGCGCGGCGACTCCGCACTGCGCGACGGCGCCGACGTGGGGGTCGACCTCACCGGTGGCTGGTACGACGCCGGCGACCACGTCAAGTTCGGCTTTCCGATGGCCTTCAGCGCCACCATGCTCGCCTGGGGTGCGGTGGAGTACCGGTCCGGGTACGCCGCCTCCGGTCAGCTGACCCACCTGCTGAACAATCTGCGTTTCGTCAACGACTACTTCGTCAAGGCGCACCCGTCACCGAACGTCCTCTATGGACAGGTGGGTCGGGGCGACGACCACAAGTGGTGGGGGCCGGCCGAGGTGATGCCGATGGCGCGGCCCGCGTACAAGATCGATGCGAGCTGTGGCGGCGCGGACCTGGCGGGGGAGACGGCGGCGGCGTTGGCCGCGTCGTCCATGGTCTTCCGGCCCACCGACGCCGCGTACGCCGACAGGCTGCTGACCCACGCGCGGCAGCTCTACACGTTCGCCGACACGGTACGCAGGAGCTATCACGAGTGCATCACCGACGCGACGAACTTCTACCGCTCCTGGAGCGGGTGGCAGGACGAGCTGGTGTGGGGCGCGATCTGGCTGTACCGGGCCACCGGCGAGGCGGCGTACCTGGCCAAGGCGGAGAGCGAGTACGACCAACTCGGCACCGAACCGCAGACCTCCACCCGTTCCTACAAGTGGACGGTCGCCTGGGACAACAAGCAGTTCGGGGCGTACGTGCTGCTGGCGAACCTGACCGGCAAGCAGAAGTACGTCGACGACGCCAACCGGTGGCTCGACTTCTGGACGGTCGGCGTCGACGGGGAACGGGTCCGGTACTCGCCCGGCGGGATGGCCGTGCTCGACTCGTGGGGCGCCCTGCGCTACGCCGCCAACACCGCGTTCGCCGCGCTGGTCTACAGCGACAACATCACCGACGCGACCCGCAAGGCCCGCTACCACGACTTCGCCGTCCGGCAGATCAACTATGCGCTCGGCGACAACCCGCGCAACTCCAGCTACGTCATCGGCTTCGGCGCGAACCCGCCGAGGAATCCGCATCACCGCACCGCGCACGGCTCATGGTGGGACAGCATGACCGTGCCCACCGAGACCCGGCACACCCTCTACGGCGCGCTGGTCGGCGGCCCGTCCGCGCCGAACGACGCGTACACCGACAGCCGCTCGGACTACGTCATGAACGAGGTCGCCACCGACTACAACGCCGGCTTCACCTCCGCGCTGGCCCGGCTGACCCAGGAGTACGGCGGCACTCCGCTGGCCAACTTCCCGGTGCCCGAACAGCCCGACATCGACGAGCTGACCGTGGAGACCACGATCATGCAGAACGAGCCTCGGGCCACCGCGATCAAGGCGATCATCTACAACAAGTCGGCCTTCCCGGCCCGCGCGCTGACCGACGCGACGTTCCGCTACTACTTCCGCCCCGACGGCACCGGACCGGTGCAGGTGACCCCCGGCTACACGCAGGGCTGCCCGGCACCCACCACCGCCCGGCAGGCCGGCGGCGACCTCTGGTACGTCGAGGTCGACTGCACCGGGCACACCATCGCCCCCGCCGGGCAGTCGCCGCACCGGATGGAGGTGCAGTTCAAGGTCGGGGTGCCCGAGGGCGGCACCTGGGATCCGAGCAACGACCCGTCGTACCAGGCGACCACCGGGCCCAACCCGACGGTGCCGCTCTACTCCGGCGGGGCGGTGGTGTGGGGCGCCGAGCCCACGCCGGCAGCCGGCGACACCACCCCGCCGAGCACCCCGGGCACCCCGGTGGCGACCGAGGTCACCTCCCGGTCGGCGAGCCTGACCTGGGCGGCCTCCACCGACACCGGCAGCGGGATCGACCGCTACCAGGTCAGCGTCTACATGGTCGGCGGTGACGTGTACTCGTACTCCTTCGCCACGACCAACTCGCTGGTGGTCACGCTCTCGCCAACCCGCACCTACGAGATCCAGGTGCAGGCCATCGACCAGGCCGGCAACCGCTCCCCGTGGTCGGCGAAACTGACCGTGACCACACCGTTCACCGACACCGGGGACACGGTCCCGCCGACCGCGCCCGGTTCGCTGACGGCATCGGCGATCACTGCGACCGGGGCGACGCTCACCTGGGCCCCGTCGACCGACAACGTGGGCGTGACCGGGTACCGGGTCTACCGTGGGCCGGCCCTGGTCGACGTCCTGCTCGACACGGTCACCGACACGACGTACGAGGCGACGGAGCTGGAGCCGCAGATCCCGTACTACTTCTACGTGGTGGCGATCGACGCCGCGGGCAACGTCTCGCCGCCCTCGGAGCGGGTGACGGTGACCACCTCCGCGCCGCTGCCGGCCTCGCCCTGTCGGGTTTCCTACGGCACCAACGACTGGGGTACCGGCTTCACCGCGAACATCACGATCACCAACACCGGCACGGCGGCGGTCGACGGCTGGACGTTGGCGTTCACCTTCCCCGGCACCGGGCAGCGGGTCGGCCAGGGCTGGGGAGCCACCTTCCAGCAGAGCGGTACGGCGGTGACCGCGACCAACCTGTCCTACAACCGCACCCTGGCGCCGGGCGCGTCGGCCGGCATCGGCTTCAACGGTACGCACACCGGCAGCAACCCCAGACCGTCGACCTTCACCCTCAACGGCGCCACCTGCACCGCCTCCTGACGCGTCTGGTCGCCAGCCGGCGGCGAGGTGCGGTTCAGCGCAGGTCGTCGGCGAGCAGGTCCATCAGCAGACCGTCGTGCCAACGGCCGTCGTCGCCGCGCTCGTAGCGGCGCAGGATGCCGACCGGCCGGAAGCCGACCTTCGCGTACGCCCGGATCGCGGCGGTGTTCGCCGCCGCCGGGTCGATGGTGAAGCGGTGGTGGCCGTGGGCGTCGATCAGATGGCGGATCAGGGTGCGGATGGCGTCCCCGCCCAGCCCGGCGCCGCGTACCGACGGGTCGAGGAAGATGTCGACGCTGGCGTGCCGGTAGTCCGGATCGTCCTCGGCGTACGACTGGATCGCGCCGACGACCCGGCCGTCGTGCTCGATCGCGTACACCGACAGGGTTTCGTCGGCGAGATCCGCCTCGACGGCGGCGACCAGGTCGTCGCCGCCGCGCCACCAGCGGCGTACCTCCGGTTCGGCCCGGATCGCCGCGAGCCTCGCCACATCGGTGGCCGCCGCCGGCCGCAGGGTGACGACCTCTCCCCGCAGCATCGTGCTCAGCCTCGCCGTTCGCCGTGCGCGACGCAGACCGCCGCCCAGCCGACCGGCAGCACCTGCACCTTCATCCGGCGGCGGCAGTGCGGGCAGTACCGGGGTGGCTCCAACGCCCGGGCCGCCGCGCAACCGGCGTGCGGCCCCGCCGACGCGGCCTCCCCACACCGGTCGCACCAGGACCCCACCGCCGGCCCGGCCTGCTCGCGGTCGGCGGTCGGCATCACAGGGTCGCCGAGAGCGCCTTGACCGGCATCTTCAGCTCGTCGAGCAGCTTGAGATCCTCGGTCGCCGGCCGACCGAGGGTGGTCAGGTAGTTGCCGACGATCACGGCGTTGATGCCGCCGAGCAGCCCGTCACGGGTACCGAGGTCACCCAGGGTGATTTCCCGGCCGCCCGCGTACCGCAGAATGGTGCGCGGCATGGCCAGCCGGAACGCGGCGATGGCCCGCAGCGCGTCCTTGCCCTCCACCACCGGGCGGTCGCCGAGCGGGGTGCCGGGTCGGGGGTTGAGGAAGTTCAACGGGACCTCGTGCGGGTCCAGCTCGGCCAGCTGCGCGGCGAACTCCGCCCGCTGCTCCACCGTCTCACCGAGGCCGAGGATGCCGCCGCAGCAGACCTCCATGCCGGATTCGCGGACCATCCGCAGGGTCTCCCACCGCTCCTCCCAGGAGTGCGTGGTGACCACGTTCGGGAAGTACGACCGGCAGGTCTCCAGGTTGTGGTTGTAGCGGTGCACACCCATCTCGACCAGCTCGTCGACCTGCTCCTGGGTGAGCATGCCGAGCGAGGCGGCGACCTGGATGTCGACCTCGGCCTTGATCGCGGCGACCCCCTCGCGCAGCTGCGTCATCAGCCGGGCGTCCGGGCCGCGTACCGCGGCCACGATGCAGAAC